>NZ_QUZU01000009.1 GCF_004682055.1 Pseudomonas kairouanensis | reverse complement strand
TGCTGCCAAAAACTACATAACTCATTGTTTACCAAGGAGTTTTCCGTTTCGACTGCGCCGGAAGTGGGGCGAATTATAGACAGATATAATTCGCCGTCAACACCTAATTTCAGACTTATTCGGTTTTGAGCGTAATACGCGCAAATGCCTTCTTCCCAGCCTGGCAGACATGGGTAGCGCCCAGTGCGTATATAAAGGTGCGATCTACTACCTCACCATCAATACGCACTCCACCCGAACCCAGCAGATCACGAGCGACGGCCGAGTTCTTTACCAAGCCCGCCTTATTAAGGACGGCAGCGATCGGCATAGCCTCAGAAGCGGTCAACTCGATTTCCGGCAAATCGTCCGGCAACTCGCCTTCCTTCATGCGATTGCCCGCAGCACGATGAGCAGTGGCCGCGGCCTCTTCACCATGGAAACGCGCGACAATCTCTTCTGCCAGCTTGATCTTCACGTCACGCGGATTCGCACCCGCCTCAACGTCAGCGCGCAAAGCGTTGATCTCATCCATCGAGCGGAAGCTCAGCAGCTCGAAGTAGCGCCACATCAACGCATCAGGAATGGATACCAGCTTGCCGTACATCACGCCCGGCGCCTCCTGGATACCCACGTAGTTACCCAGGGACTTGGACATCTTCTTGACGCCGTCCAACCCCTCAAGCAAAGGCATGGTCAGAATGCACTGAGCTTCCTGCCCATAAGCGCGCTGCAACTCGCGCCCCATCAGCAGGTTGAACTTCTGATCGGTGCCGCCCAACTCGATGTCCGCACGCAATGCTACAGAGTCATAGCCCTGCACCAGCGGATAGAGGAACTCGTGAATGGCGATAGGCTGATTGGTCGAGTAGCGCTTATCGAAGTCATCGCGCTCAAGCATGCGCGCCACCGTGTACTGGGAGGTCAGGCGAATGAAGTCGGCCGGCCCCATCTGATCCATCCAGGTGGAGTTGAATGCCACCTCGGTCTTGGCCGGATCAAGAATCTTGAACACCTGAGTCTTGTAGGTCTCGGCGTTATCGAGCACCTGCTCACGGGTCAACGGCGGACGCGTTGCACTCTTGCCACTTGGATCACCGATCATCCCGGTGAAGTCACCTATAAGGAAGATGACCTGATGCCCCAGCTCCTGGAACTGACGCAGCTTATTAATAAGCACGGTATGCCCCAAGTGCAGATCCGGCGCCGTCGGATCAAAGCCGGCTTTAATACGCAGGGGCTGGCCACGCTTGAGCTTCTCGATCAGCTCAGCCTCGACCAACAGTTCTTCCGCACCACGTTTTATCAGCGCTAGCTGCTCTTCAACCGACTTCATAACAGACCCGCAAGGCTCAGATTCAAAAGGGAACCAACCATACAAGATCAGGGACTAATTACAAGTTTTGCCCTGCGCACGGACACCGTTCAGCAAGCCCAGCGTTCGCGAGCTTGCGCCACAGATGATTTGGTTATATTTTATACAGTTATTTCATCTTCATCATGTCATTCATCTTTTCCATTTCATCTTCAAAGTCAAAATTACTTATGACCACAGAACCGTCTAAAGCGCCGCCGCTTTACCCGAAGACCCACCTGCTCGCTGCAAGTGGGATCGCCGCCCTTCTCAGCCTGGCACTCCTGGTATTCCCTTCCAGTGACGTAGAAGCCAAACGAACATCCCTGAGCCTTGACCTGGAAAGTCCAGTTGAACAACTGACACAAGATCAAGACGCTTCCGACGCGCAACAAGCCACAAATGCGCCAGCCGAATCGCCATTCGCCCAGATAGAAAGCAGCCCCGAAGACACCCAGCAAGCAGCCCAGGAACAATCGGCGCCCGCTGCGGCCACGGCAAAAAACCCTCTGCACCGCGAAGTGGTCGTGGCCAAAGGCGATACGCTGTCGACCTTGTTCGAAAAGGTCGGCCTGCCAGCCGCCACCGTTAACGAAGTGCTGGCCAGCGACAAGCAAGCCAGGCAGTTCACCCAGCTTAAACACGGCCAGAAACTTGAGTTTGAGTTCACCCCCGACGGCCAGTTGAACAACCTGCACAGCAACACCAGCGATCTTGAGAGCATCACCCTGACCAAGGGCGCCAAAGGCTTTGCCTTCAACCGCATCACCACCAAACCTGTGATGCGCTCGGCCTACGCACACGGCGTGATCAACAGCTCTCTGTCCCAATCCGCAGCCCGCGCAGGCTTGTCCCACAGCATGACCATGGACATGGCCAGCGTGTTCGGCTACGACATCGACTTCGCCCAGGACATCCGCCAGGGCGACGAATTCGATGTGATCTACGAGCAGAAAGTCGCCAACGGCAAAGTAGTGGGTACCGGCAGCATTCTCTCTGCACGCTTCACCAACCGCGGCAAAACCTACACCGCCGTGCGCTACACCAACAAGCAAGGCAATAGCAGCTACTACACCGCCGACGGCAATAGCATGCGCAAGGCCTTTATTCGTACCCCCGTGGACTTCGCTCGTATTAGCTCGCGTTTCTCCATGGGTCGCAAGCATCCAATTCTGAACAAAATTCGCGCCCACAAAGGCGTCGACTATGCCGCGCCACGAGGCACGCCGATCAAGGCGGCCGGTGACGGCAAAGTACTGCTGGCCGGGCGTCGCGGCGGTTACGGCAACACGGTGATCATCCAGCATGGCAACACCTACCGTACGCTGTATGGCCACATGCAAGGCTTCGCCAAAGGCGTGCAGACGGGCGGTACCGTGAAGCAAGGCCAGGTGATCGGTTACATCGGCACCACCGGCCTGTCCACCGGCCCGCACTTGCACTACGAGTTCCAGGTCAATGGCGTTCACGTCGACCCACTGGGCCAGAAGCTGCCAATGGCCGACCCTATCGCCAAGGCCGAGCGCGCGCGCTTCATGCAGCAGAGCCAGCCGTTAATGGCCCGCATGGACCAGGAGCGCTCCACCCTGCTGGCCTCGGCGAAGCGCTAACGTATGCCGCTCTATATAGGTGTGATGTCCGGGACCAGCCTCGATGGCCTGGACATCGCCCTCATCGAACAAAACCCGGCGATCAACCTGATCGCCACGCACTACATCCCCATGCCGGACACACTGCGCGCAGAACTGCTAGCCCTCTGCGCCAGCGGCCCAGACGAGATCGCCCGCTCCGCTCTAGCCCAGCACAATTGGGTAAACCTTGCGGCGCAAGGCATTCGCACCTTACTCGCGCAACAAAACTTGAAGCCCCAGGATATTCGCGCCATTGGCAGCCATGGCCAAACTGTCCGCCATGAACCTGCCCGAGGCTTTACCGTCCAGATCGGCAACCCCGCACTGTTGACCGAGCTGACGGGCATCACAGTGGTCAGCGACTTCCGCAGTCGCGACGTCGCTGCCGGCGGCCAAGGCGCACCACTGGTTCCCGCCTTTCACGAAGCGCTGTTTGGCGAAAGCTCCGGCAACCGTGCCGTATTGAATGTGGGAGGCTTCAGCAACCTCAGCCTGATCGAGACGGGCAAGCCTGTAGCAGGTTTCGACTGCGGCCCCGGGAATGTGCTGCTCGATGCCTGGATACACCAGCAACGCAACGAACACTTTGATCGGGATGGCCAATGGGCTGCCAGCGGCAAAGTCGAGCCACAGTTGCTCAACGCCTTGCTCAGCGACCCTTTCTTTGTGACAACGGGCCCCAAGAGCACCGGACGTGAAGTCTTTAACCTGAGCTGGCTGCAACAGCATCTTGGGTGCTTGCCCGCATTCCAAGCACAGGACGTCCAGGCCACGCTGCTTGAGCTGACTGCCCTGACCATCGTCGAGTCCCTGCAGACCGCACAACCCAACACCGAAACCCTGCTGGTGTGTGGGGGTGGTGCGCACAACGCCACACTGATGAAACGCCTCGCCGTACTCATGCCGGCGACCCACGTGAGCAGCACCGCCACCCACGGCGTAGACCCCGACTGGGTCGAAGCCATGGCCTTCGCCTGGCTCGCCCATTGCTGCCTCGAAGGCATCGCTGCCAACCGTCCCAGCGTTACCGGCGCGCGCGGGCTTAGGGTATTGGGCGCGATCTACCCGGCTTAAACCCCAGACAGCAAAACGCCGCTTGGCCTATCAGAGCCAAGCGGCGTTTTTGTATTCGCTGCCGATCAGATCGAGAACGAAGACCCGCAACCACAGGTGGTGGTGGCATTCGGGTTCTTGATCACGAAGCGCGAACCTTCCAGACCTTCCTGGTAATCCACCTCGGCGCCTGCAAGGTACTGGAAGCTCATCGGGTCCACGACCAGGCTCACGCCTTCGCGCTCAACGATGGTGTCATCATCGGCCACATCTTCATCGAAGGTAAAACCGTACTGAAACCCTGAACAACCGCCGCCCGTAACGAACACGCGCAGCTTCAAGCGATCATTACCCTCTTCATCGACCAGGCTCTTCACCTTGTGCGCAGCACCGTGGGTGAATTGCAAAGCCGTGGGGGTGAAGGACTCAACGCTCATGCTGATAATCTCCCGGCGTATCGCCGCCATATGCGTAATGGCGGGCATTATCCGCTTCTCCTAGAAAAGCGGTCAACTATTGTTACGGTATATCAATCTGCGCTGGCGCCATTAAAAACACAAAAGGCCCGATCAACGGGCCTTTTGCTGAACGATCATGCGGCCTTAAGGCAGCATGCCCGCGTGGGACAGGCCCAGCTTCTCGTCCAGACCAAACAGGATGTTCATGTTCTGCACCGCCTGGCCCGACGCGCCCTTGACCAGGTTGTCGATCACCGACAACACCACCACAAGGTCGCCATCCTGAGGACGGTGCACGGCAATTCGGCAAACGTTGGCACCGCGCACACTGCGGGTTTCCGGGTGGCTACCAGCAGGCATTACATCGACGAACGGTTCGTTGGCATAGCGCTTTTCAAACAACGCCTGCAGATCAACCGAGCGATCAACCACGGTGGCGTACAAGGTGGAGTGGATGCCACGGATCATCGGTGTCAGGTGCGGCACGAAGGTCAGGCCCACATCCTTGCCAGCGGCGCGACGCAGCCCCTGGCGGATTTCCGGTAAGTGACGATGCCCTTTAACCGCATACGCCTTCATGCTTTCCGACGTCTCGGAGTACAACGACCCTACCGCCGCGCCACGACCTGCACCACTGACGCCCGACTTGCAGTCTGCGATCAATCGCGAAGCATCCGCCAGCCCGGTTTCAAGCAACGGCAGGAAACCCAACTGGGTCGCCGTCGGGTAGCAACCCGGTACCGCAATCAAACGCGCTTGCTTGATCTGCTCGCGATTGACCTCTGGCAGGCCGTAGACCGCCTCCTCCAACAGCTCTGGCGCGCCGTGCGGCTGGCCGTACCATTTGGCCCACTCATCGGCATCCTGCAAGCGAAAGTCCGCCGACAAGTCGATGACCCTGGTTCCCGCAGCCAGCAACTCACCGGCCAGCGCATGGGCGACACCATGAGGAGTAGCGAAGAACACCACATCACAGGCGCCCAGGGTCTTGATGTCCGGCACGCTGAACGCCAGGCCGTCATAGTGGCCTCGCAGGTTCGGGTACATATCGGCCACGGCCAACCCGGCCTCGGATCGGGAGGTGATGACCACCACCTCAGCTTGCGGATGCTGAGCCAACAGACGCAGCAATTCGACACCGGTGTAACCCGTGCCGCCGACGATACCGACCTTGACCATAAACCTGCCCTCAACGAACCCACTGGAAAGCCGTCGATAATAGGGGCCGTATCGTCCTGCGACAACCGTCAACGTGACGTACGGGCGCATGAGCCACTACTATCTCGGCTACCGTGAACCTGGGAATAACTAAAAATGCTTTATCTATGGGTCAAAGCCTTCCACATCATCAGCATCGTCTGCTGGTTTGCCGGGCTGTTCTACCTGCCGCGCCTGTTCGTCTACCACGCCCAAAGCGAGGACACCGTCAGCAAGGAACGCTTCAGCCTTATGGAGCGCAAGTTGTACCGCGGCATCATGGGGCCGGCGATGATTGCCGCGCTGATTTTCGGCGGCTGGCTGATCTACCTGAACCCGAGCATCTTTCAATCGGGCGGCTGGATCCACGCCAAGCTCACGCTAGTGGTGCTGCTGATCGGCTATCACCATATGTGCGGCGCGCAGGTAAAACGTTTTGCCCGTGGCGAAAACACCCGCAGCCATGTCTTTTATCGCTGGTTCAATGAAGTCCCGGTTCTGCTATTGCTGGCTATCGTAATTTTGGTCGTGGTCAAACCGTTCTAACTTCAATCACACGGGGTACCTCCAATGTCGCTGCCCGCTTTGCTTGAACAACGTCTGCGCTTGCCTGTAGTGGCGGCGCCGATGTTCCTGATTTCCAACCCGCAACTGGTCCTGGCCTGCTGTCGCAATGGCGTAGTCGGGAGTTTCCCGGCGCTCAACCAGCGCGAGAGCAGCGGCTTCAAGGCCTGGCTGGAAGAAATCGAAGCAGGGCTGGCGCAATTGGATAACCCCGCGCCTTACGCCGTGAACCTGATCGTGCATAACAGCAACCCACGGCTTGAGGCCGACCTGGCGATTTGCGTGGAGCACAAGGTGCCCATCGTCATCACCAGCCTGGGGGCGGTGAAGGAGTTGGTCGATGCCGTCCACAGCTACGGCGGCCTGGTCTTCCATGATGTCACCACCCGGCGCCACGCCGAGAAAGCTGCCGAGGCAGGTGTGGATGGCTTGATCGCCGTGGCCGCCGGCGCGGGCGGGCACGCCGGTACATGGAGCCCCTTCGCCCTGATCGCCGAGATTCGCCAGTTTTTCGATAAAACCCTGCTACTGGCCGGCTGCCTCAACCATGGGCACGAGATCCTCGCCGCCCAACTGCTGGGGGCAGACCTGGCCTACTTCGGCACGCGCTTTATCGGCACCACCGAAAGCCACGCGCCGGATGCCTATAAAGAGATGCTGCTCACATCGCGCGCCGCCGACATCGTGCACACTCCGGCTGTGTCCGGTGTGCCCGCCAGCTTTATGCGCCAGAGCCTGGAAAACGCCGGTTTCGACCTCGCCGCCTTGCAAGGCAAGGGCGAAGTCAACTTCGGTTCCAAGCTCAAACCGCTGAGCGACGAGGCAAAAGCCTGGAAAACCGTGTGGTCCGCGGGCCAGGGCGTCGGCGAGATCACTGATCTGCTCAGTGTCGATGAACTCGTTGCCCGCCTGGATGCCGAATACCGCACGGCACGCGAGCAGGCAGCACAATTGCGCTGGCCCCGCTGACCCAACCGCACGGCCTGCCGATTGAGCAGGCCTGCACCACCTTCCTGATTAAGTGACAAGGATGCCCGCATGACCGATAGCCGTTTCAAGATTGTGTTCGATGGAGCCTTGCTCCCGGGGGTCGAAAGTACCACTGCCAAATTGAACCTCGCCGAGTTGTTCAAAAGTGACGTCGAAGCGATCGAGAAGCTCTTTACCGGCCGCCCGGTCGCACTCAAGCGCGACCTGTCCCGCCCAGATGCCGAAACCTACCTGTCCGCGTTGAAAAACGCCGGCGTAGATGCGCGTATCGAAGCCGAACAGCCCGTGGCGTTCAGCCTTGCCGAAACCCATGAGACGGACTCCAGCGCCCACCAACCGGCAACCTCCCCTTATGCACCTCCTCGCTCGGTTGTTGGCGATGACCTGCCGGAGTACGCCTCGCTCAACGTCTTCACCATCAACGGTCGTATTGGCCGTCTGCGCTACCTGGCCTGGACGCTGGTACTGACCGTCGCGATGCTGGTCGCGGGCGGGATCATTGCAACCGCCGGATTTGCCGTCGCAACCGCTTCGCCAACGGCGGGCATGATCCTGGGCTCATTGCTGGGTTTTGCGCTGTGTATCGCGATCGTCGTGGTCAGCGTGCAAATCGGCGTGCAACGCCTGCACGACCTGGGCTGGTCCGGCTGGCTGTACCTGCTGAACCTGGTGCCACTGGTGAACAGCATTTTCCCACTGCTGTTGCTGGTGCTCCCGGGCAACCCAGGCGCCAACCAATACGGCGCCCCACCCCCACGCAACTCCACTGCCGTAAAGGTGCTGGCCTCCCTGTGGCTGGCGTTCATTCCACTGATGCTCATCCTCGTGGTCAGCCTGGGCATGAACGGCTACCTCGACCAACTCGAAGCCAATGTTGATAGCAGCTACGAAAGCAGCTCCATCACCTCCGACGACGACGCCGACCAAGGCGCGACCGTTGATGAAGACGACGCGCAAAGTGCTGACGAGGCAGCCGAACCTGTAGACTCTCCAGAACAGTAAAGAAACGTCCGCCGCCTGTGATGCCACTGTCACAGGACCGGCGGCGTTGCGATGGAGAAAGGCATGACCCGTTACGCTCTGATCACCGGTGCCTCCAGTGGCATCGGCCTGGCAATGGCCGAGGCCCTGGCCCGACGCGGCCGCAGCCTGATTCTGGTGGCCCGCCAGCGTGATCAGTTGGAAAGCATTGCAATCGAATTGACTCAACGGTTCGGCGTCGAGGTGCTTTTTCGTGCCTGCGACCTGGGCGAGCCACTGCGCCTGTCCGGGTTCCTGCTGGAACTTGAAGAAGGCGAGCGCCAGATCGATCTGCTGGTCAACTGCGCCGGTATCGGCACCAGCGGGCCATTCCTGGCCCAGGACTGGATGACCGAACAGGACCTGATCGAAGTCAATATCCTGGCCCTGACTCGCATGTGCCACGCCCTCGGCAATGCCATGGCACTGTATGGCGGCGGGCAGATTCTCAACGTCGCCTCGGTGGCCGCCTTCCAACCCGGTCCATGGATGAGCAGCTACTACGCCAGCAAGGCCTATGTGCTGCACTTCTCCGAAGGCCTGCGTGAAGAGTTGAAGAGCTGCGGCATCAAGGTCTCGGTGCTCTGCCCCGGCCCGACACGTACCGCGTTCTATGGCACTGCGCAAATGGACACGGCCAAACTCGAACGCAGCGACAAACTGATGAGCCCCGAAGAGGTGGCCCTCTACACCGTGCGAGCGCTGGAAAAGAACAAAGCCATCATCATTCCCGGCCGACGCAACCGCTGGATGACCTTCAGCCCACGGTTAAGCCCACGCTGGCTGACCCGAAAAATCGCCGGCATGATCAACAAGGCGTATTGCCTGCGCTGATGCCCGCAAATTGCTGGCAAAGTGCCGATAACCCATCGTATTAAAAAGCCTGATCAAACCCGAATCACTCGGCACTCGAAACTCAATCAACGCCAAATACTGGAAACGCTCGATACCTCTGCTACGTTTTAACCACACGGGGGTTCGTTACAGCTCGGGTACCTTCAGCACATCTCGCCGTATGCTCTCTGAGACACTCCACTGAATGGATGAAATTGGCTGGCTCAAACCCATGCTTTCCATTCAGAGGAGGTATTTTCTATGCCCGCCTTACCTACCGTCGCCATACTCATGTGCACTTACAACGGGGGTTCCTTTCTGTGCGAACAACTGGAGTCTTTTACCCGGCAAACTTACCCGCACTGGAAACTACTGGTGTCGGACGATGGTTCCAAAGATAAGACCCTGGATATATTGCAACACTTCCACACGCGCTGGGGGCAGGAGCGGGTCCGCATATTATCGGGGCCGCAGCAGGGCTACGTTAAAAACTTTCTATCTTTAACCTCCCGTACCGACATTGAAGCCGACTACTTTGCCTGGTCAGATCAAGATGACATCTGGGGTGAAGAAAAACTGCAAGCCGCAATGGCGTGGCTTATCACCATCCCTCTCAAAAAGCCGGCACTGTATTGCGGCCGAACCCAACTTATCTCCGAATGCGGCGAGCCCATTGGTTACTCGCCGCACTTCTCGCGCTCGCCACACTTCAACAATGCATTGGTACAGAACATCGGTGGCGGCAATACCATGGTTTTCAACCTGGCTGCCCGCCAGCTGCTGCAGATGACCAATACCGCGCAGACGATCCCCTCACATGACTGGTGGGCTTATATCCTGGTGACGGGCGTAGGCGGCGCCGTCCATTACGACTCGACCCCCTATCTGCTCTATCGTCAGCACGGTGGCAACCTGGTTGGTAGCAACTCCAGTTGGCGGGCGCGCCTGTACCGTATTCGCATGCTGTTTCACGGACGTTTCAAAGAGTGGAACACGCAAAACATCCACGCACTGCAAGGCATTCGGGAACACCTCAACAAAGACAACCAAGCCACCCTGGCTTTGTTCACACGCTTTCGCAGGCAAATACTGCCCCTGAGGGTCATCAACTTTTTCCGTTCACACCTGTATCGCCAAACCTTGCTTGGCAATCTGGGGCTGATTGTCGCCACGCTGTTCAAGAAGTTGTAGCCCGATGAGCACTCTGCCGGCCTATACACACAATGCGCCCCTGGCGGAACACCGTAGGCAAAGTGCATCTGCCACGCTTTATGCAATTAACGAGGTACCCGTCTGATGCAAACATTTTCCGTTGCACCCAAGGAAATGTTCAGCAGCTTCTGGCGCAACCGAAGCCTTATAAAGGCGCTTGTACAAAGAGAAGTTGTGGGCCGTTACCGTGGTTCGATATTCGGCCTGGCGTGGTCGTTGTTCAATCCCATCTTGATGTTGGTGATTTATACGTTTGTATTCTCCGTGGCACTCAACGCACGCTGGGGAACACCCGCACACGACACCGGCACCGGTTTTGCCATCGTCCTGTTCGTGGGGCTTATCGTGCATGGGCTGTTTGCCGAATGTATAAATCGCGCTCCCGGCCTGATCGTCTCCAACGCGAACTATGTGAAAAAAGTTGTTTTCCCGCTCGAAATACTTCCCTGGGTGGCGTTTGGCTCAGCCTTGTTTCATACGTTCGTCAGTTCAAGCGTGCTGTTGATCGCGGCCTTGATCATTAACCATCACATTCCTTTCACCGCCGTCTATTTCCCGCTTGTCCTGACGCCACTCATCCTTGGCACCCTGGGCCTTGCCTGGGTATTGGCGGCGGCAGGTGTTTATCTACGGGACGTCGGCCAGATAACCAGCCTGTTCACAACCGCCATGCTGTTCGTGTCTGCAGTGTTTTTCCCGATTACCGCCCTACCGGAAAACTATCGGATTTGGGTCGCGTTAAACCCCCTTGCGGCCATTATTCAGGAGTCGCGAAACGTCCTGATCATCGGGCAAGCGCCAAACTTCTACATCATCGGCCTGTTGTTCTGCCTGGGCTCGGCAATGGCCTGGGCGGGGTTCGCTTGCTTTCAATGCGCACGCAAGGGGTTTGCCGATGTGCTCTGAAGCCAGTATCAAAGTCATGAACCTCGGTAAACGCTTCGAGATCTATGCGCAACCCCAGGACCGGTTGAAGCAAATGATCTACCCAAGGCTGCAACGCGCGCTCGGGTTACACCAGAAACGTTACTACAGCGACTTCTGGGCCTTGGTAGACATCAACCTGGAAGTCGAAAAAGGCGAAACCATCGGCATTATCGGCTTGAACGGATCAGGAAAATCCACACTCCTGAAGCTGATTTGCGGAACGCTCTCGCCAACCCAGGGTTTGATCGAAACCCACGGAAAGATCGTCGCCCTGCTGGAGCTCGGGACCGGCTTCAATCCTGAGTTCACGGGCAGGGAGAACATTTACCTTAACGGCGCCATTCTGGGCCTGAGCAAAGAACAGATTGACGAGAAATATGACGCCATCGTCGCCTTCGCAGACATTGGCGACTTTATGCATCAACCCGTTCAGCGCTACTCCTCGGGGATGTATGTTCGCCTTGCCTTTGCGGTCATCGCCAACGTGGACGCCGACATTCTTGTCATCGACGAAGCACTGGCCGTGGGCGACGCGCTTTTTGCGCAAAAGTGCATGCGCTTCCTTCATCGGTTCAAAAAAACTGGAACGGTTTTCTTCGTCAGCCACGACGCCAGTGCCGTGGTCAATTTGTGCGATCGCGCCGTATGGTTGGAAAAAGGCCGTATACAGGCGATTGGGTCGGCTAAAACGGTATGCGAGCAGTATTTGGCGAGACGTTATCATTCGACACTTGTGGACAAACGCACACCCCAGCCCCTCGCCGATCAGGGCCTGGACCACCTGACTGCCAAACGCGACATGCGAACGGCCTTCATCAATCACTCCAATGTCAGAAATGACATTCAGGTCTTCGAGTTCTCGTCTGCCACCACCACGTTTGGCAATGAGGGGGCTGTCATTTCCCATGCCTGCATCGAGGACTTGCAAGGCCAACCACTCTCCTGGCTGGTGGGGGGTGAAAGGGTCAAGGTCGTAATCGAGGCAACCGTTTGGGTTGCCAGCCAGAACCTGATTGTGGGCTTCAACCTCAAGGACAGGCTTGGGCAGGTGTTGATAGGCCAGAACACGTATATCGATACATGCCTGGCGCCCGTGGAAGCAGCCCCCGGAAACCGCGTAAGAGCCATTTTCACCTTTCGTTTCCCACTCTTGAAAGTCGGGGTGTATACCGTCGACGTCGCCATCGCCGATGGAACGCCTGACGACGCGACCCAGTTGCAGTGGGTCAACGACGCGTTCGTTATCGAGTCCAGAAGCTCCAGCATCATGAGCGGGCTGATTGGCATACCGTTCGATGACATCGAGCTGATCAATACAAGCAAGCTGTCGAAACCATGACCCCTCAAGGTAGCGATCCTATGAATGAGCAGCGGCCCGGCCTATTCAGTGCACTGTTACAGACCTCGCAGAATCTGTTTCGAAGAAACAGCGAGCTGGTCTATCTCGCCGCTGAGCGTAACCGGCTGATCAATCGCTACCTCACCTCGGTTCAGGACTGCCTGAGCGGGTCGATCTACGAAGACCCGCCGCTCAACGTGCTGGGCCATGATCAATTTGATGCGCACTTGCGGGAGTACGGCTGGGACTGGCCTTCGGTCGCGCACACGATGATCGGCAAGAAGCGCCTGGCAAATGTGAGGGCGCTGACCGAAAGCGTGCTTGGCAACCACATCCAGGGTGACCTGATAGAAACCGGGGTTTGGCGCGGCGGCGCATGCATCCTCATGCGCGCGGTGCTTGATGCCTATTGCGTGACCGACCGCCGCGTCTGGGTGGCCGACTCGTTCGAAGGCCTGCCGCCGCCCGACCATGAAAAATACCCGGCAGATACCGGCGATACCTTTCATACGTATGACGAACTCAGCGTGCCCATGGAGCAAGTCATGCGCAACTTCGAGAAGTACGGCTTGCTGGACGAGCAAGTTGTCTTTCTAAAGGGTTGGTTCAAAGACACGCTGACGACGGCGCCCATTGAAAAACTGGCGCTGCTGCGGCTGGACGGCGACATGTATGAATCCACCCTGGATGCCTTATCGGCCTTGTACGACAAGGTATCGTCCGGCGGGTACGTCATTGTCGATGACTACAACGTCGTTCCGGCATGCAAGCAGGCGGTGCATGACTTTCTAGCCGCCCGTGAATTTGCGCCCACCCTGGTGGAGATCGACGGTGTGGGCGTTTATTGGCAGGTCCCGTAAGCCCCTTCAGCAAACAAACAATCAAGTCCAGGGAGTGGCCCATGAGCAATCAACGTCACAACTATGAATATGAGGTGGACAGCCGATCAACAACCGCGCCGGCGCATGTTGTGCGCTTGGTGGGGCAGTGCAAGCGCGTGCTGGAAGTTGGCTGCGGGCCAGGCTCCATTACCAGGATTCTGGCAACCGAAGGCCAGTGCAGTGTGACGGGTCTTGAGCTGGACACCGAGGCGATAAAAAAGGCCTCGCCATTCTGCGAACACATCTATCAGGCGGACCTGAATGCCGAACACTGGCCATTACTCCTAGAGGGCTCAGCACCGTTTGATGTGCTGGTCGCCGCCGACGTACTTGAACATTTATATGACCCCTGGACAGCCCTCAAGCGCATGGTCCCGTTGATCAAGGATGACGGTTACCTGGTGATCTCCCTGCCCCACGCCGGTCATGCAGCAGTGCTGGCCTGTTTACTCAATGGCAACTTTGAATACCGTGATTGGGGGTTGCTGGACCGGACGCACATCCGTTTCTTTGGGTTGAAGAACATGGAGGATCTATTCAGCCAGGCTGATCTGAAAGTTATCGAGGTCGCCTATGTGCGCAAACAACCGGAAGAAACCGAGTTCGCTGGCCAGTGGTCACAGCTGCCAACGCCCACCCAACAGTGTTTACGGCAAAGCCCTCAGGCGACGGTCTATCAAGTTGTCGTCAAAGCGGTTCCAAACCACAGCGCTGGTGAGGCACTGCGGTTGAATGTACGTGCCGATGCGAGCAACAGACTTCGCATTATCCACCCGCTGTTTTTCTCGTCCGTCAGACAACGAGTGGGGCCGTACTTGCCTGCCAGGTTCAAGAAAGTCCTGCGCACTACGCTCAAAAAGTTGGGCCTGAACATAGGGTGACCTGGAATATTCATCGATAGACTTTATTCGCTATTGCGTTGTTGGCGACCCTTTACCTCCTGCTGATGGGACTAAAAGCCAATGACCTCGCCCAAGCTGATTGCCTTTTATTTATCGCAATTTCACCCCACACCTGAGAATGACCGCTGGTGGGGCAAAGGCTTCACCGAATGGACCAACGTCACCAAGGCGACGCCGCAGTTTGAAGGCCACCTTCAACCCCACCTGCCCACCGACTTCGGTTTTTATGACCTGCGCGTCACCGAGACCCGACGAGATCAGATAAAGACCGCAAAGGCCTATGGCATCGACGGCTTTTGCTATCACTACTATTGGTTCTCCGGCCATCGCATCCTGAATATTCCACTGGATGACATGCTCCAAGACCCCGAAAGCGATATGCCATTTTGTTTGTGCTGGGCCAATGAAAACTGGACACGCCGCTGGGATGCCGCCGAACACGAAATTTTGATCGCGCAAAAGTATCTGCCTGACGACGATATCAACTTCATACAGTCGCTCATTCCATTTTTTGAAGATGGCCGGTACATCCGGGTGGATGGAAAACCCTTCCTGATTGTGTACCGCCCCCAGCATCTTCCCGACGCCTGTAAAACCCTCAGCATCTGGCGCCAACATTGTCGCGCGATCGGCCTGGGTGAAATTCACCTGTGCGCCGCGCTAACCCACGGCAACGATAACTATAAAAAGTATGGCTTCGACAGCGGCGTTGAATTCCCGCCCCACAACCTTGGCCTTACAAACATCAACGATCAGATCAATTTCCAGCACGCATTCAAGGGCAATGTTTTCCAGTACGCCAACGTCGCGCAATCCTATCTTGATCGAACTTACAACACCCAGCCCCCCTATATCTTCAAGACCGTTTTCCCATCGTGGGACAACACCGCTCGAACCAACGAGCGTGCACTGGTCATACTCAACGGCGTACCGGACAACTACGAGTTCTGGTTATCGTCCGCTATCGACAGGGCGCAGGAGCACGCAACACCCCTGGTGTTTATCAATGCCTGGAATGAGTGGGCAGAAGGCTGCCATCTTGAACCGGACCGGGTTTTCGGGAACGGTTTCCTGCAGGCCACGCTAAATGCAAAGCAAGGGCAGCGGCGGTTTTCCCACTTCCCTGCCACCGGGGTTCCAAGCACCGCCACTCGAACCTTTCGCAATGAAGCCGCAGCGCTCGTCAAGTACCATGGCTGTGCATTGTTTTCCGGCCTCAAGGAAGCAATAAAGCGGCGGCGGCGACTGCACAAGTTCTTGTTCCCACTCGTCACCTTCCTGCGTGACATCCTTGGGCGACGCTCAAAGTTGCGTGAGCGCACGGCTTGGCTCACCGCAAACGCCTGAGTACACTCCCTGTGCACTTTCATAACGGAGAAACAGCTGTGGATACTCTGTTCACCAAGATCATCAACAGAGAAATACCCGCGGATATCATCTACGAAGATGACCAGATCCTGGCCTTTAAGGACATATACCCGGCGGCCCCTGTGCATTTCCTGGTCATTCCGAAAAAGCACATCCCCACCCTCAATGACTTGACCGAAGAAGACAAAGCCCTGGCCGGTCATATCTTGTTCACCGCCCAGCGTTTGGCGCTGGAGCAAGGCTGCGAGGAAGGTTTCCGCCTGGTAATGAACTGCAATCCAAAAGGCGGGCAGACCGTTTATCACATTCATATGCACGTACTGGGTCAGCGCCAGATGAACTGGCCGCCGGGCTGATCAGCCTTTGGGTAAAGGTCGCGGCCCCAGGCTGCGACCCCATGCCCCTGACGCAGCGCAAACGCTTGCCCTTCTCTTGCGGTAAACTGGCCGCCGAGATTCTTCCCGGAGGTCAGCATGACTACCCAACGTCACTACTCGCCGATTGACCGTCTGTTACTGCAAGCCGATATGGCCATGCGTACGCTGCTGCCCTTCAGCGGCCAACCGTACCGCCCCTCGCCTGCCATCGTGCAACCCGATGCACAGATGAGCGAAACCGACACGCGCCACGTCGCGGGCCTGATGCGCATCAACCATACCGGCGAGGTCTGTGCCCAGGCGCTGTACCAGGGTCAGGCGCTGACCGCCAAGTTGCCGCAGGTTCGCGCTGCCATGGAGCATGCCGCCGAGGAAGAGATCGACCACCTGGCCTGGTGCGAACAACGCATCCGCCAACTGGGCAGCCACCCCAGCGTGCTCAACCCCCTGTTTTATGGCCTGTCGTTCGGCATCGGCGCGGCTGCGGGCCTGATCAGCGACAAAGTCAGCCTGGGTTTTGTCGCCGCGACCGAACACCAAGTGTGCAAACACCTAGATGAACACCTGGAACAACTGCCGGCCGAGGACGAAAAATCCCGGGCGATTCTTGAACAGATGCGCATCGACGAAGAACATCACGCCGAAAGCGCACTGGATGCCGGCGGTTTCCGCTTCCCGGCGCCGGTCAGGCTTGGCATGAGCCTGCTGGCCAAGGTGATGACCAAAAGCACCTACCGGATTTAATCCAAAAAAAGGGCGCTCTCAGAGCGCCCTTTCTTTTTGCCTTGCGCCTAGCCGATCACCCCAGCTCTACGATCTCGTAGTCGTGGGTGATCGCCACACCGGCCGCGCCCAGCATGATCGACGCCGAGCAGTACTTCTCGGCCGACAGTTCGATGGCACGCTTGACCTGAGCTTCTTTGAGCGCCCGGCCCTTCACCACGAAGTGCATGTGGATCTTGGTGAACACCTTGGGATCTTCCGTGGCGCGCTCGGCCTCCAGGAACGCTTCGCAGCTCTCCACGGCCTGGCGGGACTTTTTCAGGATGCTGACCACGTCGAAATTGCTGCAACCGCCTACACCAAGCAGGAGCATTTCCATCGGGCGTACGCCCAGGTTGCGGCCACCGGCTTCCGGCGGACCGTCCATGACCACGACATGGCCACTGCCCGACTCACCGAGGAACATGGCTTCGCCCGCCCATTGGATGCGTGCCTTCATCGCCCAGACTCCACTGCTAAAAAAGGGTCGCCAGCTTAGCACAGGGCCGTATAACGACAGCGTTTGCGACTAAAGCAGTTCAACGAAGGGTTTAACTCACAAATGGGCTAATCGAGTCAGAATGTGTCTGGTAAGCTGACGCCAAATCGATGGCGTATTGCTACCATTTATACAACGTGTATCAATGCCGATACCGACACATATAACAACACCGACCCTCCGCGCTGTCTTTTCGGGATACAACCATGGTTGCCCTTACTCCCATACCCAAGATCAAGAATCTCGACAAGTTGCTGATGCACTGCCAGCGCCGCCGTCACCCGGCCAAGCACAACATCATCTGCGCGGGCGAGCGTTCGGAAACGCTGTACTTCATCATCAAAGGCTCGGTCACCATCCTGATCGAGGATGAAGACGGGCGCGAAATGATCATTGCCTACCTGAACACCGGGGATTTTTTTGGGGAGTTGGGGCTGTTCGAGCAACCGGGCAAGGAGCAAGAGCGCAGCGCCTGGGTACGCGCCAAGGTCGAGTGCGAAGTCGCCGAGATCAGCTACACCAAATTTCGCGAACTGGCCCAGCAGGACCCGGACATTCTCTACGCCCTGAGCGGTCAGATCGCCCAGCGCCTGCGGGACACCACGCGCAAGGTCGGCGACTTGGCCTTTTTTGACGTGACCGGCCGTGTCGCCCGCTGCCTGCTGGGGTTGTGCAAGCAGCCCGACGCCATGACCCACCCCGACGGCATGCAGATCAAGGTCACACGCCAGGAAATCGGGCGCATTGTCGGCTGTTCACGGGAAATGGTCGGCCGCGTGCTCAAGGACCTGGAAGAACGCAACCTGGTCCACGTCAAAGGCAAGACGATGGTGGTATTCGGTACCCGTTAGGCCGGTAGAAAGCCGGCCAACATCTGACGGTACAACGTATCCAGCCGGCTGATTGCATCCGGTGCGGGGAAGGCTTCGTGCAGGGCGATATGGCTGTCGGCACGCACTCGTTGCTCAAGGCCGCAGGCTTCATTGAAGCGATTGACCGCGGCAATCAGCTCTTCGCGCTCGTTTTCCAACAGCAATGCACCGTGCACCAAGCCCACTGGGCGCCCGCCGGCCTGTCGCCAACGCTGGGCGGTACCGACCATTTTGCGGCCGTTGAGGTTGACGTTGTATCGACCGTCGCAGAACGCGCCGTCGATTTCGCCCACAGACGCATCGCCCCCCAACTCGATCAGCAAGTCGCAGATCGGCTGGCACAGGCGCAAGTAACCGGTTTCGATGCGATTTTGATCACCTTCGCTGCGCGGGGGCGCGTAGACCAGGGCGATGTTGACCGTGGCATTCGACTGCGGCACGGGCTCGCCGCCGGTTTCCCTTAGCAACACCGGCCAACCCGCCTGCGCTGAGACCTTGCCGGCCTCGTCGAACGCTGGCAAGCGACTCAACCGGCGTGGCATGACCAAGGCTTGATCGTTGGGTTGCCAGAACAACAGGCCGTAGTCCTGTTCGCCGGCGCAGACAGCGGCCAACAGGGCTTGCTCGGCGGCAAGGCCAGCTTCAACAGTTATCGACACTGGCTGGATCATCGAACACCTACCTATCTGAATACACACAAACCAAATGTGGGAGGGGGCTTGCTCCCGATTGCAGTGGGTCAGTGAACATATCTGTTACTGATACACCGCTATCGGGAGCAAGCCCCCTCCCACATTTTGACCCCATTTCAAATTCAATCAGTCGAGGGTCGAACCGCTGACCGCTGGCCCGCCACGCTCCGGGAAAAACAGGCGCTGCAACTCGGTGCCAGGGTTCTCCGCCCGCATAAACGTCTCGCCCACCAGGAACGAATACACCCCACTGATCTCCATCAGTTCCACATCGGCCCGGTTGACGATACCACTCTCGGTAATCACCAAACGGTCGCGCGGAATACGCGGCAGCAGGTCGAGGGTGTTTTCCAGGCTGACTTCAAAGGTGTGCAGGTTGCGGTTATTGACCCCCACCAGCGGGGTGTCGAGGGTTTTCAGTGCGCGCTCCAGTTCATCGCCGTCGTGCACTTCCACCAGCACGTCCAGGCCGACGCCTTTGGCCACGGCCGCCAGTTCAGCCATCTTCACGTCATCCAGGGCAGAGACGATCAGCAGCACGCAGTCGGCGCCCAGGGCACGGGCTTCGACGATCTGGTACGGGTCAACCATGAAGTCCTTGCGGATCACCGGCAACTTGCAAGCGGCGCGGGCCTGTTGCAGGTACGCGTCGCTGCCCTGGAAGTAGTCGATATCGGTCAGTACGGACAGGCAAGTCGCCCCGCCCTTTTCGTAGCTGACGGCGATCTCTGCCGGCACGAAGTTTTCGCGGATCACACCTTTGCTCGGCGAAGCCTTCTTCACCTCGGCGATTACCGCCGGTTGCTTGAGCTTGGCCTGGGCGATCAAGGCATTGGCGAAGCCGCGTGGTGCATCGGCGCTTTTAGCCAACGCTTCCAACTCAGAGAGGCTGACGCGTGCGCGACGCTCAGCCACTTCTTCGGCCTTGCGGGCCAGGATTTTTTCCAGAACGGTCGGCACACTCATCCTTCATTCTCCATCTTGAATACAGCGGTGAATGCTCCCAGTTCTTCGAGCTTTTCGCGAGCCAGACCGGTGTGCAGCGCGTCGTGGGCCAATTCCACACCTTCCTTCAGACTATAGGCGTGATCAGCTGCGTAAAGTGCCGCGCCAGCATTGAGAACAATCATCTCGGCGGCTTTTTGACCGTTTTCAGTCTTGCGACGCCCCAGGGCATCACGGATCAATTCAAGGGAGGCCGCCGGGCTTTCTACCGCCAGGCCGTGCAGGCTTTGGCTTTTCATGCCCAGGTCTTCGGGCTCGACCCAATATTCGGTGATCTGGTCATTCTTAAGCTCGGCCACAAAGGTCGGCGCTGCCAGGCTGAATTCGTCCAGGCCATCCTTGGAATGCACCACCAGCACATGCTTGCTGCCCAGGCGCTGCAGTACTTCAGCCAATGGCCGGCACAGCGCCTGGCTGAACACGCCCACCACCTGATGTTTCACACCGGCCGGATTCGTAAGCGGGCCGAGCATGTTGAACAGGGTGCGCAGGCCCAGATCTTTACGCGGGCCGGCGGCGTACTTCATGGCGCTGTGGTGGGTTTGGGCAAACATGAAGCCAATGCCTACGTTGTCGATGCAACGCGCCACTTGCACTGGCGTCAGGTTCAGGTAGATCCCGGCCGCTTCCAACAGGTCGGCACTGCCGCTCTTGCCGGACACCGCACGGTTACCGTGCTTGGCCACGGTGCAACCCGCCGCCGCCACTACAAAAGAAGAAGCCGTCGACACGTTGAAGATGTTCGCACCGTCACCGCCGGTGCCAACCACATCCACCACGCCGTCGAGGGTCTTGAGTTCGACCTTGTCCGCCAGCTCACGCATCACCGACACGGCGCCGACGATTTCGTCGATGCTCTCGCTCTTCATGCGCATGGCCATCATGAACGCGCCGATCTGCGCGTCGGTGCATTGACCGGTCATGATCTCGCGCATCACATCGCTCATTTCGGCGGTGCTCAGGTCCAGGTGGCCGACGATACGGCTCAGGGCAGTCTTGATATCCATGGAAAGTCCTTAGCGCGTGCCGCCGCTCTGCTTGAGAAAGTTGGCGAACAGCTCGTAGCCCTGCTCGGTCAGGATCGATTCGGGGTGAAATTGCACCCCTTCGACATTCAGTGTCTTGTGACGCAGGCCCATGATCTCATCGACCGAGCCGTCTTCCAGTTGGGTCCAGGCGGTCAGTTCCAGGCACTCCGGCAGGGTTTCGCGCTTGACCACCAGCGAGTGGTAGCGGGTCACGGTCACCGGCAGGTTAAGGCCATGGAACACGCCCGCATCCTTGTGGAACACCGGGCTGGTCTTGCCGTGCATCACCTGGCGCGCACGCACCACGTCACCACCAAAGGCCTGGCCGATGGACTGGTGGCCCAGGCACACGCCCAGGATCGGCAACTTGCCGGCGAAATACTTGATCGCTTCGAGGGAAATACCTGCCTCGGTCGGCGTGCACGGGCCTGGCGAAACCACGATGCGCTCAGGGTTCAGGGCAGCGATTTCGGCCACGGTCAGTTCGTCGTTGCGCACCACCTTGACCTCGGCACCCAGCTCGCCCAGGTACTGCACAACGTTGTAGGTAAAGGAATCGTAGTTATCAATCATCAGCAACATGGGGCAAACCTCAGGAATTGGGAGTCTGTTCGGCCAGCGCAACAGCGCGGAACATCGCGCGGCGCTTGTTCAGGGTTTCTTCCCATTCGAGGGCCGGTACCGAGTCGGCGACAATCCCGCCACCGGCCTGTACGTGCAGCTCCCCGTCCTTGATCACGGCGGTGCGGATCGCAATGGCCGTGTCCATGTTGCCGTTCCAGGCGAAATACCCCACGGCGCCGCCGTAGACACCGCGCTTGACCGGCTCCAGTTCGTCGATGATTTCCATCGCGCGGATCTTCGGCGCGCCCGACAAGGTGCCCGCCGGCAGGATCGCCCGCAGTGCGTCCATCGCGGTCAGGCCAGCCTTCAGCTCGCCGGTCACGTTGGACACGATGTGCATCACGTTGGAATACCGCTCGATGACCATCTTCTCGGTGAGCTTCACCGAACCGATCTCCGAGACGCGCCCGGTGTCGTTGCGGCCCAGGTCGATAAGCATCAGGTGCTCGGCGATTTCCTTGTCGTCGCTCAGCAGGTCTTTTTCCAGCGCCAGGTCTTCTTCTTCAGTCGCGCCCCGTGGGCGAGTCCCGGCGATCGGACGCACGGTGATCAGGTTGTCTTCGACCCGCACCAGCACTTCCGGCGAGCTGCCCACTACGTGGAAGTCGCCAAAGTTGAAGAAATACATGTACGGCGTTGGGTTGAAGCAACGCAGGGCGCGGTACAGGTCAATCGGCGCGGCCTTGAAATCGATGGACATACGCTGCGACGGCACCACCTGCATGCAGTCACCGGCAAGGATGTACTCCTTGATGGTATCGACGGCACGCTCGTAGTCATCCTGGGTAAAGCTTGAACGAAACACCGGGTCGGCCGCTGGTGGACGGCTGAGGTCCAGGCCGCGACGGGGGGTGATTGGCTGGCGCAGTTTTTCCAGCAGCGCTTGCAGGCTGGCCTGGCCCTGCTCGAACGCGTCGGCCTGGGCCGGGTCGGCCAGCACAATCGCGTGCATCTTGCCGGCCAGGTTGTCGAACACCACGACCGCATCCGAGACCATCAGCAGAATGTCCGGCACACCCAGCGGGTCCGGGTTTGGGCACTTGCCCAGGCGTTTTTCCACATAACGTACGCAGTCGTAACCGAAGTAACCCACCAGGCCGCCGTTGAAGCGCGGCAGGCCAGGAATGGTCGGCACGTTGTAGCGCGCTTTGAAGGTTTCGACAAAGGCCAGCGGGTCTTCTACGTCGTGGCTTTCGATCTCGACGCCATCATGGGTGATGCTCACATGGTGATCGTGAACCCGCAGGACGGTGCGGCACGGCAGGCCGATGATCGAGTAACGGCCCCACTTCTCGCCGCCCTGCACGGACTCCAGCAGGTAGGAGTTGGGCTCGTCGGCCAGCTTGAGGTAGATCGACAGCGGGGTGTCGAAGTCGGCCAGGGTTTCGCAGGCCAGGGGAATACGGTTATAGCCGGCAGCGGCCAAACGCAGGAATTCTTCGCGGATCATGTGTGCCTCGTGGCTTGAGGGTCTAACGGTCAGGTATGCAAACGTGCCGCAGCGCGGCCAGGATCAGTCAGGCGCGCCAACGCCAGCGGGCCAGGGCCTTGATGACTTTCATCCAGAGTTTGCGAGTGACCACCACGATGGGATTTCCAGAAGGGGACGGATCGGTGTCGGGCAACGTTATCTCAGCGCCCGCTCCCAAGCAACCGGGGATTAGCAGTCGCAGGTCATCAATCACCAGCGACGGCGACTCCTCGGCGATGGGCCGGCCATGGTTATAGCCGTAGCTCAAGGCCACGCACTGCACGCCAGCGGCCTTTGCCGCCTGCACGTCACTGCGCGAATCGCCGACGAACAACGACTGCGAGGCCGGGATATTGGCCATTTTCATCACAAAAAACAGCGCCGCCGGGTCAGGCTTCTTTTGCGGCAGGGTATCGCCGCCGATGATCCAACGGAAATACCGGCCGATTTTCATCTGGTCCAACAACGGCGCGACGAAACGCTCCGGCTTGTTGGTGATCAGGGCCATCTCTACGCCCTGTTTGCTCAACCACTTGAGGGTGTCGCGCACGCCAGGGTAGACCACCGTCAGTTCGTGGCCG
The DNA here is from genome assembly GCF_004682055.1 of Pseudomonas kairouanensis. GTDB lineage: Bacteria > Pseudomonadota > Gammaproteobacteria > Pseudomonadales > Pseudomonadaceae > Aquipseudomonas > Aquipseudomonas kairouanensis. The sequence continues at coordinate 150,059 of NZ_QUZU01000009.1, read as the reverse complement.
TCTTCATAGGCGGCGTTGAACAGCTCCAGGGCGTGTTCGGCCTCTACATCATCAACCCCTTCGGCATCGATGTGATTGGCCAGGGCCCGGCGCACCAGCATGTGCACGCCGTTGCCGACCCATTCGCGCACCGAGTCGATCCCCGCAGGCGGGCGCCCCAGTTTGAGCAGCATCTGGTCCACCGCCGCCGCCAGGTCTGGCACCGAGTCGATCAAAGTACCGTCCAGATCGAACATCACCAGCCGTGGCAATTTGCCGGGGAACAGCTGCTCAAAGCCGCTCATGGACGTGCCAGCGCCAGTTCGGCACGCATCTTGGCGATGACGTCCTGGTAGTCCGGAGCATTGAAAATCGCGGAGCCGGCCACAAAGGTGTCGGCGCCAGCAGCGGCGATTTCACGGATGTTGTTGACGTTCACCCCACCGTCGATTTCCAGGCGGATATCCCGGCCCGAGGCGTCGATCAGTGCGCGGGCTTCGCGCAGCTTGTCGAGGGTGCCGGGGATGAACTTCTGCCCGCCAAAGCCTGGGTTCACGCTCATCAGCAGCACCATGTCGACCTTGTCCATCACGTACTTGAGCACGTCCAGCGGGGTCGCCGGGTTGAACACCAGGCCCGCCTTGCAACCGCCTTCGCGGATCAGTTGCAGGGTGCGATCAACGTGCAGCGTGGCTTCCGGGTGGAAGGTGATGTAGGTGGCGCCGGCTTCGATGAAGTCACCGATGATGCGGTCTACCGGGCTGACCATCAGGTGCGCATCGATGGGCGCGGTGATGCCGTACTTGCGCAGTGCCGCGCAGACCATCGGACCGATGGTCAGGTTGGGCACGTAGTGGTTGTCCATGACATCGAAGTGCACGAAGTCGGCACCGGCGGCCAACACCTTGTCCACTTCCTCACCCAGGCGGGCGAAGTCGGCGGAGAGAATCGATGGAGCAATGACGAAGGGCTGCATGACGCACCTTTTTTGAGCTAAATCACGATGGCGCGCATTGTATACCGCATGCTTTGCCGTGCGCACCGTGACCTGGCTCAATGGCTAGGTAGACGCCTTCTCAAACGACACAAAACCACTGTGGGAGCGGGCTTGCTCGCGAATGCGGTGGATCAGTCGCCAAATGTACTGGCTGATACACCGCATTCGCGAGCAAGCCCGCTCCCACATTTTGATTTCCAACAGGTTTTAGATTTGGGCGGTACGCAACTTCTCGCTACGGCCGCGCAGCCATTCCAACGTCAACAACAGCAGGACCGAGAAGGCAATCAGCAAGGTGGCCGCAGCCGCAATGGTCGGGCTCAGGTTCTCGCGGATACCGCTGAACATCTGGCGCGGCAGGGTCGCTTGCTCAGGCCCGGCGAGAAACAGCGTCACCACCACCTCATCGAACGAGGTCGCAAAGGCAAACAACGCCCCGGAAATCACCCCCGGTGCAATCAGGGGCAAGGTCACCCGGCGAAATGCAGTCAGTGGCGAAGCCCCCAGACTGGCCGCCGCCCGCACCAGGTTGTGGTTAAAGCCCTGCAAGGTGGCCGACACGGTGATGATCACAAACGGCACGCCCAACACCGCATGCACCACGATCAGCGAGAAGAAGCTGTTACCCAGGCCCAACGGCGCAAAGAACAGGTAGCTGGCCACGCCAATGATCACCACCGGCACCACCATCGGCGAGATCACCAGGGCCATCACCAGCGCCTTGCCGGGGAAATTCCCACGCGTCAGGCCAATCGCCGCTAGGGTGCCGAACACCATGGCCAGCACCGTGGCCGCTGGGGCGACGATGATGCTGTTCTTGAGCGCGCGCATCCATTCGGCCGAGGCAAAGAAGTCCTGGTACCACTGCAGGGAGAAGCCTTGCAGTGGATACACCAGGAAACTGCCGCTGTTGAACGACAACGGGATGATCACCAGCACTGGCAGAATCAGGAACAACAGGATCAAGCCGCAGAGGATCCGCAAGCTGTAGAACCACACCCCCTCAACGGGCGACATATAAGGGCTCAGCATCGCAACGGTCTCCTTAGCTCAGGCGCAGGCGGCTGGCGCCCACCAGCCGGTTGTAGATCAGGTACAGCACCACGGTGGCCAGCAGCAGCAAGCCGCCCAATGCCGTGGCCATGCCCCAGTTGATGCTGGTGTTGGTGTAGAACGCCACGAAGTAGCTGACCATCTGGTCATTCGGGCTGCCCAGCAAGGCCGGGGTGATGTAGTAACCAATCGCCAGAATGAACACCAACAGGCAGCCGGCGCCGACACCGGCGTAGGTCTGCGGGAAGTACACGCGCCAGAAACTGGTGAACGGGTGGCAGCCCAGGGAAATCGCCGCCCGCATGTAGGTGGGCGAGATGCCCTTCATCACGCTGTAGATCGGCAGAATCATGAACGGCAGCAGGATATGCACCATGGAGATGTAGACCCCGGTGCGGTTGAACACCAACTCCAGGGGCTTGTCGATCAGGCCCATGCCCATCAGCGCGCTGTTGATCAGCCCACCCGATTGCAGCAACACGATCCACGCGGCGACCCGCACCAGGATCGAAGTCCAGAACGGCAGCAATACCAGGATCATCAGCAGGTTGCTCTTGCGCGCCGGCAGATTGGCCAGCAGGTACGCCAGTGGATAGGCCAACACCAGGCAGATGGCGGTGATCACCAGGCCCATCCAGAAGGTACGGGCAAAGATATCCAGGTAGATCGCCTGGTCCGGGGTGGCCGGGGCCACTTCGCCAAGGTCGTCGATACGGTGATCCACGGCCGCCAGCAGGTAGAACGGCGTCAGGCTGCTGGTGTTGCGCCGGATCGCCTGCCAGTACGCGGGGTCGCCCCAGCGTTCATCGAGGGTTTCCAACGCTTCTTTATAAGAGGCCGGCGCTTCGGTAAACGGCAGCGCCCGCGCGGTTTTGGTCAACAGGCTGCGATAGCCGGCCAGTTCCATGTTCAAGCGTTTGGACAGGTCGCCCAAGGTCTGGTTTTTGCGGGCTTCGCCCAGGTCTTCACTGAGGGCCTGGTACACCGGTTCACCCGGAAGGCCACGGCCATCCCAAGCGGTCACCGCCACCACGGTACGTGGCAAACCCGCCACCACTTCCGGGTTGCCAATGCTCTTGAACAGCAGCGCAACGATGGGCACCAGGAACACCAGCAGCAAAAACAGCACCAGCGGCGCAATCAAGGCCTGGGCCTTCCAGCGGTTGACCCGCTCGGCACGCGCCAGGCGCTGTTTGAGGGTGGGGCCTGGAATGGCGATGTCCATGGCAAACTCCGAGAATGAAAATGAATGCAATGTGCCCAACACAGCAGATCTCATGTGGGAGGTGGCTTGCTCCCGATAGCAGTCTGTCAGTTGATGAATGTATCTACTGATGCACCGCTATCGGGAGCAAGCCCCCTCCCACAGGGGTTACAGGTACGACATGAGTTACTTGGCAGCCCAAGAGTTGAAGCGCTGCTCCAACTGCTCACCGTTATCGGCCCAGAAGCTCACGTCGATCTGCACCTGGTTGGCGATGTTTTCCGGGGTGGTCGGCATGTCCTTGAGGATGTCCTTGGCCAGCAACGGTACGGCTTGGGTGTTGGCCGGGCCGTAGGCGATGTTTTCCGAGTAGGTCTTCTGCTGCTGCGGCTGCACCGAGAAAGCGATGAATTTCTTCGCCGCCTCGGCACGGTCCTTGGCCAGGCCTTTAGGAATCGCCCACGCGTCGAAGTCGTAGATGCCGCCGTTCCACACCACCTTCAGGTTGCTTTCTTTCTGCACGGCCGCGATCCGGCCGTTGTAGGCCGAGCTCATCACCACGTCACCCGAGGCGAGGTACTGCGGCGGTTGTGCGCCGGCTTCCCACCACTGGATCGACGGCTTGAGTTCGTCGAGTTTCTTGAACGCACGGTCCTGGCCATCTTTGCCGGCCAGCACTTTGTAGACGTCCTTGGGCGCCACGCCGTCGGCCATCAGAGCGAATTCCAGGGTGTACTTGGCGCCTTTGCGCAGGCCGCGCTTGCCGGGGAATTTCTTGGTGTCCCAGAAATCCGCCCAGCTGGTGGGCGCGCTGGTCAGTTTGTCGGCGTTGTAGGCCAGCACCGTGGACCATACGAAGAAGCCCACGCCGCAGGGCTGGATGGCGCCTTTCACGTAGTCGGCGGTGTTGCCAAACAGTTTCGGGTCCAGGGGCTCGAACATGTCTTCGTCGCAACCACGGGACAGCTCTGGCGATTCCACTTCCACCAGGTCCCAGGACACGCTCTTGGTGTCGACCATGGCTTTGACCTTGGCCATCTCGCCGTTGTACTCACCGGCGACGATCTTGCCGTTGCCCGCGCTTTCCCACGGTGCATAGAAAGCCTTGACCTGGGCCGCCTTGTTCGCGCCGCCAAAGGACACGACGGTCAGGTCCGGGCCGGCCATGGCCTGGGTCGCGCCCATCAAACCGAGGGCCAGCGCTGAATACTTCAGGGATTTCAACATTGTTGTTCTCTCCACGAGCAGGGTTGGTGAAGCCATGGGGGCGATCAATTCGCCTCTAGAAGTGGGTCGAGTGCGCGAACGTGCTCGACTTGCCAGCCAATCGGTACCACGTCGCCAACCGCCAGCGCTGGATCCAGCTCGGCAATCGGTTGTTTCACAAAAAAATCGGTCTTGCCGCAGACTTCCAGGCGTACGCGAACGTGGTCGCCCAGGTAGATGAATTCGGCCACGCGGCCGGAGAAGCGGTTGACGCAGCTTTCGCTGGAGCCGTTGAGGCTGACGCGCTCGGGGCGCACCGACAGGGTCACCGGGCCGCCGACCTGGCCGACATTCACCGCCAGTGCCTCGACCTTCTCCCCTCGCGCCAGCTCCACCACGCAGCGGTCGCCGGTATGGCTGTGCAGGCGACCGTTGAGGCGGTTGTTTTCACCGATGAAGTTGGCAACGAAAGTGTTTTTCGGCTCTTCGTAGAGGGTGCGCGGCGCGGCGATCTGTTGGATCTCGCCCTGATGGAACACCGCCACGCGGTCAGACATGGTCAGCGCCTCGCCCTGGTCGTGGGTGACATACACCACAGTGACGCCCAGGCGCTGGTGCAGGTGCTTGATCTCCATCTGCATGTGTTCGCGCAGTTGCTTGTCGAGGGCGCCAAGGGGTTCATCCATCAGTACCAACTGGGGCTCGAACACCAGGGCACGGGCCAGTGCCACACGCTGTTGCTGGCCGCCGGACAATTGCGCCGGGTAGCGCTGGGCAAAGGCATCGAGCTGCACCATGTTCAGCACGCGCTTGACCCGCTCGCTGATGTCGGTCTTGCTCAAACCCCGTACCGACAACGGGAACGCCAGGTTCTCGGCAACGGTCATGTGGGGGAACAGGGCGTAGTTCTGGAACACCATGCCGATGTCACGCTTGTGCGGCGGCACGTTGTTGATGGAGCGCCCGGCCAGCTGGATTTCGCCAGCGGTCGGCGTTTCAAAGCCGGCGAGCATCATCAGGCTGGTGGTCTTGCCCGAACCGGAAGGCCCGAGCAGGGTAAGGAACTCGCCCTTGCGAATCTCCAGGTTGAGGTCTTTGACGATCAGGTTCTCGCCGTCGTAGCTCTTCTGCACGCCACGAAAGCTGACCAGGACATCATTTGAATCCACCTCGCTCATACCCGCACCTTTGTGTTTTGGACTGCCGTGGCACAAGCGTAGTCCAGGCTGCACGCCGCGGAAATCGGGGGCTAGGAGAGAATTGCATCAGCCGGATGGAAGGTTGGGGGTAGGGATCGCCCTACACGGATGGCGGGGATGGAACAGTGCCGATGCGCCAGGCGCCGGGAATGGGCTCAGCGCGTTTCAGAGGGGGTCGTAAACAGGCATGTCACAGTAACTTATGCTCCATGGCGTACTTCACCAGTTCCGCCAGGGACGTGATGTTGAGCTTTTGCATCAACCGCGCCTTGTGGGTGCTGATGGTCTTGCTGCTCAGGGCCAGTTGCTGGGCGATGTCATTGACGTTGGCGCCCTGGGCCAGGCGTTCGAACACCGAGAACTCGCGCTCAGAGAGCAACGAATGCAGCGGCCGCGCATCCGTCAGGCCCACTTCAAAGACCATGCGGTCCGCCAGGTCCGGGTCGATATAACGCCCGCCCGCCGCCACCTTGCGAATCGCGGTGAGCAGCAGCGCCGGGTCGCTGTCCTTGGTGGCATAACCGGCCGCCCCCACCTTCAGGGCACGGGCGGCCATTTGCGCTTCATCATGCATGGACAACACCAGGATCGCAGGCGGGTTGTTCAGCGCACGAATCCGCGCAATCGCTTCCAGGCCGTTGACGCCGGGCATCGAGATATCCAGCAACACCACCTCGCAGGGCACATGGCGCAGGGTCTCCAGCAATTGTTCGCCGTTGCTCGCCTCCCCCACCACCAACAGGTCTTTGGCCAGGCCGATCAATTGCTTGATGCCTTCACGAACAATGGTGTGGTCTTCGGCTACCAGTACGCGGATCACAGGGTTTTCCTCTTGGGGTTAAACATCCAACGGCACCGTGACACTCAGGGTGGTGCCCTCCCCTAACTCACTCTGCAGGCTCAACTGCCCGCCCATGATCAGCACCCGCTCGCGCATGCCCACCAGGCCAAACGACACGGCGCGGCCCTGGGCCTGAACGAACCCGACGCCATCATCGCTGATGGTCAGGCGCAAATCCGTGCCTTCCATCGCCAAGGTCAGCTCCACCGTATGGGCCTGGGCATGGCGCATCACATTGGTCAGCGCCTCCTGCAGGATACGGAACAGGCCGATGGCCTTGGCATCGCTCAGGGCCGGCAGGTTATCGGGAACCTGGACCAGGCAGGGAATCTGCGTGCGCGCTTCAAAACGCCTGGCCTGCCATTCGATGGCCGAGGCAATGCCCGCATCGAGAATCGGCGGGCGCAGGGCGGTGGCCACGTCGCGCACCAGCTGGAACAACTGGGCGATCAGACGCTTCATGCTGTTCAAGCGCTCATTAAGGCCGGGGTCCAGTTGTGAATAGGCCAACTCGCACATGGAAGTCTCCAGCTTGAGCACGGTGAGCATCTGCCCCAGTTCGTCATGCACTTCGCGGGCGATGCGGGCCTTTTCTTCTTCGCGCACGGTCTCCAAATGGGCGGACAACTCACGCAACTGGGCCTCGCTTTGCAGCAACGCGGCCACGTAGCGGCGGCGCTCGGTGACGTCATTGAGGTAAACCACCAAGTACTCGCCGTCAGCAAAGCGCAGGAAACTCAAGGACACATCGGCCGGCAGGACACTACCGTCGGCGCGTCGGCAATCGGTGGCAAAATTCTGCGGGCCGTCGTCGCTGGCGCGAGCGCGCTTCCACAGGTTGAGCCAGCGGTCCATGTCCAGGGTGGGGTCGAGGTCGATCAATGGCCGTTCGATCAACGCGTCAGGGCCGTAACCGAGCATGGTTTCGGCGGCACGGTTGGCGTAGCGCACATGGCTGTCCCAATTGACCCACAAGATGCCCACGGTGCTCTGATCGATGGAAAACTGCGTGAGCCGCAATGCCTCGGCACCGGCAGCGCGGGCGGCACTTTCTTCGCGGGCGGCGAGCAGGCCGTGCTCCAACACCCGCTGCTGGCGGCGCTGCCAGAATACGATCGCCAGGCTGGCGAGCAGGAACAGGCTTAGCAATAAACAGAGGTTTTGCCACAGGCCTGGGGACTCGGTCAGCCGCGGGTATTTGGGTTGCAGCCAGCGGCTGTGGAGTTGGTCCAGGTCACGGGCGGGAATGGCCCGCAGGGCACTGTCCATGATGCCGGACAACTCGGGCCAATCCCGGCGTGTGGCCACCCGCAGCAATTGCGGCAGGCCGATATCCCCGACCACCGCCAGCCCGGCAAACTCCGCCTCCCCAGACAAGCGGCTCAGTTGCGCTTCATCCACCACTGCATAGCGCGCCTGTTGGCTCACCAGCAATTGCAGGGCCTGGCGCTCCATGGGCACGCCTTGCAGGTTGAGGCTCGGGTAAGTGCTGCGCAGGTAGTCGGCCACGGCACTGGGCATGCGCACGGCGACGCGGGACTGGTCATCGAGCTTCTCCAACTCCACTGCGCCGCCGCCGTCACGGATGCCGACGATATGCTGGGGCACACGCATATAGGGGTCGGTGAACAACCACAAGCGCAGGCCGGACGGGGTTTGTTGCAGGCCAGGGGCCAGGTCTATCTCGCCCTCACGCAGGGCACTTTCCAGTTGTTCCTGATTGGGGAAATTGCGCCAGGTCAGCTCGATGCCCAGCGCCTTGGCCAGCCACTGCATCAGCTCTACATTCGCCCCGGACAATCGCTGCAAGCGCCGGTCGTATTGGGCAAAGGGCGCCTGCAACACCACGCCCACCCGCAGTTCCGGGTGCTCGGCCAACCATTGGCGTTGCTGGGTGTTGAGTTGCGCTTGCGGTGCACCAGGCACAGTGGCGGCGTTCGCCATCAAGGCAAACCACAAACAGCCGATAACCAGCAGACAGCGAAAAACCATGATCCACGTCTCACATCACTGACAAACACTGACCAACCCATTAGGCTGCTGGAATCTCTTCTGGCCGGGAATTAACGATGCCCTTTATTCACCGCTCAGCACTGCCAGCATTGTGCCTGTCGCTGCTCTTTACCAGCGCCTTTTCTGTACACGCCGCCGATGAACCGGCCGCGGTCGCCGAAAAACCGGTCGAACGCCAGCCCTTGCCCGAACGCAGCCAGGAAGAAGCCAGCGCCCTGGAACGCAAGATCCCACAACAGGAGCAGCAACAACTGCAAGCTGGCAGCGACTCCTTCCTCGCCCTGTGGAAACCGGCCAACAGCGCCGAGCCTGAAGGCGTGGTGATTATCGTACCGGGCAGCGGCGAAAATGCTGACTGGCCGCAAGCAATCAGCCCGTTGCGCCACAAATTACCGGATGCCAACTGGGGCACCCTCAGCCTGTCGCTGCCGGATGTGAGCGTGGACACCCTGCCACCGCGTGTGATGGAAGCCCCCAAGGCCACCGTCGACACCAGCAGCAAGGAGGCCAGCACCGCCGACAAACCGATCGAGCAAGCCGCCAGCGCCGAGGCCGAAGGCACCGACCCGTCGGTAGTACCTGGCGCCGATGAGCAGGACAAGACCGATGCCTCGCGCATCTTCGACCGTATCGATGCCGCCGTGGCTTTCGCCCAAACCCAGGGTGCGCGCAGTGTGGTGCTGGTGGGCCATGGCACGGGGGCATGGTGGGCCGCGCGGTATTTGACAGAGAAGCAGCCGTCGCAGGTGCAGAAACTAGTCATGGTCGCCGCGCAGACGCCGAACGGACGCCATCCGGATGTGCAGCAATTAGCGCCTGGCTTGAAGCTGCCGACTGCGGATGTGTTTTATCAAGACAACGCCCAGGCACGCAAAAATGCCCAGGCCCGGGCACAGGCGGCCAAGCGCGCGAAGAATGATGGGTATAAACAGGTGTCCCTCAAGACCGTGCCTGGCAACAGCGCGGCCGAGCAAGAGCAGTTGTATCGAAGGATTCGTGGGTGGTTGAGCCCGCAGGCGGTTACAGACTGATCACCTACCTCAAGAGCACCGCCCCCACATTGGAATGGGTTATCAAAACAAGAAAGTGGTGCCTAACGAAAATCCCGCCGCTCGCGAATCAACGCATACGCACTGTGCAACTCCCGCGTACGCTCAGTCGCCTCACGCACCTGCGCAGGGCTGGCGCCACTGCCGGCTACCTTGTCCGGGTGATGGCGGCTGAGCAAGCGACGATAAGCGCCCTTGATCACCGACGGCTCGGACGTGGCCGTTACACCCAGCAAACGCAATGCGTCCTGATAAGTGCCGTTTCGATTGATCAGCGGCTTGCGCTCCGGCGTGAAGTCGGCAGCCAGCGCCTTGAGTTGCTGCGGCGTCCAACCCAGCCACTTGCCCCACAGGTCGATCAAGTCGCGTTCTGCGTCATCCGCCCGGCCGTCCGCCCATGCCATTCGCCAGCACGCGCGCAATACACCTTCGGCCGCGTGGGGCTGGGCCTTGAGCACGCGCAAATAACTGCGCACCCGGTCAGTGCCGGATTTGCCACGGTTGAACGCCGCAATCGCACGGCGCTGGGCTGAATCGCTCATATCCAGTGCGCGCATTTCCTGGCGCGCCTGCTGGATATGCCCGTCGGCTACACGGCCATTGCTCTTGGCCAGGCGCCCCAGCAACACAAACAACAACTCGTCATTGCGCAGTGCCGCACGCCCGCCCAGGCGTTCGCGCAGCTGCGCCCAGCTGTGCAGTTGCAGGCGACGGTCCAGCGCCTGCCCCAGCAACGCACCGAGCAACGCACCGGGAATACTGGCAACCAAAAAGCCAGCCCCGGCGCCGATCAGCGTCCCTGGCCACAACATGTTACTGCCCCGCTGTCAGCAGGGTTTCGACTTGCGCCAGGCGCTCCAGCGTGCCGACATCGATCCAGCGTCCCGCCATGTGTTCCCCCGTTACCAAACCTTTGGCCATCGCCGCCCGCAACAGCGGCGCCAGCTTGAAGGCACCAGCGCTGCAACCCGCGAACAGCTGGGGGTCGAGCACTGAAATGCCACTGAAGGTCAGGTTATCGGCACCGGCCGCAGCATCATGAAGCAAACCCTGATCAAGGTAGAAATCACCGCCCGAGGGGTGATGCGCCGGGTTGTCCACCATCACCAAATGCGCCAGCCCCCGCAGCGGCTGCTTGAGTTGGGTAAAGTCGTAGTCGGTCCAGATATCGCCGTTGACCACCAGGAACGGCTCATCTCCCAACAAGGACAACGCCTGGAAAATCCCGCCGCCGGTTTCCAGCGGCTCGCCCTCCGGCGAATAGCGGATGCGCAGGCCGAACTGCGCACCGTCCCCCAGGTAGCTTTCGATCTGCTGACCGAGCCAGGCGTGGTTGATCACGATATCGGTGAATCCGGCCTTGGCCAGCGCCTCCAGGTGATACTCGATCAAACGCTTGCCACCGGCCTGCACCAGGGGCTTGGGCGTGTGCAAGGTGAGCGGACGCATCCGCTCGCCTTTGCCGGCAGCCAGGATCATGGCCTTCATACATTTGCCTCGGCAGGCTGACGCAGGCTGGCCAGCAATTGGGCCAAATCGCTCAACTCAGGACGCTCCGCCAGCACGGCTTCTATATAGGCGAAGAAACGCGGCACGTCGGCCAGGTAGCGAGGCTTGCCGTCACGGTGGCAGATGCGCGCAAAGATGCCGATGACCTTGAGGTGACGCTGCACGCCCATCAGGTCGCTGGCTTGCAGGAAGTCGTTGAAGTCCGCCTGCACAGGAATGCCGGCCTGGCTCGCACGCGCCCAATAGGTGCGCTGCCATTCCCGTACACGGGGTTGGGGCCAACTGAGGAACGCGTCCTTGAACAGACAGGTGATGTCGTAGGTCACTGGGCCGTACACCGCATCCTGGAAATCCAGCACGCCGGGGTTCGGCTCGCTGATCATCAGGTTGCGCGGCATATAGTCGCGGTGCACCAGCACTTTCGGCTGGGCCAGGGCGCTGTCGATCAGCAGATCGCTGGCGCGCTGCCATAGGGCTTGCTGCCGAGTATCAAACTCGACCCCCAGATGCCGGCGCACGTACCACTCGGGAAACAGCTCAAGCTCCCGACGCAGCAAGGCAATGTCGTAGCTGGGCAGCGGGGCGTCCATCGGCAACTGCTGGAAAGCCAGCAAGGCATCGATGGCATCGGCGAACAATTGATCGGCGTTTTGCTCGTCAATCACATCCAGATAAGTTTTTTGGCCCAGGTCATTGAGCAAAAGAAACCCGCGCGGCAAATCTTCTGCATAAATTTTTGGCACATTTATGCCCGACTTTGCCAGCAAATGGGCGATATCGACGAAGGGTTTGCAGTTTTCCTGGGGGGGCGGAGCGTCCATCACCACGAAAGTGCGGCCACCGCCGTCCCAACGGAAGTAGCGCCGGAAACTCGCGTCACTGCTGGCCGCGGTCAATGTGGCCGGGGGTACGGCACCCCAACCCTGGGCGTTGAAAAGGATTGGTAACTGCTCATCCAGCCAGACTTCCAGCTGTTGTAAACGTAGATCTTGCTCGGGCATTACAAGGGTCTCCGACGGCGCTAGCCGTCAAGCGGGTCATGCTTTATTATCACGCATCTTTTTCAGACCATCGAGAGGCGTGCGGCCCACACCGCGGGCAGATGGCACGCAGGAAGCCCGGACTAATAAGATGGCATTGAAATCCCCCGCGTTTCGTAGAAAATTTCCGTTGCTGGTAACCGGCAGTCTGCTGGCCATGCAACCTTTCGCCACCTCATTCGTGGTCGCCGCGGAACAGTATGACTGCTCAGTCTCTGCTTCGGGTGCCTGGGATTGCGCGCCAAAAACCGCCGCAGCCCCGTTGCCACCGCGTCCCGTGCATGACGGCGCCGCCGTCAGCACGGCGCCGCAAGGCGAAACCGGCGGCAAAGCCGAGGCCGCGCCGCAGACCGCACTGGTCACTGACTCCAAGGGCCGTGGCCTGCGTTCGCGCAGTGCCGACTACAGCCACCTGGACTGGGTACCTCGCGACAAGCTGACCGCAGCCCAACTGGCCGAAACCGGTCCGTATTGCGGTGGTGCGTACATCGAGCCGATTCGTCCTGGCATGAATGACAAGACGAACAAGAGCGATGCACCGACCTTCATCGGCGCCAAGGCCTCTCGTTACGAGCAGGAACAACAAGTCGCAACCCTGGCCGGTGACGTCGTCATGCGCCAGGGCAGTATGCAGCTTGAAGCCGAGGAAGCCAGCCTGTACCAGGCCGAAAGCCGCGGCGAACTGAACGGCAACGTGCGCATGCGCGACAACGGCGCCCTGATCGTTGGCGACCACGCCCAGGTCCAGCTGGACACCGGTGCGGCGCAGATCGACAACGCCGAGTACGTGTTGCACAAGTCGCGCATCCGCGGCAACGCGCTGTACGCCAAGCGTGCCGAAAACGCGATCATCCGCCTCAAGGACGGTACGTACACCACCTGCGAGCCAGACAGCAACGCCTGGCAGCTCAAGGGCAACAACATCACGTTGAACCCGGCCACCGGTTTCGGTACGGCCACCAACGCGACGCTGCGGATCAAGAACATCCCGATCCTGTACACCCCCTACATCTATTTCCCGATCGACGACCGTCGTCAATCCGGCTTCCTGCCACCGAGCTTCAGCTCCGGCAGCGAGACCGGCTTTACCCTGGTTACGCCGTACTACTTCAACCTGGCGCCCAACTACGACGCCACGTTGTACCCGCAATACATGACCAAGCGCGGCATGTTGATGGAAGGCGAATTCCGCTACCTCACCAAGTCCAGCGAAGGCCAGTTCGGCGGCGCGTACCTGAACGACGACAACGACGAGCGCAAAAAACAGACCGACTACGAAAAAACCCGCTACATGCTCAACTGGCAACACAAGGGCGGGTTGGATTCGCGTGTACTGACCCAGGTCGACTACACCACGATCAGCGATCCGTACTACTTCCAGGACCTCAAGTCCTACCAGGAAGGCGTCGAGAGTTCCGACTACGTGAACCAGCAGGGTTCCGTGACCTATCGTGGCGACACCTTCCAGGCTCGCTTGAACCTGCAGGCCTACCAGCTGGCGACGATTTCTCAGGTCACACCGTATGACCGCCTGCCGCAAATCACCTTCAACGGCACCCTGCCGTACCATCCGGGTGGTTTGAACTTCAGCTACGAGACCGAGGCAGTACGCTTCGAGCGCGACCTGGAAAACGGCAACTTCACCAATGAAAACGGTGATGTCGAGCGCCGCCTGGACACCTATGTCCGTGGCCTGACCCGTGCAAACGGTACCCGCCTGAACGTAGCGCCAGCCGTTGAATACCCGATGAACTGGACCTACGGCTTCGTAACGCCGAAGCTCAAGTACGTCTACACCAAGTACGACCTGGACCTGGACAGCATCGGCAAGAACCAGATCATTGCTGATCAGGCCGAAGCAGTAGCAAATGGTACCCGGTACGCAGGCGGCACGTTCAAGAGTTCCCAGGACCGTGCGGTTCCGGTGGCCAGCATCGACAGCGGCCTGTACTTCGACCGCAATACCAACTGGTTCGGCACCAACTATCGCCAGACCCTTGAGCCGCGCGCGTTCTACCTGTACGTGCCAGACAAGGACCAGAGCGATATCCCGGTGTTCGACACCAGCGAATACTCGTTCAGCTACGCCTCGCTGTTCCGCGACAACCGCTTCAGCGGTTCAGACCGTATCGGCGACGAAAACAAACTGTCCCTGGGCTTGACCAGTCGCTGGATCGAAGACAACGGCTTCGAGCGTCAGCGCGTATCCGTGGGTCAGGCGCTGTACTTCAAGGATCGTGAAGTCCAACTGCCGGGGATCCTGGCGTCCGAACGTGCCGACGCACAGAACGATGTCTCCCCAGTCGCCCTGGACTACGAGTTCCGCTTCAACCGCGACTGGCGTGCCACCGCCGACTACAACTGGGACACCGAAGAGCACGCTCCTCGTTCCGGTAGCGCGATGCTGCACTATCAGCCAGAAGACAACCCGAACAAGATCATCAACGTTGGCTACCGCTATCGTAATGACCAGGTTGTCTACAACCAGTTGACCGGCAAATGGCAATTCGGTGGTGACTACGGTCAGCCAGGCGACGAGAATTACGTGAAGGATTACTACAAAATCCAACAGCACGACTTCTCGATGATGTGGCCGATCGTTCCACAGTGGAACCTGATCACCCGCTGGCAGTACGACTATGCCCGCAACCGTACCCTGGAAGCCTTCGGTGGTTTCGAGTACGACAACTGCTGCTGGAAACTGCGCGTCATCAACCGTTACTGGGTTTCCAACGACGAATACAGCCAGATCGCCCCGCTTAACGAAAAGGGTGACCACGGGCTCTTCTTCCAGATCGTCCTCAAAGGACTCGGCGGCCTGACCGGCGCCAAGGTAGAGAGCTTCCTCGACAAAGGCATTGAAGGTTATCGTGAACGTGAAGACCAAGCTTTCTGAGTGTCTGCGCCCGCTAGTGCTGGGCGCGCTGTTCCTGGGTACCGCATCGGCGCACGCTGCGGTTCAAGAACTGGATAAGGTAGTGGCCATCGTCGATAACGACGTGATCATGCAGAGCCAACTGGACCAGCGCGTCAAGGAAGTCCAGCAAACCATCGCCAAGCGTGGCGGTGGCGTGCCACCGACCAGCGTCCTGGACCAGCAGGTGCTGGAGCGCCTGATCGTCGAGAACCTGCAGTTGCAGATTGGCGATCGTTCCGGCATCCGCATCTCGGACGAAGAACTGAACCAGGCCGTTGGCACTATTGCCCAGCGCAACAACATGAGCATCGACCAGTTCCGCGCAGCCCTGGCTCACGACGGTTTGTCCTATGAGGACGCCCGTGACCAGATCCGCCGTGAAATGATCATCAGCCGTGTCCGTCAGCGCCGTGTGGCCGAGCGGGTTCAGGTGTCCGAGCAGGAAGTGAAGAACTTCCTGGCATCGGACCTGGGCAAGATGCAGCTTTCCGAAGAACTGCACCTGGCCAATATCCTGATTCCTACCCCGGACAGCGCCAACTCCGAGCAGCTCAATGCGGCCGCCGCCAAGACCCAGGCTATCTATGATCGCTTGAAGGCGGGCGCTGATTTCGCCCAGATGGCCATTGCCCAATCCGGCAGCGACAACGCCCTCGAAGGCGGTGACATGGGCTGGCGTAAAGCTGCTCAATTGCCACCTCCGTTCGACCGTGAGCTGAGCGCGATGGAAGTGGGCGGCATCACCCAGCCTGCCCGTACTCCAGGCGGTTTCATCATCCTGAAGTTGCTGGAGCGTCGTGGTGGCGAGACCTCGCTGAAAGACGAAGTTCACGTTCGTCACATCCTGGTCAAACCAAGCGAAATCCGCACCGAAGCCCAAACCAAGGAATTGGCCCAGAAGATCTACGACCGCATCGAAAGCGGCGAAGACTTCGCCACCCTGGCCAAAAGCTTCTCGGAAGACCCAGGCTCTGCCCTCAACGGCGGCGACCTGAACTGGATCGACCCCAAAGCATTGGTGCCGGAGTTCCAACAGGTGATGGCCGATACCCCGCAGGGTGTATTGTCCAAGCCGTTCAAGACCCAATACGGCTGGCACGTGCTGGAAGTCCTTGGCCGTCGCGCCACCGACAACACCAGCCAGGCCCGCGAGCAACAAGCGCTGAACGTACTGCGTAACCGCAAATATGACGAAGAGCTGCAAACCTGGTTGCGTCAGATCCGCGACGAAGCCTACGTAGAGAACAAGCTGCCAGGCGCCGAGCAAACAGGCACCGACCAGGCCACCCAGTGAAACCCCAGCGTTTCGCGGTAACACCCGGCGAGCCGGCCGGCATTGGTCCAGACCTGTGCCTGCTGCTCGCCTCGCAAGCCCAGCCACACCCCCTGATCGCCATTACCAGCCGCGACCTGCTCATCGAGCGGGCCGCGCAACTGGGTGTGGCAGTCAGCTTGCTGGACGCGTCGCCAGGCAACTGGCCCGACGTGCCTGCCCCCGCCGGCAGCCTTTATGTGTGGGACACCCCACTGCAGGCCAAGGTGGTTGCCGGGCAACTGGACAAGGCCAACGCCGCATTCGTCCTGCAAACCCTGACCCGTGCCGGGCAAGGCTGCATCGACGGCGACTTCGCCGGGATGATCACCGCCCCGGTGCACAAAGGCGTGATCAATGAATCTGGCATCGCCTTCTCCGGGCATACCGAATTCCTCGCCGAACTGACCCACACCGAACAAGTCGTAATGATGCTGGCCACGCACGGCCTGCGTGTCGCCCTGGTGACCACGCACCTGCCACTGCGCGAGATTGCCGACGCCATTACCGTTGAGCGGCTGGAACGCGTCACGCGCATCCTGCACGCCGACCTGCAACAAAAATTCGGCATCGCCCAACCGCGCATCCTGGTCTGTGGGCTCAACCCCCACGCCGGTGAAGGCGGCCACCTGGGCCATGAAGAAATCGACATCATCGAACCAACCCTGGAGCGTCTGCGCCAAGAAGGCATGGACCTGCGTGGCCCGCTGCCTGCAGACACTCTGTTTACCCCCAAATATCTGGAGCACTGCGATGCAGTGCTGGCGATGTACCACGACCAGGGGCTGCCGGTGCTTAAATACAAAGGCTTCGGCGCCGCCGTCAACGTGACACTGGGCCTGCCGATCATCCGTACCTCCGTCGACCATGGCACTGCCCTGGACCTGGCGGGCAGCGGCAAGATCGATACCGGCAGCCTGCACGTAGCCCTGGAAACCGCCTATCAGATGGCCGAGACCCGTATATGACCGAGCATTACCAACACCGGGCGCGCAAGCGCTTCGGGCAAAACTTCCTGCACGATGCTGGCGTGATCGACCGCATCCTGCGCTCCATCCATGCCAAGCCTGAAGACCGCCTGCTGGAAATCGGCCCAGGCCAGGGCGCGCTGACCCAAGGCCTGCTGGCCAGCGGTGGCCAACTGGACGTAGTGGAGCTGGACAAGGACCTGATCCCGATCCTCAACCAGCAGTTTGCCGGCAAGTCCAACTTCAACCTGCACCAGGGCGATGCACTGAAGTTCGACTTCAACACCCTCAACGCCGCGCCTAACAGCCTGCGCGTGGTGGGTAACCTGCCGTACAACATCTCCACACCGCTGATTTTTCACCTGCTCAACAACGCCGGGATCATCCGCGACATGCACTTCATGCTGCAAAAAGAAGTGGTGGAGCGCCTGGCCGCAGGGCCGGGTGGTGGTGATTGGGGCCGTCTGTCGATCATGGTTCAGTACCACTGCCGTGTAGAACACCTGTTCAATGTGGGCCCCGGCGCGTTCAACCCACCGCCGAAGGTCGACTCGGCCATCGTGCGCCTGGTGCCCCACGCGGTACTGCCGCACCCGGCCAAGGATCACAAGTTGCTGGAGCGCATCGTACGCGAGGCCTTCAACCAGCGCCGCAAGACCTTGCGCAACACCCTCAAGGCCCTGCTGAGCAACGCTGAAATCGAAGCTGCCGGCGTCGACGGCAGCCTGCGCCCCGAGCAGTTGGACCTGGCCGCATTCGTGCGCCTGGCCGACCAGTTGGCGATCCAGCCTGCGCCGACAACGGAGTAAGGTTCAACGCAAATCAAATGTGGGAGCGGGCTTGCTCGCGAAGGCGGTGTGTCAGTGCCAGGTTCATTGGCTGACACTACGCATTCGCGAGCAAGCCCGCTCCCACATTCTCCGCGCGGCCAGACACCATGTCTGGCCTAGTGCCCACCTCTTGGCCTAGACTGACTCGCATCTGCTGTCCTCCGCTTTTTAAGGCCTCTTGCATGTCCGATCCTCGCTACCAGATCGACGTCAGCGTCGTCACCCGCTTCCTGGCGGACCAATCCCAACCCGAAAACAACCGCTTCGCCTTTGCCTACACCATCACGGTGAAAAACAACGGGCTGGTGCCGGCCAAGCTGTTATCGCGCCATTGGGTGATCACCGACGGCGACGGCCAGGTCGAGGAAGTACGTGGTGCTGGCGTGGTTGGCCAACAACCGCTGATCGACAGCGGCGCGAGCCATACCTACAGCAGCGGCACGGTGATGACCTCCAAGGTCGGCACCATGCAAGGCTCATATCAGATGAAAGCCACCGACGGCCAGCTGTTCGACGCCATCATCGCGCCCTTCCGCCTTGCCGTACCGGGAGCCCTGCACTGATGGCGACCTATGCAGTCGGCGACCTGCAAGGCTGTCTGGAACCCCTCAAGTGCCTGCTCGAACGTGTGGCCTTCGACCCGACAAAGGACCGTTTGTGGCTGGTAGGTGATTTGGTCAACCGCGGTCCCGAGTCCCTGGCGACCCTGCGCTATCTATATAGCCTGCGTGACGCCCTGGTGTGCGTGCTTGGCAACCACGACCTGCACCTGCTGGCGGCCGGCAATAACATCGAGCGTCTGAAAAAGGGCGACACCCTGCGAGAAATCCTCGAAGCGCCCGACCGCGCCGAATTGCTCGACTGGGTGCGCCGCCAAAAGCTCATGCATTACGACGAAGGCCGCAACATGGCCCTGGTACATGCCGGCATCCCGCCTCAGTGGACGCTGAAAAAAGCCCTCAAGTGCGCCGCCGAAGTCGAGAGCGCATTGGCCGACGACACCCTGTACACCACCTACCTCGACGGCATGTATGGTAATGAGCCAGTGAAGTGGGACAACGACCTCAGCGGCGTCACGCGCCTGCGGGTGATCACCAACTACTTCACGCGCATGCGCTTCTGTACTGCCGAAGGCAAGCTGGACCTCAAGAGCAAGGAAGGCGCCGACACCGCCCTGCCCGGCTACAAACCGTGGTTCGCCCATAAAGAGCGCAAGACTCGCGACACGCAGATCATCTTCGGTCACTGGGCAGCCCTGGAAGGCAAGTGCGACGAACCCGGCGTGCATGCCCTCGACACCGGCTGCGTGTGGGGCGGCGCCATGACCCTGATGAACATCGACACCGGCGAGCGCCACAGCTGCCAGTGCGAATCCCCCCTTTCCGTTACCCTGCCGGCCACCAAGCCCTAGGAGCCCCCATGAGCGAATTCAAACGTATCCCTCCCGAACAAGCCCAGGCCCTGCGCGAGCAAGGTGCCGTGGTGGTCGATATTCGTGACCAGCCGACTTACGCGGCCGCCCACATCACCGGCGCCCAGCACCTGGACAACGTCAACATCGCCGATTTCATCCGCGCGGCCGACCTCGACGCGCCAGTGATCGTGGCCTGCTATCACGGCAACTCCAGCCAGAGTGCGGCGGCCTACCTCATCAGCCAAGGCTTCTCCGACGTCTACAGCCTGGATGGCGGGTTCGAACTATGGCGTACGACTTATCCTGCAGAAATTTCCTCGGGCAATTCGCAATAATTTTTTTCAAACCCCGCTACCCCGCGTGACGCTTGGGCTCGCGCCGTTTCTGACGAACGGCGCAGCCAAACTAATTACGCATCGCGCCTTGACCTCCCCGATTCCGAACTATCCTTAAGCGCAGGCCATCCGAATCAGGGGAGAGCCGGTACACCGGCGTGCGGGTCATCGGTAGCGTTTCAGGGTGTTCTGGGGGGAAAACGGCCATTGGCGTTCGTCAATGACTGCCAGCATCGACTGATTGATCCGGCGTCGGCTCCACGTATCGAGCGAGGTGACGACGTCATGAGTATTTTTAGCCACTTCCAACAACGCTTCGCGTCCACACAGCAAGAAGAACTCACGCTGCAAGAGTATCTTGAGCTGTGCAAACAGGACCGCAGTGCCTACGCGTCTGCCGCCGAACGCCTGCTACTGGCCATCGGCGAGCCGGAACTGGTAGACACCTCGAACAATTCGCGCCTGTCGCGAATATTTTCCAACAAGGTGATCCGCCGCTACCCGGCCTTTGAAGACTTCCACGGAATGGAAGAATGCATTGACCAGATCGTCTCCTACTTCCGCCATGCCGCCCAAGGCCTGGAAGAGAAGAAACAGATCCTCTACCTGCTCGGCCCCGTCGGCGGCGGCAAGTCGTCCCTGGCCGAGAAACTCAAACAACTGATCGAGAAGGTGCCGTTCTACGCCATCAAGGGCTCACCGGTCTTCGAGTCGCCCCTGGGGCTGTTCAACGCCACCGAAGATGGCGCGATCCTCGAAGAAGACTTTGGCATTCCACGCCGCTACCTCAACACCATCATGTCGCCCTGGGCCACCAAACGCCTGGCCGAGTTTGGGGGTGACATCAGCCAGTTCCGCGTGGTCAAACTCTACCCGTCCATCCTCAACCAGATCGGCGTGGCCAAGACCGAGCCAGGCGACGAGAACAACCAGGACATCTCGGCGCTGGTGGGCAAGGTCGATATCCGCAAACTGGAAGAATTCCCACAGAACGACGCCGACGCCTACAGCTACTCGGGCGCACTGTGCCGGGCCAACCAGGGCCTGATGGAGTTCGTGGAGATGTTCAAGGCACCGATCAAGGTGCTGCACCCACTGCTCACCGCCACCCAAGAAGGCAACTACAACAGTACCGAAGGCCTGGGGGCGATTCCGTTCACCGGGATCCTGCTGGCCCACTCCAACGAATCGGAATGGCACACCTTCCGCAACAACAAGAATAACGAAGCCTTCATCGACCGGATCTACATCGTCAAGGTGCCTTACTGCCTGCGGGTCAGCGATGAAATCAAGATCTACGACAAGCTGCTGTTCAACAGCTCCCTGGCCAAGGCCCATTGCGCGCCCGACACCTTGAAGATGCTCGCCCAGTTCACCGTGCTGTCGCGCCTCAAGGAGCCGGAAAACTCGAACATCTACTCCAAGATGCGGGTGTACGACGGCGAAAACCTCAAGGACACCGATCCCAAGGCCAAGTCGATCCAGGAATACCGCGACAGCGCCGGCGTGGATGAGGGCATGAATGGCCTGTCGACGCGTTTCGCGTTCAAGATCCTGTCCAAGGTCTTCAACTTCGACCCTCATGAAATTGCCGCCAACCCCGTGCACTTGCTCTACGTGCTGGAGCAGCAGATCGAGCAGGAACAGTTCCAGGCCGAAACCCGCGAGCGCTACCTGCGCTTCCTCAAGGAATACCTGGCGCCGCGCTATATCGAGTTTATCGGCAAAGAGATCCAGACCGCGTACCTGGAGTCCTACAGCGAATACGGACAGAACATCTTCGACCGCTACGTGCTGTACGCCGACTTCTGGATCCAGGACCAGGAATACCGCGACCCGGAAACCGGCGAAATCCTCAACCGCGTGGCCCTCAACGAAGAACTGGAGAAAATCGAGAAACCGGCCGGCATCAGCAATCCGAAGGATTTCCGCAACGAGATCGTCAACTTCGTGCTGCGCGCCCGCGCCAACAACAATGGCAAGAACCCCACCTGGCTCAGCTACGAGAAGCTGCGGGTGGTCATCGAGAAGAAAATGTTCTCCAACACCGAGGATCTGCTGCCGGTCATCAGCTTCAATGCCAAGGCCAGCAAGGAGGATCAGCAAAAACACAACGACTTCGTCACACGAATGGTCGAGCGTGGCTACACCGACAAACAGGTACGACTGCTCTCCGAGTGGTACCTGCGGGTTCGCAAATCGCAGTAAGGCAGCGACACGCGTGCAGTGCCAGGCCCTTGGCCTGGCAACTGACCGCCTGTCTTTAAGCTTCCAGCTCGCAGTTTGAAGCTTGTAACGTGAAGCTGCCCGGAGGGCTCCCCTATGAGCTATGTGATCGACCGACGCCTCAATGGCAAGAACAAGAGCACGGTAAACCGCCAGCGTTTCCTGCGGCGCTACCGTGACCACATCAAAAAGGCCGTGGAAGAGGCCGTGAGCCGCCGTTCCATCACCGACATGGAACATGGCGAACAAATCAGCATTCCTGGGCGAGACATCGACGAACCGGTGCTGCACCACGGCCGGGGCGGCAAGCAGACCGTCGTGCATCCGGGCAACAAGGAGTTCACCACCGGCGAACATATTCAACGCCCCCAAGGCGGTGGTGGCGGTAAAGGCCCAGGCAAGGCCGGTAACTCCGGCGAAGGCATGGACGAGTTTGTATTCCAGATTACCCAGGAAGAGTTCCTCGAATTCATGTTCGAAGACCTGGAGCTGCCCAACCTGGTCAAGCGTAACCTCACCGGCACCGACACCTTCAAGACCGTGCGTGCGGGGATCAGCAACGAGGGCAACCCGTCCAGGATCAACATCATCCGCACCCTGCGTTCGGCCCACGCCCGACGCATCGCGCTGTCCGGCAGCAGCCGCGCCAAATTGAAGGAGGCCAAGGAAGAGTTGGCGCGCTTAAAACGCGAAGAGCCAGACAACTTCGGCGATATCCAGGAAATTGAGGCCGAAATCGAAAAACTCAGTGCGCGCATTCACCGCGTGCCATTCCTCGACACTTTCGACTTGAAATACAACCTGCTGGTCAAACAACCCAACCCCAGTTCCAAGGCCGTGATGTTCTGCCTGATGGACGTATCGGGCTCCATGACCCAAGCCACCAAGGACATTGCCAAGCGCTTCTTTATCCTGCTGTACCTGTTCCTGAAGCGGAACTACGACAAGATCGATGTAGTGTTCATCCGCCATCACACCAGCGCCCGGGAAGTAGACGAAGAAGAGTTTTTTTACTCGCGGGAAACCGGCGGCACCATCGTCTCCAGCGCCTTGAAGCTGATGCAGGAGATCATGGCCGAACGCTACCCGGCCAACGAATGGAACATCTATGCCGCCCAGGCCTCGGACGGTGACAACTGGAACGACGATTCGCCCATCTGCCGCGACATTCTGATCAACCAGATCATGCCGTTCGTGCAGTACTACACTTATGTTGAAATCACCCCCCGTGAGCACCAGGCCCTGTGGTTCGAATATGAGCGCATCGGCGAAGCCTTTGCCGACACGTTTGCCCAGCAGCAACTGGTCTCGGCCGGCGATATCTACCCGGTCTTCCGTGAACTCTTCCAGCGCAGGTTAGTGACATGACCGCCAAAAAAGAGCAAAAGCGCCAACCCATTTCCACGGGTTCCGAGTGGACCTTTGAACTGATCCAGGCCTACGACCGGGAAATCAGCCGCATCGCGGCGGGCTATGCCCTGGACACCTACCCCAACCAGATCGAAGTGATCACCGCCGAACAGATGATGGACGCCTACGCGTCGGTGGGCATGCCCTTGGGCTATCACCATTGGTCCTACGGCAAACACTTCCTCAGCACCGAAAAATCCTACAGCCGGGGTCAGATGGGCCTGGCGTACGAGATCGTGATCAATTCCGACCCGTGCATCGCCTACCTGATGGAGGAAAACACCATCTGCATGCAGGCGCTGGTAGTGGCGCACGCGTGCTATGGGCACAACAGTTTCTTCAAGGGCAATTACCTGTTCCGCACCTGGACCGATGCCAGCTCGATCATCGATTACCTGGTGTTCGCCAAGCAGTACATCATGCAATGCGAGGAACGCCACGGCATCGATGCGGTGGAAGACCTGCTCGACTCCTGCCATGCCCTGATGAACTACGGCGTGGACCGCTACAAACGCCCTTACCCGATCTCTGCCGAGGAAGAACGCCTGCGCCAAAAGGAACGCGAGGAGCACTTGCAGAAGCAGATCAACGACCTGTGGCGCACCATCCCTAAAAAAACCGGCAAAAACAGCGACAAGGACAATGCCCGCTTCCCCGCCGAACCTCAGGAAAACATCCTGTATTTCCTGGAAAAACACGCGCCGCTGCTGGAGCCATGGCAACGGGAAATCGTACGGATCGTACGTAAGATCGCCCAATACTTTTATCCACAGCGCCAGACCCAGGTGATGAATGAAGGCTGGGCGACCTTCTGGCACTACACACTGATGAACGACCTGTATGACGAGGGCCTGGTCACCGACGGCTTCATGATGGAGTTCCTCACTTCCCACACCAGCGTGGTATTCCAACCCGGCTTTGATAGCCCCTACTACAGCGGCATCAACCCCTATGCACTGGGCTTTGCCATGTACCGCGACATCCGGCGCATGTGCGAACACCCAACCGAGGAGGATCGCCGCTGGTTCCCGGAAATCGCCGGCAGCGATTGGCTGTCGACCATCAAGTTCGCCATGAGCAGCTTCAAGGATGAGAGCTTCATCCTGCAGTACCTGTCGCCCCAGGTTATCCGCGACCTCAAGCTGTTCAGCATTCTCGATGACGACCTGAAGGACGACCTGGTGGTGCCGGCCATTCATGATGAACCCGGTTATCGCACCATCCGTGAAACCCTGGCGGCGCAATACAACCTGGGCAACCGCGAGCCGAACGTGCAGATCTACAGCATCGACGTGCGGGGCGACCGCTCACTGACCCTGCGCCACCAACAACACGACCGCAAACCCTTGGGCGAATCCACCGAGGAAGTGCTCAAGCACCTGCATCGGTTGTGGGGGTTCGACATTCATCTGGAGACTCTGCAAGGCGACCAAGTGATGAAAACCCATCACGTACCACCGCGCAGCGATCACAACGACAACGACTACGGTCGCCTGGACATGGCTGTCGTACACCTCTGAAACAGCAAAGCCTCCCTTGGCCAGGCACAGGCGGTATCCTGTGCCGCTAATGGAGGCTTTTTCATGAAAATCTACAAAGTTGGCGGCGCGGTACGTGACCGCTTGCTGGGCATCAAGGTCACCGATATCGACCGCGTAGTCGTGGGTGCGACTGCCGAAGAGATGCTCGCCAAAGGCTACAAGCCAGTCGGTGCTGACTTCCCGGTGTTCCTGGACCCAAAAAACGGCGACGAATACGCCCTCGCCCGTACCGAGCGCAAGAACGGCCGGGGCTACGGCGGCTTTGTGTTCCACGCAAGTCCTGAGGTAACGCTGGAAGAAGACCTGATCCGTCGCGACCTGACCATCAACGCCATGGCCGAAGACGACGACGGCAACCTCACCGATCCATACCACGGCCAGCAAGACCTGGAAGCCCGTGTTCTGCGCCACGTTTCCCCCGCATTCGCCGAAGATCCGC
This sequence comes from Pseudomonas kairouanensis, assembly GCF_004682055.1. GTDB lineage: Bacteria > Pseudomonadota > Gammaproteobacteria > Pseudomonadales > Pseudomonadaceae > Aquipseudomonas > Aquipseudomonas kairouanensis. The sequence goes on along the minus strand of NZ_QUZU01000009.1, from coordinate 124,577 downwards.
TGAGAGTACTGCGCGTTGCCCGCTTTGCCGCACGTTATGCTCCCCTGGGTTTTACGGTAGCCCCACCCACTCTGGAACTGATGCGCCAACTCAGCGAATCTGGCGAGCTGGAAGCGTTGACGCCCGAGCGCAGCTGGAAAGAAATCTCCCGCGCATTGATGGAAGATCAGCCACAGGTGTTCATCCAGGTGCTGCGCGATTGCGCAGCCCTGAAAACCTTGATGCCAGAAGTCGATGCCCTGTTTGGCGTGCCGCAACCTGCGGCCCACCACCCCGAAATAGACACCGGCGTGCATACCCTGAGCGTGCTGGAACAGGCCGCCCTGCACAAACAACCCCTGACCGTACGTTGGGCCTGCCTGCTGCATGATCTGGGCAAGGGCCTGACACCTGTGGATAAGTTGCCGCAGCATATTGCCCACGAACATACGGGCTTAAAGCTGGTCAAGGCGGTCAACGAACGTTTCAAGGTGCCGAGGGATTGCCAGGAATTGGCGCTGCTGGTTTGCCAATACCACACCCATGGCCATCGCGCCCTGGAACTGAAGCCCTCGACATTGCTGGAGCTGCTGCAAAGTTTTGACGTGTACCGCCGGCCGCAGCGCTTTGAGGAGTTTGTAGTCGCCTGCGAAATGGACGCCCGCGGCCGCAAGGGTTTGGAGCAGCGTAGTTATCCACAGGCCGATTATTTACGCGGGGCAGCACGAGTTGCCCGCGAAGTTGCTGTGGCGCCGTTGCTGGAAAAAGGATTTAAAGGCCCCGAACTGGGTGAAGCACTCAAGCGCGAACGGCTCAAGGCGCTGAAAGCCTACAAGGAACACAACCCCCTGTAGGAGCGGGCTTGCCCGCGAAGATCGCCAACGATAACGCGGGCAGCCTGACGATACGCGGCGCCCTCAGGTTTTTCGCGAGCAAGCTCGCTCCTACAGGGCGGCGTTCGGGGTGAGTTGCTGGCCCCGCCACTCAAACGCGACGGGCGCCAGCACCTGGTCGATCTGCGCATCGCGCCACAGCTCGGCCAAGGTCTTGCGCGCTTGCGGGTGCACGCGCTGCGGCGCCATCAGCGACAACGGCCACAACACGAAAGCATTCTTCAGGATTTCTGCGCGCGGCAGGATGAGCCCGTCGAAATTGCCGACCAACTCGCCATACAGCAACACGTCGATATCCAATGGCAGGCCCTTGCGGTCCGGTGCGTAACGACCGTTGTCGGCCTCAATGAATTTCAGCCGACGGTCCAGCTCCATCAACGGCAGATCGGTATAGGCCGACACCACCAGATTGAAGAACGGCCCGCTTTTGATACCCACCGGCTGGCTTTCAAACACTGGGGAACAACGTACGTCAGTCAAGAAACTCGCCAGTGCATCCAGGCCTGCGCACAGATGAGACTCGCGTTCAATATTGCTGCCAAGACCAAGGTAAACCTGAGTTAGCGACATCCGCGCTCAATCTCCACGCCCACGCCCTTGGCCGCCGGAACGGCACCAGGCTTGGTCAGTTTGAGGTGCAACCAGGGGATCTGGAACTCGCGCATCAACACTTCGGCCAATCGCTCGGCGAAGGTCTCTACCAGTTGGTACTGGGATTGCTCGGCAAAGGCCTGGATACGCGTGGACACGCTGGCGTAATCCAGCGCCAGGGTCAGGTCGTCACCGGCCGCTGCCGGGCGGTTATCCCAGGCGAAGCTCAGGTCCAGGCGCAGGCATTGGCGGATTCCGCGCTCCCAGTCGTAGGCCCCGATCACGGTGTCGACTTCCAGGCCTTCGATAAACACTCTGTCCAAGCACTCTTCTCCGCAGCACGACAAGGGCGCGATGCCCCGTTAGAATCAGGGCGTCCTCGCCCGGAATAGTTAGCATGTTTTGGTCACTGGCGATCCTCGCCTACCTGCTCGGCTCGCTGTCCTTCGCCATTTTGCTCAGCCGCCTGACGGGAAACCCCGACCCGCGAATGAGTGGCTCAGGCAATGCCGGCGCCACCAATATGTTGCGCCTGGCCGGCAAGAAACTCGCCGTGCTGACGCTGCTGGGCGACCTGTGCAAGGGCCTGCTGCCCGTGCTGATCGCCAGCCTCGCCGGCCTCACCCTGCAACAGCAAGCCTGGGTTGGCGTGTGCGCCGTCCTCGGCCACCTGTTTCCACTGTACTTCCGCTTTCGCGGCGGCAAAGGTGTGGCCACGGCCGCCGGCATGCTGCTGGGGATTTACCCACCGGCAGCGCTGCTGGCGGTTGTCGCCTGGCTGCTGACGTTCTACCTGACCCGCACCAGCTCGCTCGCCGCGCTGATCGCCACCCCGCTGACCCTGCCCTTGCTGGCCTGGCAGGAACCGGCGGCGCTGCTGCCGATGAGCGTGCTGACACTGCTGATCGTGTGGCGCCACCGGGGCAATTTACGCGACCTGTTTGCCGGGCGCGAACGGCATTTTTAAATACGCTCGATGAGCACCGCTCACCTTGCACGCTTACAACGGCGACAACTGCTCCATCGGCCAGCGCGCCTGCACGCTGATCGCCAGGCTTTCATGCTGCCCCGCCTGCAAACGCTGGCAACCGGCGTAGGCGATCATCGCGCCATTGTCAGTGCAGAACTCGGGACGTGCGTAGAACACATCGCCCTTCATGTCACCGAGCATTTTTTCCAATGACGCCCGCAAAGCCTTATTGGCGCTGACGCCGCCAGCGATCACCAGACGCTTCATACCCGCCTGTTTCAGGGCACGCTTGCACTTGATGGTCAAAGTCTCCACCACGGCCTGCTGGAACGCCAGCGCGATGTCGCAACGGGCTTGCTCACTGTCGTCCCCGGCGCTGACGCTGTGCTGCCAGGTATTCAACGCGGAGGTTTTCAAACCGCTGAAGCTGAACATCAGGCCTGGGCGGTCGCACATCGGACGCGGGAAGGTGTAGCGACCGGCAACGCCCTTTTCGGCGAGACGGGCGATTTCCGGGCCACCGGGATAATTGAGGCCCATCATCTTCGCGGTCTTGTCGAACGCCTCGCCGGCAGCGTCGTCCAGGGACTCACCCAGCAGCGTGTATTGGCCGATGCCATCCACCTGAACCAGCTGCGTATGGCCGCCTGAAACCAACAAAGCGACGAACGGGAACTGCGGCGGTGTTTTTTCCAGCATGGGCGCCAATAAATGGCCTTCCATATGGTGCACACCGAGGGCCGGAATGCCCCAGGCAAATGCCAGCGCCTGGGCGCAAGAGGCCCCAACCAGAAGGGCTCCGACCAATCCGGGGCCCGCGGTGTAGGCAATGGCGTCGATCTCGGTCGGCACGCAGCCGGCCTCATCCAGCACCTGACGAATCAGGGGCAGCATGCGCTTGACGTGATCGCGGCTGGCCAGCTCCGGCACCACGCCGCCATAGGCGCGGTGCAGGTCGATCTGACTGAACAGTGCATCGGCCAAGAGCCCGCGTTCACTGTCGTAAAGTGCGACACCGGTTTCGTCGCAGGAGGTTTCAAGTCCCAGTACTAGCATGGGTTTGCGCCTTGTAGAGGCTAAATTCGAAGGCGCGCATAATAGTCGCCACTCCACCTCCCGACTAGCGGTTTTCGATCAGAGGCTTTGCATTCCGGGCAATGAGGGGTTAACATCCGCAACCCTTAAAAACCGACGACCTCAGCCGCGAATTGTTTGCGACGAGAACGTTGATCCCGGTAATGAAAGAAGGTAGCTCTGGATGCCAGCCGTCAAAGTTAAAGAGAACGAACCCTTCGACGTAGCTCTGCGTCGTTTCAAGCGCTCCTGCGAAAAAGCCGGTGTACTGGCTGAAGTTCGTAGCCGCGAATTTTACGAGAAGCCAACTTCTGAGCGTAAGCGCAAAGCAGCAGCCGCTGTTAAGCGTCACGCCAAGAAAGTTCAGCGCGAACAGCGCCGCGCCGTTCGTCTGTACTAATACACAGACGTTCGTAGCAAGCTTCTGCCAAGCCCGGCCCTCAGCCGGGCTGTTGGCATTTGCGGATATCGCTTGATGTTTCACTGTTGACGCCGCACATGCGACCGATACATTGCTTCACACGTCAGGACTGGCTCTTCTGCCAGCGGTGCACGTCTCTTCTGACGAGCCTAACAAGGCTACTGACGAGCACACTTATTCTACAAACAGACGATCAACAGGTCGGCTGCGCCCGCAATGTGCTTCCCAGGCCTGCCATTGGCCTAGACCGGATGCCAGGGCAACATTTCCACGCCAAAGACTGATCAGAAACTAACGTCAGTGAATGTTCGGCAGATACACTTCCATGCAACCCAAGCAGACAATTGAAGGTCGAGCCGCACAACAGCTGCGCTTGAACACTTCACGGGCCCTCATTTACACGCAGTGATGACGAGAACGCCATGGCCGGGCTGATTCCCCAGAGCTTTATTGACGACCTTCTGAACCGCACCGACATCGTCGATGTTGTCAGCTCACGCGTGCAACTGAAGAAAGCTGGCAAGAACTACACCGCCTGCTGCCCATTCCACAAGGAAAAAACCCCGTCGTTCAGCGTCAGCCCCGACAAGCAGTTCTATTACTGCTTCGGTTGCGGCGCAGGCGGCAATGCCCTTGGCTTCCTGATGGACCACGACAACCTGGACTTCCCCCAGGCGGTCGAGGACCTGGCGAAAGCCGCCGGCATGGAAATCCCTCGCGAGGAAAGTGGCCGCCCGCACAAACCGCGCCAGCCCACCGATTCGCCGCTGTACCCGCTACTGACGGCCGCGGCCGACTTTTACCGTCAGGCCCTCAAAAGCCACCCGCAACGCAAAGCCGCAGTCGACTACCTCAAAGGTCGCGGCCTCACCGGCGAAATCGCCCGTGATTTCGGCCTCGGCTTTGCACCGCCGGGCTGGGACAATCTGTACAAACACCTGAGCAGCGACACCCTGCAGCAAAAAGCCATGATCGACGCCGGCCTGCTGGTGGAAAACGCCGAGACCGGCAAGCGCTACGACCGTTTCCGCGACCGGGTGATGTTCCCGATCCGCGACAGCCGTGGCCGCATCATCGCCTTTGGTGGTCGCGTACTGGGGGACGATAAGCCCAAGTACCTGAACTCCCCGGAAACCCCGGTGTTCCATAAAGGCCAGGAACTCTACGGCCTGTTTGAAGCGCGCAAGAACAACCGCAACCTCGATGAAATCATCGTGGTTGAAGGCTATATGGACGTGATCGCGCTCGCCCAACAAGGTTTGCGCAACGCCGTGGCCACGCTGGGCACTGCCACCAGCGAAGAACATTTGAAGCGCCTGTTTCGCGTCGTGCCCAGCGTGCTGTTCTGTTTCGATGGCGACCAGGCCGGCCGCAACGCTGCCTGGCGCGCGCTCGAAGCCACGCTGTCGAGCTTGCAGGATGGGCGTCGCGCGCGCTTTCTGTTCCTGCCCGAAGGCGAGGACCCAGACACACTGGTACGCTCCGAAGGCACCGACGCCTTTCGCGCACGCATCAACCAGCACGCACAGCCGCTGGCGGACTATTTTTTCCAGCAACTGACTGAAGAAGCCGACCCGCGCTCCCTCGAAGGCAAGGCCCACATGGCCACCCTCGCGGCGCCGCTGATCGACAAGGTACCGGGCGCCAACCTGCGCACCCTGATGCGCCAGCGCTTGCTTGAGATCACCGGTCTAAGCGGCGAGGCGGTGAGTCAATTGGTGCACAGTGCGCCGCAGGATACGCCGCCACCAGCCTACGACCCAGGCATGGATTACGACGCCATGCCGGACTATTCGGACTTCCATCAACCGCAGGAGGCCTACGCGCCCCAGCAGGAATGGACCCCGAAAAAGCCCGGCGCCGGCGGCAAAAAATGGGACAAGAAACCCTGGAGCAAGAACGGCAAGCGCGGCGACCGCGATGAAGCCTATGCCCCACGCACACCCGTGGCCGTGGAAGCACCAACGCTTATTGCATTGCGTACGTTGATCCACCATCCGCAGCTGGCCAGCAAAGTCGAAAGCGCCGATCACTTCGCTAACGAAAGCAACACCTACGCCCAGGTGCTGATTGCCCTGATCGAGGCCGTGCAAAAAAATCCTAGGCTAAACTCTATCCAGCTAATGGCTCGCTGGCACGGAACCGAACAAGGCCGACTGTTGAAAGCACTTGCGGAAAAGGAGTGGCTAATTGACGGCGATAACCTTGAACAACAGTTTTTAGACACCATTACTAGGTTATCCGCGGGTCAGCACACGCAGACCCTCGATGAACTTATCAAGAGAGCAAGGCAGCCGGGATTGTCGGCTGAAGAGCAAATTCAGATAGCAAAACAGATGCGCGACCTCTTAAAACAGAATGTTTCCGCATCAAACCCGACCTCAGCTGGCGTGTGAGGTCATAGCTCGGGTATAATCCTCGGCTTGTTTTTTGCCCGCCAAGACCTTCAGTGGATAGGGTGTTATGTCCGGAAAAGCGCAACAGCAGTCTCGTATCAAAGAGTTGATCGTTCTCGGTCGTGAGCAGGGTTACCTGACTTACGCGGAGGTCAACGACCACCTGCCTGAGGATATTTCAGATCCAGAGCAGGTGGAAGACATCATCCGCATGATTAACGACATGGGGATCAACGTATTCGAAGCTGCGCCAGATAAGGATTCCCTTATGCTGGCGGACGCCGATACCGACGAGGCTGCCGCTGAAGAAGCTGCTGCCGCGCTGGCTGCCGTGGAGACCGATATCGGTCGTACCACTGACCCTGTGCGCATGTACATGCGTGAAATGGGTACCGTCGAGCTGCTGACACGCGAAGGCGAAATCGAAATCGCCAAGCGTATCGAAGAGGGCATCCGTGAAGTGATGGGCGCGATCGCGCACTTCCCTGGCACGGTTGACCACATCCTCTCCGAGTACAATCGCGTCACCACCGAAGGTGGCCGCCTTTCCGACGTCCTGAGCGGTTATATCGACCCGGACGACGGCATTGCACCGCCTGCAGCCGAAGTCCCGCCGCCTGTCGATGCCAAGGCCGCGAAAGCGGACGACGATACCGACGACGACGATGCCGAAGCCAGCAGTGACGACGAAGAAGAAGTCGAAAGCGGTCCAGACCCGATCATCGCTGCCCAGCGTTTCGGTGCGGTTTCCGATCAAATGGAAATCACCCGCAAGGCTTTGAAGAAGCACGGTCGCGCCAACAAGCAGGCAATCGCCGAGCTGCTGGCTCTGGCTGAGCTGTTCATGCCGATCAAGCTGGTTCCGAAGCAATTCGAAGGCCTGGTTGAACGCGTTCGTAGCGCCCTTGAGCGTTTGCGTGCACAAGAGCGTGCGATCATGCAGCTGTGTGTCCGTGATGCGCGCATGCCGCGTACCGACTTCCTGCGCCAGTTCCCGGGCAACGAAGTTGACGAAAGCTGGACCGACGCCCTGGCCAAAGGCAAGGCGAAGTACGCCGAAGCCATTGGCCGCCTGCAGCCGGATATCATCCGTTGCCAGCAGAAGCTGCAAGCACTCGAGACCGAAACCGGTCTGACGATTGCCGAGATCAAGGACATCAACCGTCGCATGTCGATCGGCGAGGCCAAGGCCCGCCGCGCGAAGAAAGAAATGGTTGAAGCGAACTTGCGTCTGGTGATCTCCATCGCCAAGAAGTACACCAACCGTGGCCTGCAATTCCTCGATCTGATCCAGGAAGGCAACATCGGCTTGATGAAGGCTGTGGACAAGTTCGAATACCGTCGCGGCTACAAGTTCTCGACTTATGCCACCTGGTGGATCCGTCAGGCGATCACTCGCTCGATCGCCGACCAGGCCCGCACCATCCGTATTCCGGTGCACATGATCGAGACGATCAACAAGCTCAACCGTATTTCCCGGCAGATGTTGCAGGAAATGGGTCGCGAACCGACCCCGGAAGAGCTGGGCGAACGCATGGAAATGCCTGAGGATAAAATCCGCAAGGTATTGAAGATCGCTAAAGAGCCGATCTCCATGGAAACCCCGATTGGTGATGACGAAGACTCCCACCTGGGTGACTTCATCGAAGACTCGACCATGCAGTCGCCAATCGATGTCGCCACCGTTGAGAGCCTCAAAGAAGCGACTCGTGACGTACTGTCCGGCCTCACTGCCCGTGAAGCCAAGGTACTGCGCATGCGTTTCGGCATCGACATGAATACCGACCACACCCTTGAGGAAGTCGGTAAGCAATTTGACGTGACCCGCGAGCGGATCCGTCAGATCGAAGCCAAGGCGCTGCGCAAGTTGCGCCACCCGACGCGAAGCGAGCACCTACGCTCCTTCCTCGACGAGTGATACCAGAACCCCCGGCCTAGGCCGGGGGTTTTGTTTTCTATCGATAAAAGCCTGCGCACCCCCTCCTCCCCCGCAATGCCCGTCTACACTCGAACCATTCCCCGTGCCATAACGAGACCGTTATGCCCAGATTGCCGACTGTGTTACTGCTGTCGCTGCTGACCTGGACCGCAACGGCTGGCGCGTTGACTCTTACCGATGATGAGCGTGGCTGGCTGGCGGACCATCAGGAGCTGCGGCTGGGGGTGGATGCGTCGTGGCCACCCTTTGAATTTCGCGATGAAGCCGGCCGCTATCAAGGCCTGGCTGCTGACTATGTGCGCCTGATCCAGGACCGCCTGGGCGTGCGAATCAAACTGATCGAACCGATGAGCTGGAGCGCCGTGCTTGAGCAGGCCAAGAACAATCAGCTGGATTTACTGCCCGGCGTGATGTCCACCCCCGAGCGCCAAAGCTACATCGCGTTCACACGGCCCTACCTGGATTTCCCCATCGTCATCCTCGCTCACGAAGGCGGTGCACAGCCACACAACCTCAAGGATCTCTATGGGCTGAAAATCGCCGTCGTGGAGAATTACGCCCCCCATGAGCTATTGCGCACCCATCACCCGGACCTCAACCTGGTCGCAATGCCGAATGTCAGCTCGGCACTGCAAGCACTGGCCACCGATGAAGTGGATGCTGTGGTGGGTGACCTGGCGTCCAGCGTCTGGAGCCTGCGTCAGCTCAAGCTCGATGGCTTGTATGTAAGCGGCGAAACACCCTATCGCTACCAACTGGCGATGGGCGTGCCGCGAGATAACAAAATGCTGGTGGGCATTCTGGACAAAGTCCTCGCCGACCTCAGCCCGGCCGAGACCGACGCTATACAGCAACACTGGGTAGGCAGCATCACCGACCATCGCGCCTTCTGGACCGACTTGCTGACCTACGGCCTGCCGACGGTGCTGCTGCTGAGCACGGTATTGGCCATCGTGATTCGGATCAATCGTCGCCTCAGCTCGGAAATTTCCCGCAGGGTTGCCCTGGAACAGGAACTGCGCAGCAGCGAGTACCACTATCGCGGGCTGGTGGAGAGCCTGTCCGCCATCGCCTGGGAAGCCAACGTCAACGATTTCACCTACAGCTACGTCTCCCCCCACGCAGAGGAACTGCTGGGCTATCCTCGCGCCCATTGGCTGATTCCAGGGTTCTGGCGCAACATCATCCACCCCGCCGACCTCACGCGCACCGAAGCCTATTGCTACCGCGAGACCCGCGCCAACCGTGATCACAGCGTTGACTACCGCGTGATCACCGCCGATGGCCGTTGCCTGTGGGTAAGAGACATCGTCAGCCTGATCGAACACGGCCATGAACCCGTGCTGCGCGGCCTGATGATCGACATCAGCGAGGCCAAGCGCACTGAAGAGGCGCTGCAACTGTCCGAACAAAAGTTTGCTTCGGTATTCCAGCAGTGCCCGGACATTTTGGTGATCGCACGTTTGTCCGATGGCTGCCTGCTGGAAGTCAACAAGGCGTTCGAGGACCAGGTTGGCCTGCGCGCCGAAGAGGTCGTCGGCAAAACCGGCACTGAGCTCAATATTTGGGGGATCGACGGAATCGGTCCGGACTTATTGCAACGGGTCCAGACATCCAGCATTCGTAACCTGGAGATGCCTTTCCTTCGTAGCAACGGCCAAGCCTTTACCGGCCTGATTTCGGCCGAGCCGTTCCAACTCGACACCATCGAAGCCATCGTGGTGGTGGTCCGTGATATCTCCCAACTCAAGGAAACCCAGCAGCAACTGCAAACGTCGGAAGAGAAATTCGCCAAGGCCTTCCATGCCTCACCGGACGGCCTACTGCTGAGTCGTCAGCGCGACGGTCTGTTGCTTGAAGTGAACGATGGCTTCAGCCGTATCACCGGTTTCACCAGCGCAACATCCCTTGATCAATCAACCTTGGACCTGGGGATCTGGGTCGACCTCAACGAACGCAAACACATGCTGGAGCTGATGCAGCGCGACGGTTTTGTCCGCGACTTCATCTGCCACATCCGCCGCAGCGACGGGCAAATCCGGCTTTGCGAACTCTCCAGCCGCCCATTACCGATTGGCGACGACGACTGCATGCTCACCATCGCCCGGGACATCACCGAGCGCCAGCTGATGCAGGAAAAACTGCAACAAGCCGCTACCGTATTCGAGAGCACCGCCGAAGGCGTATTAATCACTGACACCCGGCAAAATATCAGTGCCGTGAACCGCGCGTTCAGCGAAATTACTGGCTACAGCGAGGCCGAAGCCCTCGGCCATACGCCCCGCCTGCTGGCCTCGGGCTTGCACGACAGCGCGTTCTACGCGGCAATGTGGCATCAACTGACCGCCCAAGGACACTGGCAGGGCGAGATCTCCAACCGCCGCAAGAACGGCGAGCTTTACCCCAGTTGGCTGACCATCAGCGCGGTACGCAACCGTGAGCAATCGATCACCCACTTCGTCGCCGTATTTGCCGACATCTCCAGCCTCAAGCTGGCCCAGGCCCGCCTCGATTACCAGGCGCACCACGACCCGTTGACCGGCCTGCCCAACCGCACCCTGTTCGAGAGCCGGCTGCAGGCCGCGCTCAACGGTCATCAGGAAACCGGCAAACAGGGCGCCGTCCTGTTTCTTGACCTGGACCGCTTCAAACACATCAACGACAGCCTCGGCCACCCGATTGGCGACCTGCTGCTTAAAGATATCGCCGTGCGCCTCAAGGACCAACTGCGCGACATCGACACCGTGGCCCGCCTGGGTGGCGACGAATTCATCATCCTGCTTCCCGGCCTGCAACACGCCAGCGACGCCGACAACCTGGCCAACAAGCTACTGGCCTGTTTCACCCCACCATTCCAGGCCGGAGAACATGAGTTCTTTATCAGCGCCAGCATCGGCACCAGCCTGTACCCCCAGGACGGCACCGACGTCGCGACCCTGGTCAAGAACGCCGATGCCGCGATGTACCGCTCCAAGGCCAAAGGGCGCAACCGGGTCGAAAGCTATACCCGCGACCTCACCGCCCAAGCCAACGAACGTGTAGCACTGGAACACGAACTGCGTCGCGCCATCGAGCGCGATGAACTGAGCCTGTATTACCAACCAAAATTGAGCCTGATCACCCAGGAACTGATCGGCGCCGAAGCCTTGATCCGCTGGCGTCACCCGACCTTTGGCGATGTGCCGCCCGAACATTTCATCGCCCTGGCCGAAGAGAACGGCATGATCCTGCAAATCGGCGACTGGGTTCTGGAGCAGGCTTGCCGGCAAATGCACGCCTGGCAAGGCACCTTCGATGACTTCGGCACGCTCTCGGTCAACCTCGCCGGCGCACAACTGCGCCACCCGAACCTGCTGTCACGTATCGAACAACTGCTGCGCGACTACCACTTGAAACCTGACCGGCTGCAATTGGAGATCACCGAAAACTTCATCATGAGCCAGGCCGAAGAAGCGCTGGAAGTCTTGCACCAACTCAAGCACCTGGGGGTACAACTGGCGATTGACGACTTCGGCACCGGCTATTCTTCCCTCAGCTACCTCAAACGCCTGCCGCTGGACTTTCTCAAGATCGACCAATCCTTCGTCCGCGGCCTGCCCGATGACCCCCACGACGCTGCTATCGTGCGCGCCATCATCGCCCTGGGCCACAGCATGCAATTCACCATCATCGCCGAGGGCGTGGAAAACCCAGCACAACAAGCGTTCCTCGCTGCAGAAGGCTGTGAACAGATGCAAGGCTACATCGTCAGCCTGCCCCTGCCGCCGGAGCTTTTTGCCGCGACCTTCCTTCGCATGAGCATTGAAGATTTTTCGGATAGCACAGCAGAGAAACCATCGCTATAATCCGCGACCAGTTAAGGGCCTATAGCTCAGTTGGTCAGAGCAGAGGACTCATAATCCTTTGGTCCACGGTTCAAGTCCGTGTGGGCCCACCATATAAACCAAGGGCTGCAGCAATGCTGCAGTTTCGAGAGGGTGTTTTGGAATGCCTCCGAGGTACAGTTTCGGTACAGTCCGTGCCGATGTCTTCGGAGAACAGCATGGCAACTCTCGTAAAAACCCCATCAGGAACCTGGAAAGCGGTCATCCGAAAAGTCGGATGGCCGACAGCGTCCAAAACGTTTCGCACCAAACGCGATGCAGAGGATTGGTCACGTCGAACCGAAGACGAGATGGTCAGAGGTGTCTACATCCAGCGCAGCGGATCAGAGCGGATGACCCTAGAAGCGGCGCTGAAGCGTTATCTGTCTGAGGTCACTCCTACCAAAAAGCCTTCTACTCAGAATGGCGAAGCAAGCAAGGCAAAAAAGCTCACTACCGAGCTGGGCAAATACTCCCTTGCAGCCCTCTCCAGCGAAATCATCGCAGCCTACCGTGACAAGCGACTGTCTCAGCCCGCAGCCCGCAAGCGCACATTGACCAGCAACAACACCGTTCGGCTTGAGTTGGCGCTCTTGGGACATCTTTACTCAACGGCAATCAAAGAATGGGGGCTCGGCCTCACATTCAATCCAGTTGCGAGCATTCGGAAGCCCAAGCCTGGAAAGGGTCGAGAGCGGCGTTTTGTAGGGGACGAAGGGGACCGGCTTCTAGGTGCTGCTGATGCGCATAGCAACCCTATGCTCGGATGGATGGCGCGAATCGCCGTGGAAACGACCATGCGCTCATCTGAGATTGCCACGCTTACGCTCTCCCAAGTGGATCTCAAAAAACGGGTCGTCCACCTTCCGGATACCAAAAATAATACCCATCGAACCGTGCCACTCAATAAGCGTGCGACAGATGCAATGCATGCGGCGGTAGACAATCCTCTCAGGCCGAAGGACTGCCAACTTATCTTCTTCGGTGAACCTGGCAGAGATGGTAAGCGTAGGCCTTATGCGTTCAACAAAGTCTGGGCAACGCTGAGGAAGCCGCTCGGGATGACGGATTTTCGCTTTCATGATTTGAGGCACGAGGCCGTCAGCCGACTTGTCGAATCTGGCCTATCCGACCAAGAAGTTTCAGCAATCAGCGGCCACAAATCCATGCAAATGCTTAAGCGCTACACTCACTTACGCGCGGAGGATCTGGTCGAGCGGCTGGATAGCATCGGCAAAGACTAGATTTAAATAGGGTAGAAAAGATTCTGCATGCGAAAACTTTTCTACCCTTTCCTCCCCTGCACTGATATGGAAATCTCTAACCACAGCGCGATGTTTTTTTGAGCGCCCCCCCCCATTTCCCAACTTTCTGCGATTAATTCCCCCAGGCAGCTTTCAAAGCCAGAAAATAGGGCAGTCCCTTTCCACTATTTAGTCATCAACCTAAAGCGTGGATACCCAGATGACTGCTAGTAACGCCCGTTTTGAGCAACAGCTCATTGACCGATACGGCCCCTTGTTAACAAAGAAGCAGCTGGCAGAGCTGCTACACAGAAGTGAAAAGGGGCTGGACTACACCATTGCGCATCCGGCCGAGAGCGAGTTCGCTGCCTCTCTACATGCCATGAAGCTTCGGCTTGGCCGCCTGATCTACTTCCGAGCGGCTGATGTTGCAAATTTGCTGGCTGGAGGTGAGTGATGCCGATCGACATTAGGTCAGCGTTCCTCACCCAACCTCCGGCATTGGACTATGTGTTCGGCAGCTTCGTAGCTGGGACCGTCGGCGCCCTCGTGGCACCAGGTGGAACAGGCAAAAGCTTCTGGGCTCTGCAGGCAGCAATCGCGGTGGCCTGTCATGTACCCCAAGGAAACCTTCTTGGAATCGATCCTCCCCCGAATGGTCCAGTGGTATATCTCGCCCTGGAAGATATGGAGCAGGTACTCGCTCACCGGATCTACGCCATCGGTCAATGCATACGGAAGCAATCGAAACACTCGGAAGATGCCGCTGAGGCCTTAGATTCCATAGCAGGGAATCTGACGATCGAACCGATGATGGGCAAACGGCTGGATGTCATGACCAATGAAGGCCTGGAAGCGGTCTTGAAGCTCCAAGAGGCCCCCCGATTAATCGTCCTCGACACCGTAAGTCGCATTCATTGCCTAGATGAGAACAGCAACAGTGACATGTCTCTTTTGATCTCGCGACTGGAAGAACTAGCCATAAAAAGCGGCGCAGCAGTACTCTTCATTCATCATGTGAGTAAAGCCAGCAGACGGGATGGTCAACTCGATCAGTACTCATCTCGCGGAGCTTCAGCATTGATTGATAATGGTCGATGGTGTGGATATCTAACGCAAATGACGGAGGACGAAGCCAAGCGCCTGACCGAAGACTCCCACCTCTCACCCCCCCTGACTGGACTGCAGAGCCAGTATGTTCGCCTAGGCGAAAACAAGCTTAATTATGGGTCTGCCGTACTTGAGCAGCAGTGGTATAAACGTTCGGACGGCGGCGTGCTAATACCGGCCCAGATCAGAGAATCGAAGCGACGCACGACCGTTACAGGGGCACGGAAAGGACGGGAGGCAGTGAATGCGCTCTGAGTCTCGTGGCAAGGACGCCATATACACACTTCTAGACCCGGCCTTAGCTGCAGCATCACTATTCCGGGCTTTCCCATCGAAACAAAAACGACCAGTCGGGCTTACAGTCGAACACAAGCACGACAACACACATTTCTTGTTCACCTGCTATGAGTGGCTGGATGTCCGAGATCAATCAATCCTTCTGGCCATCGTAGGCTTGGCGGGATTTGGCAACGATCTATTAAGCGCAGAAGATGACTCTCCGATAGCTCGGCAGCTTTGGTCAGAGCTCCACCCCCTGCATGATGCATTAGGGGGTAGAGCTACAACGCTCACAACGACGTGCTACAAACTGTTAATGGCCGCAAACCTAAACACTAGCAAAGACGATTACCTTCGCCTGAAGGACTCCCTTTATAGGCTTTCTCAAGTCGGCTGTCGGGCTAGAAGAGATGGTTTTGATTGGTCCATGCGCTTACTCAGCGTCGTAACTGCACCGAACGGAGACGTCCTCATTGCGCTTAATTCTCGATTCGTCCAGGCGTTATTTGATGGACAGTATGTGAAGATATGTTTAAGGGAGCGCAGGAAGCTAGACGGCGATCCCGCGAAGCTTCTGCATGCGTGGCTGTCGGCCACTGTTCGTGAAGACAGAGAATGCTACTGGACGGGGTTAGATACTGTGTCGCAAAGAGTCTGGGGCCCGGTTAGCCTCATATCGTCAACACAGAGAACGCGTCGAGCAAAAATTCGCGAAGCATTAGGTGAAATTGGCCAAATCGGCTGGCACCTCAAATTTCGCGGCGAGGGTTTACGATCCCAGTTCCGAATTCATCGACCCCGAATCCGATCCGACTGAGACGTTTTCACCATCTGACTATCGTGTTTTCACCAACAAACTATCGTGCTTTTACCAACAGACTATCGTGCTTTCACCAACGAAAAAAATTAACCACCTTGCCGCAGGGCCCTTAAGTACAAGGGTTCTAGGCCTACGAATATTTTGCATACTAGGAGATCTCTATGAGATTCCTACACGCCGGCCCCTCGTAATACGAGGCCCGGCTTTGTGAGCTCAATAGTCACCACAAACGACAGTCGGCAACGAAATGCCCTATCGCACTGCTGTTTTTTTCTAATCAGAGGCTTTTGATTCTGCTCGCGAAGCGGTATTGGTATGCAAATTTAGGGCAAAGCGATGACATTAAGCTCAGCGCAGATAAGTGTCGGTGATCTCTGGACGAAAATGCCCTAACTCTTGGGAGACAATAGCCTTTGCGCGCTGTAGCTCACCTAGTGAAGCTTGCACCTCGCGGTTTCTGTCCTGAGCGTATGAATGTCTCAAACCATGCGCTCCGTTGCTAAAGCCCAATGCCGAGTTGCTCGCGCGCGAGAAAGATTGAGACCACGATTGCCCACCGGCTATATCGTAGAAGCTTTTATAATGAATTCGACGATCTATGACAATGACAGGCGCGTCTAGCCGGCGAGCTTCGAGTTGTGCAGCCAAGTTTCTTGGCAAGCTTACTTCGCGGACGAGCCCTCCTTTTCCTACCACAGTATATCTAACACCTTCTCGGAACTTTCCTGGGTCCGCAGGACGATCATCCATTGCCCTTTCGGATGCTGGGAGTAGTGTCAGTAGTTCGTGAGCTCTCAGGCCGGCTGTAGCGGCTAACTCGGTGCTAAGCGCATTACGCGCGGTCTGATGAGAAAGAATTCTTTGCACTTGTTCTGCAGTATAATTTCGGCTACTTAGGTTCTGTGGCTTCTCTGCCTGAATTACACTCAAACGCTGTTTATCACTTAGCCTTCCAAGTTGGCGTAATACAGCCTGAAGAGCCTGCCGGTCCCTGTCTAAAGTTTTTTGACCTACTTCTCTGGAGCGCTCATACAGGTAAGCTTTAGCTGCCTTCGGAGTAAGCTCGTGTAATGCTCCTCGTCCTGCCCCACGAAGCCATTGTGCGGCCAATTTAAGGCTAGCCTCGTAACTGTGCGAAGTGCCAAGCCCCGAGACAAGCCCGGAGTTGTACATTGCCTTACTAAGGATCTTTGCTTGAGTGGAGGGCTTGGCAAATGTTCTCTTTTCTCTAGAGCGAGGACTTTTGATTTTTTTGCTCACTAATCACCTGCAACATTCTGACGATAGAGCTCAAAGACGTATCCACTCCTTGGGCCCGCAGCTCTATAAGAATTTGCTCAGCACCAAAGCCCCTGACATATCGATAATTCTCGATTAGACCAATATATTTACTCAAGTGTCGACGATAGGTTCGTCGCTGTAAGCTCGCGTCTACGTCGTTTCGGTAGCGTTTGAACTCGGAGTCTGAAATGAAAAGTGACTGCTGCCTCTGAGTACTTAGTGATCTATGGATTGATCTGGAAATTGCTGAAAGACAGACCTTTACCCTACGCTGCTCAAGCAGCCAACGTTGAATCATCACCAACGTATAGCGCTGTACCCGCAGAGATAAAATTTCTTCGTGATGCCCGTTGAGCTTACTATTCATAAATCTTTAGATCTCACTGTAAGTTACAGCAACCACTTTAAAGACTTAAATTTCAGCTGCAACCCAAATGGGGCGCTTGAAATTCAAGTATGTGGTTCCGACATCCAGCGGATGCCTAGCCCCTTTTTTTGCAGTGTCGGACTTATCAGATGCAGATACCGAAGTACCGCAACGATGCGCTTTCGCACTCTCACTGTTTGCTTCGCTGTCTAATCGACAGAGTCGAAGGGTTGACCCCTTGCCAGGTTTTCGCGCCTGATACAACTCAATTTATTGTCAGAGTTAGACAGTGATGAATCTGATGCACGGCCGAAGCAAAACCTCGCATCAAGCCTAATACAACGCCTTGAGGTGATGGCTAATCAACTCAGGATGACCAAGCGTGCAGATTGAATTAGCAAACTGATGCTTGGGAAGCGAGGTAACGGGCAGCAATAGCTGCCGCATAACCCCGCACCACTCACGCAGACTGAATTAGCAGTCTAGAAAGAACGCACGAAATAGCGTGACATCCTGTGAGGAGAACTCGCATAGCTAGTTCGGGTGCAATTTGATCTTGCTATCGACGCTAGTTAAGGTCAATAGCAAATACTGAATGTCACATCGATTTTGCTTTTGATCGCGGGACGCGGCTCTGTTCATGGTGTTGAGCGTAGCGAAGCACCCTGACAGAGCCGCGTGCTTCGCACGCAGCAGCGCGTAAAGCGCTGCACGTTCAGCCTAAGCTGAACGAACTGAGATTTTGATGACACCGCATTCCATGAACCATTGTTGACTGATCGCTGACTAGCAGTGGGACTGAATTTTGATGGCCTGTTTTGACTTTGAGGTTTTCGAATTTTACTTCAGAGTGAAACTCCTTAAGGACAGGTGAGGAGTTATCGTGAAGGTGCTTAATACTGAAATGAGTCCATCCAGGCTGGTGACACTAGTAATTTTGGTTGTGGGATTCACGGTGCTGGAAAATTATGTGTATACAGCCGCTGGCACCATATGGGCAGCACTAGTTTTCTTGATTGGAACCGTAGCGATTTTTATTACCGTACCTAAAAAGATTTTCTCAAGTATCGAGGCCTGACGCATGGGCGAGTTTGGTGATTTTGGGTGGTTATTTCAAAGCGGTCTTGACGCAATGATTTCATCGTTAGTATCGATGGGAGCAAAAAATGCTGAGCTTGCTGAAATAGTTCGTCAGCTCGCTCGAGCTGTGCCTTACATTTCATTATCTTGGATTATCTGGAATCTGGTGCGAGGCAGACCCACCAGTATGCCTTTCGGGGTTTTTATCACATCGCTGTTTGTATTTATCGCTTTGCAGCCTGAAACCGTGACCTTCCCTGGCCGTGCCAGCATGGAAATGACAAAAGGACAGTCATTTACACTTAAAATAATTCTCCCTACATATGAAAAGCTCGTACAGGTGTATCGAACTAAAGATAACGAACAATCAGCGCTTTTGATTGCCGATCTCACCGAGCGGGAAATTAGCCCTTTCATGGGGAGTGATTTGGCTAAGCTCATGAAGGATTACAAAGTATATTGCGAGCCAAGCCCTAACGATGACAGTAGCGTTCCAGAAACAACTTGGCAAGCTATAGGGCTTCGAGGTGGTGGTGCGCTCGGGGTACCGGATTCTCAAGTTTCTATACTCAGTAGTGCCACTGCCGACAAGGTGTCAGGCCTGACTTTTTCGTGGTTTCCAACAATCCGACAAGCTCTAACCTTAATTGATACTTATAAGGCAGGTGAACGGAGGTCCGCAGGAAAAGCTGCGCTAGAAAATTTAAGCAGTGATAAGTGGCCAACTGGAAAAAGATACTTGCTACCTAATGAGTCAGGATGGAAGTCTAGATTATCAGGCGGCGTTGATGAGCCCGCAGGCTACCTGAACCCTTGGGAAGTTGTCGATGGTTCGCTTTCTGATCCGGCGTTGTTAGCAGAGCCATCAGGTGTAAATAACAGATATTTCGTTCCGGAAAACTGCTATGAGGCTTATCAGGCTGCGCAAGCAGGTGCTGAAGAGGGATATAGGGCAGTGGGAGATCGCATTCGACCTTCTAATCTAGCACCTGATACAGAGCCATCTGTTGTCGCAGGGGTTAGAGCTTGGTCAGATGTTGTCAATAGAAGCCTAGGATCTCTTTATTCAGATTCTGATGGCTCGTCTTTTGGTTCAAAGGTTCGCGAAAATGCATCTGAGGCGATTGGGGCACTCAATGAAGCAAATGGTGCACTTGCAACTTTAGATCTAGCGGCAAAGCTTCCATGGTTTGTCTATTTAACAGCCATGGGACAAGCCGCTCTTATTCATATATTCCCGCTGGTAGCGCTTTTGGCATGTGTCTTTGGTATTGAGATATTGCTCTATTGGATACGGCTGCTTGTATTTACATATCTATCATTGTTTTTTGCTGAAGGTATTCTCTATTTAGTTTCCAGCCAATTAGCTAGCATTAGTTTTATACAAGCTGCAACTGCTATTAATAGCTCTGGTACGCCAATGGAGATCAATGGCATGCGCGGAGTTTTAGCCGGTGGCGCCGGATTCGTTATTCTGGTCGCAACATGGGCTGCTGCAGCGCTTTTGAGAGTTCAATCGCTACCAAAAACAGACAGTGCTGCCAGCTTCACCCAATTAGGAAGTATCGCTGCATCTGTCGCGGGTTCAGTAGTCGGCGGACTTTCTAAGATGTCGGCAATCAAGAGCGCCGGTCTAAAGCAAGAGCTACTCCGCACAAAGATCCAACAAGCACAAAAAACCTTGGGCTCGCCTGGGGCGTCACCAGGTGGCTCCCCTAGCAGGGCTGATACGCCGCCGCCTTCACGGCAAAGCCGCGAGGCTGCCGGTCAACGTCTTTCTCGGCCAAGCTCTGCCGATCGATCAGAAGGTCAGCAGAAAAATCGGACCACTCGCGGCGAGCGTGCCGAAAAACGTCGGTCGCAGCTCAACCCTCCGGACAATCAGTAGTGCGAAGCACACGCAACGTCGTTGTGGACGTGGTTCTGGCACGCGAGGCCTCATGCTTCGATGCAGACTCGCCCCTGCTTGAGTGCACCCAAATGAGCTTTACCTTCGATTATTACCTAACGGCCACGTACTGCGAAAACTGGGACAACCCAGTCGACCTCAGGTATCTGTTTGATGGCCTCGCCCCTTGGCCGGGATTGGTATGGGTCATGCGTGGGGATCAGTATTTTCTGTCGCCCCAACTGAGCGGAATAGGCGCTTATGAGTGGGATGAAACGACCCCCATCGAGATTCGGCTTTTTGAGACGCCATCACTGGACGCTTTGACCTGGTATCTGGTGACTGCGGAGCTAAATCGACGAAACGGCTTTGATGACCGAATGGCGGAAATCCATGAGGTACAGCTGCAACAATTGATCAATGAGCTGCCAGTTGCGACGGTGCCTTACGTAGGGAGAGCTTGAAAAATGGCCTATCACAGGGTTGTCGTTGCGTGGGTGATCTCCGCGATCGCGTTACTTCCGATGACTGTTGCGTTGCTCCCTCAGGCGTCCTATAGCACTGCCCACAAAGCTTATCTGGCACTTCTGATCATCGCGACCATATCAGCAATATACGCAACGCACCGTACCCATCAGTGCACGCTTAGAAAGCGTTTCTGCTGGGTGTTGTGGGGGATCGTGGTCGCATTTCTCTGGACTTGGTATTGATGAAAAAGGAGCACCCTTTGAAGCAACGGTGGAAGGTACTTTGTGTGGCCGCTTGTTGTGGCTTGGGGTTGACCCCTTGGGAAAAAATCCCAGAACTGATTTCGTCAGAGGTGAGTGGGTACTACATCAGCGACGGCGGATTGAGTACCGGTTATAAAGTGCTCAAGATCGACAGATCAGGGGACGGGAAAATGTACTCGTACGATGCGATGCACCACGGGATCCTGAACGCCTACCCCTTCAAGTATTCATCCACTTTTCTGACTATCACTCTCGACTTTGTGGGTGGGGGCCAGGCAGTCCTTTCTGAAGGATGGTTGGGACTGGAAGGCCGTCTCCATTGCTCGAGAGGAAGCTGTGGTGGGCTAGGAACGGTTAGCCGCGTGGGTGAAAGCGAGACGGACCTTCCTGAAGCATTTCAGCGCGCCCTATCAAAAACAATTTATTGATATATCAATATTTATTTATTGATATTTTTTAGCTGATTGATATCATCGAGTCCGCAGCGCTTCAGGGTAGTAGAAGGGTAAAATCCAATAAACTCTGCTGCTGGTGATAGGGGGGAAGACCTACGGGCTGCCCCCCTGCTCCATTTCTGATGCGTGGTCTATGTCCTTAATTTTCGAAGCAGATCTACGGCGATACATTGCTGCCGGCCTAGCGCATGACATCTCGGTCTTGCACACCCGCGACGGATGGTCGCTGCGTATTCAATTGGGGGCTGAGTGTGTGTCACTGCGCCGCCAGCGTGGCGGCGAGCGGACTTTTAAGAGTCTCGACAAGCTGGCGGTCTTTCTGACAGAGCTAGGGCTCGAGCAATTAATTGTCCAGCTGAGGAATCCAAGCGATCAGCCTTTAAAGGCTTCTGTCACGCAGTGAGACCGTAGAGGATGACCGCTGAGGTCAATTTTTCAGGAGATAGTTAGATGTGGAAAAAATTTGGTTGCCTCATCGGGCTGTGTGTCGGCCTGAGTGGTTGTGGCAATCCGTTTGAGGGTAGCTATCGAGCCATGCAAGGCGTAATAGGACCACTGGTAGCCATCGATATTCAAGGCAGTAAGGCCACAGTAGTGAAGGTCGATCCTTTTCAGAAAAAAGTCCTGAGTGAACAAACCTGGGAGGCAGAAAGCAAAGGCGAAAAATTGCTTTTGACTGATCTTAAAGGCAAGACATTTGCTTTCAATCGATCAGTTGATGAGAACGGGCTGGATTGCCTGAATTGTGGCTTCGGCACAGGCATGCCTGAGTCTTGGCAGCAATTCGATCCAAACAAGTAAATTCAGACTCAAGGAGGGGGAATGACGAAGCGTTTCGCTTGGCCGTTCCTATGGAAAAGCCAGGTATTCCTTCATCGGGCCGACGGGATCAAGTTTTCGTATCCCAAAAAAGCGCGCAACGTAGCGGGCTCTGATTGCCTGCGGCTGCTTTTCGCTTAGATAGAGGGATGCTAGACTTCTTGCCGATGTCTAGCATCCCTAGCGTTGCACCACCACAGCCCTGACCAGTCAAGACTCGACCCTCAGCTGGTCCAGGGCTTTACTTTTGCGGGCATCGAAGTGGGTGGATTGGCACTCGATGCCCGTGGCTCTTCTCCTCAGTAACTGCATTTTCGGCCTCCTCTAGGTCGTATCGGTTGTCAGCTAAACGTTGCACCACCACAGCCCTGACCAGTCAAGACTCGACCCTCAGTTGGTCCAGGGCTTTGTTTTTGAGGGCACCGAGGTGGGTGGATTGGCACTCGATGCCCATGGCTCTTCTCCTCAGTAATTGCATTTTCGGCCTCCTCTAGGTCGTATCGGTTGTCAGCTAAACGTTGCACCACCACAGCCCTGACCAGTCAAGACTCGACCCTCAGTTGGTCCAGGGCTTTGTTTTTGAGGGCGCCGAGGTGGGTGGATTGGCACTCGATGCCCTTTACTCTTCTATTCATTTTGCTTTCGTCCTTTTGATCCTCTGAGGTTTGGCTGCTGGTACTGCTGGTACTGCTGGTACTGCCTGCAGTGGTGGTAGCGGTGGCGGTGGCGGTGGTGCAGGTATTGAGTTGCTTGAAGCCTGTTTTGCTGCTTCAGCCGCAGCGTGTTCTGCAGCCCAATGAATGCGGATCGCCTCAAGATCTCCATAGGCCCCGATCTCGGGAAGTCGCTCAATGAAACGGCTGTAGAGACCATCCTGAATCAAATTGTGAGTACGCATCCATTCAACTGCAGCGTTAGGGTTTGTGAGCATCACGTAATGAAACTCACCTGAAGCCCCTGGCTTGGTAGCAATAAACTGCAGCTCACGAAGTTTCCTCATCCGTCGGCGCCATGTGTCCACAGCGCGCTCACCAATAAAGCCCGCTTCAGCCGCAAAAGTGCTGGGGTTTTCGATAGTGATGACCGGATGATCTGGTGATCGGGCCCATAGGCAAAAAAGCACATGTCCGGCGGGCTGTCCTTTTGATTGAGCGTCGACAACCTGCATTGCAATTGGGAGGGTACGGGGGATAGTGCAAAACCCATCGTTGGTTTTGCGTGTCCATTTCCAAGCGTCGGCAATGGTTGGAAAGTGCACCAGCATCAATTGTTGAGCGCGTTCCGACATCGTCAAGCGGCGCTTCGCTGATTGTTTGCCGTTGGCCATGCCTTATCCCCTAATCCGTTTCTGTTGAGCCAAGTTTGCAGGTATCGCGAGACAAGAGCAAACCATAGTTTGACGCAATACCCTGCTTTCAAAGGTACCTGAATATACGATAGGGATTAGTTAAACGCACGACTAAATGATTGCAAGTACTCATGAGATGCGTGATATCACGCACGAAAAGCTTCTATATATATGAAAAATAAGAGATTTATTTATTTTTGCGGTGCTCTACGTGCTCAAGTGCTCTGTCGTGCTGTATGTGCTCACCGTGCTGAAGGGTGTAGGGTGTGGGAAGAGGGGCCTGAGATTCGCTAACCATTCCCTGAAATTTTCAGAAAATCTGTCTTGGATTGATGCTGGTTTGATTTCAGTAGCGGACTTTGAAGGTTGGTGAGTCCTCCGGTCGCAGCTGACGGCGATCATAGATCCGGGTCGTGCTTATATTGGCATGTCCAAGCCAGGCCTGAACCTTAGCAATATCGGCTTCGTGCTCCAGGGCATTGGTCGCCGCCGTGGCACGCAGGCCATGCACCCCCAACCCAGCGACATTGATTCCTGCCGCCTTGGCATAGCTTCCGACCATTGCGTAGATGCCGTTGGCGGTTATGCCTGCGCCGGTCTGGCGACCACGCAGCGGCACGAATAGCGGTGCATTAGGCTTCTGCTGGTAATGCCCCGAGCGTTCCAGGTATGCGTAGATACGCTCGGCGGCAATAGGGTGCAATGGAAGATACCGCAGCTTTCCCCCCTTGCCATGGATCTGCAGGTGCTTGATGCCCCGGCGATCTTTAATATCGCTGACCATCAACTGAGCGGCCTCCTCGCGACGCAGTCCGTGATACAGCAGCACAGCGAGAATGGCCCGATCGCGTTGGCCTTTTAGAGTGTTCGGATCCGGCGCATCGAGCAGTGCCTTGGCCTGGTGATCACCGAGAGCCGGCGTCTTACCTTCGTTGGTTTCGATCCTGGGTCGCTTCACACCGTGCACCGGGTTGCCGCCAGCGACGGCGTTGAGCTCCAGCAGATGATCGAACAGGCTGGCCAACGCCGCCAATTTGCGCCGGATCGTGGCCCCGGCCAGGCCTCGAGTTTCCAACTGCGCGCGCCAGGCCAGCACGTGCGCGCGGGTGACCGCGCGGAATTCCTCTGCGCCGTTGAGGCCAACGAAACTGCAGAAGTCGGCCAGGTCAATTTGATAGGCGCGCCGGGTGCGCGGGTTGTCGATATTGGCAAACCATTCCGCGGCTGCCGGCATGTTGGCCAGCCGCTGGAATTCCAGCGCGCTCAGACGACGATCACCGGCCGGAACTGGCAAGGCGGGCAAATCTCCTTCAGGAGCGTTCCCCAGGTTTATCAGGTTGCCGTCAGTCATGCCGGCAGAATCCGGTTGAAGTAGCGGAAGGGGGGCACCATGAGCGTGTGTGGGCCGCTGAGCGACAGCGACCACTGGCCAGCGTGGCCCTTTGCTGTTGCCTTGGCCGAGGTGCGAACGTGCGCTGGGGTCATCCCGTTGCCGGCGTCGTAGAGGATTTCGTCGCCACTCTCCAGCAGCTGCGCGCGAACACGCTGGACGAGGCAGCGCCGTCCGTGGTCATCACGGATCATGATGTGCACCGGGTGCGGGCAGGTGTTGCACAACCAGGTGTGCGTATCGAGGCACTTATTATCGATGCTATCGGGGACGGTGTGCGTCCAGGAACAGGTTGGACAGGTGTAGTGCTGATCGTGGTCACTGATAGGCATTCTGGTCATCCGTGGTCTTTATGGTGATAACGTATTTTATCACCACTTTTTCTTATGCTAATCAGTACCGTCTGAGCGATCACCAATTTTTTAAACGAGCAGTCTTGTGAACCCAACCCCCTCCCTATCGATTTCCAATAAACGAGCCGCTGACTAAATAGATGGCTTTTGGCCGGGTGGCTGATTAACATCGGGATGCCTCGCCTGCTTGCTGGTGCAGCCGCCTCACAGCACTGAACCAAGTTTGACAGACGCCAGCCATCTCTCTTGGGAGGTTGCTGTCCGGGTCGCGACCAAGATCGCCGTTAAGGCTTCGCGGTCTCCCGAAGGTATAGAGCGCCACTCAACTGCTGCGTCAATAACCGTAACTCTGTCTGCACGTTGGGGTCACCAGACGGTTAGCAGCTTTATTTTCAGGGTGGGGCTCGGGGTTCAGCCGCATGGCGCGCGCTTGGCCGCGAAGTCCAAAAAGGTGCGCTTTGCGCTCCAGCAGGGGCTTTGAGGAAAAGTATGCAGCCATGTAAAAAGGTGCCAACCTGGCGCATAGCGCGAGATTGACCGCGAAGCCGAAAAAGCTACGATTTATCGTGTTTTGACGGAATACTTGGGGGAAATCATGCGCTCATGCAAAAACGTGCCAGTTTGGCCCGAGCCGCGTCACGGCTTGTCGTGACCGCGCTCAGCCTCGCCTGCTTGCTGGTGCAGCCGCCTCACAGCACTGAACCAAGTTTGACAGACGCCAGCCATCTCTCTTGGGAGGTTGCTGTCCGGGTCGCGACCAAGATCGCCGTTAAGGCTTCGCGGTCTCCCGAAGGCTGAAGGTTCTCTGTAGCAGTTGGGTGAGAGTTCGCTGGTGTCTCCCGACAAACAAGGAGTTTATGTGGCCTCGCCGCTCTATCGTCGGATCTACAGCATGGAGTCTCTGCATTCAGCCTGGAGAAAGGTTAAAAGCAGCGCTCTTTCCTCCTTGTCAGAATCGATCCGAAATGAAGCCAAGGATTTCGAGAGTCGACTTCCCAAGTCACTTTCCGACATCCAGCGCGCGCTATCCAAGAAGACCTTCACATTCCAACAGCAGACCGGCGTGGCAAAAACCAAAGCCAATGGCAATTCGCGCCCAATTGTACTTTCACCTATTCCCAACCGAATCGTTCAACGAGCTCTACTCGAAGTCCTGCAATCACGCATCAAATTCGTAAAGGAAGCTCTGGCTATTCCTACGAGCTATGGAGGCATCCATAACAAACGGGTCGCGATGGCGGTAACTGACGCCAAAGAAGCCATCTCCAAAGGGGCCGCCTTCCACACGAGATCGGATATCGCAGAGTTCTTCACGAGAATCGACAAGGCCCGCGTGATGGAACTTGTAGCGCCTCACATCAAATGTCCCGATACAGTTGCTTTGTTCCAGGCGGCAATCACCACGGATCTTGCGAACATTGATGCGCTTCGGCGACAGGGACTCGACGAGATTTTCCCCCTTGGGGTGGAAGGGGTAGCGCAAGGGTCCCCGTTATCGCCACTCATAGCCAATTTGTACCTGCATGACTTTGACAAAACCATGAACGATGGTGAGGTCATCTGTCTTCGCTACATCGACGACTTTCTGATCCTCGGGAAGGACATGAGCTGTGTAGACCGTGCTTTCAACAAAGCGCAGAGGGAGCTCAAAAAGCTTTCACTCCATGCGTACAAACCTTCGCCCACAAGCGACAAAGCCTCAAGGGGGCTAACAGCTAACGGATTCGATTTCTTGGGCTGCTTCGTCTCGGCCGGCTTACTCCAGCCCTCTAAAGCTGCGAGGGAGCGATTCAAAAAACGAATAAAATCCGATTTAGACGCATCGATCCGCGTGATGAAATATAGCGTTGAAGCCGGAAATATTTCGCCAAAGGGAAGCTACTCAGGCGCGCTACAGAATTTGGATCGAGTGATATTGGGATGGGGTAAGGCCTTTTCCTTTTGCAGCAATGGCCAGTGGATAAAGGGCTTGGATGAATACATCACAGGCGTGCTGGCGCAGTATGAAGTAGATAAGAGGAGTCTCTTTCAAAGATCAAGCGGCACGGATCAGCGCAGGATGCTGGGAGTAAGAATGCTTGCAGGAGTCCACTCTGAGCGTAGAGAAACGGAGTGACCTTCTGACCGTTCGCGGAAGGCTGCTTTCGTCCAGTGGGCGACCACAGGTCAGCTCTTTAACTGCTGCGATCACAAAGAGTCTGGTCGAGAAAGCCCCCGTCGACTGCCTATCCCGTCTGCTCAGGGCGCCGGCAGCGTGCTACTGAAACTCGAGGAGGGGCATTCCATTACCCTCATAGCGGCGTGCGACAAGAGGATGGCTTCCGGCCGATACTGATCAATCTGGAGTCATTCAACTTCCGGACTTTCATCCAATAGTTTCAATACAGGCAGCCGACGCGCAGTTTAAATTGAGTCAGACCAAGATATCAGGCTCGATGGAAGCCGCTATTAAATTGGAGATTTCCGTGTAAAGTCTTACATCTTCACCCTCGGAAGATATAGATACCACTAGACTGTACCTAGCTTGAGAATTGTATTTTCCTAGATGGTGACGATAGCGCCACCAACCGGACACCGGAGATATTGCAATTTTATCTCTCGCAGCCAAGTCGATCGCGGGGCCCACCCAGACATCGCTATGAACTGACCCCGCAGAAACATGCCTCGCGCCAAACGTCCAGTTATCATCACTCTCTGTCTTTGGAGGTTTCTGGTCGAGAGATTCTAGTTTGTTAATTCGGTGACGGAATGCAGGCTCCGTTTCTGATTTTCGCTTCAAATCGAACCGCAGTCCAAACGACTGGTATCGAGCTGGTACGACCTGCGCTAACTCGCTGGGGCTCGGCTCGATAAAGTACGACAAAGTTATTTTCAACTGAACAATACGGTTTTCAAGACGCTCCAGCTCTGCTTTTGGCCAAGGCAGATCATAATAGTGGACTTCATTGAAATGAGGGTCACCGCTTTCTTTTCCTCGGTCATCACAGTCCTTCATAAAGGGCTGGATATGGGCCTCGGAAATGAGAGCCAAGTCTTGTTCAGTCGACGCGAGGGCACGTGCTAATTGCGGAACTCCATAACCAAAATGCCGAGCAAGCAAAATGCGCTCCTTTTTAGTTTTACCCCGTAGCTTTCCAAGCATAGCAGGTGTCCATTGCGCGCTATGTATCATGAGAGCTCGGACTGTTTCTGGCCAAAAATTCGGGTGCTCTGCCATGATGGCTGCGGCCATCCCCGCTGCTTGGGCAGTTGCGGAACTAGTAGCCCAAAACTCTTCAATCGGATTTCGTGTGAAGTGCTTACCGGTTGTCAAGATCGACAATGCTGGAACACCTGAGTAGAACTGTTGGCCATCTGGGCTTAAAGCTTTATTACCTGCTTCGAAAACAACCTCGGGTTTGATGGGGCAGCGGCTGTGTTCCCAATCTACGGATGATCGGCTGTAAGGACTATGGTCGCCAGCGTCTGCGAATGTACCCCATCCCTCATATCCTGGCTGCCCATCCAAGTCAGTTTTATTAGTGAAACCGCCTACAGCTATCGCATTCCAAGATTGCGCAGGATCCTCGATAGGAAAATCATATGGGTCAGCTACATCCTCAGGATTTGTTGTGTCGGGAATATTGCCTGCCGAAAGAATAAAAAGACGTTTTGGGCCGGACTGACCTGCCTCGTCGATATCACCGATCATGGTGCCAGAACATACTTGGTCGATCGCAGAGCTCCAAGTTGTCGGGCGATCGCCTGAGACATCCTCATTCGACACAGCCATACAGAACACTCGACTTCTATTTGGAGCTCTGGTCTCTGCTAGGCTGACGGCTGACTGAGTAATAATTCCATAACTTGCAGGGGTATTACGCGCCCAACCAGGCGGAGGTATAAACTTTATAGACTCCAGTTTATAACTAAGTACTAATTCTCTCAGATCAGCCATCGCATAGGTCATGTCGCCAAACAAAGCTGCACCCGCCATATTAGTGCCATGCCCGTTATGATCATCGCTCCCCCACTCTTCATTTATTGCTTGGCAATCATCTGCGTGCAATGCTGGCTGCAACAATGGATGAGCGGAGCTTACTCCATTATCTAAAATACAGACCGCGGGACTATTAGTGCTGGGCGCGAAAATTCGTCCGAGTAAATCTCTACTCCAATCCTGCTGATCTCGAGGCGGTAGCCTTGTAAAGAAGTACGGGCTATCAGAAGCGCGGCGCAGCTCTTGGATACCGTAAGAGTTATCCACCAACATCGAAACCTCGACCGCGTTCGCATAAATTAGCAACACCACAGCGTCGGGAAAAATGAGCGTGTTTTCATTAATTCTCAGCTTAAGCTTCGCCGCTATGCGCCGTACCAGTTCGACTTGGGTCGAGCTGCACCAACACTCCCACCATAGCTGTTCCGTACTATTGGGGAAGGGTCGAGAATCAGTCCAAAGGCTCTGCACGGAACCGAGAGAAAAATAGTTGAGTGAAGAAAATCTCGAATCATTCTTCGGTTTGCCCCCTGGGGTTCTCTGCTCAGCATACTCAGCGAGTTTTTGATCAAAAAAAGATACCGAGCTTTCAGGTAGGTACAGCGCACCAACGGTGACTCCGTCCTCTAGGACACGAAGAGCTGACAACCGAATGTTTTGAGTTTTCCAATTCAAGTCAGGCGGAGGCGCACCCGCCTCAATCTCCACATCGATGTAGATAGCACGCGGGCTTTCGCTAATTTCGTTACTGAAATAGCCGTTCTGCCCCGAATGAGCAGTGATAGAGAGGTCAAACCTCTCACGGAGGCGTCGCCCATGTCCTGCCTCTCGCTCATTGGAAGCAGAACTCATGTCCATCTGCCTTTTTTTATAAGGCTGGCCGGATTTAAATCTCTCGAATCTGAAGTGTGGGAGTTCGTAAGACGCCATGTTAGAATTTTTCCATAAATCCAGAGCCCAAGACGTTTAGGGTATTAGCCAGGGCTTAAGCCTACAAGAGTATCTTTAAGTACATGCCGTTGCTGAAGCGCAGCTATTATTTGCTCTACAGTTGCCTGCTTAGCATCGTGAAGAATCAAATCCTTGATGACTTCAGACGCGGCCCGGCTGATCTCGGCTTGACTCAGGCCCGAGGCTACGGTGCCGATCTTGGCCCATGGTAATCTTTTCGGTAGATATGCATGCATACACATCTCGATGACGGCCTTTACGCCTTTAGCATCCGGCAGAGCATATTCAATCACTTCGTCAAAACGTCGAAAAAGCGCTTTATCAAGCAACTCTGGATGATTAGTGGTCGCCACCACTAGACTATCCGTACTATTAGGCTCTTCCAGAAACTGGAGAAAAGAGTTCAGAACGCGGCGCATTTCGCCTACATCATTGTCAGCGTTACGTCGCCCCCCAATTGAATCAAACTCATCGAAAAGGTAAACGGCCCGTACTGTGTTGAGATGATCAAAAATCAAACGGAGCTTGGACGCTGTTTCGCCCATGTATCTGGTGATCAGTGTTTCCAAGCGGATGGTAAATAGAGGCAGTTGGAGCTCGCCCGCTAAGACGGACGCCGTTAAAGTTTTACCGGCACCTGGGGGCCCCACTAGCAATATGCGTGAGCTAGGGGGCATGCCATGTGCTCTCAGCTTATCCCGCTGGCGTTGTTGGTGGATCAACCTCTTCAGACGGTTGCTCTTTGATTCATCTAAAATCAACTCTTGGAGCTGAACTCTGGGGTAGGCAGCCGATAGAAGGTTTTCCAACTCGCCGCGCGGTTTAGAGATCGGGATCGCGACCGGCTCAGAGCGATGCGCCTGATTCGATTTGCTCTGACCACGTTTACGTGCAGTGTCAACGAGAGTTTTCAGCTCGGCGGCAATATCACTCCGACCGCGTCTAGCTTCAGCGGCCGCAACCTGCAAGGCTATCGAGAGGAATTGCTCCTCATCACCTTGGTTGTGGCTGCTCAGAAGAGCGATGATTTGTTGGGCCGTAGCCATTAGAGCGATTTCCCTATCCTATTCAGCGGGCCACTGCGTTTGGTAGCATTCTAGTCTATTCACCCTTGCTTGGCCTACCTACGCCCATCTGATTCCCCCCTGGAGCTCCTCCATCATTGCGAGCGGTCGCAGAGTGCCCATTTCAACCGCTCACTGCAGGCGACTATTGTTCAAAGGCTGCCTCTCGCGAGCCGCTGAATTCGGCCAAAAGTGGTTACTCACTATCTGAGAAAACCGGGGCGATTCAGCCTTGGACCTGCTGGGTGATAGTGATGGTGACTTTCAGTGCCTCTATTGAACCTAATGCCGCTATGACGAGGCTTACAGGGCAATTATAGTCAGCGAGATAATTTCGGATATTTCGGAATGGCTAAGCGTCCACTTATGGCGGAGAGCAACCACTTCGGGAATGAGTGGCGGGGATATGGGAAAGATCAATGCCGCATGGTGGTATTCCCATGAGCGCACCCTGGTGGGCGCTGCCTAAGTAAGCTCTATGGCCGATTTGCTGAACATAGGTGACCCTCTTCGAGAAGGCGAGCCCGCCTGTGCCCCGCAACTCCCTGCCAACAATCCGGCAGGCTCCTCAAGCGAGCTCTGGGCTGCAATATTTAAAAAGCGTCCGTTTGTCATTGCCCGGGAGGCAAGACTTGCTCTTGCCTCCTTGATGACTAGCTCCTTAATCTTCCACTTATCCGTTCTGACCTTTCGACGCCCCTTCATTTCGACCTCATCCGCCCGAACCACCGAAGTAATCATTTTTTGCTGCGAGACCTAAATCCTCCGAAAGATCATAGCCGTCCTTTGCACCGAACATATTCTGAATTCGCCGCTCTTGATGACGTCCCGTTCCATGCCTCATAGCGTATACGAACCTGGTTTATTGCTGCATTTGAGCCGTTTTTTGTGCAAAAAAACGTGGTTTTAGCTAGGCCATTTATTAGTGGTGCGGTTGAGGTGTGCTAAAGGGAAAAAGCCGGCCCCTTAGGGGAAGTGAGCGGTGGTTGGTGGGCATCAAGGCGTGGATGAGTGCTTTTTTGGAAGCTGTCCTAGGGTGCGTAATGGGGTGCTGAATGGGTGTCTTCGGGGCATTCAAGGGAATCTATAAGGCATTAGCGGTGCTTTGGTGGTGCTAAGCGGGAATTAGGAGGGGCCTCGTCACCCCCGCTTTGGTCCAAAACAGCGAAAAAGCGCTTTAAGCGCCAAGGCCCCGCACAAAAAAGCTCCATTGCCCTTCGGGTCCGTCGTTTGATACAAGCGCCTAGTTTAATCAGCAGAGGAACCAGCACCCGGAAAACCAGGCTTAGGCATCCGCAGCAGCGGAGGCGTCCTATAAGTACATTGGCGGTACAGTCCCCAGTCGTAACCGTTTTTGCAAAACTAGCAAAAACTCAGTGTTAACAGTTGGTTAGCACTGTTGTACCTTTGCCTACCCTAGCCTAGACTTACATGGCCTCGGAGTGTCATTCGGTGACTCATAATCCTTTGGTCCACGGTTCAAGTCCGTGTGGGCCCACCAAACAAGAAAGCCGCGCATTGCGCGGCTTTTGCGTTTTCATCCCATAAAGATCATTACCCCCGACGCAAGAAGACGGCGATTTCCGATAGGTCTGCCGGCCGGGATAGCTGTTAAAGGCGACTTTCGCAAGGAGGTCTTCGATAGCATTGCAGTCCTAGCGTGAACCGTCCTTTATTCGCTCAATTTGAAGCGCATGATCTTTCGCCACTCCACGTGCTGGCAGTAATCCCATCAACACCTTCAGTACCCGACAAACGCGTGTTTTCAAAAGACACTTGGCCAATATCTTTTTAAAGGCGCTAACGTCATATTTTACGAATAAGATGAAGCCACCACTGTCGAGCACTGCATAATTGTACTTCTCAGCCAAAATCTGCAACGAATGCTTGCTGTAGAAAAAAATATGCTGCCCTGAATCAGGCACCAAATACCACCAATCATCAAGCTGGCTCGTATAAAGCTCAGTGCTCAATAAAATGACATCCGATTGATATTTAAAAAGCATTTCCATATCACTCGCTGGTGATGCGAAATGTTCTATCACCTCAAACCCCAATACTATATCAGGAGCAGCGTAGTCCGGCACCGTGAAACCTTGTGCATATGCAGGTGACGCGTACTTATCATTGACGTAGCAATTTATTTCATAGTCGCGCAGCAGCCGACAAAGTAGTCCATCTCCCCCGCCGACATCCATTGCATTTTTCGCCCCAAATAATTTGGAGATTGCATATACAGCCGCCATATTTTGCATATTACGCTGCGCGGCGCCCGTATCAAGACTCGATAAGTTTTTGTTGCTATATGCTTCATCTAGCCAATAAGGTCTTTCGGTCTGCAGTGAGCCACATTCATTACACTGAAAATATTTTACTTCATGCTTCAGCAAAACAACTTGACTGAATTTTTTTTCTAACGACCCAAAACATAATCGGCATTTATCATCTCCATCACCGAAGTCAATAGGAGCTTTATGATCAGACATTTATTCACTCACCTCGACCACACACCAAGTCCCAATCTGCACGAGTATTTTACAACAGTTAATTCCACTGTCGCACACACCCTCGATAGATCCACGACATCCTTCCGCCCCCAAAACCATCATCTTGCGAGCCTCTGAAATAAAGCATTTATCCAACCACCAAAAAAAATAGATGATATCTGCAACTTCAAAACCCGAGGCGCAATAAACAAGTTAGTCAGCATCACAGAGACAAACTGGGAAAGAACGGCCACACAGGCCACCCCAACCAAACCAAATCGAGGTATGACCAGAAAGTTACCGACCACACAGACAGCCCCACCCGCCAATGTTTTATATAAAAAAAACTTAGCCTTTCGCTCATTCAGCGACCACAGCCACTGAGCAACGCCCAAGCTTATAAATATACTTGTAAGAGAGTAAACCGCGAGCACTGCCGCGCCCGCTTGATATTTTTCACCAAATAACAAACCCACGACATAATCAGCAAACAAAATAGTCACTAACGACGACAACCAACCGATTAAAGCAAAACCCTGAAAAATATAACCCAGTGCTGCCCAGTAAGCCTCTTCCCCCTCCGCTTTTTTTCGCGCGACAAAGGGCGCCAAACTGGTTGCCAACGTCACCGGTACAATCTGCCCAAGCACTGCCAAAGGCAACACCGCTGCATAGATACCCAGCGCGCTCTCATCCATCATCTCCTTAATCATTATTTGATCTACGCGCATGTAAGCAATTACAGAAATCCCGCTCAACATAAACGGCCAGCCTTCCCTTAACAACGCTCTAGATGCGGCGCTTACGGCCACCCACCGCCCCTTGCAAGGATATAACTTATAAGACAAGACCAAACCAGTAGCGGCCGCCAAGGCATCAAAAGCCATCACAGCTGCAAAATACGCAAGCGGTGCTTCACTAAAAATCAACACAACCTTGATGCCATTCGAAATAACGTATGCAGTCAGTTTGGCCAGTACCGTCCGCTTGACCTGGCTCTGGCTTTGGAACCAGAGGTCAACTGTATCGGCAGCCTGAAAAACCAGTGCTCCGCCCGCCAACGCCGTAAGCACAACACTTCGACTGTCGACGCCATTGACCAGCGCCATACCTGCGATGGCTGATAACCAGCAGATGATGCCCGAGGCCAACCTTAGAAAGAGGGTACTTCCCAGTAACTTGTTCGCATTGTCAGGCATGTTGCATATATCACGAACGACAACACCATCCAGTCCCAATGTTGCGATCGCTTGAAAAAAGGCGATATAAGCTAATGCATAGGCTAATTCACCATACTGGCTCGGGCCTAGGTACCGAGCCACCCAGGCACCCACCAACAGACCGAGCAACAACCGAATTAACTTATCCAACAACAACCAGCCGCTGTTATGGATAATTGATATAACGTGCGCACGCCCTTCCAAATAGCGTCCAACGAATCGAGGAAGCGCTTTAACCCACAGAGGGCTATCTGGGCCTGGCAACACGCTCATATAACAATTACGATCATAGTTTAAACCCGAAATAGCGTTTTATTTTGTTAAGCACTCGTTCCAGAAGGCTCCGCTGAGAGAATTCTACACGATCATAATACTCATTAAGCCGCGCGGTCTCTTTATTATGACCATCGTGACTCAAGGGCAAAGTTATTTCAAATCGAGGCAGGTTAGCATCATTCGAGTTCCCATCATGAGTATGAGTTGCACCTTCACCGAAACCTATATTCGTAATCAGATTGACTCGCGGCACAATGCACTTGGCGGAATTTTTTAGCAGCAGGAATACAAACTGAAAATCCCAAGTATCAATCTCTTTTTTATACATCTTATCAAAGGCGAGCGACCAGAATTTTCTGGTCGCATTAAGCTGACTGACACCAGAGATAACTCGCTCCTTCACCACCGGCCAGTCAGACAGTTCAGGATCATACTGTTTCCAGACACGCGCCCAACTCGCCCACCCCCAAATAAATGGATACTTCACAAAGGAATAGTCGTTATCTATTTTTACATTTTGAGTTGCTCGTCCATCACCGCTAACCAGAAAAACAGTCTCATCTTCCTTATATTTTTCTAGCAATGTTTCACAATAACCAAAAAAACTTTGGCTGGGCAGGCAATCATCCTCAAGAATGATCCCTTGCTCTTCTTGATCAAAAAACCAAGTAATCGCACCGCTGACTGCGTATTTACAGCCCAGGTTTTTCTCGCGAAAAAGTGTTTTGACTTGACAGGGCCAATCAACAGCACCAACAAGGTACTCGCGCAGCGCCTTTACTGTCTCAGCTTCAGCGTCACGCCCAGCCCTTGCGCCATCAGCTGCGATATAAAGCCTCGCCGGTTTGGCTTGACGGATCGCTGCGAATACTTTTTTGCTAGAGTCGATTCGGTTGAAAACCAAAAATAAGACGGCCGTATCCAAAACGGTATCCGCATGAAGATCGGTAGCGTCTATCATTTAACCAGACTCTCTTTAAAGGCTTTGATGTGCTCAGCCAGTGAAATACTCGGGCGCCAACCCAGTGCGTGGGTCTTGGCCGTCATTACGTCGGCAACCATTCGATTTCCTTTGCGTTCCGGCAGCATCACAATATTATCGCCAAACAATTGAGCCACCTCCAAAATGCTGAAGGTCTCCGGGTTGCCGATTCCATATTCATCGCCGTAGCCGTTCTCACCCACGAGCACAAGCCCGCTCACGATATCGTCAACATGCGTAAAGTTTCTTTTTTGTGCGCCAGGACTTACAACCGTCAGCGCCTCACCTTTTTTGAGTTTTTCTTTAAATAAGGCAATCAGGGTCGCGTACTTGCCTGTTGAAATCTCACGTGGTCCGTAAGCGTTATAAAAATAAACAATCGCGTAGGGAATATTGAACCAGGCCCCGTAGTTTTCAACTAACTCGGTATTGCTGGCCTTGGTCCAGCCATAGGGGCTTTGGCTTCTCCCAAGCCCTCCATCACCAAATTTTGTGCTGCTCCCCGCGTAAATCAGCTTGGCCCCAGTCGACCGACAAAATTGCAGAACCGCGAAGGTGCCATCTTTATTAGACGCCCAAACCTTTTCAATATCATCAAAGCTTTGTTCCACACGGGAATATTCACCCAAATGGTAAATAAAATCCGGGGAAAAATTAATAAGTTGAGCGACATCGTGCGTGCTGCCTTTGATATACGACACACCCGACACATGGTTATCTTCTGATCCGGTTGAGTAATCATCCAATGACCAAACTTCATTATTCGGATTCTGCACCAGCTTTTCGCAAAGCGTGCTTCCGATAAAACCCGCACCACCAGTAACCAGTATTTTACTCATGGGTTCCACCATTAATTATTATGAAATACATCTCGAGTGTAAACTTTCTCAAGCACGTCATTCAATTCGTCAGCCATGCGATTTGCAATAATGATATCTGCTCGCTCTTTGAATTCGGCAACGTTTGTAGTGGTTGCAAACCCATCATAGGTGCTACCTGCCCACTCCGGTTCATAGATGATAATATCAACGCCTTGCGCCGCGAGCATCGACATCACGCCTTGGATAGCGGATGCTCTGAAATTATCGGAACCTGTCTTCATTGTCAGGCGATACACGCCGACCACCTGGGGACGGCGCTTCATGACCGCCGCGACAACAAACTCCATCCGAGTGGTGTTTGAGGCGACTGTGGCAGTGATTAGCCGCTGATGATCATCGCCAAAATTCGCCAATAATTGGCGTGTATCTTTGGGCAGGCAGTACCCTCCGTAGCCAAACGAGGGATTGTTGTAATGACTGCCAATACGAGGATCCAGACAAACACCTTCAATCACTTGCCGTGCTGTCAAGCCATGAATCTCGCAATAAGTGTCTAGCTCATTAAAGAACGCCACTCGCATCGCCAAATGGGTATTGGAAAACAATTTTATTGCTTCGGCTTCTACGCTTCCCGTAAACAGAACATCAATGTTTTCCTTGCGTGCCCCCTGAACCAACAGCCCCGCGAATATTTTCGCTGGCATAGACTGCTCGCCGATAATGATCCGCGATGGATGAAGGTTGTCATGCAGCGCACTTCCTTCTCGTAAAAACTCTGGCGAAAAAATCAGGCGGGAAGTGCCCAGTCTACTTTTGAGTTTTTCCGTGTAACCGACGGGCACTGTTGATTTGATGATAATCACCGCTTGCGGGTTAATCTTCAGCACATCAACAACGGCGGACTCTACCGAAGCTGTATCAAAACAGTTTGTATCAGGGTTATAGTCTGTCGGGGTTGCAACGACAACAAAGTCGGCGTGCTCGTAGGCCCGCTGCTTGTCCAAGGTCGCGAGTAGATTTAAGTGTTTGCTGCGTAAAAATTCTTCAATATCCTTATCTACTATTGGCGACTTTCCAGCATTAACCAGCGCCACCTTTTGTTCATTTATATCTAACGCAACCACTTCATTGTGCTGGGCCAACAGTATTGCATTGGACAAACCAACATATCCCAACCCCGCAACAGCGATCTTCATAGACCCTCTACCTGCCCGATCCACAGAGAACAAGAAAATACTAATTGCCCAGCATATCCAAATATTCGAGCTAGCGACAGCTTTGGCTGGCGCGGGCGTTAGCACGCAGACATGGACTACCAAATTCCATCACTGCGCACTTTGTGCTCGCTAAGGCAGGCCAGGACAGCCCGCTCAAGAGGAAGGTGGCCCCATAGGGCTCTCAAAACGAATCAGAATGAGCCAGGTAGACCCACCCTCAATTTTGGGATGACTTAACATCGCCCAATTGCTCACAGATGACCTAAAACGTTACTTCGCAAACAACTGCCCAATATCCCTGAACGCCTTGAACTCCAGCGCATTCCCACAGGGATCAAACAGAAACAACGTCGCCTGCTCCCCCACTTGGCCCTGGAACCGAATATGCGGTTCCAGCACAAACTTCGTGTCCCGCGCTTGCAGGCGTTCGGCCAGTGCATGCCAATCGTCCCAGCCCAGTACCACGCCGAAATGCGGAACCGGCACGTCGTGGCCATCGACTGCGTTGGTATGGGCCGAGTCCTGGGAAGCAGTTTTGGGGTGTTCGTGGATCACCAACTGATGGCCGAAGAAGTTGAAATCGACCCAATGGTCGCTGGAACGGCCCTCTTCCAGACCGAAGACTTCACCATAGAAATGCCGCGCAGCGGCCAGGTCGTATACCGGGATTGCCAGGTGGAAGGGCGCGAGTGTCATCAGGTCAAACCTCTAGGGGCGTTAAGTGCATCGAGTTTAGCCTTGCTCTCAGCGATGAAAAGACGATAGTTTTTGCGCCGAGCTCAAATTATTTCGATTAATCGAGACGTCCATGCTGCGGGAATTGAAGACCTTTATCGCGGTAACCCGCCACGGTACGTTCGCGGCGGCGGGTATGCATATCGGGCTGACGCAGTCGGCGGTAAGTGCACAGATCCGGCAGTTGGAGCAGGCCCTCGGCGTGCAGTTGTTCGACCGTACCGGGCGTCAGGCCACGCTGAATGCTGCTGGCTTGCGTGCGTTGCCATTGGCCAAGGAGATTCTGGAGACCTTCAACCGCATGGCGGTGCCGGTGGAGGCCAATGAATACCGGGGCGAGCTGAAAGTCGGCGCCATCGGCACCGCGCAAACTGGTCTGCTGCCCCAGGCCTTGCTGCGCTTACACCAGGCCGCGCCGGCGGTGGAGTGCAAGCTGGTGCCGGGGGTGTCCCTGGAGCTGTTGAGCCAGGTGGACGCCGGTGAACTGGACTCGGCAATCATCATCCGGCCGCCTTTTGACCTGCCCAAGGAGCTGCATGTGCAGGTATTGCGCAATGAGCCGTTTGTGCTGATCGTGCCGCACACACTGGCGGGCGATGACCCTTTGCACCTAATCAGTACGCAACCCCACGTACGCTACGACCGCGCTTCGTTTGGCGGTCGGCTGGTGAGCCGGTTCTTGCGTGAGCAAAAGCTCGATGTGCAGGTTGCGCTGGAGCTGGATGAGCTGGAAGCCATCGTCAAGATGGTCGAATGTGGCCTGGGTGTGTCGCTGATTCCCCAGGCAGGCCTGTGGCTTGAACACCCGGCCAAGGTAAGAATTATCCCGCTGGGCAAGCTGACGTTTTACCGTGAAATCATCTTGCTCAGTCGCTACAGCCAACGCTGCTTGCCGGTGCCGCAACTGTTTGCCCGCTGCCTGCTGGCCGACCCAAGCCTGTAACATGCCTCCCTATTGCCGCCCGCACCGGAGCTTCCCTTGCCTGCCCTAGATGAAATCGACCGCCAACTGATCGCCGCCTTGCAGATCAACGCCCGAGAAAGTGTCGCCATGCTGGCGCGGCAGTTGGGGATCGCACGCACCACGGTAACGTCGCGCCTGGCCCGGCTGGAGAAAACCCAGGTGATCACGGGTTATGGTGTACGACTCGGCCAACGCGTGGTCGACGGCGGTTTGCAGGCCTACGTAGGGATCACTGTGCAAGCACGCTCCGGCAAAGAGGTGTTGCGCAGACTCAGTGCGATGGCCCAGGTTCAACAGCTATGCGCAGTAAGCGGCGAGTTCGACTACGTGGCCTGGCTGCGCACCGATTCGCCGGAACAGCTCGATCAATTATTGGACCAGATCGGCAGTGTCGACGGCGTGGAAAAGACCACCACCTCGATCATCCTCAGTAACAAATTGGATCGCGGTCAGCCAGTGTGACCACCAAGTTCGTCACATTGACTTAAAACAATTCAATCCGACGACACTTTGCGTCTTATTAACGAACCCTACGCTCCCTAAACTGGCTGCCATCTTTTCCTATACTCAGCGGGTCATGCCCCGCCGGGTATCCAGCAAGGTCAGCCATGAACACGTTCAATAAAAACAATCGCCACCCTGCAGACGGCAAAAAACCCATCACTGTCTTTGGCCCGGATTTTCCGTTTGCCTTTGATGACTGGATCGAGCACCCGGCAGGCCTGGGCAGTATCCCCGCCGCCCACCATGGCGCCGAAGTCGCGATAGTGGGTGCTGGGATCGCCGGTTTGGTGGCCGCCTATGAGCTGATGAAGCTGGGCCTCAAGCCGGTGGTGTACGAGGCCTCGAAAATGGGTGGCCGCCTGCGCTCCCAGGCTTTTGAGGGCGCTGAAGGCATCATCGCCGAGCTGGGGGGCATGCGTTTTCCGGTGTCATCCACTGCGTTCTACCACTATGTCGACAAGCTTGGCCTGGAGACCAAGCCGTTCCCCAACCCACTGACCCCGGCCTCCGGCAGCACGGTGATCGACCTCGAAGGGCAGACCCATTACGCACAGAAACTCTCCGATTTGCCGGCACTGTTCCAGGAAGTGGCCGACGCCTGGGCCGATGCCCTGGAAGCGGGCTCGCAGTTCGGCGATATCCAGCAAGCCATCCGTGACCGCGACGTACCACGCCTCAAGGTGCTGTGGAACAAACTGGTGCCCCTGTGGGACGACCGCACCTTCTACGACTTTGTCGCCACCTCCAAGGCGTTCGCCAAACTGTCATTCCTGCACCGCGAAGTCTTCGGCCAGGTGGGTTTCGGTACTGGCGGCTGGGATTCGGACTTCCCCAACTCGATGCTGGAAATCTTCCGCGTGGTGATGACCAACTGCGACGACCATCAGCATCTGGTCGTCGGCGGTGTGGCACAGGTGCCCATGGGCATCTGGCGCCATGTGCCCCAGCGTTGCGCCCATTGGCCGGCCGGGACCAGCCTTAGCTCGTTGCACCGTGGTGCGCCAAGGGCCGGGGTCAAACGCATCGCCCATGCTGCCGACGGCCGCTTTGCCGTCACAGACAACTACGGCGATACCCGTGAATACGCCGCCGTGCTCACCACCTGCCAAAGCTGGCTGCTGACCACCCAGATCGAGTGCGACGAAACCCTGTTCTCGCAAAAAATGTGGATGGCCCTGGACCGCACGCGCTACATGCAGTCCTCCAAGACGTTCGTGATGGTCGACCGCCCGTTCTGGAAAGACAAAGACCCGCAAACCGGCCGCGACCTGATGAGCATGACCCTCACCGACCGCCTGACCCGTGGCACGTACCTGTTCGATAACGGTGACGACAAGCCTGGGGTGATTTGCCTGTCTTACTCGTGGATGAGTGACGCACTGAAAATGCTCCCGCAGCCCATCGACAAGCGCGTGAAACTGGCGCTGGATGCTTTGAAAAAGATCTACCCGAAGGTCGACATCAAGGCACGCATCATCGGCGACCCGATCACCGTTTCCTGGGAAGCCGACCCGCATTTCCTCGGGGCATTCAAAGGCGCGCTGCCGGGCCACTATCGCTACAACCAGCGTATGTATGCGCACTTCATGCAGAAGGACATGCCCGCCGAACAGCGTGGGATTTTTATCGCAGGCGACGACGTTTCCTGGACCCCAGCCTGGGTAGAAGGCGCGGTACAGACCTCGCTGAATGCGGTATGGGGCATCATGACCCACTTCGGTGGCAGTACCCACCCAGAGAACCCAGGCCCGGGCGATGTGTTCGATGAAATCGGCCCCATCGCCCTGGCCGAGTAAGGAGTTGACCATGCGTGTGGCCCTGTACCAATGCCCACCGCTGCCGCTGGATGTGGCCGGCAACCTCAAGCGCCTGCTTCAGTTGGCGCATGAGGCGTCCGGTGCCGATGTGCTGGTGCTGCCGGAGATGTTCCTCAGCGGCTACAACATTGGCGCCGAGGCCGTTGGTGCCCTGGCCGAGACGCAGGAGGGGCCGTCATCCCAGGCCATTGCCGAACTGGCCCGCAGTGCCGGGCTGGCGATTCTGTATGGCTACCCGGAACGGGCCGCGGATGGGCAGATCTACAACGCCGTACAGTTGATCGATGCCCAGGGCCAGCGCCTGTGCAACTACCGCAAGACTCACCTGTTCGGCGACCTGGATCGCTCGATGTTCAGTGCTGGAGGCGATGACTTCCCGGTGGTGGAACTCAACGGCTGGAAACTGGGCTTGCTGATCTGCTACGACCTGGAGTTCCCGGAAAACACCCGTCGCCTGGCCCTGGCCGGTGCCGAACTGATCCTGGTGCCCACCGCCAACATGGTGCCGTTCGACTTTGTGGCGGATGTCACCGTGCGGGCGCGAGCTTTTGAAAACCAATGCTATGTGGCCTACGCCAATTACTGCGGGCACGAAGGCGAGATTCAGTACTGCGGGCAAAGCAGCATTGCCGCGCCGAACGGCCAGCGCATCGCCCAGGCCGGTCTGGATGAAGCCTTGATCGTCGGCACACTGGAGCGCCAATCGATCCTCGACGCGCGCGCTGCCAATCACTACCTGCAAGACCGTCGCCCCGAGCTGTACAGCGCGCTGCACAAGCCCTGACCCCATGGGTTTGCTAGCATAGGCACTTCCTACGTTTCGGAAGTGCCCATGCCTGCGCCGGCCCACCCTCATCCTGTTCACCTGACCCTGGCCAACGGCCTGCGGGTTTCCCTGCGTCATGCCCCACGCTTGAAGCGTTGCGCCGCTGAGTTACGGGTGGCGGCCGGCAGCCATGACGTGCCGTTGGCGTGGCCGGGGCTGGCGCATTTTCTGGAGCATCTGCTGTTTCTGGGAACTGAACGGTTTCCTACGGGCGAAGGGTTGATGGCCTACGTGCAGCGCCAGGGTGGGCAGGTCAATGCCAGCACCCGTGAACGCACCACGGACTTTTTCTTTGAACTGCCGGTGCCCCTGTTTGCCGATGGGCTGCAGCGTTTGGCCGACATGCTGACCCACCCCCGCCTGGCCCTGGAAGATCAACTGCGCGAGCGCGAAGTGCTGCATGCGGAGTTTGTCGCCTGGTCCCAGGACGCGAAGGCGCAGCAACAGGTCAAATTGTTGGAAGGGCTAGCGGTTGATCATCCGCTAAGGGGCTTCCACGCGGGCAACCGCGACAGCCTGCCCGTGGAGCGTGAGGCCTTTCAGCGGGCCCTGCGGGGTTTCCATCAGCAGTTTTACCAGAGCGGGCAGATGACCTTGAGCCTTGCCGGCCCACAGTCACTGCAAGCACTAGAAGCCTTGGCACAGGGGTTCAGCCAGATGCTGACCCCAGGCCCTCTGCGCCCACAAGCCGCCCCCCCCAGGCTGATGCTCGATCAGACACAGGGCTATCAACACCTTGCCGACAATCACCTGCATCAAGTCATCATCG
Organism: Pseudomonas kairouanensis; assembly: GCF_004682055.1. Lineage (GTDB taxonomy): Bacteria > Pseudomonadota > Gammaproteobacteria > Pseudomonadales > Pseudomonadaceae > Aquipseudomonas > Aquipseudomonas kairouanensis. Next base: position 80,675 of record NZ_QUZU01000009.1, on the reverse strand, counting down.
GTGACGCGCCCCCTGAAGCCCTGGAGTTCCTCTGCACCTGGTTGAACGCCTGCGCGCCAGGCGGACTGCTGGCCGAACTGCAAGCACGAGAATGGGCCACGGCCCTGCAAGCGACGGTGGTGTATCACTACGCCGGGCAAGCGGTGCTGGATATCGACGTGACGCTGGGCGCCCAAGGCGACCCGGCGACACAAATCCAGGCCTTGTTGTACGACTGGCTGGGCTTTTTCGCACACAGTGACTGGACTTCACTGCGAGAAGAGTTCGCCCTGTTGGCCGCTCGCCAGCAACAGGTCCAAGGTGCCCTGGCATTGGCTCGCCGTCATCAGGAAGATCTGTCGGAACAGTCTGTTGCTGCCCTCAGGTCTATGCTCGACGCCATGCATCTGCCAGCCTCCCAGCACCCTTGGCAGCTACCACCGAATAACCCGTTCCTGCGCCCGCCGGCCAAGGAAGAACGCGCAGGTCTTATACGCGGCCAGACCAGCGCTCACCGCGGCTTGCGCACCTTTGCGCAGGATCGCTCACGAGGGCGCAGGGACGTGTCGTCACTGACCTTCAGCCAAGCCTTGGCCAATGAGGGCGATGAAGGGGCCTTGTACCTGCAATGGCGGTTTGCGCCCTCCGGCCTGGAAAGCGCCTTGCAACCGTTGCGCGAGCAGGCACGCCAAGCGGGTGTGGACGTGTCGTGTGAAACCATCGGCCCTGATTGGCAGGTAAAAATGGTCGGGCTGCACGAACCCATGCCAGCCATACTGGAAGCGCTGGCTAACTGCCTGAGCCTGAGCCAGACGCAGCAGGCGCCCCAGGCGTCGACACCCATGATTGCCATACGCGAGTTGCTTAAAGAACTGCCCACTCGCTGCGTTGCATCTGCACCAGCAAACAGTCAAGCCTCATGGGCTGACGCATGCTGGCAGGGCCTCGGGTTGGGTTTTCCCAGCGCCCTTGAAGCCGCGATCAAAACGGCGGCCGCCCGCCTGCCCGGTCAACCCTCACGTATCGAACACAGCCCCCCAAGCCTTGGTAGCCAACGCATCTGGCACGAGGTAATTACCGACTCCCAGGAGGTCGCCCTGCTGCTGTTTTGCCCGGTGCCAAGCCAAACCCTGGCAGATGAAGCCGCGTGGCGATTGCTCGGGCACCTGCTGCAGGGTCCGTTTTACCAGCGCCTGCGGGTAGAGCAGCAAATTGGCTACGCGGTGTTCAGCGGCGTGCGACAGATCAACGGGCAAACCGGCTTGCTGTTGGGTGTGCAGTCCCCCAGCGTGTCCCTGGAAGGAATCGTTGATCACCTGCAAACCTTCCTGCGGCAATTGCCGAGCCTGATCAGCAGCAGCAGTGACCTGGGCAATCAGGCCCTGGCACAGCAGTTTTCTGCACAGACACTTGTACTTGCCCAAGCCGCCGAGTTGCTGTGGCACGCTCAGTTGGCTGGTCATCCGTCTTCCTATCTGGACGAGCTTGCACGCCTGATCCAAACCCGCACGCCGGCGGATTTGCAGCATGCGGCCCAGCAACTCAACGACGCCACTGGCGGCTGGCACTGCGTTGCCAACGGCCCCCGCCTGGATGATTCCTGGCGGCCAGGAGACTGATCATTGCCAACCCCGTAACAGGCTTTTTCCACCCAGACAGCGCTAACTCGCCCAGAACTGAGTATTATTCCTACGCACCTACCTGAACATCTCCGACTGGAGGTGGACTAAATGTATTACTTGGTAGTGAATGTCCCATCCCTTCGTAGGAGTAAGAATATGACCTGGTCCAAACCTGCTTACACTGATCTGCGTATCGGTTTCGAAGTCACCATGTACTTCGCCAGCCGTTAATCCGCTGGGTAATACAACGCCTCGGCCCGCCCGGGGCGTTTTAGTTTTTGAGCTTTGCTTGATGGAGCGACCATGTTTGTCCAGATTCTAGGTTCCGCCGCCGGCGGCGGTTTCCCGCAGTGGAACTGCAACTGCGTGAACTGCGCGGGTTTTCGCGATGGGAGCCTGCGGGCCCAGGCGCGCACCCAGTCGTCCATCGCGATCTCCGAAGACGGCGTGAATTGGGTGCTGTGCAACGCCTCGCCGGATATTCGCGCACAGTTGCAAAGCTTTGCACCGATGCAGCCGGGCCGCGCCCTGCGTGACACGGGTATCAGCGCCATCATCCTGATGGACAGCCAGATCGACCACACCACCGGCCTGTTGAGCCTGCGCGAAGGTTGCCCGCACCAGGTATGGTGCACCGACATGGTCCACGAAGACCTGAGCACCGGTTTTCCGCTGTTCACCATGCTGACCCACTGGAACGGCGGCCTGGCCTGGAACCGCATCGAGCTGGATACCAGCTTCACCGTGCCGGCCTGCCCCAACCTGCGCTTCACCCCACTGCCATTGCGCAGCGCCGCACCGCCCTACTCGCCGCACCGCTTCGACCCGCACCCGGGCGACAATATCGGCCTGATCGTCGAAGACCTGCGCACCGGCGGCAAACTGTTCTATGCCCCAGGCCTGGGCAAAGTGGACGCGCCGCTGCTGGAGATCATGGCCGGCAGCGACTGCCTGCTGGTGGACGGCACAATGTGGGATGACGATGAAATGCAGCGCCGTGGCGTCGGCACCCGCACCGGCCGCGAAATGGGCCACCTGGCGCAAAACGGCCCCGGCGGCATGCTCGAAGTGCTGGAGCAACTGCCCAAGCAACGCAAAGTGCTTATCCACATCAACAACACCAACCCGATCCTCGATGAAGACTCCCCCGAGCGAGCGGAACTGGTGCGGCGCAATGTCGAAGTGGCTTACGACGGCATGAGCATTGAATTGTAGGAGCAGACGAGATGACTGACACACCGCTGACGCGTGACGAATTCGAGCATGCCCTGCGTGCCAAGGGCGCCTTCTACCATATCCATCACCCGTACCATGTGGCGATGTACCAAGGCCGCGCCACCCGTGAGCAGATCCAGGGCTGGGTGGCTAACCGTTTCTACTATCAGGTGAACATCCCGCTCAAGGACGCCGCGATCCTGGCCAACTGCCCGGACCGGGAAATCCGTCGCGAGTGGATCCAACGCCTGCTTGACCACGACGGCGCGCCGGGTGAAGACGGCGGTATCGAAGCCTGGCTGCGCCTGGGGCAAGCGGTCGGCCTCGACCCAGACCAGCTGCGCTCCCAGGAACTGGTACTGCCCGGCGTACGCTTTGCGGTGGATGCCTACGTCAACTTCGCCCGCCGCGCCAGCTGGCAAGAAGCCGCCAGCAGCTCGCTGACCGAACTGTTTGCGCCGCAGATCCACCAATCGCGCCTCGACAGCTGGCCGCAGCATTACCCGTGGATCGACCCCGCCGGCTACGAGTATTTCCGCACCCGCCTGGGCCAGGCCCGTCGCGACGTGGAACACGGTTTGGCGATCACCTTGCAGCACTACACCACCCGCGAAGGCCAGGAGCGCATGCTGGAAATTCTCCAGTTCAAACTGGATATTTTGTGGAGCATGCTGGACGCCATGAGCATGGCCTACGAATTGAGACGCCCGCCCTATCACAGCGTGACCGACCAGCGGGTATGGCATAAAGGGATCCCCCTATGAGCTTTGATCGCAGCAAAAAACCCACCTGGCGCCAGGGCTATCGCTACCAGTACGAACCGGCGCAGAAGGGCCATGTGTTGCTCTACCCCGAGGGCATGATCAAGCTCAACGACAGCGCCGCCCTGATCGGCGGGTTGATCGACGGCGAGCGTGATGTTGCCGCGATCATTGCCGAGCTGGACAAGCAGTTCCCCGGCGTACCCGAGTTGGGTGACGACATCGAGCAGTTCATGGAGGTCGCCCGTGCAGAGCACTGGATTACCCTTGCCTGAAAAACCGCCGGTTGGCTTGCCGTTGTGGCTGCTCGCCGAGCTGACCTACCGCTGCCCGTTACAATGCCCGTATTGCTCCAACCCGCTGGATTTTGCCGAGCAGGGCAAGGAGCTGAGTACCGAGCAGTGGTTCAAGGTGTTTCGCGAGGCCCGGGAAATGGGCGCCGCGCAATTGGGTTTTTCCGGCGGCGAGCCCCTGGTGCGCCAGGACCTCGCCGAACTGATCGCCGAAGCGCGCAAGCTGGGGTTCTACACCAACCTGATCACCTCAGGCATAGGCCTGACCGAGCAGAAGATCAGCGACTTTAAAAAAGCCGGCCTGGACCATATCCAGATCAGCTTCCAGGCCAGCGACGAGCAGGTGAACAACCTGCTGGCCGGTTCGAAAAAAGCCTTCGCGCAAAAGTTGGAAATGGCTCGTGCGGTAAAGGCCCACGGCTACCCGATGGTGCTGAACTTTGTCACCCATCGGCACAATATCGACAAGATCGACCGCATCATCGAGCTATGCATCGCCCTGGAGGCGGACTTTGTTGAGCTCGCCACCTGCCAGTTCTACGGCTGGGCGCAGCTCAACCGCGTGGGGCTGCTGCCGACCAAAGAACAGTTGGTACGCGCCGAACGCATCACCAACGAATACCGCGCCAAGCTGGAAGCCGAAGGCCACCCGTGCAAGCTGATCTTCGTCACTCCGGACTACTACGAGGAACGTCCCAAAGCCTGTATGAACGGCTGGGGCAGCATCTTTCTGACAGTAACGCCAGACGGCACCGCCCTGCCCTGTCACGGCGCCCGACAGATGCCGGTGCAATTTCCCAATGTGCGCGACCACAGCATGCAGCACATCTGGTACGACTCCTTCGGCTTCAACCGCTTTCGCGGCTACGACTGGATGCCCGAGCCGTGCCGTTCATGCGATGAAAAAGAAAAGGACTTCGGCGGCTGCCGTTGCCAGGCGTTCATGCTCACAGGGGATGCGAGCAATGCCGACCCGGTGTGCAGCAAGTCTGAGCAGCACGGCATCATCCTTCAGGCACGGGAAGAAGCCGAGCACGCCACCCAGACCATCGAGCAACTGGCCTTTCGCAATGAGCGCAACTCACGGCTCATCGCAAAAGGCTGACAGCCTCATCGCTTGGCGATGATGTACACCGCGTGCACGATGCCGGGGATGTAGCCGCACAGGGTCAGCAGGATGTTCAGCCAGAACGCGCCGGCGAAACCCACTTGCAGGAACACACCCAGTGGCGGCAACAGAATGGCGATGATGATACGAATGAAATCCATGGGTTCAGCTCCAGAAAATCGGCTCGTGTGAGCCGTGTAGCTAATCGACCTTGGGGGTTCGTGAGGGTTCAGTGGAATCTGGCGTAAGGCCATCCGTTGTTGCACCCACAAAAAAACGCCCCCAGCCAAAAAAATCAGGCCGGAGGCGCCGCGTATACCGCGAGACGGTTCAGAAAATAAGGGTTAAACAGCGATGCCCTTGCGGCATTGCAGTTGCGCGGTGCGCACCCGCGAGAAGGCACGGGCCAGGCGCAGGAGCATTTCGTCGATATTGCTTTTGCTCACCGTCAGCGCCGGAGTGAAACGCAGGCAGTTGGGTTGAGGGGCGTTGAGGATCAGGCCTTCATGCAGCGCCGCCTTTACCACGGCATCGGCAGAATCATCCGACAGTGTCAGGCCCCACATCAGGCCGTGGCCGCGCAGTTGGCCATGGTCATAGCGGTACGCCAGGCGGGCGAGGCCTTCGCCCAGGTACAGACCGGATTCGCGCACATGTTCCAGAAAGCCTTTCTCCAGAACGGTATCGAGCACCGCCAGGCCCGCCGAGGCCATCAGCGCATTGCCATGATGGGTACCTTCCAGTTCCCCCACTTCGAAACAGCAGGCCTTGCCCCGCGCCAGCAGCGCCGCCAACGGCACGCCGCCGCCCAGGCCTTTGCCGAGGGTGATGATGTCGGCGCGTACGCCGTACTGCTGTTCGGCGAGCAAGGTGCCGCAACGGCCGATGCCGGTTTGCACTTCATCGAGGATCAGCAGGATGCCCAGTTCGCGACATAGGCGCTCAACCCCTTTGAGGTAGTGCTCGGTCGCAGGTATCACGCCGGCTCCGCCCTGGATAGGTTCGAGCAGAATGGCGACGGTTTGCGCATCGACGGCGGCGTGCAAAGCCGGCAGGTCGTTGAACGGCACATGGCTGAAGCCCGGCAATTGCGGTTCAAAGCGGTTTTGCGGCCCCCCCGCCGACGCGGACATCGCCGCAAAACTGCGGCCATGGTTACCGGCACTGGCACTGATGATGCGGTAGGCACCGCCGCGATACAGCTGGCCCCACTTGCGCGCCAACTTGATCGCGGCTTCACAGGCTTCCGCGCCGCTGTTGAGCAAGTAGACCTGGTCGCTGCCGGTGCGATGGCACAGGCGTTCGGCGAGGTTGAGTTGAGCGCGGTTATACAGGCCATTACCAGGGTTGATCAGCGCCTGGGTTTGATCGGCCAGGGCTTTGATCAAGACCTGCGGGCTGTGGCCGAGGCTATTGGCAGCGTTGCCTTGGCTGAAATCGAGGTAGGCACGCTCATCGCTGTCCCACAGCCAGGAGCCCTGGCCGCGTACGAAGACTTGGGGCGGCCGCGCCACGGAGGGCATCAGGGATTCGCTGGAAGGGTTATTGCTGAACGGCTCCAGAATCAGATCGTCCAGGCTCGGCGCGGGGCGACGGAACAGATTCACATCTGCCCCCCAATAGCAACCGGACCTTGGTCACTGCGACGGGCCAATGCGGCCTTGAGGTTTTTTGCCTTGCCTATGTAAACGCTATCAAGATAAACGCTGTTCATTGCCCGATCCGGCCCTGTAAGCCCTGCGAATAGGCGCTAGACTAGGCGCCTCGGGGGCCAACGGCCATTTCGATTTTCCAGCATTTTCGATAAGTAAGTCTTATGGATTTCAAGCAACTGCGTTATTTCGTCGCGGTGTATGAAGAAGGCCACGTCGGCCGTGCCGCCGAGCGCCTCTCGATCTCTCAACCGGCACTGTCCCAGCAGATTCGTCAGCTGGAACAGAACCTGGACGTGAGCCTGTTCGAGCGCAGCAGCAAACGCCTGCTGCCCACCCTGGCGGCGCATACGCTGTACAACCACGCCCTGCCGCTGATCGATGGCCTGCAGCACGCGGTGGAAGCACTGCGCAACTTCAAGGGTCAAGCCATGCGTACCTTGGCGATCGGCGTGCTGCAAACCGTGCACACCAGCCTTGTGCCGCAAATGCTGGAACGTGTGCGCAAGGCCCAGCCGCACCTAGTGGTACAGATCTACGAATTGACTGGGCTTGAAATTGAGCGGCGACTGTTGAACGGTTCGCTGGATATCGGCATCAGTTATCTGCCGCCACGTCAGCCTGGGCTGCATGGTGTGCTGTTGTACGAAGATGAGTTGAAAGTCGTCATCCCAGAGGATCATCCCCTGCGGGAATTCAAGAAGGTCTCACTGAAACAGGCGGCCGAGTTGCCGATGTTGCTGCTGGGGGAGGAATTTCAGGTCCGGCAGATCTGGCAGGGTCAACTGTCCAACCTGGGGCGACGCCCGCAAGTGCAGGCGGAGTTGAATACCATGGTGGGGATTCTCGACAGCCTGCCCCACACCAAGCTGGCCACGGTGCTGCCAGGACGCTCTCAGGACGAACACAACAGCCAGCTGCTGCTGTGGAAACCCTTGAGTGAACCCAGGGTGCCACTCAAAGTGGGCTTGGTATGCCGCGATGTGCAGCGCCAGCAGGCAACGGTGACGTTGCTGCGAACCTTGCTCGAAGACGTGATGAACGCCCCGCAGGCCCCCGCCTGACTTTTTCGCGGGCAAAAGAAAACCCCGCCGAAGCGGGGCTTTGCAGACTGTTTCCCTGACATCCATTTCACTCCGCCGTCCTGGCAGAATCCTACGTGTCCGTGTTGTTGCTTTGCGCTTCCTGCGCGACGTCCATGTGAAGTAGATTATCTGTGGATCCAATTTGGCGATAGAGGACGAATAGCAGCACGTCATGTAAGAGAATGCTTACACGCCCTCGACCTCCTTAGAACAGTGCTTCATCCAGAAGGAACAGCGATTCGCTACCGGCTTTGACCGAGGCACTCAGCGAGTCAATACGCGGCAGCAGGCGGGCAAAGTAGAAACGTGCCGTGCCCAGCTTGCTGGCGTAGAAGTCTTCCTCGGCCTCTTTGCCCAACGCTGCCTTGGCCATGCGCGCCCACATGTAGGCGTACGCCATGTATCCAAATGCATGCAAATACTCCACCGACGCCGCACCGATTTCATTCGGGTTGCTCTTGGCACGGTCCAGTACCCAGGCGGTCAATTCGTCCAGGTTGTCTACCGCAGCGCTCAACGGTTTGGTGAACTCGGCCAGTTCGGCACCGGTCGACGCAATGAACTGGCGGATCTCATCGGCGAACAGGGTGTAGAACGCCCCGCCACTGCCGACGATCTTGCGACCCATCAGGTCCAGCGCCTGAATGCCGTTGGTACCTTCGTAGATCTGCGTGATGCGCACATCACGCACCAACTGCTCCTGGCCCCACTCACGAATGTAACCGTGGCCACCGAACACCTGCTGGCCCAGTACCGTGGTTTCCAGGCCCAGGTCGCTCAAGAAAGCCTTGGCCACCGGCGTCAGCAAGGCCACCAAGTTGTCTGCACGCTCACGGGCGGCGGCATCATCGCTGAACTTGGCGATATCCAGCTGGGTGGCCACATAGGTAGAAAATGCACGGCCGCCTTCGTTCGCGGCCTTCATGGTCAGCAGCATGCGCCGCACATCCGGATGGACGATGATCGGGTCAGCGACCTTGTCCTTGGCCTGGGCGCCCAAGGGCGAGCGGCTTTGCAAACGGTCACGGGCGTATTCAATCGCGTTCTGGTAAGAGCGCTCGCCGGACGCCAGGCCCTGGATGCCTACACCGAGGCGCTCGTAGTTCATCATGGTAAACATCGCCGCCAAACCACGGTTGGGCTCGCCCACCAGGTAACCCACGGCCGCGTCAAAGTTCATCACGCAGGTCGCGGACGCCTGGATGCCCATCTTGTGTTCGATGGAGCCACAGCTCACCAGGTTGCGCGCGCCCAGGCTGCCATCGGCATTGACCATGAACTTCGGCACCAGGAACAACGAGATGCCCTTGGGACCCGCCGGCGCGTCTGGCAGCTTGGCCAGTACCAGGTGGATGATGTTGTCGGTGAGGTCGTGCTCGCCACCGGTGATAAAGATCTTGGTCCCGCTGATCGTGTAGGAACCATCCGCCTGTGGCTCGGCCTTGGTGCGGATAATCCCCAGGTCGGTACCGGCATGGGCCTCGGTCAGGCACATGGAACCGGCCCACTCGCCGGAATACATCTTCGGCAGGTAAGCCGCCTTGAGTTCTTCACTGGCGTGGGTGTTGATCGATACACAGGCGCCGGAGGTCAGCATCGGGTACAGGCCAAACGCCAGGCTCGACGAGTTGATCATCTCCTCGACCTGGGCCGACACCGCCTTGGGCATGCCCATGCCGCCAAAGGCCGGATCACCGCCTACACCCACCCAGCCACCTTCGGCGTAGGTTTTATAGGCCTGTGGATAACCATCGGGGGTAAACACCGCCGTGTCATCCCAACGGCAACCCTGCTCATCGCCGCCACGGCTGATTGGCGCGATGGACTTGGCGGTGACCTTGCCGGCTTCTTCGAGGATCGCTTCTACGGTTTCGGCGTCAACGCTGTCTGCCAATGCCGGCAATTGGGCCCAAGTCTTGGCGACCTCAAACACTTCGTTGAGGACGAAGCGCATATCACGCAGCGGCGCTTTGTAATCAGCCATGGCAAACCTCGTGAGAACGTGAAAAGTAATTCGGTAAGAGTCGGTTTTACAGGCTCAGAGTGTACCCGAACAACTTTTCAGACACATAGGGTCCACTTGTGACTGATTGGTATTTTTAAGTCATTACAGCGCAAATGCCTCCGCCGGCAGACTCATCAGGCATTCGCTGCCCGCTTCTACCGCCGCGCGGTGGGTGGCGGTACGCGGCAGCAAGCGCTTGAAGTAGAACGCGCATGTCGCCAGCTTGGCCTGGGTGAAATCGCTTTCTTGCTGTTCAAGAGCAGCGATCGCCATGCGCAACCACAGGTAGGCAAGTACCACGTAGCCGCTGTACATCAGGTAATCCACTGCTGCCGCGCCGACTTCATCGGGGTTCTTCATGGCCGCGCTCCCGACCTGGGTGGTCAGTTCGCCCCATTCCCCATTCAGTTGATTGAGTTGCGCCACATAGGCCTTGAGCTGCGGATGCTCGGCATTCGCGCTACAGAACTTATGCACAATTTTGGTAAAGCCGCGTAACAACTTGCCCTGGCTGCCCAATACCTTGCGACCCAACAGGTCGAGGGCCTGGATGCCGTTGGTGCCTTCATAGATCGGCGCAATCCGCGCATCCCGGGCCAATTGCTCCATGCCCCATTCACGAATGTACCCGTGGCCGCCGAAGATCTGCATGCCATGGTTGGTCACTTCCAGCCCCGTATCGGTCATGAAGGCTTTGCAAATGGGCGTGAGGAAGGCCAGCAGGTCCTCGGCCTCCTGGCGCTGGCCGGCGTCGCTGCTCAGGTGCGCGGTGTCGAGCAATTGCGCGGTGAAATAGGTCAGGGCCCGATTGCCCTCGTTGAAGGCCTTCATGGTCAGCAACATGCGCCGTACATCGGCGTGCACGATGATCGGGTCGGCGGCTTTTTCCGGGGCCTTGGCGCCGGTGAGCGAACGCATCTGCAAGCGGTCGTTGGCGTACTTGATCGCGCCCTGGAAGCTCGCCTCGCCGTTGCACAGGCCCTGCATGCCGGTGCCCAGGCGTGCGTGGTTCATCATGGTGAACATGCAGTTGAGGCCCTTGTTCGCCTCGCCAATCAAAAAGCCTTTGGCGCCGTCGAAGTTCAGCACGCAGGTGGCCGAAGCCTTGATGCCCATCTTGTGTTCGATGGAGCCGCAATGCACCGCGTTGCGCTCACCGGAATCGGCGTGGAACTTGGGCACGATAAACAGCGAAATGCCCTTGGTGCCCGCCGGCGCATCCGGCAGCTTGGCCAGCACCAGATGAACGATATTGGCGCTCATATCGTGCTCACCGGCAGAGATGAAGATCTTGCTGCCGGTGACCGCATAACTGCCGTCCGCCTGGGGCACGGCGCGGGTCTTGATCAGCCCCAGGTCGGTGCCGCAATGGGCTTCGGTGAGGCACATGGTGCCAGTCCATTCGCCGGCGGTGAGCTTGGTCAGGAAGGTGTCTTTCTGCTCGGCGGTGCCGTGGGCGTGGATCGCCGACATGGCGCCGTGGGTAAGGCCGGGGTACATACCCCACGAGGTGTTGCTGGAGCCGATCATTTCGCTCAGCACCAGGCCCAGGGACTGGGGCAGGCCTTGGCCGCCGTAGGCCGGGTCTGCTGCCACACCGTGCCAGCCGCCTTCTACGTACTGGGCGAAGGCTTGCTTGAAACCTTTGGGCGTGGTGACCACGCCATTGTCGAAATGACAGCCTTCTTCATCACCGCTACGGTTGAGCGGTGCGAGCACGTTTTCGCAGAATTTGGCGCCCTCTTCGAGGATCGCGCTGACCATATCCGGGCTTGCGTCGGTCGCGCCCAGCGCAGCGTAGTGGCCGTGGAAGTCGAACACGTTGTCGATCAGAAAGCGCATGTCGCGCAGGGGAGCTTTATATTCAGGCATTGTTATGTCTCCGGCAGCAGATGGGTTCAACCTACTGCCGGGCACACGCCTGGACAATCACTGTAGCGCTGCTGAATACAGCGCCATTACTCAACCGGCAGCGCTCTCCATGCGCACTGCGCCACGCCGGGTTTGCCCGGCAGCCACCACACAGTTGCGCCCCGCGCCCTTGGCGGCGTACAGCGCCTGGTCGGCGGATTTGAGTACTTCTTCGGGGGTGCGCTGCTCGGCCTGGCGCTCGGCCACACCGATACTTACGGTTACCGAGACGCTGGTTGCACCGCTGCCTGCGCGGCGTTGGCGACCTTGCTGGTCGTCTTGCGGGCGGTCCGGGTTGCGCAGCTTGATGTCGTAGTTGGCGATGATCTCGCGGATCTCTTCCAGGTGCGGCATGCACTCATCCAGGGTCTTGCCGGCGAACACCACGGCAAACTCCTCGCCACCGTAGCGGTAGGCACGCCCGCCACCATTGACCTTGGACAGCTTGCTCGCCACCAGGCGCAGCACCTGGTCGCCCACGTCATGGCCATGGGTGTCGTTGAAGCGCTTGAAGTGGTCGACGTCGGTCATGGCCAACACGTAGTTGCGCCCCAACCGCTGCGTGCGTTCGTTGAGGGCCCGGCGCCCCGGCAGGCCGGTGAGTTCGTCGCGGAAGGCCATTTGATAAGCCTCATGGGCCACGCCGGCGGCGATCATCAGCATCACCTGGCTGCACATGATGTTGAGGGTAAAGGGCAGGATGAAGGTTTGCGGCAACATCCAGAACATCCCCAACAACCCCACCAATTGCGCCGCGTGCAGCGGGCGTGGCTGGTACCAGTATTGGGCCGCCAGGATCAGGAAGCCGATCAGGAACATGGGGTACGACAATTGGATCAAGCTCATCCAGGTGCCATGCAGCGCTGGCCAGCGAATCTCTGCCAACCAGTTCAACAGCGCCTGGGGATAACTTTGCTCCAGGGCCAGCGCCACGCTACCGACGGCAAACAGCACCGCGCAGCGTGCGACGAAGTCGCGGAACAGGTGGGTCTTTTCCTGCCACATGCCATAGATGCTGAACAACAGCGGCAGCAGCAGGCAGCACAGGTGAAACACCACCGCGGCATCTTCGCGCACACGGCCGTTGTCACGGTAGAAGTCGGTCTGGGTATCCAGCAGGAAGTAGGCGATGTACACCGTGACCATCAAGAACAGCTCACGCTGGCGCCGGTAGACCGCGCAGTACGACCCGCCGAGCAACAACACCAAGGTTGGCAGCACATTGAACAGTGAGGTGAAGAAAACGTTGAGATCCTTGACGTACGCAGCCGAGAGCCCGGCCAGCAACAGCAGCAACGAAGGAAGAAAATGACTGAAACGTACAGCAGACACGCGTGACAAGGGTAAAACTCCGACCCGCAAAGAATGATGGCACTGTGCCTTAATGCTGACAGTTAAGCACAACCTGGCACGCATGTATCACATTGCCATCACTGTAACGGCAGGTAGCGGCAATCCCTGAGCGCTGTACTGCGGTTTTTTCATCATGCACAAAAAAGCCGCCGCTTCTGGCACGAAGCGGCGGCTCTGGAAGTGAACCCGGTAAGGCTTAGTAAGCCAGGCCGAAGTCTTCTTCTTTCATGTCCATCAGGTTGTTGGCGCCCGACAGCATGGTGGCTTTGTGGGTTTGGGTACGCGGCAAGATACGCTGGAAGTAGAAGCGCGCGGTCTGCAACTTGGCGGTGTAGAACGCCTCCTCGGTAGTGCCTGCAGCCAGTTTTTCCGCTGCCAGGCGCGCCATGTCGGCCCAGAAGTAAGCCAGGCACGCGTAACCGGAGTACATCAGGTAATCCACCGAGGCAGCCCCGACTTCTTCGCGGTCCTTCATCGCGGCCATGCCGACCTTCATGGTCAACTCGCCCCACTCTTTGTTCAGTGCAGCCAGCGGTGCGACGAACTCTTTGACCGCTTCATTGCCTTCGTTGGCCTGGCAGAACTTGTGCACGATCTTGGTGAAGCCCTTGAGCGCTTCGCCTTGGGTCATCAGCACTTTGCGGCCCAGCAGGTCGAGGGCCTGAATGCCGGTGGTGCCTTCGTACAGCATCGAAATGCGGCTGTCGCGAACGTTCTGCTCCATGCCCCATTCGGCGATAAAGCCGTGACCGCCGTAGATCTGCACGCCGTGGTTGGCCGATTCAAAACCGACTTCGGTCATGAAGGCTTTGGCGATAGGCGTCATGAACGCCAGCAGGCCATCGGCTTGCTTCTTGGCTTCGTCGTCGGTGCCGTACTTGACGATGTCCACTTGCTTGGCGGTGAAGTACACCATTGCACGGTTGCCTTCGGCGAAGGCTTTCATGGTCAGCAGCATGCGGCGCACGTCTGGGTGCACGATGATCGGGTCAGCGGCTTTGTCTGGCGCTTTCGGGCCGGTGAGCGAGCGCATTTGCAGGCGGTCGCGAGCGTATTTGAGGCCGCCCTGGAAGCCGATCTCGGCGTGGGACAGGCCTTGCAGCGCGGTGCCCAAACGAGCGGTGTTCATAAAGGTGAACATGCAGTTCAGGCCTTTGTTCGCCGGGCCGATCAGGAAACCGGTGGCCGCGTCGAAGTTCATCACGCAGGTGGCGTTGCCGTGGATGCCCATCTTGTGTTCCAGGGAACCACAGGTCACCGCGTTGCGCTCACCCACCGAACCGTCGGCGTTAGGGAGGAACTTAGGCACGATAAACAGCGAGATGCCTTTGGTGCCAGCCGGAGCATCCGGCAGGCGGGCCAGTACGATGTGGACGATGTTGTCGGCCATGTCGTGCTCACCGGCCGAGATGAAGATCTTGGTGCCGGAGACTTTGTAGGAACCGTCGGCCTGAGGCTCGGCCTTGGTACGCAGCATGCCCAGGTCGGTGCCGCAGTGCGGTTCGGTCAGGCACATGGTGCCAGTCCATTCGCCCGATACCAGCTTGGTCAGGTAAGCGTCTTGCTGCTCGGGGGTGCCGTGCTCGGAGATAGTGTTCATCGCGCCATGGGACAGGCCTGGGTACATACCCCACGACCAGTTGGCGGCACCCACCATTTCGCTCACCGCCAGGCCCAGGGACTCCGGCAGGCCTTGGCCACCGTGTTCCACGTCATGGGCCAGGCTTGGCCAGCCACCTTCGACGAACTGTTTGTAGGCTTCCTTGAAACCCGTAGGGGTTTTAACGCCTGACTCACTCCAGGTGCACCCTTCGATGTCGCCCACGCGGTTCAACGGGGCCAGCACTTGCTCACAGAACTTGGCGCCTTCTTCAAGGATGGCGTCAACCATGTCCGGGGTAGCGTCCTGGCAAGCCGGCAGGCTCTGATAGTGCGCTTCGTAGCCAAGCAGTTCGTCACGAACGAAGCGAATATCACGCAAGGGGGCCTTGTAGTCAGGCATAGCGATAAACCTCTGCTGATGTAGCTGGAATGAACAACCGCGTGGAATTTATTGTAGCGGTCAAACAGGTGTTTGAAACATACGTTTACGACCTAGGGATGTCAAGACGCCGTTTGTCATGACGCGAATCAATGGCGCACGCAGGGACGCTTGCGGCGAGGAGCCACAGCAAAGGGAGTGTAGAAGTTCGACAGGACACCATCTAACAAATGTGGGAGGGGGCTTGCTCCCGATGGCGGTGTATCAGTCGATCAAAATATTGACTGACACTCTGTCATCGCGAGCAAGCCCCCTCCCACAAAAGAGCAGGCATGCGGATAGAGGCGATTTAAGCGTAGGTATCGATCAACGTACCGAGCATTTCATCCGAAGCCTTGGCGACTTTGGCGCCCAGCTCCACCTGAAACTTGCCTTCGGCCATCTCAACCATATTGCTGGCCGAGTTCGAAGGCTGGGCGCGGTCGTTGGCGCGAAGACGATCAACCTGTGCATCCGAAGGCTGGTTGGTCGCGGCGCTGGCGATTTTGCCGGCGGCCTGGTCGACACGGTTCTGCCCGGTCTGAATAGTGCTCAGGCCCGAGTAAAACGCGCTGCTTCCAGAGATGTCCATGGCGTAAGCCTGCCTTTAGAGAATCGTGAACGCTGATTGAAGCAGAGAACCTGGCAAAACGCCCGTCAAAAACACTAATGGCACAATGCCTTAGCGATAGCCAAAATCAGTCAAGCAAATCCAACTGCAGGTACGCCGACACGGCTTCAGCACCGGCGTGCCTAAGTTTTGGCACCCTTCCCAGGCACGGGGCGGGCAGTCTCTCGGCCAGCGTGGCGAGGTTTTCTTCCAGACGAGAGGTCTTGGGGTCGATGATATTGGCCACCCACCCGGCCAGCTGCAAGCCATCGCGGGCGATGGCTTCGGCGGTGAGCAAGGCATGGCTGATGCAACCCAGGCGCACCCCCACCACCAGGATGACCGGCAGTTTGAGCGCCATGGCCAGGTCCGACAGGTTGGCCTGGTCCGCCAAGGGCACACGCCAGCCACCTGCGCCTTCGATCAAGGTGAACTCCGCGCCTTTCGCCAAAATCTGCTGCATGGGCTTGAGCAATGACTGCACCGTCAGCGACACCCCCGCCTCCCGCGCCGCAAGGTGCGGTGCAATAGCCGGTTCGAACGCCACCGGGTTGACCTCGTCGTAGCGCAGCGGCAATGAACACTCGGCCAGCAACGCCAGGGCATCGGCATTGCGCAAGCCCTTGGGCGTTACCTGGCAACCGGAAGCCACCGGTTTGCCGGCCGCCGTGCTTTTGCCGGCTTGCCGCGCCGCGTGCAACAGGCCAGCGGCAACGGTGGTCTTGCCAACATCGGTGTCGGTGCCGGTGATGAAATAGGCGGCGCTCATAGCGGTTTCTCCAGTACGGCGTACACCACTTGATACGTGGCGGGCAGACCCTGAGCTTCACGGAACTGCTCATAAGCCTGCACCAGTGCAACAATCCGCGCGCGCCCCGTCAACCCTCCCGGCCGGCCGGGGTTGAGGTTATGCGCGCCCAATGCCTTCAATTCATGGGTCAGGCTGCGCACATCCGGGTAATGCAGCACATGGGGGCGCCGCTCCAGGCTCACCACCCGCAGGCCGCTGGCCGCACACAATTGCTGGTATGCCTCAAACGTACGGAAGCGGTTGACGTGCACCAGGCCATCGGCCGCGCGCCAGCTCTGGCGCAACTCGTCCAGCGTGCCCACGCACAGGCTGGCGAACGCCAATGTGCCGCCGGGTTGCAGCACGCGATAAGCCTCGCTGAGCACCGCGTCGAAGTTCGCGCACCACTGCACCGCCAAGCTGGAGAAGATCAGATCCACGCTGCCAGCCTTGAGCGGCAAGCGTTCGGCATCCCCTGCGATGAAGTGTTGTGCGCCGCCCAGCGGTCGTGCATGGTTGAGCATGCCTTCGGCGATATCCAGCGCGATGCCTTGGCTGACGGGCAAGCGCTCACCCAATACACGGCTGAAATACCCCGTGCCACAGCCCATATCCAGCCAGCGTTGCGGTGCGCTGCCAGCCGGCAAAGCGGCTAACAACTCACGGCCCACGGCACGCTGCAACTCGGCAACGCTGTCGTAACTGGCGGCGGCGCGGGAAAACGAAGCCGCCACCTGGCGCTTGTCCGGCAAGGTACCTGGCAGTGGGGCGTGGGATAAATCAGTCATCGACACACTCATGCAAAAAAGCCTGGATGGCCCCCGCTACACCGTGGGGGTCCTCCAGAAGAAACGCGTGACCGGCCTGTTCAATCAGGCCGATTTCA
Source organism: Pseudomonas kairouanensis (assembly GCF_004682055.1). Classification (GTDB taxonomy): domain Bacteria; phylum Pseudomonadota; class Gammaproteobacteria; order Pseudomonadales; family Pseudomonadaceae; genus Aquipseudomonas; species Aquipseudomonas kairouanensis. The sequence goes on along the minus strand of NZ_QUZU01000009.1, from coordinate 63,385 downwards.
ACATCGGGCAGCAAGCTCAGCAGGTGGCTGGCGGCTTCGGCGGGCACCAGTTCATCCATCCCGCCGAACAGATGCAATTGCGGGCCGCGAAAGGCCAGCAGGGCTTCGCGGGTGTCCAGTTGGGCAAGCAGCTCAAGGCCGGCCATCAACAGATTCGAAGGCGTATTCGGTGCACCGCTGACCAACAGGCGCGCCAGCCCGCGTGGGTCCTGGGCGCCCTTGGCACACAACAGGCCGAAGCGTTTGAGGGTCACCTGGGAATCGGCATGGCAACCGGCAAGGAAGGCATCAAAGGTTTCGGCGGGCATCGCGCTCGGCCAGCTGTCATGGGCGACAAAGCAGGGGTTGCTCGCCAGGGTCAGCAGGCCGCAGCAACGCTCACCGCGCCGCGCCGCCAACTCAGAGGCGAGCATACCGCCCAGGGACCAGCCGCCCAGCCAGGCGTTGTCCGGCAGCGTAGCGTCGAGTTCATCCAGCCATTCATCCAGGTCACTGGACTCAAGCGCAGGCAACGGCTCGACCTGCACCCGCAAGTGCTCATCCAAGCCCTGCAGGGCTGCGGCCAAAGGCTCCAGCGGCGATACACCAAGGCCCCAGCCGGGCAGCAATATCAGTCGATCACGCATGGTTGGGCTCCGTGGCGCCTAACAAGCGCAAACACGCTTCCAATGCGTTTAACAGTAGCTGCACCTGCGCCTGCGTGTGGGCCGCCGTCAAGGTCACCCGCAGACGTGCACTGCCGGCGGGCACGGTTGGCGGACGAATCGCGGTGACCATCAGGCCGCGCTCGCGCAACATCTGCGACAGGCGCACGGCCTTGGCGCTGTCGCCGATCAGGATCGGCTGGATCGGCGTGAAGCTGTCCATCAAATCCAGGCCAAGCTGTTCGGCGCCCAGGCGGAATTGGCGGATCAACGCATTGAGGTGTTCGCGGCGCCAATGTTCGGTGCGCAGTAACTCCAGGCTTTTCAGGGTGGCGCAGGCCAGCGCGGGCGGTTGGCTGGTGGTGTAGATGTACGGCCGGGCGAACTGGATTAGGCTTTCGATCAGCTCTTCACTGCCAGCCACAAATGCGCCGGCGGTGCCAAAGGCTTTGCCCAAGGTGCCGACCAATACCGGCACGTCTTCCTGACTCAAGCCGAAATGCTCGACGATCCCACCACCGTTGGCGCCCAACGGACCAAAGCCGTGGGCGTCGTCCACCATCAACCAGGCGCCTTTGGCGCGCGCCTCACGGGCCAGCGCGGGCAGGTCGGCCAGATCACCGTCCATGCTGAATACGCCATCGGTGACCACCAGGGTATTGCCGGTGGCTTTCTCCAGGCGCTTGGCCAGGCTGTCGGCATCGTTGTGCAGGTAACGATTGAACCGCGCGCCGGACAACAAGCCGGCATCCAGCAACGAGGCGTGGTTAAGGCGGTCTTCCAACACCGTATCGCCCTGCCCCACCAGCGCCGTGACGGCACCCAGGTTGGCCATGTAGCCGGTGGTAAACAGCAGCGCGCGTGGGCGACCGGTGAGGTCGGCCAGGGCTTCTTCCAGTTCATGGTGAGGGGTGGAGTGGCCCACCACTAGGTGCGAGGCGCCGCCGCCCACGCCCCAACGGGACGCACCGGCGCGCCACGCTTCGATCACTTGCGGGTGATTGGCCAGGCCCAGGTAATCGTTGTTGCAGAACGCCAGCAGCGGCTGGCCGTCCACCACCACTTGCGGGCCCTGGGGGCTCCCAAGCAAAGGGCGTTGGCGATAAAGGTGTTCGGCACGGCGGGCAGCGAGGCGCGCGGAGAGATCGAAAGACATGCAGGCCTCGGTAGATCCAAAACTAGAGACTGGGCACGATCAAATGTGGGAGGGGGCATGCTCCCGATGGGGGCGTGTCAGTCGGTATTGGAATGACTGACCCACCGCTATCGGGAGCAAGCCCCCTCCCACATTTGGACCGCATTTCAATCACACGACGGCGTTGTAGAACTGCTCACTGCTCTTTTGCTCAACCAGCGCCTGCTCGATCGCCGCCTGATGCACTTCATCGGCGTGCTCTTCACGCGCCTCCGGCAGGATGCCCAGGCGCGAGAACAGCTGCATGTCCTTGTCCGCCTGCGGGTTGGCGGTGGTCAGCAACTTGTCGCCGTAGAAAATCGAGTTGGCACCGGCAAAGAACGCCAGGGCCTGCATCTGCTCGTTCATCGCCTCACGGCCGGCCGACAGGCGCACATGGGACTGCGGCATCAGGATGCGCGCCACGGCCAGCATGCGGATAAAGTCGAACGGGTCGATGTCCTCGGCATTTTCCAGCGGCGTACCGGCGACCTTCACCAGCATGTTGATCGGCACCGATTCCGGATGCTCCGGCAGGTTGGCCAACTGGATCAGCAGGTTGGCACGGTCATCGAGGGACTCACCCATGCCCAGGATGCCGCCCGAGCAGATCTTCATCCCTGAATCGCGCACGTAGGCCAGGGTTTGCAGACGTTCGCTGTAGGTGCGGGTGGTGATGATGCTGCCGTAGAACTCGGGCGAGGTATCGAGGTTGTGGTTGTAGTAGTCCAGGCCCGCCTGGGCCAGGGCTTCGGTCTGGTCCTGGTCGAGGCGGCCCAGGGTCATGCAGGTTTCCAGGCCCATGGCCTTCACGCCTTTGACCATCTGCAACACGTAGGGCATGTCTTTGGCCGAGGGGTGCTTCCAGGCGGCGCCCATGCAGAAACGGGTCGAACCGATGGCCTTGGCGCGGGCAGCCTCTTCGAGGACCTTCTGCACTTCCATCAGCTTTTCTTTTTCCAGGCCGGTGTTGTAGTGACCCGACTGCGGACAATATTTGCAATCTTCCGGGCAGGCGCCGGTCTTGATCGACAGCAGGGTCGACACTTGCACACGGTTGGCGTCGAAATGCGCGCGGTGCACGGTCTGCGCCTGGAACAGCAGGTCGTTGAACGGCTGCACGAACAGCGCTTTGACTTCGGCTAAGGACCAATCGTGACGCAGAGTGGCGGTGGTGCTGGCGCTCATGGGCGATTCCTTGATTATGCTTTGGCAAGCGCTGCGGGAAGGGCAATACCCACAGGCACGACACGGATGTTCGGCATATTTAAGGAAGATTCATGCACTGTCAACCCGAATACAAACACAAGGTTTACATCTGGTTAAAAAACAACCACGCCTGTTTAATCTGCGATGAGGCGACTGACTCTCAGGATTGTGTGTGCAACGTCTGCGAAATCGCACTGCCATGGTTGAGGGAACACTGCGGGGTATGCGCCTTGCCCCTACCGATGGACGGTCTGATTTGCGGCCCGTGCTTGAAAAAGCCCCCTGCGTTTAAACAGGTCATCGCCCCCTGGACCTACAGCTTTCCGGTGGACAGCCTGATCAGCCGCTTCAAGCACCAGGCCCGCTGGCCGTTCGGCCAACTGCTGGCGCGCCTGATGGGGCAGCACCTGCAACACCGTTTCGACAACACCGGACTGCCCCGCCCCCACTGCCTGCTGCCGGTGCCCATGGCCCGCCAGCGTTTGCGCAAACGCGGCTACAACCAGGCCGCCATGCTGGCACGATGGCTGAGTGAGCACCTCAGCATCCCCTATGAAGAACGTCTGTTGTTACGCCCCCATGAAACCGTCGCGCAACAGGCCCTCGACGCCAAGACCCGCCAACGCAACCTGCTCGGCGCCTTCGCCCTGGCCCCCGATGCCCAAGTGCAAGGCCGTCACTTCGCCCTGGTGGACGACGTGCTCACCACCGGCGCCACCGCCCACAGCCTGGCGCGCCTGCTCATGAACGCGGGCGCCCGGCAAGTGGACGTGTACTGCCTGGCCCGCACCCCTAAACCGGGAACCTGACTTGACGCCAGCCTCCCCTTGCCCGCAACGTTCGGCCCATCTCTTCCAAGCGTATCGTCATGTCTCTACCGACTTCCCTCAGCCAACACATCATCCGCCGCCCCCAGCGTATTGCCTTGCTGGGGCATATTGCCGAGCAGGGTTCCATCACCCGCGCCGCTAAAAGCGCCGGCCTGAGTTACAAGGCGGCCTGGGACGCGATTGATGAGCTGAATAACCTGGCGCAACACCCGCTGGTCGAACGCAGCGTCGGCGGCAAGGGCGGTGGCGGGGCCAAACTGACGGCCGAGGGTGAGCGGGTACTACGGCTCTACCAGCGCTTGCAGGTGTTACAGGCCGAAATCCTGGGCTGCGACGAGGCGGCCAGCGACTTCAACCTGTTGGGCCGCTTGATGTTGCGCACCAGCGCGCGCAACCAACTGCATGGCCAGGTCATTGCGATTGAGAGCCACGGGCGCAACGACCTGATCCGTCTGCAACTGTCGGGCGGGCTGACGCTGCAAGCGCAAATCACCCACGACAGTACGCAACGCCTGGAACTGGAAACCGGTGTGGAAGTGGTCGCGCTGATCAAGGCCGGGTGGCTGGAATTGATCGCCACCACGCAAGCTGCAACACCTGGACACAATTGCATGAGCGGTGTGATCGAGACCCTTCTCCATGCCGACGACGGCCCTAGCGAAGTGCGCATCGTCCTGCCTAACGGTCAGGTTTTATGCGCGCTGGCACCCGCCAGCGCACTCGCGGCGATGAACGCCGACGAAGGCCAACCGATCCAGGTGCAATTCGCACCCAGCCAGGTATTGCTCGGCACACCGGTGTAGCCAAGCCCTGCCGTCAAACTGCAACAATTGCGTCACGTTCGCTCCTTATGGTGTGTGCAAAAACCACAGGGAGCCCGTGATGAGCCTATTAGAAGACAACCAAGCCACCGACCTCGAACAGATGGTCGGCCTGACCCGCCGCCGCTTTATCGGCGCCGGTGCCCTGTGTGGCGCCGCCCTGTTCCTGGGCGGCAACCTGCTGAGCCGTAGCGCCCTGGCCGTCAATGCCGCCAGCGCCAGCCCGTTGCTGGGTTTCACCAGCATCGCCGCCGCCACCAACGACGCCATCAGCCTGCCGCCAGGCTACAGCGCCTCAGTCCTCATCAGTTGGGGTCAGCCGCTGAGCAAAAACGCGCCCGCCTTCGACCCTTCTGGCAACGGCACCGCCAAGGCCCAGGAACAGCAATTCGGCGACCATAACGACGGCATGAGCCTGTTTGCCTTTCCCGGCGACGACAACCGCGCCCTCATGGCGATCAACAACGAATACACCAACTACCGCTACCTCTACGCCCACGGCGGCGCGCCCCAATCGGCCGAAGAGGTGCACAAGGCCCAGGCCGCCGAAGGCGTGTCGGTGATTGAAGTACGACGCCAGGGAGACACCTGGCAGTTCGTGCAGGATTCGCGCTACAACCGGCGCATCCACGGCAATTCGCCGATCCGCCTCAGCGGCCCCGCCGCTGGCCACGCCTGGCTCAAAACCAGCGCCGACAAAACCGGCACCAAAGCCCTTGGCACCTTCCAGAACTGCGCCAACGGCAAAACGCCTTGGGGCACTTACCTGACCTGTGAAGAGAACTTCACCGACTGCTTCGGCAGCACCGACCCACAACAGACCTTCGACGCCGGGCAAAAACGCTACGGCGCAGTGGCCGCCAGCAAAGACATCAACTGGCATCAACACGACCCGCGCTTCGACTTGGCCAAGAACCCCAACGAACTCAATCGCCACGGCTGGGTAGTGGAAATCGACCCGTTCGACCCCACATCCACGCCGGTCAAGCGCACCGCCCTGGGCCGCTTCAAGCATGAAAACGCCGCCCTGGCAGAAACCCAAGACGGCCGCGCCGTGGTGTACATGGGCGACGATGAGCGCGGTGAGTTCATCTACAAGTTCGTCAGCCGCGACAAGATCAACCACAAAAACCCCAAGGCCAACAAAGACCTGCTGGACCACGGCACCTTGTATGTGGCGATCTTCGACGCCGGCGACGGCCATGCCGACCACCCCAAGGGCAAGGGGCAATGGGTGGAACTGACCCACGGCAAGCACGGCATCGACGCCAGCAGCGGTTTTGCCAGCCAGGCCGAAGTGCTGATCCACGCGCGCCTCGCCGCCAGCGTGGTGAAAGCCACCCGCATGGATCGCCCGGAATGGATCGTGGTCAGCCCCACCGACGGCCAGGTGTATTGCACCCTCACCAACAACGCCAAGCGCGGCGAAGACGGCCAGCCGGCGGGCGGGCCCAACCCGCGCGAGAAGAATGTGTATGGCCAGATCCTGCGCTGGAAGGCCGATGCCGATAACCACGGCGCCTCGACTTTTACCTGGGACCTGTTTGTGGTCGCGGGCAACCCAGGCGTGCATGCCGGGACGCCAAAGGGCGGCTCGTCGAACATCAACCCGCAGAACATGTTCAACAGCCCCGACGGCCTGGGCTTCGACAAGGCTGGGCGGCTGTGGATTCTGACGGATGGGGATTACAGCAACGCCGGCGATTTTGCGGGCATGGGTAACAACCAGATGCTGTGCGCCGACCCGAGCACCGGGGAAATCCGCCGCTTCATGGTGGGGCCGGTGGCGTGTGAGGTGACGGGTATCAGCTTCTCACCGGATCAGAAGACCTTGTTTGTGGGGATTCAGCATCCAGGGGAAACCGGGGGGTCCACATGGCCGGAGCATCTGCCAAACGGTAAGCCGCGCTCGTCGGTGATGGCGATTCGGCGAGATGATGGCGGCATAGTCGGCGCCTGATAAACCCTCTTCGCGAGCAAGCCCGCTCCCACACTTGACCGAGTTCCAGCATGAGAATGCGGTCGAATGTGGGAGCGGGCTTGCTCGCGAAGGCGTCCGCACAGCCACCGCCTATCTATGCTGTTACCATACCCGGCCGGACGCGGCGCCCTGCTGCGCGCAGGAGTTCGCATGGCCCACCCGTTTGAAACACTCACCCCCGACCTCGTTCTCGACGCCGTCGAAAGCATCGGTTTTCTCAGCGATGCGCGCGTATTGGCGCTCAACAGCTACGAAAACCGCGTGTACCAGGTGGGTATCGAAGACTCTGAACCACTGATCGCCAAGTTCTACCGCCCCCAGCGCTGGACCAACGAGGCGATCCTGGAAGAACACCGCTTCACCTTCGAACTGGCCGAGTGCGAAGTGCCCGTGGTTGCACCCCTTATCCACAACGGCGAAAGCCTGTTCGAACACGCAGGCTTTCGTTTCACTCTGTTCCCCCGCCGTGGCGGCCGTGCGCCGGAGCCGGGCAATCTCGATCAGCTCTACCGCCTGGGGCAACTGCTGGGCCGTTTGCATGCGGTGGGTTCTACCCGCCCGTTCGAACACCGCGAAGCGCTGGGCGTGAAGAACTTCGGCCACGACTCCCTCACCACCTTGCTCGAAGGCAACTTCATCCCCAAGAGCCTGCTACCGGCCTATGAGTCGGTGGCCCGCGACCTGCTCAAACGCGTGGAAGAGGTGTACAAGGCCACCCCCCACAAGAACATCCGCATGCACGGCGACTGCCACCCCGGCAACATGATGTGCCGCGACGAGATGTTCCACATCGTTGACCTGGATGACTGCCGCATGGGCCCGGCGGTCCAGGACCTGTGGATGATGCTCGCCGGTGATCGCCAGGAATGCCTGGGGCAGCTGTCGGAATTGATGGACGGCTACCAGGAATTCCACGACTTCGACCCGCGTGAATTGGCGCTGATCGAACCCCTGCGCGCCTTGCGCCTGATGCACTACAGCGCCTGGCTGGCGCGCCGCTGGGATGACCCGGCGTTTCCCCACAGCTTCCCGTGGTTTGGCAGTGAGCGGTATTGGGGGGACCAGGTGTTGGCGTTGCGTGAGCAATTGGCGGCACTGAATGAAGAACCACTGAAGCTGTTTTAACTGCTTTTATTTGGGAGGGGGCGTGCTCCCGATTGCAGAGTGTCAGTCAGCACATTCATCACTGATACACCGCTATCGGGAGCAAGCCCCCTGCCACAGAGAGCAGGCCACATACACACCTAGCAAGGACTCTGCAATGCAAGCCGCCAACCCCCGCAAGGGGTACATCCTGGGCCTGAGTGCCTATATCACCTGGGGCCTGTTCCCGCTCTACTTCAAAGCCATCGCCAGTGTGCCCGCCGCCGAAATCATCGTACATCGCGTGTTGTGGTCGGCGCTGTTCGGCGGTTTGCTGCTGATGGTGTGGAAGCACCCCGGCTGGTGGCGCGAGCTGCGCGACAACCCCAAGCGCCTGGCGATTCTGGCGCTGAGCGGTTCGTTGATTGCGGCCAACTGGCTGACCTATGTGTGGTCGGTCAACAGCGGGCGCATGCTGGAAGCCAGCCTGGGTTACTACATCAACCCGCTGGTGAATGTGGTGCTGGGCATGTTGATCCTCGGCGAGCGCTTGCGGCGCCTGCAATGGGTCGCGGTCGGGCTGGCGGCGGTCGGCGTGGCACAGCAGGTGTGGCAGGTAGGCAGCCTGCCGTGGGTGTCGCTGGTGTTGGCGCTCACCTTTGGTTTCTACGGGCTTATCCGCAAACAGGCACCGGTCAAGGCACTGCCGGGGCTGGTGGTGGAAACCTGGATGCTGGTGCCGATTGCCATCGCCTGGTTGCTGTTCAACCCGATGGCCCACAGTGCGCAACTTGAGTTCTGGAGCACGTCCGAAGCCTGGTGGCTGGTGGCTGCCGGCCCGGTTACGCTGGTTCCGCTGGTGTGTTTCAACGCCGCCGCACGGCATTTGCCCTACACCGCCCTGGGCTTTTTGCAGTACGTCGCGCCAACCCTGGTGCTGCTGGAAGCCGTGCTGTTGTTCGGTGAACACCTGGCACCGAGCACACTGACGGCCTTCGCCTTTATCTGGGCTGGCCTGGTGGTGTACAGCGTGGATATATGGCTGAGCGCCCGCAAAAGCTGATCAAATAACATACAAACCTCTGCAAGCCACAGCGGGCGTGGCTTGCAGCCATCCACCCCAAGGTTATCCACAGCCTGGTCCCCGCCATTTGTGCACAAGCTTTTGAAATTGCTCGTTTTTTGCTCAAATCAACGCAAAGCCCGGCCGGCGTGGCCTGGCGCCGGGTCTCTACAGGTTATCCACAGGCCCATGCAAGATTTAGATGCATAACCTTGTGGGCAGATTATTCCTCGTGGTGCAGTTCCACCATCAAGTCATCGGCCAGGGTTTCCAGGGATAACTGCAAGGTGTCCAGGGACAACGACGTCGGCACCTGCAACAGCGCCTCGGCGGTAAACAGCGGGTCACCGCTCATGGGCGCGGGGCGCACATCGGTGCTCAGGCTCTCCAGGTTCACGCCCTGCTGGCTCAACAATGCGGTGATCTCACGCACAATGCCTGAACGGTCGTTGCCCACCAGCGTCATCATGATCGACTTGGACGCCGAGGCCTGCCCGCTGCTGCCCTCTCCCACCAGCACACGAATGCCGTGTGTGGATAAATCCTCCAACGCGCCCACCAACGCCTGACGGCTTTCTGCAGGAACGCTGACCCGCAGGATCCCGGCAAACTGCCCGGCCATGTGGGCCATGCGGCTTTCCAGCCAGTTGCCACCGTGGGCAGCGATGTTCTGCGCAATGCGTTCAACCAGGCCGGGTTTGTCGGCGGCGATAATTGTGAGTACAAGATGGTCCATGGCGAAACTCCGCTGGTGGTTATTCCTGTAGGAGCGAGCTTGCTCGCGAAAAACTTCAAGACACCGCGCAAATCCAGAATGCCGCGTCATCGTTGACGATTTTCGCGAGCAAGCTCGCTCCTACAAGGTGGACGCAGGATTACTCGAAAACAAATCGTGTACCATTTTTATATTTATCTGGAACAATCCAATAGTTTTTTGAGAACATCCTGTTCTCCGCTGTGACCGTACGACCAAAGTGGGTCGCTAAACGACGTATTTAGTCTAATTTTCACAACCGCAAGTCATCATGTAGTATGCGCAACCTGGCACTACATAATGAAAATCTAAAAAGCGCTTAAGCTGTGCAGAGTGAGGCAAGCAATGACTGAACACGTTCAAGTCGGTGGCCTGCAGGTCGCCAAAGTCCTGTTCGACTTCGTGAACAACGAAGCCATTCCCGGCACCGGCATTACTGCCGACCAGTTCTGGGCCGGTGCCGACAAGGTCATCCACGACCTGGCGCCGAAGAACAAAGCCCTACTCGCCAAACGCGACGAATTCCAAGCGCGGATCGATACCTGGCACCAGACCCACTCGGGCCAGGCCCACGACCCGGTGGCCTACAAGGCCTTCCTGCAAGACATCGGATACCTGCTGCCAGAAGCCGCAGACTTCCAGGCCACGACCCAAAACGTCGACGACGAAATCGCCCGCATGGCCGGCCCTCAGCTGGTGGTGCCGGTGATGAACGCCCGCTTCGCCCTCAACGCCTCCAATGCGCGTTGGGGCTCGCTGTACGACGCGTTGTATGGCACCGACGCCATCAGCGAAGCCGACGGCGCCGAGAAGGGCCAGGGCTACAACAAGGTGCGTGGCGACAAGGTGATTGCCTTCGCCCGCGCCTTCCTCGACGAAGCCGCACCGCTCAGCGCCGGCAGCCATGTGGATTCCACCGGCTACAAGATCGTCGATGGCAAGCTGATCGTCAGCCTCAAGGGCGGCAGCAACAGCGGCCTGCGTGACGATTCGCAGCTGATCGGTTTCCAGGGCGACACCGCCCAACCGATTGCGATCCTGCTCAAGCACAACGGCCTGCACTTCGAAATCCAGATCGACGCCAGCACTCCGGTCGGCCAGACCGACGCCGCCGGCGTCAAAGACGTGCTGATGGAAGCCGCGCTCACCACCATCATGGACTGCGAAGACTCCGTCGCCGCCGTCGATGCCGATGACAAAGTGGTGATCTACCGCAACTGGCTCGGCCTGATGAAGGGCGACCTGGCCGAAGAAGTGGCCAAGGGCGGCAAGACCTTCACCCGCACCATGAACGCCGACCGCGTCTACACCGGCGTGAATGGCCAGGACGTGACCCTGCACGGCCGTTCGCTGTTGTTCGTGCGCAACGTGGGTCACCTGATGACCATTGATGCGATCCTGGACAAAGACGGCAACGAAGTACCCGAAGGCATCCTCGATGGCCTGGTCACCAGCCTCGCCGCCACCCACAGCCTCAATGGCAACAACAGCCGCAAGAACAGCCGTACCGGCTCTGTGTACATCGTGAAACCGAAGATGCACGGCCCGGAAGAAGCGGCGTTCACCAACGAACTGTTCGGTCGCATCGAAGACGTGCTGAGCCTGCCACGCAACACCCTGAAAGTCGGGATCATGGACGAGGAGCGCCGTACCACGGTCAACCTCAAGGCCTGCATCAAGGCGGCCAGCGAGCGCGTGGTGTTTATCAACACCGGCTTCCTCGATCGCACCGGTGACGAAATCCACACTTCCATGGAAGCCGGCGCAATGGTGCGCAAGGCCGCCATGAAGGCGGAAAAATGGATCGGCGCCTACGAAAACTGGAACGTCGACATCGGCCTGAGCACCGGCCTGCAAGGCCGTGCGCAGATCGGTAAAGGCATGTGGGCCATGCCCGACCTGATGGCGGCGATGCTCGAACAGAAAATCGCCCACCCACTGGCCGGCGCCAACACCGCATGGGTACCCTCGCCGACAGCGGCTGCGCTGCACGCGCTGCATTACCACAAGGTCGATGTATTCGCCCGCCAGGCCGAGTTGGCCAAGCGCGAACGTGCGTCGGTGGACGACATCCTGACCATTCCTCTGGCCACCAACACCGATTGGTCCGACGAAGAGATCCGCAACGAACTGGACAACAACGCCCAGGGCATCCTCGGCTACGTTGTGCGCTGGATCGACCAGGGCGTGGGTTGCTCGAAAGTGCCGGACATCAACGACGTGGGCCTGATGGAAGACCGCGCCACCCTGCGTATTTCCAGCCAGCACATCGCCAACTGGCTGCGCCATGGCATCGTCAACGAAGCCCAGGTGCTGGAAAGCCTCAAGCGCATGGCGCCGGTGGTGGACCGTCAGAATGCCGGGGATAAGCTGTACAACCCGCTGGCACCGGATTTCGACAGCAACATCGCCTTCCAGGCAGCGGTGGAGTTGGTGATTGAGGGCACCAAGCAGCCTAATGGTTATACCGAGCCGGTGTTGCACCGCAGGCGTCGGGAGTTCAAGGCTAAAAATGGCCTGTAAATGAAAAAAGCCCTGGTCGAGAGACCGGGGCTTTTCTTTGGGTTCTTTAGTGACTTTTAGGGCCTCATCGGGGGCAACCCCCCTCCCACATTTACTGTATTTACACATTTTAATTTGTGAACACAGTCAAAGGTGGGAGGGGGCTTGCCCCCGATGAGGCCCTAAAAGCTGCCACAGAATCAGGAAGCCATCCCCAGCTCCCGTTTCACCATCTTCGCCAGCTTCACGCTATCGATAGGCTTGAGCAAAAAGTCCACCACGCTCAAATGCATCGCATCGATCACATCCGGCGCCTCGGCGTCCCCAGACATGATGATGATCGGCAACGCCGCCCGCGTGGATTCACGCACCTGGCGGATCAACTGAAGGCCATTGCTTGGCGCCATGCGCAGGTCGGTGATCAGCAAACCGATAGAGCTGGTGGACTTCAACAACTCCCACGCCGCCTCACCACTGTCGGCGGTCATGCAGCGAATACCGTCCAGCCCCAGGATTTCCGCCAGCAGTTCACGGGCGTCCTTGTCGTCATCGACGATCAACACCCTTTGCGGCGGTAAATCAGGCTCCAGCATCACGGCGCTCAGCGCCTCGCGCTCGGCATCACTCAAAATATCGTGGTCGGACATACGGTTCTCAGCAGTTCTCATCAATCTCCCAGCACACTCGTCAGACATCTGCGGAAGGGCGATCAATGTGCACTTCGTCGGAAAGTTTGCCTAGTGGGCTTTCTACGGGGTTTAGCCGATAGTGATGTAAGGTTTTTCCCTAAGTTTAGGCCCTTTGTATCGACCTAGACTTACGTCCAATGGGCACCTGCCGCGCAGGGGTCGACCATGAGGGCTGATAACGACAAAAAAATGCGGTCATGGTTATGAGTAAAGCTGATGCCTTCGCCCAGGCGGGAAAAACTGCTGTGTTGCAGAATATCCACGGCACCCTGCAGTTCCTGCAACGTTTCCCTCCGTTCAACCAGATGGAAAACGCCCACCTGGCGTTTCTGGTGGAGCAATGCCAGCTGCGCTTCTTTGGCCCTGGCGAGAGCATCCTCAAGCCATCCGGCGGGCCGGTGGAGCACTTTTATATCGTCAAGCAGGGCCGCGTTGTAGGCGAGCGCCCCGAGTCGACCGAAACCACCTTCGAAATCACCACCGGCGAATGCTTCCCCCTCGCTGCATTGCTAGGTGAGCGCGCCACCCGCACCGAGCACAAGGCCGCCGAAGATACGTTCTGCCTGCAACTGAACAAGCCGGCGTTTATCAAGCTGTTTGCCCTGTCCAGCCCGTTTCGCGACTTTGCCCTGCGCGGGGTCAGCAGCCTGCTGGACCAGGTCAACCAGCAGGTGCAGCAAAAAGCCGTGGAAACCCTCGGCACCCAGTATTCCCTGAACACCCGCCTGGGCGAATTGGCCATGCGCCACCCGGTCACCTGCAGCCCGCAAACGCCGCTGCGCGAGGCGGTCACGCTGATGCATGAACAGCAGGTCGGCAGCATCGTGATCGTGGACGCCCACAAGGCGCCGCTCGGGATTTTCACCCTGCGCGACCTGCGCCAAGTGGTGGCCGACGGCACCAGTGATTTCAATCAGGCCATCGACGGCCATATGACCCAAGCACCGTTCTTCCTGACCCCGGACCACAGCGCCTTCGACGCGGCGATTGCCATGACCGAGCGCCATATTGCCCATGTGTGCCTGGTCAAGGAGCAGCGCCTGTGTGGCGTGGTGTCCGAGCGCGATTTGTTCTCGTTGCAGCGTGTGGACCTGGTGCACCTGGCCCGCACTATCCGCAATGCGCCCAGGGTGGAAAACCTGGTGGCGCTGCGCGGGGAGATCGGCCAACTGGTGGAACGGATGTTGGCCCATGGCGCTTCGTCCACGCAGATTACCCACATCATTACCTTGCTCAACGACCACACCGTGTGCCGGGTGATCGAGCTGACCCTGGCCGACAAAGGCGACCCCGGCGTGCCGTTCAGTTGGTTGTGTTTTGGCAGCGAAGGCCGCCGCGAGCAGACGCTCTACACCGACCAGGACAACGGCATCCTGTTCGACGCCAAGGACGCCGCCGAAGCCGCCGCGATCCGTGCCCGGCTGTTGCCGCTGGCCCAGCAGATCAACCAGAGCCTGGCGCTGTGTGGGTTCAGCCTGTGCAAAGGCAACATCATGGCCGGCAACCCCGACTTGTGCCTGTCGCGGGCCGAGTGGGCGCGGCGTTTCGCAGCGTTTATCCGTGAGGCCACGCCGGAGAACCTTCTGGGGTCGAGCATCTATTTCGATCTGCGGGTGGTGTGGGGCGACGAACGAGGCTGTGAACAACTGCGCCAGGGCATTCTCGACCAGGTGGGGGATAACCGATTGTTCCAGCGCATGCTGGCTGAGAACGCGTTGCGTCAGCGTCCACCTGTAGGACGTTTCCGCGAGTTTGTCCTCACGCGCAAAGGCAGCGAAAAGGCCACCCTCGACCTCAAGGTGCAGGGCCTCACCCCCTTTGTCGATGGCGCACGCCTGCTGGCCCTGGCCAATGGCATCCACGCCAACAACACCCTGGAGCGCCTGCGCCAACTGGTGGTCAAGGAAGTCATCGAGCCCCTGGATGGCGCCGCCTATGAAGAGGCGTATCACTTTATCCAGCAAACCCGCATGCAACAGCACCAACTGCAAACCCGCGAGAACCAGCCGTATTCCAACCGCGTCGACCCCGACAGCCTCAACCACCTGGACCGGCGCATCCTGCGTGAATCCCTGCGCCAGGCCCAACGCCTGCAAAGCAGCCTGACGTTGCGGTATCAGCTGTGAGCTTGTTCGGTTGGCTGCGTGGGAAAAAGCCTAGTCTCGACCCCCATCAACAGCAACGCCTGGCGCAGTTGGCCCCGCCCGCCCCGTTGGGGAACGGCTCACTGCGCAATCAACGCTGGGTGGTGGTGGACCTGGAAACCAGCGGCCTGAACCTCAACCGCGACCAGGTGTTGTCCATCGGTGCGGTGGTGATTGAAGACGGCGCAGTGGATTTTTCGCAGATGTTCGAACGCACCCTGCAACGGGCCGACACCAAGCTGAGCCCCAGCGTGCTGATCCACGGCCTGGGACCGAGCGCCATTGCCGCTGGCAGCGACCCCGCGCAGGCCTTGCTGGACTTTATGGCGTTTGTCGGCGAGAGCCCGCTGCTGGCGTTCCATGCGCCGTTCGACCAACACATGCTGTGCCGGGCGCTCAAGGACAGCCTGGGTTACCGCCTGGCCCATCCGTTCCTGGATGTGGCAGACATCGCCCCGCTGCTGTGCCCCGAGGCGTCCATGCGCGAAGCCGGGCTGGACGACTGGATCAACCACTTCAACCTGCACGTAGGCGAACGCCACCACGCCAGCGCCGATGCCCTGGCCACGGCCGAGCTGATGCTGATCCTGTTCAGCCGGGCACGCCAACAGCACATCGACACACCTCAGGCATTGCAGGAGCGCTTGAGCCAATGGAAACGGCGTAAACAAGCGCCATCGTTTTAATCTCATCTCCCGACAGACGCCAATTGCGCGCACCCAACGGCTCTGACACAATCGCGAATAATTCTCGTTAGTTTAAACCCCTTGTTTATTCGGTGATGCCTTGTCGTCGGTCCAGAACCCACACAGTGAGCTTGTTGGCGCGTTGTACCGCGACCATCGTGGCTGGCTGCTGGGTTGGCTGCGACGCAATGTGGCCTGCCCGAGCCGCGCCGAAGACCTGAGCCAGGACACCTTCATGCGCCTGCTGGGCCGTGACGAGTTGCGCGAACCCCGTGAGCCTCGGGCGTTCCTGGTGGCCATCGCCAAGGGCCTGTTGTTCGACTATTTCCGGCGCGCAGCCCTGGAGCAGGCCTACCTCACCGAGTTGATGCTGATCCCGGAAAGCGAACACCCCTCACCCGAAGAGCAGCAACTGATCCTCGAAGACCTCAAGGCCATCGACCGCCTGCTCGGCAAACTGTCGAGCAAGGCCCGCGCCGCCTTTCTGTATAACCGCCTCGACGGCCTGGGCCATGCCGAAATCGCCCAGCGCCTCGGCGTGTCGGTGCCCCGCGTGCGCCAGTACCTGGCCCAGGGCATTCGCCAGTGCTACATCGCGCTGTATGGCGAGCCGCAACCGTGATCAGTTCCCGCCCCGTTTCGTCCCGCGTGCTGGACGCCGCCATTGCCTGGCAACTGTCCCTGGACTCAGGCGACGGCAGCGCGGTGGAACAGGAGGAGTTCGACAAATGGCTGGCCAGCGATGAGGAACACGCCCGGGCCTGGCGCCAACTGGGCATGCTCGACCGGCGTTTCAGCGTGGCCTCCGGCCCGGCGCGGGTGGCGCTGTTGCAATCGCGCGAAGGCATTCGCCAACGTGTGCGCAAGCTGGGCAGCGGCCTGGCGAGTATTGCGCTGGTGGTGGGCCTGGCGTTGTTCGCCGGCGAGCGCTATGTACCGATCCACTATTGGCTGGCCGACCAGCGCACCGCCACCGGCGAGCAGCGCACGCTCAAGCTGGCCGATGGCACACTGGTCAACCTCAACACCCACAGCGCCATCGACGTGCGGTTTGATGAGAAACGCCGGCTGATCGTGTTGCAGGAAGGCGAGATTCTGGTCGAGACCGGCCACAACGATGCGCGGCCGTTCTACGTGCAAACCCGCGACGGCAGCCTGCGGGCGCTGGGCACACGGTTTATCGTCAAGCGCGAAGACAACGCCACGCGCTTGAGCGTGCTGCAATCGGCGGTGGGCGCTCAACCTGAGGCGCTGCAGCAGGAGCAGATCTTCAAGGAGGGGCAACAAGTGCTGATGCGCAGCGATGGCCTCGGCCCTGCGCTGGCCGTCACCCCGGCCACCGACGCCTGGACCCGCGGCATGCTGGTGGTCGACAACGCCCGCCTGGGGGATGTGGTCGAGGAACTGGCGCGCTACCGCACCGGGCACCTGGGTGTAGACAAGAACGTGGCCGATTTGCGCATTACCGGCAGCTTCCCGCTGCATGACACTACCCTGGCGTTGAATGCGCTGCTGCCGACCTTGCCGGTGCGCATTGAGCAGCACACGCCGTGGTGGGTGACGGTGAGTGCCAAGCCTTAGGTTGTGTGGTGTCTGGAATATCGCTTTCGCGAGCAAGCCCGCTCCCACATTTGACCGCGTTTTTCCAGACAGAACGCGGTCGAATGTGGGAGCGGGCTTGCTCGCGAAGAGGCCCTAAAGAACACCCCAAAAGCCCCAGGCAAACAAATATTTCCCCCCAGCCCTATCACTTTTCCATTCTCGTTCGGCTCATAGGCAATTGCGAAATATTTCCATTCAGGAGCATCCCTATGTCCCGCACGCTAGACACCCTGTTGCGCCCCAGCCTGTTAGCCATGGCCATTGCCCTCAGTGCCCCGCTGGCCAGCACCGCGCTGATCGCCGCCGAGCAGGCGTCCAGCGTGCGTGCCTACAACCTGCCGGCCGCGCCACTGGCCAGCACCTTGAACCAGATCGCCAGCCAGGCCGGCCTTGCGTTGACCCTCAACCCTGCACTGGCAGCGGGCAAGACCTCGGCGCCGGTCAAAGGCCAGTTCGACCCGCAAGGTGCGCTGCGTGAGGCGCTGCGTGGCACAGGGCTGCAATTGGAACAGAGCAGCGCCGGCACCTACACGCTGGTGGCGATTCCAGAGGGCGTAGTGGCGCTGCCAGAAACCAACATCACCGGCCAGGGCAGCTACGAAAGCGCATGGGGCCCGGTTGACGGTTATGTAGCCACGCGCACCGCCGCTGGCACCAAGACCGATACGCCCATCATCGAAGCGCCTCGCTCAATGTCGGTGGTCACCCGTGCGCAAATGGAAGACCGCGGCGTGCAGAACCTCGACGACGCCGTGCGCTACATGCCCGGCGTCATCGCCAGCAGCTACGGCAGCGACGCCCGCGCTGACTGGTTGCGGGTGCGCGGCTTCGAACCGACCCAGTTCCTCGACGGCCTGCCGCTGCCTAAAGGCTCCTACGCCAACCCCAAACAGGAAACCTGGAACCTGGACCGCGTGACACTGCTGCGTGGCCCTGCGTCCTCGGTCTACGGCCAGACCCCGCCGGGCGGCATGCTCGATATGGTCAGCCGTCGCCCGCAAGCCGAAAGCAGCAACGCCGTGCGTGCCGAAGTCGGCAGCAACAACCGTAAGCAGATCAGCTTCGACAGCACCGGCAAGATCGATGACGAGGGCCAGTTTCTCTACCGTGTCGATGGCGTGCTCCGCGACAGCGGCACCCCTATCGATCACATCGAAGACAAGCGCTACAACATCGCGCCAAGCCTGACCTGGAACATCAACGACGACACCCACCTGACCCTGCTCTCGCAATTCACCCGCGACGACACAGGCATCAGCGGCCAGTTCCTGCCGTTGCAAGGCACTAAGCTTGGCTCGCCAGCCGGCAAGATTTCCCATCACAAGAACCTCGGCGAGCCGGACCAGGACTACTACGACCGCACCTACTACGCCCTGGGTTATGCCTTTGACCATCGCATCAACGATGTCTGGCAGTTCAAGCAAAACCTGCGCTACACCAAGAGCGAACTGGCCTTCAACACCACCTATTCCAGCTACGGCGACACAGCCGTGGGCGCGGACGGCATGCTGGCGCGCATCTACGACAAAGTCGACGAAGACATCGCGCAACTGGCGGTGGACAACAACTTCCAGGCCGACTTCCAGACCGGCGCCCTGAGCCACACCCTGCTGCTGGGCCTGGACCACCAGCGCACCACCACCGACTACCACTGGATCGAAGGCAACGCGGCGAGCATCAACCCCAACAGCCCGGTCTACAACCAGCCGCGCCCGGCTGGCACGCCGATGACGTTCTACGATTACAACCAGAAAACCGTGCAGACCGGCCTGTATATCCAAGACCAGATCGCCCTGGATAAATGGCGCCTGACCCTGGGCGGGCGTGAGGACTGGATTCACACCGGCACCACGTTCTTCGACAAGAATGACGCCACCAACACCGAGCGCGACAAGGCGTTCAGCGGCAACGCCGGCCTGAGTTATGTATTCGACTCGGGGATCACCCCGTACATTTCCTACACCGAGTCGTTCCAGCCCACCGCCGGCGCCAGCGTCAGTGCGACCAAGTCGTTCAAACCCACCGAAGGCAAGCAGACCGAAGTCGGTGTGAAATACCAACCTGTTGGCAGCAAAACCCTGCTGACGGCAGCGGTGTTTGATTTGCGCCAACAGAATGTTTCGATCACCACAAACAACATCCCCAGCCAAATTGGCGAAATCAGCGTACGCGGCCTGGAGCTGGAGGCCACGTCGGAAGTCACCGATAACCTGAAACTGGTGGGTTCCTACACCTACACCGACACCGAAATCCTCAAGGGTGACGACAAGGGCAACCGCATGAAGTTGGTGCCACGCAACCAGGCGTCGCTGTGGTCTGACTACACCTGGCATTCGGGTGTGCTGGACGGCTTCGGCGTGGGTGCCGGCGTGCGATATGTGGGCGACACCTACGGCAACACGGCCAATACGGCCAACGGTCACGTGGGTTCGTACACCGTGTATGACGCCGCCGTGCACTACGACCTGAGCCGCCTGAACCCTGTGCTCGCCGGTGTTTCGGTAGACGTCACCGCCAAGAACATCTTCAACAAGGACTACCTGTCGACCTGCGACGGTGCCTGGTGCTACTACGGCGATGAGCGCAATGTCGTAGCCGCAGTGAACTACAAGTGGTAAACCGCTGAAACGGTCACCCAAGGGTCACGGCAGCGCCGTGGCCCTTTTGCATTTGGATGCACCATGAAAAGCAAAACCATCCGCCGCTGGTCCTTTATCCACACCTGGACCAGCCTGGTCTGCACGGTGTTCCTGCTACTGCTCGCCCTTACCGGCCTGCCGTTGGTGTTCCACCATGAGATCGACCACCTGCTGGGCAACGAACCGCAACTGGCGCAGATGCCCGCAGGCACCCCACAGCTCAACCTGGAGCAACTGGTCGCCAAGGCCCAGGCCCATCGCCCCGGCGAAGCCATGCAGTACCTGGCCTGGGACGAGGACGACAAGAACGGCGTGATCGCGATCATGGCCGCCACCGCCGGGACCGAGCCCAACTCATCCCACACCTTCATGCTCGATGCCCGCACCGGCGACGCGGTGGAGATGCCATCGGCCAATGGCGGGTTTACCCTGTTCCTGCTGCGCCTGCATGTGGATATGTTCGCCGGCCTGCCGGGCAAGTTGCTGCTGGCATTCATGGGCGTTCTGTTTGTGGTGGCGATTGTCTCGGGCACGGTGTTGTACCTGCCCTTTATGCGCCGCTTGAAGTTCGCCACCGTGCGCCAGGACAAATCCACGCGCCTGCGCTGGCTCGACCTGCACAACCTGATCGGCGTGGTGACCCTGACCTGGGCGCTGGTGGTGGGTGTCACAGGCGTAATCAGCGCCTGCGCCGACCTGATCATTGCCGCCTGGCGCCAGGACAGCCTCAGCGCCATGATCGAACCGTACAAAAACGCACCGCCGCTGACCCAACGGGCGCCGGCCACCGAATTGCTGAGCATCGCCGCCCAGGCCGCACCCGGCATGGAGCCGGACTTTATCGCCTTCCCCGGCACACGCTTTTCCAGCGAGCACCACTACGCGGTGTTCATGAAGGGCAGCACTCACCTCACCTCGCACCTGCTCACCCCGGTGCTGATCGACGCCAGCACCCTGGCCGTCACCGCCATCGCCGAACGCCCGTGGTACATGGACGCCATGGGCATGTCCCAGCCGCTGCACTTTGGCGACTATGGCGGCATGCCGATGAAGATCTTGTGGGCCGTGTTGGATGTGCTGACCATCATCGTGCTGGGCAGCGGTGTGTATTTGTGGATCGCCAGGCGCAAAACATGAAGCCACGTCAGTCGAGCTTCTGGAAAGTGTTCGGTATTCCACTGGGGATTGGCCTGCTCAGTGCTGCCGGGTTGTTTGCGGCGTTGCTGGGGGATGGGGGGTGGGATTCGCTCAGTTGGGTGGGGTTGGGGGTTCCGGCTGCCATTGCGACTTGGGGGTTGTTTAAGCGGCGTAGCTGATGGCGCTTTCGCGAGCAAGCCCGCTCCCACATTCGACCGCGATCCGCCTGACACAATGGGGTCAAATGTGGGAGCGGGCTTGCTCGCGAAGAGGCCTTCAAAAACACCTTCGATACCTCTAGGCTAGCCACTGCCCAAACTGAGGAATGCCCATGTCCGCCCCCAGCATGACCTTGTTCCACAACCCCGCTTCGCCCTTTGTACGCAAAGTCCGCGTACTGCTGCTGGAAACCGGCCAGCAAGGCCGCGTGAGCCTGCAAGCCTGCATGCCGACACCGGTCAACCCGGACGCCGATGTGGTGCAAGGCAACCCCGTGGGCAAGATCCCCGCCCTGCGCCTGGCCGACGGTTCAATGCTGCACGACAGCCGGGTGATCCTCGACTACTTCGACCACCAGCACGTCGGCAACCCGCTTATCCCCCGTGACGGCTCGGCCCGCTGGCGCCGCCTGACCCTGGCCTCCCTCGCCGATGGGATCATGGAGGCTGCGTTGCTGGTGCGCTATGAGACCGCCCTGCGCCCGGTAGAGAAACACTGGGACCTGTGGCTGGACGAACAGCGCAACAAGATTCGTCGCGGCCTCGCCGAGCTGGAAGCGGACGCAATTGCAGAGCTGACCAGCCACTTCGATATCGCCGCGATCAGCGCGGCGTGTGCCTTGGGTTATCTGGACTTCCGTCATCCGGATATGCAGTGGCGGTTGGATAACCCCAAGCTTGCCGCTTGGTACGCCGAGGTCAGCCAGCGTCCTTCAATGCAGCAGACCCAGCCACCAGTCTAGAACCCACCGCTGTCCAATGTGGGAGCGGGCTTGCTCGCGAATGCGGTCTATCAGTAAGAAATTCATTGACTGACCCACCGCTTTCGCGAGCAAGCCCGTTCCCACATTGTGCGGCGGCGTTGTTGAGAAAGCTGACCAGCCTCTCCTTCACCCGCTGATCCTCACGCAACCCAATCATTGCACCGCCTCCAGGTCAAACTGCAGCGGTTCCACCGCTTTGCGCTTGCCCACGCCATACCAGTCCAGTTTGCGCGTCAGCACCATCACCGTACCCAGCAGGCCGAACAGCAGCAGCGAGCCCATCAGCAGTGCGTAATCCTCAGCACTCAACAGCCCGTACAACAGGCCATACAACGCCGCCAGCCCCGCCGAAAAGCCCAAACCGTGGCTGACGCTACGCAGCACATGGCACACGTAAAAACCGATCAACAACACACAGGCACTGGCAGAGACGAGGTAGGCCAGGGCGAAACCTATGTGCTCGGACAACGACAACAGCAGCAGGTAGAAAAACGCCAGGGCAAACCCCACCAGGGCGTACTGCATGGGGTGCACCGCCAGGTTCTTGAGCACTTCGAACAGAAAGAAGCCGGCAAAGGTCAACGCGATGAACAGCAGCGCGTATTTGATCGCCCGGTCGCTCTTGAGGTACTGGTCCACCGGGTCGATGAAGTTCACGCCGAAGCTGCGGTTGTTGAAACCCTTGCAGCCTTGCCCGTCCAGGCAATCTTGCAGGGCTTGTTCGAGGTTGGTGGAAAAGAACGTGGTCTGCCAATTGGCGGTAAAGCCGCTGTCGGTGACTTCACGTTGGGCCGGCAGGAAATTGCCGATAAAACTCGGGTGTGGCCAGTTGGACACCAGGGACACCTGGCTGATCTTGCCCACAGGTACCACTTGCAACTGCTCAGTGCCTTGCAGGCGCAGGTCGAAGGCGAAGTCCAGCACGTAGGGTTTTTTACTGTCCTGTTGCGGCAGCGGCACATGCACGCCCTCACCCAGCCAGTCCACCTGGGAGCCCGGCTCGAAATCCAGCTGCTGGCCGCCCAACTCCAGTTTCAGTGCGTTTTCGATGCCACGGATATCGCTGATGCCCACCGCCAGGAACGCCGGTTCAAAGCGGTAATCGGTGAAGTCTTCACTGATGCCCAATTGCGCAGGCAGCTCAAAACGCCCACTGATGCGGTTGTCGGCATGGTACAGCCGCGCCTGGTAGATACCTCGCGCACGCAGCTCGGTCTGCACCTTGCCGTCCAGTTCAAAACGGTCCGGCAGGAAGTACAAGCGACCACGCTCCTCGCGGGTTTCTTCATAGCGTTTGTTGAGCTTTTCATTGAGTTTCCACTCGCGCACGGTCTTGCGGTACGGCACCACCATCACCGGGCCGGTAAGGCGCTGGCTGAAACTGGAACTGCGGGCAATGTCTTCCAGCACGGTGTCGCGCGTATGCTGGCGGTCGCCAATGATGCCGTTGATCATCAGCAATGGAATCAGCAATACCAGCATCAGCAGCGCAATCGCGCCCAGTTTTAAAAACAGACTGCGGTTCATGGGACTCTCCCTGTTTTGATGCAGAGAGTCTGGGCAGCCTGTGTGGGGGTTTTATGTGGGCAATGTGGAGATTGTGTGCAGATGCAGCACCACTTGCACTCCGCCTTGCACATTGCCGATCTGCAATGCGCCGCCGTGCAGCTTCATCACTTCCTCGACAAAGTTGAGGCCCAGGCCCGTGCTTTTGCGCCCGCTGGCCGGGCGTGGCAGCGAGTAGAAGCGCTCGCTCAGGCGTGGCAGGGCGTAGTCGGGAATCGGCGCGGCCTGGTTGAACAGGCTGATGTGCACCTCGTTGTTGCGGGTTTGCGCACTGAATCGCAACGTGCCGCCTTGGGGAGTGAAATCCAGCGCGTTCTCCAACAGGTTGCCCAGGGCCTGGCGCAGCAGAAAGGGTTCGCCATACACCTTCACACTCGCCGCAATCGTCTGTTCGACCTGCAAGCCTGCCCCTTCGATCCGCGCACATTGGGCGTTGAGCACTGCCTCCACCATGGCCGCCAGCGGGATGCTCGCCTGTTCGTCCAGGCCTTGGCGCTGCTCCACTTGTGCCAGGTTCAGCAAGCGTTCGATCAGTTGCTGCAAGCGCGCGCTTTCGCTGTCGATGTTGCCGACGAAACGCTGCTGCTGCTCGCGGCTCATATCGCCCTGCAGCAGTTCGGCCGCGCCGCGAATGGCCGCCAGTGGGCTTTTCAATTCGTGGGTCAGGGTGTGCACGTAATGCTCGACGTAGGCCTTGCCCTCCAACTGCGTACGCATGTGTTCCACGGCGCTGGACAGTTGCTTGAGTTCGCCGCCCCGGTAATGCGGCAACTCGGCACGCCGGCCTTCGCTGACGGCTTGCGCATAGGCCGTGAGGCGACGCAAGGCCATGCTCAACCACCACGACAACAACGCGCCCAGCAGCAAGCCCAGGATCACCAGCCCGGCGCCGTACCACAGCAGGCGCCGCTCGGTGCGGTCCACATAGGGCTGCAACGAGCTGTTGGGTTTGGCCACGGTGACCACGCCGATGATCTGGCCGTTGTCGCGGATCGGCGCGCCAACGTGCATCACCGAGGAGGTAGCGTCCTGCGTATCGCTGCGGGTGGAACGGGCACCGTATTCGCCGCGCAGGGTCAGGTACACGTCGTTCCACTTGGAATAGTCCTGGCCCACCGCTTCGCCCGTGGAGTCCAGCAGCACGGTGCCCTTGGCATCGGTGACATAGATGCGGTGGTTGACCTGGTTCTTGGGCAAGCCCCAGATGGTCGCCCCCGGCTGGCGATTGCCGTAGGCCTTGAGCAGTTCGGGCCAGTGACTTTGGCCGAGGGTGCCGTGCTTCACGTCCTCGCGCAGGATTTCGGCCAGCAGGTTGGCGGTGTCCACCAGGGTTTCTTCGGTGGACTGACGCACCCCGGGGCGGATTTCCTTCATCACGGTGCTGAGCACAAAGTAGCCGGTGAGGCCGATAAACAGCGCATACACCAGGAAGATCCGCAGCCCCAGGCGCATCAGCTGTGGCTCGGGCTGTAGCTGTAGCCCAGGCCGCGATGGGTCTGGATCGGCTCGGCATCCGCCGCCACGCTGCGTAGTTTGCTGCGCAGGCTTTTGATATGGCTGTCGATGTTGCGCTCGTAGCCGGCATCGGCCGCCACACCTACCGCGTCCAGCAATTGCTCGCGGCTGAACACCCGCTCGGGTTGCTCCAGCAGGCTTTGCAGCAGGCGAAATTCGTGGCGCGTGAGGCTCAGGGGCTGGCCACGATAGTTGATCTGCATGCGCTCCAGGTCCACCTGGAACACCGGCGGCGCCACGCCAGGGCCAACGCGCTTGAGGATCGCCCGCACCCGCGCTGCCACTTCACGCGGGCTGAACGGCTTGACCACATAGTCGTCGGCACCAATCTCCAGCCCCACCACCCGGTCGATCTCGCCATCGCGCGCACTGAGGAACATCACCGGCACTTCGCTGAACCGGCGCAGTTGCTTGCAGGTTTCAAAACCGGTGATGTCCGGCAGGCCGATGTCGAGGATGATCAGGTCCGCCGGGCTCTGGCGTTGATAGGCCAGCGCCTCCTGGCCAAGGCTCAGCCAGGTGGTGGTGAAGCCCTCGCCTTGCAGGGCGAATATCAGTGTGTCGGCGATGGCCGCTTCGTCTTCGACAATCAGGATGTGGGGCATGGGGTTCTGTCAGCAGTCCGGTTTGTCGGCAGTGTAACGACGGGCCGGGTTCACCGCAGCGCCAAATTCACGCAGGGCCTTGGCGCCGATCAGCAGCGGGTAGTTGAAACTGCTGCGGTCGGTAAGGTTGACCTCGACGGTGCGCTTGACGTTACCCAGGCACATCTCCAGGTCGATCACCGGGCGCTTGGCCACGCTGGCTTCGTCCTTGTCTTCGTCTTCGTCGGCGCGACTCTTGATCTTGCTGATACGCGCCACCTTGTGCTCGTAGACCTTGTTGGACGCATCCTTGCCGCCAGGACGGAAGCGCACCCAGTCATCACCGTCACGGGTGAAGGTCTCGATGTCACGGGCCGACAGGGAGGCGGTCAGCGCACCGGTGTCCATCTTGGCCTTGAAGGTTTCGCCGATCTCCGGCAACTGGATGTATTCATAGCGACCGTAGAGGGTCGGTTCGGCGGCCATGACAGGCAAGGCGACCAGAGCGAGCGAGGCAAATAGCAGTTTCACGAAGTGAGTTCCTCGGAAAGAAGTAGGCGGATTCTAGACCGCAACGGCAGCACTTAGTTAGCCGCCCGAGCATACCGGCCACATTGTGAAACATTCGTCCGACACATTGCGATTTGGCCTCTAGACTCAGCTTGCCTATCATGGCCTGCCCACAAGAATCCAAGAGTTGCTTATGCGCCGCCTGCTCACCGGCTGTTTTGTCTCACTGCTGCTACTGCTCAACACCCTGGTCCTGATCGGACCGTTGATGGTATTTGCCCTGCTCAAGCTGGTGGCCCCCGGCCGCTCGCGCGATTACATGTCCTGGGCGGTGATGTGGATCGCCGAGACTTGGGCCGAGATCGACAAGCTCATCTTTGCGCTGTGCATCCCGACCCAGTGGGACATTCGCGGTGGCAATGACCTGCGGGGTGATACCTCTTACCTCGTCATCAGCAACCACCAATCCTGGGTGGATATCCCGGCGCTGATCCAGGCCCTGAACCGGCGTACGCCGTTCTTCAAATTCTTCCTGAAAAAAGAACTGATCTGGGTGCCCTTCCTGGGCCTGGCCTGGTGGGCGCTGGACTACCCGTTCATGAAGCGCTACAGCAAGGCGTTCCTGGCCAAACACCCGGAGCTGGCGGGACAGGACTTGAAGATCACCCAGCAGGCCTGCGAGCTGTTCAAGCGCCAGCCGGTGACGGTGGTCAACTACCTGGAAGGCACGCGCTTTAGCGCGGCCAAACGGGCGCAGCAGGCTTCACCTTTTGCCCATCTGCTCAAGCCCAAGGCAGGCGGCGTGGCATTTGTGTTGGCGGCCATGGGGGAACAACTGGATGCCATCCTGGATGTCACCGTGGTTTATCCACAGCAAACGATTCCGGGGTTCTGGGACTTGGTCAGCGGCGCGGTGCCAAAGGTGATCATTGATATCCGCACCCGCGAGTTGGACCCGGCGTTGTGGCAGGGCGACTACGAGAATGATCCGGCGTTTCGCAAGAACCTCCAGAACTGGGTGAACCAGCTCTGGCGGGAGAAGGATGCGCGCATCGAACAACTGCGCGCAGAGCGCACCTAGCTGCCGGTGCCCCAGGCCTGGGCCAGTTTGCCCAGCACCGAGTCACTGGCGCCCTGGCCGCCCAGGTATTGCAGGATCACCGGTGCAAACTGGCCGATCATGCCGCTGTCCATGCCCAGGGCACTGAAGGCGGTGTTCAGGTCGCTGGTGTTCTTCACGTTACCCAGCAGGCCATCCAGGCCGCTGGTTTTGCTACCACCGGTCTGGCCGAGCATCCCGCTCAAGGCCCCGAGGCTGCCCAGGGCATTGTTGCCCGACAGTTGGTCCAGGCCCGGCACGCTGTTGCCCAGTTGGGAATAGTCATTGCCGCTCAGTTTGTTTTTGGCCAGGCCCAGCATGGCACCGGTGCCGCCCACGGCTTGTTCCGGGGTGATGTTCAATTGCGAAGTCAAGGCACTGAGCAAACCCGCCGTCTCGGACGAAGGTGCAGCGGCGGCGGCTTTGTTGCCACCCTGCATGCCGGAAATGGCATTGGCCGCATCGCCAAGGCTGAAGCCTGCGGCGAACACCGGGCCGGCCGCCAGGGTCATCAGGCAGGAAAGGGCGAAACCGCGAGAAATCTTCATTGGAACAACCTCTGGATATAGGTGCGAAAGCAGGCGTTGGACTGGGTATCCGGCGCATTGTTCCTGCCCCTTCAAGGAACCCAGTGGCAGGGACATAGTCCATGAAAGGCTTTCAACTTCTGCCAGGAACTGCCCATGAGTGCCACCCGCCACACCGCGCCCAAGCCAAGGCCCCCGTTCTGGAGCCGCCCACGCGTGTTTATCGGCGTCTGCCTCGCAATTGTCGCGGGTCTGGGTGGCGCGCTCTACACCCAGGACAACGTCAAATCCGCCGCGACCCTGGTCACCACCGAGCAACAGCCCGCCGCGCAGTTGATGGCGCACAAGGATTATCTGGAAGTCGAGCCTATTGCGACCGCCGCGCCAGAGCCTGAACGCAGCCTGGAACTGTGGGCCATGCCCGAAGGTAAAGCGCCGGTTTCACTGGGGCTGCTGCCGGAGGATGGCAAAGGCATCATCGATTTGAATTCACGCCAACAGGCCAGCATCCGCAAGCCGGTGGAGGTGATGGTGAGTTCGGAGGTCAAAGGCGGGTCGTTGAGCAAGCAGCCTACAGGGCCGACGGTGTATCAAGGCGCACTTGTCTATCGCTGACAACACAACATCAATGTGGGAGCGGGCTTGCTCGCGAAAGCGGTGGGTCAACACTGTATCGGTCGACTGACACTCAGCATTCGCGAGCAAGTCCGCTCCCACATTTGGATCTATGTGGCCTTAAAATTACGCAGCGCTGAAGAGTTTGTGCGGGTCGATCACAAACTTCTTCGGCACGCCCGCATCGAACTCGCCATACCCACGCGGCGCGTCATCCAGGCTGATCACCTGTACGCCGACGATTTCAGCAATGTTGATACGGTCCCACATGATCGCCTGCATCAGCGCGCGGTTGTACTTCATCACCGGCGTTTGCCCGGTGTGGAAGCTGTGGGATTTAGCCCAGCCCAGACCAAAGCGAATGCTCAGGCTGCCCATTTTCGCGGCAGCGTCCACGGCACCTGGATCTTCGGTGACGTAGAGGCCCGGAATGCCGATCTTGCCCGCCACACGCACCACGCCCATCAGCGAGTTGAGTACCGTGGCCGGGGCTTCGGCCTTGACGCCTTCATGGCCGTGGCCACGGGCTTCGAAGCCGACCGCGTCGACGGCACAGTCCACTTCCGGCTCGCCCAGCAGCGCGGCGATCTGTTCGTGCAGCGGGGTGTCGGTGGACAGGTCGGCCACTTCAAAACCCTGGGCCTTGGCATGGGCCAGGCGGATCGGGTTGACGTCACCGATGATCACCACCGCAGCACCCAGCAGGCGTGCGGAAGCCGCAGCGGCCAGGCCCACCGGACCGGCACCGGCGATGTACACGGTACTGCCTGGGCCCACGCCTGCCGTCACGGCGCCGTGGTAGCCGGTGGGCAGAATGTCGGAGAGGCAAGTCAGGTCGCGGATTTTCTCCATGGCCTTGTCGCGGTCTGGCAGTTTGAGCAGGTTGAAGTCGGCGTACGGCACCAGCACGTATTCGGCTTGGCCGCCGGTCCAGTCGCCCATGTCCACGTAACCGTAGGCGCCACCGGCACGGGCCGGGTTGACGGTCAGACAGACGCCGGTGTGTTGTTCTTTGCACGAGCGGCAACGCCCGCAGGCAACGTTGAACGGTACGGAAACCAGGTCGCCGATCTTCAGGTTTTCGACGTCGCTGCCCTTCTCGATCACTTCACCGGTGATCTCATGACCGAGCACCAGGCCGGTCTGGGCAGTGGTACGGCCGCGCACCATGTGTTGGTCGGAGCCGCAAATATTGGTGGAGACCACGCGCAGGATGACGCCGTGCTCGATCTTCCTGCCACGGGGGTCCTGCATTTTGGGATAGTCGATTTTCTGTACTTCGACCTGGCCGTTGCCGAGATACACGACACCACGATTACCAGACATGCTTTCACCTCGCTGTTGTTTTTATGGAACCGCGTTGCCCAGGCAGGCAGCGCGTAAAGTGCTCGGGTTACAGATGCTGTTTTTGCGTTGTTAGTTATGGCCTCATCGGGAGCAAGCCCCCTCCCACATTTGATCGGGTTCACACGTTAAAAATGTGGGAGCGGGCTTGCTCGCGAAGGCGTCAGTCAAAGCACCACGGTCCTATTGGCGTTGAGAAACACCCGCCGCTCAATGTGATATCCCACCGCTCGGGCCAACGTCAGTCCTTCAATATCCCGCCCCTTGGCAATCAAGTCCTCGGGATAGTGGCTGTGGTCCACCACCTCCACGCCCTGGGCGATGATCGGGCCTTCGTCCAGGTCGTTGTTGATGTAATGCGCCGTAGCGCCCACCAATTTCACGCCCTTGTTGTACGCCTGATGATACGGCTTGGCGCCCTTGAACCCCGGCAACAACGAGTGGTGAATGTTGATGGCCTTTCCATCAAGTTTGCGACACAGCTCCGGTGACAACACTTGCATGTAGCGCGCAAGGATCACCAGCTCGGCGCCGGTGTCTTCCACCACCTGCCACACCTGGCGCTCCTGCGCCGGTTTGTCGTTGGGGTCGAGGGGGAAATGGTAGTAGGGAATCTGGTGCCAGTCGGCCAACGGCTTCAAGTCCGGGTGGTTGGACACCACCGCGACCACGTCCATCGACAGTTGGCCGATGCGCTGGCGGTACAGCAGGTCGTTGAGGCAGTGATCGGCCTTGGAGACCATGATCACCACTTTTGGCCGGTAGTTCGGTGCCGTCAGTTCGAAGATCATGCCAAAGGCTTGGCCGCGAGTGGCCAGGCCATCGCGGAAACCTTGCTCGTCAAAGCCTTCGGGCTGTCGGAATTCCACGCGAATGAAAAACCGCCCGGACAGCCGGTCATCGAACGAATGGTGCTCGGTAACGTAGCAACCCTGCTCGAACAGGTAGCGGGTGACCGCGTCCACCGTGCCGAGCACGCTGGGGCAGTCGGCGGTCAAAATCCATGTATCGGGTGCGCGGCTCATTGCGAAAAACTCCTCAAACAACGCTCCTACAAGGGTCATTGGACGCTCAGGCCGAATTCGGCAGAGGCATCCTGCAACCACAACCACCAGTAGTCCGAGAAGCTACGACGGATCAGCAGTTCCCAGGTGTCTTCGGCCGTGTGGCGGATCACCAGTTGCGACTTGGCGAACACCGTGCCCACCGCCTTGCCCACCGGGAAGTTGTCGGGGTGTACGTCGTAGCTGGTGGACTTCATCAGCACGTCGCGCACGTTCGGGCCGCTCAGTTCAAGAATCTGCTGGCCGCCGCTGACGTTGACCACCTGGATATGCAACTCACCCAGGGCGGCACGCAGGTTTTGCTCGGCGGCGAATTCTTCACCGCTTGGCACGATGAGCAACCACTCATCCGGGCCGAGCCATTGCAGGCTGGTTTCGCCCTTGATGATCACTTGCAGGGCGCCTGGCAGTTCGATGCCCAACGCCTTGTGCACACCGGCGGCGAAGGCCGCGTCATGGCCATCGCCACGAAGGGTCAGGTGGCCCAGGAGTTTCTTTTCACGCACGGTCACGCCGGCGTTCTTGCGGCCCTTGCCGACCAGGCTGGCGAGGTCGGCATGGTGCAGCGACGACTCGGCCTTGGCGCCGGTGGTTGGGCGTTGTTGGTACACATTGGCTGCTGTCATAAAGCACCTGTTCTGAATTCGGTGGTGTCTGTTCTGGCCTCATCGGGGGCAAGCCCCCTCCCACATTGACTGCATTTACACATATTGATTTGTGAATACATTCAAGTGTGGGAGGGGGCTTGCTCCCGATGGCCGCGCCGCGGTCTATCAGATGTTCTGACGATCGCCCTTAGGGTCAAAGAACACCGAAGACACAATCTCCGCCTCGATCACGCTGCCATCGGCTTGCGGTGAGAACACCCGCTCGCCAATGCGCTTCAAGCCGCCCTTCACCACGCCCATGGCAAACGAATAACCCAGGGAGTTATGCGCATAGCTGGAGGTCACGTGACCGACCATCTTCATCGGGATCGACTGCTTCGGATCGAACACCAGTTGCGCGCCTTCCGGCAGCCACACTTTTGGGTCCACCGGCTTCAAGCCCACCAGTTGCTTGCGCTCTTCACGCACGCAGTCTTCACGGTTCATGCCGCGCCAGCCGATCCACGAGAACGGTTTGGTGCGGCCAACGCACCAGCCCATGTTCAGGTCGTCCGGGGTCATCGAGCCGTCGGTGTCTTGGCCGACGATGATGAAGCCCTTCTCGGCCCGCAGTACGTGCATGGTTTCGGTGCCGTATGGGGTCAGGTTGTACTTTTTGCCGGCCTCGACGATTTTTTCCAGCACGCCCATGGCGTAGTCGGCTTGCACGTTGACCTCAAACGACAGCTCACCGGTAAACGAGATCCGGAACACCCGCGCCGGTACGCCGCCCACCAAGCCTTCTTTCCAGGTCATGAACGGGAAGCCGTCCTTGTCCAGGTCGATGTCGGTGACTTCCGCCAGCAGCTTGCGGCTGTTGGGGCCAGACAGGGTCATGGTGGCCCAGTGGTCGGTGACCGAGGTGAAGTACACCTTGAGGTCTGGCCACTCGGTCTGCTGGTAGATTTCCAGCCACTGCAGCACGCGTGCCGCGCCGCCGGTGGTGGTGGTCATCAGGAAGTGGTTGTCGGCGAGGCAGGCAGTGACGCCGTCGTCGAAGACCATGCCGTCTTCCTTGCACATCAGGCCGTAGCGCGCCTTGCCCACGTCGAGCTTGGTCCAGGCGTTGGTGTAGATGCGGTTGAGGAACTCGCGGGCATCCGGGCCCTGGATGTCGATTTTGCCCAGGGTGGAGGCGTCCAGCAGGCCAACGCTGTCGCGCACGGCCAGGCATTCGCGTTTGACCGCAGCGTGCAGGTCTTCACCGTTGCGTGGGAAATACCATGGGCGTTTCCACTGGCCGACGTCTTCAAACTCGGCGCCGTTCTTGACGTGCCAGGCTTGCAAGGCGGTGTAGCGCACCGGCTCGAAGATGTGCCCACAGTGACGGCCCGCCACCGCGCCGAAGGTTACCGGCGTGTAGTTGGGGCGGAACATGGTGGTGCCCATCTGCGGGATGGTCACGTTCAGGGAGCGGGCAGCAATGGCCAGGCCGTTGACGTTACCCAGCTTGCCCTGGTCGGTGCCAAAACCCAGCGCGGTGTAGCGTTTGACGTGCTCGACCGACTCGAAACCTTCGCGGGTCGCCAGTTCGATGGCGGCGGCGGTCACGTCGTTTTGCAGGTCGACAAATTGCTTCGGCGCCCGTGCGGTGGGTTTGTCGTGGGGCACTTGGTAGATCGCCAGGGTCGGCTCTTCCAGGCGGCTCAAGGCTTTAGGCAAGGTGCCTTCCACTGGCGCAAACCCGGCTTCGCTGGCCGCGCGTACGCCGCCTTCAAAACCGTCTGCCAGGGAATCGCCGAGGCCGTAGACGCCGTTGATGCCACCCACGCACACGCGTTTTTGCGGGGCTTCACCCGGTACGAAACCGAGGATGTCTTCACGCCAGGTTGGCTTGCCACCCAGGTGCGAGGCCAAGTGAACCACCGGGCTGTAACCGCCGGAGCTGGCCACCAGGTCGCAGTCCAGCCATTCGCCGGGGCTGGTGACTTTATGTGCTTTGACATCAATCGCGGCGATCCGCGCAGCGGTCACGCGCTTGGTGCCACGGGCTTCGACCACGGCGCTGCCGGTGAGGATACGAATGCCTTTGGCGCGGGCTTCTTCCACCAGCGCGCCGCGTGGGTTGTGGCGCACATCGGCCACGGCCACCACTTGCAGGCCTGCATCCAGCCAGTCCAGCGCAACGCGGTAGGCGTGGTCGTTGTTGGTGGACAGCACCAGCTTCTTGCCCGGTGCCACGCCGTAGCGGCGCACGTAGGTAGAGACCGCACCGGCCAGCATGTTGCCCGGCACATCGTTGTTGCCATACACCAGCGGACGCTCGCAGGCGCCGGTGGCCAACACCACACGCTTGGCACGCACACGGTGGATGCGCTGGCGCACCACACCAATCGGCGCACGGTCACCCAGGTGATCGGTGAGGCGTTCGTGAATGGTCAGGAAGTTATGGTCGTGGTAGCCGTTGACGGTGGCGCGGGGCAGCAGCACCACGTCTGGCAGGGCCTTGAGTTCAGCGATGACGCTGGCAACCCATTCAGCGGCGGGCTTGCCGTCGAGGCTTTCACGCGAATCCAGCAGCGAACCGCCGAACTCTTCCTGCTCGTCGGCGATGATCACGCGGGCACCGCTGCGTGCGGCGGCCAGGGCAGCGGCCAGGCCAGCAGGGCCTGCGCCCACCACCAACACGTCGCAGTGACGGTTGAAGTTGTCGTAGGTGTCCGGGTCGTTCTCGGTCGGCGAGCGGCCAAGGCCGGCAGCCTTACGGATGTACTTCTCGTACGTCATCCAGAACGATTGCGGGTACATGAAGGTTTTGTAGTAGAAACCCGGCGGCATCAGCTTGCCGCCGACCTTGCCCAGGATGCCCATCACGTCGGTGTTGACGTTCGGCCAGCCGTTGGTGCTGGTGGCGACCAGGCCTTGGTACAGCGCCTGTTGGGTGGCGCGCACGTTGGGGATCTGGGTGGCTTCGGTGGCACCGATCTGCAACACAGCGTTCGGCTCTTCGGCACCGGCGGCGAAGATGCCGCGAGGGCGCGAATACTTGAAGCTGCGGCCGATGATGTCCACGCCGTTGGCCAGCAGGGCGGCGGCCAGGGTGTCGCCTTCAAAGCCCTTGTAGGTCTGGCCGTTGAAGGTAAACGTCAGGACTTTATTACGGTCGATCCGGCCACCGTTGGACAGGCGATTGGTCTGGCTCATACCTTCTCTCCAGCAGCCTTGGCGGTGAATTGCGGCTTGGTGCCGATCTTGTAGGTTTCAAGAATTTCGTAGGTCAGGGTGTCGCGGGTGGCGTTGAAGTACTGGCGGCAACCGGCGGCATGAATCCACAGTTCGTGGTGCAGGCCACGGGGGTTGTCGCGGAAGAACATGTAGTCGCCCCACTGCTCGTCGGTGCAGGTGTTCGGGTCCAGCGGGCGCGGGATGTGCGCTTGGCCGGACGCGTGGAATTCCTCTTCGGAGCGCAGTTCGCCACAGTGAGGACAGAAGATATGCAACATAGGAAATTTCTCCTGTTAGTGGGCGACGGCCGCAGCGCCGTGTTCGTCGATGAGCGCACCGTTGTGGAAACGGTCGATGGAAAAAGGTGCCGCCAATGGGTGCATTTCACCCTTGGCCAGGCTTGCCGCAAACACGTTGCCTGAGCCCGGCGTGGCCTTGAAGCCACCGGTGCCCCAACCGCAGTTGAAGAACATGTTCGGCACTGGGGTCTTGGAGATGATCGGGCACGCATCCGGCGTGGTGTCGACGATGCCGCCCCACTGACGGTTCATGCGCACGCGCGACAGCACCGGGAACATCTCGACGATGGCCTGGATGGTGTGCTCGATCACCGGGTACGAACCGCGCTGGCCGTAGCCGTTGTAGCCGTCGATACCGGCACCGATCACCAGGTCGCCCTTGTCGGACTGGCTGATGTAACCATGTACGGCGTTGGACATGATCACGCTGTCGATAATCGGCTTGATCGGCTCCGACACCAGCGCTTGCAGCGGGTGGGATTCGATAGGCAGGCGAAAGCCCGCCAGCGATGCCATATGGCCCGAGTTACCGGCCGTCACCACACCGACGCGCTTAGCGCCGATAAAGCCCTTGTTGGTTTCCACACCGATGCACACGCCGTTTTCCTTGCGGAAGCCGATCACTTCGGTCTGCTGGATCAAATCCACGCCCAGTGCGTCAGCGGCACGGGCAAAGCCCCAGGCCACGGCATCGTGACGGGCCACGCCGCCGCGACGTTGCACGGTGGCGCCCAGGACCGGGTAGCGGGTGTTCTTGGAGCAATCAAGGTACGGGATCTCGTCGGCCACTTGCTTGGCGTTGAGCAGTTCGCCGTCCACGCCATTGAGGCGGTTGGCACTCACGCGGCGCTCGGAATCACGGATGTCTTGCAGGGTGTGGCACAGGTTGTACACGCCACGCTGGGAGAACATCACGTTGTAGTTCAGGTCTTGAGACAGGCCTTCCCACAGTTTCATCGCGTGTTCATACAGGTGGGCCGACTCGTCCCACAGGTAGTTGGAGCGCACGATGGTGGTGTTGCGCGCGGTGTTACCGCCGCCCAGCCAGCCTTTCTCGACCACGGCCACGTTGGTGATGCCGTGCTCTTTGGCCAGGTAGTAGGCGGTCGCCAGACCATGCCCGCCACCGCCGACGATGACCACGTCGTACACCTTTTTAGGGGTGGGCGTGCGCCACATCTTCTGCCAGTTTTCGTGGTGGCTGAGGGAGTGCTTGAAGAGGCCGAAGCCCGAGTAGCGTTGCATAGTCATTACTCCAAAACCGCGCTCAGCGATAAACCGGGAAATCAGCGCACAGGGCAGACACGTGCTTGGCCACGTTGGCCTCGACATCGGCGTCGCCGAGGTTGTCGAGGATGTCGCAGATCCAGCCAGCCAACTCGATGCATTGCGGCACCTTGAAACCACGGGTGGTCACCGCCGGGGTGCCGATGCGCAGGCCCGAGGTCACGAACGGCGACTGTGGGTCATTCGGTACGGCGTTTTTGTTGACGGTGATGTGGGCGCGACCCAGGGCGGCGTCCGCCTCTTTGCCGGTGAGGCCCTGGCGGATCAGGCTGACCAGGAACAAGTGGTTATCGGTGCCGCCGGACACCACATCGTAGCCGCGCTTGATAAACACCTCGGCCATGGCCTGGGCGTTGTCGATCACCTGCTGCTGATACGTCTTGAAGCCCGGCTCCAGCGCTTCCTTGAAGCACACGGCCTTGCCGGCGATGACGTGCATCAGTGGGCCGCCCTGGGCACCGGGGAATACCGCAGCGTTGAGTTTCTTTTCGATTTCTTCGTTGGACTTGGCCAGGATCAAGCCACCACGCGGACCGCGCAGGGTCTTGTGGGTGGTGGTGGTGACCACGTCGGCGTACGGCAGCGGGTTCGGGTACAGGCCAGCGGCAACCAGGCCAGCCACGTGGGCCATGTCGACGAACAGCAGCGCGCCCACTTTGTCGGCGATGGCACGGAAGCGTGGGAAATCCAGGGTCTTGGAGTAGGCCGAGAAACCGGCCACCACCATCTTCGGCTTGTGCTCCACCGCCAGGCGCTCGACTTCGTCGTAGTCGATCAGGCCGGTGTCGGTGTTGATGCCGTATTGCACCGCGTTGTACAGCTTGCCCGAAGACGACACTTTGGCGCCGTGGGTCAGGTGACCGCCGTGGGCCAGGCTCATGCCCAGGATGGTGTCGCCGGCTTGCAGCAGGGCCAGGTACACGGCGCTGTTGGCG
Source organism: Pseudomonas kairouanensis (assembly GCF_004682055.1). Classification (GTDB taxonomy): domain Bacteria; phylum Pseudomonadota; class Gammaproteobacteria; order Pseudomonadales; family Pseudomonadaceae; genus Aquipseudomonas; species Aquipseudomonas kairouanensis. Next base: position 26,288 of record NZ_QUZU01000009.1, on the reverse strand, counting down.
GACGAACCGGAGTGCGGCTGCACGTTGGCGTAGTCGGCGCCGAACAGTTGCTTGGCGCGCTCGATGGCCAGGGCCTCGACTTTATCCACATGCTCGCAGCCACCGTAGTAGCGCTTGCCTGGGTAGCCTTCGGCGTACTTGTTGGTGAGGCCGCTGCCTTGGGCTTCCATCACACGCTTGCTGGTGTAGTTCTCTGACGCGATCAGCTCGATATGATCTTCCTGGCGCTGCTCCTCGGCATTCATGGCCGCCAGCAGTGCGTCGTCATATCCCTGAATCTGGTCTTGTTTGCTGAACATCGCGTCTCTCCCAGCCTTTCGTATTGTTGAGGCCCGTGTGGGGCCCTTTGATGCGATGGTAGGGCTGGCGCCTATAGATCAAATGCCTACGGGCGCCACGCAAAGGTGCGTTTACGACATAGCAGGAACAACACTGGATAAATGTGGGAGGGGGCTTGCCCCCGATAGCAGTGGGTCAGCTTGCACATGCAGTGGCTGGTACACCGCCATCGGGGGCAAGCCCCCTCCCACAAGGGTTTAGGCGATGGTCTGGCGAACGAGTAGCAGCAGCAGGAAATGCAAGGGATAAAGGGAATACGCCCAGCGCCGCATGGCCGGTGGCGAGGCATTTTTGGCATGTCGCAACAAGACAAGACCGGCCAATGGCGCGATCAGGCATGCAATCAACCCCGACAGCGCCACCAGCGACCCGCTATTGAGCAGCACCTGCCATTGGTTGGCCGCCACACAGACCACGCCCGGCACCACGGCGAAATACCAGGGCCTTGTGAACACCAGCAGCATCGCCAACGGCAACAACACACCAAAAAACCCGAACATCAAGTGCGAGGAAAAAACAGCGGCGACAGTGACAGCAACCAGCGCCAATCCGCGATCAAAAAGCGCCTTCTGCTGCCATCCTCGCGCAACCAGCAAGCCCAGCGCCAAGGTGGGCAACACGTTCAACGTATCGGCATCCTCGATAAACAGGCGATACGGCACTTCGCTGATCACACTGAACAGCAGCAGCCAGCCCAGGTAACGCCAACTGACCTGGGCGTTTTTCACCCGATTCAAATTCGCCGCAATCGCCAGGCAAAACCAAGGAAACGCCAGGCGCCCCGGCACATACAAACCGTCCAGGCTCAACCCGACATAGCGCAGGTGATCGAGCACCATGCACAGCAATGCCAGCCACTTGAGCAAGTCCAGCGCGCCATCTCGGACAGCGCCGACAGGCAAGGTGTGAGTACCGTGCATAATTCCCCAACGACTTTGCATTTACAGTACGTGCGCAGCGCCAACAATCTTGGTTACAGTGCGCACCAACATCGACCACAGGACAGGGCCATGACCGACAAGAGCCAACAATTTGCCAGTGACAACTATTCGGGCATCTGCCCGGAAGCCTGGGCCGCCATGGAACAAGCCAACCAAGGCCATCAACGTGCCTACGGCGATGATGAATGGACCCACCGCGCCGCCGACGGTTTCCGCAACCTGTTCGAAACCGACTGCGAAGTGTTCTTTGCCTTCAACGGCACCGCCGCCAACTCCCTGGCGCTGTCATCCTTGTGCCAGAGCTACCATAGCGTGATTTGCTCGGAGACTGCCCACGTCGAGACCGACGAATGCGGCGCGCCGGAGTTTTTCTCCAACGGCTCCAAGCTGCTCACCGCCCGCACCGAAAACGGCAAGCTCACCCCAGAGTCGATCCGCGAGATCGCCCTCAAGCGCCAGGACATCCACTACCCCAAGCCGCGCGTGGTCACCCTTACCCAGGCCACCGAAGTGGGCAGCGTGTACACCCCGGAAGAAATCCGCGCCATCAGCGCCACCTGCAAAGAGCTGGGCCTGAACCTGCACATGGACGGCGCGCGCTTCTCCAACGCCTGCGCGTTCCTGGGCTGCTCGCCCGCCGACCTGACCTGGAAAGCCGGGGTGGATGTGCTGTGCTTTGGCGGCACCAAAAACGGCATGGCCGTGGGTGAAGCGATCCTGTTCTTCAACCACAAGCTGGCCGAAGACTTCGACTACCGTTGCAAACAGGCGGGCCAGCTGGCGTCGAAAATGCGCTTTTTGTCGGCCCCCTGGGTGGGCCTGCTGGAAAACGACGCCTGGCTTAAGCACGCACGCCACGCCAACCACTGCGCACAACTGCTGAGCAGCCTGGTGGCGGATATTCCGGGGGTTGAGTTGATGTTCCCGGTGCAGGCCAACGGCGTGTTCCTGCAACTGTCGGAACCGGCGATTGCGGCACTGACGGCCAAGGGTTGGCGGTTCTACACCTTCATCGGTAAAGGCGGCGCGCGGTTCATGTGTGCGTGGGATACCGAGGAAGAGCGAGTGCGGGAACTGGCAGCAGACATCCGCGAAGTGATGGGCGCCTAAACCTCACTGACGTACACAAATCAAAATGTGGGAGCAGGCTTGCTCCCACATTGGACCGTGCCCACCTTGAGGGGGGGGTGTTTAATTAGAACTCGATGCGCACATCGCCCTTAGGCACACTGCAGCACGACAGGATGTACCCCTCGGCCTCGTCTTCCTCGGTGATCCCGCCGTTGTGCTCCATCTCCACCTCCCCGCCCAGCTTCATCACCTTGCATGTACCGCAGATCCCCATGCCGCAGGCCTTGGGGATCAGCAAGCCCAGCTTGGCCGCTGCTGCGTGCACGGTTTCGCCGGGGGCCACGCGGATGCTCTTGCCGGACGCAATGAACTCCACCTGATGCAGGTCCGCCAAATCCACTTCCGGCGCATCCGCCGCCTGTTCGGCTTGCTCCACCGCGTCGGCGCGGGCTTCCGGTGGCGTGGCGCCGAAGGACTCCTCGTGGTAACGCGTCATGTCGAACCCGGCCACTTCCAGCAGGCGCTTAACGGCGTTCATGTAGGGCGTAGGGCCGCAGCAGAACACTTCGCGCTCCAGGAAGTCGGGCACCATCAGTTCCAGCATCTTGTGGTTCAGGTAGCCGCGATACCCCGCCCACGGCTCGCCCAGGCCGTGCTTCTCGCAGATCAAGTGCAGGCTGAAGTTATCGATCCGCGACGCCATGTGTTCCAGTTCGCGGTGGTAAATGATGTCTTTGGGCGAGCGGGCGCTGTGGATAAACGTCATATCGACGTTGGCGTTGGTGTCGTAGAACCAGCGCGCCATGGACATCACCGGCGTTATCCCTACGCCGCCACTGAGGTAGAGCACCTTGGGGCTGGGGAAGTCGATGGCGTTGAACAACCCCACTGGCCCGTGCACCGCCAGCTCCTGGCCTTCATGCAGCGTGTCGTGCAGCCAGTTGGATACCTTGCCACCCGGCACGCGCTTGATGGTCACCGAGAAGCTATACGGCACCGACGGCGAGCTGGAAATCGTGTAGGAGCGCATGATCGGCTGCCCGTCGATTTCCAGCTCCAGGGTGACGAATTGCCCCGGCTTGAAAAAGAACAGAATCGGCTGGTCGGCCATGAAGCAAAAGGTGCGCACGTCCCAGGTTTCCTGGATGACTTTGACGCAACGGACAATGTGTCGACCATTGGCCCAGGTCTGGGTGGTTACCGGATTCAGGAAATTGTTAGACATGTTGTTCTCCACCGCCGACGTCGGCCTTATGGTGGCGATTCTGCGTAACGCCGGATTCGCCCATTTACCTATCTGCGACATTCACATACTTATCGCGACCAGCCCCCAACGACCTAGGGTTGCGCGTCGGGAACAGATTGGGCCATGTCGCCCATGGATAAGGTTCGGCCAATCGCCGGCCCCACACTCGCTCCCAACAACGACGCTTTCTTTACGCCTTGCTGCACCTGTGGCTGGAGTGGCGGGTTTGGTCGGAGCAGGAGCGGATGCACGGAGGACTGAGCCAAGGCGCCGCGACGAGTCATAGCTTGCTATGGGGAGGAGCGGCAACGCAGGATCAGACCTTCGTGCGCCGCACCTGCCCGCCCAAACCCGCCACTCCAGCCACCTTAGCCACTTATCTCGGCCACACAGAATGGCCATGAGGACACACACGATGGACGTCACCGCAACCTTAAGCTTGGGCGATCCGCTGGAACCCGCACGCAAGGCCACCGCGCACATGCTGCAAGAGCGTGAACGCACGTTCTCGCTGCCACAGCCGTTCTACTCTGATGAGCGCCTGTTTGATATCGACATGCAGGAGATCTTCCAGAAAGAGTGGTTGATCGCCGGCATGACCTGCGAGATCCCCACCAAGGGCAACTACCTGACCCTGCAAGTGGGCAAGAACCCGATCATCGTGATCCGTGGCGCCGAAGGCGTGGTACATGCGTTCCACAACGTGTGCCGCCACCGTGGCTCGCGCCTGTGCACCAGCGACAAGGGCAAGGTCGCCAAACTGGTCTGCCATTACCACCAGTGGACCTACGAACTCGACGGCCGCCTGCTGTTCGCCGGCACCGAGATGGGCGCTGACTTCGACATGAAGCAGTACGGCCTCAAACCCGTGAACGTGAAGACCGCCGGTGGCTACATCTTCATCAGCCTGGCCGAGAACCCGCCGGCCATCGATGACTTCCTGTCGACGCTGAACCACTACATGGAACCCTACGACATGGAGAACACCAAGGTGGCGATTACCACCACCTTGGTCGAGAAAGCCAACTGGAAACTGGTGCTGGAAAACAACCGCGAGTGCTATCACTGCAACGCGTCGCACCCGGAGCTGTTGAAAACCCTGCTGGAATGGGACGACGTCACCGACCCGCGCGCCGACCAGGCGTTCAAGGACCACGTCGCGGCCTCGGCTGCGGCCTGGGACGCGGAGAAGATCCCCTACGCCCACGCCAGCTTCGGCCTGCGTAACCGTATCGTGCGCATGCCGCTGCTCAAGGGCACTGTGTCGATGACCCTGGACGGCAAGCAGGGTTGCCAAAAATTGATGGGCCGCATCAAAAACCCAGACCTGGGCTCGATGCGCATCCTGCACCTGCCCCACTCGTGGAACCACTGCATGGGCGACCACATCATCGTGTTCACCGTGTGGCCGATCAGTGCCCAGGAAACCGTCGTCACCACCAAGTGGATCGTGCACAAGGACGCCGTAGAAGGCGTGGACTACGACGTTGAGCGCATGCGCCAAGTGTGGGACGCCACCAACGACCAGGACCGTCGCCTCGCTGAAGAGAATCAGCGCGGCATCAACTCCAGCGCCTACCAGCCTGGCCCGTACTCCAAGACCTATGAGTTCGGCGTAGTGAACTTCGTGGACTGGTACAGCGAGCGCATGCTGAGCAACCTGGGGGCAGCGCCGGCGCCGTACCTCAAGGGCGTGGCCGTACACGAATAAAAATGTGGGAGCAGGCTTGCTCGCGAATGCGGTGGAACAGTTAAAGATGTATTGACTGACACACTGAATTCGCGAGCAAGCCCGCTCCCACATTTGGATCTGCACAATGTTCAAAATTTAACCAGACCGCCTACAACCCCCTAACCACCTACCCTCCAGCCTTTACCCAACAACTTATCCACAAACTCACCCACAGCAATTGTGGGCAACTGCGTTGTTTCGGCCAAAATAACTCAAGAAAATCCGTGACTTATTCAACTTAACGGTTTTCATCCACTACTGATCAATTTTTAACCATAACTCTACAAGCCATTTAATCCGTGGCCTGTAGCGGTACGCAAACACCTTATCCACAGAATCGCCAACAGAGATTGGGTGTAACTTGCGCAGCGCTGTGGAAAACCCCACCAGAACGTCATACACCGGGGCTTTGCAGGTTTTCATTCTCATCGGGAGCGCATTTGGTCGATTTTTGATCAAAAGCCTGAAAACCTCTCCCCATACGGCCTACAGACGATAGCGAACATCTTATCCACAGAAGCGCCAACAGACTTTGGGGGCAACTTCCGTTCGCGCAATGTGCTTATCCACACGAAAACCTTCGTAAAAACCGCAACTTAGCCTGGTCATTTTTCGTACACCAGCCTGTAACCCTTTATTCACGGGGCCCTCAGGCAGCCACAAACACCTTATCCACAGCTACGCTCACAGCCATTGTGGGTAAAAGCACCGACTGTACAAAAAACATCCAGCATCTACACTCTCCCTTGCAGTTCATTTCACAAGCCTTGGTTAATGCGGAAGTCCTTGGCGGGACAACAGGAGACACCACGGTGATTTGGCAGGATAAAACCAGCCATCACTGCGCCACAGGTTTTACGCTGATTGAGTTGCTACTGACGCTGGCCCTGCTGGCCACACTCGCGACAGTGGCTTATCCGCTGACGGCATTGATGGGTAAACGCGACCGGGAACTGGACTTGCAACGTTCGTTGCGTGAGATCCGGCGTGCCATCGATTTGTATAAAGAAGCCAGCGACGACGGCCGTATTGAAAAGAGCGTGACCGACTCCGGTTATCCGCCCTCCTTGCACGTATTGGTGGCAGGGGTCACCGATAAAACCAATCTGCAAGGCAACAAACTCTATTTCCTGCGCCGCATTCCCCGCGACCCCCTGTGCGAGTGCCCCGAACTTGCACCTGAACAGACCTGGCAACTGCGCAGTTACAAAAGCACCGCCGACAACCCACAAGAGGGAGAAGATGTATTTGACGTTTCATCCCGCAGCACCGGGGAGAGTTTGAATGGAACGTTATACAGCCAGTGGTGATCGGGCATTTACCCTGATCGAACTGCTGGTGGTCATGGCCATTATCGCGACGCTCATGACCCTGGTTACGCCCCAGTATTTCCGCCAGCACGCCAAGGCCCAGGAAACCGTGCTGCGCCATAACCTGTCCTCCATCCGTCAGGCGCTGGACCAATACCGCGAAGACCACGGCGGCAACCCCGAGTCCCTGCAAGCGCTGGTAGACCGGCGCTACCTGCGGGAAATCCCCCTCGACCCGGTAACCGGCAAACGCGACACCTGGCAACTGCAACCCTCGGACGAGCAAGGCCTGGGCGACGTACGCAGCGGCGCCCCCGGCAACGCGAATGACGGGAGTGCCTATGCCGACTGGTAAACAACGCCAGCAGGGCTCGGTGTTCATGGGCATGTTGGTCACGGTGGCCGTGGTGGCCGTGATGTTGATGGAGGTGGGCACGCTGTGGTCCAGCGTGTTGCAGCGCGAGCGTGAGCTGGAGTTGCTGGCGCGGGGCAATGAGATTCGCCGGGCGATTGGGCTGTATTACCGGGAGGGTAATACCTTCCCCAAGACACTCGAAGACCTGGTGCTCGACCGCCGCAAACCGACCATCAAGCGCTACCTGCGCCGCGCCTATGACGACCCGCTGACCGGCACCGCCGAATGGGGCGTAGTTGCAGGGCCGGGCGAAACCATCATGGGCGTATTCAGTACTGCCAAGGGCACGCCGTTCAAACAGGGAAACTTCATAGCCGCCAATCAAAGTTTTACAGGGCAAAGTAGTTATCAAGGGTGGGTGTTTCTGTATGGCTCTGTGCAGAGTAATCCTCTAACCCGCACCGCTCCCGTGGGAGATCAGGCGACCAATAATGGCAATTAAATAATCACACTGATCGTTCCAGCAGTTCGGAACTTGTTTATCTGAATTGAAGGTGGACTAGAGCATGAATAACTTACAGCTGTATGTGAAAAACGTAATCACGTGGGTGTTAGCAGCGTTGCTCCTAACACCTGTTTTGGGATGGACGCATGGGGCATTGGACTTCCCGCAAACCCGAGCTGTGAATTGCCAAGTGACAGGTGGCTATTGGAACCCTCCGATCGTTGATAAAGGTTGCCGAGAGTCAGCCAAGATATTTAACACCAACGCGGAAAAAGTATATGCCGCACAACAATGGAATGAGGTCGCCAAAATTCCCTTGATTAACAATCCAACGCTGGCACAGATTCAAGCAATCATAAATGATGGCCAGATCTGCTCCGCCAACGATCCCCAAAAGGCCAGCTTGGACCTCGCAATACCGGACTGGACAAAAACGCCTGTTACCGCTGGTCAACCTCTGACTATGCGCCTCATCGGTACAGCCCCCCACGTGCCCAGTACGTTCTACGCATTCACAACCAGACCGGGTTTCAACTCCGCCACGGATACGTTGAAATGGAGCGATCTGGTGCCCCTGGGGGGACCGGAAGCACTGACCGTCGCCAATACAGTCTACCCCCCCAATAACCCTCCTAAAATCCGGGGAGCCTGGGGCTACTTTGAAATCACACGCCCCTTGCCGAATGGCCTTTCGGGCAATGGTCTGATCGTCACCATCTGGATCAGGAGCGACCCCGATGGAGAGTTCTTTATCGGTTGCTCTGATGTGACGTTTCAAGGCGCGGGGACGCCCGATCCGCTCACGCCCATCGGTCAATTCATCGGCACAGAGATGCAGGCACTTAAACCGGGCGACACGGTGCACTACAGAATCTTCGACGCCGGCGGTGCCAGAGACGAGGTTGTCGATGTCACTCAATTAATCACCCCGAGCAACTTGGGCCCAGGTCAGTGGGGCAAAGAACTTGCCGCGAAGGTGGATCCTTCATTCGCGCAAATAGGCGAGCAGAACCCAGATGGAACAGTAACGTTCAATTCAGTAGATGCGTTGCTGAATATTGTTTATGCCAAAAACCCGAGTTACACCGATGCTATGTCGATTATTGCAGGAGGCCAGAATCCAATTGACCAGACGCCCCCCACAGCTCATATCACGGGGCCAACATCTCTGAAATCAGGAGAGGCCTTTACCTTCAGCGGTGCTGGATCAACCGCGAAAAATGGAACGCCGTTGTTTCAATGGTCGATCCCAGGACTTGAAGGTTCACAAAGCGGAACCACTGCGAGCGGTACTGCTCTCCCGGTCACCACGCCGAGCCAATTCAAGGCCCGTCTCAATGTGCGTGATCCGAAGAACGGCAAAACCGACCAGGCAGAGTTCGGTTTCACCGTGACGCCCGGCGGCGGCGGAACCCACCCTGACTATAAAGAAGGCACCGCTTATAAAGACGGCGATATCGTGACCAACAACGGCAAAAACTATAAGTGCAAGCCCCATCCTTTCACCGCGTGGTGCGGCGGGGCAGCGTGGGCGTATGCCCCCGGTACAGGCACTGCATGGCAACAGGCCTGGGACTTGGTGCCCTGAGGCAACAAAGTACAGACGCATATTCGGTTAATGGATAAGCGTTAACGCTAAACGTTATAGGGCGCCTCGCGGCGCCTTATATCGAGCAACGCTACAGTTGAACATGTACAGGTTCTAACGCAGTTCTACCGGCGGTGCCCGTCTAACCAGCGGGCCGGGAGAGTTATACACAACCGCCTTACCTTGGCACTCCCAACAGGGTATCTCCATGCGCGCACGTACACTTATCCACAGCAGTCCAGGCGGCTTCACATTGCTGGAGTTGCTGGTCGTCCTGCTGATCATCGCCCTCCTCGCCGGCTACGTCGGCCCGAAGATGTTCGATCGCCTGGAACTGGCCAAAGTCCAAACCGCCCAAGGCCAGATGAAATCCCTGGCAGACGCCTTGAACCAGTACCGCCTGGACACTGGCAATTACCCCGACGAAGCCCTCGGCCTGAACGCGCTGACCACCCGCCCCGCCAACGCCAATAACTGGCAAGGCCCCTATTTGAAAACGTTGCCACCCGACCCATGGGGCAATCCCTATCTGTTCAAGAACCCCGGTTCCCCGCCCAACGATGCAGAAATCATCTCGTTGGGCCGCGACGGCAAGGCCGGAGGTGTTAACACCTACGCCGACATCGTGTACGGCCTATGACATGCGCACCCTGCGGATTGCCCTAACCCTGCTGTGCCTCACAGGCACCGCCCAGGCCAATTGCTGGCAACTGGCAGCCAGCCGCTACCACGTCGATCCGCTGTTGCTGTACGCCATCGCCAAGGTCGAGTCCGGCCTTAACCCGCGTGCGCGCAATATCAACGGCGACGGCAGCCAGGACATCGGCCTGATGCAGATCAACAGCCGCCACTTGCCCGCACTCGCAAAGTTCGGCATCACCGAACAGCACCTGATCACCCAGCCCTGCACCAGCGTGATGGTCGGCGCGTGGATACTGGCAGGATTCATTCAAGAAAAGGGCTACGGCTGGCAGGCTGTCGGCGCCTATAACGCAGGCGCCAAACCAGAACGTGAAGCGCGCCGTGCCCGCTATGCACTGGCGGTATGGCGCTACTACGGCGAACTGGTGCAACAGCGACAGCAACTGGCGAGGCAAACGCCATGATCGACATCGACGCGCGCATCATCCGCGATGGCCATTTGCAGACCCTGCGCCTGCAGGCCGTCGACGTAGCCCAGGCACGCCAGCGGCTGCAAGCTGACGGCGCCCAGGTCATCTCGCTCAAGGCCCGCCGCCAATTCACCTTACCCAGTCGCCGCGCCAAATTCGCCCTCGGCCTGTTTATCCAGGAACTGGTGGTGTTGCTCGATGCTGGCCTGGTGTTGGTGGAGGCGGTGGAAACCCTGCGAGACAAGGCGCCGCCGGGGATCAACCGACAAGTCATGAGCGATTTGCTGGCCTCAATGTTTGAGGGCAATTCACTGTCCAGGGCGATGCTGCTCAAACCCCAGACCTTTCCTTCGCTGCTGATCGCCACGGTGGCGTCTTCTGAGCACAGCGGCCAGCTGGCAGTGGCCTTGCGACGTTATCACCACTTCGAAGCGCATCTGGAAACGGTAAAAAAACGCGTCAGCGGCGCGTTGATGTACCCGCTGGTGGTGCTCAGCGTGGGGGCGTTGATTCTGCTGTTCCTGCTGTTCTTCGTGATCCCGCGCTTTGCCTCGGTGTTCGATGCCGTGGCCGACCTGCCCGCTACCGCCCGCTTCATGGTGTGGTGGGGGGCGCTGGTAGACACCCGTGGCACCGAGTTGCTGGTCGGCCTGGTGTTGGCGATTGTCGCCCTGGTGTTGCTGTTTCGCAGCGCAGCGTTCAAACGCCGCGCCGCCAACCTTTTCTGGAAGATCCCCAGCCTGGGCGCCCAACGCACGCTGTTTATCCTGGCGCGGTTTTATCGTACCGCCGGCATGTTGTTGATGGGCGGCATGCCGGTGGTCAGCGCCGTGGAGTTGTCCGGCGCGTTGCTGCCGCCAGAGCGCCAAGGCGACCTGCGCCACGCCATGACCGATATCCAGGCCGGCCAGCCGCTGTCCACCTCCCTGGCCCGCCACCAACTGACCACTGCCGTCGCCGAACGCCTGTTGCGGGTGGGCGAGCAAAGCGGCGAACTGGCGTCGATGTGCGAGCGCATTGCGCAGTTTCACGATGAAGCGCTGGAGCGTGCCATCGAGTTGTTCAGCAAAGTCTTCGAACCGCTGTTGATGCTGGTGGTGGGCGGCTTGATCGGCCTGATTGTGTTCATGCTGTACATGCCGATTTTTGAACTGGCCGGTTCCATACAGGGGTAGCGCCATGAGCGAACTGACACGGCAATGGCAGGCACTGGCGCAGCAACGTGGACTGCCCTTGGCCAACTACCTGCTGGAAGTGCTGAACAAGGCGCCGGACCAGCTGACCACCATCGCCGCCCCCCTGGGTTTGCTCGCCATTGAGCCCGGTCACCTGGCCGAGCATTGGCGTTTTGACTTGCTGTCACTACCCCAGGCGCTGGTGCACAACGTGCTGCCGCTGAACTACCAGGGCAATCCCTGCCTGGTGCTGGGGGAGCCGTTTACCCTCACCAACCGCTACTGGATTCAGTCCACCCCCGGCCTGCGCACTCTGCCGTTGGCCATGAGCCTGCCGGGCGCGGTCATGGCCCAGTTGAAACTGGCCGAAGCCAGCCAGCGGGTGATGCAGCCCTTCGGCGAAGACGACGAAAACGCCCGCGCGGGCCTCACCGCCCAGGAAATTTCCCTGAGCAGCATCGCCCGTGACGACAACCCGGTGGTGCGGCTGGTCAATTCCATGCTGTTCGACGCTCTGCAAAGCCGCGCCAGTGATATCCATGTAGAAACCACGCCCGTGGGCCTGGTGATCAAATACCGCATCGACGGCGTGTTGCAGCAGATGGGCCAGGCCAGCGGGCTGGATCAGGCCGAGCAGACGCTGTCGCGGATCAAGGTACTGTCGGAGCTGGACATCGGCGAGCGCCGCGTACCCCAGGACGGGCGTTTCAAGATGAAGATCCAGGGTCGAGAGGTGGATTTTCGTGTGTCGATCATGCCCAGCATTCACGGTGAAGACGCAGTGCTGCGCATCCTCGACAAGTCACAGCGGGGCGACTCCCTGAGCCTGGAAACCCTCGGGCTGGCCGCCGACACCATCGCCCGCATCCGCGTACTGGCCAGCGAACCCTACGGCATGCTGCTGGTCACCGGGCCCACCGGCAGCGGCAAGTCCACCACCCTGTATGCGGCCTTGTCAGAGACCAACACCGGTCAAGAAAAAATCATCACCATCGAAGACCCGGTGGAATACGAACTGCCCGGTGTGCTGCAAATTCCGGTCAACGACAAGAAGGGCCTGACCTTCGCCCGTGGCCTGCGCTCGATCCTGCGCCATGACCCAGACAAGATCCTGGTGGGGGAAATCCGCGACAATGAAACCGCAGCCATTGCGGTACAGGCGGCACTGACCGGGCATATGGTGTTGTCGTCGGTGCACGCCAACAGCGCGTTCAGCGTGCTGGAGCGGTTTACCTACATGGGCGTGGACCCGGCCAGTTTTGTCGAAGCCCTTAACGGCGTGGTCGCACAGCGCCTGGTACGGCGTATCTGCCCGGACTGCGGCATGGACGCCAAGCCCGACCCGCAAATCGTCCGGCTCGCCCAACTGCCCGCCGCCCAGATCAAGAACGGCCACTACCGCGTCGGCAAAGGCTGCGAGGCCTGCCGTCACACAGGGTATCGCGGCCGATTGGCCTTGGCGGAAGTGCTTACGGTCACCGACAGCATCAAAGAAGGCCTGCTCAACCGTAGCTCAGCGGCCACCCTGCGGGAACTGGCACGCAAGGCCGGGCACGTGTTTATCCGCGATATCGCCTTGGCCCATGCGGCCCAAGGCGACACCACACTCAAGGAGATCCACCGTGTCATTTCCCTATATTGAGCATGTGGTGTGGCTGCACAGCGCCGGCGCCACCTGGGCTGCGCGCCAGCGTTGGCGAGGTGCGGCGGTGCGGCACGCGCAGCAGGCCGGCGAGCCCTTGGGCGCCTGCGCCGAACTGCTCGAACAGGTGCCGCGCGGCCGTGTGGGGTTTCTTGACCGGGCCACCGTGCTGCTGGGTTTTCCCCATGTGCACTACCTGATGTTGCCGTGGCAAGCCGGCCTGAACAGCGCAGCCGAGTGGCAAGGTTTTGCCCAGGCATCCTTCCACCAGCAGGCGGGCCTGGATGTGGAGCAGTGGCAAGTGCAGATCGCCAACAGCACCTTCGGCCACGAACGCCTGGCGGTGGCCGTATCACAGGCGTTGCTGCAAGACCTGCGCGAGCTGTTCAAACTGCACCGGCTGCCTCTGGTCACCTGCACGCCGTTGCTGACAGCCGTGGCCCAGCAGTACTGGCGCAAATTACCCGACGACTGCGTGCTGGCCGTGCCCGAAGCCGAAGGCCTCAGTTGCCTCTACCGGCAACACGGCGCGCCCCATCAAGTGTGCGTGCTGCCCACCCAACCCGGCAGCGACTTGAGTGACAACCTGTTCACCGCCGACCTGCTGGCGCAACAGCACGCCCCCACCACGCTGATCGTTGCCAACCGCCCCACCGAACACTGGCTGGGGCCATTGCACCCTTGGCTGGAGGAGAAGCCCGCATGACGCTCACCTGGCCGCACCCGCGCGCGCCGCGTGCCCCTGGTGTGGATTTGCAACACCCCAGCGCTACCCACCGGCCACTGATCACGGTGTTGTGGGCAGCCGCTCTGGTGCTGCTGTTTATCACTTGGCAGCACTGGCAACGCATGGAAGAACAGCAGCAGCAAACCGATGCCCTGGAGCAGCACTTCATTCAGCTCACGCGCCGGCAGGAGCAGTTGATTCAAGCGGCCATTCGCCTGTCCCCCCGGCAAAAACAGCAGCTGGCAGTATTCGCGCAACAATCGACCACGCCCTTTGCGCTGATGGACGCCGTGGCCCAGGCATGGTCCAAAGACATCGCATTGACCCGGGTGGAGGTCAACACCCAGGCCCAACTGTTGCACCTGGATCTGGAGGCCAAGGCGCTGGGCGAGGCATTTCGTTTTATCGAACGGCTCAAGGCCCAACCTGGGGTGCAGGTGACCCTGCAACAAAGCACCCGCAAGGCCAATGACCCGCAGCACCCCGTGCAGGTCAAACTTGCCGTAGGTGCGGGGTAACCACCCGTGGACGCCCTTGATCACTACTTGCCGCGACTGCGTTGGCACCTGATGCAAGTGCAGCAAAGCCTGGGGTTCTGGGGGCTGCTGGCGCTGGCAGTGATGGCGGCGGCGTTGGTGATTGAATTCACGGTGATTCACCCAGCAGGTGTCGCTGATCACCAGCGGCGCCACGAATTGCAGGCCGGTATCGCCGAACAACCCCAGCAGGTGCAGGTCACAGAGCCCGCCGTGGTGGAAAAGATGCCCAGCGCCGACGACTTCACCCCTCGCCTGGAGCGGCTGTTGGCCACTATCACACGGCACGGTTTTATCATCGAGCAGACCACACTGGCTTACTCCACACCGGCCGACACCGGCCTACAGCGCCTGGACGTGGAGATACCCCTCATGGGCCCTTACATTCTGCTGCGCCAAGCCTTGGCCGAAATGGCACAGGAACCGGCGGTGCGCATTGAAAGCGTGACCCTGGAGCGCAAAGAAATCATCAGCGGCCTGTTGAATATCAGCATCAAAGTCAGCGTATTGGGGGTGATGGAATGAAACTGCCCCTGTACCTACGCGTGCTGTTGCTGCTGACCCTGCTCGGCTGCGGTTGGTTGTTCTGGCACGACACGCCGGACAGCCCCGCGAACGAGCCCACGGCGGTGGCCGTCAAACCCGTCGAGCCCGCGCCGGTACCAGCGCCCGAGCCTGCACCCGTCGCCGTGATCGACCTGTTCCCCGCCCAAACCTGGACCCCACCGCCGCCGCCAACCCCGGTGGATAACTCGCCGCCCAAGCCGCCACCGCTACCCTTCACCGTCAGCGCGCAATGGCGCTACGAGAACCAATCGAAAATCGTCGTGCTGCGCGGCAACAACACCCAATACACCCTGTGCAACCGCTGCTCGGTGCCGGGGCGCATCGTGCCGGGCAAGATGCTCGACGCCCACTACCGGCTGGACAAACTCACCGATACCGCCGTGGTGCTGACCTACATGCCCCTCAAGCATGTCAGCACCTTGCGCCTGGACACTCACTGACCGGGGAAGGACAAGATCATGACCCTACGCACGCGAATGTCCTTGAACCTCACGCTGGCGCTGCTCAGCGCCTGCCAGACCCAGGACGCGATCAAGCAAAGTGATGAGCTGCGCCAGAAAGGCGACATTGTGCGCTCAGTCGAAGTGCTACAGGCCGAAGCCAAGAAAGACCCCGACGATGCCCAGCTACGCACCGCCAATTTCAGCCAACTGGAGTTGCTGGTGGCCCAATACAGTCGCGAGGCCAGCGCCGCACTCATGCGTGGCGACGACGCGGCGGCCATCCGCGCCCTGGAAACCATCCTCAAATACGACCCCAGCAACCTCGGTGCACGCCAGCAAATCCAGAGCATCCAGGCCATGAAACAGCTGCGCCCGCAACTGGCGCGGGCTTACGAGATGAAGCGCGACAACCCGGTGGAGGCCCTTAATCTGGTGCGCCAGATCATCGCGCAAAAACCCAACTACCGAGAGGCCCTGGATTTTCGCAACGCCCTGACCCGCGAGCTGGTGAGCGCCGATTACCTGAGTGCCGACTTGTCCGACGCCATGCGCAAACCCCTGAGCCTGGAATTCAGCTCACAGAGCTTGAGCACTATCTTCGAAACCATCGCACGCCTGTCGGGGGTCAACTTTGTCATCGACAAAGACGTCAACCCCACTGCCGCCGCCAGCATGACCGCCAGCCGCACCACCGCCGAAGACGCGCTGAACTTGCTGCTGACTACCCAGGGCCTGGACAAGAAGATCCTCAACCGCAACACCCTCCTGATCTACCCCCGCCGCCCCGACAAAGAACGCGAATACCGCGAGCTGGCGGTGCGCACCTTCTACCTCAGCCATGGCGATGCCAAGATCGTCGCCGCCGAGATCAAGCAAGTACTCAAGCCCAAGGAAGTGCTGGTGGACGAACGCCTTAATGCGGTGATCGTGCGGGACGGGCTCGACACCCTGAGCGCCGTGGAAAAAATGGTCGAGGCCATTGATATCGCGCAGTCGGAAGTGACCATTGATATCGAGGTGCTGGAAGTCAGCCTGGCGGACGAGTTGAACCTGGGCATCAAGTATCCGGAGAGCATCGGCCTCTCGGTAGGCAACCTGGCCAACGTACCCGCCGGGCTGGCAGGCACCCCACTGAGTGCATTGCGCGGCATCAACGGCGACAACATCCTGCTGGACTCGGGCAGCACCTCGGCGCGCATCAACATGCTGCAACGCAGCGGCAATACCGTAACCCTGGCCAACCCACGGGTACGGGTGCGCAACCGTGAGGAAGCGTCGGTCAATATCGGCGACAAAATCCCGGTGGTCACCACCACCACGGCCAACCAGATCACCACGTCGTCGGTGTCTTACCAGGACGTGGGGCTGCAAATTACCGTCAATCCGATTATCAGCGTGACCGATGAAGTGAACCTGAATGTGAAAGTGGAAATGAGCCATATCACCAAGCGCATTCCCGGCTCGGAAAATGTACCGGCCACCTTTGAACTGGGTTCACGCTCGACCAAAACCCTGTTGACCGCACGCAACAACGAAACCCAGGTGGTCTCAGGGCTGATCCGTACCGCCGACATCGACGAAGGCTCGGGCCTGCCGTGGCTGAGCCAGATCCCGTGGATCGGCAAAAAGCTGTTCGGCACCAACCAGAACACCCAGCAGAAAACCGAAATTATCCTGCTGCTCACGCCCAGGATCGAACGCAACCTGGACTTGCCGATCTCCCAGATCAGCACCTTCCACAGCGGCACCGAGGCGCGCAGTTCAACAGAAGGCATGATTTTGCGCGACACCACCGAAAAAATGATCCTCAAGCCCACCGGCGGTGGCGCAACGCAACAGATACCGCCGCCGATGCAACAGCCAGATAGCAACTGGGCTCCCCTGCCACCACCGATACCGGACTTGGTGCCCAAACCTGCGCCAGTACCGACACCTCAGGCACCCCAGACGCAATGAAGATCCAATGTGGGAGGGGGCTTGCTCCCGATTGCAGTGTGTCAGCCAGCCCATCTGGTACTGAGACACCGCCATCGGGAACAAGCCCCCTCCCACATTTGGCCCTGCGGTATTTGAGAGTTAGCGAACCACACCCTCTTCTACCAACAACTTGAGAATCGCCTGGGCGCCCTCCTCCGGGCTCACGCCCTTGAGCACCTGCCCACCGCCACCGCTGGCCTTGGCCGTGGCAGCCTTCATCCGATCCGCACCGCTCTTGGCCTTGATCACCTTGAGCCGCTTGGGCCGGGGCTTGGCCGGTTGCAGTACGGCGCCGGTGAACAACTCATCGTCTTCAACCTCAACCTCATGGGCCGCCAACTCGCCGCGCTGGGCCGGGCCGTAAGCGCTCTGGCGTGGCTTGGGCGCGGCGTTGTCCACCGTGGCCAAAAACGGCAAGCGCACCTTCAACCGCCGCCGCTGGCCACGGGGCAAGGCTTGCAGCACATGGGCCACGCCGCCGTCGAGGGACTCTACCTGCGCCAGCCCCACAATCAGCGGCCAGCCCAATTGCTCGGCGAGCAAATACGGCAGCATGCCCGAGCCTTCGCCGGTCTCCGCCTGGCTGCCGGTGAGCACCACCTGGGCACCTGCATCGCGCAGATAGTCACTGAGCACTGGCAAGGCATCACTGCCCGCCGGTTGTTCCAGCACATGCAGTTGGGGCAACCCCATGCCCAAATAGCTACGCAGGGTCGGCTCGCCGATATTCCCTGCGTGCAGCACCTGCAACTTATCCCCAGCCAGCTGCAAACCCAACTCTACCGCTCGCGCATCCTGCTCGGCGCGGCGCGGGCGCCCGGAGGTGGGATGGGCGCCGATGGACACCAGGCTGATGACATTCGTGGTCATGGTCATATCCTCAGGCCGCATCGCGCTTGGCGCCGTTGCGGTAAGTGTCAACGGCAGCGATCAAGGCCTGCAGAATCGCAGCGCTTTCGCCGATCACCGACAGGTCGGCACGCTTGATCATGTCGCAAGTCGGGTCGAGGTTGATCGCCACCACCTTGTCGCAGGCACCAATGCCTTGCAGGTGCTGGATTGCCCCGGAAATCCCCACCGCCACGTACACACGCGCTGTCACCCAAGTGCCGCTGGCGCCGACTTGGCGATCACGCCCCATAAAGCCATCGTCCACCGCCACCCGTGAGGCGCCTTCGGTGGCGCCCAACGCAGCGGCGGTCTGGTGGAACAAGGCCCAGTCCTTCACGCCGTTGCCGCCGGAGAAAATAAACTCCGCCTCGGCCATGGGAATGGCACCCGGATCCACCGCCACCGCACCGAGGTCTTCGATACGCGGCAGGCTGCGCGCCAGGGTTGTGGATAACTCCATGGGCAGCACTTCGTGACGGGTTTCGCTGACTGGCTCGGCACATTCGACGGCGGCCAGAATCAGGCGTGGCAACGGGCGAGCCAAGTCTTCCTGGCCCGCACCGGCACGGCCGATACACTCGCCACCCTTGATCTGCCACACCCGCGTGGCCGGCCGCTCTTTAAGGGCAGCGGCGAAACGCCGACCCAACTCGCCACCACCGCTGCGGCTGTCCGGCAGCAACCAGTGACGCGGGTTGAACTGGTTATCCACAGCCCGCAGGCCCTGCACGCGTTGCTCCGGTGAATAACCGTCGAACTCGTGGCCGTCCAGCACCAGCAAACGGTCTACGCCCGCCGTGGCAAACGCGCTCTCCTTGTGTTCACCAAACACCACCGCCAGCACCGCGCCGTCGCTGCCGGCCAACTGGCGCGCCAGGCCGAGCAAATCGCGGTCGTGGCTGCTCAGGCGGCCGCCGACCATGTCCGGCACCACGTTGATGTAGAAGGCAGGTGTTGGCACCTGGTGCAGCGGCAATTGCACTTGCACCGCCGCCGTGCGCTTGGCCGCGCCGCCCTGCTGGGCGCCGCTGCGGTCGATGCGCTTGATGCCGTTGGGGCCGATAAAGCCCACGCCATGCAGGTTCTTGCGGATGACGCCGTTGGGGCCCATCCAGCTGTGCTGCGCCGGTTGCATCGCCGCATGCAGCGGGTGCAGACGGTTACGTGCGATCCATTCGGCCCGTGGGTCGCGGCGGATAATGTCGCTCATCAGTGCACCTCCGCAGGTTCACGTTTGTTAGGGGCCTTGGCGGGCGCAGCGTCTTCGAGCAACGCGTCGGCCACCAGCTCAGCGATGTCCTTGATCAATGGGCGCGGCTCAACCACACCTTCAAGCATCGCCGTGCACTGCGGGCAACCCACTGCCACCAGTTCGGCACCGGTTTCGCGGATGTCGTCCATGCGCATATCGGGGATGCGTTGCTTGCCGGGAATGTCGGTGATCGGCGCCCCGCCGCCACCGCCGCAGCAGCGAGAACGGAAACCCGAGCGTTGCATCTCCTTGACCTCGATGCCCAGCGCGCGCAGCACCTGGCGCGGCGCCTCGTATTCGCCGTTGTAGCGGCCCAGGTAGCAAGGGTCGTGGTAGGTCACGCTGTTGCCCTTGTGCTGCCCCAGGTTCAGCGCGCCGTCGCCGATCAACTCGGCCATGAAGGTGCTGTGGTGCTGCACCAGGTAGTTGCCGTTGAAGGCGCCGTATTCGTTTTTCAGCACATGGAAGCTGTGGGGGTCGCAGGTGACGATGCGCTTGAAGCTGTACTTGGCCAAGGTCTGGATATTGCGCGTGGCCAACAGTTGGAAGGTGGCTTCGTCACCCAGGCGACGGGCCACGTCACCGCTGTCGCGTTCTTCCAGGCCGAGCACGGCGAAGTCCACCTTGGCGGCCTTGAGCACTTTGACGAAGGCCCGCAAGGTGCGTTGGTTGCGCATGTCGAAGGCACCGTCGCCGACCCAGAACAACACATCGCAGCTGCCCTTTTCGCTGAGTAATGGCAGGTTCAAATCCGCCGCCCAGTTCAAGCGCCCGCCCGGTGCAAAACCGCCGGGGTTGTCGGTGGCGATCAGGTTTTCCAGGACCTCGGCGCCCTTGTTCGGGGTGGCGCCTTTTTCCAGGGTGAGGTGGCGGCGCATGTCGACGATGGCGTCTACGTGCTCGATCATCATCGGGCACTCTTCCACACAGGCGCGGCAGGTGGTGCACGACCACAGGGTCTCGGCGTCCACCAGGCCATTGACGATCGGTTGATGCGGGTTGCCGCTGTGTTCGCCGATGGCTTTGCCCGGATACGGGCTGCCGGCGAACTTGGCATCGGTGCCACCGGCCAGGCCGACGACCATGTCCTGAATCAGCTTTTTCGGGTTCAGCGGTTGGCCGGCGGCGAACGCCGGGCACGCCGCTTCGCACTTGCCGCACTGCACGCAGGCGTCGAAGCCGAGCAGTTGGTTCCAGGTGAAGTCCTTGGGTTTCTCGACGCCCAGTGGCGCACTTTTATCGGTAAGGTCCAAGGGTTTCAAACCGGTGGAACGGCCACCGCCAAAGCGTTCGGCACGGCGGTGCCAGGCCAGGTGCAGGGCACCGGCGAAGGCGTGCTTCATTGGGCCGCCCCAGGTCATGCCGAAGAACATCTCGCTCACGCCCCACAGCACACCCACACTCAGTAGCGCAGCGAGCAGCCAGCCGCCAAAGTCCGCCGGCAGAATCCCGGCCACCGGCAAGGTCACCAGGAAGAAACTCACCGAGAACGCCATCAGGCTTTTCGGCAGGCGCATCCACGGGCCTTTCGACAGGCGTGACGGCGGGTTGCGACGGCGCAGGTAGACGAAGGTGGCACCGACAAACATCAGCACCGAGGCCAGCAGCAAGGCGTAGCCGAGGATGCGGCTTTGCAGACCGAAGCCGTGGACCAGGATGGCGAGCAATGCCGACAGCACAAAGCCCAGCGCCGTGGCCACGTGGGTATTGGCGATGTATTTGTCGCGAGCGACCACATGGTGCAGGTCGACCATGTAGCGCTTGGGCATGGCCAGCAGGCCACCCAGCAGGTCGACTTTGGACGCACGGCCACGGCGCCACATGTTTACCCGGCGCAGGGCGCCGAGGACGGCAAGGCCCAGGGCGGCAAACAATAAAATGGGAAGCAGGGTGTTCAACATGGTGAAGCTCCCAAAGACCACAGAGGTCTACTGTGAAACTGGCCCTAAATGTGGGAGCGGGCTTGCTCGCGAATGCGGTGTGTCAGCTGACGCATCCGGTGGCTGATTCACCGCATTCGCGAGCAAGCCCGCTCCCACATTTTTGACCGAGTACACATTGGTTCAAGGCAGGGTCAGAAATCCTTGCACAGGCGCAGGGCGTCATAGATCGCAGCGTGGGTATTACGCTGCGCCACGCAGTCGCCGATGCGGAACAGCAAGTAGCCATCCCCCGCCTCGCTCAGGCACGGCTGCGGCTTGATCGCGAACAGGGCTTCAACGTCGATCTGGCCCTTGTTGCGCGAACCTTCCTTGAGCCCGTAGTAGATGGCTTCGTCAGGACGCACGCCGTTCTCGACCACCACCTGGTCCACCACCCGCTCCTCTTTGGCGCCGGTGTATTCGTTCTCCAGCACCGCCACCAGCTTGTCGCCTTCGCGGTAGACCTTTTCCAGCATCATGTCGCCGGTCATGATCACTTCTTTCGGGTACATGCTGCGGTAGTAGGTCGGGAACGACGTACCGCCGATGGCCACGCCGGGCTTGATGTCGTCGGTGACGATCTCCACCTGGCTGCCCTTGTCCGCCAGGAAGTCCGCCACCGACATGCCGGTGAATTCGCAGATGGTGTCGTAGACCAGCACGTTCTTGCCCGGCGCGACTTTGCCGTCGAGCACGTCCCAACTGCTCACCACCAGGCCTTCAGCGGCGCCCCAATGTTCGTTCTGCTCGATGAACGGATGCCCGCCCACCGCCAGCACCACCACGTCCGGACGCAGGTCCAGGATGGTGTCGGCATCGGCCGCCACGCCCAGGCGCAGGTCGACTTTCAAACGCGCCAGCTCCAGCTGGAACCAGCGGGTGATACCGGCGATCTGGTCCCGCTGCGGGGCTTTCGACGCCGTGGTGATCTGCCCGCCGATAAATTCTTTCTTCTCGAACAGGGTCACGTCATGGCCACGTTCGGCGGCCACCCGTGCCGCTTCCATCCCGGCAGGGCCGGCACCCACCACCACGACTTTGCGTTTTGGCCCGGTGGATTTTTCGATGATGTGCGGCACGCCCATGTATTCACGGGAGGTAGCGGCGTTCTGGATGCACAGCACGTCCAGCCCTTGGTACTGGCGGTCGATGCAGTAGTTGGCGCCCACGCACTGTTTGATCTGGTCGATCTGGCCCATCTTGATCTTGGCGATCAGGTGCGGGTCGGCAATGTGCGCACGGGTCATGCCGACCATGTCCACATAGCCGCCTTCCAGAATGCGCGTGGCCTGGTTCGGGTCCTTGATGTTCTGCGCATGCAGCACCGGAACCTTGACCACTTCCTTGATACCCGCCGCCAGGTGCAGGAACGGCTCCGGCGGGTAGCTCATGTTGGGGATCACGTTGGCCAGGGTGTTGTGGGTGTCACAACCCGAACCCACCACGCCGATGAAATCCAGCATGCCGGTGTCGTCGTAATACTTGGCGATTTGCTTCATGTCCTCGTGGGACAAGCCGTCCGGGTGGAACTCGTCACCGCACAGGCGCATGCCCACGCAAAAGTCGTCACCGACCTCGGCGCGCACGGCTTTCAATACTTCCAGGCCGAACTTCATGCGGCCTTCAAAGGTGCCGCCCCATTCGTCGGTACGCTTGTTGACCCTCGGGCTCCAGAACTGGTCGATCATGTGCTGGTGCACGGCAGACAATTCCACACCGTCCAGGCCACCGGCCTTGGCACGGCGCGCAGCCTGGGCGTAGTTGCCGATCACGCGCCAGATTTCTTCCGGCTCGATGGTTTTGCAGGTGGCACGGTGCACCGGCTCGCGCACGCCGGACGGCGACATCAGCGTCGGCCAGTTAAAGCCGTCCCAACGCGAGCGACGGCCCATGTGGGTAATCTGGATCATGATCTTGGCGCCATGCTTGTGCATGGCGTCGGCCAGGTTCTGGAAGTGCGGGATGATGCGGTCGGTGGACAGGTTCACCGAGCTCCACCACTCCTGCGGGCTGTCGATGGCCACCACCGAGGAGCCACCGCAGATTGCCAGGCCGATACCGCCCTTGGCTTTCTCTTCGTAATACTGAACGTAGCGCTCGGTGGTCATGCCGCCGTCGGTGGCATACACCTCGGCGTGGGCGGTGCTGAGCACGCGGTTGCGGATGGTCAGTTTGCCGATTTGGATCGGCGCAAACATTGCTTCGAAAGCCATGGCACGGTCCTCGGCTTACAACGGCTTGACGGTGAACAAGCCGTCGTCGTGGCCCTCTTCGGAGCCTCCGTAGACTTGTTCGGCGACGGTGCGAATCTTGCTGCCACGCGCTTGCAGAATCTGGTCCATGGCGCCGGCAAACCAGCCGGTGAACATGTAGTCCACTTTGCGCCCGACCTTGCCGTACACGTACACGAATGCCGAGTGTTCGAGCTTCACACTGCAGGTGCCTTTGTCGAGGTCGATGTCCTGGATCTTGAACAGGCCCCAGCCGCGTTGCGACAGGCGCTTCATGTAGTGTTCGAACACCGCGACGCCTTCCAGGCCGTGGCATTCGGCTTCTTTTTCACACCAGTGCCAGGCGGACTTGTAGCCAGCTTTGTAGAGGATTTCGGCGTAGGCATCGGCGCCCAGCACTTCTTCGATACCGATGTGGTTGTTGACGAAGAAATGACGCGGCACGTACAGCATCGGCAGGGCGTCGGAGGTCCATACGCCGGTTTCGCTGTCGACTTCGATAGGTAATTGCGGGGCGACCTTGGCCATGGAAACTTAACTCCAGAAAATTTGTTGTAGGTGTGTTGCGCAGTGATGCGCTGGCTTATTCGCCCCAGACGTCCTTGAGGACGTTGACCCAGTTCTCGCCCATGATCTTGCGCACCACGCGTTCGCTGTGGCCGCGCTTGAGCAGGGTTTCGGTGAGGTTGGGGAACTCGCCCACGGTGCGGATGCCCAGTGGGTTGATGATCTTGCCGAAGCTGGTCAGGCGGCGAGCGTAGCCCTTGTCATGGGTCAGCATTTCGAAGAAATCCTGGCCATGGCCCTGGGTAAAGTCGGTGCCGATGCCGATGGCGTCTTCGCCAACGATGTTCATGGTGTATTCGATGGCTTCGGCGTAGTCGTCGATGGTCGAGTCGATACCCTTGGCCAGGAACGGCGCGAACATGGTCACGCCGACAAAGCCGCCGTGGTCGGCAATGAACTTGAGTTCTTCGTCAGACTTGTTGCGCGGGTGCTCTTTAAGCCCGGACGGCAGGCAGTGGGAGTAGCACACCGGCTTTTTCGATTCGAGGATGACTTCTTCGGAGGTTTTGGAGCCCACGTGGGACAGGTCGCACATGATGCCCACGCGGTTCATCTCGCCGACGATCTCGCGACCGAAACCCGACAGGCCACCGTCGCGCTCGTAGCAACCGGTGCCCACCAGGTTCTGGGTGTTGTAGCACATCTGCACCACGCCCACGCCGAGCTGCTTGAAGATCTCGACGTAGCCCAGTTGGTCTTCGAAGGCATGGGCATTCTGGAAGCCGAAGATGATGCCGGTCTTGCCTTGTTCCTTGGCTTTGCGGATGTCGGCGGTGGTTTTGACCGGAATCACCAGGTCGCTGTTTTCACGGATCAGGGTCTGGCTGGCCACGATGTTATTGATGGTGGCCTGGAACCCTTCCCACACCGACACGGTGCAGTTGGCGGCGGTGAGGCCACCTTTGCGCATGTCCTCGAACAGGTCGCGGTTCCACTTGGCAATAATCAGCCCGTCGATAACGATGCTGTCGGCGTGCAATTCGGCTGGGCTCATCAGGCGTCCCCTTATTGGCGATTCATGCGCCGAATCGTCTGCCGGCGCTTTGGGGCCAGCATATGCCCAGGGACAACCCGAGCCGGGTGCAAAAACGACAGGGGAATTGCCGAAAGCGTCAATCCGCGACAAAGGCGCTCAAGACAGCTCTGACGGGCGGCTGTTCTTTGTCCTACTCTTGAGCCAGAATTCCCGCATCACCTGATATGAGACGGCGCAATGAAATCGATTTTCCTGGCTTTGGCACTCATCGCAACCACCGCCCATGCGGCCGAAGACACCGACAGCACGCCTTGCGATGGCATCGAAAACGACAAGCAAACCCTGGAATGCGCCTCTTACAACAAAACCACGGCTGAGCAACTGCTCAAAGACAACTACCAAGGCTTGCTGGAGCGCATGGCCTCCACCTATGGCAGCGACAAGACCAAGCTGGCGGACATTACCGCTCGTCTGAAGGATGCCCAGCAGAAGTGGGAAAAATTGCGGGACGCCGATTGCGCCGTGGACACCTTCCCGGCGGTGAACGGCACCAAGGCGTATGCGATTGCGGTGAATGATTGTTTGGCACGGATGAGTGATGAGCGGTCGGAGTTTTTGGAGTCGATTGGGCAGGAATAAGCGACAATCCCGGCACTTTCTCTCTGAATCAAGGCCACTCATGACTATCTGCGGCATCGAAATCAAAGGCAGCGAAGCCATCATCGCCCTCGCCTCCCTGGACAACCAGGCACCGACCCATGTCGCCCTGGCCACCAAGAAAATCGCCCTCGAAGACGACGATGAAGCGGCCAACGTCAAAGCCTTCGCCGCGCAGGTGAAGGCGTTTGTACAGGCCAATGGCATTGAGCGTATCGCCATCAAGAAGCGCAGCAAGAAGGGTGAGTTCGCCGGTGGGCCGACCACGTTCAAGATTGAGGGGGTGTTTCAGCTGCTTGAGGGTGTGGAGGTGACGCTACTGTCACCGCAGACCATTAATGCGCAGAACAAAAAGCACAACTTTGAACTGCCGGCGACGTTGAACAAGTATCAGCATGAAGCCTACAAAGCGGCGTGTTCGGCCCTGCTGAAGAAATAAGCCACACCAGAGATCCAGTGTGGGAGCGGGCTTGCTCGCGAATGCGGTGTGTCAGTCAGTACATCTAAAACTGACACACCGCTTTCG
>NZ_QUZU01000008.1 GCF_004682055.1 Pseudomonas kairouanensis | reverse complement strand
AATGTACTCGGAGAAGTATGTCGAGCCGAAAAGTTTGTCGTGGCTGTTCAGGCAGTGAGCAGCGAAGTCATATGAATTATAAATGTAGTGAAAAATGGCGGCTAATTTGAGTAGCCTTCCAGGTTCTCTCCAAAATGCGGTGTCAGTGAGGTCGTGAAAGTAAAACGCATCTGCCCACAGCCATTGATTTATTCCGTTTATTGGCGAGTCATTTGTTTCAATTTCTTTAGGTGATCTGGTTCCATAGCCCGTAAAACAATGAAAGCTGAACTTATTGTTTGCCAAGAAGCTGTCTACATCTCTGAATAGAGGCTGCCCAAGATATTTTTCTACAAAAGAAACTTCAATATGAATACCTAGTAGGTTGGCTAAGTTTCTTTTGCCATGTCGCAGTACTTCAAGTTCGGCGCCTTGGACATCAATGCTGAGGAAGTCAAAATTTCCAAGCGGAAAGACTGTGTCCATTTTCATTGCGTCTACGCGTTCACTACCTGTGACGTTGTAGAAGTGTTCCATTCCGGAGTATTGAGACAAAGTGTGCATGTTAGGTTTAAGTAATGATGAGCAGGAAGGCAGGGTGCAGATGTGCAAAAGAGATTCTACGCCTGTACCTAGTGTGACATTTGTAACGGTGGTGTTGGGCACTCTGTTCAATATCGCGTTTGTGGTCGTATCTGGGTCCACAGTAGTGATTTTACATATTTCTGAAGTGATCAAGTTTTCATAAACGGGTTTTTCTCCAGGAATAGCCCGTGCGCCGATATCAATAATGCTTACTTTTTCTTCATTCAACCATTTATTAAGCGCGTCCATTTCGCACTCCCGCTCAGAGAGAGGGCAGCACCCGGTAACAGCGTACTGCCCATACTAGTGTGGTAATGCCAATCAATTTACGACAGCCAATACCACTTTGCTATTGGCGCCATTGAGAGCGAATACCTTGGATAGATCGACTTCGTTAACAGCTTTTTCATTGCTCATAACGTATCTCCTATATTTCAGTATTTGGATTGCGCTGCGCCATTAATCTATAATCCTAATCTCCATGTCGGTCAAAGATTTTTGAAATTTTCCGAAATTTCCTAAGATGTCGTTATGTTTTGAAGGGTGTTTCCTACTCTTGTCGAAATCTCCTACTTGTGGGTCGGAAATAACATTCATACTATTCCGCTAATTACTTAGCATTAGGATGCTTGCGGCTTATCGCATTGCTTTATTCGTTGAAGAGTAAGTCTCCGGTCAGCTCCTATGCGGAGTTGGTGCATCTGGGAACGTATATAGGGGGCTCGGGTGGCCGGCTAGCAGGAAAATACCGCCCCTCCAACAGTTGATCTCCATATTCTGATAGATCTCGATCTGCGCTGGTTCTGGCTCTTGATTTTTATCTTTGGCAGCTCGTTAAACCACGCTGGCCTAACGCGGGCTTGAATCCGTGGGCAACCCGGCAGGACGCCGGGTATGCCGCGCAGGGCCATGGATTCAAGCCGGAGTGAGGGAATGCCGAGCTAGGCGAGGTGCCGAGTGGTGGTGTAGGACCCTTTGCACGTTGGGCAAGCGTACACCCGTTAAAACCCGCTCGACTGCCGGGAGCGAACTCCCTCGCCACAGGACCTGCACAATGCTCATATGGATATCGGGAGCAAGTCGAATCGACGCACCGCCTCTACCACACAAACCAGTTTTCACCTTGGACCTGTGATGTTTTTAGCGATCCCACGTCGTCGGGCAATCCTTGCAGCCCTCCATATTCGCATCCTGAAAATTCGCATAGTGTTGTCGGCTGCCCGTCAGCGTGGCCTTTTCCAGGTTGCTTTCGCCGAACTTGGCTTCTTGCAAATTGGCATCGCTCAAGTCCGCCCCTTGCAGGTCTGCCTTGCTCAACCAGGTCATTTCCAGGTCGGCCGCGCGTAGGTTGGCGTTGTGCATCTTTGCCCCTGACAGCCGTGCAAATTGCAGGTAGGCCGCGCTGAGGTTGACGTTTTCAAACTGCGCGCCCTGGGCAAACATTCCCCAGCCTTGCACCGCCATCAGCGTGGCGCCGGTGAAGTCGGCCAGCCGCAGGTTGGCTTGTTGCAGGCTGGCGCGGGTGAGGTTGGCGCCTTGCAGCTGGGCTTTTTCCAGGTTGGCCAGGTCGAGGTTGGCGTGGCGCAAATCCGCATCGCGCAGGTCGGCGCCGGCCAGGTTCATTTTGCTCAGGTTCTGGTTACGCAGGTTGGCGCCCCTGAGGTTGGCGCCGGGGCATTGGCTGTGTTCGGTGATGGTGCAGCCGTTGATGACAAGGGCGTCGTCGCCATCGTCGGCGTGGGCCATAGGTAGCGATAGCAGGACTAACAAGGGCAGTATTTTCATCACAAAACCTCTGTGGCGAGGGAGCTTGCTCCCGCTCGACTGCGCAGCAGTCGCAAAACCTGGCTGCACAGTGTTGCTGGAGAAAAAACGGGGGCCGCTTCGCAGCCCAGCGGGAGCAAGCCCCCTCGCCACAAAAGCGGTCCCCGCATTAACTAAGGTTTATTTTTGGGCGGTTTTGTTATCCCAACTCGGGATCTTGAACACCCAGAACGACCCACCCTGTGCCACCGGCTTGGTCAACTCAGCCATGTCGCCGCCCCACAATGGCACCGCGCCGCCGTAGCCGACCGTCACGCCGATGTATTGCTCGCCATCCTGTTCCCAGGTGATCGGCGGGGAGACGATGCCGCTGCCGGTCTGGAACTTCCACAGCTCCTTGCCGGTTTTGGCATCGAAGGCCTTGAAGAAACCGTCGCCGGTGCCGGTGAACACCAGGTTGCCCTTGGTCGCCAGCACGCCGGCCCACAATGGCAGGTGCTCCTTGTGCTCCCACACCACCTTGCCGGTGGTGGGGTTCATCGCCCGCAGGGTGCCGACGTGGTCGTCATACATGCGCTTGATGCGGAAACCCATGCCCAGGTACGCCGAGCCTTTTTTGTAGTTGACCTCTTCGGTCCAGTATTCCTCTTTCCACTGGTTGCCTGGGATGTAGAACAGGCCAGTGTCCTGGCTGTAGGCCATGGGGTTCCAGTTTTTGCCACCCAGGAACGGCGGCGAGACTTCCACCGGCTTGCCCTTGGTTTCACCCGGCAATGGCTTGGCCGGGCGTTGGCCTTCGTTTTCCACGGGGCGGCCGGTCTTGAGGTCGATGTGGCTGGCCCAGGTGATGTTGTCGACAAACGGGAAGGCGTTCTGCAGCTTGCCGTTGTTACGGTCCACCACATAGAAGAAGCCATTGCGGTCGGCGTGGCCGGTGGCCTTGACCACTTTGCCGTCCTTGTTCTTGTAGTCGAACAGCACCAGTTCGTTGTTGCCGGAGAAGTCCCAGGCATCGTTGGGGGTGTGCTGGTAGAACCACTTCACTTCGCCGGTGCTTGGGTCGACACCTACCTGGCCCGAGGTGTAGAGGCTGTCGAAGTCATGGGGGTTGCCGTCCTTGGAGGTGCGCGCCCAGGTGTTCCACGGGCCGGGGTTGCCGGCGCCGACGATGATGGTGTTGGTCTCGGCATCAAAGCTTGCGCTCTGCCAAGGCGCGCCGCCGCCGTGGCTCCAGGCCTCGACCTTGCCGGTTTCGGTGGTGGGGTCATCCGGCCAGGACGGGGCTTTGACGTCGCCGGTGGGCGTGCTGTCCTTGCCGTTGAGGCGGCCCATGTGGCCTTCCACGAACGGGCGCATCCACACTTCTTCGCCGGTGTCCGGGTCGCGGGCGTACAGCTGGCCGACCACGCCGAATTCATCGCCGGAGCTGCCGTGGATCAGCAGCACTTTGCCGCTGACTTTATCTTTGATCAGCACCGGGGCACCGGTCATGGTGTAGCCGGCGGCGTGGTCGCCGAATTTCTTGTTCCACACCACTTTGCCGGTGTTTTTGTCGAGGGCGATCAGGCGCGCGTCGAGGGTGCCGAAGTAGATCTTGTCACCGAAGATCGCCGCGCCCCGGTTGACCACGTCACAGCACGGGCGAATGTTGTCGGGCAGGCGGTGGTTGTAGGTCCACAGGCGTTTGCCGGTCTTGGCATCCAGGGCGAACACGCGGGAGTACGAGCCGGTGACGTACACCACGCCATCGCTGACGATGGCCTGGGATTCCTGGCCGCGTTGCTTCTCGTCGCCGAAGGAATACGACCAGGCCGGGGTGAGCTTGAACACGTTCTTGTCATTGACCTGGGCCAGCGGGCTCCAGCGCTGGGCATTGGTGCCCATGCCGTATTGCAGCACGTCCTTGGTGGTCAGGTGGTCGTTGGCGATGTCTTCCCAGGTGACGTTGTGGGTCGGCTTCGCAGCGGCAGGGGCAGGTTCGGCGGCGGCATGGCTCGCAGCACTGAGGGACAGGCTGCCCACCAGCAGAAAAGCCTGAACAGCAAGGCTCAAGGGTGAGCGGGCGGGTAGCGATCTTATTGTCATGGTTGCAGTTCCCAGTGGAGGTTTTGGCCTGCACAGGTTGCTGCCTGGACGTGTTGGCGAATACGGAAAAAGTCCCGGTGTTGCCGGGACAATTTCCCGAACCGCCTCTGATTTAGCACTGCCCCACAAGGCCTGCTACCAACGGATGAGAACCCGACCACCAAAGCAGCATACGGGTGCGGCAGCGTGCTTCCTAAGATGGTTGCCATAGCCTCTGCCAAGAGGTTTTGCGTGCAATCCTGAGGGAAAAATAATGACAACAAAACGCAACGCCTTGATCACCGCCTGCCTGCTGGCCGGCGCCATCAGCGCAGGTTCGGTCTGGGCACACGGCAACGTGACGCCCACCGCCGTCGAAACCAAGGGCCTCACCCCGATCAAGGACGCCGGTATGCCGCTGGACGGTGACGGCTGGGCTGCCACCAACCCGTATCGCACCACGGCCGAACACGACAAGGCCGTGGAGGTCGGTGCCTCGGCCTATAACCAGAACTGCGCGGCTTGCCATGGCCTGGAGGCCAAGTCCGGCGGTATCGCGCCGGACCTGCGCATGCTGGATGCTGGCGACGCCGGCGATGAATGGTTTGTGGAGCGGGTTCGCCACGGTGCGGTGCGCGATGGCCGGGTGTACATGCCGAAAATGGCCGACTACCTGAGCCAGGAAGCGCTGTGGGCAGTGCGCACCTACCTCGACAGCGTGCACGTCGAGGAGTAACCCGTGCGGCTGATCGGGCTGTGGGCCTGTTGTGTGCCGATGCTCGCCTGGGGCGCGCCCGTCGACCCGGTGCCCTCGGTGATGTGGGCGTATTACCACCAGCGCCTGCTGGCCAATGCGCCGTTTGTGTTCGATGAGCGTGTAAAGGTGCTGGCGCCGCCGTTCGCCGAGGACGCGCGCCAGGTGCCGCTGGAAATCGATGCCCGCGCCTTCAAGGGCGAGGTGGTCAAGATCCTCGCCTGGGCCGAACTGAACCCGCTGCCACAGATTGTCGACTTCCAGCCGGTGGACCGCGTGTTGCCGTGGTTGTCGCTGCGCATTCGCATCGAGCAAGCCACGCCGCTGCGTGCGGCGGTGTTGACCAGGGATGGGCTGTGGCATATCGGCTCCACCCTGATCGAGGCTGCAGGAGGCGGTTGCACCGCGCCCAGCGTGGTGCGCACCCAGCCGGGGTGGGAGGAACACTTGGGTGAAGTGTTCGGTGGGCGTTACCCTCGTGCCGAATTCAGCCGCGTCAAGGTGCAAGTCGCTCACCCCATGGACAACGGCATGGTCAGCGGCATTCCTGAATTCTTTATCAACCAGGCCGAGCTGCGCGGCGCCGATAACCGGCTGTTGGCGCGCCTGGAGCTGTTTCCCGCGGTCAGCGAAAACCCCAACCTGGCCTTCGATATCGAAGGCGGTTTACCCACGAACCTGCCCACGAACCTGCCCATGCCCCCGACCCTGCGCCTGACCCTGCGGGATACCAGTGGCAGCCAGTTCGAGGCAGCCATCCCATGAACCAGCGCTGGATTTTGCTGTGGTTGCTGATGCTGAGCCTGCCGGTGCTGGCCGAGTTGGACTACGGCTTGAAACCCCGTTTGATCGCCGACAACACCTGGCTGCTGGAAGGCAGCACCGACAACTTCGCCAAGGACAATGGCGGCAATATCGTCAATGTCGGGTTTATCGTCACCGAGGCCGGCGTGGTGGTGATCGACACCGGGCCGTCCAAACGCTACGGCGAAGCTCTGCGCCAAGCCATTGCCCGCGTGACCGACAAGCCAGTGATCCAGGTACTGCTGACCCATCACCATCCCGATCACGCGCTGGGTAACCAAGCCTTCAAGGATGTCCCCATCGGCGCCTTGGCGGGCACCCAGGACTTGCTGCACCAGCAGGGTGACGGCATGGCCGAGAACCTGTACCGCCTGGTCGGTGACTGGATGCGCGGCACTGAAGTGGTGCTGCCCAGCGAAGTCGTGCAGCCGGGGGTCATGACCTTTGGCAGCCATGACCTGCAACTGCTGCAACTGCGGGGGCACACGGGCGCCGATTTGGCGATCCTCGACCAGAAGACCGGTGTGCTGTTTGCCGGGGACCTGGTGTTTTACCAGCGTGCACTGACCACCCCAAACTCACCGGGCCTGCCGATTTGGCTGGCAGATATCGCCACCCTGCAAGGCTTGCCCTGGGCCCTGGTGGTGCCCGGCCACGGCCCCATTGCCTCCGATGCGAAGCCGTTTGAACAAATGCGCGACTACCTCACCTGGCTCGATCAGTTGCTGCGCGAGGGCGCGGCACAAGGCAGCGATATGCCCGAGATGATCCGAAGCCCGATACCTGAACGCTTTGCGCCGATCAACCTCAGCCGCTACGAACTGACCCGCAGCGTGACCCATCTGTACCCGCAGTACGAGCGTGCGCAGATGTCACGCATCCAGCCCTGACAACACCTACAACACCCACAACAAACAGAGGCCTCACCATGATCTACGCCCAACCTGGCACCCCCGGCGCCATCGTCAGCTTCAAGGCCCGTTATGGCAATTACATCGGCGGTGAATTTGTCGCGCCCATCGACGGCAACTACTTCACCAATACATCGCCGGTCACCGGTGAAGTCATCGCCGAATTCCCGCGCTCCAGCGCCGCCGATATCGACAAGGCCCTCGATGCCGCCCACGCCGCCGCTGACGCCTGGGGCAAAACCTCGGCACAGGACCGCGCCCTGGTGCTGTTGAAAATCGCCGACCGCATCGAGCAAAACCTTGAAGTGCTGGCCGTGGCCGAAACCTGGGACAACGGCAAGGCTGTGCGCGAAACCCTCAATGCCGACGTGCCTTTGGCGGCTGATCACTTCCGTTATTTCGCCGGTTGCATCCGCGCCCAGGAAGGCGGCGCCGCCGAGATCAACGAACTGACCGCCGCCTATCACTTCCATGAGCCTTTGGGCGTGGTCGGGCAGATTATCCCTTGGAACTTTCCGCTGCTGATGGCCGCCTGGAAACTCGCGCCTGCACTGGCCGCTGGTAACTGCATCGTGCTTAAACCCGCCGAGCAGACCCCGCTGTCGATCATGGTGTTTGCCGAACTGATCAATGACCTGTTGCCGCCGGGTGTGCTCAACATTGTGCAAGGCTTTGGCCGCGAAGCAGGGGAGGCGTTGGCCACCAGCAAGCGTATCGCCAAAATCGCCTTTACCGGCTCCACCCCAGTGGGCGCGCACATCATGCATGCGGCGGCCGAGAACATCATTCCGTCCACCGTGGAACTGGGCGGCAAGTCGCCGAACATTTTCTTTGAAGACATCATGCAGGCCGAGCCACAGTTCATCGAAAAGGCCGCCGAAGGTTTGGTATTGGCGTTTTTCAACCAGGGCGAAGTGTGCACCTGCCCATCGCGGGCGCTGGTGCAGGAGTCGATCTATGACGACTTCATGAAGGTGGTGATGCAGAAGATCGTCAAGATCAAGCGCGGCAACCCGCTGAACACCGAGACCATGGTGGGTGCCCAGGCGTCGGAACAGCAGTACGACAAAATCCTCTCCTACCTTGAAATCGCCAAGCAGGAAGGCGCGGTGCTGCTCACCGGCGGTGCGGCCGAGCGCTTGGAGGGCGACCTGTCCAGCGGCTATTACATCCAGCCAACCCTGCTCAAGGGCCACAACAAGATGCGCGTGTTCCAGGAAGAAATCTTCGGCCCGGTGGTGGGCATTACCACCTTCAAGGACGAAGCCGAAGCCCTGGCGATTGCCAACGACAGCGAATTCGGCCTCGGCGCCGGCCTGTGGACCCGCGACATCAACCGTGCCTACCGCATGGGCCGGGCGATCAAGGCGGGTCGGGTGTGGACCAACTGCTACCACCTGTACCCCGCGCATGCGGCGTTTGGTGGCTACAAGAAATCCGGTGTGGGGCGTGAGAACCACAAGATGATGTTGGATCACTACCAGCAGACCAAGAACCTGCTGGTGAGCTACGACATCAATCCGCTCGGGTTCTTCTAACTTCTGGACTTGAAATGCAATCAACTGTGGGAGGGGGCTTGCTCCCGATAGCGGTGTGTCAGTCACAGATGTATCAACTGACACACCCTCATCGGGAGCAAGCCCCCTCCCACATTTGGATCTCTGTGTGCCTGAGACTAATGCATGCAGCCAACTCCTTCGAAAGTACCATTCACCCCCTCAACCCCCCATGCCTTAATGACCAAACCGGAATCTACCGGCACAACAAGAGGAACGCCCCATGTGGACCAAACCCGCGTTTACCGACCTGCGTATCGGCTTTGAAGTGACCATGTACTTCGCCAGCCGTTGATCTCGGGAGCTGTCGGAAGGATGCCTCTTTGGTCTGATTGCATTCGCGGCCGGATCGGTTAGTGTGGAGCGCATTCTTCCAAAATAATAAAAACAGGCTTTCCAATGAGCCAGACTCTGAGCCAACTGCGTAAATTCGTCTCTCCTGAAATCATCTTTGGTGCCGGCTGCCGGCACAACGTCGGCAACTACGCCAAGACCTTCGGCGCGCGCAAGGTGCTGGTGGTCAGCGACCCCGGCGTTATCGCCGCCGGCTGGGTCGCCGATGTGGAAGCCAGCCTGCAAGCCATCGGCATCGACTACTGCCTGTACAGCGCCGTGTCCCCCAATCCCCGCGTCGAAGAGGTGATGACCGGCGCCGAGGTCTACCGCGAAAACCACTGTGACGTGATCGTCGCCATCGGCGGCGGCAGCCCCATGGACTGCGGCAAGGCCATCGGCATCGTGGTCGCCCATGGGCGCAGCATCCTGGAATTCGAAGGAGTGGACACGATTCGCGTGCCCAGCCCGCCGCTGATCCTGATCCCGACCACCGCTGGCACTTCGGCGGATGTGTCCCAGTTCGTGATCATCTCCAACCAGCAGGAACGTATGAAATTCTCCATCGTCAGCAAGGCGGTGGTGCCGGATGTGTCGTTGATCGACCCGGAAACCACCGCCAGCATGGACCCGTTCCTGTCGGCCTGTACCGGTATCGATGCGCTGGTGCATGCCATCGAGGCGTTCGTGTCCACCGGCCACGGTCCGCTCACCGATCCCCATGCGCTGGAAGCCATGCGCCTGATCAACGGCAACCTGGTGCAGATGATTGCCAACCCCAGCGACATTGCCCTGCGCGAGAAGATCATGTTGGGCAGCATGCAGGCGGGGTTGGCGTTTTCCAACGCGATCCTGGGGGCGGTGCACGCCATGTCCCATAGCCTGGGGGGCTTTCTCGACCTGCCCCATGGCCTGTGCAACGCCGTGCTGGTGGAGCATGTGGTGGCGTTCAATTACAACTCGGCGCCGGAGCGCTTCAAGGTGATTGCCGAGACCTTTGGCATTGACTGCCGGGGCCTCAATCACCGGCAGATCTGCGGGCGGCTGGTGGACCACCTGATTGCGTTGAAGCACGCCATTGGCTTTCATGAAACCCTTGGCCTGCATGGCGTGCGCGTGGCGGATATTCCGTTTTTGTCCGAGCATGCAATGGATGACCCGTGCATCCTCACCAACCCTCGGGAGTCGAGCCAGCGTGACGTCGAGGTCGTCTATGGCGAAGCACTCTGACGACCAGCAGCGGGCGCTGTCGGCCCTGTTGGGGCTGGGGGACCAGTCGGCACGCAAGAGCCACTACCCGGAGCTGACCGCACGGCTCGATGAGCTGGAGGCCGAGCGCAAGCGCTATATCCGCCTCAACGACGAGCTGGAGCAGCGCGTTGCCGCCCGCACCGATGAATTGCTGGAAGCCAACCTCAACCTGCGCGCCGCCCGCGATGCCGCCGAGGCGGCCAACCGCAGCAAGGATAAATACCTCGCTGCCGCCAGCCATGACCTGCTGCAACCGCTCAACGCCGCACGTTTGCTGATCGCCACCTTGCGTGAGCGGCAGTTGCCCGAGGTCGAACAGGTGTTGGTGGAGCGCACGCACCAAGCGCTGGAAGGCGCCGAGGATTTACTCACCGATCTGCTGGATATCTCGCGGCTAGACCAGGCGGCGGTTAAGCCGGATGTGGCCCTGTATCGCCTGGATGAAGTGTTTGCGCCGCTGGTCTCGGAGTTTCAATCGGTGGCCCAGGCGGCGGGGTTGAACCTGCGGGTGCACATGGGGCGCTATGCCGTGCGTACCGACTTGCGGCTGTTGACGCGGATTCTGCGTAACTTCTTGAGCAATGCCTGCCGCTACACCGACGAAGGTTGCATCCTGCTCGGAGCACGACGTCGAGGTGAATGCCTGCGCCTGGAAGTGTGGGACACCGGGCGCGGGATTGCAGCGGATCGGCTGGAGGCGATCTTTCTGGAGTTCAACCAGCTGGATGTGGGCCGCGCCGCGGATCGCAAGGGCGTGGGGCTGGGGTTGGCGATTGTGGAGCGCATCGCCGAGATCCTTGGCTACCCGATTGTCGTGCGTTCCTGGCCGGGGCGGGGCTCGATGTTCAGTATCGAGGTGCCCCTGAGCGCCGAAATGCCGCTGCCCATCAGCCAACTGCCGGTGCAACCGAGCACCGGCAACCCACTGCCGGGGCGGCGGTTGCTGGTGATCGACAACGAGACCAGCATCCTTGAAAGCATGAGCGCGTTGCTTGGGCAGTGGGGTTGCGAAGTGCTCACGGCCACCGATGAGGCTGGCGCGATGGCGGCGTTGCAGGGCAGGGCGCCGGAGTTGATCCTGGCGGACTATCACCTGGACCATGGGGTGGTGGGCTGCGATGTGGTCAAGCACCTGCGCGAGCAGTTCGCGTGCAAGATCCCGGCGGTGATCATCACCGCCGACCGCACCGACCAATGCCGCCGGGCGTTGCGCCGCCTGGAAGCACCGTTGCTGAACAAACCGGTAAAACCCGGCAAGTTGCGGGCCGTATTGAGCCAGTTGCTCGGCTGAACTTACCCTGTAAACCCAATCCAATGTGGGAGCGGGCTTGCTCGCGAATGCGGCGTGTCAGTCAACACATTCATTACTGAACCACCGCTTTCGCGAGCAAGCCCGCTCCCACATTTGGATCTGCGTCAGGCTGAGCACTTTGAGTACACCACAAGCCCCACAAAAGCACTCTCCACCTCAGAACCGATTGATACCCGTCAACACCCCCTGCGGCGATCTGCGCCATGCTCAAGGCTTGATTTAGAGCCTTGGAGCACCCCCATGAGCGCGGCATCCTTTAAATTACCCCTGGGCCTGGTGATCGCCGTGCTGGTGATGAGCGGCGTGCTGCTGTTGCCATTGCCGGCGGATTTGCCGGTGGCCGGACACCGTATGCTGGCGATCCTCGCGTTTGCCGTGGTGGTGTGGATCACCGAGGCGGTCTCCTATGAGGCCAGCGCGATCATGATCACGTCCTTGATGGCGTTTTTGCTCGGCACCGCGCCGTCGCTGCAAGACCCCACGCATTTGATCGGCACCAGCCCGGCCATCAGCATGGCGCTCACCGGGTTTTCCAACCCGGCGCTGGCGCTGGTGGCGGGTGCGTTGTTTATCGCGGCGGCCATGACCCATACCGGGCTGGACCGGCGTATCGCGCTGGTGACCCTGAGCCGTGTGGGCACCAGCACCCGGCGCATTCTGCTGGGGGCGATTGCGGTAACCATCCTGTTGAGCCTGGTGGTGCCCAGCGCCACGGCGCGCAGTGCCTGTGTGGTGCCGATCATGATGGGGGTGATTGCCGCGTTCGGCGTGGACAAGCGCTCCAACATCGCCGCAGGGATCATGATCGTCGTGGCCCAGGGCACCAGCCTCTGGAACGTCGGCATTCAGACCGCCGCCGCCCAGAACCTGCTGACCGTGGGCTTTATGGACAAGATGCTCGGCCAGCGCGTGTCGTGGATCGACTGGCTGATCGCCGGGGCACCGTGGGCGCTGATCATGTCGGCGGTGTTGTTGTTCCTGGTGCTCAAGCTGCTGCCACCAGAGACCGACAGCATTCCTGGCGGTAAGGAAGCGGTGGCCCAGTCGTTGGTGGATATCGGCCCCATGACCGGGCCACAGAAACGCCTGCTGACCGTGTCCGTGCTGCTGCTGTTGGCATGGGCCACCGAAGGGCGCCTGCACACCTTCGACACCACCTCGACCACCTACGCCGGTTTGGTGTTCTTGCTGCTGCCGGGCATCGGCGTGATGACCTGGAAGGATGTGCAGTCGCGCATTCCGTGGGGCACGGTGATTGTGTTTGGGGTGGGGATCAGCCTGGGTACGGCATTGCTGACCACTCAGGCTGGGCAATGGCTGGGGTCTGCCGTGGTGGCCCACACCGGGTTGGATCAGGTCGGGCCTTTGGGCGTGTTTGCGATCCTGGGCGCGTTCCTGATCCTGATCCACCTGGGCTTTGCCAGCGCCACCGCATTGACCTCGGCGCTGTTGCCGATCCTGATCGCGGTGGTGCAGACCTTGCCGGGGGATTTCAGCCGGTTGGGCATGACCATGCTGTTGGGCTTTGTGATGAGCTACGGGTTCATCCTGCCGATCAATGCGCCGCAGAACATGGTGTGCCTGGGCACCGGGACGTTTACGGCGCGCCAGTTTGCCAAGGTGGGGATTCTGGTGACGCTGATTGGCTATGGGCTGATGCTGGTGTTTGCCGCCACCTACTGGAGCTGGCTCGGCTGGATCTAACCGCGCTACACCTGTAGGAGCGAGCTTGCTCGCGAAAAACCAGAGCTCGCCGCGGACAACCAGGCCCCCCCGCGTTATCGTTGACGACCTTCGCGAGCAAGCTCGCTCCTACAGGGAGTAAATGTATCGTCTGACATGGCAAGATGAACTCCCCTCAGGTTTACTACTCTCTGAGTATGGTTTTACCGACATCCCCGGTCGGGTCATCTAGGTCACTGAATGAACAAATACACCCCCCACACCTGGGAACCCCACGAGCGCCCGAGCCTGCCGGGTTCGCCGTCCACCCCGTTGCACCCTACGTACAAGCGCTGGCTGTTTGCGATGGTGGGCGTGCTGGTGGCAATCACCGGTGGCCTGGGCAACGCGCTGGTGATTGCCAACTTGCAATACCTGCAAGGTGCGCTGGGCGCCACCACTGCCGAAATGGCCTGGCTGCCCGCCGCCTACGTAATGACCAACGTGTGCATGAACCTGCTGCTGGTGAAGTTTCGCCAACAGTTCGGGCTGCGGGCGTTTACCGAGGTGTTCCTGGTGCTGTACGCGCTGGTGACCTTTGGGCATTTATTCGTCAACGACCTCAGTTCGGCCATTGCCGTACGGGCGGCCCATGGCATGGTGGGCGCGGCGCTCAGTTCGTTGGGCTTGTACTACATGATCCAGGCGTTCCCGGCCAAGTGGCGCTTGAAAGCCCTGGTACTGGGCCTGGGCACGGCACAGTTGGCGTTGCCGCTGGCGCGGTTGTTCTCTGAGGACTTGCTGCAAATCGCCGAATGGCGCGGCCTGTACCTGTTCGAACTGGGCATGGCGCTGATCTGCCTGGGTTGCGTGTTCCTGCTCAAGTTGCCGCCGGGTGACCGCTTCAAGACCTTTGAAAAGCTCGACTTCCTGACCTTCGCCTTGCTCGCCACCGGCGTGGCGCTGTTGTGTGCGGTGCTGTCCCTGGGGCGTATCGACTGGTGGTTGGAGGCCCCGTGGATCGGCGTGGCCTCGGCCTGCTCCCTGGTACTGATCATGGCCGGCCTGGCCATCGAACATAACCGCGCCAACCCCATGCTGATGACCCGTTGGCTGGGCAGCGGTGTGATGATCCGCCTGGCGCTGGCGGTGATCCTGATTCGCATGGTGCTGTCGGAGCAGTCCACCGGCGCGGTGGGGTTCATGCAAATGTTGAACATGAGCTACCAGCAGATGCACACGCTGTATGTGGTGATGCTGGCTGGGGCGATTGCGGGGCTTGCGGTCAGCGCGTTGACCATCAACCCGGCGCACCTGTTGATGCCGTTGGTGATTTCCCTGGCGTTGATGGCCACGGGCTCAGTGATGGACAGTTTCTCCAGCAACCTGACCCGGCCGCAGAACCTGTATATCAGCCAGTTCCTGCTAGGCTTCGGCGGTACGTTCTTCCTGGGCCCGACCATGGTGTTGGGTACCAAGAACGTGCTGACCAACCCGCGCAACCTGGTGAGCTTTTCGGTGATGTTCGGTATCTGCCAGAACCTTGGCGGCCTGATTGGCGCCGCGTTGCTGGGCACGTTCCAGATTGTGCGGGAGAAATTCCATTCCAGCATGATCGTCGAACACCTGACCTTGCTCGACCCGCGTGTGGCGGCGCGGGTCAGCAGCGGCGGCACGGCCTACGGCGGTATCATCGCCGACCCCGAGCTGCGCAACCTCATGGGCATCCGCAGCCTGGCCACGGCGGCCACCCGTGAGGCGAATGTAATGGCCTACAACGATGTGTTCATGCTGATCGCGATTATCGCAATGCTCACCATGATCTGGATCTTTATCCGCAGTCTGTGGCTGATGAGCACCACCCAAGCAGCAGCCACTCCCGTTCAACCCAGCGGCGCACCTTCATGACCGAACCTTCCACCACGACCACCACCGCCATCGCCTCCACCCCGGAAGGCAGTACACCACCGGGCGCCGTGCCCACCGAACTGCGGCCACTGAGGGTGCGGATTATTTCGTCCCTGGGCTTTGCCGCGATTGCCATCGTCGGCGTGTTGATTGTGTTGTATGCCTGGCAGTTGCCGCCGTTCAGCAGCGCGGTGGAAACCACCGAGAACGCCCTGGTGCGCGGGCAGGTCACGATCATCGGCCCGCAGTTGAGCGGCTATGTATTTGAAGTGCCGGTGCAGGACTTCCAATACGTGAAGGCCGGAGACCTGTTGGTGCGCCTTGATGACCGTATCTACAAGCAACGCCTGGACCAGGCCCTGGCGCAGCTGGCGGTGCAAAAAGCCTCGTTGGCCAATGTGGTGCAGCAACGCAATAGCGCCGAAGCCACCATCAAGCTGCGTCAGGCGGCATTGGCGGACAGCCAGGCCCAGGCGCGTAAAAGCCTGGCTGACTTGCGCCGTAATGAGGAGTTGATCAGCGATGGTTCGGTGTCCAAGCGCGAGCTGGACGTGACCCGTGCAGCCAATGCGCAGACCATCGCTGCGGTGGCCCAAGCCCAGGCCAATCTGGAAATCGCGCGGCAGGACTTGCAGACGGTGATTGTCAACCGTGGCTCCCTGGAAGCCGCGGTAGCCAGCGCCGATGCGGCGGTGGAACTGGCGCGGATCGACCTGTCGAACACCCGCATCACCGCGCCCCGTGACGGCCAGTTGGGGCAGATTGGCGTGCGCCTTGGGGCCTACGTCAATTCCGGCGCGCAGTTGATGGCGTTGGTGCCGCCGCAACTGTGGGTGATCGCCAATATGAAGGAAACCCAGATGGACAACGTGCAGGTGGGGCAGCCGGTGACCTTCACCGTGGATGCCCTGAACCACCGCAAGTTTCACGGCACGGTGCAGCATATTTCGCCGGCCACCGGGTCGGAGTTCAGCTTGTTGCAGGCAGACAACGCCACGGGCAACTTTGTGAAGATTGCGCAGCGGGTGCCGGTGAGGATTACGGTGGACCCGGATCAAGCCGAGAGCGAGCGGTTGCGACCGGGGTTGTCGGTGGTGGTGAGTATTGATACCGCAGGGCGCCTTAAAAACAGCCCGCCCTGATACGGGCACAACAGTGATCAAAAATGTGGGAGGGGGCTTGCTCCCGATTGCAGTGGGTCAGTCAATAATCCCATGACTGTCACACCGCTATCGGGAGCAAGCCCCCTCCCACATTTGCAATGTATTTCAACGTGAAATCGAGGTGGGTTGACTGGCCTTGTTCCAATAGCTTGAGACCAGGCCTGCCGGGCAGGTGATGCGCATTCACCGGATGACTCACAGGCTCAACACAAAAGAACCCCAACCCCGGCGGGCAGAACAACAGGAAGTACTCCGCGCCGTTGGCCTGGCATTCCAGGGTGTATCCCAACTCCGGCTGTTCGATCAGACAGTGCCCATCCCACTGGCAAAACCCATTGTCGACCATGCTTTCTGGCAGGGATTTGAGCTGCTGGAAATTCCACTCATCCGGCACAGGCACCAAGCCGGTGGGCAGCTTGGACGCATCGCTCAGCCACACCTTGGACGCTTTGGCCTGCAAGCGAGTGCCGCCTGTGCGTGGGAAATAGGGGTGCAAACCCAACCCATGCCAGGCGGGTTTTTCCGCCAGGTGAGTCACCCGTAAGGTGATACTCAGCTCACCGTTATCCAACCTGAACCGCTGCTCGGCGCGATAGGCGAACGGGGTGTCGCACACTACCTCAAGCACCGCTTCATGCGCCGATTGGCTGACCACCTGCCATGCCTGCTGCCAGGCCGAGCCGTGGATCGGCAGCGGGTCGGTGGGGCTATTGGGGGGCAACGCCAGCCAAGCGTCCGGGTTGTCGAAACCGCCTTCGCCGATGCGGTTGGACCAGGGGGCCAGCGGGTAGCACCCCAGTTTCCCGGGGAGATGGGCGTGTTCATCGTTATGGCGCAACAGCGGTTGGCCGGTGGCGGTGACGTGCCAGTTGGCGATGCTGCCGCCCACGGCGGGGGCGAGGGTGAGGTGGGTGAGGTGATCACGCAGTTCAATGAAGTTCGAAGACATG
Organism: Pseudomonas kairouanensis; assembly: GCF_004682055.1. Lineage (GTDB taxonomy): Bacteria > Pseudomonadota > Gammaproteobacteria > Pseudomonadales > Pseudomonadaceae > Aquipseudomonas > Aquipseudomonas kairouanensis. The sequence continues at coordinate 166,752 of NZ_QUZU01000008.1, read as the reverse complement.
GTTTCCCGCCATATAAAAATAGAACAAACAAAGAGGTCAAATGTGGGAGGGGGCTTGCTCCCGATGGCGGTGTGTCAGTGAAGAATATATTGGCTGACCCACTGCAATCGGGAGCAAGCCCCCTCCCACATTTGATCCTCATTGTTAGGTGAAGCGCGGTTTACAGCACCAGACCCGGCAACCACAGCGACAGTGCCGGAATATAGGTCACCGCCATCAACACCAGAAACAGCACCGCATAAAACGGCAGCAACGCCTTCACGGTTTTCTCGATGGTTGTCTTGCCCACCGCCGCGCCCACAAACAACACCGCGCCCACCGGCGGGGTAATCAGCCCGATGCCGAGGTTCACCAGCATGATCATGCCAAAGTGCACGGGGTCGACGCCGATACCCAGGATCACCGGCATCAAGATCGGTGTGAGGATCAGGATCAGCGGCGCCATGTCCATCACCGTGCCCAGCAACAGCAGCATGGCGTTGATGCACATCAGGATCACATAGCGGTTGTCCGACAGGGTCAGGAACAACGTGGTGATCTTCGCCGGGATCTGCATCAGGGTCATGATGTAGCCGAAGCTCGCGGCGAAGGCGATCAGGATCATCACGATGGAAATGGTGCGCACCGTGCGGTGCATCAGCTTGGGCAGCTCACTCCATTTGTAGTCGCGGTAGATGAACATGGTCACGAAGAATGCCCACAGCACCGCAATGGCCGCGGATTCGGTGGCGGTGAAGATGCCCGACAGGATGCCGCCGAGGATGATCACCATGGCCATCAGGCCCCAGAGCGCGTCGGCGCAGATTTTCAGCGCCTGTTTCAAGGGAATGACTTCGCCCTTGGGGTAGTCGCGCTTCTTGGCGAAGATCAGGCACAGCACCATCAGGCACGCGCTCATCAGCAAGCCCGGCACCACGCCGGCCATGAACAGCGAGGCAATCGACACAGTGCCCCCGGCCGCCAGGGAGTAGAGCACCGAGTTATGGCTGGGCGGGGTCAGCAGTGCTTGCACCGAGCCGCTGATGGTCACCGCCGTGGCGAACTCGCGGGGGTAGCCACGGCGCTCCATCTCCGGGATCAGCACCGAGCCGACCGAGGCCGTATCGGCCACCGACGAGCCGGAGATCGCGCCAAAAAACGTCGAGGCCATGATGTTCACCAATGACAGCCCGCCGCGTACAAAACCCACCAGCACCCCGGCAAACGCCACCAACCGCCGCGACATGCCGCCCTCGGCCATGATCGCCCCGGCCAGCACAAAGAACGGAATCGCCATCAGCGAAAACTTGTTCACCCCGCCGGCCACCTGAATCATCAGGGCCTGGAACGGAATATCGATCCACCACGCGCCGATCAGCGCCGACAAGCCGAGGGCATAGGCCACCGGCATACCGATCAGGATCAAGGCGATAAAGCTGCCCAGCAGAATCAATGCGTCCATATCAGGCGGCCTCTTCGCTTTCTTCAATCAGGTCGAAACGCACTACGCGGCGCTGGCTCTGGTCGCCGAGCAGGAGTTTTTCCAGTACGAACACCAGGGTCAGCAGCCCGCCAATGGGGATCGGCATGTAGGTGATGCCCACGCGCAGGGTGGGGATGGCGCTCATGAACTGGTTCCAGGTGGCCATGCACAACTTGCTGCCCCAAATCGTCATGAACAGGCAGATGGTCGCCATCAACAATTGGGACAGGATGCCGACGAGGCGGCGTTGCTGGGGGGGCAGGCGGTCGGTGATCATCGCCACCGACATATGCGCGCCTGCGCGGTAGCTGGCGGCGGCACCGATGAAGGTGAATACCAGCATCAGCAAAATCGCGGTGGGTTCCGGCCAGCTGGAGCCTGTGCCGAGGATGTAGCGGGCGAAGATGCCCCAGGGAATGATCAGCGCAACCCCCAGTACTGAGAGGCCGGCGACCCAGATGCAGGTCATGTAAATGCGGTCGTTGATGCGCAGCAGTAAATTCTTCATGGCGTTCACCGTAACCCGGCGCGTCAGTGCGGACCGCGCCGGGCCTTGCTAGGGAGGGGGGCGTTACTGAACGGCGTCGATGCGCTGGATGATGTCGGCGTAGGCCGCACCGTATTTGGCGCGAACCGGCGCGGTGGCGTCATAGAAGGGCTTTTTGTCGACGGTGATGAACTCCACACCCGCTGCCTTAAGCTTGGCTTCGCTGCTGGCGGACTTGGCATCCCACAGCACGCGCTCGTCGGCCTGGGCGGCCTTGGCGGCGTTCTTCACCATGACTTGCTGGGCAGGGCTGAGTTTGTTCCAGGTGATTTTCGACATCACGATGGGCTCAGGCAGGATCAAATGCTCGGTGAGGGTGTAGTACTTGGCGTTCTGGAAGTGGTTGTGTTCCAGCAGGGTCGGCGGGTTGTTTTCCGCGCCGTCGATGACGCCGGTCTGCAGGGCACTGAAGATTTCGCCGGTGTCCATGGCAATGCCATTGGCGCCCATTTCATTGAAGGCTTCAATGAACAACGGGTTGCCCTGCACGCGGATCTTCATGCCCTTGAGGTCTTCGATCTTGCGCACGGGTTTCTTGGTGTAGACATTGCGCGTGCCGCCGTCCATCCAGGCCAGGGCCACCAGGCCGAACTCGGAGTCGGTGATCTTGGCGAGGATTTCATCGCCGATTTCACCGTCGATGACTTTGCGCATATGGGCCTGGTCGCGGAACACGAACGGCAGGTTGAACACGTTCACATCCGGCACCACCGGCCCGACGATGCCGAGGCTTACCCGTGCCATCTGGATCGCGCCGACCTGGGCCTGTTCGACCACTTCCTTCTCCGAGCCCAGCACACCGCCGGGGAAGAACTTGAACGTCAGTTCGCCGTTGCTTTCCTTGGTCAGTGCGGCGCCCATGTTTTTCTCGGCGACCACGGTGGGGTAGCCATCGGGGTGGATGTCGGCGAATTTGATTTCCAGCGCATGGGCGGCGCTGCTGAGGGTGATGAATGCAGCGGCGAGCAAGGTGCGTTTGAAGTCCATGGGGTGTGTCTCCTGTCTTGTTATTGTTGTATTCAAGGCACAGCGATGCAGCTAGACGGTAAAGCGGGGCTCGGCCAGTCCTTGTACGCCAGGGTTGAGGGCGAATACGCCGCCGGACAGTGACTGCTCACCCTGGTCGTCACGAATGGAGGTGACGAACAAGGTGTCCAGCCGACTGCCGCCAAAGGCGCACATGGTGGGTTTTTTCACGGGCACGGCAAGGGAGCGGTCGAGGCGCCCCTCGGGGGTGAAACGGTGGATCAGGCCGGCGTCGTTGGCGCAGATCCAGTAGCAGCCATCGGCGTCTACCGCAGCGCCGTCGGGGCGACCAAGGTGTTGGTGCATATCCACGAATACGCGGCGATTGGACGGCGTGCCGGTGTCGGTGTCGTAGTCGAAGGCCCAGATCTGCTGCACCAGCGGGTGCGAGTCCGAAGCGTACAGCGTGCGGCCATCGGGGCTGAAGGCCAGGCCATTGAGGGTGATGAAACCGCCCAACTGGGCCTGGGGCTGGGTGCCGCTTGCATAACGGTAGAGGGTGCCTTCGGCGGCGTTCAAGCCCATGTTCAGCACCATGCTGCCGGCCCAGAACCGGCCCTGGCGGTCACAGCGGCCGTCGTTGAGGCGCATGTCCGGGCGTGGGTGCTCGACTCCGGCCAGCAGCGTGGTGTCGAGGCTGCCATCGTTGTGTGGGGTGAGCTGGAAAAAACCGGTTTCCATGCCGGCCACCCAGTTGCCGGTGTCGGTGCGCGCAATGCAGGCCAGCATCTGCGGCGCCTTCCAGGCTGCCACATGGCCAGTGGCGAGGCTCCAGCGTTGCAGGCCGCCGTTGGGGATGTCCACCCAATACAGGGCGTTTTCCTCGGGCACCCACACCGGGCATTCGCCCACGGCGTTGCGCGCGTCAACAATCAGTTCGGCTGTCATGGGTCAGTCCCCGAACGGGCCGGCTGCGCAGAACGCACCGCCCTGATAGACCTTGGCCGGGTCATCGGCCGCCACCGGGGGCTGCGCTTCGACCTGGGCGCGGAACACTTCGGAACTGTCCTTGGGGGCAAAGCCCAGGTGGGCGGCGTAGCGGTTGTCCCACCAAGTGTCGAGGTTATCCGACATGCCGTAGACCACGGTGTGGCCGACGTTGGGGGTATACAGCGCACGCTCCAGCAGTTGGGTGAGGTCATCGAAGCTCAACCAGGTATGCATCATCCGGCGGTTGTGAGGTTCCGGGAACGACGAGCCGATGCGGATGCTCACGGTCTCGATGCCGTAGCGGTCGAAGTAGAAGCTGGCCATGTCTTCGCCGTAGGATTTGGACAAGCCGTAGTAGCTGTCCGGACGGCGTGGGGAATGGGCATCAAGGTGTTCGCCCTGCTTGTAGAAGCCGATCACATGGTTGGAACTGGCGAAGATCACGCGCTTGACGCCATGGCGACGGGCGGCTTCGTAGATATGGAAAATGCCGCTGATATTGGCGCCCAGTACTTCTTCGAATGAGCGCTCCACCGACACACCGCCAAAATGCAGGATGGCGTCGACGCCTTCGACCAGGTGGTGCACGGCTTGTTTGTCGGCGAGGTCGCAGGGTTGGACTTCTTCGTGGGCCTGGGCCGGTGCCATGTTGGCGATGTCCGACAGGCGCAGCACCTGGGCGTAGGGGCGCAAGCGTTCACGCAGGACTTTGCCCAGGCCACCGGCGGCGCCGGTGAGCAGCAGGCGGTTGAAGGGAGTGGGGGAGGTCGTGGTCATTGAGATTCCTGTTTTTGTTGTAGGTTGTCGTATGACTTGGTCGAAGTATCGTTACGGATTCCCAGGCTTGTCAACGCCCCTTTGGACGAATGAGATCAAATGTGGGAGCGGGCTTGCTCGCGAAAGCGGTGTATCAGTCGACACATGAATTGACTGGCCAACCGCATTTGCGAGCAACCCCGCTCCCACAGGGGATTCGTGTTGGTGGCAAATCCCCGTTCGGCTGGAAACCTTACAGCAACGAAATCGGGTAGCTGATAAAGATCCGATTTTCATCAAACTCGTTATTGCTGAAATCCCGACGCATGGTCGAGTTGCGCCAGCGCACGTTCAGATCCTTCAATGCACCACTCTGCACCGTGTACGCCAGCTCCGACTCCCGGCCCCATTCCTTGCCATCAGTGATCGCCCCGGTGTGTACGTTACTGCCGCTGATATAGCGGTTCATCATGGTCAGCCCCGGCACGCCCAGCACCACGAAGTTGAAGTCATGGCGCACCTGCCAGGACTTTTCCTTGGCGTTGTCGTAGCTGGCGTTGTAGCTGTCGTTGGCCAGGGTGCCGCCGCTGGTGCCGTTGACCCGCATCCACACGCTGTCGCCGGTGAGTTTCTGCAAGCCTACGTAGAAGGTGTTGCCGTTGTACTTGGCCGAGAGCATGGCAAACGCGGTTTTGTTATCCAGGTCGCCGGCCAGGGCGCTGCCGTCTTCCTTGCCGGTGAAGAAGCCCAGGTTGGCGCCCAGGGTCCAGTCGCCCACCGGCTGGCTGTGGGTGAGGTTGAAATACTGCTGTTGGTAGATATCGGTGAGTTCGGCGTACCACACGCCGACCTGGGTGCGTTTGTCGTTGAAGCTGTATTCGCCGCCGCCGAAGTTGAAACGATCGGAGGTGAAGGCGGCTTTGCCGTTCATGAACATGTCTTCCATGCTCGCGTCGTTGCGCGGGCTGTTGCCACGGAACTGGCCGCCGTAGAGGGTCAGGCCGGCGATTTCATTGGACGTGACCTGGCCGCCACGGAAGGTCTGGGGCAGGGAGCGGCCGTCGTCGGAGCGCAGGATTGGCAGCACCGGCATCCATTCGCCCACCTTTAACTCGGTCTTGGACAGCCTGGTTTTCAGCGCCACTCCCAGGCGCCCGAAGTTGTCGGCAGGGCGGCCGTCGTCGTGGATCGGCAACAGCTGGGTGCCGCCGGTGCCTTTGCCGCCGTCGAGTTTTTGCGAGTACAGGCCCAGCACATCAAGGCCAAAGCCCACCGTGCCCTGGGTGAAGCCGGATTTGGCGTCGAGAATGAAGTTTTGCGTCCACTCCTCGGCCTTGGCCTGTGGGTTGGTCGAGTTGGTGAAGTTACGGTTGAAGTAGGCGTTGCGCAGGTTGAGCGTGGCCTTGGCGTCTTCGAGAAAACCATCGGCCTGGACGCTGAGGGGGAGGGTGAAGGCGAGGCTGCCGAAACTGATAAAACCCAGACGAGCGCAGGAATTGCGGGCGAATTGACTCACAGTGAAGCTCCCTTTCTTTTGTTGTTTTTATTATTTGTCATACGTTGTCGTACAACATTGAGGGCGATATTTGCGGGGTTTTAGCCATGTGTCAAGCAGAAGTTATAGGATGACTATGCCGCCCTAGGTATTAAGCGGGCACGGTTTAAATGTGGGAGGGGGCTTGCTCCCGATAGCGGTGTGTCAGTCAACGTATCCATCACTGACCCACAGCCATCGGGAGTAAGCCCCCTCCCACCTTTGATTGCATTTCAACGGGTGAAATCAGTTGGCCATGACCATCGGCGGCAGGGTTCCTAGTAGAGAAACGGCCGCCACTGCCGCAATCCCTAACAGCCACTCCACCATCACACTGGCCTTCAAACTACCTACACGCTCGTCACACCGCTCGATCCGCAACCGGTTCAACAACGCCAACGCCAACATCCCCAGCACCAGCATCGCCTTGATCAGCAGGATCAACGCAAACCCGCTGAACAGGGGGGTGGGCCAAATCTGCCCGGTAAGTACCCGCACATTGATCAGCCCGGTCACCAGCAGCCCCGCCACCAAGCCATACCCCAGGCCGCTGAACCGTCGTAGGATCGGCTCCAGTGCAAGGCCCTGCGGTTGACCCAGGATCAACACCAGCAGCAACAACCCACCGAGCCACGCGCCCACGCAGGCCAGATGCACCACCTGGTTCAGGATCAGCAATTGCCCGCTGAGCCCATCCAGCATGGCACCATGGCCGACCGGCGCCAGTGTTGCCAGCAGCAGAGCCAGCACCGGCAGGCGCAGGGCCGGCCAGGGTTTGATCAGCACCATCAGCAGTAACAGATTGAGCAGTAGATGCCACACCCACACCTGGCCAAAAAACGTCTTGACCAGCACCAGTTGCACGGTCGCCGGTTGCAGTGCCGCGCTCCAACCGCCCGCGATGCTGGCGGTGATCAACAGCAGCCAGGTCACCCCCGACACCAGCCCGACCCAGGCCAGTGCACGGGTCAGGCGCAACAACTGCCGATCCAGTGCGGGGTGCGCCGCGATGCCGAGTAGCCAGGGCCTGAATACCGCAGCACCGAACATCAGCAGTACGACAATGAAATGCACAAAGCGGCACAGCACCAGCAGGGTTGCCATGGGTTATTGGCCGACCTTGAAGCTGTATTCACCGTTGCTCTTGTGGGTGTCGACCGATACGGCATCCCACACCACCTTGTAGGTGCCGGCGGCCAGTGGCGCGGCCGGTGTGACCACCAGGGTCTTCTTGTCGGCATCCGGGGTTTCCAGGCCCTTGATGGCGACTTCGGTGCCGTCCTTGCTCAGGGAAACCTTGGTGAAGGTGGCTTCCACGCCTTCGCTGAAGGTCAGGCGCAGGTCTTTGGGGGCCGCAACGCTGCTGTCTGCAGCGGGCTCGGCGCTTTTCAAGTGAGCATGGGCGAACGCAGCCGAAGCCCCCAGCAAGCAAGTGAGCAGGGCGACAGTGGTCAGGGTTTTCTTGATCAACATTGTTCAGTACCTACAGGTCAGGGAGTCGGTAATGCCATGTGCAACAAAGGAAAGGGCTTGCCCTCGCCATCCAGCGGCGAGCGCGCCACCTGGATAAAACCATAGTGCAGGTAGAAACCCACGGCCTGGGGGTTTTGCTCGTTCACATCGACAGTCAGCGTGTCGTGACGCGCACGCACGTGGTCCAGCAATTGACGGCCGATGCCCTGGCCCCGGCGGGCAGGGTCGATAAACAGCATTTCCACATTGTTGGCGCCAGTGGCGATAAAACCGGCGATGCCTTCAGGGGCTTCGTACACCCACACCTCAAGGGCAGGCATCGGCAGGTAGGTGTCGCGCACCAAGGGCAACAAGCGCTGGATATCGTCCTCGGGCAGGAAGTCATGGGTAGCCCGTACCGAGCGTTCCCACAGCGCACCCAGCTCGGGGTCGTCGGTGGCCACGCGAGGTCGAATAGTCATTGCAATGATCCTTCATAGGGACCGCGATCCTAACCAATCCAATTTGCGTGGGAAAGCTTCGCGTCAGAAGTTTCACTATGGCCTGTCGCCGCGATCTAGAGCCGATGGTAGTCTTTAGCCCTAGTTGTTGTCAGGGAGCCCTTATGGGCAATCACAAGATCGGAATTCGGCGGGTCAACGTCGAAAAAATCCTGCTGGCGGCGGAGAAGATCTTCGCCGAGAAAGGCTATGGCAGCACCGCCATGGCCGACATCGCCGAAGAAGTGCAACTGCCGCGCTCCAACCTGCATTACTACTTCACCACCAAGAGCGAGCTGTACAGCGCGGTGCTGTTCGACCTGCTGGAAGTGTGGAAGCAGGACGCCCTGAGTTTCGAAACCTTCGATGACCCGCGTGTGGTGCTCAGCAGCTACATCCGCGCCAAGATGCAGCGCTCGCGTACACGGCCGTATGGGTCGAAAGTCTGGGCCAATGAAATCATCCACGGCGCGCCTACCCTGGGTGAGGCGCTGGATGAAAGCCTGTATGACTGGGCCAAGATGAAAGAAGCGAAAATCCGCCAATGGGTGGAGGACAAACGCATTTTGCCGGTGGAACCGTCGAGCCTGCTGTACATGATCTGGGCGTCGACCCAGCACTATGCCGACTTTGATCACCAGGTGAAGATTTTGAATGATCACCAGCCGTTGTCGGATATGCAGTTTGAGCGGGCGATTCAGACGGTGACGGGGGTGATTTTGCGGGGGATTGGGTTGGAGCCCTGAGCCTTGTGGTGGGGCTTAGGGCCTTATCGGGGGCAAGCCCCCTCCCACAGTTGACCGTGTTCACAAATCCAAATGTGGGAGGGGGCTTGCCCCCGATAGCGGCCTAAAGGGCTACACAGCTTCCCGATAGGGATTCCTGGGATCCTGCGTCCAATTCAAAAACGGCTTGCCCGTATCCATCGGCACCATCTCGATGCAGTCCGCCACTGGGCAAGTGATCTGGCACAGGTTACAGCCCACGCACTCATCATCGATCACCTCGTATTTGTGCGTGCCATCTGCCTGTTTCAAACTCGCAATCGCCTGGTGGGACGTATCTTCACAGGCAATATGGCAACGCCCACAGCCAATGCACGCTTCCTGATCGATCTTCGCAATTACCTGATAGTTGATGTCCAGGTACTTCCAATCCGTGGTGTTACCTACCGCTCGCCCGGAAAACTCCTGCAAGCTCTTGTAGCCTTGGCTGTCCATCCAGCGCGACAACCCGTCCTTCATCTCTTCCACAATCCGAAAGCCATGCAGCATCGCTGCCGTGCACACCTGCACCGCGCCGCAGCCTAGCGCAACGAATTCCGCCGCATCGCGCCAGTTGCCTATGCCGCCAATGCCGCAGATGGGCAAGCCCTGGGTCTGTGGGTCGCGGGCGATCTCGGCCACCATGTTCAGCGCAATCGGCTTGACCGCCGAGCCGCAATAACCGCCGTGGGTGCTTTGGGTGCCCACCACCGGTAGGGCGACCATGCGTTCCAGGTCCACGCTGGTGATGGAGTTGATGGTGTTGATCAGCGACACCGCATCCGCCCCGCCTCGATAGGCCGCCCGCGCCGCCACGCGGATGTCGGTGATATTGGGCGTGAGCTTGACGATCACCGGCAGCGAGCAATAGGTCTTGCACCAGCGTGTCACCTGCTCCACATACTCCGGCACCTGGCCCACCGCCGCGCCCATGCCGCGCTCTGGCATGCCGTGGGGGCAGCCGAAGTTCAGTTCGATGCCGTCGCAGCCAGTGGCTTCTACCAGTGGCAGGATGTTTTTCCAGGACTCCTCCACGCAGGGCACCATCAACGACACGATCAGCGCACGGTCGGGCCAGTCTTTTTTCACCTGGGTGATTTCCCGCAGGTTGATCTCCAGGGAGCGGTCGGTGATCAACTCGATGTTATTGATCCCCAGCACCTCCCGGTTGGCACCGTAGTGGGCCGAGTAGCGTGACGACACGTTGACCGCCGCCGGGTCTTCACCTAGGGTTTTCCAGACCACGCCGCCCCAGCCCGCTTCGAACGCGCGCACCACGTTGTAGGCCTTGTCGGTGGGTGGCGCAGAGGCCAGCCAGAAGGGGTTGGGGGCTTTGATACCGGCGAACACAATCGAGAGATCGGCCATTACGCAGCCTCCACGTTCAGCATGAGTTGGGTGTGCATGGCTTCGGCTGCGAGCTTGCCGTGTTGTACCGCCTGCACGGTGAGGTCCTGGCCGAGGCTGACGCAATCGCCGCCGGCGTACACCCCGGGAATACTGGTTTGCAGCTGTTCATCGACAAAGATCCGCTCGCCCACCCGATGCAGTTGCTGGGCCAGCGGGTCGTGCAATGCTGCGCTGTCGAAGCCTTGGCCGATGGCCTTGAAGATCGCATCGGCGGCCAGTTCGAAGGTTTCGCCGGTGGGGTGAAGACGGCCGTTTTCCATGTGCGTGCGCAAAAAGCGCATGCCGCGTACATGGCCCTGATCATCCAGCAGCACTTGCTCAGGTTGTGCCCAGGTTAACAAGCGCACTTGATTGGCCTTGGCGATCTCCTGTTCATGGTGAGTGGCGCCCATGTCCGCCAAGCCTCGGCGGTAGACAAGGTTGACGTCACGGGCGCCCAGTCGCGCCATTTGCACCGCCATGTCGATGGCGGTATTACCGGCGCCGAGCACAATGCAGCGGTCGGCCAGGGGCAGTTGGGTCAGGTCATCGGCCTGGCGCAGTTCGCGGATGTAGTCAGTGGCGGCGAGCAGGCCGGGGGCGTCCTCATGGGGCAGGCCCAGTTGTTTGCTGGCGGCCAGGCCCAGGCCGAGGAATACCGCATCGAATTGCTGGTGCAACTCGCTCAAGGTGAGGTTATCCCCCAGGCGCAGGCCGTGGCGGATCTCAATGCCGCCGATTTGCAGGAGGAAATCCAGCTCTTTCTGGGCAAAGTCATCCACCAGTTTGTACTTGGCGATCCCGTATTCATTCAGGCCACCGGCTTTTTCCCGCGCTTCGAAGATCACCACGTCATGGCCGTGCAACGCGCTGCGGTGGGCACAGGCCAAACCCGCAGGCCCGGCACCGACAACGGCGATGCGCTTGCCGGTGGCGGCGGCGCGATGGAAGGGGTGTTCGGTGAAGTGGGCGTTGTCCACCGCATAGCGTTGCAACAGGCCGATGAGGACCGGCGCGCATTCTTCGGCGTTATTACGCACGCAGGCTTGCTGGCAGAGGATTTCGGTGGGGCAAACCCGTGCGCAGCTGCCGCCGAGGATGTTGGCCGAGAGAATCTTTTGCGCGGCGCCTTGCACGTTGTCGGTGTGGATATTGCGGATGAACGACGGGATGTCGATCTCGCTGGGGCAGGCGTTCACGCACGGCGCGTCGTAGCAATACAGACAGCGCGAGGCTTCCAGTTGGGCCTGGCGGGCGTTGAGGGGCGGTGCCAGGTCGGTGAAGTGGCTGGCGAGGGTTGTTCCATCCTCACGGGGATGGGGGAGGTGGGTCAGGGTCTGGATCACGGGTTTGGCCTCACGGTTATTGAGGTGCCGCCTCTGATGGGCATTGGTTTTTGTGTTGCTTGTACTGGCCTCTTCGCGAGCAAGCCCGCTCCCACATTTTGAATGCGTTCACAAATCCAAATATGGGAGGGGGCTTGCTCCCGAAAGCGGCTTCAGCGGTTCACAGCCACTGGCTTGGAATGCGCGGCCCGCTTGCTCAACTGCTCAAACACCGCCGGATACGCCGGCCGCTCCACATACCGCCCGGCACCGCGCTCGGCGCGCAGGTCGCCATCGGCCCAAACCAACTTGCCCTGGCTGATGGTGTGGCTCGGCACGCCGCGTACGGTCTTGCCTTCGAAGATGTTGAAGTCGACTTTCTGGTGGTGGGTCTTGGCGGAGATGGTCCGCGTACCCTCAGGGTCCCACAGCACCAGGTCGGCATCGGCACCGACACGGATCGCGCCTTTGCGGGGGTAGAGATTGAAGATCTTGGCGGTGTTGGTGGAGGTCAGCGCAACGAACTCCTGCATCGACAGGCGCCCGCTGTTGACGCCTTCGTCCCACAACACGGCCATGCGGTCTTCGATACCGGCGGTGCCGTTGGGGATTTTGCTGAAATCATCACGGCCTGCGGCCTTTTGCTCGGCGCAGAAGCAGCAGTGGTCAGTGGCGGTGGTGTGCAGGTTGCCCGATTGCAGGCCGTGCCACAGCGCCTCCTGATGCCCGCGTGGGCGGAACGGCGGGCTCATCACGTAGCCGGCGGCGGTTTGCCAGTCGGGGTGTTGGTAGACACTGTCGTCCAGCAGCAGGTGGCCGGCCAGGACTTCACCGTAGACCGGTTGGCCCTTGCTGCGGGCGTAGGTGATTTCGTCCAGCGCTTCCTTGGTCGATACATGCACCAGGTACAGCGGTGTGCCGATGGTTTCGGCGATTCGGATTGCCCGGCTGGCCGCTTCGCCTTCTACCTGGGACGGTCGCGACAGGGGGTGCGCTTCCGGCCCGGTGATGCCCTGGGCCATCAGCTTGCGTTGCAAGTGGTAGACCAACTCGCCGTTTTCCGCATGCACGGTGGGCACTGCGCCCAGTTCCAGGCAACGCTCGAAGCTGGCCACCAAGGTGTCGTCGGCCGCCATGATCGCGTTCTTGTAGGCCATGAAGTGCTTGAAGCTGTTGATGCCGTGGCGGCTGACCAGTTCGGCCATTTCCTCGCGCACCTGCTCGCTCCACCAGGTGATTGCCACATGAAAGCCGTAGTCGGACGCGGACTTTTCTGCCCAGCCGCGCCACTGGTGAAAGGCTTCCAGCAAGGATTGCTGTGGGTTGGGAATGACAAAGTCGATGATCGACGTAGTGCCCCCCGCCAGGCCCGCCGCCGTGCCGCTGAAAAAGTCTTCACTGGCCACGGTGCCCATGAAGGGCAATTGCATATGGGTGTGGGGGTCGATGCCGCCGGGCATCAGGTATTGGCCGCTGCCATCGAGTAGTTCAGTACCGGCGGGAATATCCAGATTCGTACCAATGGCCCGAATTAGACCGTCTGCACACAGTACATCGGCGCGGTAACTTTCATCATGGGTAATAACGGTGGCGCCACGGATCAACAGCGACATGTCGAGTTCCTCACAGGCTTGACCGGCTTGTGCCAGTTCTAAGTGTTGTAATGCTGCTAACCGATGGCCGGTTAATTCCTGTCATCGGTGACAGGAATAGAAGCTAGCCCGAGTTTTTAGATTGGGCAAGAAGATTTTTTATAAGCTTATATAGATTTTAACTGATTGATTTATAAGGATAAAAATCAATTTTCACCAAAATGTAGCGGCCTCTCACCATTTTGACGCACTTGACAGGTTCTTAAATTGAGCAACATTTCTTATTGCAAATCAGACGCTTGAGACATGCCGCTTGACGAGGGCGGTAAATAAAAATAATTGTGTTGCACCAGATTGAGTCCTGATAGCTCGGACAACTTCCACTGGGTTTAGCCTGAGCCGTGTGAAAAGTACCGAAGGCTTGATCGGAAAGCTGATTAACATCAGCCAGTTATATAAGCGGTGCGGGTGTGGCAACGGTTGTCGGCACGGATATTGAGTGCAGTGGCGGCTGGCCGGGCCCGTGATGTCATGTTGTTTACGAGGTACTCCGGCCATCCAGTGTTACGCGTTGGATGAGCAACAATAATTCGAAAAAACCGTGGAGCGGCCATGCAACAGAACAGATCGCAAGTCATTGAACGCAACGGCCTGTACGAACTCGACGCCGGCCCCGACGTCCTCGACAGCCCTCGCTATAACCACGACATGGCACCGACCAAGGTGCACGAACGAACCTGGAACAAGTGGCATATCACGGCCCTGTGGGTCGGCATGTCGATCTGTGTGCCCACCTACACCCTGGGCGGGGTGCTCACGGCGTACTTCGGTTTGTCGGTGGGTGAGGCGCTGATGGCGATCCTGCTGGCCAACATCGTGGTGTTGATCCCGCTGACCCTTAACGCGTTTCCCGGTACCAAGTACGGCATTCCGTTTCCGGTGTTGCTGCGTTCGTCGTTCGGCATCCTCGGTTCCAACGTGCCCTGTCTGATTCGCGCGTTGGTGGCGTGCGGCTGGTTTGGTATCCAGACCATGTTTGGCGGGTTGGCGATCCACCTGTTCCTGGGCTCGATTTTCGAGGGCTGGAAGTCCTTGGGCGGTACTGGGGAAGTGATCGGCTTCATGGTGTTCTGGTGCCTGAACTTGTGGGTGGTGCTGCGAGGCGCCGAGTCGATCAAGCTGTTGGAAACCCTGTCCGCGCCGTTGCTGGTGGCGGTCGGGATTGGCCTGCTGGTGTGGGCGATGCCCAACGTGTCCATCAGCGAATTGATGGCCATCCCGCCCAAACGTCCGGAAGGTGCGAGCCTCACCGGTTACTTCATGGCCGGCCTGACCGCAATGGTGGGCTTCTGGGCCACGTTGTCGCTGAACATTCCCGACTTCAGCCGCTACGCCAAAAGCCAGAAAGACCAGATATTGGGGCAGATTTTTGGCCTGCCGCTGACCATGTTCCTGTTTGCGGCGCTTGGCGTAATCATGACCGCTGCCTCGGTAAAACTGGTGGGTGTGAGCGTGTCCGACCCGGTGACCTTGATCGGGCATATCCAGAGCCCGGTATGGGTGGCTATCGCCATGGCCCTGATCATCATCGCCACCTTGTCCACCAACACGGCGGCGAACATTGTCTCGCCCACCAATGACTTCCAGAACATCGCGCCCAAGCTGATCAACCGCACCACGGCGGTGATCCTCACCGGGTTGGTGGGCCTGGTTTTGATGGGCCATGAGCTGCTGAAAAAGCTGGGGCTGATCGTTTCCGATGTGAGCCTGGAGACCGTGTATTCCAACTGGCTGCTGGGTTACTCAAGCCTGCTGGGGCCGATTGCCGGGATCATGGTGGTGGACTACTTCATTACCCGCAAACAGCAACTGGACCTCGCCGGGTTGTACCGCGATGACGTGTACCCGGCGTGGAACTGGAGTGGTTTTATCGCGTTTGGCGTGCCGGTGGTGCTGACGTTGTTGTCGCTGGGCAGTGACGCATTCAGCTGGTTCTACAGCTATGGCTGGTTTACCGGTTCGGCGTTGGGTGGGTTGTTGTACTACGGCCTGAATGCCAAGCGCGGGGCCAGCCCGGTGCCCGCCAAATCCCAGTTGTGAATGCGGACCAGTGTGGGAGGGGGCTTGCTCCCGATAGCGGTGTGTCAGCTACAGATTTATCAACTAAACCACTGCAATCGGGAGCAAGTCGAATCGTCGCACCGCCCCTCCCACATTGATCCGAGTGAAATCATAAGAAATACAGCCTGAGGAGATCCCCATGAACGCTGCGCTAGACGTTCTGCAATCCACCCATCAGCACATCAACCGCGACCGCTTGTGGCAGTCGCTGATGGACCTGGCCCAACTCGGCGCCACCCCCAAGGGCGGCGTGTGTCGCTTGGCCCTCACCGATCTGGACCGCAAGGCCCGCGACCTGTTTGTGCAGTGGTGCGAAGACGCCGGATGCACGGTGACCGTCGATGGTATCGGCAACATCTTCGCCCGCCGCCCTGGTCGCAACCCCAACCTGCCGCCGGTGATGACCGGTAGCCACATCGACACCCAGCCCACCGGCGGCAAGTTCGACGGCTGCTTTGGCGTGCTGGCCGGGGTGGAGGTTTTGCGTACGCTCAACGACCTCAACGTGGAAACCGAAGCGCCGCTGGAAGTGGTGGTGTGGACCAACGAAGAGGGCTCGCGCTTTCCGCCGTGCATGATGGGTTCGGGGGTGTTCGCCCAGAAATTCACCTTGGCCGACACCCTGGCCAAAGTGGACGCCGATGGCATATCAGTGGGCGATGCGCTCAACGCCATTGGCTATGCCGGCACCCGTGCGGAAAGCGGCCACAAGGTCGGCGCATATTTTGAGGCCCATATCGAACAAGGCCCGATTTTGGAGGATGAGAAAAAAACCATCGGCGTGGTGTTGGGCGCACTCGGCCAGAAGTGGTTCGACCTGAAGCTGCGCGGTGTCGAGGCGCATGCGGGGCCGACGCCCATGCACCTGCGCAAGGACGCCCTGGTGGGCGCAGCGGCCGTGGTAGCGGCGGTAAATGCCGCGGCGCTGGGCCATCAGCCCCATGCGTGCGGCACCGTGGGATGCCTGCAAGCCTACCCGGGGTCGCGCAACGTCATTCCCGGCGAAGTGCGCATGACCCTGGACTTCCGTCACTTGGAGCCGGCGCGGCTGGATTCGATGATTGCCCAGGTGCGCAACGTGATCGAAGACACCTGTGCCAAACATGGTTTGAGTTTTGAAATGGAGCCGACGGCCGATTTCCCTCCGCTGTATTTCGACAAAGGCTGCGTGGACGCCGTGCGTGAGGCGGCCAATGGCTTGGGCCTGTCGAACATGGACATCGTCAGTGGGGCAGGGCATGACGCGATCTTCGTCGCGGAGCTTGGCCCGGCGGGGATGATCTTTGTGCCGTGCGAAGGCGGCATCAGCCATAACGAAATCGAGAATGCCGCGCCAGATGATTTGGCGGCGGGGTGTGCGGTGTTGCTCAGGGCAATGGTCGCCGCGTCAGCCGCAATCGCCAGCGGCAAACTCGCCGCCTGAAATGCGTTTAAAAATGTGGGAGGGGGCTTGCTCCCGCTAGCGGTGGCTCAGTTGATACATAAGTGACTGACACACCGCTATCGGGAGCAAGCCCCCTCCCACATTGGATCTGCGGTGTTTATACAATGTGTGTCTTGCGCAGAACCCATGTGGGAGGGGGCTTGCTCCCGATGGCGGTGTGTCAGTCGCAGCAGTTTTAATGGGCCCGCCCTTGCCAGCCGCCACCTAAGGCGGTGATCAGGCCGACGCTGGCTTGCAGTTGTCGCGTTTGCACCGCCTGCAACGTCCGCTGTGCCTGCAATGCCGCCGTCTGCGCGGTCACCACATCCAGGTAGCTCACCGCCCCGGCCTGGTAGCTGTTCATCGCCAGGGCTTGGGTGTGCTGCGCCGCATCTGCCGCCGCTTGTTCATCTTGGGCTTCTTGCTGCAAATCCCGCAGTTGCCCCAGGTTGTCTTCCACTTCGCGGATGGCTTTGAGCACCTGGCTGCGATACTGCGCCGAGGCTTCTTCGAACTCGGCCTTGGCCTGGCGTTCATTGGCGCTCAAGCGGCCGCCGTCGAAGATTGGCAGGTTGACCAGTGGCCCCAGCGCCCAATAGCGATTGCCCGCCGAGAGCAGGTTGCCGACGCCCTGGGTCTGCCCGCCAATCAATCCGGTCAGGCTGAAGTCCGGGTACCACGCGGCCTTGGCCACGCCGATATTGGCGTTGGCGGCGAACACCCGGCGCTCTGCTGCGGCGATGTCCGGTCGACGTTGCAGCAGGTGGCTGGGCAGTTGCGCAGGAATACCCGGCAGGGCGAGCAACTGTTGGCTTGCAGGCAATGAAAAGTCACTCGCCGCGACGCCTACCAGTTCACCAATGGCATGCTCGGTTAGGTTGCGTTGCCCACGGACCTCATCCAGCTGCGCCTTGGCTTCAGCCAGTTGGTTTTGCGCTCGGGTCAGGTCCAGCTCTGAAGCGATCTGCCCTTCATATCGGCTGCGGGTCAGTTGCAGCGCCTGGCTGAAATCCTCCAGCGAGCTGTTGAGTATCCGCGCCTGGGCATCCAGCCCATTGAGCTGCACGTACAAGGTCGCCAACTGATGCTGCAGGCTCAGGCGCGCCACCGCCAGGTCATCGCCAGAGGCCTGTGCCTGGGCATCGCCAGCCGCCACCTGGTTGCGGATTTTGCCCCACAGGTCCAGGTCGTAGCTCAACGAAAAACCGGCGGTATTACTGTTGTAGACCGAAGGCTGTGTATCACCGCGCAGGGGTCTTGAGTCTGACTGGCGTTGGCGCAGGGGTTGCGCGCTGGCGGTGATCTGGGGGAACAGCCCGGCATGCAATTGGCTGGCATACGCCTGGGACGCATCGAAGTGCGCCAGCGCCGCCGCCAGGTCCGGGTTGGCCTTGAGCAGTTGCTGTTGCAGGCCGCTCAGGCGCGAATCGTTGTAGAGCGTCCACCATTGAGGCGCCAGTTGATCGGACGGTTGCGCGCTGTGCCATGGACCGTCGCTGGTCTGTTCACGATAACCGGCTGGCAAGTCCACGCTTGGCACCTTGTAGGTCGGCGCCATGGAGCAACCTTGCAACGCCAGCAGCATCAAGGCGGCTATGGAGTTAAGCCTTGGGCGCATGCGCACCTCCGGAGGCGTCGGCCAGTTGCACCGGGTCACCCTCGCGCAAGGCGTCGGGCGGGTTGTCGACGACACGGTCGGCGGGTTTCAGGCCCTGGTCGATCACCAGGCGTTCGCCAAGGTCCAGGCCGATATGGATGGCTTGCAGGTGCACATGATTCTGCGCGTCCAATACCGCCACCTGAGTGCCTTGGGCGCGGAAGATCAGCGCACTGGCCGGGATGCTCACACCGTGGGTGTCCGCCGGAATCGCGAAGGTTGCCTCGGCGTAATCGCCGGGCAGCAATTCGCCTTTGGGGTTATCGGCGACGAACTGCGCCAGCAAGGTGCCGGAGCGGCGGTCGATGGCGGTGGAGTCGCCGATCAGGCGCGCCTTGAAGTGTTCGCCGGGGTGCTCGGGCACCGTCAACTGGGCCTCAAGGCCTGGGTGGATAACGGCCGCGTAGTTCTGCGGCACCGGTACGTACAGGCGCAGTTGGTGGGTGTCGGCAATGTTGAACAGCTCGGGGTCGCTGTCGGTATCGGCCTTGATCAACTGGCCGATATCGGTGTTACGCGCGGTGATGGTGCCAGCGAACGGCGCGCGAATGGTCTTGTAGCTTGCCAGCGCCGACAGGCGTGCGTAGTCCGCAGCGGCAGCTTCGGCGTTGGCCTTGGCTGCAACGGCGTTGGAGGTTTTTTCATCCGCCTCCTGGCGCGACACCGAATGGCTGGCCAGCAGGTTTTGCCAGCGCGTAGCGGTGGTTTCGGCCAGGCGCGCATTGGCTTGCTCCTGCACCAGGCGCGCATGGGTCTGCGCCAGTTGCTGGTCGAGGTCGGGGCTGTCGATTTCGGCCAGGATTTGCCCGGCTTTGACCTGTGCACCGATATCGGCTTTCCAGTCCTTCAGGTAGCCGCTGACCCGGGCATGGATCGGCGCCTTGCTCCAGGCTTCCAGGTGGGCCGGCAAGCGCAGGGTGTCGCCGGCGGCGTTTTGTTGCGGTTGGAACACCATCACTTGGGGGATGGCTGCGGTTTGCGTCCAGGCGGTGACCGATTGTTCGTGCAATGTACGGGCATGCAGGCCGTTGGCGACCAACAGCGCAGCCAGTGTCAGGCCGCCGACACCCATGAGCATCAGACGCTTGCGCGAGGGTTTGTGATCAGACGACATGTGGGGTTTCTCCTGCAACAGCGCGAGTAGGGTGACGCCCGTGGACCAGGCTGAAAACCACGGGTACAAACAACAGGGTGGCGATGGTGGCGAAGATCAGCCCACCAATCACCGCCCGGCCGAGGGGGGCGTTTTGTTCTTCGGACAGGGCCAGCGGCAACATGCCGATGATCATCGCCAAGGCGGTCATGCACACCGGGCGGAAGCGCGTATAGCCAGCTTCCATGGCGGCCTTGAGGGCATCGCCATGTTCGGCCAGGCGCTCACGGCAGAAGCTCACCACCAGGATCGAGTTGGCGGTGGCCACGCCCATGCACAAAATGGCCCCGGTCAATGCGGGCACCGATAACGAAGTGCCGCTCAGGAACAGCATCCACACGATGCCTGCCAGCGCCGCTGGCAGGGCGGTGATGATCACGAACGGGTCGGCCCAGGACTGGAAGTTGACCACGATCAGCAGGTAGATCAGCACCACCGCACCGAGCAAGCCCAGGCTCAGGCCGCTGAAGGCTTCGTGCAGTGCGTCGATCTGCCCGTGCAGGCTGATGGTTGCGCCTTTGGGGCGCATGGACGCGGTGTCATCCAGCACTTTTTGCACGTCGCGCGCCACGCCGCCCAGGTCGCGGCCTTGTACGTTGGCGTACAGGTCCAGGGTGGGTTCGATGTTGTAGTGGGTCACCACGGCCGGGCTTTGCACACGGGAAATGCTTGCCACGCCACCGAGGATTTGTGACTGGCCGTCCGCACCGGTAACCGGCAGGGCTTCCAGTGACGGCAAGCTGTCGAGGCGGTATTGCGGCGTGGCAGCCACAATGGAGTACGACACACCGTTGGCAGGGTTGAGCCAGAAGGTCGGGGCGGTCTGCGAGCTGCCGGCCAGGGAGGCGACCATGCTGTTGGTCACGTCGCGTTCGGTGATGCCCAGGCCGTTGGCGCGCAGGCGGTCGACGTTGACTTGCAGCGACGGGTAGCCGGTGGACTGCTGGATCCGCAGGTCGGCGATGCCCGGTACGTGCTGCAAGCGACGCTCAAGTTCCACCGCATAGGCTCGGTTTTCCTCATCGCTGCGCCCGGAAATTTTCACGTCCAGCGGGGCCGGGGCGCCGAAGTTGAGGATCTGGCTGCTGATGTCTGCCGGGAGGAAGGCGAAGTGGCTGCCGGGGAAGCTTTGCGGCAGGGCTTCACGCAGCTTTTTCACGTAGTCGGCGGTAGGGGCGTGGTCCTTTTTCAGGGTGACCTGGATGTCGCCATCCTGCGGGCCGATGGTGCCGCTGCTGCTGTAGGCCATGTCGATACCGCTGAGGGGGATGCCGATGTTGTCGACGATGGTGTCCAGTTCGGCGGCGGGGATCACTTCGCGGATCCGCTGCTCGATGCGGTCGAAGGCGGCGGCGCTTTCCTCGATACGCGTGCCCAACGGCAGGCGCACATGCAGCGCTAGGGCGCCGGCATCGGTGGCGGGGAAGAAATCCTGGCCCAGGCTGGGCAGCAACAGGAAGGATGCGAGTACGCAGGCCAGGAAGCCAACGATAAAGCGCTTGCGATTGGCCAGCGCCAGGGTCAGCAACCCGTGGTAGGTATCGCGGATGTTCGAGAAGTGGCGCTCGAACCCTTGCTGGAAATTCAGCACCCCTTGCAGCAGGGCATTGCGCGGCTTTTGGTGTTGCTCGCCCTCGTGGTGGTTGATGAATGCATCTTCCGGATGATGCCCCGCGCCTTGCTCCGGGGTGTGGGGCTTGAGCAGGAACATCGCCAGGGTCGGCACCAGGGTGCGCGACAGGATGAACGAACTGGCCATGGCAAAGATCACCGCCAGGGCCATCGGCCGGAACAGGTAGCCGGCGATGCCTTGCAACAAGAACATCGGCACGAACACGATGCAGATACACAGCAGCGATACGAACGCCGGACCGACGATTTGCGCGGCGCCGTCGAGGATCGCGGTCTTTACCGACTTGCCTTGCTCCAGGTGCCAGTTGATGTTCTCGATGGTCACCGTGGCGTCGTCCACCAGGATACCCACGGCCAACGCCAGCCCGCCGAGGGTCATGACGTTGAGGGTTTGCCCGCTGACCGCCAACAGCGCAATCGCCGACAGCACCGCCAGGGGAATCGAGGCAGCAATGATGATCGTGGAGCGCCAACTGCCGAGAAACAGCAGGATCATCGCACTGGTCAGCAGCGCGGCGATGATGCCTTCCTGGGCCACGCTGCCCACCGACTGCTTGACGAACACCGATGCATCACCCAGCAGCGACGTCTTGAGCGACGGCGGCAGGGTCTCGTTGATACGCGGCAGCATCTGGCGGATACCGTCGATGATCGACAGGGTGGAGATGCTGCCGTTCTTGAGCGCCGGCATCAGCACGGCGCGGTGGCCGTCAACGCGCACGATGTTGGTTTGCGGCGGCGAGCCGTCACGTACGTGGGCCACTTGGCCGATGGTGATCAGCGCGCCGTCGACGGTCTTGATCGGCAGGTCGTTGAGCTCATCGATGGCCTTGGGGCTGTTGTTGAGCAGGATGGTGTATTCGTTGGGGCCGAGCTTGGCGGTGCCCACCGGGATAATCTGGTTCTGCAGCGCCAGGGCGTTGCCCACGTCCTGCGCCGACAGGCCTTTGGCGGCCAGCGCCTGGGGGTCAAGGTCGAGGGTGATCTGGCGTTGCTTGCCGCCCATGGGCGTCGGCATGGCCAGGCCGGGCAGGGCGCTGAGGGGCAGGCGGATATTGTTCTGCACCAAGTCGCGGATTTTGGCTTCCGAGAGGCTGGGGCTGGAGAACGCCATCTGCAGGATCGGCACCGTGGAGGCGCTGTAGTTGAGGATCAGCGGCGGCGTGATGCCGGGCGGCATCTGCTTGAGCACGGTTTGTGAAACGGCCGTCACCTGGGCGTTGGCGGTGCGAATATCCACGCCGGGCTGGAAGAAGATCTTGACGATGCCCATGCCGGGCAGCGATTGCGATTCGATATGTTCGATGTCGTTGACGGTGGTGCTCAGGGAGCGTTCGTAGGTGTAGATCACCCGACCGGCCATGGCATCCGGCGACAGGCCGTTGTACTGCCAGACCACGGCGACCACGGGAATGCCGATATCGGGAAACACATCCGTGGGGGTTCGCAGGGCCGCCATCGGCCCGATGATGCAGATGAATATGGCCAACACGATAAACGTGTACGGCTTTTGCAGTGCGGTCTTTACCAGCCCGAGCATGCGTGAACCTCCAGGGGAGCAGGATTGCAAACCCCGGCAGTCTTGCCCGACCCACCTAACACGCGCCTTTCAGCCAGGTGAAGGAACATTTAGGTTGGAGCTTAAGATCGTTTCATATGTATTCATTTGTTCTACACGGGCCCCCTCCTCAAGCTTGTCACCCATCGGACACATCGTCTTTCTTTGGAGCCCTGCCATGTCACTCAAGCCCTTATTGTTGATTCCTGCCCTCGGTGCTGTGCTGTTGTTGTCGGCGTGCGCCGGCCCGATCCCGAAAGCGGACCCGAGCGAAGCGTGGATTGGTTTGAAAGAAGAAGCGCCGAACGACCTGATGGCCGAACGCGTGGACGGCAAACGCGTGAATGACGGGCGCTTCTTTGAAGTAAGCCCTGGGGATCATCGCTTGGATGTGACGTTGTTTGAAGAGGAACCCGGCGACGACAACCAGCAGGACTGCCAAGGTCGGGTCGAATACAAGCACTTCAGGGCGGGCGAGCACTACACCCTGGTGGAATCGAGCCTGGGCACCACCGTGCGCGCCTCCCTCAAGGATGGCCACGGCAAGGAGGTTGCGGCGACCGAGGACTTCAATTGCATGCCTGGCTAGGCGTGATGTACCGCCGCCTTGTGGGGTTTGGCGGGTTTGACGACGTGGGGGTGATGGTGCCGGCGGGCTATGCGCAACACCCCCCACAACATGGCGCCGGCAACCGCCAGCCAACCGCAGATCAACATGAAAATCGTTGTTGCAAGGCTCATTCGGGCCTCCTTTCGCCCCGTACGGGGCACACACAGTCTTTTCAATGGACAGTCTAGTCACCTGGCGGTTGCCCGCTATTGACCAATGGTCGTGTCTGTCCAACTTCTTTGCTCTATGCCGGACGCTTTACTGACGCTTGAGGCTATACCCGCGTGGCAGAGCGTCCTATGATCAGGGCCCTTACCGGCAGTTGATCAAGAGAGTAAAAAATTGCGGTTACGGTCAAACCTTCCAAATTCCGTGTTGCTGGCGTGCGCCCTGGGCCTTGCAGCCTGTTCCTCTGCGCCGTCGAAGCTGCCGGGCTTGCCGGAGCGTGTCGAGCTCAACGGCGTACCGACGTTTCGCAGCGAGGCCTATCAGAGCGGCCCTACGGCCTTAGCCAGCATGCTGTCGCAACAAGGCATTGTCATGACACCGGGCCTGTTGGATAAGCCACTGCATTTGCCCGGCGGCGAAGCGAACCTGGAGCGCAACATGCAGGTGCTGGCGCGTGAGTACGGGCTGATGGTGTACCCGTTGGATGCCAAGCTCACGGCAGTGCTGGCGCAGGTGGCGGCGGGGTATCCGGTGATGGCGCGTATCGGTGGCGGGATGTTCTCTGACGCGCACTATGTGGTCGTGGTGGGGTTCAACCAGCAGAAGAGCACCGTGCTGCTGCGCTCGGGCATGGACCGACGGTTGTTGATGAGCTTCAGCGATTTTGAATCTAAATGGAAAAGCGCCGGGAGTTGGGCAATCCTCACTCAGCGGCCGAGCCAGTTGCCGGCGAATGTGGATGCGCAGCGTTGGCGGGAGGCGGCGAATGCAACGGCTCAGGCCGGGCAGGAGCGGGCGGCTGCGCAGGCGCTTAAAGTGTTGGCTGAAACCAAATAGAAAAGAACACCCAAGCGCCCATGTGGGAGGGGGCTTGCCCCCGATAGCGGTGTGTCAGTCAGTGCATCTGCCACTGATATACCGCTATCGGGAGCAAGTCCCCTCCCACATTAGGTATTGCGGTGTTAGCGACGCACTTCTGCCGCGTTCGGGCGATTCTTCAGGTTTTTATCGGCCTTGTAGCGCAACGCCACATCCGGCACTGACCCACTCTTGCCTGTCTCGACCCAATTACGAATCCGGCCCGCATCGGCAAAGTGGGTGAATTTGCCAAACGCGTCCAGGATCACCAGGGAAACCGGACGGTTACCCATACTGGTCACCAGCACCAGGCAGTGCCCGGCCTGGTTGGTGAAACCGGTCTTGGTCAGCTTGATATCCCAGTTGGCACGGTTGATCAGGTGGTCGGTGTTGGAGAAGCCCAGGGTGTAGTTGGGCTTGCGGAACGACACGGTCTTTTCCTTGGTAGTGCTCAACTGGCTCAGCATCGGGTAGTGACGCGCGGCGGCGAGCAGCTTGCTCAGGTCACGGGCGGTGGACACGTTGTGGATCGACAAGCCGGTGGGCTCAACATAGTGGGTGCTGGTCATGCCCAACGCCTTGGCCTTGGCGTTCATCGCCGCGATAAACGCCGGGTAGCCGCCTGGATAGTGGTGGGCGAGGCTCGCGGCGGCACGGTTTTCCGAGGACATCAGGGCGATCAGCAGCATCTCTTTGCGCGGCATTTCGCTGCCGATTTTCACGCGGGAAAACACGCCTTTCATTTCCGGCGTGTCCTTGATGTTGATGTCGATGTATTCGTCCATATTCTGCTTGGCTTCCAGCACCACCAAGCCGGTCATCAGCTTGCTTACGGAGGCGATGGGCACCACCACGTCCGGGTTGCTGGAATAGATGACTTTGTTGGTCTGCAGGTCTACCAGCATGGCGCTGCCGGAAGCGATTTGCAGCTTGGAGGTGTCACGCGGGGCCTGGGTGGTCTCGGCGGCGTGCGCGAAGGTGCCTGTAAATGCAAACAATAGGCTGACGAGAGAGAGACGAATTTTCACGCGGATGAACTCGCTAAAAAGTAAGGAAATACCGTTGGGGAACGGGTTATATGACAAATGCCGTTACATTTTAGGAGTATGGATCAGAAACTGTCGAATGTTCTTCGAGAACCGGACGAAAGTGCTTAAAAACTAAGAAAAAATCAGTTTATGGCGCGCAATAAAAAGCCCTGCGATAAGGCAGGGCTTTTTCAGCACGGCGAGTTATTAGTCGTGCAAGGTTTCTGCGGCGTACAGCGTGTTTTCCAGCAGGCAGGCGCGGGTCATCGGGCCGACGCCACCCGGTACCGGTGTGATCCAACCAGCACGGGGCAGGGCGGTTTCGTACACTACGTCGCCCACCAGCTTGCCGTCTTCCTGGCGGTTGATGCCCACGTCGATGACGATGGCGCCTTCCTTGATCCACTCACCCTTGACCAGCCCCGGCTTGCCGGCGGCGACCACAACCAGGTCGGCACGGCCAACGTGGCCGGCGAGGTCCTTGGTGAAGCGGTGGGTGACGGTGACGGTGCAGCCGGCCAGCAGCAGTTCCATGGCCATCGGACGACCGACGATGTTGGACGCGCCGACAACCACGGCATCCAGGCCGTACAGGTCGACGCCGGTGCTTTCCAGCAGGGTCATGATGCCTTTGGGGGTGCAGGGGCGCAGTAGCGGGATACGTTGGGCCAGGCGACCGACGTTATAAGGGTGGAAACCGTCGACGTCTTTGTCCGGGCGGATGCGCTCCAGCAGTTTGGACGCGTCCAGGTGCTCGGGCAGTGGCAGTTGCAGCAGGATGCCGTCGATGCCTGCGTCGTCGTTGAGGCCGTCGATCAGGTCGGTGAGGGCCTGTTGGCTGGTCTGCGCAGGCAGGTCGTAGGCCTTGGAAATAAAGCCGACCTCTTCACAGTCTTTACGCTTGTGCGAGACATAAACCTGAGAGGCAGGATCGCTGCCGACCAGGATCACCGCGAGGCCAGGCGTGCGCAGGCCTTGCTGGCTGCGCTCGGTGACTCGTTTGGCGATCTGCTGGCGCAGGCTGGCGGCGATTGATTTGCCGTCGATAAGTTGTGCAGTCATTACGCGTGATTAACCATCGAGAGGGGGAAGAAAAGTGCGCGCATTCTCGCATGCCATGGCGTGAGGGCAAAGGCGCTTGGTCTGCAAATTGCCCTAACCCCTTAAATAAAATGAATTTTTTTCAAAAAAGATTTGACGGGTTTCAAGGCCCTCTATACTATTCGTCGCACTTGTCGGGCACAGCCTAGCACTGGTTAAGAAGGTCGAGCAGAATAGATGGTTGTTCTGCAAGGCTGGAAGCACTTAGTTTGTAGTCCTAATAGAATACAGATTAATAAGGCGCCCGTAGCTCAGCTGGATAGAGCATCCGCCTTCTAAGCGGATGGTCGCAGGTTCGAGTCCTGCCGGGTGCGCCATTAGGCAGCTTTGGCACAAGTAGCGCTATATGGTGGGCGTAGCTCAGTTGGTAGAGCACGGGATTGTGACTCCCGTTGTCGAGGGTTCGATCCCCTTCGTCCACCCCATATTCTGAAAAGGCGCCAGATTAATCGTCTGGCGCCTTTGCTTTAAGAGCTTCAAGCGCGGATGTGGTGGAATTGGTAGACACACTGGATTTAGGTTCCAGCGCCGCGAGGCGTAAGAGTTCGAGTCTCTTCATCCGCACCAATTTCAAGGCGTCGCCCTACCGTCAGGTAAGGTGAGGTTCAACAAAGAAGATGTTCGAGTTCTTTGTTAATGCAATATGGTGGGCGTAGCTCAGTTGGTAGAGCACGGGATTGTGACTCCCGTTGTCGAGGGTTCGATCCCCTTCGTCCACCCCATATTCGAAAGGCGCCAGATTTAACAGTCTGGCGCCTTTTTTGGTTTTAGCGGTTCGAATATCCAGCGGCTGCAGGTTGTGGGTCGCAACGGCAGGGCGTTTCATCGTATTTGTGTGTCTCGATGATGCTGCGCTGCCCGCTCCCTCTGTTAGCAGGGTGGGCCGTCAGGGAGATGGATGACGACCTCTTCTATATATAGAAGGGGCGACGCAGAGCCCTGGCGTGATTGTCTGTATTTGTCACCGGGGCGAGGTACTTCAGTGCCTTCGTACCGATAAATTGCCGGCTGTTTTCGGGCGTATTTCCAGTAGGGTGACTTCTTGAGTTTGACCCACTAGAATGCATGCCCTTGATTGGGGTCGGAAATGGCCGGCTAACGTCTGTGCAACGAGGAATATCCATGCAAGTTTCTGTTGAAAATACTACTGCTCTTGAGCGCCGCCTGAGCATCACCGTGCCGGCTGAGCGTATCGAGACTGCGGTCAACAAGCGTCTGCAGCAGACTGCCCAGAAGGCCAAGATCGCTGGTTTCCGTCCAGGCAAAGTGCCGATGAGCGAAATCAAGCGCCGTTTTGGTGCTGATGCACGTCAGGAGGCGGTAGGTGACGTGATCCAGGCTTCCTTCTACGAAGCCGTTGTCGAGCAAAAGCTGAACCCGGCTGGCTCGCCTTCGATCGAGCCTAAGTCCCTGGAAGCGGGCAAGGACCTGGAATACGTTGCCGTATTCGAAGTGTTCCCTGAATTTGAAGTTGCCGGTTTCGAAGGTATCGAGATCGAGCGTCTGAGCGCCGAAGTGGCTGATTCGGACCTGGACAACATGCTGGAAATCCTGCGCAAGCAGAACACCCGTTTCGAAGTGGTCGATCGTGCTGCCCAGAACGAAGACCAACTGAACATCGACTTCGTTGGCAAGGTTGACGGCGAAGTTTTCGCTGGCGGCTCCGCCACGGGTACTCAGCTGGTGCTGGGTTCCAATCGCATGATCCCTGGTTTCGAAGACGGCCTGGTTGGCGCTAAAGCCGGCGAAGAGCGTGTTCTGAACCTGACTTTCCCTGCTGACTACCAAAACCTGGACCTGGCTGGCAAAACCGCCGAGTTCACCGTGACCGTCAACAGTGTCTCCGAGCCTAAGCTGCCAGAGCTGAACGAAGAGTTCTTCGCTCAATTCGGTATCAAGGAAACCGGTATCGAAGGTTTCCGCACCGAAGTTCGCAAGAACATGGAGCGTGAGCTGCGCCAGGCCATCAAGTCCAAGGTCAAGAACCAGGTAATGGACGGCCTGCTGGCTGCCAACCCGATCGAAGTGCCTAAGGCCCTGCTGTCCAACGAAGTAGACCGTCTGCGCGTACAAGCTGTTCAGCAGTTTGGTGGCAACATCAAGCCTGACCAACTGCCGGCCGAGCTGTTCGAAGAGCAAGCCAAGCGCCGCGTCGTGCTGGGCCTGATCGTGGCTGAAGTGGTCAAGCAGTTCGACCTCAAGCCTGACGAAGACCGCGTTCGCGAAATGATCCAGGAAATGGCTTCGGCCTACCAGGAGCCTGAGCAGGTCGTAGCTTGGTACTACAAGAACGACCAGCAACTGAACGAAGTACGTTCGGTTGTGCTGGAAGAACAAGTTGTGGATACTGTTCTGCAGAAGGCTAAGGTGACCGATAAAGCGGTCTCTTACGAAGAAGCAGTCAAACCGGCGGAAGCAGCACAAGCCGACTGATTGTCCAACTCGTTGGAAATACAACCATAAGCCAGCCTCGCGCTGGCTTATGCGTTTTCAAGACATGACTATTTGGGAGTAACTGCAGAGCATGTTCCGTAATTCCTATATTCAGCAGAACTCTGATATCCAGGCCGCTGGCGGCCTGGTCCCGATGGTTGTCGAGCAGTCCGCTCGTGGCGAACGCGCCTACGACATCTACTCGCGCCTGCTCAAGGAGCGAGTGATCTTTCTGGTGGGCCCCGTAGAGGACTACATGGCCAACCTGATCTGTGCGCAACTGCTGTTCCTTGAAGCGGAAAACCCGGACAAGGACATCCATCTCTACATCAACTCCCCAGGCGGTTCGGTGACAGCGGGCATGTCGATCTACGACACCATGCAGTTCATCAAGCCGAACGTATCGACCACCTGTATCGGTCAAGCCTGCAGCATGGGCGCGTTCCTGTTGACCGCTGGTGCCGAGGGCAAGCGTTTCTGCCTGCCGAACTCCCGCGTGATGATTCACCAGCCACTGGGCGGTTTCCAGGGCCAGGCGTCGGACATCGAGATCCACGCCAAGGAAATCCTGTTTATCCGTGAGCGCCTCAACTCGCTGATGGCCAAGCACAGCGGGCGTACCCTGGAAGAAATCGAGCGCGACACCAATCGCGACAACTTCATGAGCGCCGAAGCCGCACAGGCCTATGGCCTGATCGATAAAGTGATTGACCGTCGCCCAGCTTAATATAAGCCACTCAAAATAAGGCTGGTCGGCATGCCCGACCACCTGCGGGCTTGAAAAAGCCCGCATAAGCCTTCATCTTGTGTTGCAAGCCTATCGGATTTGGATCGAACGAATGACTGACACCCGCAACGGCGAGGACAACGGCAAGCTGCTCTATTGCTCCTTCTGTGGCAAAAGCCAGCATGAAGTACGCAAGTTGATTGCCGGCCCCTCGGTCTTTATCTGCGACGAGTGCGTCGACCTGTGCAATGACATCATCCGTGAGGAGGTGCAGGAAGCCCAGGCCGAGAGCAGTGCGCATAAATTGCCTTCGCCTAAAGAAATCAGCGGCATCCTTGACCAGTACGTCATTGGTCAAGAACGTGCAAAGAAGGTTCTGGCCGTAGCGGTATACAACCACTACAAGCGCTTGAACCAGCGTGACAAGAAAGGCGACGAAGTCGAGCTCGGCAAGAGCAACATCTTGCTGATCGGTCCTACAGGCTCGGGTAAGACCCTGCTTGCAGAAACCCTCGCTCGCCTGCTGAACGTTCCGTTCACCATCGCCGACGCCACCACCCTCACCGAGGCTGGCTACGTAGGCGAGGACGTCGAGAACATCATTCAGAAACTGCTGCAAAAGTGTGACTACGACGTAGAGAAGGCCCAGATGGGTATTGTCTACATCGACGAAATCGACAAGATCTCGCGCAAGTCCGACAACCCGTCGATCACCCGGGACGTTTCCGGTGAAGGCGTGCAGCAAGCCCTGTTGAAACTGATCGAAGGCACGGTTGCTTCCGTACCGCCACAAGGCGGCCGCAAGCACCCGCAGCAGGAATTCCTTCAGGTTGATACGCGCAACATCCTGTTCATCTGTGGCGGTGCATTCTCGGGGTTGGAAAAAGTTATCCAGCAGCGTTCCACCCGTGGCGGTATCGGTTTCAGTGCAGAAGTGCGCAGCAAGGAAGAAGGCAAGAAGGTGGGCGAGTCCCTGCGTGAAGTCGAGCCTGACGATCTGGTCAAGTTCGGTCTGATCCCGGAATTTGTCGGCCGTCTGCCGGTCCTGGCAACGTTGGACGAGTTGGATGAGGCTGCTCTGATTCAGATCCTCACCGAGCCGAAAAACGCCCTGACCAAGCAATACGCCAAGCTGTTCGAAATGGAAGGTGTAGACCTCGAGTTCCGTACCGATGCACTCAAAGCAGTGGCCAAGCGGGCACTGGAGCGCAAGACCGGTGCGCGTGGCCTGCGCTCGATCCTCGAAGGCGTGTTGCTCGACACCATGTACGAAATTCCCTCGCAGTCTGAGGTGAGTAAAGTGGTGATCGACGAAAGCGTTATAGAAGGTAAGTCCAAGCCGCTGTTTATCTACGAAAACAGTGAGCCGGCGGCCAAAGCTGCCAAGGCTGCGCCAGACGCGTAAGCGTTGTGCAGTGTCGGTACAAACAAGGGGCCTCCAGGGGCCCCTTTGTTTTTGCGGTGTTTTTTGCCGTAAGACCTTTCCTGCGTTTAACTGCTGGCAATAAGCTTGTTTTTTTTGCATGCAGCCCCCATCTTGGTTTCAAGCTTATTTTTCATCTGTCATAGAGGCGAAATCATGAAGACCACCATCGAATTGCCTCTCCTGCCGTTGCGTGATGTCGTCGTCTATCCGCACATGGTTATCCCGCTGTTCGTGGGGCGCGAGAAGTCTATCGAAGCCCTCGAGGCTGCGATGACGGGCGACAAGCAAATCCTGCTGTTGGCCCAGAGAAATCCTGCTGATGATGATCCAGGCGAAGACGCCCTGTATCGCGTTGGTACCATTGCCACTGTCCTGCAACTGCTCAAGCTGCCCGATGGCACCGTCAAGGTGTTGGTAGAGGGTGAGCAGCGCGGTGCCGTCGAGCGTTTCATGGAGGTGGACGGCCACCTGCGCGCCGAAGTGGCGTTGATCGACGAAGTCGAAGCCCCTGAGCGTGAATCCGAAGTCTTCGTGCGCAGCTTGCTCTCGCAGTTCGAGCAGTATGTACAACTGGGCAAGAAAGTCCCGGCTGAAGTCCTGTCGTCCCTCAACAGCATCGATGAGCCAAGCCGCCTGGTAGACACCATGGCCGCGCACATGGCGCTGAAGATCGAACAGAAGCAGGACATTCTCGAAATCATCGACTTGTCGGCCCGTGTTGAGCATGTGCTGGCGCTGCTGGATGCCGAAATCGACCTGTTGCAGGTTGAGAAGCGCATTCGCGGTCGTGTGAAGAAACAAATGGAGCGCAGTCAGCGCGAGTACTACTTGAATGAGCAGATGAAGGCCATTCAGAAAGAGCTCGGTGACAGCGAGGAAGGCCACAACGAAATCGAAGAGCTGAAAAAGCGTATCGATGCCGCTGGCCTGCCAAAAGACGCCCTGACCAAAGCCACCGCCGAGCTGAACAAGCTCAAGCAAATGTCGCCAATGTCGGCCGAAGCCACCGTGGTTCGTTCCTATATTGATTGGCTGGTGCAGGTGCCGTGGAAGGCCCAGACCAAAGTGCGCCTGGACCTGGCTCGTGCTGAAGACATCCTCGACGCCGACCACTATGGCCTCGAAGAAGTCAAAGAACGCATCCTCGAATACCTCGCCGTGCAAAAGCGCGTGAAGAAAATTCGTGGCCCTGTGTTGTGCCTGGTTGGCCCGCCAGGTGTGGGTAAAACCTCCTTGGCCGAGTCCATTGCCAACGCAACCAACCGTAAATTCGTGCGCATGGCCCTTGGTGGCGTGCGTGATGAAGCGGAAATCCGTGGTCATCGCCGGACTTATATCGGTTCGATGCCAGGAAGATTGATTCAAAAGATGACAAAAGTGGGCGTACGCAACCCGCTGTTCCTGCTTGATGAAATCGACAAAATGGGCAGCGACATGCGCGGCGATCCTGCATCGGCGTTGCTGGAAGTGCTCGACCCGGAGCAGAACCACAATTTCAACGACCATTACCTGGAAGTCGACTACGACCTGTCCGACGTAATGTTCCTCTGCACCTCCAACTCCATGAACATTCCACCAGCATTGCTGGACCGGATGGAGGTGATTCGTCTGCCGGGTTACACCGAAGACGAGAAGATCAATATCGCCGTCAAATACCTCGCGCCCAAGCAGACTTCGGCCAATGGCCTGAAGAAAGGCGAGATCGAATTTGAGGTCGAGGCGATCCGTGACATCGTGCGCTACTACACTCGCGAGGCCGGTGTACGGGGCCTGGAGCGCCAGATCGCGAAGATTTGCCGCAAGGCGGTCAAGGAACATGCGCTGGAAAAACGCTTCTCGGTGAAGGTGACTGCGGACTCCCTGGAACACTTCCTTGGCGTGCGTAAATTCCGTTATGGCCTGGCTGAGCAACAGGACCAGGTAGGGCAGGTGACTGGCCTGGCATGGACCCAGGTGGGTGGCGAGTTGCTGACCATCGAAGCTGCGGTGATCCCAGGCAAAGGCCAACTGATCAAGACCGGCTCCCTCGGTGATGTGATGGTCGAATCCATCACCGCCGCGCAGACCGTGGTGCGCAGCCGCGCCAAGAGCCTGGGGATCCCCCTGGACTTCCACGAGAAGCACGACACTCACATCCACATGCCTGAAGGGGCCACCCCCAAAGATGGCCCTAGCGCTGGCGTAGGCATGTGCACGGCGCTGGTGTCGGCACTGACCGGCATCCCGGTGCGTGCCGATGTGGCAATGACCGGTGAAATCACCTTGCGCGGCCAGGTATTGGCGATTGGTGGTTTGAAAGAGAAATTGCTTGCCGCACACCGCGGTGGTATCAAGACCGTGATCATTCCTGAAGAGAATGTTCGCGACTTGAAGGAAATTCCTGACAACATCAAGCAAGATCTGCAGATTAAACCCGTTAAATGGATTGACGAGGTCCTGCAAATTGCGCTGCAATACGCGCCGGAGCCCTTGCCGGATGTGGCTCCGGAGATAGTTGCAAAGGACGAAAAACGTGAGTCTGATTCCAAGGAAAGAATTAGCACGCATTAATGCGATTAAGCCTGGGGGCTTCCTTGACAGCTTTTTAGAGCCCTTGTTATAAAGCGGCTCTTAAGTGTCTGTAGGCCATTCAGCACTGGTTTTTGCTTTCACCAAAAAACTTAGAATCATACTCAATAGATATATAAGGGGACTTAGAGTGAACAAGTCGGAACTGATTGATGCTATCGCTGCATCCGCTGATATCCCGAAAGCTGCTGCTGGCCGTGCGCTGGATGCAGTAATCGAATCCGTCACTGGCGCTCTGAAGGCCGGCGACTCCGTAGTACTGGTAGGCTTCGGTACTTTCTCTGTGACTGACCGCCCAGCTCGCACTGGCCGTAACCCACAGACTGGCGCAGCACTGAATATCGCGGCTGCCAAGAAACCAGGTTTCAAAGCCGGTAAAGCCCTGAAAGAAGCTGTTAACTAAGCTTCGATCAAGCCTTGACCTACCCGGGTCGAACGCAGGTTCGACCTGGCAGCGGAGCGGTAAGGGACCCACGTATTCATCGGGTCGCCAAGCTGGGGGGAGAAATCGAAGCCCCCGTCCGCTCCGCCAGTTGCGAGAAGGCGCATCCTAGGATGCGCCTTTCTTATATCCGTACTCTACCCACGCTCCACGGTTGCCTATTTTTGAAGTTCAACCGTTTCTGGGGGACGCATGCTGCAAAATATCAGGGACAATTCACAAGGCTGGATTGCCAAGACCATTATCGGGATCATCGTCGCATTGATGGCGTTCACCGGTATCGAAGCCATTTTCCAGGCTTCGGGTAACAACAAGCAGGACGTGGCCAAGGTCAACGGTGAAGAAATCACCCAGACCGAACTGAGCCAGGCCGTCGACATGCAACGTCGCCAGTTGATGCAACAGCTGGGCAAGGATTTCGACGCCTCCCTGCTGGACGAAAAACTGCTGCGCGAAGCGGCCCTCAAGGGCCTGATCGATCGCAAGCTGCTGCTGCAAGGCGCTGCCGATTCCAAGTTTGGCTTCTCTGAAGCAGCGCTGGACCAGGTGATCCTGCAGACACCGGAATTCCAGGTGGATGGCAAGTTCAATGCCGAACGCTTTGACCAGGTGATTCGTCAGCTGGGCTACAGCCGTATGCAGTTCCGTCAAATGATGACCCAGGAAATGCTCATCGGCCAGGTTCGCGCAGGTATTGCCGGCAGCGGTTTTGTCACCGACGCCGAAGTGCTGGCCTTCGCTCGCCTGGAAAAGCAGACCCGCGATTTCGCCACCGTCAACATCAAGGCAGACGCTGCTGCGGTGAAGCTCACCGACGATGAGGTCAAGGCTTACTACGACCAGCACGCCAAAGAGTTCATGACGCCGGACCGCGTTGTCATTGATTACCTGGAACTGAAGAAGTCCTCTTTCTTCGACCAGGTCAGTGTCAAGGACGAAGAGCTGCAAGCTGCCTATCAGAAAGAAACCGCCAACCTCGCCGAACAGCGTCGTGCGGCGCACATCCTGATTGAAGTCAACGACAAGGTCACCGACGCCCAGGCCAAGGCCAAGATCGAAGAGATCCAGGCGCGCCTGGCCAAGGGCGAGAAGTTCGAGGCCCTGGCCAAGGAGTTCTCCCAGGACCCAGGTTCGGCCAACAACGGCGGCGACCTCGGCTTCGCCGGTCCTGGCGTGTACGACCCTGACTTCGAAACCGCCCTGTACGCCTTGAACAAGGACCAGGTTTCGGCGCCGGTACGCAGCACCTTCGGTTGGCACTTGATCAAGCTGTTGGGCGTTGAAGCACCTGAAGTGCCGACGTTTGCCAGCCTGAAAGACAAGCTGACCCGCGAGCTCAAGACCCAACAGGTGGAGCAGCGTTATGTCGAAGCGACCAAGCAATTGGAAGATGCGGCATTTGAAGCCTCTGACCTGGCTCAGCCGGCGTCTGACCTGAAGTTGACCGTGCACACCTCCGCGCCATTTGGCCGTGAAGGTGGTGAAGGTGTTGCGGCCAACCGTGCCGTGGTCACCGCTGCGTTCAGCCCCGAAGTGCTGGATGAAGGTGCCAACAGTTCCGCCATCGAGCTGGACCCGGAAACCATCATCGTGCTGCGTGCCAAAGAGCACTTGAAGCCTGCACAACTGCCGCTGGAAAGCGTCGCTGCGGCGATTCGCACCCAGTTGGCCAAGGAGCGCGCCAGTGCGGCTGCCAAGGCTCATGCTGACGAGTTGATCGCCAGCCTGCGCGATGGCAAGACCCCGCTGAACCAGCCGGTAGACGGCCAGGCGTGGAAAGTGACCGAAGCCGCTACCCGTAACCAGGAAGCGATCGATCCGGCCGTGCTGCAAGCCCTGTTCCGCATGCCCAAGCCTGCGGCCAAGGACAAGCCGACCTTTACCACCGTGACCCTGCGTGACGGGAGCCTGGTGATCGTGCGCTTGAACGGCGTTAACGAGGCGGCGGCCCCAACGGACGAAGAAAAGGCGCAAATCCGCCGCTTCCTCGCTTCCCGTGTGGGCCAGCAGGACTTCGCGGCGTACCGCAAGCAGTTGGAAAACAAGGCTGACATCAAGAAGTACTGATGATGGTCTGAATAAAAAGCCCCCGGTCTGAAAAGGCCGGGGGCTTTTTTATGGGCGCTTGCTCAGCGCCAGCAGCATCAACACCACGACTGCCCACGGGAACGCAATCACCCCCCAGCTTTGCAGTAATAAACCGCCTACCAGCCCGCCGCCGGCGATGCCCAGGTTCCACACCGTCACAAGCATCGACTGTGCTGCATCTGCCGAGTCCCCGGCGGCCTTCGCCAGTGCCGTTTGCAGCAGGGCCGGCAACCCACCGAACGCCAGGCCCCAAACCGCTACGGCGATGTAGACCACCCACGGCGAGCTGATCCAGGCGGCTAACGCGAGGGCGAGTGAACCGAACAGCGCGCAACTGACCAGCACTAACAGGCGCAGCCAGCGGTCGATCAGCAGGCCCACCAGCCAGATGCTCACCAGCGCTGCCAGGCCAAACAGCAGCAGCACCTTATCGATGTCGGCGGCGATCCCCGCCGGCACTAGCATCGGCGCAATGTAGGTGTACAAAATGTTATGGGCCAGTACGTAGGTGAAGGTCACCCACAGCACCGGACGAATACCGGGCAAACTCAGCACTTGGCGCAGCCCCAAGCGCTTCTCGGTGGGTTGGCCAGCGAAGTCCGGCAGTTGCCAGCGCGCCCACATCAGCAGCACCAGCGTCAGCCCGGTCATGATTGCAAAACTCAGGCGCCAGCCCACCACCGAGCCCAGGAAGGTGCCTGCCGGTACACCCAGTGACAGGGCCAGTGGCGCACCCAACATGGCCACCGCAATTGCCCGGCCTTGCAGGTGTGGCGCCACCATCCGGCTGGCGTAGCCGGCCAACAGCGCCCATAGCAACCCGGCGAATGCCCCGGCGAAGAAACGCGCGGTCAACGTAATACCGTAGTGGCTGGATACGGCGGTCACACTGTTGACCAGCGCAAAGCCCCCAATGGCCAATAGCAACAGTGGCCGCCTGCGCCAGCCCCGTGTCAGCAAGGTCAGGGGAATGGCTGCCAGCAGTGAGCCCAGGGCGTAGAGCGTGACCAGTTGGCCGACCAGGGCCGGCGACACGCGAAGGCCTTCGCCCATTTGGGGCAGAAGCCCAGCAGGCATGGCTTCGGTCAGGATGGTGATAAAGCCAGCGCAGGCCAGTGCCAGCAAGCTGCCTAAAGGCAGCCTATCCGAGGGAGCGCTTACAAGTGACGTCATGATGCGGTATCCATGCAAAGGGCAAGGACGCAGGGTAGGGGGCTGTGATCAGCGGAAAAACAGGCTAAGGTTCCGAACTTATCGGACGCCGTTGTCCGTAATGCAGGAGGGCATCATGGACAGTCTGGGTAGCCTCTCGGTTTTTGTGCAGGTCGCGGAGACCCGTAGCTTCACCGCAGCGGGCCGTGTCTTGGGCGTGTCATCGTCGGCGGTGGGCAAAAGCATTGCACGCATGGAAGAACGCTTGGGGGTGCGTTTGTTTCACCGCAGCACCCGCAGCATCACCTTGACCTCCGAGGGGGCACTGTTTTTGGAGCGTTCGCGGCGCATCCTGGCGGAGGTCGAAGCGGCTGAGCGCGAGTTGACCGACGCCAGCGCAACCCCTCGGGGCAAGTTGCGTATCAGCGTGCCGCAAGTGCGTGGTTTGTTGATGCCGGTGCTCAGTGACTTCATGCGCGCCTATCCCGAAATCGAGCTGGATGTGGATTTTTCTGACCGCATGGTGGATGTGATCGAGGAAGGTTTCGATGCGGTCATTCGCACCGGTAAGCCGGAAGATTCGCGCCTGATGGCCCGTCACTTGGGGCATTACCAATTGGTTCTGGTGGGCGCCCCAGCCTATTTCAGCCAGCACGGTACCCCGCAGCAACCGGAGCACTTGAGCGATCACGCCTGCCTGCGCCACAAATTCTGCGCCACCGGCAAACTGGAGCCTTGGCCATTGCGCCTGGCGCCCGGTGCTGCGGAGCCGACCTTGCGCACGCCTTTGGTCAGCACCACCATCGAATCCCTCAACCATGTGGTGCACGAGGGGCTGGGCATTGCTTGCCTGCCCGACTACATGGTCAATCAGGCGGTGAGCGAAGGGCGTTTGCAAAGGGTGCTGGATGATTACCTGGAGCACCGGGGCAGTTTCTGGATGCTATGGCCATCAAGTCGCCACAGCTCGGTCAAATTGCGCGTGTTTATTGATCATATGTGCGCTGGGCTTTTTCCCACGTCTATCCCGGCGTGATCCTGTGACGTTTTACCGACAGGAATGCGCGCGCCAAGGTCGCGTTCTGTTGCACAATACCGCCCGGACCGTTTTCCTCAGGATTTTCAATGTCGACATCATTTCACTTGCGTAGCCTCGGGCTGGCGCTGGTGCTGGCGGGCGCCGCGGGCTGCTCGTCACCCAAGACCGCTATCTATGAACATGAGAATTTCGACGACTCCGGCACGTTTTCCCGGGATTACCCGGTGACGGATGTGGCTGCGTGTGAAGCCGCACGACGTGCTCTGCTGAGCCAGGGCTACATCATTACCAGCAGCGATCCGAAGCTGGTGGTGGGTAACAAGAGTTTCCAGCAGACCGGCGAGACCCATCTGCAGATCAGCTTCAACGTGGTGTGTGCCGATGATGGCAAGGGCACCAACCACTCGACGATGTTCGCCAACGCCTTGCAGGATCGCTATGCGCTGAAGAAGGTCAACAACTCTGCGAGCCTGGGGGTGGGTGTGCTGGGTTCGGTGTCGATGCCGATTGGCTCCACCGATGACTCGATGGTGAAAGTCGCGAGCGAGACGGTGTCGGCGCCGAAGTTCTACGAGCGTTACTTTGCGCTGGTGGACGTGTTCCTGCCGCAGGAGGTGAAGAAGGCCGAGCATATTCCCGAGCAGCCTAAGGCTGACCTGGGCGTACCGGAGCCCAAAGCTGCACCGGCTGCCGAGAAGGTTGAGGTACCAAAGGAAGAACCGGCGGTTTCCGAACCAGTGGCACCCCCTGCCGAGCCAGCGCCGATTGCCCCGCAGGAAGCGCCCGCCGCAGCGCCTGCAACCAGCAACCCGGACCTGCCGGCGCCGACAGAAGCGATCCCGTCTCTGCCAACACCGGCCCAGTAAATCAAACCGCAGCGGGGTCGGTCTTGTCGACGTTGATCCCGTAGCGCCTGATGGCCTCGCCGACCTTGTCACGGCTGATCACGCCGTCATCTGCCAGTGCCTTCAAGGCTGCCAGTGCGATGAAGTGACGGTCCACTTCAAAGAACTCGCGCAAGGTTTCTCGCGTATCCGATTGCCCGAAGCCATCGGTGCCTAAGGCGACAAACCGGCGGCCTGGCACAAAGGGGCGGATCTGATCGGCAAATAGCTTCATGTAGTCAGTGGCCACTACCACCGGCCCGGTTTGCCCATTCAGGCACTGCTCCACGTAACTGATGCGAGGCTCATTTTCCGGGTGCAACAGGTTCCAGCGTTCCACCCCATGACCGTCGCGGCGCAGCTCGGTAAGGCTGGTCACGCTCCACACATCGCTGTGCACGGCGAAGTCTGTTTCCAGTAATTGGGCGGCGGCGATCACTTCCCGTAGGATCGACCCGCTGCCCATCAATTGCACCTGCGCCTGCTTGCTTGCGCTCAACCGGTACATACCTTTGAGAATCCCTTCCTCTACGCCTTCGGGCATGGCCGGGTGGGGGTAGTTTTCGTTGAGCAGGGTGATGTAGTAGTAGATGTCTTCCTGCTCGACATACATCCGCCGCATGCCCTCGCGAATAATCACCGCCAGCTCGTAGGAAAACGTCGGGTCGTAGGACACGCAGCATGGAATCACCGACGCCAGGATATGGCTGTGGCCATCGTCATGCTGCAAGCCTTCGCCCATCAACGTGGTACGCCCGGCCGTGGCGCCCAGCAGGAAGCCACGCGCCCGTGCATCGCCCGCCGCCCACGCCAGGTCGCCCACTCGCTGGAAGCCGAACATCGAGTAGAAGATATAGAACGGCACGGTCATCAGGCCGTGGTTGCTGTAGGACGTACTCGCCGCGATCCAAGAAGAAATGGCGCCGGATTCGTTCAGGCCTTCCTGCATGATCTGTCCGTCCTTGCTCTCCTTGTAGTAGCTCAACTGCCCGGCGTCTTGAGGGGTATAGAGTTGACCGACGGCCGAATGGATACCGATCTGACGGAACAGGCTTTCCATGCCAAAGGTGCGCGATTCGTCCGGCACGATAGGTACGATCAGCTTGCCCAGGTGCGGGTCCTTGAGCAGGGTGCCAAGGATGCGCACGAAGGCCATGGTGGTGGAGATCGAACGCTCGCCGGTGTCTTTGAGTTGGGTGCTGAAGGCTGAGAGTTCGGGGATGTGCAACGACGCCACCGTGCTATGACGCGCAGGCACGTAACCGCCCAGTGCTTGGCGGCGCGCAGCGAAATAGCGGGCTTCTTCACTGTCGGCCACAGGTTTGATGTAGGGGATTTCGGCCAGTTGTTCGTCAGCCACTTCCAGGCCGAAGCGGTCGCGGAAGGCTTTGACGGCATCGGCGCCCATTTTCTTCAACTGATGATTGATGTTCTGGCCTTCGCCGGCCTCGCCCATGCCATAACCCTTGACGGTCTTGGCCAGGATGACGGTGGGTTGGCCGGCGTGGCGCACAGCGGTGGCATAGGCGTTGTAGACCTTGTCCGGGTCATGCCCGCCCCGTGAGAGTTTCCAGATATCGTCGTCGGACATGTCTGCAACCAGTGCCAGCAACTCGGGGTATTTACCGAAGAAATGTTCGCGTACGTAGGCGCCGTTCTGGGACTTGTAATTCTGATAGTCGCCGTCCACGCATTCCATCATGCGCTGGCGCAGCAGGCCGCTGGTGTCTTTGTCCAGCAGCGCATCCCAGCCGCCGCCCCAGATCACCTTGATCACATTCCAGCCGGCGGCCCGGTACAGGCTTTCGAACTCCTGGATCACCTTGGCATTGCCGCGTACCGGGCCGTCCAGGCGTTGCAGGTTGCAGTTGACCACGAAGATCAGGTTGTCGAGCTTCTCGCGCCCGGCCAGGGAGATGGCCGCCAGGGATTCCGGCTGGTCCATTTCACCATCACCGAGGAAGGCCCAGACCTTGCGACCCTGGTGTTGTTTGAGGTCACGAAATTCCAGGTAACGCATAAAACGCGCTTGGTAGGCGGCGGTGATGGGGCCCAGCCCCATGGACACCGTAGGAAATTGCCAGAAGTCCGGCATCAAGCGCGGATGCGGGTAGGAGGAAATCCCCTCACCACCGGCTTCGCGGCGGAAGTTATCCAGTTGCGCTTCGCTGATGCGGCCTTCGAGGTAAGCACGGCCGTAGATGCCGGGGGACGAGTGGCCCTGGATGTACACCAGGTCGCCATCGAAGCTGTCGCTACGCCCACGGAAGAAATGGTCGAAGCCTACGTCATACAGCACGGCGGCTGACGCGTAGGTAGCGATATGCCCACCGACACCTGAGTGTTTACCTGCGCGCAGGACCATGGCCATGGCGTTCCAGCGGATGTACGCATTGGTGCGGCGCTCGATGGCCAGGTTGCCGGGGTAGGGCAGTTGGCGGTCCACCGGGATGGTATTGACGTAGGGAGTGGTGACCCGCCCGTAGAAGTCGCCATGCCGTGCAACGTCAAAATCCAGCAACTGATCGATCAGGTAGTGAGCGCGCGGGCGGCCTTCGGTGGACAGCACCGATTCGATGGACTCCAGCCATTCGCGGGTTTCCTGTGGGTCGTCGTCACGTTTGACTGCGTTATTCGTGGACATGTGGGGCTCCAGGGTAGGCGGATTTCAAGTGGCGGGCTCCTTGTGGGAGTGCCGTCAATGTAGTTGCAATTGCAATCACATGGCCGAATCTAGCGCGGGATGAGCTACTATTGCAACCTTCTTGAAATTCCCCGGATGGTGTTGCATGTCGTCGAATGAGCCTGATGTCTGGTTCCGTTTTGTCAGGGCCCACAGGACGGTCATCCGTGAAATCGAGCGGCGCCTGGCGCAAGCGGACTTGCCGCCGTATGCCTGGTACGACGCGCTATGGGGCCTGGAAAGTGGCCCAGAGGGCACGCGCCGCATGCACGAATTGGCCGATGTACTGGCCATCGAACGCTACAACCTCACGCGGCTTGTGGACCGCCTGGAAAAAGACGGCCTGGTGGTGCGCTCCCGTTCCGAAGGCGATGGTCGTGGGGCATCCGCTTCCATCACCGATGCTGGCCGGGTATTGCGTAAAAAGATGTGGAAGATCTACGAAAGCACCGTGCATGAGCTGTTTTTGTCGCAGATCGAGCCTGAGCAGCGCCAGGGGTTTGCCGATGCGTTGGAGCGCACGGCGGGGATGGCCATGGAGGCGGGCGTGCAGACCCGCGGCCGCCGCAAAACCTGAGGATCTGTGGAGATCCAATGTGGGAGCGAGCAAGTCGAATCGTCGCACCGCCGCTCCCACATTTTGGATTGCATTCCAATTCATGGCGGTGGGTAGCGGGTCATTGCTGTTTCCAGTTGCTGTGCATCGATACACCCTTTATCTACCAACGCCCGCAACGCCACTACCACAATCCAATACCGACTCGGTGCCGACCCCAGCGCGACAAAACTGGCATCCACGTACCCGCCCAGTTGATCAACAATCGGCTGCGGATAGCCAGTAACAGCAATCACCGGCGCATCACTCCCCGCCAGGCATTCACGCACATGACAACCGCGCTTGGGCTCGGTGGGGTGCAGGCGATTCCAACGCTCAGCGGCGGCCGCCTCGCGGGTCAGTCGCGTATAGCTGGGGCAACTCCACACCTGCGCAGTCACGTTCCAGTCCTGCTCCAACAGTTGCGCCGCGCGCATCACTTCCTCCAGGGCCTTGCCCGCACCCAGCAATCGAACATCGGCGGTGCGTTCACCCTGAACCGGGTACATACCCTTCAGCGCCGCTTCACGGTCCCATTCAGCCAGTGGCATGGCGCGCTCATGATCGTGCAGCGCCAGGTAGTAAAACCCTGGCTGGCCGTCCATGTACAAACTGCGCAACCCGGCCAGCACAATCGCCCGGGCCTCTGCGCCGCAGGCCGGGTCGTAGGGTGTGCAGCGTGGGTTGGTCGCCAGCCACAGTGGCAAGGACGGCTGCGCCCCCTTGGGCCAGGGGGAGGGGTGGTTCTCGATGTCGTTGCACAGGATGCCGCGCTGCGCCGTGGCGTCCGATAGCGCACACAACTGCGCCGAAGACGCCGCACTGTGCAGGTACAACATGGGTTTTTCCGAAGTGTTGCGAGCGAACCAGGTTGGCCAGCCGCCCAGGCGTCGATTGCGCGATTGGCCCCGAATCACCCACGCCTGGCGGCTGAGCTCCAAGGTATTGGCCATGTTCATGACGGTGTACAGCGGCGAGCTGCGGGTATTTTCGACAGCGCTCAGCGCATCCAGGCAAAGCTGCGCAGCGTGGGCGGTAGAAGCGGGCATGGGGTGAGTCCCTTGATAGCGGATGCCCTAACCCTAATGGAAGAGTGCATATGATTGCAATTGCAATCACATACAGGGTCCAAGATGCTAAATTGCCATAACGCTGCTACGTTTAGTTCTGGAGTGCAGGAACGTCATGACGCCGACATTTTTTCGTCATGACGGCACTTTAGGCTGGTCACGCAGG
Organism: Pseudomonas kairouanensis; assembly: GCF_004682055.1. Lineage (GTDB taxonomy): Bacteria > Pseudomonadota > Gammaproteobacteria > Pseudomonadales > Pseudomonadaceae > Aquipseudomonas > Aquipseudomonas kairouanensis. The sequence continues at coordinate 122,893 of NZ_QUZU01000008.1, read as the reverse complement.
TCACTTGATTGCAGCTGCTTTTTACTCAAAGAAGAAGGAGTCCACGATGGACGATTACCAGGAAGAATTGCTCGAATACCACGCCATTGAGCTGGACCCGCTGGAACCGGCAGACGATGCCACAGAGCTGTAACCCCGACTTCAGGCGGAATGCCGCTGACTGCGGCGAAATTCCCCTGGGGTCTGGTTGTTCCATCGCCTGAACGCCCGTTGAAACGCCTGGGCTGAGGCGAACCCGAGCAAGTAGGCGATCTCGCCGAAAGCCAGTTCCGTATCGCGAATGTAGGTCATGGCCAAGTCGCGGCGGGTGTCATTAAGTATCGCGCGAAACTGGGTGCCTTCATCGGCCAGTTTGCGGCGCAGTGTCCAGGTGGGCAGCTTCAAGCGTGCCGCCACTTCTTCCAGGTCGGGTTCCCGGCCGCCATTGAGCATCGGCCCGAGCAAGCGGGTAATGCGCTCGCGCAGGCTGCGGGTGCGGGTCAACTGCTCCAGCTCTCGCTCACACAATTGCAACAACAGGTTCCAGGTACTGGGGCAATGCTGTGGGTTGCGCAGTGCCAGGGTGGGTTGGTTCAGGCGCAGTTGGTTGGCCTCGGCGCCGAAGTGAATGTCGCCGAGCACGCTGTAGTGTTCGCTGTAGTCCGGCGCTTCAAATTCGATCTCGATGCGCTGGGCCTGCACCGGCTGCTGCGCCACGGACGACAATTGAAACAGCCACCCGGCGATGATCGAATCCACCACAAAGCGGTTGTAGGCGTTGTACGGGCTGATGGAATAGAACCGCAGCCAGGCGCCATTGGCGTCCTCGTCAAAGCTCGATTGCCCGCGATAGTTGGAGCCATACAATGCTTCGAAGCGGGTGAGCGCGCGTGCGGCCTCTCGCACGTTGGGCGCCTGGGCGGCAGTGACGCCTGCGAGCCCGGCCTGGCTCAAGCGGCTGAGCTGGCCCATGCGCAGGCCCAGGGCGGGGTTGCCGGTCAGTTGGATGGCCGCATGGCCCAGGCGCATATAGCGCGGGATTGACAGGCGGGCACCGGCCTCGGCGAGGCGCGCCGGGTCCAGGCCGTATTGCAGCAGCAGGGGTTGTGGGTCCAGCCCATGGCTGTGGATGGCATCGGCCAAGGTGTGCACAAAGCCCACCGACAGGTCCCCCAGCCGTACCGGTTTCACAGCCAGATATTCAACAAGCGCGCGCCACGGGCCTCGCCGTCGGCGCTGACGTGCCCGTTGCTGCTGAGAAAGCTATGCCCGCCGGTGCCCAGGTCCCAGAACTGGCCGCGCAGGAACACGCTCATCCCGGCACTGGCCTGGCTGATGGGCTGCTGGCTGATCAGGGTCAGCCGGCGCCAGGCTTCGCCCTCGCTGAGTTCTTCGGGCTTGAGGCTGATTTCCGGCGGCGTGGACACACTTTTGAAGCCGCGCCATGGGCGATCCCACGTATCGCGCCCCAGCACAAACGCCGGCACCGCAATCAATTGCGCACCTTGTTCGTTGAGTTTGCGGTAGTTGTCCGGGTACCAGCTGTCACTGCCCACCAGCACGCCCAGGCGCCCGGCCGGGGTGTCAACCACGCTGATGGTCTGCTCGTCGCCCGGTGCGATAAAACCGCGTTCATCGTAGATCGGGTAGAGCTGGCGTTGCGGCTGGCCTACTGGTGAGCCGTCGGCATTGAACACCAGGCTGGCGTTGTACAGCGCGCCGTGACCGATGTGCAGTTGCCCCTGGCTTACCGTCGGGTTGGGCAGGGCGATGGAGCCCGCCACCAGGGTGACGCCGAATTCCTTGGCCAGGCCGCCGAACAGCACCTGGTAATCGCGCGCCATATCGGCGGCTTTCATGCGCAGGTAGGCGTCGTCGGTACGGTTTTCGCCGGTGGCGCTGATCCAGGCACGGGCAAACCGCAGCGGGTTGCTGACCGACAGCCAGTTCATTGCTTCCTTGGCATGCAGGGCCTGGTACACCTCGTTTTTTTCGCCCTTGAGCATCAGCCAGGTGCCGATATGTTCGGGGAGCACAACGATGGTCTTGTCATTGACCAGCCCCTGATCCCGGGCCTTTTGCAGGTAGGCCGCGAGTTTCAGGTGCAGGCGCTCAAGGCTCTGGTAGTCGGCCGGAAACAGCTCCGGCTGGATGCCCAGCAGGTTGCCGCGATCGGCGGGCAGGCCTTCATTGATGGCCAGGGTAATGCGCAGGTCCGACAGGTAATGCGCCACGGGGCGCTCCTGGGTCCAGACCAGATACGCGGCGATGGCGGCAACCAGGGCCAGGGAAACGGTAAAAGCTAGAAGTTTACGCATGGGGCAACAGACAACAGACCGGCAGCGGGGTTCGCCGACTAGGGTAGGGCCCGTGGACCGGCTTGCCAAGGGGTGCTGTGCATTTGGATCAATAACTTGTCAGTTTCGGTCATTGAGCCGTCGTCCACCGCCTCTTAGTCTGTGGGACATAAACCGATGGCAGTCCATACGAGGCTGCCACGTCCCGTGATGATCCGTTGTGGAGCTTGACCATGACCGCTGCTGCCTACCCGCACCTGCTGGCCCCGTTGGACCTGGGTTTTACCACCTTGCGCAACCGTACCCTGATGGGCTCGATGCACACGGGCCTGGAAGAAAAACCCGGTGGGTTCGAGCGCATGGCCGCGTACTTTGCCGAACGTGCCCGTGGCGGTGTGGGCCTGATGGTCACCGGTGGCATTGGCCCGAACGATGAAGGCGGGGTGTATGCCGGCGCCGCCAAGCTGACCACCGACGAAGAAGCGCAAAAGCACAAGATCGTGACCCACGCCGTGCACGAGGCGGGTGGCAAGATCTGCATGCAGATCCTCCATGCCGGCCGTTATGCCTACAGCCCCAAGCAGGTTGCGCCCAGCGCGATCCAGGCGCCGATCAACCCGTTCAAGCCCAAGGAGCTGGACGAAGAGGGCATCGAAAAGCAGATCCAGGATTTCGTCACCTGTTCGCTTCTGGCCCAGGTCGCCGAGTATGACGGCGTGGAAATCATGGGCTCCGAAGGTTACTTCATTAACCAGTTCCTCGCGGCCCACACCAACCATCGAACTGACCGTTGGGGCGGCAGTTATGAAAACCGTATGCGCCTGGCGGTGGAAATTGTTCGGCGGGTGCGTGAGGCGGTAGGCCCGAATTTCATCATCATCTTCCGCTTGTCCATGCTTGACCTGGTGGAAGGCGGTAGCACCTGGGAAGAAATCGTGCAGTTGGCCAAGGCGATTGAAGGCGCTGGCGCGACCATCATCAACACCGGCATCGGCTGGCACGAGGCGCGCATCCCGACCATCGCCACCAAAGTGCCCCGTGGTGCGTTCAGCAAGGTCACCGCCAAGTTGCGCGGTGCGGTGCAGATTCCCCTGATCACTACCAACCGCATCAACACCCCGGAAATCGCCGAGCAGATCCTGGCCGAAGGCGACGCGGATATGGTTTCGATGGCGCGGCCGTTTTTGGCGGACCCCGAGTTCGTCAACAAGGCGGCCGCCGGCCGCGCCGACGAGATCAATACCTGTATCGGTTGCAACCAGGCCTGCCTGGACCACACCTTTGGCGGCAAGCTGACCACCTGCCTGGTCAACCCACGGGCGTGCTACGAGACTGAGCTCAACTACCTGCCCGTGCAGCAGATCAAGAAAATTGCCGTGGTCGGCGCCGGTCCTGCGGGCCTCGCTGCGGCTACCGTTGCGGCCGAGCGCGGCCACCAAGTGACGCTGTTCGATTCGGCCAGCGAGATCGGCGGCCAGTTCAATATCGCCAAGCGTGTGCCGGGCAAGGAAGAGTTTTTCGAAACCCTGCGCTACTTCAAGCGCAAGTTGCAGACCACCCATGTGGAGCTGTGCCTCAACACCCGTGTGGATGTCGAGCAGTTGAAGGCCGGCGGATATGACGAAATCATCCTGGCCACCGGCATTGCCCCACGCACCCCGGCGATTCCCGGTATCGATAACGCCAAGGTGCTGAGCTACTTGGACGTGATCCTGGAGCGCAAGCCGGTCGGCAAGCGCGTGGCCGTGATCGGTGCGGGCGGCATTGGTTTTGACGTGTCGGAGTTCCTCGTGCACCAGGGCGTGTCCACCAGCCTGGACCGCGAAGCGTTCTGGAAAGAATGGGGTATCGACACTCAGCTGCAAGCCCGTGGCGGTGTGGCCGGGATCAAGCCTGCGCCCCACGCGCCGGCCCGTGAGGTGTTCCTGCTGCAACGTAAAACGTCCAAGGTCGGCGATGGCCTGGGCAAGACCACCGGCTGGATTCACCGCACGGGTTTGAAGAACAAGCAGGTGCAGATGCTTAACAGTGTCGAGTACCTGAAAGTCGACGATGAAGGCCTGCATATCCGTATCGGCGCCGAGGGCGAGCCCCAGGTGCTGGCGGTGGACAACATCGTCGTCTGCGCCGGTCAGGATCCGTTGCGCGAGTTGCAGGATGGGTTGATCGCGGCCGGCCAGAACGTACACCTGATCGGCGGCGCCGATGTGGCCGCCGAGCTGGATGCCAAGCGTGCCATCAACCAAGGCTCGCGACTGGCCGCCGAGCTGTAAGGCGGCATAGACTACGGGCCCTTTGCACATTGAGATGCACCCGATGGGCCCGTTCGATTGGCTTCCCCACGCTCCCCTTGAACCCCTGCACCTGGATTGGCTGCAAGGGGTCGAGCTGGCCGTGCTGCGCCTGGACCGCATCGACCCCCTGATCAGCGGCAACAAGTGGTTCAAACTCCGTGGGCACCTGGCCCAGGCGCACGAGGCCCGCGGCATCATCAGCCTGGGCGGTGCGTACTCCAATCACCTGCATGCGTTGGCGGCGGCGGGGAAACGCTTTGATTTCCCCACGGTTGGCCTGTTGCGCGGTCATCCCCAAGACAACCCCACCCTCCACGACCTGAAAGCGTTCGGCATGCAGCTGCATTGGCTAGGTTATGGCGGCTATCGTGCGCGGCATGAAGCGGGTTTCTGGTTGCCCTGGCTTGAGCAATACCCCGATTTGCATCCCGTGCCCGAAGGCGGTGGTGGGTTGGCGGGCGCCGTGGGGTGTGGCGTGCTGGTGGAACAGGCGAAGGCGCAGCTGCCTGCATTGGGCTGGGCCGACTATGACGCTTGGTGGCTGGCGGCAGGGACGGGCACCACACTGGCGGGGCTGGTGTTGGCGGAGGCGGGCGCGCACCCTGTGTATGGCGCCATGGCCGTGCCGGATGGCCACGGCGTGGCGCAGAACGTGGATGCCATCGTGCAGGGACGTTATGAACTGTTGGACGCCAGCCGAGGGGGATTTGCCAAGGTCGACCCGCAGTTGCTCAGCTTTATCGAGGCGACGGAGCAGGCCTGCGGCTTGCCGCTGGAACCGCTCTATACCGCCAAGGCATTGCTGGCCCTGAAGCACCAGATCGAGGCCGGGCGCTTTGCCCCCGGCACTCGCCTGATCTTCATCCACACCGGCGGCCTGCAAGGTCGCCGAGGGTTCAAGGGTTAGCCCGTTTACCCGGCATCATGCGCAACGCCGTGTTATCGCGCATCACATAGTGATGAAAGATCCCCGCCAACGCATGCAGCCCAATCAACCAATACCCCACCTTGCCAAACCACACATGCCAACCCTCGATCTGCTTGGCTAACGCTTTGTTTTCGGCGATCAACGGCGGCAACTCCATGCCATAGAACATCACCGAATGCCCCTCGGCACTGACGATCAGCCAACCGGCAATCGGCATGCCGATCATCAACGCATACAGCGCCACATGCATCAGCGTGGCCAGCAGGCTTTGCCATTGCGGCGGTGCCGGCACGATCTTCGGCGCCACCCCCAGGCTGCGGGCAAACAGGCGCAGCCACACCAGCACGAATACCGTAAGGCCGAACATGAAGTGCATCTCCACGATCAACGTTCGCGCGCCACTGCCTTTGGGAAACTGGCCGCGTAGCTCAATGCAGGCGTAGACCACCGCCAGTAGCACCACCATCAACCAATGCAACGCAATCGACATGGTGCTGTAACGCGTATCGGAGTTCTTCCACGGCATCGCTGGGTTCCTCACTCATCAGGGCAAACCTCCATTCTTGGGTGATGGAGTGCTGTAACTGTATGCCGGTTTTGAGCGCTTTGCCTGGCGTAAGTGCGCTTGTCTTGACCTCTATCAGTGGCGCTGGGGCATTTCGCCAAGGATCAGTCGCGCGTTGATATCGGCGATCACCGCTGGCAGGTCAGTAATGGTGTCGATCAGGTAGTGGGGGCGTGCGCCAGCGAACATCGCCTTGATGCGCTGGCGCTCACTGGCCAGGGTGACGGCGTCCAGGGCGCGGAACTGCTCGTAGGTCAGGCCCAGGGCATTGCCGGAGCAGGTCAGGGCCACGGTCCACATACCGGCGCGACGGCCTTCAAGGATGCCTGGCACTGTGTCGTCGACCTTCACGCAGGCCGCTACATCATCAATGCCCAGGGCAATCACGTTGGCCAGGGCCTGGGCCGGCCAGGGGCGGCCGTTGGGCACTTCGTCGGTGGCCACCACATGGTCGGCGTAGTAGCCGTTGGTGGCGGCCAAGGCCACGACCTTGTCCATCACCTGCTTGGGGTAGCCGGAGCAGGAGCCGATCTTGAGGCCTTGCAGGCGCAGCCGGGCGATGGTGTCGAGGGCGCCGGGTATCAGCGCCGAATGCTCGGCGATCTTCTCGATCTGCAGCGGCATGAAGCGCTGGTAAAGGGCGGTGACGTCATCGTCGGTGGGCGTACGTCCAAAAACCTGGCGATAGCGCTCGGCCACGCTGGGCTGATTGCACAGGGTGCGGATATGGTCCCATTTGCCCATGCCCATTGGGCCCCGGGCTTCTTCGATGGAAACCTGCACGCCGAACTCGGCAAAGGCCTCGACGAAGATCTGGGTGGGCGCAAAGGAGCCGAAGTCGACGACGGTGCCAGCCCAATCGAGAATCACGGCCTGGAGGGTGTTGGGGTTGTGGTAGTTCATGCGTGCGATCCAATAGAAGAAAGGGTGATGCCCATGGCGTGCAGTGCCTCGGCGATGGCGGCGACGGCGGCGTGCATGTCGGGGGTGTCGACATGGCCGATGCAGCCCACGCGAAAGGTTTCCACCTGGGTCAATTTGCCGGGATACAGGATGAAACCCCGGGCCTTGACCCGTTCGTAGAAGTCCTTGAACTGGTAGCGCGGGTGTTGGGGCGCATGGAAAGTGACGATGATCGGCGCCTGGATCGCCGCTGGCAGGAAGCTGCGCAGGCCCAGTTCGGTCATGCCGTCCAGTAGCGCCTGGCAATTGCCGGCGTAGCGTTGATACCGTGCGCGCAGGCCGCCTTCTTCGGCGTATTGCTGCAGCGCTTCATGCAGCGCGGCCACCACATGGGTGGGCGGGGTAAAACGCCACTGGCCGGTCTTGGTCATGTAGGCGTGCTGCTCGAACAGGTCCAGCGCCAGGGAGTGGCAATTGCCCTGGGCTGCGGCCAGCGCTTGCGTGCTGGCGAAGACGAAACCCATGCCGGGCACGCCCTCCAGGCATTTGCCGGAGGCGGCGATGAGGGCATCGAACGGCACTTCACGGGCATCGATGGGCAATGCGCCGAACGAACTCATGGCATCGATGATCAAGCGCTTGCCGTGGTGTTTGACCACATCGGCGATTTGCGGCAACGGGTTGAGGATGCCAGTGCTGGTTTCGCAGTGGATCAACGCAACGTGGGTGATGGCGCTGTCGGCGCGCAGCAGGTGGTCGACGTCGGCGGCGGTGGTGGGTTGGTCCTCGGCGGTTTCAAAGGTGCTGAAGCCGCGACCGAGCACTTTACAGATCATCGCCAGGCGCTTGCCGTAGGCGCCGTTGATCAACACCAGTACTTTGCCGTCACGCGGGACCAGGGTGCCGATGGCGGCTTCGACGGCAAAGGTGCCGCTGCCTTGCAACGGTACGCAATGGTGGCTGGCGCTGCCATTGATGATCGCCAGCAACTGCTCGCAGACGCTGGCGGTGAGTTGGTTGAAGCGCTCGTCCCAGGAGCCCCAATCCACTAGCATCGCCTGGCGGGTGCGGGCGGAGGTGGTCAGGGGGCCGGGCGTGAGCAGGATAGGCGCGGTCATTTCAAATCCTCGTGAAACTGGGCTGAATCTACGACGCCTAAATTGCAGTTTGGCTTGTTATCAATCAAATTGTTTGTTGTTATGCGAGCCATCAGTGAGGCCGATAGCTATGAACCTGTTCCAACTGCGTGCATTCGATGCCGTGGCCCGTGAGGGCAGTTTTACCCGTGCTGCAGCGCGGCTGTTTATCAGCCAGCCGGCGGTGACCGGGCATATCAAGGCGCTGGAGGAGTACTACCAGATCCCCCTGCTGCGGCGCACCGCGCGACGCGTGGAGGTGACCGAGGAGGGTGCACGGCTGGCGGCGATCACCCGTGCCATCTTTGGCTTGGTGGATGAGGCGCAGGCCCTGCTCGAAGCCAACCGTCAGTTGCTCACCGGGCGCCTGGAAGTGGCGGCGGATGGGCCGCACCTGGTGATGCCGATGATCGCCAGCCTGCGGGCGCGTTACCCCGGCATCACCGTCAACCTGCGCCTGGGCAACGCCCAGGACACCTTGGCGGCGTTGTTGTCCGAACATGCGGATGTGGCGGTGCTGACTGAGGTGGAACCGCGCAATGGCCTGTATCTGAAGGCGTTGAGCCAGTCGCGGATCTGCGCGCTGGTGCCCGCCGGCCATGCCTTTGCCACTCAGCCTGACGGCATTCACCTGGCGCAACTGCACGAACAGATCATGGTGCTGCGTGAGCCCGGTTCCATCACGCGCCGTACATTTGATCAGGCCTGTGAGGCCGCGGGCGTGCAGCCCAAGGTGTTGCTGGAACTGGACAGCCGCGAGGCGGTGACCGAAGCCGTCGCCGCCGAACTGGGGGTTGGGGTGGTGTCGTCCATTGAGGTCAGCCCCGACCCCAGGGTGCAGGCGATCGCTTTGCAAGGGGATGGCCTGGTCAACCGGCACATGCTGGGTTGCCTGGAACGGCGCCGTTCATTACGGCTGATCCAGGCGTTTTTCGAGTTGGCGCCCTGACGGATTTTTGGTGGAACGTTGTGTTTTTGCCCTATAAACTCTGCCCCCAAAGCGCCGGCCAGTAGACGTTTGGGCGCGATGGACAGGAAGAGAGTGAGTCATGGGCGCACAGTGGAAAGTCAAACATAAAGAAGCGGCATCCAATGCCAAGGGTAAGATCTTCGGCAAGCTGGTGAAAGAAATCACCATCGCTGCCCGCAACGGTGCCGACACCGCGACCAACGCCCACTTGCGTCTGGTGGTGGAGCAGGCCAAAAAGGCCTCGATGCCCAAGGAGACCCTGGAGCGCGCCATCAAGAAAGGTGCGGGCCTCTTGGGTGAAACCGTGCAGTACCACCGCGTGACCTACGAAGGCTTCGCGCCGCACCAGGTGCCGCTGATCGTCGAGTGCGTGACCGACAACATCAACCGCACCGTAGCGGAAATCCGCGTGGCGTTCCGCAAGGGTCAACTGGGTGCCTCCGGCTCCGTGGCCTGGGACTTCAACCACGTCGGCCTGATCGAAGCCTCGCCGGATACCCCGGATGCAGATCCGGAAATGGCCGCTATCGAAGCGGGCGCCCAGGATTTCGAAGACGGCGAAGAAGAAGGCAGCACCCTGTTCATCACCGAGACCAGCGACCTGGACGCGGTACAGAAAGCGCTGCCGGAGCAAGGCTTCACCGTGCTGTCGGCCAAGCTGGGTTACATCGCCAAGAACCCGGTGAGCGGCTTGACCGATGAGCAGATGGCCGAGGTTGAAGCCTTCCTGGAAGGGCTGGACAACCATGATGACGTGCAGGATATGTTCGTTGGGTTGGCTGGCTGATTCCTGGCTGAAGGAACACAGTCCAAATGTGGGAGGGGGCTTGCTCCCGATAGCGGTGTAACAGTCGATATCTACATTGACTGACACATTGCTATCGGGAGCAAGCTCCCTCCCACATGGGTTTAGTGGTGTTGGTGGGAGTTGAGTACGGCTTCAATTTCGTCGAAACCCGGCCGCGCCAACACATCCGGCTGGCAGCAGCTGTCGCGCAACGCTAGCAGCTCCTCACTTGCTTGCCCCTCAACCCGCTCCAACAACTCCCCCAGCAACACCCCAAACGCCCGCACCTCAATGCGCTGCAATGCCCGGGTCTCCAAGGTGTCCGCCGTGGCATGGAACGACGCCGCGCCAAAATCTCCCAGCAGGCAATCCCCGTCTTCATTCCACAAAATATTGTGGCCATACAGGTCGCCATGGGTGATGCCGTGCCGGTGCAAATGTGCCGCCGCCGACGCGATGCCCCGTGCCATACGCAGCGCCACCTTCAGGTTGAAACGGGTACCGGGCTCGTAGACGTCGCGGCTGCACGAGGCCAGGCTCGGCAGGGCCGCGAGGTTGCGGTAGCTCGGGTCTATCAGGTCCATGACCAGCGCGGCCTGCCCGTCGGGGTGGCCCACGACGCGACCTTCCACCTTGATCAGGTTGGGGTGCCGTCCGGCCGCGATACAGGCCTGCATTTCGTGCAGCGGCGAGCCGTCACTGGTGATGGTGCCTTTGTAGAGTTTGACGGCCACGGGTTTTCCCGCCGGTTTCCACAGCGCCTGGTGAATGACCCCCGAGGCGCCTTCGCCCAGTACCTCGGCCAGTTCCAGCTCGGACCATGGGATCTCACGGGTCGTTTCGTCCGCCCGTACATCAACCGCCATTTCCACCGGGTTACCCGCGTAGGCCAGCCAGGTCAGGCTCGGCAACGCCAGCAGCCAGTGTGGCAAGTGGGTGAAGCGGTTGGAGGCGATCCGCAGCAGTTCGAGGTTATGGCAGTTGGCCAGGCTTTCCGGCAGATGGGTCAAGTGGTTGCCGGCCAGCATGAATTTTTGCAGCAGCGGCCTTTGGCCCAGTTCATCCGGCAGGTGGTTGATCTGGTTGTCGGTGAGGATCAGCCAACGCAGCAGCGGTGGAAGGGCGGCGGCGGGTACGTAGCTGATCTGGTTGGCCTTGAAGCCGATCATGCTCAGTTTGGCGCACTGGCCCAGGCATTCGGGCAGTGCGGTAAACCGGTTGTCCGAGCAGAACAGCACACGCAGGTGGGGCAGGCGGTGCAGGTCGTCGGGCAGGCTGCTCAGGGCGTTGCCGCTGAGGTTGAGGATTTCCAGGGAGTCGGCCAGTTCGAAGATTTCCTGGGGGAATTCGGTCAGCCCGCAGGACAGGTCCAGGCGCGTGATACCGGCCAGTTGGCCGGCCTTGAGTTGGGCGAGGGTATGCATGAACGGCGCGGTCTCTGGGCAATGGAGGCGTAAAAGCCGCTCATGATAGCGGGTCGGGCAGCGCTTGCGCGTTCACCTGCCCTAATTGACCCAGGCGGCTGGCAGTGCGCGCCAGATCGATGGCCTGGCCCGCCAGGGATTCGGCCAGGGGGCCTGGGCCGATCAGGATCAGCTGCTTGTCCTTGTCGTAGAGCACGTCCACCAGGTTGATGAAGCGCTGCTGAACGGCAATCGGGCAGTCGGCCAGGTGCGGCAGGCCATCGATGATCCAGAGGTCGAAGTCCTGGCACAGCAACAGGTAGTCCATCACCGCGGTCAGTTGTTCGCAAAGGTCGTTGAAGGTGAAGGCGATGGTGCGGCCCTGCTCGCTGCGGCAGCGTAACTGGCGGTTACCGACGATCAGCGGCTGTGGCGGGCAGTCTGCTGCCGGAAGGTCAAGCATTTCCCGCTGGCTGGCGGTGCCCGGCCAAACGTAGTGGCCGCTGGTAAAGCGCTGGGTACTTTGGGCCTGGGGCAGGCTGCGAAAGTCTTGGGGCGAGCTGACCTCCAGCACTTGCATGCGCGCGGCAATCAGGTCGATCACCGGCTTGAAGCGTTGGTGGTACAGCGGGTTGGGCAGCAGCCCTTCGGGCGCGTAGTTGGAGGTGACCAGCACCCAGATGCCGCGTTCGAACAAGGCCTTGAACAAGCGGCTGATGAGCATGGCATCGCCGATGTCGTGGACGTGGAATTCGTCGAAGCACAGCACCTGGCAACCAGCCAGCAGCTCATCCAGGGTCACTGCCAGTGCATCGTCCTGACCCTGGTGCTGGAACATCCCTTGGTGCAAACGCGCAAAAAAATCGTGGAAGTGCACACGCTGTTTGTCGGCAATCGGCAACGCCTGGAAAAAACCGTCCAGCAGCCAGCTTTTGCCGCGCCCCACCGGCCCGTGCAGGTACAGGCTGCGGGTGGGAAGGCCGGCGCTCAGGTGCTGGGTTTCGCGGGCCAGGGCGGTGATGGCTTGGGTCTGCCCGGCGCTGAGGGTATAGCCCTGTTGTGCGGCTTTTTGCTGAAAGAAAGACGGGATGGCAGAGGCGTCGAGTGTGTCGGGTTTTTTACCGAGTAGACGACGAATCAGGGAGCGCGCAGCCAAGGCAAATCACTCTGTAGGGCGGTGGTCGCTCACTTTAGGGCGCTCGTGGCGGTTTGACCAATAGAGAAGCGGCACACCAGCTATCTCAAAAAAGCATGGCGCGCAGGAAATCCTGTCCAGACTGGCAGTTTCTCGTTGAGTGACTAACCTCCTACACAGCAGTCACCCCTGTACAAGGATTTGGGGCAGTGAAGGGAACGGCAGTACTGGCAGTCATGGGCGCGATGCTCTGCAACACGGCTTATGGTGCGCAACTCCAAGTGGAGGTGCGTATCGACGTGCAGCGGGGCTGTCAGCTGGTGGGCACCACCCGCGAAGCTGGCATCGAGCAACTTGGCGTATTGGATTTTGGCAGCGGGCCGCGTCTGGATGACCCGGCCGGGCCCCTGAGTGCGGCGCTGATCAGTCAGCGCCAGCCGCGCCTGGAGTGCAACCCCGACACGCCTTACCAGATGCGCGTCGACGGCGGCCTGCATGGCGGCACCGGCGACGTGCGTTACCTGAGCGCCACCCCTTCGGGCAAACCCATTCCCTATCGCATTTACGCCGATGCCGCGCGGCGTATTCCTCTGCCGGTGGATGTGCCCCTCAGTGGCCGGGTGCCGGACTCCGGCAGCGTCGACCTGCCGCTCTACGGGCGCATCGAACCGCTCAAGGACATTCCCGCCGTCGGTCGTTATTCGGACCTGCTCAAGGTCACGGTCACATGGTGAGCCGTGGCCTGGCCCTGGTGGCCATGGGTGGCCTGCTGCTGCTGGCTGATGATGCGCAGGCAGCTGCCGCCACCGGGCAGATCCACGCACGGCTGGTGATCACCGCCAGTTGCGAGGTGAGCAAAGGCGTGGACACAGCACCTGTCAGCCCCACCGGCGGCACGGCGATGCTGGACTTCGGCAGTGCCGGCCCGACCTGGGACAGCCCCCTGGCCGCTGGTGTGACCGATGGTGACAAGGCGCCGTTGTCGGTGTCCTGCAACCCGTCGCTGGTCAGCAGTTTCACCGTGACCATCGATGGCGGTGCCCACGGCGACGGAAGCACCCGGCGCCTGAGCAATGGCCGCCAGACCATACCCTACCGGCTGTCGGCAGACCCTTTGGGGCAGAGCGCCTACAGCATCGGCCAGCAACGCAATTTCGTCGTGACCAGGGGCACCCAGATACCGATCCCGGTATTCGGCTCGGTGGTGGCGAATACCAGGGCCTTACCGGCCGGCATCTACACAGACACCCTGACGGTGACTCTGGATTGGTAAACCATGAGGATGGATATCATGCATGTACTTGTAGCTCGATTAGGCATTTGTGCCCTAGGCCTGGCGATGGCCTCCAGTGCCAACGCCGCCACCACGGTGACGGGGCAGATCACCTCCAGCCTGACGCTGATTGCCAGTTGCCAGGTCAACGGCTCCGGGGCAGCCACCGGGCTGAACTTCGGTAGCCTGAACTTCGGTACCACCAACAGCCTGTTCACCAATGCCGACGCCCAACTGCTCGGCGGTACCGGCACGGGCGGGGCGCTGTCGGTGCTGTGCTCGGCAGGGACCACGCCGACCATCAAAGTACGTGCCGGGGCCCATGACAATGCCTCCGCCGGTGGTACCCGCGCGTTGGCCGACGGGCAGGGCAATTTCGTGCCCTATGACTTCTACACCGACAGCGGGCACTCCGCGCTGCTGGCCATCGATGGCGTGATCACCCTTGCCACCAGTACCGGTGTGGCACAGACCGTCAACCTCTACGGCCGGGCAGTGGGCAAGGCGGGGCTGCCGGCAGGCAACTACACCGACACCGTGGCCGTGGAACTGACGTTCTAGTGATGTGGCGCAGTGCGTTGCTGGCCTGCGGGCTGGCGCTGCCCCTGCCGTTATCGGCGTTGCCCAGCCAGAGCTTCCAGGTGAGCGCCACCATCACGCCGGGCTGCCTGGTGGTGGGCGGTGGCAGCAACTATGGCGCGTTGGCGTACGGCAGTTATTCGGCGCTGGCCACCAGTACGGTGACCGCTGCGCTGACCGGCGGCGTGACGCTGCAATGCACGCCGGGGGTGACGCTGAACATGAGCGTCGATGGCGGGTTGCATAGCAGTGCCGGGCGCAACTTGCAGCTCAACTCCGGCAGTGCGCGGGTGGCTTACCAGTTGTTTCGCGATGCAGCGTTCAGCCAGAGCCTGGGGATCAGTCAGAGCGTCGCCGTGGCCTACACCAATGCCAACAACATCAGCCTGCCGATCTACGGGCGGGTGCAATTACCGGGCAATCAGCCTGGGGGGACGTACAGCGACACGTTGCAGGTGCAATTGTCGTGGTAGGGCTATCGGTATAAGGAGTGGTTTTATGCGTTCACCTTCCCGGCGGTTGTGGGCCGCGGGTGTTGCCTTGGGTGCCCTGTGCACGGCCGGGCTTGTGCAGGCCGCCAGCTCGGTGCTGATCTGGCCGATCGATCCGGTGCTGGAGGCCGACCAACAGGCCAGCGCGCTCTGGCTGGAAAACCGTGGCACCGAGACGGCCAACCTGCAGGTGCGGGTATTTGCCTGGAGCCAGAGCGGGTTTGACGAGCAGTACCAGAACCAGCGCGACGTCGTTGGCAGCCCGCCGGTGGCCAGGATCGAACCGGGCCAGAAGCAACTGGTGCGCCTGACCCGCACCCGCGAAGTACCGCCGGGCCAGGAACTGGCCTACCGCATCATCATCGATGAAATCCCATCGCCCATGCAGTTGCCCGCACCGCCGGAAGGCAAGACCACGGCAGCGGCGATTCGCTTTCAGATGCGCTATTCGGTGCCGTTGTTCGCCTATGGCACGGGCCTGTGGAGCAAGGAAGACGCCACGCGTCAGCGTGACCCCAAAGGTGCTGGCAAGCCGGACCTGAGCTGGCACAAGGTCACAGTGGCCGGGCGCAATTACATCGAAGTGCGCAACCAGGGCGCCGTGCATGCGCGCCTGACCGATGCCTCGTTCAAACAGGGCGGCCAGACACGCCCCCTGGTGGATGGCCTGCTGGGCTACGTGCTGCCGGGCGCGACCATGCGCTGGCCGGTGCCGGATACGTTGTCGGCCGACCAGCCCTTGCAGGTGCGAATCAACGGCGCAGCGCAGTTGGAGAACCTTGCGCCGAAGCGGTAACGGGGTTTGCAGCGGGACAGGCTGAGCCTCTGGTTCAACAGGATGGAGATGTCCATTGAAGGACACAACGCCATGGTGAGTCGTGGTCGGGCTCGTTGTCTGTGGTCGTCGGTGGCAGTGGTGAGCGGGCTGTGGGGTGCGCTGTTTGCGCCGCCAGGCGTGGCTGGCGACCTGCCGCCGCCGCCAAGCAGTATGGAGGCTGTCGCCGATGCACAGTTGTTTCTGGAACTGGTGGTCAACCAGATGGACACCGGCCGCGTCATTGCGGTGGATCAACGCGCCGGGCAACTCTACGTGCCGGCCAGCGCCTTGCAGGACGTGGGCATGAAACTGCCCGGTGAACCCACCGGCAGCATCGCCCTGGACAAGGTCCCCGGCCTGCACAGCGACTACGACAGCAACGGCCAGCGCCTGCTGCTGGACGTGCCGCCATCGTGGTTGCAGGCGCAGTTCATCGGTAACCGCAACGCCTACCCGCGCAGCCAGTCCATGAGCAGCTTTGGTGCCTTGCTCAACTATGACCTGTACTTCAACGACACGGACGAGGGCGGCAGCTACCTCGCCGCCTGGAACGAACTGCGGTTCTTTGATAGCTGGGGCACCCTGTCCAATACCGGGCAGTACCGTCAGACCCTGGCCGGCGGCATCAGCAACAGCACCCTCAACAATGGCTATCGGCGTTACGACACCACCTGGCGCTTCTCGGACGATGAGCGAATGCTCACCTACGAGGCCGGTGACGTGATCAGCGGCGCGTTGCCCTGGAGCAGTTCGGTGCGCCTGGGTGGGGTGCAACTGTCGCGGGACTTTGCCGTACGCCCGGACCTGGTGACCTACCCCTTGCCGCAATTTGCTGGCGAGGCGGCGGTACCGTCGTCGGTGGACCTGTTTATCAACGGCTATAAATCCGAAAGCGCACTGCTGCAACCGGGGCCCTACACCCTGACCAACGTGCCGTTTATCAACGGGGCGGGGGAGGCGGTGGTGGTGACCACCGATGCCCTGGGCCGCCAGGTGTCGACCACGGTGCCGTTCTACGTCACCAGCACCTTGTTGCAACAAGGCCTGACGGATTTCTCGGTAGCCGCCGGGACCTTGCGCCGGGATTACACCCTGCGCGATTTCGCCTACGGGCCGGGAGCGGCCAGCGGCACCTTTCGGTATGGCTATTCCGACAACCTGACCCTGGAAAGCCATGCCGAAGCCGCCAGTAACCTGACCCTGGGCGGGTTGGGCGGCAACCTGCGGCTGGGCAATTTCGGCGTGCTCAACAGTGCGCTCAGCCAAAGTCAGTTCGAGGGCCGCACCGGCCAGCAATTGAGCCTGGGTTATCAATACAACAGCACGCGCTACAGCCTGTCGTACCAGCGGGTGGAGCGGCGCGACGAATACGCCGACCTGACCCTGGTGGACACCCCTTACGCCAGCCTGAGCAAGCGCAGCGAACAGGTGACCCTGAGCCTCAACCTGGAGCGCTTCGGCAGCCTGGGCCTGGGCTATTTCGACGTGCAGGCCGCGGACGACTCGCGCACACGCCTGCTCAACCTGAGCTGGAGCAAGCCGCTGTGGCATAACACCAGTTTTTACCTGTCGGCCAACCGTGAGATCGGCGACAGCAACTGGGCCGTGCAGGCGCAACTGGTGATCCCGTTCGACCTCAATGGCAGCCTGGCCCTGAGCAGCGAACGCAGCAAGGACGGCGCCAGTCGCCAGCGCGTCAACTACAGCAGTGCGGTGCCCAGCGAGGGCGGGGTGGGCTACACCCTCGGCTATGCCCAGGGTGATGGGCCCACCTACCGCCAGGCCGACCTGACCTGGCGCCTGCAATCGGTGCAATTGCAAGCCGGTGTATACGGCAGCAGCGATGCCCAGACCCGCTGGGCCGATGCCAGCGGTTCGTTGGTGTGGATGGGCGGCGATACCTTTGCCGCCAACCGCATCAACGATGCCTTTGTGGTGGTGAGTACCCAGGGTTTTGCCGGGATCCCGGTGCGCTACGAAAACCAGTTGGTGGGCCAGACCGACCGCAATGGCAAATTGCTGGTGCCGTGGAGCAGCGCTTACTACCGCGCCAAGTATGAAATCGACCCGCTCAACCTGCCGCCCAATATCCAGAGCCAGAACGTGGAGCAACGGGTGTCGGTGCGACGGGGCAGTGGCTACCTGCTGGAATTCCCGCTGCGCCGGGTGCTGGCTGCCAGCGTCACGTTGGTGGACAGCCAGCACCAGGAACTGGCCCTGGGCAGCCTGGTGGTGCATGAGCAAAGCGGCCAGCAGGCCGTGGTGGGCTGGGATGGCCTGGTGTACCTGGACAATCTGGCAGCCCATAACACCTTGCAGGTGACCCTGGGCGAAGGGCGTACGTGCCAGGCGACATTCGATATCGATGAGCAGCAACAGGACGTGCCTTTGATCGGGCCGTTGGTGTGCCAATGAGGGCTTGAGCCAGGAGGGAGCGGGTGAGGGGCAAGGGATGGCTAGGCGGGGTGTTGACCGTTGCAGGCGTGGGCATGTCGAGCCAGGCACTGGCGGTGTGTGGCGTGGCGGCAACGGCCCCGGCGGGGTTTGGCTCGGTCAGTTCGGTGACGGTGAACACCACCTCCCAAGGCAGTTCGACCTTGAACGGCGGGCTGAGCTGCGGGCAATCGTTGATCGCCCTGGGCACCAGCGATCACTTTTACCTGACCATTTCTTCGCTGACGGCGGGGATGGTCGGCCCCACTGGCGATGTGATCCGCTACACGGTCTACGGTAATAACACCTCCAGCTATCCCATTGCCCGTAACACCCTGTTCGACTTCGGGCCCAATGGCCTTGCCACCGCCGCCGGGCTGTTGACCGGGCCGGGCAATAAGTCGTTGCCGCTGTACCTGGGCAGCATCACCGGCAGTAACGTGGCAGCGGGGGTTTATACCGAAGTCTTGAACCTGGCCTGGTCGTGGGACTACTGCGTGGGCCTGGGGGTGGGCACATTGTGTGTGTTGCGCGATAAGAACCTGACGCCCCAGACCCGTACGCTCACCGTGACGATGACGGTGACCAATGACTGCCAGATCACCGCGCCAGCCATCAGTTTTGGCAGCGCCCCGGTGATCAGTGGCTTTGCCACCGTGACCGGCCAAGCGAGTGTCTCGTGCACCAAGGGCAGCACCTACACGGTGGGCATGAGCGACGGCCAGAACGCGGTGGGCGTGGGTGGGCGACGGCGGATGATCTCGGGCAGCAATTACCTGGCCTACGATATCTTCAAGAGCGCCGGCACCACCCGGTGGGGCAGCGTGGGCGCGGCGCGGCGCGACAGTTCGACCGCCGAGATCAACCCTGGCAATGGCCTGGGCACCGGCACGGGCGTGGGCAGCCAGGTGTACAACTACAACGCCAGGATCTACTCCGACCAGACCACCCCACCGGCAGGCACCTATATCGACAACGTGGTGCTGGACGTGGGTTTCTAAAAGCTCAGCAGCGCAGTGGCAGGCTGGTTTTCGGGGCTGACCATCGCGTAGTTGTAGCCGGCACCGGACCAGTATTGGGCGCGCAAACCGTCGGCACTGCGGCTGCCTCGGGGCAGAAAACCATTATCCGGGCCTGGTGGGCGGATATAAAAGCTGATGCGCCGACCTTGTTGATCTTCATACAGCACCATTGCCGCCGCACCCTGGTCGGTGGTGAGCAAACGCCCGCTGACTGGCGTGAAGCCGGCGGCGCTCAAGTCCGGCAGGCGGTGGGCCTGGTTGAAGTAGCGGTCGAGCCAGGCCTGCATATTGCCGCCACCTTGTGCCTGATAGTCGGCGGGCATGATGCCGTCCTGGGCAAACAGGCGGTACGCTTGCATCGCGTCGGCCATCGGCAGCAGCGGCGCCTGCGTGGCTTCGCGGGCATGCCAGCCACCCAGGCCGCCGAGGCTGACGGCAATCAACAGCACCGCCGCCGTGGCGAAATGACGGCGCGATTGGTGTTTGATGCGCTGGCGGATCAGCGCCGGGTCCAGGTCCGGGTTGACGGGGTGTTGCAAGGCACCGCTCAACGCGGCGCGCAGCAATTGCGCGTCTTGTTGCCAGGCGTGGACCTGGGCTGCGACGTCCGGGTGGGCCGCCAGCCAGGTTTCAAGGACACGGCGATCGCTCTCCAGGAGTTGGTGATCGACGTAGGCATGCAAATCGCGTTCGCTGGGGGGCAGACTGATCATTTGAGTATCCGCAGGGAAGGGCTGGCAATTTCGCCATCGCTGAGTTGACGCAGGGCTTGGCGCGCGCGGGACAGGCGTGACATCACGGTGCCCACGGGCACCTCCAGGATTTCGGCCACTTCCTTGTAGCTCAAGCCTTCGACCGACACCCACAGCAGCAGCGCACGCTGTTCGGTATTGAGTTGATCGAAGGCTCGCAGGGTGGATTGAGCGATCACCGTGCGTTCCACCGAGGGTTGTGCATCGTCGCGGCCGGTAAAGAATTCCAGCATGCGCGCATAACGCCGGGTGCGGCGATGGGCGTCGAGGAACTGGCGGTAGAGGATCGAAAACAGCCAGGCGCGCAGGTCGCCTTCCTGGCGTTTGTCGGCCCAGCGGGTGAGCGCCCGTTCCAGGGTCGCTTGCACCAGGTCGTCGGCGCTGCTGGCGTTACGGGTCAGGGACACGGCAAAGCGCCGCAGCCTGGGGATGAGTTCACGTAACGGTTCGTCGAGTTCATGCATGGCAATTGGGCTGTTCACTACGCTGGGACTAGGGAGACGTGCGGCGTTGAAGGTTATTCCCGGCCTGGGAAAATAAATCGCAGGCCAGGGAATAGAGCGCAATGGCGTTCGTCTCAATGCTCCGACCTTATGTTTCACCCCCTAAGGCCTATGGCCCTGGAGTTCCTGCATGGTAGATCACTCATCACCGCCCCGTCCCCCGTTAAGCACCGCGAGCCTGATCGCGCGGCTAGTGGGTATCGGCGCCGTTGTTGCGGTTGTGGCGGGGGCCTTTGCCTACGTCAACGGCACCCTCGACCCACAACGGCTGCGCCCGAAAACCCTGGTCAACGCCCTGGAAACCAACAACGGCGTACACCCAGGCTTTCGCCGCAACCATGCCAAGGGCGTGTGCGTGGCCGGGTATTTCGAGAGCAGCAGCGAAGCCCGTTCCTACTCCAGTGCCCAGGTGTTCAGCGCGGCCAAGACGCCCGTGATCGGCCGGTTTGCGCTGCCCAGCGGCAACCCCTATGCACCGGACAGCAGTGTGCCGATCCGCAGCTTTGCCCTGCAGTTCAGCCAGGCCAATGGCCAGCAATGGCGCACGGGGATGAACAGCATGCCGGTGTTCCCGGTGGGCACGCCTGAAGCGTTCTACGGTTTGCTCAAGGCCGGTGCGCCAGACCCGGCTACCGGCAAGCCGAACCCGGCGGCGATGCCCGCGTTTTTTGCGGCGCACCCCGAAACAGCGGCGTTTCTGGCGTGGGTCAAGACGGCCAAGCCGTCGGCCAGCTATGCGACCGAAACCTATAACGGCATCAACGCGTTCTACCTGGTGGGCGCCGATGGCAAGCGCCAGGCCGTGCGTTGGGGCGTTGTGCCACAGAGCTTGGATGTCGCGGGCGAGAGTGCCCCGGCTGGTGGTGATTTCCTCGAAAAAGACCTGGTGCAGCGCCTGGCGGCCGGGCCGTTGCGCTGGCAACTGAACATGACCCTGGCCAACCCCGGCGACCCGCTGGACGATGCCAGCAAACCGTGGACCGGTGACCACAAGGTGCTCAACGCCGGGACCCTGGTGCTGCAAAGCAGTCAGCCGCAGGCCGAGGGCGATTGCCGTGATATCAATTTCGATCCGTTGATTTTGCCCAGTGGTATCGAAGCCTCCAATGACCCACTGCTGGCTGCGCGCTCGGCCGCATACGCCAGTTCCTACCTGCGCCGCGCCGGTGAAGTCGGCCCGTTGCACACTGGTCTTCAGAAGAGTGCCCCTCAGGAGTCGAAGCCATGAATGCTCAACCCCGGTTTTTCGCCCCGTTGGCGCGCCTGCTGCACTGGCTGATGGCGCTGATGGTGATTGCCATGCTGTTTATCGGCGCTGGGTTGGCGGCGTCTGTTTCCGAGCGGCATGAGTGGCTGATCCACCTGCACAAGCCGTTGGGGGTTGCGATCCTGGCGCTGGTGATCGTGCGGCTGGTGGTGCGTTTTTCCACGCGCCAACCGCCATTGCCCGCTGACTTGCCGGTGTGGCAAGTGCTGGCGGCCAAGGCGTCGCATCTGGTGTTGTATGGCTTGATGCTGGTGTTGCCGCTGCTGGGCTGGGCGATGATTTCAGCCGCAGGGGACCCGGTGATGCTCAGCAGTTCGGTGCAGTTGCCCGCACTGGTGGGGGCTAATGCGCCATTGTTTGCGCTATTGCGAAAGGCCCATGGGTACCTTGCCTATTTGTTGTTTTTGACGGTGCTGTTGCACCTGGCGGCGGCGTTGTTCCATGGGTTGATCCGCCGCGATGGCGTGCTGCAAAGCATGACCGGCAGCAAACACTAGCGCAGGACGTTGACGATATCGGCGACGCTGCTCAACACATCCTTGCCCAGTTGCATCGAGCGTTTGCCCGACCAGCCGGTGTGGGGGTTGGGGGCGTCGTTGTTGTCCTTGAACGGCATTTCCAGGGTCAGCGACAGGCAATCGTACTTCTGGCCCACGGCGTTGCAGGCCAGGGTCATGTTGGCTTCGCCCGGCAAATCGCGGGTGTAGCCGTGGGTGGTCTGGAAGTCGCGGGTCAGTGAACTCAAGTGGCCGCGGAACTGTTTTTCCAGCCGTTCGATGCGCGGCGTATAGCCGGGGTTGCCTTCGCAGCCAGCGGTGAACACGTAGGGGATTGCCTCATCGCCGTGGATGTCGAGGAACAGGTCCACGCCGTACTTTTCCATCTGCTGCTGCACGAACAGCACTTCGGGGCTGATCTCCTGGCTGGCGTTCTGCCAGGCGCGATTGAGGTCCTGACCCATGGCGTTGGTGCGCAGGTGGCCATGGAAGGCACCGTCCGGGTTCATGTTGGGCACCAGGTAAAGGTCGGCGACCTTCAGCAGTTTTTTCAGTTGCGCATCGCCATCCTGTTGCAGGCGCTCGATGATGCCTTCCATAAACCATTCGGCCATGTGCTCGCCGGGGTGCTGCTGGGCGATGATCCAGATATTGCGCCGGCCTTCACCGCCCTTGCCGCGCCGCAGCAGCTGGATATCACGACCTTCGACACTTTTGCCGGTGGCCAGCAGCTGGGTGCCGGCGCGGCTCAGGGCCTGCTCGATCAGCCAGTCGTGGCGCTCACGGCTGTAGGGTTCGAAATAGGCAAACCATGCTTGCTTTTCGCGAGTCTTGAGGCTGATATGCAGGATTTCGCCATCAAAGCGCGAAGGCACCCGAAACCAGTTGATGTGGTCGTAGGACGCCACTGCGTGGTAGTCACCCCAGGCATGGGGGTAGGACGATTTGCCCGCGTTGCTCAGGCGAAAGGTGTGGGTGTGGCCCACATGCATGCCCTCGGCCTTGAAATGAAACCATTGGAAATGTTGGCTGCGGGTATCGGGTTTGATTGCGAGCAGAAGCTGGTAGGCGTCGTGGGCATCCAGTACCTGGATATTGCCACTGTCGAAATCGGTGCTGATCCTGATGGAGGTCAAAGCCACGGTCATAGTCTGGGTGCCTGAATATGAGTGTTGTGGCAGATATCTTACACAGGAGTGGGGCAAACGCTGGATGCAAAAATTGTTGCAGAGGAGTAGGGGGCGTCATCCGTGACGCTGCCGCAGCTTAGGGATTATGAGATTGATTCTCAAGCGCTAATTCGCAAAGATCCGGCCTGGAGCGCTGGCTCGGCTTTCTTTTGGCGATAGTCTTTTGCTACCATGCGCGCCATCGAGCAACACACAGTCTTCATTAGCCTGAAGCCATGCCAGGGAAACTGGCAAAAAAAAGACCCGGCCAAAGAGCCGGGTCAAAAACCGTGATTAGCCTGATGAGGAGATATTCCAAAAGTCCGACCTAAGGTCTCTTGGTCTATCGACTGATCTCGCGATCAGCTGGGTCCAATAATAATCATTATCATTTGCAAGTCAAATGTTTTTATCCATGAGATAGAAATATTTTTCTTTCGTGTCTGTCATGCGTTCGCCTGAGCTTGTGGCGCCTGCAACGACCGCTCCACCTTGGCGTTGGCCATATCGATCAAATACTCCACTGAAAACGCCAGGTCCCGCTGGTTGCCCTGATGGCTGCTGGCCGACTCATAGGCCGTGGCCGCCGCGCTGCGCAATACGTGCGAGGCAGGCCACTGCCAGGTTTTAATCCGCCGTGTCGAGTTCCACCAGCGCGCAACCTTCGGCAACCATTTCGCCTTCCTGGCAGAACAGCGCCTTGACCACCCCGGCCTGGGGCGCACGGATGCTGTGTTCCATCTTCATCGCTTCGAGCACCACCAGTTGCGTGCCTGCCTCAACGTGCTGGCCTGGCTCCACCAGCACGCGCACGATGCTGCCGTTCATCGGCGCCGTGAGGCCGCCTTGATGGGATTGGTTGGCCTCGACGGCTGCAATCGGGTCGAACAGGCTCACTGCTTGCACCTCGCCATCCCAGCGCAAGTACAGGGTGCCTTCGCTGCGAACCGCCAGATGGGCGCGACGCACACCCTGGTGCTCAATCAGCAACTGCTCGCCTTGCAGCTGTGCGGTGCCCGCCAGCGTCACCAACCGATCCTGCCCATTGCAGCTCAAATGCACAGATATCTGTGCTGGCAAGCCCGCGCGAAATCCGCGTGTGTCTGCCCAAGGCCCTTCACCCGCAGGCATGCTCTGCATGAGGGCTGCCCCGGCCGCCTGCCAGAACTCATCGCTCAACGCCCCTGGCGCCGGCAGCAACTGGTCCTGATAACGCGGGATGAACCCGGTATCCAACTCGGCCGCCGCGAATGCAGGGTGGCCGATGATGCGCCGCAGAAAACCCAGGTTGGTCTTGAGCCCGCCCACCGCAAACTCGTCAAGCATGCCGAGCAAGCGCAGGCGTGCCTGTTCACGGTCCTCGCCCCAGGCAATCAGCTTGCCGAGCATTGGGTCGTAGAAGGGCGACACGCTATCGCCTTGTTCCACACCGCTGTCCACCCGGCGCCCAGGGCCGGCGGCAGATTCGCGATACAGCGCCAACTGCCCGGTGGCCGGCAGGAAATCATTGGCCGGGTCTTCGGCATACAGCCGCACTTCAATCGCATGCCCCACCAAAGGCACCTGCGCTTGGGTGATCGGCAGTGCCTCGCCCTGGGCCACGCGAATCTGCCAAGCCACCAGGTCAAGGCCGGTAATCGCCTCGGTGACTGGGTGTTCAACCTGCAGTCGGGTGTTCATCTCCATAAAAAAGAATTCGCCGCGCGCATCCAGCAAAAACTCCACGGTGCCCGCGCCCACGTAACCGATGGCCTGGGCCGCACGCACGGCGGCTTCGCCCATGGCCTGGCGCTGTTGCGCACTCAGCCCCGGTGCGGGTGCTTCCTCGACCACTTTCTGGTGACGGCGCTGGATCGAGCAATCGCGCTCATTGAGGTACAAGCAATGCCCGTGCTGATCGGCAAACACCTGGATCTCCACATGGCGTGGCTTAAGCAGGTATTTCTCCACCAGCATCTGCCCATTGCCGAACGACGACAGCGCCTCACGCTGGGCCGAGGCCAGGGCTTCGGCCAGTTGGCTGACGTCCTCCACCACCTTCATGCCCTTGCCGCCGCCCCCGGCCGTGGCCTTGAGCAACACGGGGTAACCGATGCGCTCACAGGCCGCGCGGAAGGTGTCCAGGTCCTGGGCTTGCCCGTGGTAACCCGGTACCAGCGGTACGCCGGCGGTTTCCATCAGGGTTTTGGCGGCGGACTTGCTGCCCATGGCATCAATGGCCGAGGCGGGCGGGCCGAGGAAGATCAAGCCGGCGGCCTCAATCGCGCGGGCGAACCCTGCGTTCTCCGACAAAAAGCCGTAGCCGGGGTGAATTGCCTGGGCGCCACTGGCGTGGGCGGCGGCGATCAATTTGTCGATCTGCAGGTAACTGTCGGTGGCCTTGCTGCCGCCGAGGTCCACGCGGATATCCGCTTCACGGCTGTGCCGGGCGTTCCGGTCAGTGACGCTGTGCACGGCTACGGTGGTCAGGCCCATGGCCTTGGCGGTCCGCATGACACGGCAGGCAATCTCGCCGCGATTGGCCACCAGCAGGGTCGTCAATGTGCTCATGAACGCGGCTCCTGTGCCTGCCAGCTGGGTGCACGTTTTTGCAGGAACGCGCGCAAGCCTTCCTGGCCTTCGGCGCTGACGCGGATGCGGGCGATAGCGTTTTCACAATAGCGGCGCAGGGCAGGGGTGAGGGCGCCGTTGCCCACCTCCCGCAACAGATCCTTGCTGGCACGCATGGCTGCCGGGCTGTTTTGCAGCAGGTTGGCGATCCATCGCTCCACCTGCCGGGGCAGGTCGTCGATAGGGTAGCTCTCGGCCAGCAGGCCGATTTCCCGAGCCCGCTGGCCACCAAAGCGTTCGGCGGTCAGGGCATAGCGCCGCGCCGCACGTTCGCCGATGGCTTGCACCACGAAGGGGCTGATCACCGCCGGGGCCAGCCCGATGCGTACTTCCGAGAGGCAGAACTGCGCATCATCGGCGCCAATGGCCATGTCGCAGCAACTGATCAGGCCCAGTGCACCGCCGTAGGCCGCGCCTTGCACCACTGCCAGCGTGGGGATTTTCAGCTTGGCCAGGTTGTACATCAGTTCCGCCAGTTCGCGGGCGTCGTCCAGGTTGGTGTGGTAATCCAGTTCGGCCGATTGCTGCATCCAGGCCAGGTCGGCACCGGCGCTGAAATGCTTGCCTCGTCCCCGCAGCAGCAGAAAGCGCAGGGACGGGTCGGCTTGTACCTGGTCGAGGGCGATGATCAGCTCGCGGATCATCTGGGCGTTGAAGGCATTGTTCTTGGCTTCACGACTGAGCCACAGCGTGGCAAAGCCACGTCGGTCGGTGATCAGTTCGAGGGTATTGAAATCGCTCATGGGGTACGGCTCCATTTACATGCGGAACACGCCGAAGCGGCTCGGCTCGATAGGCGCATTCAACGCGGCGGACAGGGCCAGGGCCAGGATGTCTCGGGTTTGCAGCGGGTCGATGACACCGTCATCCCACAGGCGCGCACTGGAATAATAGGGGTGGCCCTGGGTTTCATACTGGTCAAGGATCGGCTGCTTGATCGCTGCTTCTTCTTCGGCACTGAAACCATTGCCGGCGCGTTCGGCCTGTTCACGCTTGACCTGCACCAGCACCCCGGCGGCCTGCTCGGCGCCCATCACGCCGATGCGCGCATTGGGCCACATCCACAAAAAGCGCGGGTCGTAGGCGCGGCCGCACATGCCATAGTTACCCGCGCCAAAACTGCCGCCGATGATCACGGTGAACTTCGGTACCTTGGCACAGGCCACGGCAGTGACCAGCTTGGCGCCATGCTTGGCGATACCGCCAGCTTCGTACTTCTGGCCAACCATAAAACCGGTGATGTTCTGCAAAAACACCAGGGGAATTCCACGCTGGCAGGCCAGTTCGATAAAGTGCGCGCCTTTTTGTGCGGCTTCGGCGAACAGAATCCCGTTGTTGGCGAGGATCGCAATCGGGTAGCCGTGCAGGTGGGCAAAGCCGCATACCAGCGTGGTGCCAAACAGCGCCTTGAACTCATCGAACACCGAGCCGTCCACCAGTCGCGCAATCACTTCACGCACATCGAACGGCTGCTTGGCGTCGGCGGGAATGACGCCGTACAACTCTTCGCTGTCGTACAGCGGTGCCACCGACGGGCGTTGCACCAACTGGCCGTGCTTGCGCCAGTTCAGGTTGGCCACGCTGCGGCGGGCCAAGGCCAATGCGTGCTCATCGTTGTCGGCATAGTGGTCGGCCACGCCGGAGATCTTGCAATGCACATCGGCACCGCCCAGGTCTTCGGCACTTACCACTTCACCGGTCGCGGCCTTTACCAACGGCGGACCGGCCAGAAAGATGGTGGCTTGCTGGCGCACCATGATCGCTTCGTCCGCCATGGCTGGCACGTAGGCGCCACCGGCGGTGCACGAACCCATCACCACGGCGATCTGCGGGATGCCCTGGGCGCTCATGTTGGCCTGGTTGAAGAAGATCCGCCCGAAGTGCTCGCGGTCGGGGAACACTTCGTCCTGGCGCGGCAGGTTGGCGCCGCCGGAGTCCACCAGGTAGATGCAGGGCAGGCGGTTCTGCTCGGCGATGGTCTGGGCGCGCAGGTGTTTTTTTACGGTGAGCGGGTAGTAGGAGCCGCCTTTGACCGTGGCGTCGTTGGCGACGATCATGCATTCCACGCCCTCCACGCGGCCGATACCGGCGATTACCCCGGCAGCGGGCACGTCTTCGCCATACACCTGGTGGGCGGCGAGTTGGCTAAGTTCAAGGAACGGCGAACCAGGGTCGAGCAGGCGATTGATCCGTTCGCGAGGCAGCAGTTTGCCCCGCGACGTGTGCCGCTCCTGGGCCTTGGCACCGCCGCCTTGCTGCACATGGGCGAGCAGGCTGTGCAGGGCGTCGACCTGTTGGCGCATCGCGGCGCTATTGGCGGCGAACTCCGCCGAGCGGGGGTTCAGTTGAGTGTGCAAGGTGGCCATGGATCGCGCCCTCAGCGGGTTTCGTTGAACAGTTCGCGACCGATCAACATGCGGCGAATCTCACTGGTGCCCGCGCCGATTTCGTACAACTTGGCGTCGCGCAGCAGGCGACCGGCAGGGAATTCGTTGATATAGCCGTTGCCGCCCAGAATCTGGATCGCGTCCAGCGCCATCTGTGTCGCGCGTTCGGCGCTGTAGAGAATCACCCCGGCGGCGTCCTTGCGCGTGGTTTCGCCGCGCTCGCAGGCTTGGGCCACCGCGTAAAGGTAGGCGCGGCTGGCGTTGAGTTGGGTGTACATGTCGGCGACCTTGCCCTGGATCAGCTGGAATTCGCCGATGCTCTGGCCGAACTGCTTGCGGTCGTGGATGTAGGGCACGATCAGGTCCATGCAGGCTTGCATGATGCCGGTGGGGCCGCCGGAGAGCACTACGCGCTCGTAGTCCAGGCCGCTCATCAGCACTTTTACGCCGCCGTTGAGGGCGCCGAGGATGTTTTCTTCGGGCACTTGCACGTCATCGAAAAACAGCTCGCAGGTGTTTGAGCCGCGCATGCCCAACTTGTCGAACTTGTTGCTGCGGCTGAAGCCTTTCCAGTCGCGTTCGACGATAAACGCGGTGATGCCGTGGGGGCCCTTTTCCAGGTCGGTCTTGGCGTAGATCACGTAGGTGTTGGCGTCGGGGCCGTTGGTGATCCAGGTCTTGCTGCCGTTGAGCACGTAATGATCGCCGTGTTTGTCGGCGCGCAGTTTCATCGAGACCACATCGGAGCCGGCATTGGGCTCGCTCATGGCCAGGGCGCCAACGTGTTCGCCGCTGATGAGTTGAGGCAGGTACTTGAGTTTTTGCGCGTGGTTGCCGTTGCGGTTGATCTGGTTCACACACAGGTTGGAATGGGCGCCGTAGGACAACGCCACCGAGGCTGAGCCGCGGCTGATCTCTTCCATGGTCACCACATGGGCCAGGTAACCCAGGCCGGCGCCGCCGTATTCTTCTGGCACGGTGATCCCGAGCAGGCCCATGTCACCGAACTTGCGCCACAGATCGGCAGGGAACAGGTTGTCACTGTCGATCTGGGCCGCGCGGGGTGCGATTTCCTTGGCTACGAAGGACTGCACTTGGTCGCGCAGCATGTCGATGGTTTCGCCGAGGGCGAAGTTCAGGGACGGGTAACTCATGGACAGGCACCTTTAGTTGAACATTGTTTTTATGAGAGAAGGGGGAACGTGCTCACCTTTACGTTAACGTAAGCTTGCGTTACGAAGCTGTCAATCGTAGTTTACGTATACGTCAACCTACAAAAAAGACAACAGGGGTCGTTATGGAACAACCGAACCAGAGCTACAGCCGTGGCTCCCAGGAAAAACCCTTGCTGGCCATGACGATTGGTCAGGCTTTCGACAACACCGTTGCACACTTTCCCGATGGCGAGGCCTTGGTGGTGTGCCATCAGCAGCGCCGGTACACCTGGCGGCAATTGGCCGACGCGGTTGACCTGCACGCCCGTGCTTTCTTGGCCCTGGGCATGCAGGCGGGGGATCGCCTGGGGATCTGGGCACCAAACTGCGCCGAGTGGTGCATCAGCCAGATCGCCAGCGCCAAGCTCGGGGTGGTCCTGGTGAACATCAACCCGGCCTATCGCAGCACTGAACTGGACTACGTGCTCAGGCAGTCCGGCTGTCAATGGTTGGTGTGTGCGGGCGCGTTCAAGAGTTCCGACTACCACGCCATGCTGCAGGAATTGAAGCCAGACCTACGCGGCGTTATCAGCCTAGACCCCACGCCACCCGCAGGCTTCATGCCCTGGTCGCAGCTTGCGGCCCTCGGCGCAGGCGTCCCGCCTGAGCAGCTGCATACCCGTCAGGCCAGCTTGCACTTCGATCAACCGGTAAACATCCAGTACACCTCCGGTACCACCGGTTTCCCCAAGGGTGCCACCCTCAGTCATCACAACATTCTCAATAACGGTTACATGGTCGGCGAAAGCCTCGGCCTGACTGCCCAAGACCGCCTGGTGATCCCGGTGCCGCTGTATCACTGCTTCGGCATGGTGATGGGCAACCTGGGCTGCATCACCCACGGCACCACGATGATTTACCCCAATGACGGCTTCGATCCGTTGTTGACCCTGACAGCTCTCGCCGAAGAGCGCGCCACCGGACTGTACGGCGTGCCCACTATGTTTATCGCCATGCTCGATCACCCCCGCCGTGGCGAATTCGACCTGACCAACCTGCGCACCGGCATCATGGCTGGCGCCACATGCCCCATCGAAGTGATGCGTCGGGTCATCAGCGAGTTGCACATGGGCGAAGTGCAGATCGCCTACGGCATGACCGAAACCAGCCCGGTGTCGCTGCAGACCGGCGCCAATGACGACCTGGAACGCCGCGTTACCACCGTGGGCCGCACCCAGCCGCAATTGGAAAGCAAGATCATCGACCCCGCGGGCAACACCGTCGCCCGTGGCCAGATCGGCGAGCTGTGTACCCGTGGCTACAGCGTGATGCTCGGCTACTGGAACAACCCTGACGCCACCCGCGAAGCCATCGACGACGCGGGCTGGATGCACACCGGCGACCTGGCGAGCATGGATGAGCAGGGCTACGTGTGCATCGCCGGTCGCAACAAGGACATGATCATTCGCGGGGGTGAGAACGTGTACCCACGCGAGCTTGAAGAGTTTTTCTTCACTCACCCGGCGGTGGCGGACGTGCAGGTCATTGGTATTCCGGATGAGCGCTACGGCGAAGAGATTGTGGCGTGGATCAAGTTCCACCCAGGCCAGGTGGCCAACGCGCTGGAGCTGCAGACCTGGTGCAAGGACCGGATCGCGCATTTCAAGACGCCCAGGCACTTCAAGTTCGTGGATGAGTTTCCGATGACGGTGACGGGCAAGATCCAGAAATTTCGCATGCGCGAAATCTCGATTGAAGAGTTGCGAACTCGCTCTACCTGACACCGCAGATCCAATGTGGGAGGGAGCAAGCCCCCTCCCACATTTTCTGATGGGTGTCCGACCGGAATTTATCAAATCGCAGAAAGCACAAAGGGGACCCTAAGGTCCCCTTTAATTTGTCGTTGCGTGCTCTTTTTTTATTATTGAGGGGCGGCCTATTGTTGTTTTTGGCAGCCGTGACCCTTTACCGCTGTTTTTGGCGACCCCCATCCGGGGTCAAGAGCAAACGTATTTTTTTGAGCGCTGACCTGCTTCTTCGTGATCGATCCAACCAGTGGGTAGCTACCTGAAGGTAGTTTTATTTTTCTCTACTGGTCGCGGGTTTCGGCATTGCCGTTCCCTGCGAAGCACATCTTCTCCAAAAAAATCTGTTAGCTGCGTCTCTGCCGTGTTGTTTTTGTTATATCAGAGTCGTTTCGTCTTATTTTTATTAGGTTTGGCGCTTTTTATTCTTGTTATGCCATAGAGATAGCAGAAGCCGTGCCAACTTTTAAAATTCCTTTAAAATCAATGGTTTAGCTTTTTTGAAAGAAATGACCTACGGCAAATATCACAAAATATGTTCCCGTGTTACTCGATGTGTAGGTGTGCGGTAACACATTGTCACGGCTAAGCTACTCAACCGGCGTTACGCGCCTTGGCCACGCGCGAACCCGTAGGCCTGCCTAGCACGCTGCTGATTTGCAGACCCGCGCCAATCAATGCCTCCAAGTTGATACCGGTGTGGATACCCAGGCCATCGAGCAGGTACACCACGTCTTCGGTGGCGACGTTACCACTGGCGCCCTTGGCATAGGGGCAGCCGCCGAGGCCCGCGATAGAGCTGTCAAACACGTTGATACCTTCCAGCAGGCTGGCATAGATATTTGCAACCGCCTGGCCATAGGTGTCATGAAAGTGCCCGGCGAGCTTTTCCCGGGGTATCTGCGCGCCCACCACCTCGAACAGCCTGCGTGTGGCGCCTGCCGTGCCGGTGCCGATGGTGTCGCCCAGGGATACCTCATAGCAGCCCATGGCATACAGCTCCCGCGCCACGGCGGCGACTTGCTCCGGCGCAACCTGGCCTTCGTAAGGGCAACCCAACACACAGGACACATACCCACGCACGCTGATGCCCTGCTGCTTGGCGGCTGCCATGATCGGTACAAAACGCTCCAGGCTCTGGCTGATGGAGCAATTGATATTGCGCTGGGAAAACGCCTCGGACGCCGCCGCAAACACCGCCACCTCCTTGACCCCGGCAGCCAGCGCATCTTCAAAACCGCGCAGGTTCGGCGCCAGTGCGGCGTAGGTCACGCCGGGCTTGCGCTGGATGTGTGCGAACACCTCGGCAGAACCGGCCATTTGCGGCACCCATTTGGGTGAGACAAAACTGCCGACTTCGATGTAGCCCACACCGGCAGCACTCAATGCATCCACTAGCCGGACCTTGTCTGCCACGCTGATGGGCTGGGCTTCGTTTTGCAAGCCGTCGCGCGGGCCGACTTCCACCAGGCGTACATGGGAGGGGAGGGACATGGCAGTTACCTTCTGGTCAATGGCCGGCTTGGCGCAGGGTGAGGGCCAGGGCCTGGGTGCAGCGCTCTTCGGCGGTGTCCAGTTCCAGCTTCATTTGTTCGATATCCAGCAGTTGTTGTTCCAGCTGCGCACGGCGCTCGGTGATCTTGGCAAGCATGCTGTTGAGCTGGACGTGGTTGCCGCTGGTGGGGTCGTAGAGTTCGATGAGTTCGCGGCATTCGGCCAGGGAAAAACCGATGCGCTTGCCCCGCAGGATCAGCTTGAGGCTGACCTTGTCCCGCGCCGAGTAAATGCGCTCCTGGCCCCGGCGTTCCGGGGCCAGCAGGCCTTGTTCCTCGTAGAAGCGAATGGCGCGTGTGGTGATGTCGAGCTCGCGGGCGAGGTCGGAGATGCTGTAGGTGGTGCTCATGGACGGCGCTCAAGAAAGTCTTGGCGCTAAGCTAAAGCCAGGTTGACGTTAACGTCAAGCCTGCTTGCCATCCAGCTTCTTCTCATGGGCCGTCACCTGCTGGCACAACTCAATCATCTGCTCACGCATCCAGCGGTTCGCCGGGTCCTGGTCGGTGCTTTCGTGCCAATACAGGTGAGTTTCCACCGGCGGTACGTCGTTGACCGGCAGGTTGAACCAGTGCAGCTCATGGCGACGGGCGAAGCGTTCGGGCACGGTCATCACCATGTCGGTCTGCTGCAGCACTTGCGAGGCCATCAGGTAATGCTGGGAACGCAGCGCGATCTTGCGTTGCAGCCCCATCTTGCCTAGCGCCAGGTCCACATGCCCCAGGCCATTGCGGCGGCTGGAGATATGAATGTGGGTCAGCCCCAGGTAATCATCCAGGCTCAGCTTGTCCTTGGCCGCCAGCGGATGGCCCTTGCGCATGGCGCACACGTAGCGGTCCTCCATCAGCTTGACGTGACGCACCTGGGGGTCGGTGTTGAGCGGCGCGTCCACGGCAAAATCCAGGCGTCCGGCGGCGAGTTCCTTGGTGGTTTCGCGGCGTTTGGACAGGAAACTTTCGATCACCACCGTGGGCGCCAGGCGGCGCAGGCGCTGGAACAGCAATGGCAGAATCACCGCCTCGGTAAGGTCGGTCATGCTGATGCGATAGGTCTTGGCCGCCTGTTGCGGGTTGAAGATGCGGCTTTCCTGCACCGACACCCGCAGCAGCGACAGCGCATTGCGCACCGGGCCGATGATGTTCTGGGCCATGGGCGTGGGCACCATGCCTTGGGCGGTGCGCACAAACAGCGGGTCGTTGAAGGTTTCCCGAAGACGCGCCAGGGCGTTGGACACGGCCGGCTGAGTAATGCCCACGATCTGCCCGGCGCGGGTCAGGTTGGCTTCGGTGTAGATCGCGTCAAAGACGATAAACAGGTTGAGGTCGACCTTGCTCAGATTCATGTGCGATGCGCTCTTATTGTTAGGTGGCGATAGCCCGATCATATATCGGTGATGAATGTTAATACACGCCGAGAATAGGCTAGGTAAATTATCAACGCTGTTCTAGCATCGATTGCATGACCTAAACAACCTCTCAGAGAAGGGAGCTGCTCATGGATTTCGCCTATTCGCCCAAGGTTCAGGAACTGCGTGAACGCGTCACCGCGTTTATGGACACTTACGTCTACCCGGCCGAGCCGGTGTTCGAACGCCAGGTCAACGAAGGCGACCGCTGGCAGCCCACCGCCATCATGGAAGAGCTCAAAGCCAAGGCTAAGGCTGAAGGGTTGTGGAACCTGTTCCTGCCCGAATCCGAACTGGGGGCCGGCCTCACCAACCTTGAATACGCGCCCTTGGCCGAAATCATGGGCCGCTCCCTGCTGGGCCCGGAGCCGTTCAACTGCTCCGCCCCCGACACCGGCAACATGGAAGTGCTGGTGCGCTACGCCAACGAAGAGCAAAAAGAGCGCTGGCTGCAACCGCTGCTGCGCGGCGAGATCCGCTCGGCGTTTGCCATGACCGAACCGGACGTGGCCTCCTCGGATGCCACCAACATGGCCGCCCGCGCCGAGCGCCAGGGTGACGAGTGGGTAATCAACGGCAAAAAATGGTGGACCTCCGGCGCGTGCGACCCGCGC
The DNA here is from genome assembly GCF_004682055.1 of Pseudomonas kairouanensis. GTDB lineage: Bacteria > Pseudomonadota > Gammaproteobacteria > Pseudomonadales > Pseudomonadaceae > Aquipseudomonas > Aquipseudomonas kairouanensis. The sequence goes on along the minus strand of NZ_QUZU01000008.1, from coordinate 88,167 downwards.
TGCAAGATCCTGATCTTCATGGGCTTGAGCAACCCGGACGCGCCGCGTCACCAGCAGCACTCGATGATCCTGGTGCCGGTGGACACCCCCGGTGTAAAAATCGTGCGACCACTGCCGGTATTCGGCTACGACGACGCGCCCCACGGCCACGCCGAAGTGCTGTTTGACAATGTGCGCGTGCCGTACGAAAACGTTCTGCTCGGTGAAGGCCGTGGCTTTGAAATCGCCCAAGGTCGCCTTGGCCCAGGCCGCATCCACCACTGCATGCGCTCCATCGGCATGGCCGAGCGCGCGCTGGAATTGATGTGCAAACGCGCCGTCAGCCGTACCGCGTTCGGTAAACCGTTGGCCCGCTTGGGCGGCAATATCGACAAGATCGCCGACTCGCGCATGGAAATCGACATGGCGCGCCTGCTGACCCTGAAAGCGGCCTACATGATGGACACCGCAGGCAATAAGGTTGCGAAAAGCGAAATCGCCCAGATCAAGGTAGTAGCGCCTAATGTGGCGTTGAAGGTGATCGACCGTGCGATCCAGATCCACGGTGGCGCCGGGGTTTCCAATGACTTCCCGTTGGCCTACATGTACGCCATGCAACGCACCCTGCGCCTGGCCGACGGCCCGGATGAAGTGCACCGGGCGGCGATTGGCAAGTTTGAGCTTGGTAAGTATGTGCCTCGGGAGTTGCTGCGTAGCGGGCAATAATTAAGACCGAGTTGCCTGCATTCGCGAGCAAGCCCGCTCCCACACTTGACCACGTTTCTTCAGTAGGAATGCGGTCGAATGTGGGAGGGGGCTTGCCCCCGATGAGGCCAGTAGCAACACCAAAAAACCCAGGGCTCAGTACACCCAAACCTCCACCCGCCGATTCTTGATCCGCCCCTCATCCGCCGTATTCGCCGCCACCGGCATCTGCGCACCAAACCCGCGGATATCCCTCAGCACCACGCCGCTTTTCACCAACTCCCGGCGCACCGCCATGCCCCGCAACTTCGACAGCAGTGCCGCCCGCTGCGGATTATTCTTGGCATCGCCAAACCCCACCAGCGTCACCTGCTTGTCGAGCTTGCCGTGGGCTTTGAGATACGCCACCACCCGCTGCAAATCCTGGCGCGCCTTGTTGTCGAGGCTGGCGCTGCCTTCTTCGAAACGAAAGTTCACGGTCAAGCGCTGGGCTTGGCGCGCGATGGCTTGGTAGTCCTCGGGCATCGATGAGCGCGGCTCCACGGTCATCGCTTGGACCTGCTGCGCAATAAACCCGCTGGCCGCGACAATCGCCTGGCCCTTGCTGCTCTGGGTAAAGTCCACCAGCGCCTTGGCCCAGGGGTTGTGGCTAGAGGGCGGCAGGTAGAAAAACAGCCGACGCGACAGCGGGTAATCTTCGGTGGCGATCAGGCTGTTTAGCGGCAACATCGGTTGTGAGTCGCCGTCGACAATCGCCACAGCCTTGGCCTGGCGCACATAAGGCAGGCCGATAAAACCGATGCCCTGCCGGTCTCGGCTGACGGCGTCAGACAACTGTTCGCTGGACTCAAAACGCTGCGCCGTCACGGCCAACGGTTTGCCGCGCAGGCGCAGGACCAGTTCCTTGAAGGTGTCGTAGGTGCCGGACTGATCATCGCGCGCATATAAATGAATAGCCCCACCCACGCCCCCCAACGCTTCCCAAGTGCTGATTTCGCCATTGAAGATCTGCGCCAGTTGTTCGGTGTTCAGGGTATTCAGCGGGTTTTGCGGGTTGAGGATGATGGCCAGTCCGTCGATGGCGATCACTTGTTCGGCCTCCGGGCTTTTCAGATCGCCCAGGGGTTCGAGCTCCACCAGTTCACTGTCCTTGATCGGCCGGGATGACGCCGCCAGGTCGGCGCTGGATTTTTTCAGCGCACTGAACCCGGTACTGGACCCGTGGGCAGCGACTTCGATGATCACCGTTCTGCCCTGACGCGTCTTGCCGATGATGCGCTGTTCAATGGCACCTTCGGCGGGTTCACTGAGCACCGCCTGCAAGCCCTGCTGCTCCATCAACCCCTTGACCAATGCCGGTCCTAGCGCCGCGCCAATGGTGTTGGAGCCCTGGATGCGCAACGCGGGACCTTGGTCAGGAACGGGAAGGGGGGCAGCAACTGCGAACAGGGGAAGCAGGACCAGCAGGAACAGAACGCGCAGCCTCATGCCGGCACCTTCTCAAGCCAAAGGGAGTGCCGCGAGAATAAGTCAGACAGGTTTCACAAATATGACTGGCACCCTAGAGGGCAAAATGTGGGAGCGGGCTTGCTCGCGAAAGCGGTGGGTCAGACTCGAATGCGTTGACTGACACCCTGCTTTCGCGAGCAAGCCCGCTCCCACACAAGCCTGTTCCCACAATAGGAATGCGCTCAGCTTGAAATCAGCTCAGCTCAAGCCAAATCGGCGCATGGTCCGAAGGTTTCTCCAAGCCACGCAACTCGTAATCCACCCCCGCATCCTTGACCCGAGGCAGCAGGCCATTGGAGGCCAAAATCACATCAATGCGCAGCCCGCGCTTGGGCTCATCCTCAAACCCACGGCTGCGGTAGTCGAACCAGCTGAAGCGGTCGGCCACGGTAGGGTTGAGGTGGCGGAAACTGTCCACCAGGCCCCAGTTTTTCAAGCGGGCCATCCACTCGCGCTCTTCCGGCAGGAAGCTGCACTTGCCGGTCTTGAGCCAGCGCTTGGCGTTGTCGGCGCCGATGCCGATGTCGATATCTTCCGGGGAGATGTTGATGTCGCCCATCACCACCAGCGCCTGCTCATTGCTGAACTGGCTTTCCAGCAACTGTTGCAGGTCTTCATAGAAGCGCTGCTTGGCCGGGAACTTGGTGGGGTGGTCGCGGCTTTCGCCCTGGGGGAAATAGCCGTTCATGATGGTGATCGGGTGGCCGTTTTCATCGGCGAAGGTGCCCCAGATAAACCGGCGCTGTGCGTCTTCTTCGTCGCTGGCAAAACCTTTGTGCAGGCTCAGCGCCGGCTGGCGCGACAGCAGCGCGACGCCGTAGTGGCCTTTTTGCCCATGGTAGTAAACGTGATAGCCCAGGGCCTGTACTTCGGCGAGCGGGAACTGGTCATCGTGGACCTTGGTTTCTTGCAGGCCGATCACGTCTGGTTGGTGCTTCTCGATCAGTGCCGCCAGCTGATGAGGGCGGGCGCGCAGCCCGTTGATATTGAAGGAGACGATTTTCATGGTCGGCAGTCCGGTCCTGGCAAAAGGGCGATGCTAGCCGACAAGTCGGACGGGGGCCAGCGTGGCGGTAGGGCAGTTGCACTGCTAATGTCTGGGAACGACTCGTGCTGTGTAGGTTCGTACCCATAAGAACGTGGCCTTTTGAGCCGCGCCCAGGGAGATTGATGGTATGCCGGACACAACTGCAGATATTCGCTTGCTCAACAGCGGTTATTCCCGCGAGGCCCGCTCACTGTTGTATCAGGCGTATCGGCACGAACCGACCTTCGCCTACATCTTCGAGGCTGAGCGCCCAGGCTACGAACAGCGGGTACGCGCCACGGTACGTGAGTTGGTCAAGCAGCATTTCTTTCAGAAACTTCCCGCCATCGGCCTGTTCGTCAATGACCGCCTGATCGGCATCGCCCTGATCGCTCCACCGCAACGGCGCCTGGGGATTACCGAGAGCTGGGCCTGGCAATTACGCATGTGGCTGAGCACCGGCGTGCGCGGTACCCGGCGCTACCTGGACTACCATCACGCGGTGCTGGCGTGCCTGCCCAGCGAGTCGGTGCATGTGCTGCCATTGTTGGGCATTCACCCGCAGTTCCAGGGCAAGCACTACGGCGAGCAGTTATTGGAAGCGGTGCACAATTGGTGCGCCGAAGACCCGCATTCGTCCGGTGTGGTACTCGACACGGGGAATTCTCGCTACCTGGAGTTCTACAAACGCCAGGGCTATGAGGAAATCGGCGAGGTTGCCGTAGGACCTATCCTGGAACATGTTTTTTTTCACCCCAATCCTCAAGTAGTGCAGGCTGCAACGGCTTAGGGCAACATTTTTCAGATGCATCTGAGTTCTAACAACCTCCCAAGCTCGTGTAGCATCCGCGCCTATGAAGTTTCCAGGAAGATACACCAGCGGCTTGATTCTGCTGTTCACAAGCTGCGGCGCCTTGGCGCAAAGCGAATTGGACGTGCGCATCAAACCCTCAAACGACGCGTTGAAAGCCAACATCGAAGGCTACATCGGCGGGGTGGGCGATCGTGATGAAGAGGCCTTGCTGCGGTTCAGCCGTGGCGCTGAGGAGCAGGCGCGCAAAGCCGCCCAGGCCTTGGGCTTTTATCAGCCACAGATCGAAAGCGATGTGAAGGGCGGCAAGAACCCGCGCCTGACCCTCACCATCGACCCCGGCGAGCCGGTGCATTTGCGCAACGTGACCATTCGGGTCGACGGCCAGGCCGCGAACCTCAAGGCGTTTCGCGTGCCCGTCAGCGACGACCTCAAATCCGGCGCCGTGCTCAACCACGGCCATTACGAAGACGCCAAGCGCCTGATCCAGAACCAGGCATCACGCTACGGCTTTTTCAGCGGGCGTTTCACCCGCCAGAAACTCTCGGTAGATCCCCAGGCGGGTGTTGCCGATATCGAGCTGATCTACGACAGCGGCCCGCGTTATACCTTGGGCCAGGTCAACTTCAAGGGCGACACACCCTTCGATGACGAGTTGCTGCAACGCATGGTGCCGTTCAAAAGCGGCACGCCCTACGACTCCGAACTGATCGCCGAACTTAACCAAAACCTGCAAGGCAGCGGCTTCTTTGAAGGCGTGCGCGTGGACGCAACACCTGCTGCCTCGACCGATGATGTGATCCCGGTGGCCGTGCAACTGGAAACCCGCAAGCCGCGCACCATGGGCCTCGGCCTGGGCTACTCGACTGACGTGGGGCCGCGCGGCAAGGCCAACTGGACCCGCCATTGGGTCAACCCCCAGGGCCATAGCTACGGTTGGGAAGCCGAACTCTCGGCGCCGCGCCAGAACGTCGGCCTGTGGTACGACATTCCGTTGGACCCGCCCCTCACCGACAAACTGCGCTTTGCCGGTGGCTACCAGAATGAAGAAATCGCCAACACCGACACCGTGAGTAAATTGCTCACCTTAGGCCCTGAATGGCACAGCAAGTTGCCCAGCGGCTGGACCCGGGTGATCTCGCTCAAATACCAGCGCGAAGAATATCGCCTGGGCAACGACTCGGGCCTCAGTAACCTGGTGATGCCTGGCGTCAGCTATTCATACCTGCGCAGCGACAACCGTATCGACCCCCACAACGGCTATCGCCTGCAATTTGATTCCAAGGTGGCCAAAGAGGGCCTAGGTTCCGACACCAACCTGCTTTACGGCACGGCCATGGTCAAAGGCCTGACCACCCTGTGGGACAACCACCGTTTCCTCGCCCGCGCACAAGTGGGCGGCAGCGCCACCAACGGCTACAAATCGGTGCCACCGTCGCTGCGCTTCTTTGCCGGTGGCGACCAGAGCGTGCGTGGCTACGAGTACCAGACCCTGTCACCCGAGAACGACCGGGGCGACCGCATCGGCGGGCGCTATATGGTGGCGTTGAGCGCCGAGTATCAATACTCCATCACCGACAAATGGCGGGTCGCGACCTTTGTCGACCAGGGCAACTCCTTTAACAGCCTGGACCTGCCCAGCCTGAAAACCGGTGTAGGCATCGGTGTGCGCTGGGTTTCGCCGGTGGGGCCGATCCGCCTCGACCTGGCCCATGCCCTCGAAGATCCGGGCGGCGTTCGATTGCACTTTTCCATGGGGCCTGAGCTGTGATGCGTGGTGTGAAAATAGCGGGGCTGGCCGTGGTGGCTGTCCTCGCCCTGGTGTTGCTGGCTCTATGGACGGTGCTCGGCACCCAGGCGGGCAGCCGCTGGGCGTTGGGCCGTGTGCCGGGGTTGACGGTGGAGAATTTCCAAGGCCACTTAGGGGGGCAGTGGAGCGCCGATCACCTTCTATGGCAGCAGGATGGCAGCCGTGTCGAACTCACCACATCGACGTTTGACTGGTCGCCCGCGTGCCTGTTGCGCATGACCCTGTGCATCAATCAGTTGGATGTGGACCAAGTCAGCCTGCAATTTGCGCCCAGTACCGAGCAGAGCAGCGGGCCGATCCAACTGCCCGAGTTGAAACTGCCGATTGCCATTCAGTTGGGCGACGTTCGCGTCGGTAGCCTGCTGTATAACGGCAGCGAAGAACTCAAGGGCCTGCAACTGGCGGCGCACTGGACCACCGCCGGTATGCAGATCGACTCGGTGCACTTGCAGCGGGACGGCCTGGTGCTGGACCTGACTGGCCTGCTGCAACCCATCGGCGATTGGCCGTTGACCGCCAGCGGTAACCTGAGCCTGCCGTACGCGCCGGGCGGGGCGCCGTGGAAGGTCGCGCTCAAGGTCGAAGGCGACCTGCTCAAGACCCTCAAACTCGACGCTGACAGCAGCGGTTACCTGCCCGCCAAACTCGCGGGCGAGCTGCAACCCTTGGCGGATAACCTCCCCGCGCAGTTGCACATCACCGCCGATGGCTTCAAACCCAGCGCCGACCTGCCCGACACCCTGCAACTCAATCAGCTGGACCTCAGCGCCAAGGGCGACCTGAAAAGCGGCTACCAATTGCTGGGCAAGGCGGTGCTACCAGCGGAAAAAGGCCCGGTGGACCTGCTGCTGCAAGGCAGGGTTGACGCCAAGGGCGCACAGCTCGCCGGGCTGGACCTGACGGCGGGCGACAAACAAAGCCTCAAGCTCAGCGCTCAATTGGATTGGCAACAGGGTTTCAGCGCCGACGCCAAGATCGACTGGCTGGACTTCCCCTGGCATCGCCTCTATCCACTGATCGACGAGCCCCAGGTCGTGTTGCGCACCTTTAACGGTGAAATCGCCTACAAAGACGGCAACTATCTGGGCAACCTCACGGCCGACCTCGATGGCCCAGCGGGCAAGTTCAATGTGGTCACGCCGTTCAGCGGCGACCTCAAGCAAATCTTCCTGCCTGAGCTGAAACTCACTGCTGGGCAAGGCAAAGCCGAAGGCCATCTGAACCTACAGTTTGCCGATGGCATCGCCTGGGACACGGCGCTGGACCTGTCGGCACTGAACCCCGCGTACTGGGTCGCAGAACTGCCCGGCACCCTGGCCGGCCCGTTGCGCAGCAAGGGCGAGTTTAAGAACGAGCAACTCAAGCTCAACGCCGACCTCGACCTCAAGGGCCGTCTGCGCGGGCAAACCGCTGTGCTGGCGGCCAAGGCCGAAGGCGCGGGCGAACAGTGGACCCTGGCCAACTTGGATATTCGCCTGGGGGACAACCGCATCAACGGCAGCGGCAGCCTGCAACAGCGCCTGGCCGGGCAGATCGATATCAAGCTGGCACGCCTGGCCCAGCTGTGGCCGCAACTGCGCGGGCAAATCAACGGCCGCCTCGACGTGGCCGGTAGCCTCAAGGCGCCCCAAGGCAAGCTTGACCTCAAGGGCCAGCAGCTGGCGCTTGCCGATAATCGCCTGCAAAACCTGACCCTTGATGCGACGCTGGACAGCGCCCAACGCGCCAAGATCGACCTTAAGGGCAGCGGTATCCAAGCCGGCGAGACCCAGGTGGGCACCCTCACTGCCAGCGCCCAGGGCGATATCAAAAGCCAGAAAGTGCAGTTGGACCTGGCCGGCCCATTGGTAAAACTGGCCCTGGCGCTGGACGGCAACCTCGACAAAGGCAACTGGCGCGGGCGCCTGGCCAGTGGCGACGTGCAAGCCGGTGGCCAGGACTGGAAGCTGCAAGCCCCGGCCAAGATCGAGCGTCTGGCCGATGGCAAGCTGACCTTTGCTGCGCACTGCTGGGTCTCCGGCCCGGCCAGCCTGTGCGGTGAAGACCAGCGCCTGATGCCCGAGCCCAAGTTGCGTTACCACCTCAAGCAGTTCCCCATCGACAGCCTGGCGGCTTTTTTGCCCAAGGACTTCGCGTGGCAAGGCAAGCTCAATGCCGACGTGCAACTCGACCTGCCCGACAGCGGCCCTAAAGGTGTGGTCTCGGTAGACGCCAGCGGCGGCACCTTGCGGGTCAAGGACAAGACCCAGTGGGTGGACTTCCCCTACGATACGTTGAAACTGGAAACCACCCTCAACCCCAAGCGTATCGACACGGCGCTGAACTTTCGCGGCGGCAAACTGGGCGAACTGATGGTGCAGGCGCAGATCAACCCCCTGGCGAAGAACAAGCCGATCACCGGCACGTTCAACCTCGCGGGCCTCGACCTCGCCGTGGCGCGGCCGTTTGTGCCGATGGTGGAAACCCTCAGCGGCAAGCTCAACGGCAATGGGCGTATTTCGGGTGGTTTGCTGGAGCCCCAGGTCAACGGCAACGTGAACCTGGTGGGCGGTGAAGTCTCGGGGCCAGAGCTGCCCATCAGCCTTGAAGGCCTGAATGTGCAGGCGTTGATTGCGGGCGAAAGTGTGCAGCTCAATGGCGCCTGGCGCAGCGGCAAGGCCGGGCAGGGCAGCCTAAAGGGCCAGATCGACTGGGGCCGGGCCCTGGTGGTGGACCTCAGCCTGCAAGGCTCGCAACTGCCGGTCACGGTAGAGCCTTACGCTGTGCTGGAAGTGGCGCCCGACCTGAAAATCAGCCTCAAGGACGACAAGCTGGCCATCGCTGGCAAGGTTCGCATCCCCCGTGGCGATATCACCGTGCGCGAGTTGCCACCGTCTACCGTCAAGGTGTCGGATGACACCGTGATCGTCGGCAGCCAGACCGAAGAGGGCAAGCCGCCGATGGCCATGGCGATGGATATCGACGTGGCAGTGGGCGAAGACCAGCTCAACTTTTCGGGCTTCGGCCTCACCGCCAAGGTCCAGGGCCATGTGCATATCGGCGACAACCTCGATACCCGTGGCGAGTTGTGGCTCAACGATGGCCGTTACCGCGCCTACGGGCAAAAACTCGATGTGCGCCGTGCGCGCCTGCTGTTCGCCGGCCCCCTGGACCAGCCGTACCTCGACATCGAAGCCATCCGCAAGACCGACGACATCATCGCCGGTATCCGCCTGAGCGGCAGCGCCGAGCAGCCCACCACGCAAATCTTCTCGGAACCGGCCATGAGCCAGGAGCAGGCGCTGTCCTACCTGGTGCTGGGTCGTCCGCTGAGTACCACGGGTGAAGACAACAACATGCTGGCCCAAGCTGCGCTGGGCCTGGGGCTGATGGGCAGCGCCGGGGTTACCTCGGACCTGGCCAAGAACCTGGGCATCCAGGACTTTGAGCTCGACACCCAGGGCAGCGGTAACAATACGGCGGTGGTGGCCAGTGGCAAGATCACCGAGAAACTCAGCCTGCGTTATGGGGTGGGGGTGTTTGAGCCGGCGAGCACCATTGCGTTGCGGTATTTGTTGAGCAAGAAGGTGTATCTGGAAGTGGCCAGTGGGGTGGCGAGCTCCCTCGACATCTTCTACAAACGCGATTTCTAGAGCCTCACTGGGAATAAAAGTGTGGGAGGGGGCTTGCTCCCGATTGCGGTGGGTCAGCTACAAATAAGCTGACTGGTACGCCGCTATCGGGAGCAAGCCCCCTCCCACATTTGCCTGCATTCCAATTCAAGATTTCAACATTTACCAAGCAAGCTAATTATTCCATTTGACATTCGCTGCCTAAGCAGTAACATCTGGTCATACTTTCACTGCCTAGGCAGTAATAAGGTGACTTCCCAATGAAACACTTCACCCCCGACAACTTCCACAACTGCCACCTCGGCCTGTTACTGGGCCGTGCCGCTTTGCTCAAAGACCGCATCATCGACACTCATATGGAGCCGTACGGCATCACCGCCGCGCAGTTCAAGGTGTTGGTGATCATGGCGCTCTATGGCATCGACACCCCGGCCGAGCTGTGTCGCCACCTGTCGCTGGACAGCGGCTCCATGACCCGCATGCTCGACCGCCTGGAGCAGAAGGGCTTGCTCGAACGCCAACGTTCCGCCCAGGACCGTCGCCAGGTGCAGCTCGTACTCACTGCGGATGGCCAGAAACTGGCGGACACCTTGCCCCACGTCGGCACCGACGCCCTGAACCAACTGGCCGGCTCCCTGGAACCCGGCGAGTTGGAAGACCTGGAACGCATCCTCAAGAAAATTCTGATAGCCGCAGGTGACTCGATCACGCTGCTGCGGGTAGGTAAATGATGAACACACGTGCCCTTTGCCTGGTGTTGGTCGCCATGAGCATGGCCGGTTGCGCCAATTTCAGTGGCCTCGACACCCAAGGTAAACACCTCGACGCCAACACCCTGCAAACCGGTCAGTCTCTGAGTGGCGTGACGCTTTCGCAAGCTGCCTGGCCCAGCGCCGACTGGTGGAAAAGCCTCGGCGACCCACAGCTCGACAGCCTGGTCGTTGAGGCCCTGCAAAACAGCCCCGACATGCAAGTGGCCAGCGCCCGTGCCCACCAGGCGCAAGCCGCCGCCTTTGCCGCCGACGCCGCGCGCATGCCAACCCTGGATGCCAGCGCCGGTGTAACCCGTTCGCGCCTGGCCAAGGACCAGGATCCATTGGGGCAGGGCGATGCCTATTCCACCGTGCGTAATATCGGCGCCAGCTTCAATTACAACTTCGACCTCTGGGGTGGCCAGCGCGCCGCCTGGGAAGCCGCGCTGGGCGAGGCCCGCGCCGCCGAAGTCGACCAGCAGGCCGCACGCCTGACCCTGGCCGCCAACGTGGCCAAGGCCTACAGCGACCTGGGCCAGGCCCATATCGTGCGTGACCTGGCCAATGACGACCTCAAGCGCACCCGCCAAATGTTGGACCTGGGCCAGCGTCGCCTGAACTCGGGCATCGACAGCCACTACCAGTACCAGCAGACCGAAAGCCTGGAAGCCAGCGCCCAGTCGCAGCTGATCGATGCAGAGAAACAACTGGCGAGCGCCAAGATCGCCCTGGCGGTGTTGCTCGGCAAAGGCCCCGACCGTGGCAGCGAGCTGGCCCGCCCCAACGTGCTTACGCCCAGCGCCGTGGCCGTGCCGTCGGTGTTGCCGGCCGAACTGCTGGGCCGCCGTCCCGACCTGATCGCCGCCCGCTGGCGTGTGGAGGCCGCGAGCAAGAACGTGGCCGCGAGCAAAACCCGCTTCTACCCCAACCTCAACCTGAGCGCGAGCGCTGGGGCCGAGTCGTTGCTGGGGGATGCGATGTTCGGTTCGGCCAGCCGCTTCTTCAACATTGCGCCGACCATCTCGCTGCCGATCTTTGACGGCGGCCGCCTGCGTGCCGACCTCGATGCCCGCGATGCGGACTACGACCTGGCCGTGGCCCAGTACAACAAAACCCTGGTGCAAGCCTTGGGTGACATTGGCACCACCCTCGCGCAACTGCGCGACACCGGCCGACAGATCCAGGCCCAGCAGCATGCCGCGGACATCGCCCAGCAGTCCTACGACACCGGCCTGCAGCGCTACAGCTCCGGCATTGGCAACTACCTGGATGTGCTCAGCATTGAGCAGCAATTACTGCAGGCCCAGCGCCAGCTGGCAACCCTGAATGCCGCCCGGATCGACCTGTCGATTCAATTGATGCAAGCCCTGGGTGGCGGGTTCAACGCCGCAACCGTGGCAGCCGCCACCCCCGCAACGCGTACGGAATAATTTGAGGTATCAGTCATGGCCACTGCCGACAGCAACGCCGCAACAGAAAAAGACACCAACCCACGCAAACGCAAGGTCATGCTGATTGGCCTGGCGCTGATCGTCATCCTCGGCGTCGTGGGCGTATGGGGCTGGTATGAGCTTTACGGGCGCTTCAACGAAAGCACCGACGACGCCTATGTGAACGGCAACGTGGTGGAAATCACCCCGCTGGTCACCGGCACCGTGGTGAGCATCGGCGCCGATGATGGCGACTTGGTCCACGAAGGCCAGGTGCTGGTCAATTTCGACCCGAACGACGCCGCTGTGGGCCTGCAAAGTGCCCAGGCCAACCTGGCCCGCACCGTGCGCCAGGTACGTGGCTTGTACAGCAACGTCGATGGCATGAAAGCCCAGGTCAATGCACAGAAAGCCGACGTGCAAACCGCCCAAGACAACTTCAATCGCCGTAAAACCCTGGCCCAGGGCGGGGCAATTTCCCAAGAGGAGCTGTCCCACGCCCGTGACAGCCTGACCGCGGCGAAGAATGCCCTGACCAACCTTGAGCAACAACTCAAGACCAGCAATGCCCTGGTGGACGACACCGTGATCTCGTCCCACCCCGACGTGCAAGCCGCCGCCGCGCAATTGCGCCAGGCCTACCTGACCAATGCACGCAGCACCTTGATCGCACCGGTCACCGGCTATGTGGCCAAGCGCACCGTGCAATTGGGCCAGCGCGTGCAGCCAGGCACCGCGTTGATGGCGGTGATCCCGCTGGACCAGCTGTGGATCGACGCCAACTTCAAGGAAACCCAGCTGCGCAATATGCGCATCGGCCAGCCAGTGGACATCGAGTCGGATATCTACGGCAGCGACGTCAAGTTCAGCGGCACCATCGACAGCCTCGGCGCCGGTACCGGCAGCGCGTTCGCCCTGCTGCCGGCGCAAAACGCTACCGGTAACTGGATCAAGATCGTGCAGCGGGTTCCGGTGCGCATTCATGTCAACGCTGACGAGTTGGCCAAGCATCCACTGCGCGTAGGCCTGTCCACCGTGGTCAACGTGGACCTGCACGACCAGAGCGGCCCGGTACTGGCGCAACAGGCGCCGCAGAAGGCTAGCTTCACCACCAACGTATACGACCGCCAACTGGCCGAAGCCGACGCCATGATCACCCAACTGATCCATGACAACAGCATCGCCGCTCCCAAGGCTGTGCAACGCTAATGAGCAATAACGCCTCCTTCACGCCACCCAGCCTGTTGATGGCCACTATTGGCCTGTCGCTGGCGACCTTTATGCAGGTGCTCGACACCACCATCGCCAACGTGGCGTTGCCGACCATTTCCGGCAACCTCGGCGTGAGTTCGGAGCAGGGCACCTGGGTCATCACCTCGTTTGCGGTGAGCAACGCCATCGCCTTGCCGCTTACCGGCTGGCTGAGCCGCCGGTTTGGTGAGGTGAAGCTGTTCCTGTGGGCGACCATCCTGTTTGTGTTGGCCTCGTTCCTTTGCGGTATTTCCACCTCGATGCCCGAGCTGATCGGCTTTCGGGTGCTGCAAGGCTTGGTGGCGGGGCCGTTGTACCCGATGACCCAGACCTTGTTGATTGCGGTCTACCCCCCCGCAAAGCGCGGTATGGCGCTGGCGTTATTGGCGATGGTCACGGTGGTGGCGCCGATTGCCGGGCCCATCCTCGGCGGCTGGATCACCGACAGCTACAGCTGGCCGTGGATCTTCTTCATCAACGTGCCCATCGGCATCTTCGCGGTGATGGTGGTGCGTTCGCAGTTGAAGAAACGCCCGGTGGTCACCAGTTACCAGCCGATGGACTACGTCGGGCTGCTGAGCCTGATCGTCGGGGTTGGCGCGCTGCAGATCATCCTCGACAAGGGCAATGACCTGGACTGGTTCGAGTCCAACTTCATCATCGTGGGGGCGGCGATTTCGGTGATTGCCCTGGCGGTGTTCATCATCTGGGAACTCACCGACAAACACCCGGTGGTCAACCTGCGGTTGTTTGCTTACCGCAACTTCCGGATCGGCACCATTGTGTTGATCCTGGGCTACGCGGGCTTTTTCGGCATCAACCTGATCCTGCCGCAGTGGCTGCAAACCCAGATGGGCTACACGGCTACCTGGGCCGGGTTGGCGGTAGCGCCGATCGGTATCCTGCCGGTGTTGATGTCGCCGTTCGTGGGCAAGTACGCGCACAAGTTCGACCTGCGCCTGCTGGCGGGCCTGGCGTTCCTGGCCATTGGCTTGAGCTGCTTTATGCGCGCGGGCTTCACCAATGAGGTGGACTTTACCCACATCGCCCTGGTGCAGTTGTTCATGGGCATTGGCGTGGCGCTGTTCTTCATGCCGACCTTGAGCATCCTGATGTCCGACCTGCCACCGCAGCAGATCGCTGACGGTGCGGGCCTGGCCACCTTCCTGCGCACCCTGGGCGGCAGCTTTGCGGCGTCGCTGACCACCTGGATCTGGATTCGCCGGGCCGACCAGCACCATGCCTACATGAGCGAGAACATGACCACTTACGACTCCGCCACCCGCAATGCGCTGGACGCGTTGGGTGGGGCAGGGCAGAAGGCCTACACGCAGCTGGACCAGATCCTCACCAGCCAGGCGTACATGATGTCCACCGTGGATTACTTCACGTTGCTGGGGTGGATGTTCATGGGGTTGATGTTGCTGGTGTGGTTGGCCAAGCCGCCGTTTGGGGCCAAGGCTGGGCCGGAGGCTTCTGGGCACTGACTTCAGGACGTACTCGGTCAAAAATGTGGGAGGGGGCTTGCTCCCGATAGCAGTGGGTCAGTCAACATAGGTGTTGAATCTGCCACAGTCATCGGGAGCAAGCCCCCTCCCACATTTGGATCTTTGTTCACAATGGATCAGTGGTGTTTGAGGTTCAGGCCCCAGGCAACGCCAACTGCGGGTTCACAAAATCAAACGCCGCCAACTGAAACCCTTGCTCATCCACCTGCAACGCCCAGCCCTGCTTGTCCCAATCCCCCAGCACAATACGCTTGGCCGCCTGATCACCAATCTGCAGCTTATGGATGGCGGGGCGGTGGGTATGGCCGTGGACCAGGGTGCGCACGCCAAACTGTTGCATCACCTTCGGGACTTCCTCGGGCGTGACATCCACAATGTCGTTGGCCTTCATGCGCGTTTGCGCACGGCTCTCGCTGCGCAGCTTGCGCGCCAGCTTGTGGCGGGTGCGCAAAGGCAAATGCCGCAGGATAAACAGCACAATGGGGTTACGCAGGATGCGCCGCAGCTTCATATAGCCGACGTCGCGGGTGCAGAGGCTGTCGCCGTGCATCAAGAGCACTGGCTCGCCATGGAGCTGCACGACACTCGGGTCCTTGAGCAAGGTGGCACCTGCTGCTTTGCAGAACGCCTTGCCGATCAGGAAATCGCGGTTGCCGTGCATGATGAAAATCGGGGTGCCGCTGTCGCTCAGCTCACGCAGAGCCGCGCAAATCGAACGCTGGAAGGGGGTCATGCCATCGTCGCCAATCCAGGCTTCAAAGAAGTCCCCCAGAATGTACAACGCCTGGGCGCCACGGGCGCGGCCGTGGAGCAGATCCAGAAACGCCCGGGTGATGTCCGGGCGCTCCTCTTCCAGATGCAAGTCTGAAATCAGCAATATCACGCTTAGATGATCTCGGCTTTCTCGACGACTACGTCTTCTACCGGAACGTCCTGGTGACCCGCTTTGCTGGTGGTTTGCACGCCTTTGATCTTGTCAACGACGTCCTGGCCTTCGGTCACTTTGCCGAATACCGCGTAGCCCCAGCCCTGCACGTTCTTGCCGCTGTGGTTCAGGAAGGCGTTGTCGGCGACGTTGATGAAGAACTGTGCCGAGGCCGAATGCGGCTCCATGGTACGGGCCATGGCGACGGTGTACTTGTCGTTGGAAAGGCCGTTGTCCGCTTCGTTCTGGATGCTTGGACGCTTGTCTTTCTTCTCTTTCATGCCAGGCTCGAAACCGCCGCCCTGGACCATGAAGTTACCGATCACACGGTGGAAAACGGTGTTTTCGTAGTGGCCGGCGTTCACGTACTCGATGAAGTTGGCGACGGTGATCGGCGCTTTCTCGGCGTTCAGTTCGATGACGATGTCACCGTGGTTGGTGGTCAGTTTGACTTGAGTCATGGTCGTTTCTCTTTCAAGGAATTCGTGGGTGTGGACGCCGGGGCGCCTTACCGATTTGGCAAAACTTTGGCCAAGGGGCGCAGTTTAGCGTGACCTGTAGGAATTTCGAGGTGGTTTTTTACCGCCCATGCAATAAATGCAGCAGTTTTTGGCCACGCTCTGTCAGTGTCTTGACGGCTTCGGCTATTATGAGCGCTTTGTTTTATCTGGCCTTACCCGGCCACGAACCTGTCTGTTCAAGGATCCTATGAGCAAGCCCACTGTCGACCCTACCTCGAATTCCAAGGCCGGACCTGCCGTCCCGGTCAATTTCCTGCGCCCGATCATCCAGGCGGACCTGGATTCGGGCAAGCACACGCAGATCGTCACCCGCTTCCCGCCAGAGCCCAACGGCTACCTGCACATCGGTCACGCCAAGTCGATCTGTGTGAACTTCGGCCTGGCCCAGGAGTTCGGTGGCGTCACGCACCTGCGTTTCGACGACACCAACCCGGCCAAGGAAGACCAGGAATACATCGACGCCATCGAAAGCGACGTGAAGTGGCTGGGCTTCGAATGGTCCGGTGAAGTGCGCTATGCCTCGCAATACTTCGACCAGTTGCACGACTGGGCCGTTGAGCTGATCAAGGCCGGCAAGGCCTACGTTGACGACCTGAGCCCGGAGCAGGCCAAGGAATACCGTGGCACCCTGACCGAGCCGGGCAAGAACAGCCCGTTCCGCGACCGTTCGGTGGAAGAAAACCTGGACTGGTTCGCCCGCATGCGTGCCGGTGAGTTTCCGGACGGCGCCCGTGTACTGCGTGCCAAGATCGACATGGCCTCGCCGAACATGAACCTGCGCGACCCGATCATGTACCGCATCCGCCATGCCCACCACCACCAGACCGGTGACAAGTGGTGCATCTACCCGAACTACGACTTCACTCACGGTCAGTCGGACGCCATCGAAGGCATCACGCACTCCATCTGCACCCTGGAGTTCGAAAGCCATCGCCCGCTGTACGAGTGGTTCCTGGAGCACCTGCCGGTGCCTGCGCACCCACGTCAGTATGAGTTCAGCCGCCTGAACCTGAACTACACCATCACCAGCAAGCGCAAGCTCAAGCAACTGGTCGATGAAAAGCACGTGCATGGCTGGGACGACCCACGCATGTCCACCCTGTCGGGTTTCCGTCGACGTGGCTACACGCCTGCCTCGATCCGCAACTTCTGCGAGATGGTCGGCACTAACCGTTCCGACGGCGTAGTCGATTTTGGCATGCTCGAATTCAGCATCCGCAACGACCTCGACCACAGCGCCCCACGCGCCATGTGCGTGCTGCGTCCGTTGAAAGTCGTGATCACCAACTACCCGGAAGACAAGGTCGACAACCTCGAACTGCCGCGTCATCCGCAAAAAGAAGAACTGGGCGTGCGCAAGCTGCCATTCAGCCGTGAAATCTACATCGACCGCGATGACTTCATGGAAGAGCCGCCAAAAGGCTACAAGCGCCTGGAGCCAAACGGCGAAGTGCGCCTGCGTGGCAGCTACGTGATCCGCGCCGACGAAGCGATCAAGGACGCCGATGGCAACATCGTCGAACTGCGTTGCTCCTACGACCCGGAAACCCTGGGCAAGAACCCTGAAGGCCGCAAGGTCAAGGGCGTGATCCACTGGGTGCCGGCTGCGGCCAGCATCGAGTGTGAAGTGCGCTTGTACGATCGCCTGTTCCGCTCGCCGAACCCTGAAAAGACCGAAGACAGCGCGAGTTTCCTCGACAACATCAACCCTGACTCCCTGCAAGTACTTACGGGTTGTCGTGCCGAGCCGTCGTTGGGCGAAGCACAGCCGGAAGACCGTTTCCAGTTCGAGCGCGAAGGTTACTTCTGCGCGGATATCAAGGACTCGAAACCTGGTGCTCCGGTATTCAACCGTACCGTGACCTTGCGTGATTCGTGGGGCCAGTGATTCAGTCTTAAGGGAATCGTCGTGTTAACGATCTACAACACACTCAGCAAGACCAAAGAAGTCTTCAAGCCGCTCGATGGCAACAAGGTGCGCATGTACGTGTGCGGCATGACCGTGTACGACTACTGCCACATCGGCCACGGCCGCAGCATGGTGGCCTTCGACCTGGTGACCCGCTGGTTGCGTTTCAGCGGCTATGACTTGACGTACGTGCGCAACATCACCGACATCGACGACAAGATCATCAACCGCGCCAACGAAAACGGCGAGTCGTTCGACGCGCTGACCGAGCGCATGATCGCCGCGATGCACGAGGACGAGGCACGCCTCAATATCCTTAAGCCGGACATGGAACCGCGTGCCACGGACCACATCCCCGGCATGCACGCCATGATCCAGACCCTGATCGACAAGGGTTACGCCTACGCCCCAGGTAATGGCGACGTGTACTACCGCGTCGCCAAGTTCATGGGCTACGGCAAGCTGTCGCGCAAGAAGATCGAAGACCTGCGCATCGGCGCACGCATCGAAGTGGACGAAGCCAAGCAAGACCCGCTGGACTTCGTGCTGTGGAAAGCCACCAAGCCGGGCGAGCCGAGCTGGGAATCTCCATGGGGCGCCGGGCGTCCGGGCTGGCACATCGAATGCTCGGTGATGTCCACCTGCTGCCTGGGCGAGACCTTCGACATTCATGGCGGCGGCAGCGACCTTGAGTTCCCGCACCACGAAAACGAAATCGCCCAAAGCGAAGCCGCCACCGGCAAGACCTACGCCAACGCCTGGATGCACTGCGGCATGATCCGCATCAATGGCGAGAAGATGTCCAAGTCCTTGAACAACTTCTTCACCATTCGCGACGTGCTGGAAAAGTACCATCCAGAGGTTGTGCGTTACCTGCTGGTGTCGAGCCACTACCGCAGCGCCATCAACTACTCGGAAGATAACCTCAAGGACGCCAAAGGCGCCCTGGAGCGGTTCTACCATGCGTTGAAAGGCTTACCCGTTGTCGCCCCAGCCGGTGGCGAAGCGTTCGTTGAGCGCTTCACCCAGGTGATGAACGACGACTTCGGTACCCCCGAAGCTTGCGCCGTGCTGTTCGAAATGGTGCGCGAGATCAACCGCCTGCGCGAGAGCGATCTCGATGCAGCGGCGGGTTTGGCGGCGCGCTTGAAAGAGCTGGCCAGTGTGCTGGGGGTTCTGCAAATGAAGCCTGAGGACTTCCTGCAGGCTGGCGCTGAAGGGCGTGTGGATGCGGCCGAAGTGGATGCACTGATCCAGGCGCGTCTGAACGCACGTACCAACAAGGACTGGGCGGAATCCGACCGTATCCGCGACCAACTCACTGCCATGGGCGTGGTGTTGGAAGACGGCAAGGGTGGGACGACGTGGCGGTTGGCTGATCAGGCTTGATCGGTAAACGCTGAATGGAAAACGCCCCGACTGGTTCGGGGCGTTTTTGTATTTATCTGATAAAGGAAGATGTTATGGCAATGGTTAAGCTGAATCACAATTTTAATTTGTTCATCGATCCTAAATATTATGCCGACATATTGTTGAAGAATGATGAAGCGGGAAGCGTGTTGAAATTGCAGCTGATTGCTGAGCGGTTCTTGGAGGTGTATCTCGATGAAAGAATTCCAACACATAGTCGAAAGTTTTTTGAGAGGGGTAGAAAAGGAGAATTGCTTAAGTATTTTGACGAAAAACTAATGGTGGCGGTAGCTTTCGGCTTGCCTGTCGAATTAGCGGATGCTTTAAAAAAGCTAAACAAAGTTCGTAACGACTTCGGGCATGATTTTGATAGGGCGCTCTCAGCATTAGACTTGGATGCCTATATTCAGTCAGTGGAGCTGTTCAATATTGATGTGGGTCAACCGTTTGCGGGCTCTGGTCCGATTCGTACCACTATTGTGAAGTCGGATCAAAAGACGCTGAGAGCGAGTGATAGCTTCGTCACCGGATTCGTTATCGCAACATTTTGCCTGATGACGAGAGCAGGGCTTTGGTTGGTCAACGATTTGAACTCTCGCGGGCAGTTAAAAACAGAGCCAGCTTTGCATTTATAGATGCGAAATTGAGAAAAAGGGACGGGTTTACAAGATCTAACCGAAACCGTCCCATTGTGAGCGCTATCTTTGAGTGGTTGTTTCGCATTTAGCAACAGCGCTGTCGACCATTAACTGAATTCCCTCCAACATTCGACATATCCCTAGCGCTACGCTACGCGGAGTTCCATCAACCTCGAAAGCTAAATGGCTCGCCAGGGCTTGAGCAGACGTCAGGTCCTCTGATGCATTGATAAGAAGTGTCTCGAAGTCCACCCCTTCGCGTACGGTAAACAAGCCATTGCCGTCAGCAGAAGTTTCTGATTTCTCAGGTGGATTCAAATAGTGGTTAATTGCTCCGTGAGCAGCAGTGTGAAACGCGGTTGAGTCTGACGGCGGATTCGGACTGTCTTTGATCATGACGAAGCTCCTAGAGTATTGGAGTCACCACCCATCGCTGCGAAACGATAATCGGGTGGCAGCTGTACGCAGGTTCGCAGACCGGGACTCTAGGCACCCGGCATACCCAAAGGTATCCCGCGCACAGCCGCCATAACATCAGGCATAAAAAAGCGCCCGCTATCTTGAGGTGGACGCTGTGCGTCTAGAGTTTAACCGGGCTGCGAAACCCGGTCGCTGAATTTGCAGCGACCGCCGAAGAATAGGCAGCCATCTTCCGAGGGACAACCCTAAAACGCTGTCGGAAATTTCTGCGGGTTTCTACTGGGTCACGCAGCCAATCCAGTGGTGCCCAATCCAAATGTGGGAGCGGGCTTGCTCGCGAAGGCGGTGTGTCAGCCAGTACATGTGTAACTGATACACCGCCTTCGCGAGCAAGCCCGCTCCCACATTTTTTACCGTGCTCGCTTCACATCGGTAGAGTCTGCGCGCCGCACGTAATCCACCCACTCATATTCAAGGCCTTGGTGTTCCCTGACTCCATGCCGGCAGACCTCGATGAACTCACCCTCGAAGCTGGGAAATTTGGCCTCGCCTTCGTGATCGTCGTTGAACAGGGTGAGGTATAGCCTGTCTACCCGGTCGATCACCTGGTCATATAACTCCGGCCCGCCACCGATATGAATCTCTTCGGGCGCAAACGCCGCTGCGCATTGCAGGGCGGATGCCAAGGACCGGCAAACAATTGCGTGTTTGTGCTGATACGCCGGATCACGCGAAAGCACGATATTCGGCCGATCCACTAGCGGCCGCCCGCTGAGTGCAATCACCGACTCAAAGGTCCTGCGCCCCATGATCACCGGCTTGCCGATGGTCTTGGCGGCGAAGCGGCGCATGTCGTCGGGGACGTTGCGCAGCAGCCCGTTGGCCTTGCCGATGGAGCGGTTGTGGCGGCCTATGCCCGCCACCAAAGCGAGGGGGATGTTCGTCATGCAGTCACTGCCTTCGCAACGCCATAGCGGCTCTGCACAAACCCATTGACCGACACATCCGTACCGAGATGGCGAAGCTCGTGCTCGCTGCCCACCTGGCTGAACAACGAAATGCCTTTGCCCAGCAACACCGGAATACGCGTGATGATCAATTCATCGATCAGGCCGGCCTCAAGAAACGCCTGGATCGTCTGCCCGCCGTCTATATACAGATGCTTCATGCCGCGCTCAGCCAGTTGGTTGACCAATGCGCCAACATCCGTCGCCAGCACCTCGACCTTGCCCTGCACATGTGCGGGAACTTCCAGCAGCTGGTGCGACAACGCAATGACAGGTAAACCTTCATAGGGCCACTCGGGAAACGACAGGACCTTCTCTAAGGTCTTGCGCCCCATGACCAATGCATCGACGGTGGCGATGAAGCTTTCATACGTCACGCCGTTCAGGGTTGCGGTTTCGTATTCCGGGCGGTGAAGCCACTCGATGTCACCGTCGGCTCGTGCAATGAAACCGTCAACGCTGGCGGCGATAAATACGGAACATTTGATGTTCATGGTCGGGTGGAACTCCTTTTCCTATTTTTTTGACGTGCGCCGAATCCGATCTTTGGCCTAGCACAGAGCCCAATGTGGGAGCGGGCTTGCTCGCGAATGCGCAGTGTCAGTCAATACATGTGTGACTGATGTACCGCATTCGCGAGCAAGCCCGCTCCCACATTTTTAACCGAATTTTCCTGAGGAATTAGCGGCGGCTGCTGACTTCGGCCGGCACATCATCACCGGCCATGCGCTTACGGAACAACGCCGTACGCGCCAGCAACAGCGTAGTCACCGGCACGGTGATCGACAGCAAAATCGGGATCAACCACCCGTGCAACACCGGCCCGGACTTGAGCACCGAGAAGTACACAATCGACGCCAACGCCACACACCACGCCCCCAGCGTCGAGGCCAGTGCTGGCGGGTGCATGCGCTGGAAGAAGTCCTTCATGCGCAGCAAGCCAATTGCGCCAATCAAGGCAAACACGCTGCTCAATACCAGCAGCACCGCCACGATCACTTCCACCCATAACGGCATCATTCAATCACCTCGCCACGCAGCAGGAATTTGGCCAGGGCAAACGAGCCCACAAAGCCAAACAGCGCAATCAGCAGCGCCGCTTCAAAGTAGGTGTCACTGGCGTAGCGAATGCCCAGCACCAGCATCATCAGCATCGCCAGCATGTACAGGTAGTCCAGCGCCAGTACCCGGTCCTGGGCCGA
Organism: Pseudomonas kairouanensis; assembly: GCF_004682055.1. GTDB lineage: Bacteria > Pseudomonadota > Gammaproteobacteria > Pseudomonadales > Pseudomonadaceae > Aquipseudomonas > Aquipseudomonas kairouanensis. The sequence goes on along the minus strand of NZ_QUZU01000008.1, from coordinate 65,742 downwards.
GGGGCCTTTGAACAGGCGTACCAGGGTCAGCACCATGGCCAGGGAAAACAGGAACAGGCTGAACAGGATGGCATTGGAGAGCAGGGCGCTCATTCGAAGATCTCCATCAGGGGCCGCTCGTAGGTGGTCTTGAAGTGCTCGATAAACTGCGCTTCATCGTCCAGGTCGAACACGTGCAGCAGCAGGATGCTGCGGTCCAGCGCCAGTTCTGACCAGATGGTGCCGGGCACCACGGTGGTGATCATCGCCAGTGCCGCCAGGCCGTTGGCATCGCGCAGGTCCAGGGGGATCTTGATAAAGCGCGAGCGCGGTGGGCGTGAGCCGCAGGTCAACACGCCCCAGGCCACTTGCAGGTTGGAGACGATCACATCGCGGCCCACCACGAAGAACAGGCGGATGATCACCCCCGGCCGGCGGATGCGGATGGGCAACGGCCGCAACGGCGCCATCAGCAGCGGCGCAAGAAAGCCCAACAGCGCGCCCAGCAGCAGGTTGCCGGGGCTGACGGACAGGTTCAGCACCAGCCACAACAACCACAGTGCCAGGGACAACCACGGGGCAGGGAACAGGCGCTTCATGGTTGCACCTCCAGCGCGGCGGCCTTGCTTTCAGGGCTGGGCACGGGACGTGTCGCCATCACCGCCATCACATAGTGCTCGGGGTTGTTCAGGCTGACAGCAGTGTCCTGGGTGTAGCGCAACAAAGGCTCGGCCTTGAAGGTCAGCAGGATACTCAGGCCCAGCAGGAAGAAGATCGGCACGCACTCGTAGCGACGCAGCAGCGGTGAAGGACGCTCCTCTGGAGTCCAGAAGCGCTGGATACCCAAACGCGCGAAGGCGATCAGCGAGGCGAGGCCGGAGAGGATCAGCAGCGCCACAAGGCCCCACGCCGCCGGGCGGATCGGTGCGTCAACGCTAACCCCAAGGCCTAGCGGATTGACCAGCGCACTCAACAAACTGAGCTTGCCGATAAACCCCGACAGCGGCGGCATGCCAATGATCAGCAGCGCGCAGGCGATAAAGCTCAGGCCCAGGAACGCCATGGTCCAGGGGATCACCTGGCCGACCACGGCTTGCTGTTCATCATCGAGGTTTACACCAGGGCGAGGATGCAGCGATTCCATGGCCTTGGGCAACGCATCGATTTCTTCATCCAGCGGCAGGTCGTTGGCTGAACGCGAGCGCTCGATCAACTCCGCCAGCAGGAACAGCGCGCTCAAGGCCAATGTCGAGCTGACCAGGTAGAACAACGCGCCCGCCGTCAGGCTTGGCTGGGCGAAACCGACCGCCGACAGCAGAATCCCCGCCGATACCAGAATGCTCAGGCTGGCCATGCGCTCCAGGCGTTGGGCGGCGATCATCGCCAGCCCGGCGCCGATGATGGTCGCCATGCCGCCGTACACCAGCCAGTCGCCGCCGAACAATGCCGACGCACCGGCCTGGCCGGAGAACAACAAGGTCCACAGGCGCAGCACGGTGTACACGCCCACCTTGGTCATGATCGCAAACATCGCCGCCACCGGCGCACTCGCCGAGGAATAGGCGGGCGCCAGCCAGAAGTTCAGCGGCCACATGCCGGCCTTGGCCAGGAATGCTGTCGCAAGAATTGCGGCACCGGCGTGCAACAGGCCACGATCCGCCTCTGGCACCAGCGGGATCTTCAACGCCAGGTCAGCGAAGTTCAGTGTGCCGGTGACGCCATAGATCATCGCCGCGCCAATCAAAAACAGCGACGACGCCAACAGGTTGATCGCAATGTAGTGCAAGCCCGCCGACACCCGCGCCCGGCCCGAGCCGTGCAGCATCAAGCCGTAGGATGCCGCCAGCAGCACCTCGAAGAACACGAACAGGTTGAACAGGTCGGCGGTGAGGAACGCGCCGTACAGGCCCATCATCTGCACCTGGAACAGCGCGTGGAAACTGGTGCCCGCCCGGTCCCAGCGGGCCATGGCGAACAGCAGCGCGCTCACGCCGATGATGCCGGTGAGCACCAGCATCAGCGCCGACAGTTGGTCCACCACCAGCACAATGCCGAATGGCACCTGCCAGTTGCCCGGCAGGTACACGCCAATCGAGCCGGGGCCGCCTTTTTGCGTCCAGTACAGCAGCAAAATCGCGATGCCCAGGCCAATCACGCTGGAGAATAGGTTGATCTTCGCCTTCAACGGGCGACGTTTTTCGCCGAGCATCAACATCAGCGCAGCGGTCAGCAACGGCAGCAGGATCGGCGCGATGATCAGTTGGTTCATCCACGTCATTCCTTGGGCTCCCGGCCGTCCACATGGTCAGTACCGGTCAAGCCTCGGGAGGCTAGCAGCACCACCAGGAACAAGGCCGTCATGGCAAAGCTGATGACGATGGCCGTGAGCACCAGGGCCTGGGGCAGCGGGTCGGTGTAGTTGAGCAGGTCTTGCGGCACGCCGTCCTTGATGATCGGCTCCTTGCCGATAAACAGGCTGCCCATGCTGAAAATGAACAGGTTCACCCCGTACGACAACAGGCACAGGCCCATCACCACCTGGAAGGTCCGTGGCCGCAGGATCAACCACACGCCCGAGGCGGCCAACACCCCAATGGCAATTGCGATGACTTCTTCCATCAGGCGGCTCCTTCTGTTGCAGCGACCACTTTGGCCTGGGTGCTGGGTTTGTGTGCGCGCACCGATTGGTGGCCGAGGGCGGTGAGCATCAGCAGCGTTGAGCCAACGACCATGGCGTACACGCCGACGTCGAAGAACAGGGCGCTGGCGACGTGAATATCCCCCAGCACCGGCAAGCTGAAATGCCAGGTATGGGTGGTAAGGAACGGGTAGCCGGCAAACAACGCGCCGAGTCCGGTCAACGTGGCCGAGAACAGGCCGAAGCCCATCCAGCGCATCGGCCGCAGGCTCATCTGCGCCTCGACCCACTGGGTGCCGGCCACCATGTACTGCAGGATAAACGCCACCGACATCACCAGGCCGGCGACAAAACCGCCGCCGGGTTGGTTGTGGCCACGCATGAACAGGTAGAACGACACCACCAGCGCAATCGGCAGCAGCAGGCGTACCAGCACCGCCGGTACCATCATGAAGCCCAGGGCGGTGTCGCTGGCTTGGCGTGGGTTGACCAGGTCGGTGGCCACGTCCGGTGCCAGTTGGCGCTGTTGGGCGGGCAGCTGCATGCTTTCTTTCGACGGGCGGAAGCGCCGCAACAGCGCGTACACCGTGAGTGCCACGGCGCCGAGTACGGTGATTTCGCCCAGGGTGTCGAAGCCACGGAAGTCCACCAGCATCACGTTCACCACATTGCTGCCGCCACCCTCGGGCAGGGCGCGACTCAAGTAGAACGAGGAAATGTCGTTGGGGGTCTGGCGCGTCAGCATCGCGTAGGACAGCAGCGCCATGCCGCCGCCCACCACGGTGGACAGCAGGAAGTCGCGCAGGCGGCGGATGCGTGCCTTGCGCAACGAGCTTGGCAGTGGCGAGACTTCTTCGATCCGCCGGGGCAGCCAGCGCAGGCCCAGCAGGATCAGTACCGTGGTGACCACTTCAACCACCAGTTGCGTCAGCGCCAGGTCGGGCGCCGAAAACCATACGAAGGTGATGCAGGTCATCAGGCCGCACACGCTGACCATGGTCAGGGCTGCCAGCCGGTGGTACTTGGCTTGCCACGCGGCACCCAGGGCGCAGGCAATCGCCAGCAGCCACAGGGTGACGAACACGATGGAGCCGGGGATCTTCGGCCGGTCACCCCAACTGAGGCTGCTGTGCAGCATCGGGATCACACCGGCGACCACCGCCACCAGTACCAGCAGGAACAACTGGGTTTGCAGGCGCTTGGTGCTGATGCGTTTCTCGATCTTGCGCACGCCGCGCATCATCACCACCAGGCTGCGCTCGAAACCGCGCTTGCCATTGAAGTAGCTGATCAGGGGCGGGTATTTGAAGCGGCCACGCTTGAGCTGCTTGCGCAGGATCAAATACAGCACCACGCCGCAGCTCATGGCCACCAGGCTCATGATCATTGGCGCATTCCAGCCGTGCCAGATCGCCAGGCTGTACTCGGGCAGCACGCCGCCTACTACCGGAAGGGCAGCTGCGGCCAGGATCGAACCCACCACCTGGGCCGGGAAAATCCCCACCAGCAGGCAGGTAAACACCAGCAGTTCAACCGGCGCACGCATCCAGCGCGGTGGCTCGTGGGGCGTGTGGGGCAGGTTGGTGGCGGTGGGGCCGAAGAATACATCCACGGTAAAGCGCAGGGCATACACCACGCTGAACGTACCGGCGATGGTGGCGATCACCGGCAGGGCGAACTCCACCCAGGCGGTCGAGGAAATAAACACGGTCTCGGCAAAGAACATCTCTTTGGACAGGAAGCCATTGAGCAGCGGCACCCCGGCCATGGATGCACTGGCAACCATCGCCAGCGTGGCGGTAAACGGAATCAGCCGGACCAGGCCGCTGAGCTTGCGAATGTCGCGGGTGCCGCTTTCGTGGTCGATGATCCCCGCCGCCATGAACAGCGAAGCCTTGAAGGTGGCGTGGTTGAGGATATGGAACACCGCGGCGACGGCGGCCAGCGGGCTATTGAGGCCCAGCAGCAGGGTAATCAAGCCGAGATGGCTGATGGTGGAGTAGGCCAGCAGGCCCTTGAGGTCGTTCTGAAAGATTGCGCAGTAAGCGCCGAGCAGCAGGGTGATCGCGCCGGCACCGCCGACGATATAGAACCATTCTTCGCTGCCGGACAGCGACGGCCACAGGCGGGCCAGCAGGAACACGCCGGCCTTCACCATCGTTGCCGAATGCAGATACGCCGACACCGGCGTGGGGGCCGCCATCGCGTGGGGCAGCCAGAAGTGGAACGGGAACTGCGCGCTTTTGCTCAAGGCGCCGATCAGCACCAGGGCCAGCATGGCCGGGTACAACCCATGGGCGCGGATCTGATCGCCCGCCGCCAGCACCTGGTCCAGGTCATAGCTGCCGACGATATGCCCCAGCAGCATCACCCCCGCCAACAGGCACAAGCCGCCCGCGCCGGTGACCATCAACGCCATATAGGCACCGCGTCGCGCATCGGCGCGGTGGTGCCAGTAGCCGATCAGCAGGAACGAGAACAGGCTGGTCAGTTCCCAGAAAAACACGATCTGGATCAGGTTGCCGGAAATCACCAGCCCGAGCATGGCACCCATAAAGGCCAGGAAAAACGCAAAGAAGCGCGGCACCGGATCGTCCGGCGACATGTAGTAGCGCGCATACAGCGACACCAGCGTGCCGATGCCCAGCACCAGCATCGAGAACAGCCAGGCAAACCCGTCCATGCGCAACACGAAGTTCAAGCCCAGGCTGGGCAACCACATGAATTCTTCGCGGATCACGCCACCATGGGCGATCTGGGGGTAGAGCAGGGCGACTTGAATAGTGCCGACCAGGGCCACAAGGCCGGCCAACAGGGATTCGGTGTTACGTGCATTGTGCGGCAGCAAGGCCGCAAGACAGCTGCCAATAAATGGCAGAAGCAGTAGAACTATCAGGGACATAGGCTTCTAATCTGCGGGAGTTTGGGATGCATCATACGTGCCGCTTTCACGATCACCAAACGGCAAGATGTGGCAGGATCCTACAAGGTAAGCCGAAAACTATTGTAGGAGCGAGCTTGCTCGCGAAAATCGTCAACGAAAACGCGAGCCTCCCGGATTCACGCGCTGTTCTCAGGTTCTTCGCGTGCAGGCTCGCTCCTACGGGATGAGGCGGCCGCCCTCTGCCCCTTGGTTTTCATCTCACTCACAATCACCGCCGCCACAATCAACACCGCGCCAACCATGGCAATCGGCGGGAATCGCTCCCCGGCAATCCGCCCAACCACCCCAGCCCACACTGGCTCACCGGCATAGATCAACGTGGCCCGCGTTGGCGAAACACTCTGCTGCGCCCAGTTCATTGCCACCTGGATCACCGCGCTGGTCAGGCCCAGGCCCACCGCGCTGAACAGCAGCAACCACGAAAAGCCCGGCAGCGCCTCGCCCATCGGCACCACCATCATGAACGACAGCACCGACGCCGTAGCCAGTTGCACCACGGTGACCCGGCGCACGTCCACTTGCCCGGCAAAGGCGCCGATCAGGATGATCTCGGCGGCAATTGCCACGGCACCGATCAAGGTGGCGATTTCACCCGGACTGAAATTCAGCGAGGCCCCCGCAGGCCCGGTCAGCAGCATCAGCCCGGCAAACGCCAGCATGATGCCAATGCTCGGCATCAACCCCGGACGACGGCCCAGCACCAACCATTGCAGCAGCGGCACAAAGGGCACGTACAGGGCGGTGATAAATGCGGACTGACTGCTGAGGATCGTCTGCAAGCCAATGGTTTGCAGCCCGTAGCCAAACATGATCGCCACGCCGATAAACACCCCGGCCTTGAACTCGAACAGCGTCAGGTCGCGCAGGGTGCGCAATGAAAAGAACCCCACCACAATCGCTGCCGCCGCAAAACGCAGGCCCACGAAGAACATCGGGCCGCTGACGGTCATGGCGTGTTGCACCAGCAAAAAGGTGCCGCCCCAGATCATGGTGATAAACACCAGGATGCATTCGGCTTTGCTGAAACGGTTGAAACGCGAGGGGGATTTTGGGGCAGTCATGGCGGCTCTGGTCTTGCAAGGGAAGGGTACGGACCGCACAATGCGCCGCACGCTGGGCAGTATACTGCGCACACCCACCCACTGAGCAATATAGTGCACAAAGAAAATCCGCAACGGGCCTCGGTCCTGCAGCACGTCAGCCAGAACGTTCGTCGCCTGCGCCATGCCGCCGACTTGAGCCAAACCGCGCTCTCGGAAAAATCCGGGGTGAGTCGGCGCATGCTGGTGGCTATCGAAGCGGGGGAGAAGAACGTCAGCCTGTCCACCCTCGACCGCGTCGCCGAAGCGCTGGACGTGGCGTTCAGCGACCTGATCCAGGCCCCCGACGTGCGCGACCACAGCCGCATCAACGAACTGGCCTGGGCCGGGGAAATCGACGGCAGCAAGGCGGTGTTGTTGGCCAAGGCCACCGCACGCCGTGAGGTCGAGCTGTGGGAGTGGCGCCTGGAACCCGGCGACCGTTACTGCCCGGACCCTGACCTGGAAGGCTGGAGCGAGCAGTTGTTCGTGTTCGAGGGCAGCCTGACCCTGGTGGTGGCAGGGGTGGAAAACCTGATCGGCGCCGGCGAGTTCTTCATGTTCGCCAGCCACCAACCGCACACCTATCGCAATGAGGGTGAGGTGGCGGTGCGCTTTATCCGCAACGTGGTGATCTAACTGTTCGCCAGGCAACAGCGGATGGACACTTTGCTGGTTTAAAGCGCCGCATCACCCTGTATTTCTTCAGCAACCTGCTGATTTTACTGACGATTAATTTCAGGCACGACTCCTGCAATCACCCAGGTATTCCTACGGAGCCTGGAGTCGGCCCATGTCAGCCCACCCTCAACACCCTGCCCATATCATCCGCTCGGACGCGGAAGCCATCGAGGTCGCCACGCGCCTGGCTGAACGTTTTGCCGTCGAGGCCAGCGAGCGCGACCGTGAGCGTCGCCTGCCCGTGGCCGAACTCGACGAGTTCTCTGCCAGCGGCTTGTGGGGCATCACCATTCCCAAGGCCTATGGCGGTGCCGAGGTGTCCTATGTAACGGTGGCCGAGGTGATCAAGTTGATCTCCGCCGCCGACCCATCCCTGGGGCAGATCCCGCAGAACCATCTGGGTGTGGTGGACATCCTGCTGCAAACCGCCAGTGAAGAACAAAAGCAGTATTACTTCGGCAAGGTCTTGCAGGGCTATCGCTTCGGCAATGCGTTCTCCGAAGCCAAAAGCAAAAACTCCGGCACCTTCGATACGCAGATCCGCTTCCACGGCGACACCGCGCAAATCAACGGCGAAAAGTTCTACTGCACCGGTGCGCTGTTCGCCCATATCGTGCCCACGGTGGGCAATAACGAAAAGGACCAGGCGTTCATCGCCTTTGTGGAGCGAGACGCCCAAGGCTTGAACGTGATCGACAGCTGGGACGGCTTCGGCCAGCGCACCACCGCCAGTGGCGGCGTGACCCTGGATGGTGTGACTGTGCCCCTGAGTGCGGTTATCCCAGCCCATCTGGCCTTCGACCAACCCACCGCCAACGGGCCTATCTCGCAGATCATTCAGGCAGCGGTTGATACCGGCATCGCCGTGGGTGCCCTTGAGCAAGCCAAGATTTACGCCCGCCAAGCACGGCCCTGGATTGACAGCCAGCAGGATCACGGCTGGCAAGACCCGTTCACCATTGCCGCCATCGGCGACCTGGAGTGGCGCGTACACGGCACTGAAGCCATTCTCGCCAAAGCCGGAAAAGCTGTGGACCAGGCGCTCGCCGAACCCAGCGAAGACACCGTCGCCCACGCCTCACTCGTCGTTGCCCAAGCCAAAGTGCTGTCGGCCGAAACCGCCTTGCTCGCCAGCAGCAAACTCTTTGAGCTGGCCGGCACCCGTTCTGTTACCGGCAAGCACAACCTCGACCGTTTCTGGCGCAACGCCCGCACCCACACCCTGCACGACCCGGCCCGCTGGAAATATCACCTGATCGGCAACTTCGTGCTCAACGGCGTGAAGCCTGCGCGCCACGCCTGGAACTGAGGAGCTTACCCATGACCGTCCTGAACCTTGCGCGCCAACTCTTGGATAGCACCCGCCGCCACGTCGAAACCAGCAATGACCCCTACGTGATCAGCCGCTTCGGCGACTTGCAGATCCGCGTCGATGTAGCCGCCGCGTTGCTTGAACGCGCCGCAACCCACCCAAGCCCGGTGGCCGCCACCGAAGCGCAGATCGCTGCGGCCGAAGCCTTGATTGCTGCGAGCAATGCCGAGTTCGAACTGACCGGCCAGCGTACTGCGCTGCCCTCGACCCTTGATGATCCACTGCGCACCAAGTACCAGATCGTCGGCAACTATTACCTCAACGGAGTGCTGTGATGTCCCGTGAAATCCGCTTGAATGCCTTCGACATGAACTGCGTTGGCCACCAATCTCCTGGCCTGTGGGCGCACCCCCGTGATCGCTCGTGGCAGTACAAGGACCTGGAATACTGGACCGACCTGGCCAAGATCCTTGAACGCGGCAAGTTCGACGGGCTGTTTATCGCCGACGTGCTGGGCATCTATGACGTGTACAACGGCAATGGCGATGCGGCGATTCGCCAGGCCACCCAAGTGCCGGTCAACGACCCGTTGTCGTTGATCGCACCGATGGCCTTGGTTACCGAGCACCTGGGCTTTGGCCTGACCGCTTCGCTGTCCTTTGAGCATCCGTACCCGTTCGCTCGCCGACTTTCTACGCTGGACCACCTGACCAAGGGCCGTATCGGTTGGAATATCGTCACTTCCTACCTGGAAAGCGGCGCGAAAAACCTCGGCCAAAAAGCCCAGACCGAACACGATGCGCGCTACGACTACGCCGAGGAATACCTGGAGGTCTGCTACAAACTCTGGGAAGGCAGTTGGGAGGAGGGCGCGGTGCTGCGAGACCGCGAGCGCCGGGTCTTCAGCGACCCGAGTAAAATCCACGAGATCCGCCACGTCGGCAAACACTTCCAGGTGCCCGGTATTCACCTGTGCGAGCCGTCGCCACAACGCACGCCCGTGCTGTACCAGGCCGGTGCGTCCAGCCGTGGCAAGCAGTTCGCCGCCGAGCAGGCCGAATGCGTATTCGTCGCCGCGCCGTCCAAGGTGTTGCTGAAAAAGACCGTGGCCGACATTCGCCGCCGCGCCGCCGAGGCCGGGCGTGATCCGAAGAAAATCCTGATCTTCAACCTGCAGACGGTGATCGTTGGCGAGACCGATGCCAAGGCGAAGGCCAAGTTCGACGAATACAAATCCTATGTCAGCTACGAAGGGGCGATGGCGTTGATCTCGGGCTGGACCGGTATCGATTTCAGCCAGTTCAAGCCCGATGAACCCCTCAAGCATGTGCACACCAATGCCATTCAATCGGCCGTGGAAGCCTTCTCCACCGCCGACCCGAACAAAGTGTGGACGCCCAATGAATTGGCCGAGTGGGTCGGTATCGGCGGCTTTGGCCCATTGTTCGTCGGCGGTCCCGAAACTGTGGCGGACCTGTTGCAGGAGTGGGTAGAAGACACCGACGTGGATGGCTTCAACCTGGCCTATGCGCTGACCCACGAAACCTTCATCGACGTCGTGGAGTTGCTGGTGCCGGAGTTGCAGAAGCGCGGGGTGTACAAGACTGAATATGCCCAGGGTACGTTGCGCGAGAAGCTGTTTGGTGATGGGGATCGACTGGGCGCCAATCACCCAGGCGCCAGCTATCGTGACCTATCAAACCTACACAAAACCAATGTGGGAGCGGGCCTGCTCGCCAAAGCGGACTGACATACACGCTTTGTGTCGACTGACCCACCGCCTTCGCGAGATCAGGCCTGCTCCCACAAGGTTTGGCGACGTGCCTGTTTTCCGAGTCCGGGGCAGTTCCAAATGTGGGGCCAACTGTTCTGATGGCCTCGATTCAGACGTCATTTTTCGATGTTGATACTGCAATTGCTGATCGAGACAGCCCGCACGTTATCGTCGTTGAGTGCTTGGCAGGTCAAGGTTGCCCGCAACTTGCCGGCCAGAGGGTTGCTTTGGGGGAGCTCGTCGATTGTGATCTGCCCGCTTGTGCCTCGAAAAACGTCCAGGCGATTCGTTGCGTCTATGAACGTCACCCTGGCTTCGCTGCTGTCGAGGGCGATGGGGTAGGTGCCCGGAGCCAAGGTGTTTGCCAGTTGTACTGACAAGAGAAAGTGCTGAGGGGCAGGGCGATTTTCAATCAGTTGTGAGCCCGCCAGGAACGAGTCAGGGAAGTTGCTGACTGGCGAGTCTGACAACCAGACGTCGGTCGATGCGTAGTCAAGCGTTACATCGCCCGCTATGAGCGCGTTGAGAGTGCCGGAACCCTGTGTTTTTGGCTCGTCACTGTAACCCTCCACTTCAACTGAACCTTGGGTCAAGTGAACAGTTCTTGAGCCGTTTACGGCGGTAAGGTCAAACGTCGCCGTGAGTTTTTTATTCTGTACGTCCACGGTGACCTTCAAGTTTCCGCTGGTGGTTGTATAGGGTCGCTGCTCACCCGGTATCACCGATTGGTAGCCGACGAAGGCGTTACTGCCAGGGCCAAGTGAGTAATCTACGTCGTTCTGATTACCTCTATTGGGAAGGGTGAATCCTAGTATCTGGTACTCGCCTGTATTTCCGTTTGAAGTGACGATATGCCACTCACCCGTGGCGTCTTTTGGAACAAAGAAAAACCGAGAGGCAGTGTAGTCGGTGAAGTTCGGATCGCCTGCCACTGCGCAGGAGCAGGTACCAACGGTGGCCTTTGTTTGAGTTGAGCTCGGGTTTGCCATTTTGTGTCCTCCCAGGTCAGGTTTGAAGCTGCAGAAACTCGAGGCTCTTCGAGCTTAGGTGCGTTGCACGGTGGTGACTACTGTCAACGTTGACAGGTTTAAAGCAGGACATTTTTATCTCGAATACGTACTGCCGTTGCATAGGGGCAGGCCAGCCAAGGTGTTCGTCCAGCAACAGTGAATAGACAATATGTTCTACCGCGGATGTCTGCCCCCTCCTTAAAGACGGTTTCCCCCCACCAATTGCTGGGCTTTGCGCGTCGGCACAACTCGTGCAGCACATACTCATTCTCCCGTCAGCCAGCGGACCACCGCACGCACACCCCACCAATAGGAGCATTACCCCTATGAGCGTGCACGAGCTCAAACGCCCGCAGGCATTGGAGTGGCCCGCCGAACTGCTCGGCGACCTGCCCAAGGCCCTGGAACAACTGCACCACTGGGCGCAGATCACACCGCTGCACACTGCCCTGCGCCACAAGCGCCATGGCCAGTGGTATGCGTGGCGCTGGATCGACATCCTGCGGGATGTGGAGCGACTGGCCGATGGTTTGCGCCAGCAGGGTTTCGGCGAGCAATCGCGGCTGGCCTTAAGCGGTGCGTTCGAACCGAACCTGTTGCTGCTGGCCCTGGCTGCCCAGTCCATCGGCGGGCAGGTACTGACCCTGGCCGACAACCTCGACCCCGAGGCGTTGCAGCACCACCTGTGGCGCATTCGCCCCACCCATTCCTACACCCAAGGCCGCCAGCACGCGCGGCATTGGCAAGGCGCCAATCTGCTGGATTTCGCCCAACTGCTGGGCCCGGTGGACCCCGCGCAACACCTCGCCCGCTGGTGGCAACCCAGCGGTGAAAGCGTGTTGTGGAGCGAGGAGGGCACCCATTGGCAAGGCGGCCTGGTGGTGGTGTTGGGGCAGTGGTTGAACAGCGGCCATGGCCTGGCTTTCCCGGAAGGAATGGCCTCGGCGCAGCGGGATCGCCGTGAAGTCGCACCCACTGGCCTGTTGTTGTCCACGGCGCGCCTGGCGCACTTGGCGGACGAGATCGAAAGCCGCCTGGCACCCCACGGTACCTGGCGCCGTCGCCTGTGCGACTGGGCCATCGCCCACCCACAAAGCGGCCTGCGTCGCCTGCTGAAAAACCGCGTACGCAAACTGCTGGGCTTCCAACGCCTGGCGTATATCTGGCAACCCCTCAAATCCACCCCCGAACCGTCGTGGTTGGCCGAATTCAAACGGGACATCGCATGAGCCAAGCCATTCTCCAGGTGCGGGATATCTCGCTGTCGTTCAAGGGGGTCAAGGCGATCAATGCCCTGTCCTTTGAGGTGCAGCGCGGTGAAATCTGCGCGCTGATCGGCCCCAACGGTGCCGGTAAAAGTTCGTTGCTTAATGTGCTCAACGGCGTGTATCGCTTCGACGCCGGTGAGATCGTTTTTGAAGACCAGCACTTGCAGCGTATCGACCCCCTGGGCGCGGCGCGCCGGGGCATTGGCCGCACGTTCCAGAACAACGCGTTGTTCAAGAAAATGAGCGTGCTGGACAACATTCTCACCGGCCTGTCGCGGCATATGCGCAGCAGTTTTATCGAACAAGCCCTGGGGCTGCCCCGTGCGCGGCGCGAGGCCGAGGCCTTCCGCCTGCGCGGCCAGGCCATTCTCGAATTCCTGGAGTTGCAGGCCCACCGCGATGTGCTGGTGGGCAACCTGTCCTACGGCCTGCAAAAGCGCGTGGAACTGGGCCGCGCATTGATCGCCGGGCCCAGCCTGTTACTGCTGGACGAACCCATGGCCGGCATGAACGCCGAAGAGAAACAGGAAATGGCGCGCTTCGTCGCCGACGTGAACCGTGACCTCGGCACCACCGTGGTGTTGATCGAGCACGACATTGGCGTGGTGATGGGCCTGTCCGATCATGTGGTGGTGCTGGACTACGGGCGCAAAGTCGGCGACGGCACACCGGCCCAGGTGCAGGCCAACCCGGACGTGATCGCGGCTTATCTTGGGGTGGTGCACTGATGACGTTTTTCTTCGAAACCCTGCTCGGCGGCCTGCTCGCCGGCACCATGTATTCCCTGGTCGCCATCGGCTTTGTGCTGATCTACAAGGCCAGTGGCGTGTTCAATTTTGCCCAAGGCGCCATGCTGCTGTTTGCCGCGTTGACCTTCGTCAGCCTGCATGATCAGGGCGTGCCGTTTGCCCTGGCGTTGTTGCTGACGGTGATCGTGATGATCGTCGGCGCGCTGCTGATCGAGCGTCTGGTACTGCGCCCGCTGGTGAACCGCTCGCAGATCACCTTGTTCATGGCCACCCTGGGCTTGTCGTTCATCATCGAAGGCTTGGCCCAAGGGTTGATGGGCTCGCAAGTACGCGCCCTGGACCTGGGCATCGACGACGTGCCGCTGTTCATCGGCCCGTTGATGCTCAGCCAGTTCGACCTGATCGCCGCCGCCGCTGCGGTGGTGCTGGTCACGGTGTTGGCATTGCTGTTCAACAAGACCCGCATCGGCGTGTCGCTGCGCGCCGTGGCGGATGACACCACGGCGGCGCTGTCCATTGGCATCAACCTCAATCGCATCTGGCAGATCGTCTGGGCTGTAGCGGGCATTGTCGGCTTGGTGGCGGGCCTGCTATGGGGCGCGCGCCAGGGCGTGCAGTTTTCGCTGTCGCTGGTGGTGCTCAAGGCCTTGCCGGTGTTGATCATCGGCGGCTTTACCTCGATTGGCGGGGCGATTGTCGGCGGGCTGATCGTCGGCGCCGCAGAGAACCTCGCCGAGGTGTATATCGGCCCGCTGATTGGCGGCGGCATCACGCCGTGGTTCGCTTATGTATTGGCCCTGGCCTTCCTGTATATCCGTCCCGCCGGCCTGTTCGGCGAGCGCGCCATCGAGCGAGTCTGAAACCATGTCGATCCCTGTTGTGCAAGAAACCGCGCCGTTGGTGCTGATCCAGCGGCGTATCCCATGGGGCCTGCTCGGGCTGTTGGCACTGGCATTTGTCGTGGTGCCGCTGTGGGGCAATGACTATTGGCTCAATGCGATCCTGATTCCATTTTTGGTGCTGTCCCTGGCGGGGCTGGGCCTGAATCTGCTCACCGGCTACACCGGGCAAACGTCCGTGGGCGCGGCCGGTTTCATGGCGGTTGGTGCGTTCGCCACCTACGGCTTTTTGCTGCGCCTGCCGGAATTGGGTTTACCGGTTGCGCTGCTGGGGGGCGGGATTATCAGCGCGTTGGTGGGCTTGCTGTTTGGTCTGCCCAGTTCGCGGATCAAGGGTTTTTACCTGATGGTCACCACCTTGGCCGCGCAGTTCTTTCTGGAGTGGCTGTTCGTCAAGTTTCCCTGGTTCTACAACTATGGCTCCTCCGGCACCATCTCCGCGCCCAAGCTTGCGCTGTTTGGCCACGACCTCAATACCCCGCTGGGCCGCTACCTGCTGACGCTGGTCACGGTGGTGATCCTGACCTGGACCGCGATCAACCTGGTGCGCAGCCAGGTCGGTCGCAACTGGATGGCGATCCGCGACATGGACACCGCCGCCGCCGTGGTCGGCATTCCGGTGGTGCGCTACAAGCGCCTGGCGTTTGCGGTCAGTTCGTTCTACCTCGGTATTGCCGGGGCGCTGTGGGCCTTTGCCTACCTGGGCACGGCCAGTGCCAGCAGTTTTGATATCAACCGCTCATTCCAGATCCTGTTCATCATCATTATCGGCGGCATGGGCAGCATCGCCGGCAACTTCGTGGGGGCTGCGTTTATCAGTTTGCTGCCGATTTTCCTCAGCCATGCCGGGCAGGCGTTGTTCGGTGGCTCGGTGGATGCGGGGCAGTTGCAGAACCTGCAGAAAATCATCTTTGGCGCGTTGATCATCGTGTTCCTGATCAAGGAACCCGAGGGCTTGATTCGCCTGTTGCACAACCTGCGTGACCGTCTGCGGCAGTGGCCGCTGCGCTTCTAACTTCTAAGAGAACTCTCCATGCGTGCATCCTTGAAACGTTCCCTGGTCGGCACCGCCTTTGCGCTGGCTGCACTGGCCGGCGCAGTACCCCAGGCCGTGGCTTCGGCCGACCAGCAATTCTTCCCTCTGGCCACCTACCGCGTGGGCGCTTACGCCTCCAGCGGCGTGCAGGTGTGGGCGGGGATGATTGACTACCTGCGTTATATCAACGAGGTGGAAGGCGGTATCAACGGCGTGAAACTGGTGTGGCAAGAATGCGAGACCGAGTGGACGGCGGAGAAGGGCATCGAGTGCTACGAGCGCTTCAAGAACGGCCTGGATGGCGCGCCGGTGGCGGTGTACCAACCCAACGGCGCACCGGCGGCCTATGCGCTGAGTGAGCGGGCGGAGGTGGACAAGATCCCGCTGATCACCCTCGGTTATGGGCGCACCGAAGCCACCGACGGCACCGTGTTCCCCTATAACTTCCCGGTGATGCTCACGTTCTACAGCGAGGCCTCCACCCTGGTGAACTACATCGCCCAGCGCGAGGGCGGGTTCGACAAGCTCAAGGGCAAGAAGATCGCCACGGTCTACCACGACTCGGCCTACGGTCGCGAAACCCTTGGCCCGCTGAAGTTGCTCGCCGAGAAGTACGGCTTTGAAAATATCCAGATCCCGGTGGCCGACCCTGGCAACGAACAATCCGCGCAATGGCGCCAGGTGCGCCAGGCCAACCCGGACTGGGTGTTCCTGCGCACCTGGGGCGTGTCCACCCCGGTGGCGGTGAAGACCGCCGCACGCTTCGGCTTCCCGGTGGACCATATCATCGGCGACATCTGGGCCAGTTCCAGCGAAGACGTGCTGCCCGCCGGTGCTGCTGCCAAAGGCTACCTGGCGCTGACGCCATACCCGGCGGGTGCCGATTTTGAGATCCACAAGCGCCTCAAGCAGTACATCCTCGACAAGGGCCACAGCGACCTCAAAGACCTGAAAAACTTCGGCAGCGTCTACTACAACTCGGGCCTGGTGAACGCCGCCGTGGCGGTGGAAGCGATCCGCACCGGCCAGGCCAAGTTCGGCAAGCGCCCGCTCAATGGCGAAGAAGGCCGCTGGGGCCTGGAACACCTGAACATCGACGACGCACGCCTCAAGGCCATGGGTTACCTGGGCCTGATGCAAAACCTCAAGCTGTCGTGCCGCGACCACGAAGGCGGCGGCTCGGCCCGGGTGCAGCAGTGGGACGGCGCCAACTGGACGCTGGTGAGCGAATGGATCGCTGCCGATCGTGCGCTGCTGCGCCCGTTGATTGACGAAAAATCCGCTGCGTTTGCCAAGGAAAAAGGCCTGACGCCGCGTACCTGTACCGGGGATGAATAAGCATGAGCCAGCCCGCCGTTGAAACCGCCAACCCGTCGCTGCTGACGGTCAATGACATCGAAGTGATCTACGACGGCGCGATCCTGGCGGTGGCCGGCGTGTCGCTGAGCGTGCCCAAGGGCGCTATTGTCGCCTTGCTCGGCGCCAATGGCGCGGGCAAGAGCACCACGCTCAAGGCAATTTCGGGGTTGGTGCGCGCCGAGCGTGCCGAGGTCAGCCGGGGCGTGATCGAGTACGCAGGCCAAGACCTGGCCGGCGTCGACCCCAGCCAGCGCGTGCGCCAGGGCATGGTGCATGTGCTGGAGGGCCGCCATGTGTTCGGCCAGCTTACGGTGGAAGACAACCTGCGCAGCGGCGGCTTTGTACGGCGCCTGAGCCGCAAGGACATGGAACACGACCTTGAGCGTATCTACGCCTGGTTCCCACGGCTCAAGACCAAGCGCCACACCCGCGCCGGCCTGACCTCGGGCGGCGAGCAGCAGATGGTTGCCATCGGCCGGGCGTTGATGACCCGTCCTACTTTGGTACTGCTCGACGAGCCGTCCATGGGTTTGGCGCCTATGATCGTGCAGGAGATCTTCGAAATCATCGCGCAGCTCAACCGTGAGCAGCAGGTGAGCTTTTTGATCGCCGAGCAGAACATCAACGTCGCGCTGAACTATGCGGCCCACGGCTACGTGCTGGATACTGGCCGGGTGGCCTTGAGTGGCAGCGCTGCCGAGTTGTTGGCGCGGGGCGATTTGCATGACATTTATCTGGGTAAACAGTAAAGGCGAACCTGCATGACTGACTCCATCCGCAACGCTGATGTCCTGATCATCGGCGGCGGGCTAAGCGGTACGATGCTGGCGGTGCAACTGCTGCGCCAGCCGGGCCAACGCCGCATCCTGGTGGTTGAACCGCGCGCCGAACTGGGCCGTGGCGAGGCCTACAGTGCGGTCGAACTGGGCCACACGTTGAACGGCAACGCCGCACGCATGAGCGTCGACCCGGACAACGCCGATGACCTGACCCAATGGCTCACCGCCTATATCGGCGCGGGCGGCTGGCCGCAGGCGCACGAGCAGCCTGTGCCCATCAGCGAACTGTTTCCGCCACGCGGCGTTTTTGGCCTGTATGCGCAGCAGCGGCTGGCCGAAGCCAAGGCGTTGTCGGCGTCCACGGTGGAGCATGTGCGTGGTGAGGTGGTTGATCTGCAAGTGGATGAACACGGCGCGTTATTGACCCTGGATAACGGCCCGGCACTGCGTGGTGCCTTTGCGGTATTGGCCACTGGCATGTTCCCGGCGGCGCGCACGCCCCAAACCCAATCCAGCGGTTTGAACGCAGCGGCGGTAGACCCCTGGGACGTGAGGGCCATGACCCAGCTCGACCCACAGGCCACGGTGCTGATCATCGGCTCCGGACTGACCATGGTGGATGCCGTGGTGTCCCTGGAACAGGCCGGCCATCGTGGGCCCATTGAGATCTTTTCACGGCATGGCCTGCTGCCCCACGTGCGTCGGCAGCCGCCGGGCTGGGTGGATTTTCTGGGCGAAGACCACAGCCTGCGCAGCCCGCTGCAATTGCTGCGGGAAGTGCGTCGCCAATGCCGCATCGCTCAGGCGCAGGGCATTGATTGGCAAGCGCCGTTGGACACCGTGCGTGCCCATATCGGCCGCTTGTGGAGCCAGGCCAGCGAGCGCGAAAAGCGCCAGTTTGTGCGGCACGTGCGGCCCTGGTGGGAGAGCCACCATCACCGTTCGCCGCCGTTGAGCGCACAGTTGGTGGCGCGGTTGCATGACGAGGGGCGGTTGCGGATTCGGGCGGCGTCGTTCAAAGGCTTGGAGCCTTCAGGTGAAGGCGTGACCATCCGTTTGCGTCACCGTGGCGAGCAAGCCGTTACGCATGTGTCAGGAGCAGCGTTGATCAACTCCAGCGGCATTGAGTACGACTGGCGCCGCGTGGCCCGACCGTTGCCGCAACAGTTGCTCAAACGCGGGCTGATCCAGCCTGGGCCGTTGGCATTGGGGATTGCAGCGGATGCGGGCGGGGCGGTGGTGGACGCAGCGGGGCAGGTGAGCCAGCGGTTGTTTGCCATGGGCCCGCCGTTGCGGGGGCTGTGGTGGGAGAGCACGGCGGTGACGGATGTGGCGATTCAGGCGAAGGCGTTGGCCTTGAAACTGACAACCCTCTAAATATGGCATTCCTTGTAGTGAGCAGGCTTGCCAGCGCTGGGTGGCGAAGCCGCCCCAGGCGGGACGCCGCAGTGTTTTAGGCAGACCGAGGTGTCTGGATGTAGGGCGGCTTCGCCACCCAGCGCGGGGCAAGCCCGCTCACTACACGGCGATCCAGGCTTGGGGCCGCGCCTACTCCTAGCGGCGGCGGTTGACGGGTGGGCACGCTTGCGGTGCACTCTGGCGAACCACTCAATAGATGGTCAACACCCGCCGCAGCGACTCGTGCAAATTGATAGCATGTGCCCGAGTAAAGTTCGTCAGGATTACGTAATAGAACTCAGGACGGTAACCTTTGAATTTTTGCAGGTCTTTCCGATAGATCAGGCGCTTGACTGGCCCGTTTTCAGGCCAATGGATACCGACCTCCTTGGCTTCTTCGAAGAGGATGACGTCGTTCAACGCCCTGACATAGCGCAAGATCAGCAGAATCCTGTCGGTGGGTTGGCGCCAGCCGAAAAAGGGAATCTGCACAACGATGTGCGCAGGGTCATCAGCAATAGTATCGTCGAGGTAGTTCTCTGCGAACGGTGATTCCAGGCGGGAAACTCTGCCCCTGACCATGGTGAAGAGCTTCACGGAATAAACCGTGAGAGGTTGTAGTGACGTCCTTCTCAACACAAAGCTAACCTCCATCCGGCCTTCAGCGGCAGCGAGCACCGTCGGGTAGGGAATGAAAACAGAATGAGGCTGGCCGGCCTTCGTGATTGTCACGAACGCGTGCTGCACGAGCACGCCCCCATTGGGCGGGTAAGCGCGAAACTCGACATCGTACAAACTGCCGTTGGGACCGACGTTTTCATTAGTGATCACCTGCACTTCAACGGGCTTCTCATCCACCAGTTCCAGGTCGATATAGCCTTGCGGGCCAGCGTTCACAATAGCCAGGCCCTGCTCTTTGGTCACGTCTAGGAGCACGGATACGTATGCGTTCGCCGAGGCGGGGGTAGGAATATTTCCCACCTGGTCGGTGACCTCAAACCACACCGGCAAGCGGTGGCTGTCGCCGGCCTGGACGATATCCGAGTACGTCACTTCGATGTCCGTAGGCTTGTCCTTGCCTGCGACGGTTTGAGTGATGATCACCGACCCCCAGTGCAGAATGATTTTGTCCTTCGGATGCATGTTTGGGTAGGGTTGGAACGTGCAGATTACGCCTTTGCTGGCATTGTCCGGAACAAGGGTCGTTTCGGACAGACTGAATATGAGCTCTGAATGCCCGTCTTCGATTTGATCGTTATCGTCACCTGCAGGCAGCTCGGTTTTAATCTGCGTGACCAACGCGTAAGACATATCGTAATCAGGGCCGCCCTGGTGGTGAACGAGGTAGACCAGTGCATACGAACCGTCGGGAAGGTCGTTCTGGTCGACCGCAAAGTAATAGCTGTCTTGTGCCTCTTCGCCAGGTTCCAACTTCTTGATGGCCAACGCCTCTACGGTAGTGGAGGAGATCAGAATACCAACGGTTATGATATCGCCCGGCTGCGCGTTCCAGTTTTTGTACACGACGATCGTCAGGCCGGACTTGAACAGCCATTTGGCGACGCCTACATCGTGACCATCGACAGATTCACTCGCTCCGGGAATGTACAGTCGGTCCAGGTTCTTGGGGTTGTCCTGAGGCGTCAGCGTCACGAGGTCATTCATCGCAGCAACGGCTTTGGATTTCATGGTTGTTTTGGTTTTGGTTTTGGTTTTGGTTGCAGTCTTTTTGGCTGGCATGATTGATCTCCTGATAGACCTTTGCACGTGACTGCAAACACAACCGTGCCGTTGGGGTATCAGATAACGGATTGCGTGCGGGCGCTACTGTCAGAGTTAACAGGTAGGGGGCTGTGGCTGCGCCTATAAAGACCACCCGTCACAATCTGTTAATTCTGACAGTATCGCGGGCAGGATTTGAGGTGTTTGCAAGCGGTAAACCGTTCGTGGACCACGATTAGGACATCTGCCGTGCCCAAGCAAAAACGCTCGAAGCCGCAGTCGCCCAGAGGCAACCTTGGCTGGTGGCTGGTGGCTGGTGCCATGTTGCGACAGCTCCATCAAGGTACGCCAGTGCGTGGTTTGGCGCCTTGTACAATGGTGCGCTGCAGGGTTTGGAGTAGTAATAAAGGCTGGCGGTCCCAGTCCGGCTTGCCGATTAAACCGTCCAGTCGTTCGGCCTGGACGCGTTGACAACAACCGGTGATAACGGGAAGTGAGAGTCTCGTAAGTTTGCCGATTTTAGCCTAGGTACAACCTTGAGACGCTAAAGGGATAACTCGTGCCCGGCGACCTTCGCGCTGGCTGAGAGTGGCCGATAGTAAGCGCGATCTCAACTCGGTATGTTCTTCTGTGGTGAGGACGATTTTGGCAGTGCTCACCGGCGTTTCTGTGAGCATTAGATGGCACTGCAAACGTAGCCAAAATCGGTGAGAGGTTAATTCGAGAACGGCACATCTAGGTAATTCTCCCCCCCATACGAACGATGTGACCATCACCCTCACCATCACCGACCTCGCGTTGTGCGTCATCGTAGAATATTGAGAAAAATACTTGTGTATGCATTCACGCCTGACCAAGTGGAGATGCAGGCTAAAAGATCGGACAGGCGGTATCCTGACCTGTCAGATTTCACAGTAGAAATTTATATGAAATAAGGTCAGTTTCGACTGTGCCGAGCGCGGCGCCAACGGTTATCTGCTCAGATAGGTACAGAGGACAGACCATGAAAAATTCACTTAACACGCCTGTTGCGACTCAAGTCGCCATCATTGGTGAACTCACCCCGGGTTCAGTTATTCGTGCCACCTACATCTATAATGCCAACGGGGGCTCTCCAGAAAAGGATACGGAGTGTCGATGGATAATTAACGGTGTTACTTACGCAGGCACGACAGATTTGGATTTGCAGTTAAGTCACTTAGTTTCATACTCGAGTATCAGAGTATCGATCACTCCAAAATCTGAGGCAGGCGAAAAAGGTATTGAGGCGTTTTCCCCAGAGTATACGATGAGTAGGGACTTTCAGAATATTTCCAACGAAGAAAGCGAAAATAGTTTTATCAAACAGCATGGCTGTTTTTCTATTTATAATGACGAGTCGCGCGATAGAATATTAATCACAAACTCGGCGGCATTCACGTTGCTAAATGGCAGAACTCAAAGTTTAGTTGCGAAAGGTAGAAGTGACCATGGTGGAGTACCCCCCGCCGATATCGTCAGCTACCTCCAAAACAATCCCGCCATTAAAATGTTCTCAACTGCATCCGACTTCGCGGCGCAAGTGCCTGTTGTAGGAAGTACTACGCGCATATTAGTTTGGGGTCGCAACACAAATGCGGTAGACCCAGGCGTCGATCTGAACAACATAAAGTATGTTTATAGTAACTCTGGCGCATTCGCATTTATTTACGACAATCCTCCTCCGGGCAGAAATACGATCGGGGCTATTGGGGATGCCGCGAAGGGGGGTGTTATCCCTGAAGATATTCAACGTGCGTTATTGTTTGACAAGCCCGTGGCAATCAGTGCGACCGAAAGTGCATTTGCAGTAAGAACTCAAGCTGGCCAAGTTTACTGTTGGGGTGCAAAAGACGATGGCGGATTTGTTTCACCGCAGACAAGAATACAATTGGATCGACTACACGCCACAAAAATTATATGCACCGCCAGAGCCTTCTGCGTGATTGGGCCCGAAAAATTTGGCAACCCCGATGCGTTGTCTATCGTCACTATTGGCAACGTTAGCAGCGGCGGGACCCTTAACCCTTCTGATCTTGAATCTATTCTGGATGAGGGGGGGGTTCAAACGGTCATAGCAAACCGAGATGCTTTTTGCGCGATAACAAAACGTCGAGGAAAGGCATTGAGTTGGGGGGCATCATCTACTGGCGGGACAATGTCAGACGCCGCGCGCACCCTGTCCGCACGCGGCGGAATTGTGATGTGCGTAGGCAGCGCATATGCATTTTGCATGGTGAATGTACATGGCGATGCTGAAGCATGGGGGCAATCCTCCATGGGCGGTACCACTCCCACTACTGAAACCGCCGATGATCATATTGTGGATGCCGGAGAACTATTAAATGCAAGCGGTCTAAAATTAAAACTGCCCGGAATATTCAAAGAATTTAAAGTAGATGAATCGCATCAACTCACCTCAGAGAGAAAATATAATAATTGTGGCTGTGGCATAGAATTAAGCAGCTCTTCTAAACTTATTACAACAGCGGGGGCGATCACCCTGCGCTCAAATGACACAAGTTTCTTTTTGTTCAGTCAGAATGCCGATGGCACTACCAATGATATGTTTACGTGGGGCAATAATGGCTACGGCGGTTCGATGCCGTCAGCTGTCAGGCAAGTATTAATGGCAAGTAAAATTAAAAGTAGCTACTCTACTAACGGCGCTTTTGGCGTCATCAGTACACAAGGTGCCATAGAGGGAGCAGTTTCTGTATTTGGCGGATCCAGCGCTCAAAACGAGGCAGGTGAAATTCCTGCCGAACTGCGTGATAGCCTGACTTCAGATGTACTTCAACTTTATTCAGTTAAGAAACTTCCACCGATCACACCTTCTGCTACACGCCTCACGGCAGCATTTGCTGCTAGGCGCACCGATGGTCGTCATGTTGTATGGGGCGCAAAAACGGACTTTGTCAATGAAATAATTCCTTACTAGCTTGAGTTATTCGACCACCTCATTTGTCGGATTTGCTCAGCTCGAATTGCGCCACCCAAACAACAACAAGATCTATCGGTTGGAGCATGTCGACGACTTTTTTTGATGGAGTTTATTATGAGTAACTCAAGAGATCCAGTGCAGGCGGTGCCTAGTGCAAGTCAATTAGAAATCATAGGTGATGTGTACATTAACGCTACCGTTCGCGGCAATTATAAATACGATAGCAATGGAGGCAGTGGCGAGGGGCCCTCGCGATTTTACTGGCATATCAATGGTGAGCGTCTCGTTGAGGAAGGCCAGCTGGATATAAAGCTTAAAATTTCGGACGCTCACAAATTTTTACAGCTCTCCGTAGTGCCTGTTGCATCTGATGGCACTGAAGGAGTCGAGGCGTTCTCTTCGAATTATGAAATTCTTGCTCACTTTCAAGGGATTTCAGAAGACGAGAATGAATGGTGTTACTTAAAGCAACGAGGAAATTTTTCTTTTCATACACCAGAGCCCGCAGACCGACTTTTCGTCTCCACCGGTGGGGTTTTCGCACTGCACCACCCGTCCACGGGAAATGTCCACCTAAAAGGCCAAGTAGGCTGGGGCTTGCCAGTCCCCCCTGAGATAGAGAGTTTTCTAAAAAACAACAAGGCTATAAAACTTTTCTCATCAGAGTTCAGTTTCGCTGCACTGGTCGAGGTAGGCAGCACGAATCAGTTATTGTGTTGGGGGGCAACTATCCCAGCTGCACTCCCTTCTTTACGCGGTGTCAAATCGGTTTACAGTACACGTAATTCCTTTGCCATTATATATGACAACCCTCTTCCTGGGTCTGACAGCATTGCAGCGATTGGGCCGGCCAACAACCCGGTATCAAAAGTGCCGGAAGATATACAGCGCGAGTTGTGGTTTGACCCGCCAGATGCCATTTACGCTGCCGACGACGCGTTTGCAGTACGTACTCGTGGTGGAAAAGTATACGCCTGGGGTAAGCCAGAGAACGGTGGATTAATCCCACCTGCCGTCAGAGCCCAACTCAATACAATGTTTATTACTCGAATTGTCGCGACTGCTATATCTTTCTGCGCGATTTCAGAAGAGGGTGACATAGCTGTTTGGGGACACCCAACCGGAGGTGGCACTATTCCCCCTGACCGGCTGGAGCAAATACTGAATGATGGTGGTGTACAATCAGTTATTGCTGCCACAACTGTTTTTTGTGCCATTACTCGGAGCAGGCGCAGGGCAGTCAGTTGGGGACGACCTTTGGAGGGAGGTAACATGTCTCCTTCCGCAGCGAGCCTGGCAATTAGGGGGAACATCATTATCTGCAAGGCTGCTCGCTGGGCGTTTTTGATGGTCAATGCTGCCGGAGAGGCCGAAGCGTGGGGTGATATAAGGTATGGAGGAGCTCCACTGACCGAACAGGAAAAAACAGAATTCAGTACTATATTAAAGGGTAAAAATGCATTGCCTGGTTACCCACAACGCAATTCACTGGGCCGCGTGAGACAAAAACGACACTGCAATGTCTCTTCCCGTGCAATTATTGTGGGTGGCAATGTCGGTTTATATTCAAACGATGTCAGCTTTTTTCTAATAAGCCGACATGATGATGGGCGCACTAACGCAGTTGTAGTGACGGGGTTAGCTACCCACGGTGGAACGATGAGTCAGGCGCTACGGCAAACGCTAATGGCCAGTCTAATTCGAGATGTCTACTGCACCAACGGCGCGTATGGGGTTATTGCTACGCAGGGAGGAACAGACGGTGCTGTTTTAGTATGGGGTGCGACCTTAGCGATGGAGGATGCAGGTGAAATCCCCCCCGAACTGGCTTCGTATTTATCAAGTGGCGTGACAGAGCTGTATTCAATTAAACGCTTCCCCTACGTGGCGTTGCCTCCTGACCCACCACCAATCCCTCCCCGCCCGGACCCATCCTTCGCAGCTCGGCGTTCTGATGGCACATTTGTTCTTTGGGGGGGGAATGTAGAAAATCAATATTTTGATCCGCGGGCATCCACATAAAATCAGCGTATAAAAGACCTAAAATCAATTGACTGCCCCGGGCTGCTCCGGGGCAGTTTATCCCTCAGTAAAAATATGAGTGCCCTTCCGGTTGGTGTGAAGTCATCTTCTATTGAAGTACCTCTGTTAGCTGGATCTGGTCAACTAAAAAAGTATGGGTGGTGTTATTTTTAAATGAAATGCTGACTATTTTGTTTAAGGCAATGTCGCCCACTGAAAGCTCAAACGATTCGCTCAATTTTACCCAGTTTTTATTAGGGCTTAACAATTTGTTTATGACCAAGCCGGAAAAATCAATTTTTACTTCCGAATTGGCTGAGCTTCCTGTTGATTTGCAGTAAAAGCTCAGCTCATATTTAGCGTGCTGTTTTAGCCTGCTATAATATTTTTTAATTCCTGGCTCTATTAATTCGCTCGCCGTCTTGGTCGCCCGCCAACAAATATTTTCAGCTCCATCTATAGTAAGGTCCCCCTTTTCGGTAACCGTGTTTTCCCACATATTCCAGTTGTATCTATCGAAGCTGGTAAGGTCCCTTAATAGCGGGTCGCCCACTTGCCATTCTCTTCGTAGCGACTCGCGAGGTGTCTCGTCGAGGTGCCGAACACTGTAGTAGCCTTCAATAAATCGCCCATCAAATTTATTGATTTCACGGCCTGGCACGTCTAATACCATTTGGTCGCCTGGAGGAAACTCTCCGATCGTTAGACAATCGCTGTACTCGATGGTGTCGTTCCCCTTAGACAAAATCACGATGGTTAGAATATCCTGGCTCTCCCAAGTGAGTTGCCTCGGGAAGCGTATTGTGGCTTTGGGCACATTGGGGTCGAGGTACTTATCAGGGGCTTCGTCAATACTTGGCGCTGGCCAATGTGCGGGATTGCCATGGACATTGAGAAACAGGTAGTCAGATGGTTTATCCTTTTGTCCTTCGCCAGTCAGAAAGTAGTTCACGGCAGCACTGCCCCTGGCGATAGCTTTCACCAACTTGTAGGGAATGGAAAAAAAGTAAGACCCTGCCCCCATTATTATCTGGCTGTCTGTGTGCGGCACGGACCCGCCTTCAGCATCTACCCCTGCCCAAATTATGAATACGCGACTGTACGCAACGGTATCTGATTCAAAAATATACAACCCAACTTGTGCATCATTCTCGTCGAGCGTCTCCAGGTCGATATCGAAACCAGAATCAGGAAATTCTAACCAAGGACGAGCAAGAAGTTTGTCGTCTAAATATACGCGTAATCTAACTTCCTCCGACCAGGGCTCCCAAGGATCACTCTTATTACCTGTAGGGCCCTGCACTCGATAAGCGATAGGCATCAAATCACTTTTCCCAGCCGCACGAATGGTCTCGTAGCTGACCGTGACTTTTATGTCAGTACCCACCTCCGAAGGTTGAATCCAGCGTGTGACGGTCTGAGAACCCCAAGCCAGGAATATACGATCGTACGCAGCCATATTTTCCCAATATCGGAAGAGGACTTCAACGCCTTCACGAGCTCGTTCATCACTAAGACCGTAGAGCACAATCTCTATGGGCAACTGAAATACCAGCTTCTGGTTACCTGGTGAGGGGTTTAAATCTCTCCCCCCAGGTCGACGCAGATAAACGCGTAGTCGTAACGGATCAGTGTATGAAGGGTTCCCGCTAGGTCGGCGTACTTCAACAAACACTGGATCGACGATAAGTTCGCGTATATTTTCGCGTCGAATCGTAAAAGCAATTCGCTTAAGCGCCTCGTCTCCCGGGTAAAGAGTTTTAGTTGCAATAGGTGTATCGATATTTCCCCAGTGCAATCGAAAAGTAGTAAGCACAGGGGTATTGTCCGGTCGCGCCATGTAAACGACAAGGTCATATTCAACTTGATACAACCCTATGCCGGCATCAACATTATCCTCATCCCCATCTATTTTTGGATGCATATTTTCAGTTTCTATTGAGGGTAGATCTGCAATGCGTGGGAGACCTTTAGGCATGATCTGTTCTCCAAAGATATGTTGACCGTTAAATTGCATGAACACGAAGCTAGAGGAGACACCCATTAGGTAAGCTTGACTACTGTCAATGTTCACAGGTGCGGAGAATTGTAGGGGCTTACTCGAGAAGCACTGAGCATTTCGTTTTTTGGTACTTGTCATCTCATCTCAGACTGAGATTTGGTCGCATCGAGAATTGCAGATCTGGTGTAACGTTCTCTAACCAACCTTTCAACGATCTTGGCTACGCTTGCACTGCCAATATCCTCCTTACTACAGAAGAACATTCCGAGTTGAGCTAGTGCGTACGATCGGCCACCCTCAGCCAGAGCGATGGTCCCCGGACACGAGTTATCCCGTTAGCGGCTCAAGGTTGTACCCGCGCTGAAATTGGCAGGCTTATGGGGTGCTCACTTCCCGTTAAACCGGTTGTCATCAACGCGCCCAGGCTGAGCGACTGGACGGCGGCGTACCTTGATGGCGCTGTCGCAGGATGGGATCATCATTTATCTTGAGGTTTTAACAAACCCAGGCTTGAGACCAAATACTTCAACCCCCTGCGGAGTCGACTGCCCGGTCGTCACCTTCACCCGCTCCACCGGCCTATCCATCGCCTCCCGATACTCCACCTCACCCCCAACGATCGCCTGCGCTGGCACCACAATCGCCTGCTCATTGTTGTAGGTCACAATGGTCAACCGCGCACTCATGCCCAAGCGCACCCGCTGCAACTGTTGCGGCGTGAGCTTGGGAATCGACAGGGTCACCGGAAACTGCGCACTGCCCTGGCTGTCACTGGCAATCGCCAAGCCACTGACCACGCTGACCGAGCCGCTCAGCCGTTCGCCATCGAAACCATCGCCCAGCACTTCCACCGCCTGGCCCTGACGCAGTTGGTTGATGTCCAGCTCCGAGACCTTGGCGGTGATTTTCAGCCGTTCGATATTGGCCAGGCCAAACAGCACCTGGCCCTGGCCGACCTTGCTGCCGGCCTGTATCGGAACGTTCGTGTTGTTGGCGCCTTGAGCGCTGTTGTTACCGGGCGCAGGCACCACGATGCCGGAGAACGGCGCCTTGACCTCCCGGCCCTCCAGCAGCTTGTGCAGGGCGTCGTAGCGCACCGTGGCGTTGGTCAGTTCCATGTCGGCGATCTGGCGGTACTCGCCTTTGCCCTGGTCGAGGGCCTGTTGCAGCTCGCTGCGGGCAGAGGCGAGGTCCAGTTGCTGTTGTTGGGTTTGCTGCTTGAGCTCGTCCAGTTCGTTGCGCGGGATGATGCCGCGCTGGAACAGGTTTTCACTTTCGGTGAGTTTGCGCTGGGTATTGCCGGCGGTCATTTCGGTGGTGCGCAGGCTGCGTCGGGCGCGGGCGACGGCGGGGCTGCTGTCCCAGTCCTGCATCTCTTGCACCGTGCGCCGCGCCTTAAGCTGGGCGGAGAGGGCATCGCGCAGTTGCACTTCGAGGGTGGAGGGGTCCATGCGCAGCAGCACCTGGCCGGCCTCGACCCGCTGGCCTTGCTCCACCAGATTGGCCAGCACATTGCCGTCGAAGGGCGCGGTGAGGGTGATGGTGGTGTCGGGCTCGATCTTGCCCACCAGGCCGATCTGGTGCACCAGTGTGTCGGGCTTGACCGCCAGCCATTGTTCGGCCGGGTTGGAAGGCTCCGTGGCCGGGCTGCGTAGGCCGAGCAGCCCGGCAGCGCCCAACAACAGGATCACGGCAGCGCCCAGCAGGCGTTTTTTATTAGTAGTCATTGAGGGCGATTTCCCAACTTTCCAGCGTCATGCCCAGGGTCAAGTCGAGCTGGGTCTGGGCGTTCAAATAAGCGATCAGCGCATTGAGCTGCGCATTTTCGGCGTTGCGCAAATCGGTCTCGAAACTCAGCACCTGGAAGTTGGTGGAGCGCCCGGCGCTGAGTTTTTCCCGCTCGATGTCGATCTTGCGCCGGGACAGCTCCACGGCGCGCTGGGAGATTTCATATTGGCGCCAGCGCGTGCCGAGGTCGCGCACCACATCGTTGACGCTGCGCTCCAGGGCCTGGCGGGCGTCGGCAATGCGAATCTCCTGATCTTCCACATTCACCCGCGCGCGTACCTCAGCCTGGCGCGTGCTGATATCGCCGATGGGGATTTGTACCTGCACGCCGGCGTAGCTGTCCCAGGTGCGGTTATTGCTGCTGCCGGCGCTGGTGTTGTAGGCATCGCGCACCTGGTTGGCCCCGGCTACCAGGTCGACCTGCCAACGCCCGGAGTCCTTGGCGATCACCAGGTTGAGGTCGGCCTGCTGGCTGCCGAGCAGGGCGGCGAGGTATTCCGGTTGCTGGTTCTGCGCCAGGTTGAAGGCCTGGCGCTTGTCGATCTGCATAGGCTTGGCCTCCAGTGCCTCGCTGGCGCGGATGGGCGTGGACAGGTCCAGGGCCAGCAGGCGCAACAGGGCCAGGCGGCTGGTGTCGAGTTGGTTCTGGGCTTCTTCCACCCCCAGTTGCTGGGTGGCGATATCGGCTTCGGTCTGCACGATTTCAAACTCGGCCATGCGCCCGGCAGCGATCAAGGCACGGTTCACTTCCAGCAGGGTGCCGGAGCGCTTGAGGGCGTCCTGCACGATGGTCAGTTGTTCCTGGGCGCGCAGCAGTTCGCGGTAGGTGCCGATGATCTGGCTGATGGTCTGTGCCACGGTGGCCTTGAGGTTCAGGCGGTTGGCCTGTTCCGACAGGCGCGACAGGCGCAACGGCGCGGTGGTGGCGTCCCAGCCGGCGCCGCGCATCAAGGGTTGGATGATCGCCAGGTCCAGGCCGTCGCTGCGGTAGCGCCCGGCACGGTCGGCGTTGTTCAGTTGCTGGGTCCAGGCCATGCTCAGGCGCGTGCCGTACTCGCCTAGCAGGCTGGTGGCGGGCGCGAGGTTGGCGTTGCGGGCGTTGTCGGCCGAGCCACGGGTGCCGCGGTAATAGCTGTTGAGGGTCAGCTTGGGGTTGAAAGTGTCTTCGGCCACGCGCAGGTCGAATTTTTGCGCCACCCGTTGCAGGTAGGCGCTGCGGATCGCCGGGTTGTTGCGCAGGCCCAGGTACACAGCGTCCCCCAGGGTCAGGGTGGTGACCTGGGCATTGAGCGACACGCCACGGTCGTAGCCGCTGCGGGTGCTGCTGGGCGCCGACGGGTTGATCACCACGGTGGAGGCCATGGCGGGCAGGCAAGCCAGGGTCAGCAGTGCGAGCCATTTATTCATCGCGCAGGGCCTCCACCGGCGGTAGCCGCGAGGCCGACACTGCCGGGTAGATGCCAAAGAACAACCCCACCAGCAACGTGCTGCCCACCCCCAGTGGCAGGGCGGGAGCGGCCAGTGAGAACGCCCAGCCTGACAGCCAGGCATACAGCCACGCAGCGGTCACGCCCAGCACTGCGCCGCACAACGCGCCGACGGCAGTCAGGGTGACGGCTTCGAGCAGGAACAGGTTGCGGATATCCCGCTGGCGCGCACCGAGGGCCATGCGGATCCCGATTTCGCGACGGCGCTCCGAGACATTCATCAGCATCACGTTCATCACTCCGACACCGCCGCCCACCAGGGAAATCGCCCCCAGCGCCAGCAGCAGGTAGGCGAAGGTGCGGCTTTGCCGGGTCATGCCGTCGATCATTTGCTGGGGCACCTGGATGTCGACCGTGTGGTCGGTGAGCTGGGTTTGCAGCGCGGTGGCGGCGTCCTTGGCCATGCGTTCCATGTCCTGGCCGGGGGCGGCGCGGATGACGATGTTGCTGATCGCGGGCGTGGCATAGATGCGGCGCATGCCTTCGGCGGGGATGAACAGCGATTCGCCACCCTGAATGGGCATCAGCATGGCGCGAGGCTGAGGGTTCAGGATGCCGACGATCAGGAACAGGTAGTCGTTGATGCGCACCCGATCGCCCAGGTTCACCGGGTCGCCTGGGGTACCCAGGGCTTGCGCGACCTGGGCACCGATGACGGCGTAGGTTTCAGCGCTGTCGAAGGCCGACAGGAAGCGGCCGTCGCGCAGGTCCAGGCGCATGGCGTGCGGGACGTCCGGGGTGATGCCGACAAAGTTGGCGTTGGTGGTACGGCCATGAAACACCACGGCGCCGCTGAACAGGCTGAGGGCGCCGATGTGGGCGATGCCCGGTACGGCCTGGCGCACGGCATCCAGGTCCAGTTGGGTGCGCATGAGCACGGTGCTGCTGCCCTTGCGCGGGAACTGTGCCACCAGGGTGTCGGTGCCCATGTCCTTGAAAATCATTGCTGCATCCACCGCCGCGTTGTGGCCGATATTGATCAGCGCCACTACCGATGAGCTGCCGATCACAATGCCCAGCAGGGCCAGGATCGAACGCTTGCCCAGGGTGCGCAGGCTCACTAACGCTTCGTGCAGCAGTTGGCTGAGGCTCTGCTCGACCCGCAGGCTCATGGGCGCGGCGCCTCTTGCACCACGCCATTGCGCACCAGGATCTTGCGGTCCAGGCGGGCAGCGATATGGGGGTCGTGGGTGACGATGATCAGCGTGACTTGCTGATCGCGGTTGAGGGCCAGCAGCAGGTCCATGATGTCCTGCGCGGTGCTGCTGTCGAGGTTGCCGGTGGGTTCGTCTGCAAGGATCACCGACGGGTTGCCCACCAGCGCGCGGGCGATGGCCACCCGTTGGCGCTGGCCGCCGGAGAGGTCGGCGGGGCGATGGTGGGCGCGATCGGCCAGGCCCACCTGGTGGAGCATGCGCAAGGCCTGCTCCACCGAGTCATGGCGCGAGACGCCGCGATAGCTCAAGGGCAGGGCGACGTTGTCCAGGGCACTGAGGCGTGGCAGCAGGTTGAAACTCTGGAACACGAAGCCGATTTGCTGGTTGCGGATTGCCGCCAGTTCATCCGGGGTGGCGTTGAAGATATCGTGGCCGGCAAAGTGGTACTGGCCGCAGTTGGGCAGATCCAGCAGGCCGAGGATATTGAGCAGGGTGCTCTTGCCGGAGCCGGAGGCGCCGAGGATGCCGCAGCTGTCGCCGCGGGCGATGGACAGGCAGACGTCATTGAGAATGGACAGGTGTTGCCCGGCCAGCTGATAGCTTTTGCCGATGCCTTGCAGGGAGATCAAGCCTGGGTGCGCGGGGGTATCTGTCATCATGACTACGCCTTCAGTCTCGACGGTGCCGCCATGCCCCCGGTAAAGCTTTGTAACAAGTTCGGGAGCTGCCTGGAACGCGTCACGGACTGGTTTTATTTCTTGTTTTTAAAATATTATTTGAATAGTAACCGCCTTCCAGGCACTTCGCCAGCCGTGGATGTAGAGCGGTTTTACGCCTTGAAACGATTCCCTCCGGGTGCCTTCCGGGCGTGCCCAAAGCCCTTCTACTCCCCTCAGCAAGCCCGCAGGCCAAGGCTTTGGGTAATATGGCGGAGTGTCACTACTTGCTTTCGACAAGCCGCCCCGGTATAAAAAATCAAATTATTTTTTAAAACAATATTTCCGCCGTGGAACTCTTTATGGTCGCGAAGAAACTCAGCGCTCCAAACGTTACCAAAACTCGATTGCTGGATGCGACTGAGGCCCTCTTCATTAAGTACGGATACGACGCGGTTTTGTTACGCCAGATTACCGAGCGTGCCCAGGTCAACCTGGCTGCCGTGAACTACCACTTCGGGGACAAGGACTCCCTGATGAAGACCCTGCTGATGCAACGCCTGGAGCCCCTCAACGAGCAGCGCCTGGAGTTGCTGGCGCGCTGCGAGGCCGAGTCCGACGGCCCGCTGGACTGCGACACCCTGCTGGGCGTGCTGTTTGCCCCGGCCATGGGCCTGGAGCGCAGCGACCCGGCCAGCGCCAGTGGGGAAGGGCGCTCATTCATCCGCTTTCTTGGCCGCGTGTACAGCGACACCTCGCCGTTTATCCAGGAATACCTCAAGGTGCATTACCAGCCGGTGTTCCAGCGTTTCTTCGAAGCCTTCGCCCTGGCCTTGCCGGACCTGCCGCGCAACGAACTGGGGGTGCGTCTGCAATTTGCCCTCAAGGCCATCTCCGGGGTCATGGCCGGTACCGAGCTGCGCCTGCTGATGAACTCCATGAGCCTGGGCCGTCCGGCCACCGACGCGGAAGTGATGGCCAAGTTGATCACCCTGGTGTCGGCAGCCATTCGTGTACCGCAGCAAAGCCCCGAAGCGGAAAATGCACTGGCCAAGGTGCTCGACACCCAGCGCGCCATTCGGGAACAGGCCGCTGCGCCGGTTGCCAAGGCCTCGCGTTAGGCCAAATCCCAGGCAAAAAAAAGCCCGCTGGGGCGGCGGGCTTGATGTGCAACATTTGTAACGGATGAGGCTTCACACTACGTTTCAGGATGTGAATAAAACGTGAAAAAAATGTAAGAAAAAGTTAGTCCTTCATAAGTGCGTTCTACCTTTCGTCGCTACCTGTGAATTCTGACAGTTGGCGAACACCTTGTTTGGGTATCTGCTTTATCCCACACCCCGTGTATGGAAAGCAGGCTGAATATCCCCGGCAAGGAGTTGATAAATGTCCCGCAAAAAAGCCAAGTATCAACTCGAACCGGTTGATGTTCCTTTAATGTTTCCTGCCATTGAAGGGGACGTGGAAAATGCTGACGGCGGGATAGGTATTGTGCATGCCACACGCGACCTGGTCGTTCATGTGACTTACCCTTTCCTGACTCCTGTGGGAACAGTGTTCCAACTGTTCTGGGGAAGCTCATCTCCAGTAGGGTTTTATCTGGTGCGCGATGGCGATCCACCACGTACCCGTTTCCCGCTCACGGTTCCCGTGCAATTCATTCGTGAACCCAGGGCTTTTCCGGTGTACTGCAAGATCATCTCGAATGAGGATGGGCCCCCACAGACTCCCCCGTTGAACCTGAGGGTTAATTTAGGCAGGCCTGGGGGGCAGGCGCCCGAGCCAATCGCCGGCGGAAATCGCAATTTGGTACTTGAACTTGAACCCGAAGTGGACTTGGAGGGTGTTTCCGAACAAAAAGCCAAGGTAGGGGTGTTCGTCACATGCCGAAAATGGCTGAACATGCGCGTTTATGATCAGCTGATACTGGCCTGGGGGTCACAAAAGATCATCCACTGGGTACAGCTCAACGAGGTCGATCGGGATATCACGGTCAAGGTGACTCCCGAAATGATCGAGGCTGGCGGTGATAGCGAAATGCTCCCCGTTGCTATGACGGTTGTAGGGGCCACCGGCAATCTGCCTGATGAGCGCGCGCCGTGGTCAGAGGTCAAGTTGGTGTCGGTGCATGCCAACAGTCAGCGTAGAGAAGCGCCCTTTGTCAGTATTCCTGCGGTCGACACTGAACTTGACTTGGCAGAGATTGGTAACGGCGCGGTGGAAATTGGGTTCGTCGTGCTCACGGAGGATCTCAAGCACTACACCCATGCGCATGTGTTCTGGACGGGCACGACCAGTGATGGAGGGTCGATTTCCCATACGGAGACCCGAGAGATTCCGAGTGCGCGGGCCTATTATTTCGATATACCCAATGGGATTGTTGCCGCGAGCGCCAAGGGGAGCACGTATACCTATTACATGCTCGAAGGACCCGCTGGGCTTTCCCCTCGTTCCAATTATCGTCATTTGAAGATCAATGGCGAAATCGTGCAGTGGCCGCCGCCCGATGTCGACGGTGAAGCGGACGGTGCGATTGACCCTGACCTGCCGCAAGTCCACGTCCGCATACAGAGACAACCCACTTGGAAATCATTCGATGGGATTGAGTTGAAGCTGCTGGCCAGTGGCCCCAGCGGGACCATCGAACACAGCTCACACGTCATCCTTGGGGAAATCCCTGAGGATGAGCAAGAATTGGGGGTTGTGGTTAAGGACTCAGCGTTCAAACTGTTCAAAGGGCGAGAGATGGAAGTGCTCTACATCGCGACCAAGGCAGGCGCAAGGCCCCGCGAGTCCCTGCGCCGAGTAATCCGCGTTGGTGAGCTGCAAGCTGATATGCCCGCACCCGACGTTGAGCAGGCGCAGGATGGTGTGCTTGCACTGGCGGACGTCTCTCCGTTCGGCACACCGGTTAAGGCGCCATTCTCCGAGGTTGAGTTCGGTGATTGGGTGACGTTGCACATCCAGGGGGCGCACAGTGCCGATTTGCCGAAACCTGTGAACATCCCAGGCGTTGCCATGGGGTTCGATGTGTTACCTCAGGATCTGGCTTCAAATCTGAATAAAGATATTTCAATTTTTTACACCCTTAAGCGCACAAATTTACCGGTGCTTTACTCCCTGACGACACCTTTGCGTATTGTCTGAGGCTCAGGCATCAGATTTTCCAGTGCACGGCGCTCTTGGCCAACCGCTGGCGCATGGCGTCCACGTTCTGCGCCAGTTGCAACGTCAACAATCGATAGCCATCCAGCGCACTGTAAACCGGGGCGTCCAGCGCAGGCTCGCCCCCGCCGCCTGTACCGACCCGTTCCAGCCGCTCTGTCACGCCAGACTTCAACGCGCGCGCCATCCCCACCAGCTGCACGCGGATCTGCCGGTGCTCGGCCTTCAACATCACCTGCATCCTGGCCATCGCCTGGGCATCCCTGGGGTCGGGGCGGGTATTGCCAAGAATTTCCAGGGTGCTGATGCACAGGCGCAGATGCCGCTGGATAGCATCCAGCTCAGTCATGGAGATGCGCACTTCCTTGGACACCGACGGCATCAGTGAGCGCAGTTGCAGCATCGCCGCATTCAGGCGATTGAGCAGTTTCAGGTGTTGATCATCGGTCACCGACTGGCCGTTGATGATCCGGCTGTAGATTTCGGCACAATCGCGCAGTGCACTGGCCAGGTTGTAGCGCCATGAATACACGGCATACAACGGCAGGGCGAACGAGAAGGCCAAGGCCAGGGCGATACCAATCAGGATGTCCACGGTGCGCCACAGGCCGTCCGACAGCGGGTTGTCCCCGTGCCCGGCGACGATAAACACCGTGATCGCCGACAGCAGCGCGGTATACCCGCCCTTGCCAATGGCGTGGTAGGAAAAGAACCCGCACACCACCGACATCAGCAGGTAGGTGAGCAGCGGCTGGCCGACGTAGGCCTCCTGCACCACCAACAGCAACCCGACACTGGCGCCGATCAAGGTGCCGTAGGCGCGCTCCACGGCTTTCTTGCCGATATTGCCGTGATGCTGCAACCCACCGATCACCACCAGCATGGTCACCGACGCCCATTCGCCGTGGGGCAGGTTGATACCGGTGGTCAGCAAGATAGTTGCCAGCAGGCCGATGGACACGCGCACGGCGTGGATAAGCTTGGCGTGGCGATAGCGGCGGTACGGGTCAAGCAGCGGGCGCAACAGGCGCCGGGCAAACATGGGCAGGTTCATCGGTAGTAAAGGGGCCTCGGCTATCAGGGAGTGTGGGGTCCAAATGTGGGAGGGGGCTTGCTCCCGATGGCGGTCGGTCAGTGACAGATGTGCTGGCTGAGCTCCTGCAATCGGGGGCAAGCCCCCTCCCACATTGTGGATCTGCGAGCATTCAAAAGATGTAGTCGGTTGTCAGGAAGCTGGAGTCACGGTTTCGCAGAATATCGCTCACCAACGCCTTGTTGCTCTCCTGGAACTTGGTCGCCACCAGGGTGCGAATCGAGAACACCCGCAACGCGTCATGTACCGACAACGTGCCCTCGGCCGAGTTCTTGCGGCCGTTGAACGGGAAGGTGTCGGGCCCGCGCTGGCACTGGGCGTTGATATTGATACGGCCGACCTGGTTGGCAAAGGTATCCACCAATTTGCCGACGGCCTCGGGATCGGTGCCGAAAATACTCAGTTGCTGGCCGAAGTCCGAATCCAGCACATACTCGATCACCGTTTCCAGGTCGCGGTAGGGCACGATCGGCACCACCGGGCCGAACTGCTCCTCGTGGTACACGCGCATCTGCGGGTTCACCGGGTACAGCACCGCCGGGTAGAAGAACGAGCCACGGCTGGTGCCGCCATTCTCATTCACCACCTGCGCGCCGTGTTGGGCGGCGTCGGCCACCAGGCCGTTGAGGTAGTCCACTTTGCCCACTTCCGGCAGTGGGGTCAGCGCTACGCCGTCTTCCCAAGGCATGCCCGGCTTGAGGCTGGCCAGCTTCTTATTGAATTTGTCGATGAAGCCTTCGACCACATGCTCATGCACAAACAGGATTTTCAACGCGGTGCAGCGCTGGCCATTGAACGACAGGGAGCCGGTGACGGCTTCGCTCACTGCATTGTCCAGGTCCACCTCGGGCAGCACGATGCCGGGGTTTTTCGCGTCCAGGCCCAGGGCCGCGCGCAAGCGGTGTGGCTTGGGGTGCAGTTTTTTCAGGTCGCTGGCGGCCTTGTTGGTGCCGATAAACGCAAAGATATCGATCTTGCCGCTGGCCATGAGTGCGCTGACGGTCTCGCGGCCGCTGCCGTAGATCACGTTGATCACCCCGGCCGGGAAGCTGTCGCGAAAGGCCTCCAGCAGCGGGCGGATCAACAGCACGCCAAGCTTGGCCGGCTTGAAGACCACGGTGTTGCCCATGATCAGCGCCGGGATCAGCGTGGTGAATGTCTCGTTGAGCGGGTAGTTGTAGGGGCCCATGCACAGCGCCACGCCCAGGGGCACGCGTCGGATCTGGCCGAGGGTGTCCTGCTCCAGCTCGAAGCGGCTGGAACGGCGGTCCAGTTCCTTGAGGGCATTGATGGTGTCGGTGATGTAGTCGCAGGTGCGGTCGAACTCTTTCTGCGAGTCCTTGAGGTTCTTGCCGATTTCCCACATCAGCAGCTTGACCACCGCGTCGCGCTGTTCACGCATGCGCCGCAAGAAGGCTTCGACGTGTTGGATGCGGTCTACCACGCGCATTGTCGGCCACTCGCCCTGGCCACGGTCGTAGGCACGCACGGCGGCGTCGAGGGCGGTGAGGGCGGTGTCGGCATCCAGCAGCGGTGTACTGCCGATAGGCACGCGGTGTTCGCCAAACTGCACCGGGCTTTGCACTTGAGCCAGTGGCCCGTTCCACACCTGCAACTGGCCGTCGACCAGGTAATCACGCTGTTCAATGGGCGCCGCCAGGCGAAATTGCTCGGGAACATCGTCGGCGGAGTTGGGAAACAGCTGGGCGAGCAGGTTGCTGGTGGTCATGTCGCTACCCCTGGAATAGTTGCAAAACATGACTAGAGAGTCACCCAACAACAGGCTCTATGGCAAGGCTTGTGCGCTTTCTCCTACGCAGCGCCGTGATCGCCGGTTAAACTGCGCGGCTTTCTTGAAGGAGTTCACATGAGTCAGTACCAGCCGGGCATTCTTGCCGCACCGGTGCCGTTGCAGGCACGCCATCTGTTTTTTGCCGTGGATTCCCTGGCCGCCGTACCCGCTGCGCTGGACGCGCTGGTGCAGTTGACCGATTCGGCGGCAGTGGTGGGTTTTGGCGAGCCGCTGGTAACCGCACTCGGTGCACAGATCGACGGCCTGCGCAGTTTCCCCGCCGTCAGTGGGCCGGGCGCCCACAACCCGTCCACCCAACATGCCTTGTGGGTGTGGTTGCACGGCGTGGATCGCGGAGAATTGCTGTTGCGCAGCCGTGCGTTCGAAAAAGCCCTGGCCCCGGCCTTTGCCCTGGTTCAAATGACCGAAGGCTTCCGCTACAAGACCGGCTTTGACCTCACCGACTACGAAGACGGCACCGAAAACCCCCACGATGACGCCGCCGTCGAAGCCGCCCTCACCGACAGCGGCGCCAGCTTCGCCGCGATCCAGCAATGGCAGCACGACCTCGATGGCTTCGCCGCCTTGCCCGCCCAGGAACGCGACCATATCATCGGCCGCCGCCACGGCGACAACGAAGAACTCGACGACGCCCCTGAATCAGCCCACACCAAACGCACCGCCCAGGAAAGCTTCACCCCGGAAGCTTTTGTGGTACGCCGCTCGATGCCCTGGGCCGAGAATGGCCAGGCCGGGTTGATGTTTCTCGCGTTCGGCCATTCGTTTGATGCGTTCGAAGCGCAACTCAAGCGCATGAGCGGGTTGGAAGATGGGATTGTCGACGGCCTGTATCGCATCAGTACGCCGTTGACCGGTGGCTACTACTGGTGCCCGCCGATCAAGGAAGGGCATCTGGACCTGAGTGCCCTGGCAGACTGATCGCCCAGAGGCCTTAAAAAACGCGCCATGACCCCCACGGTCATGGCGCGTTTTTTTATGCCTGTGTATCACACTGTGTCCACTACCCCTTCTGATACACCGTCATGATCTTGCGGGCGGTTCGCGACACAGAGCGGATACACGCCTGGCTTTAAATCTGTTCACCAGCTGGCGCGCACACAGCGCCCTGGTTTCTTCAGACAAGCCAGGAGATTCACCCCATGAAGCGTCCCTACGCAGCCCTCGCGGCAACCCTTGCCCTGTCCCTCAGCGCTTTCGTCGCCGTGGCCCATGCCGATGAGGCCAAGCCCCAGGAAAAATGCTTCGGCGTGTCCCTGGCTGGCGCCAATGACTGCGCCGCCGGTGCCGGCACCTCGTGCGCCGCCACGTCCACCACCGACTACCAAGGCAACGCCTGGGTGCTGGTGGACAAAGGCACCTGCACCCAGATCAAGACCCCCAAAGGCTACGGCAGCCTGACGGAGCAGCCGTGATCCAGCGCCTGCTGCCCGACGCGCTGCTGTTGCTGGTGGCCCGTGTGGCGGTGGCGGCGGTGTTCTTCCTGTCGGGGCGCACCAAGGTTACCGGCTTTCTGGAACTCAAACCCTCGACCTACACCTTGTTCCGTTCCGAATACGCCTTGCCCCTGATTCCACCTGATTGGGCCGCTCACTTGGCCACCTACGCCGAGCACCTGTTCCCAGTATTGCTGGTAGTGGGCCTGCTGACACGCCCGGCCGCCGCCGCGCTGCTGGTCATGACGCTGGTGATCGAAGTGTTTGTGTACCCCAGCGCCTGGCCCGTGCACCTGACCTGGGCCGGCCTGTTGTTGCCGTTGCTGGCCAAGGGCGGTGGGGCCTGGTCGTTGGACCGCCTGCTGTCAGGCAAACGTTTATCCCTTTGATGGAGACTTTTTATGCGCATGCTTTCTTCCCTGGCCCTTGCCATGGCCATGACTGTTCCCGTACTGGCCCAGGCCGCCGACACGCCGCAACCCGGCGCCGGTAAAAGCGTGGTGATCGTGCCCGGTTCGTTCGTCGACGGTTCCGGTTGGCGAGTGGTGCACGACATCCTGATCCACAAGGGCTACAAGGTCACCGTGGTGCATCAGGGCCATGAAAGCCTGGCCGCCGATGTGGCCGAGGCCCGTGAAGTGCTGGAGCAACAAGTTGGCCCGGTGGTGCTGGTGGGCCACAGTTCCGCCGGCGGCGTGATCTCGATTGCCGGCGACCGTGACAAGGTCAAGTCGCTGGTCTACGTCTCGGCCCTGCAACCGGAAGTGGGCGAGAACATGGGCCAGTTGATCGGCTCCATGCCGTCCCCCAGCGATGATGTGCGGCCGACCCGCGACGGTCATTTGTTCTTTGATCGCACCCAGTTCAACGCCGACTTTGCCGCTGACCTGACCACCAATCGCACCGACTTCATGGCCGCCTCCCAAGTGCCGGCCACCACCGCGCTGTTTGGCGGCACCGTCTGGGCCGCCGCCTGGCACAAGAAGCCGACCTACGCCGTTCTGTCCACCGAAGACCGCGCCCTGAGCCCCGACCTGCAGCGCTGGATGTACAAGCGCGCCGGTTCCAAGGTTACCGAAATCAAGGCCAGCCACGCGGTGTACATCTCCCAGCCCGAGGCTGTGGCGAAGGTCATCGAAGACGCGGCTTCCGTTATCAAATAACCCCCAACACCCTGGAGAAATACCCATGAACGCTGCTCTCAAATCCCGTCTGAGCCTGGCCGCTGCGGCCGCCATGATCGCCATGGCTTCGGCCTCGTTTGCCACTGCTGCCAGCGCCGCCGACCAACCGGAAAAACCCGGCCGCTGCTACGGCGTCAACACCTGCAAAGGCACCAGCCTGTGCGCCACCGCCAAAAACGACTGCAAGGGCCTCAACAGCTGCAAGGCCGAAGGCGTGATCGTCAAGACCCCGTCCGAGTGCCTCAAGGCGGGCGGTACCCTGACTGAACCGAAGTAATTCACCCGGCAGGCCCCGCGTGGGTTTGCCACTTATTTTTGCGGAGATCCGCTATGTCGACACTCAACCCCCACTTTTCAGGCTACGGCCTGGGGCTGCGCAAGGAGCATTACAGCGACTTTCTGGAGACCCCGGTGCCCGTGGATTTTGTCGAAGTGATCTCCGAGAACTTCATGGTTGCCGGCGGCCAGCCTCGGCATATCCTGCGCCAGGTCCGCGAGCGCTACCCGGTGGCGCTGCATGGCGTGTCCATGTCTATCGGCACCGCCGAAGGTTTGGATGCAGCGTATCTGTATCGCCTTAAATCCTTGGTCGATGAAATTGAACCGCTGTTCGTATCTGACCACTTGAGCTGGTCGCGCACCGGCAATTTCAATTCCCATGACCTGCTGCCTGTGCCCTACACCGACGAAGCATTGGACCGTGTGTGCGCCAATATCCACCAGGCCCAGGACGTGCTGGGCCGCACGATGCTGTTTGAAAACCCGTCCAGCTACCTGGCCTTCGAGGGCGCGTCCATGAGCGAGTGGGAATTTATCGCCGCCATGGCCCAGCGCACCGGCTGCGAGCTGTTGCTGGACGTCAACAATGTGTTTGTCAGCGCCAGCAACCATGGTTTTGATGCCCTGGCGTTTCTCGACGGCATCCCCGCCGAACGGGTGCGCCAGGTGCACCTGGCCGGGCATAGCCAGGGCCGCGAATTATTGATCGACAGCCACGACAGCCCGGTGTGCGAAGGCGTTTGGGCGCTATACGCGCAGGCCATGGCCAGGCTGGGGCCGGTGGCGACCATGATCGAGCGTGATGATGAAATTCCGCCGTTGGCCGAGTTGCTGCAAGAGCTGTCCATGGCCCGGGCCCTTGCAAGCGCAGCGATGAATTTGGAAGCGCAGCGATGAACCTGGCGCAGTGGCAACACACGTTTGGCCAGTGGCTGGTGAGTGCGTCGGATGAGTCGGCGCAGTTGCTGGGCAATCACCACGCGGGCCTGGCGGTGTACCAGAACAACTACCGCGCGCAATTGGTCGGGTGCCTGGAGCAGGCGTTTCCTACCCTGCGACGCTGGGTGGGCGAGGAGGTGTTTCTGGTGGCCTGCATTTGCCATATCGACCAATACCCACCCCATGCCTGGACCCTGGATGCTTACCCGGAGTTGTTTTATCGCACCTTGAACGCGGAGTTCCCGCATAACCCGGACGTGCATGAACTGGCCTGGATCGAATGGGCGTTGAACGAAGCCTTCGTCGCCGCCGACGCCCAGCCCTTGGCCCTGGACGCCTTGGCCAGTGTGGATTGGGACACGGCGGTGCTGGGTTTCACACCGTCCCTGCGCTATCGCGCCCTGACTACCAACGCCGAGGCGATCTGGTCGGCGTTGTGGCAGGAAACGGACGCACCCGAGGCAATGATGCTGCCGGATGCAGGCGGCCTGCTGGTGTGGCGTCGCCAGTTCACCTCGCGCTTGCGCCAGGTGGACGCCCTGGAGTTGCAAGCGTTGCTGCACCTGCAGGCCGACGGCAGCTTTGCCGGTCTGTGCGAATTTTTGGTGACGCGCCTGGGGGAAGAGGCGGGTGTGATGCAGGCGGGGGAGTACCTGGCCACTTGGCTGGGCAGTGAATTGATCGTAGGGGTGAGTCATGTTTGATCGACGTGGTTTTTTGCTGCTGGCGGCTGTGGTGGCGGCCGCACCGGCGTTTGCCGTGCAACAGGTGAGTACCGACGACGACCTGGAACTGCTCTACGAAGCGTTCGGCCCGCAGGAAGGCCACGCAATTATCCTGTTGGCGGCGGACGTACGGGCGTTTGCCCAGGTCACTGCGCCATTGGCGGCCCAGGGCTTTCGGGTGATCGTGCCGTACCTGCGCGAGCAGGACGAGGCGGTGCTGGGCCAGGATGTGCTGGAACTGATGAACGCCCTGCATATCCCCGAAGCCGTGCTGGCCGGGGTGGAGCAGGGCGCGCGGGTGGCCACGCGAGCGGCGGGGTTGAAGCCGAGCCGCTGTGTGGGGCTGGTGACCTTGAACGCTGCGCCCCAGGCGGGGTTCGCCGATGCGGTAGGGGTGATGGCCAAGACTGGGCACTGGCGAACATGAAAAGTACGTCAGCCACGCAATCACCCACTGAAATAAATCCGCGCTGCCCGTAATCTAGACGCCTTTGTCACCTGTGCGGATCGTTCATGTCTTCTGTCGCCGATGGGCTGCCCCTCAATAAACGCCTGCCGGCTGTGATTGCGATCTCCCTGGGGATCGGCATGGCGACCCTGGATACGGCCATTGTCAACACCGCGTTGCCCACCTTGGCCGAGGGTATCGGTACCGATTCGGCCTCGGTGATCTGGGTGGTCAACGCCTACCAGTTGGCGATCATCGCCACGGTGCTGCCGTTTGCGTCCCTCAGTGATGTGCTGGGCCATCGCCGGGTGTACTTGGGCGGGCTGTTGTTGTTTATCCTCTCGTCATTGTTTTGCGGGTTGGCCGGCTCGTTGGTCACGCTCACGGCTGCGCGGGTGATGCAGGGGTTGGGGGCGGCGGCGATCATGAGCGTGAACACGGCGCTGCTGCGGCATATCTACCCGTCGAAAATG
This sequence comes from Pseudomonas kairouanensis, assembly GCF_004682055.1. Taxonomy (GTDB): domain Bacteria; phylum Pseudomonadota; class Gammaproteobacteria; order Pseudomonadales; family Pseudomonadaceae; genus Aquipseudomonas; species Aquipseudomonas kairouanensis. The sequence continues at coordinate 21,489 of NZ_QUZU01000008.1, read as the reverse complement.
CTCGGGCGTGGCCTGGGTTACAACTCGCTGGTGGTGGGGCTGGCCTTTACCTTGGGGCCGACGGCGGCGTCGGCGATCCTGTCGGTGACCACCTGGCATTGGTTGTACCTGATCAACGTGCCGTTGGGTGTGTTGGCGCTGGCTTTGGGCCTGCGTTCATTGCCGGTGCTGCCGATGACCGGGCATGCCTTTGACCGATTGGCCGCGCTGCTGTGCGCGGGGGTGTTCGCGTTGCTGGTGTTGGGCCTGGGCACGGCGGTGCACGGCGCCCAAGGCGCGTTGACCCTGGGCCTGATCGCCATAGCGCTGGTGTGCGGCGCCTTGCTGCTGCGCCGCCAGGCCGGGCACCCGGCGCCGATGTTGGCGCTGGACCTGTTCAAGCGGCCGGTGTTTGCCCTGTCGTCCCTCACTGCGATTTGCGCATTCAGCGCCCAGGGCCTGGCTTTTGTGTCGCTGCCGTTTTTGCTGCAGGCGGTGCTGGGCCATAGCCAGGTGGAAACCGGTTTTCTGATGACGCCATGGCCGGCCGTGGTGGCGGTGATGGCGTTGGTGGCGGGGCGCCTGGCGGATCGGGTATCGCTGGGCGTGCTATGCGGCATCGGGTTGTTGATGCTCAGCGTGGGCATGGCGGCGTTGGCCGGGCTGGGCGAGGGTGCGTCGGCCTTGGATATCGGTTGGCGCATGGCGTTGTGCGGTGCAGGGTTCGGGTTTTTCCAGTCGCCCAACCTCAAGGCATTGATGACCAGTGCGCCGCTTGCCCGCAGCGGTGGGGCCAGTGGCATCGTGGCGATTTCGCGGTTGCTGGGGCAGACGCTGGGGGCGTCGTTAGTCGCGCTGTGCTTCCACCTATCGCTGGGCAACGGCCCGCACTATGCGCTGTGGCTGGGCTGTGGATTTGCCTTGGTGGGCGCCGTCGCCAGCGGTTTGCGCTTGTTGCCCTATGGGAAAAAGGTGTGATTAAGGCTACCTTGGCGACCTGAATATTTCGGGATGTTTCAGATTTATGACCAGCCAGGCCCTTCGCACCGCCGACACCCAGTCCCGCCGCGCCGCGTTGACCCTGGCGTTGTGCTTGCCCAGCGACGTGTTGCTTTACCTGCTGCTGCCCATGGAATCCCAGGCCTTTGGCATCACCCTGGCCCAGGCCGGGGTGTTACTGGCAGCCAACCGTCTGGTGCGGATTTTTGGCTATCGGCATGTGCTGAATTTCTACGCCCGCAACGGCGACCGCCTCACCTGCATGATCGCCGCCGGCGCCGCGACGCTGTGTGCCCTGGGCAACTCGATGCTGTCGGGGTTTGCTGCCCTGTTGGGACTGCGCCTGGTGTGGGGCCTGTGCTTTGCCGCGTTGAACCTGTCGACCCAGGTGTTGGCCACCGCCGAACCTGCTGGTGCTGCACGCCGGGCTGGGCGTTCAAGGGCATTGATCGCCCTCGGCCCGATGTTGGCGTTGCCCCTGGGCGGCTGGCTGACACTGTGGGCCGGGCCGCGCCCGATCTTTCTGATCCTGGCCGGGGCTTGCCTGGTGGGCCTGTGGATGGCGCGCGGCTTGCCCACCGTCGGGCATGATCTGCACAACACACCGGGGCGACGCTTCAAGTGGCCGGACAGCGTGGCCCTGTGGTCGTTTATCGAAGGTGTGGCGCTGGATGGGCTGTTTATTTTCGGCCTGTCGATCCAGGCGCAGAAGATCCTTGGCGGTGATGCGGTACTGATCGCCGGTGGCTTGATGGCGCTGCGGTATGTCTCGGAAATGCTCCTGAGTCCCTTGGGCGGCCGTGCGGCCCAGCGCTTTGGCGCCACCTCGATGCTGTTGCTGTTTTCGTTCCTGAGTGCCCTGGCCCTCACGGCGTTTGGCAGCTACTGGGTGATTGTCGGCGCGGCGGCGGTGTTGGTGCTGCGCGCCCTGCAGTTGCCGCTGGTGACCACCTTGGTGGCCGAGCGCAACCCTGGGTCGATGCGGGTGTCGGCGTTGGCCTCTAACGCGGTGTGGCGGGATATCGGCGCGGGCCTGGGGCCGTTGCTGGCCGGGCTGCTGCTGCCGATCGCTTCGGCGCCCTGGGTGTTTGGCATGGCCGGGGCGGCGATTGCGGTGAGTGCGGTATTTTGCTGGCGGGCCAAGGTTTCTGCGGCGTAAACCGCTCCCAGATTTGGACCTTCATACATCAAGTAGACAGTAGAGTCTTCAAACGCTTTTCAGGGTTTCGAGCCAAGCGGGGTCAAAACGGCTCTGCTCGGTGTCGATTCCCAACGCCTGCAGCTTCGCTTTATGCGCTTCGACCTCGCCCACCATCTGCGCCTGAGCGCTGGAATTGGCGTCCAGCTCATGCATCTGCGTCAGCCCCAGGTGATAAAAGCGCAACACCTTGAGCGCCGTTGGATCATTCGCTTGCACCCGCTCGGTGACCTTGTGCATCACATTGGTCACGCTCATCAGGCAGCGCTTGAGCTGCCAGCCATACACCGCTGCCGCCATCCAGGACTTGCTCCAGAGCGGGCCACGTACCAGGGCCACGGTCATCAGCACGCCGGCAAACACGCCGCCGACATTGAAGCGAAAGTTATCGCCGCCGGGCTCGCCGAACAGCATCACGGCCAGGGTCGATAGCCCCATGGCCAGCAACAGGAACAGCACCGCCACGATCAGCGTGCTGCGGCGGGTTTGCTGACGGTAGGTGGTGGGGTCGCAAGGTTTGAGTTCGAACATCCGGTTCAAATCTCCAGAAGGGGCGGGGTGGCATCTTCGCATGGATGGGGTAAACAAGTTGAACGATGGCGCCGCGGGGTTTCTCTAAAACCTGTAACCCACCTTAAGGTGAATCATCATGCCCGAGTATAAACAGCCACCCCCTGGAACACCCAACCCAGACCGCATGCCCGGCGAAGAGGAGCGCGACAACGACGCGCTGCGCCCCAACGACCCGGCCGATCGCCAGGAGCAAGACGTGGAAGAGGCCGAGGAAAACCTGGAAAACCTTCACGACAAAGCCCGTCCACTTTGAGCAAGGAGAACACCGTGAGCAATTCCCCAAAAGGCCCAAGCTCGGGTGAGCATGGCAGTGGTAAGGATGAACTAGGGTTTGATCCGGACTCGCCGGATGTGAGCGATCCGCAGGTTGATCCGATTGGCCCCGCCATCGCGCCGCTGGATAAAGAGAAAGAGCAGGCCGAAAAAAAGCCGCCCTATGATCCATTGGGCGACTTGAAGCCATAACCGGAGCCCCGCCATCGTGCGGGGCTTTGGCTTATTTGGGCGCTATCCAGGTAACTTCGGTAATCCCGAACTTCTCAGCCCACGGTCGCGTGGTTTTTTTCACTTGCTCATGCCCCACACGGCCCACGCGGCTGACGTGTGCAATATCGGCATCCACCGCCGCCCAGTGCCAGGCCTCTGCGTTGTTCATCACTTCGGCACGTACCACAAAGGATTTGGGTTGACCGTGTAGCTGGTAATTGATGGTGTAGATTTTTGCGGTACTCATGTTGCCTCCCTGTGTTGTTATCAATGGATAGGGAAGCGTTCAAAAAGGTTCATTCAAAATGACAACCTGCACGCAGGCGCGGCATAGTGTTGCCTTCGCCCTGTGCCCAAGGATCGTGCAATGTCCGGCCTGACCCATCGCTCGCTCTACCTGCAACGCCTGGGCTATGACGCACCACCGCCGCCCACCCTGCAAACCCTCCGGGATCTGCAACTGCGCCATGTGTGCACGTTCGCTTTTGAAAGCCTGTCGACCCTGCTGCACTTGCCGGTGCTGATCGACCTGCCCAGCGTCGAGCAAAAAGTGTTGCTGCAAGGGCGGGGCGGCTATTGCTATGAGTTGAACCAGATGTTCCTGGCTCTGTTGCAGGAATTGGGTTTCGACGCCCGTGGCATCACCGGTCGGGTGGTGATGGGCGGGCCGCCGGATGCACGCACCGCGCGTACCCATCGTTTGAGCCTGGTGACCCTGGAGGGCACGCGGTACATCACGGACGTGGGCTTTGGCGGCATGGTGCCCAGCAGCCCCTTGCAGCTGGACACCGAGGCCGTGCAGGCCACGGCCCATGAGCCGTATCGGCTCACGTACGACGGGCAGGGTAGTTACACCTTGTGGGCGCAGGTCGCCCAGGCGTGGCGTGGGTTGTATGTGTTCGATCTGCAAGTGCAGACGGATATCGACTACACCCTTGGCAACTGGTACGTGTCCACGCACCCGGAGTCGCCCTTCGTTGGTCAACTCAAGGTTGCACGCCTGGCGCCCGGCAAACGCTACACCCTGGCCAACGCCAACTATGCGTTGCATTACCTGGACAGGCCGAGTGAGAAGCGCGCGCTGGGCAGTGCCGATGAGTTGATGACGTTGTTGCAGGAAACCTTTGGCATTCGCTTATCGGGGCTGCCACAGCTGGGTGAAGCACTGGATGGCTTGGTAGTGGCAAACCTGCAGGATGATTGAGATAGAGCGTTCGCTGAACCGTTTTACCGCCAAGTTTGTGCAGATTGTTTCGAACCTTTCCCCTGGTTGGGGCTCGAAGCGGTTCCTGAATAATTTGCTCACCAGACAAGGAGATGTAAAACGATGTCCAAGCTATTCGGAAAATTCCTCAAAGGTTCCTCGCTGCTGGCGCTGGTCGCTGCGCCTGCCGTGGGGTTCGCCGCACCGTCCACCGCGCCGATTTCCACGTTCGGCATCCTGGGCAGCTACAACGACTTCAAGCTCGAAGGCGGCAGCGAAAGTGACAAGGACGACATGCCCGAAGCCGGCCTGTTCTACAACTTCGGCAACAAGCTCACGGCCGAATCCGGCTTTATCTACCAGGCCGGTATCCAGGCCAAGTACGGCAAGAAAAGTGATAACAAGCTCAAGGATGGCCAGGCCGACCTGGACCTGGGCTGGCGCGCCGCGCTGGATGCGCGCAATTCGGTTGATGTGATTGTCGGTGGCGGCTACAGCTGGACCCGCTACGAGCTGGACTCCAACGATTACGACCTGGAGCTCACCAGCAAATCGCCGTTCGCCAAGGCGGCCCTGGGTTACAACCACCAGTTCGATGACATGGCCCTGCGTGTCGAGGCCGGCGCCCGTCGCACCCTCGACAGCCGCGCCAAGATCAAGGTGGACGGCCTGGGCAGCGACACCGTGGACCTCAAGGACCGCACCAACCCCTACGCCGAAGTCAGCCTGCTGATGAACCGCAATGGCGACCTGCCGGTGGTGGCGGGCCTGTACTACACCCGCACCGAGTACAAGCTCGATGAAGACTCGGATGTGGCCGACAACACCAAGCTCAAGCGGGATGAGTACGGGCTGAAGGTTGGTATCGCGTTCTAACGCCAGCACCACATCACTCATGTGGGAGCGGGCTTGCTCGCGAAAGCGGTGGGTCAGTCGAAGTATCTGTGACTGACACTGCGCTTTCGCGAGCAAGCCCGCTCCCACACAAGCCCACGCACACTGGTATGGGGTGTTAACTCAACGCAGCAAGTTGCGTCACGGTTTCCGGAAATTGCGCCACCAGACGAATCAAGGTGACGGCCTGGGCATTGGGCTTGGCCCGGCCTTGCTCCCAGTTCTCCAGGGTGCGGGTATTGGTGCGCAGATACATGGCAAATACCGAGCGGGAGAGGTTGAGCTGTTGGCGTACCGCGATCACTTCTTCTGCGATAAGGGGCGGGAGTTTGTTCAGGCGGACCTTGTGGGTCCGTAGGGTGATTTTGCCTTGGCGTTCGCTTGCCAGTGCGTTGAAACCTTCGACCAACTCTGAGGCTAAGTTCCGTTTCATGATGACCCTAGGTAGGTTGCGTAAGAAATGGCCATTTTATGAGTTGGGTTGGGGCCGTGATATCGGGTTGTGCGGTGCGTTGCGTCAGAAGATTCTGATGTGCAGATTTAATCGCTTCGCGGGCTTGCGCACGAAAGTGTTTGATCAGCCAGCACTTCTATCAGCAATACCGTCGCCTTCGAAGCCTCGCTAAAGCTCGACATCTCCCACAGTTGATTGCATTTCAACCAATGTGCGAGTTCATTTCTCCATAAACAAAACGGCGCCCGAAGGCGCCGTTTTGTTTACTTACATCACACTAAGCGATCAAACACCCAACACCGCATGCTGCACCAGGGTGAGCAACGGTTGTGGGTACACGCCCAGGAAAAACGCGAGCAGGGCGATGGCCAGCAGCATCACGCCGCCTGCCTTCTGTTCCCAGTGCAGTTCGGCGTCCACACGGCGCAGGTTTGGCTCGATCAGGTACAGGGTCACCATCACGCGCAGGTAGTAGAACACGCCGATGGCGCTGCCCAGCACCAGGGAGGCCACCAACCACCATTCGTGGGCTTCAACGCCGGTGGCGACGATGTAGAACTTGCCGATAAAGCCTGCGGTCAGCGGAATGCCGGCCAGGGACAGCATCATCACGGTGAGTACGGCGGTCAGGTACGGACGGCGCCAGAACAGGCCGCGGTATTCGTACAGGGCGTCGGCGTCACGGCCTTTGAACGGCGACGACATCAGCGTGATCACGCCGAATGCACCCAGGCTGGTGATCACGTAGGTGACCAGGTACACGCCCATGGCTTCCACGGCCAGGCCTTTGCTCGCCACCAGGGCGATCAGCAGGTAGCCGAAGTGGGCGATGGAGGAGTAACCCAGCAGACGCTTGAGGTTGTTCTGGGTCAGGGCCAGCAGGTTACCGAACAGGATCGACGCAATGGCGATCACGGTCAGCACGTTGCTCAGCACGCCGGTGTTGGCAGCAGGGGAGATCTGGAACAGACGCACCATCACCGCAAACACCGCCACCTTCGACGCAGTAGCCAGGAACGCGGCCACCGGCGCCGGGGCGCCCTCGTACACGTCTGGGGTCCACAGGTGGAACGGCACCAACGACAGCTTGAACGCCAGGCCGATCAGCATCATCGCCAGGCCCAGTTGGGCAATCGGCGCAGGGCTGTTGGTGGTGGCCAGGGCGTGACCGATCCCGGTGAAGCTCAGGCTGCCGGCTTCGGCGTAGAGCAGGGCCATACCGAACAACAGGAACGCGGAACCGGCGGCCGACAGCACCATGTACTTGATGCCGGCTTCCAGGGAGCGCTTGTTGAAGAAGGCGTAGGCCACCAAGCCGTAGGTCGGGATCGACAGCAGTTCCAGGCCGATGAACAAGCCCGCCAGGTGCTGTGCGCTGACCAGCACGATGCCACCGGCCGCAGCCAGCAGGATCAGCAGATACAGCTCTTCGCGGTTGCCTGGGTAGCCGGTGCCGCCTTCGCCGAGGTAGGCGTGGGCGAGGGTGACGCAGGCCAGTGTGGCCACCAGGATCAGCGCGATATACAGCAGGGCAAAGTCATCGACCATCATCAATGGCGTGACCGCCAGTGGCGCGACCTTGAGGGCCGGGATGATCGACAGCAGGGCCAGGTTCAGGCCGGCACAGGACAGCAGGAACGTTTGCGAGTGATTGCGGCGCCAGGCGATGGCCAGCATCACCACCACGATGGTGAGGCTGGTAATCAGCAGCGGCGCAAGCGCGATAAAGTGTTGGATCGTGAATTCCATAGCGCTCTTACCGGGCCGAAGCGAGTTGAGAGAAAGCGGTGCCGAACCACTGCTGCACGCCATGCATCGTCGCGGCAGAAGTGTCCAGGAACGGTTGCGGGTACACGCCGATGTAGATCAGCAGTACCGCAAGGCCGAGCACCATGATCAGTTCGCGAGCATCCATCCCTTGCAGGACGGTGTCGGACTTGGCCGGGCCGAAGTAGGCGCGGTGGATCATGATCAACGAGTAGACCGAACCGAAGACCAGGCCGGAGGTAGCAATGGCGCTGATCCATGGCGTTTGCACGAAGGCACCCATCAGGATCAGGAACTCGCCAATGAAGTTACCGGTGCCTGGCAAGCCCAAGGATGCGGCGGCGAAGAACAGGCTGATGGCCGGCAGGTACGCGATGCGCGACCACACGCCACCCATTTCACGCATGTCACGGGTGTGCAGGCGCTCGTACAACTGGCCACTGAGGATAAACAGCGCAGCGGCCGAAACACCGTGGGCCAACATCTGGATCACTGCGCCTTGCAGCGCCAGTTGGCTGCCGGAGTAGATGCCGATCAGTACGAAACCCATGTGGGAAACGGACGAGAAGGCGATCAGACGCTTGATGTCGGTTTGGGCGAAGGCCAGGAACGCACCGTAGAAGATCCCGATCAGACCCAGGGTCATGGCAATCGGCGCGAACTCGGCCGAGGCATTCGGGAACAGCGGCAGGGCGAAACGCAGCAGGCCGTAGGCGGCGGTTTTCAGCAGGATACCGGCCAGGTCCACGGAACCGGCAGTCGGCGCCTGGGCGTGAGCGTCCGGCAGCCAGGAGTGGAACGGCACCACCGGCAGCTTCACCGCGAAGGCGATGAAGAAGCCCAGCATCAGGATGTACTCGGTGGTCAGGGACATCTTGGTTTTCAACAGGTCGGCGTAGTTGAAGGTAATCACGCCGGTGTTGTTGAAGTTGACCAGTACCAGACCCAGGATCGCCACCAACATGATCAGGCCGGAAGCCTGGGTGAAGATGAAGAACTTGGTCGCCGCGTAGATCCGGGTTTTCTTGCCGTCCGAAGAACTGTGACCCCAGAGCGCGATGAGGAAGTACATCGGCACCAGCATCATTTCCCAGAAGAAAAAGAACATGAACAGGTCCAGCGCAAGGAACACGCCGACAACACCGCCCAAAATCCACATCAGGTTCAGGTGGAAGAAGCCCACGTGACGCTGGATCTCTTTCCAGGAGCAGAGTACCGAGAGGATACCCAGCAGGCCGGTCAGCAGGATCATCAACAGCGACAGGCCGTCGAGGGCCAGGTGCACGTTGATGCCAAAGCGCTGGATCCAGACGTGCTTGAACTCGATGGCCCAGGTCGGATCGGCACCCGGTGCCGGAGCGAATGAATAGTCACCGTGGGCCCACAGCCAGAGGCCGAGTGCGAGTTCCAGGGACATGGTCAGCAACGCAATCCAGCGGGGGAGGGTGGCGCCGAAGCGTTCACCCATCCAGCAGAGCAGGCCGCCGATAAAGGGGATCAGGATTAGCCAGGGCAGAATCATGACAGGCTCGTTTCCTTTCGCAAGTTCGCAAAGTTGGCAATGTTCATAGTCAAACCGCTACCACCACGATGGCGCCGATCACCAGAACCGCACCGGCAGCCATGGACGCGGCGTACCAACGCAACTGGCCGGTCTCGCTGCGGCTCAGGGCGGTGTGACCGGCCTTGGCGGCACGCGGGATCAAACCGATGGTCTGGTCGAGCGGGTCTTTGCGCAGTACATGGCTGATGGCCAGGTAAGGCTTGACGAACAGTTTGTCGTAGATCCAGTCGAAGCCCCAGGCAGCGAACCACCAGGCCGACAGGAAGCGGCCAATGCCACTGTTGGCAACCGCTGTCACGAAGCGACGCTTGCCCAGGAACAGCAGCGCGGCCAGCAGGATACCCGCGATGGCGATGGCGCCCGAGGCGATTTCCAGGCTGTGCTGCGCATCGCCGCCGGCATGGCCGACGCTTTGCGGCAGTACACCGTGCAGCGGCGGGGTGATCATGGCGCCGACGAAGGTCGACAGGATGATCAGCACCGACAATGGCAACCAGTGGGAAATGCCATGGCCTGCGTGGGCTTCGGTCTTGGCTTCACCGTGGAAGGTGATAAAGATCAGGCGGAAGGTGTACAGCGAGGTCATGAACGCGCCTACCAGGCCTGCGTACAGCAGGTTCTGGTGGCCGCTGGCGAACGCTTCCCAAAGGATTTCGTCCTTGGAGTAGAAACCGGCGGTCACCAACGGCAGGGCGGCCAGGGCGGCACCACCGACGATGAAGCTGGCGTAGGCCAGTGGCAGTTTCTTCCACAGGCCGCCCATCTTGAAGATGTTCTGCTCGTGGTGGCAGGCAACGATCACCGCACCGGAAGCAAGGAACAACAGGGCCTTGAAGAAGGCGTGGGTCATCAGGTGGAAGATCGCCGCGTCCCAGGCGCCAACGCCCAGGGCCAGGAACATGTAGCCGATCTGGCTCATGGTCGAGTAGGCGAGGATACGCTTGATGTCGGTCTGTACCAGGGCAGCGAAGCCGGCCAGTACCAGGGTTACGCCGCCAACGATGCCCACCAGGTGCAGGATGTCCGGCGCCAGGGTGAACAGGCCGTGGGTACGGGCGATCAGGTAGACACCGGCGGTTACCATCGTTGCCGCGTGAATCAGTGCGGAAACAGGGGTAGGACCGGCCATCGCATCCGCCAGCCAGGTTTGCAGCGGCAGTTGCGCGGATTTACCCACGGCGCCGCCCAGCAGCATCAGGGTGGCCAGGGTGATCCAGAAGTCGCCGACCTGGAATTTCTGCGGTGCCAGCACCAGCAGTTCCTGGATGTTCAGCGTGCCCACCTGTTGGAACAGGATGAACAGGCCGATGGCCATGAACACGTCGCCGATACGGGTAACGATAAAGGCCTTGAGCGCCGCGTTACCGTTGTTGCGGTTGCTGTAGTAGAAACCGATCAACAGGTAGGAGCACAGGCCCACGCCTTCCCAGCCGAAGTACAGGAACAACAGGTTATCGCCCAGCACCAGGAACAGCATGCTGGCGATAAACAGGTTGGTGTACGAGAAGAAGCGCGAGTAGCCGGCTTCACCGCGCATGTACCAAGACGCGAACAGGTGGATCAGGAAACCCACGCCGACGACCACACCGAGCATGGTGATCGACAGGCCGTCGATGTAGAGGGCGAAGTTGGGCTTGAAGCCCTCCACCGACATCCACTGCCACAGCACCAGGGTGTAGTGGCCGCCTTCCGGCGGCGCCACGTTGAATTGCCAGATGACGTAGGCGGCCACGATGGCCGACAGGCCAATGGAGCCCACGCCGATCAGGGCAGAGAGGTTTTCCGACCAGCGCCCGCGAGAGAACGACAGCAGCAGGAAACCGATCAGGGGAAATACGAAAGTCAGAAAGATCATGTTCATCCGCGCATCTCACTGGCAGCGTCGATATCAAGCGTGTGGAAGCGACGATACAGTTGCAGCAGGATCGCCAGGCCAATACTGGCCTCGGCGGCTGCCAGGCTGATCACCAGGATGAACATGACTTGTCCATCTGGCTGGCCCCAACGTGCACCGGCAACGATGAAGGCCAGTGCGGCGGCGTTCATCATGATTTCCAGGCTCATCAACACGAACAGAATGTTACGGCGAACCATCAGGCCGACCAGGCCAAGGCAGAACAGGATGCCGGCGACCGCCAGACCATGCTCCAAAGGGATAGCAGGCATCGTCATTGCTCCTTGGCTTCGTTGCGGCCCAAGTGGAAGGCGGTGATGGCTGCAGCGAGCAGCAGCATCGAAGCCAGTTCGACCACCAGCAGGTACGGGCCGAACAGGCTGATGCCCACGGCCTTGGCGTCTACGGTGGTGTGGCCGATGGCCTGGCCGCTCTGGTGAGCGAACAGCACATACAGCAGTTCACCCAGCAGCAGGGCTGCCAGCACGACCGGGCCGAGCCAGATGCCGGGCTTGAGCCAGACGCGCTCCTGGGCGACCGAAGCCGGCCCCAGGTTGAGCATCATCACCACAAACACGAACAGCACCATGATGGCGCCAGCGTAGGCGATCACTTCCAGTACACCGGCGAACGGTGCGCCGAGGCTGAAAAAGGTCATGGCCACGGCGATCAACGAAATGATCAGGTAGAGCAGGGCGTGCACAGGATTGGTGTTGGTGATCACGCGAAGCGTGGACACCACTGCAATACCGGACGCGAAATAGAAAGCGAATTCCATCTTTCTTCCTTAAGGCAGCAAGCTCTTCACGTTGATCGGCTCGGCTTCGTTTTGTGCGGCGCCTTTGGGCTTACCGGCAACGGCCATACCTGCAACACGATAGAAGTTGTAATCAGGGTTTTTACCGGGACCAGAGATCAGCAGATCTTCTTTCTCGTACACCAGGTCCTGACGTTTGAACTCGGCCATCTCGAAATCCGGCGTGAGCTGGATCGCGGTGGTCGGGCAAGCTTCCTCGCAGAGGCCGCAGAAAATGCAGCGCGAGAAGTTGATGCGGAAGAAGTCCGGGTACCAGCGACCGTCTTCGGTTTCAGCTTTCTGCAGGGAGATGCAACCCACCGGGCACGCCACGGCGCACAGGTTGCAGGCTACGCAACGCTCTTCGCCATCGGGGTCGCGGGTGAGGACGATACGGCCGCGATAACGCGGCGGCAGGTACACCGCCTCTTCCGGGTATTGCAGGGTGTCGCGTTTGCGAAAGCCATGGCCGAAAACCATCACCAGGCTTCGCAACTGGGTACCGGTACCCTTAACGATGTCGCCAATATATTTGAACATGGGTCAAATCCTCACTGAACCGCGCCGGCGGGCGTGTTCAACAACACAACGGCAGCCGTCACCAGCAAATTGATCAGGGTCAGCGGCAGGCAGAAGCGCCAGCTGAAATCCATCACCTGGTCGTATCGTGGACGCGGAATGGAAGCGCGCAGCAGGATAAACAACATGATGAAGAACGCGGTCTTGAGGAAGAACCAGAAGAACGCCAACTGCGGCAGGATGCCGAACGGACCGTGCCAGCCGCCGAAGAACAGCGTGACCAGCAGGGCCGAGATCAAGATGATGCCGATGTATTCACCGACGAAGAACATGCCCCACTTCATGCCGGCATATTCAATGTGGTAACCGTCGGCCAGTTCCTGTTCCGCTTCCGGTTGGTCGAACGGGTGACGGTGAGTCACGGCGACGCCAGCGATGAAGAAGGTACAGAAGCCGAAGAACTGCGGAATGATGAACCACAGGTTCTGTGCCTGGTACTCAACGATGTCGCGCATGTTGAACGAGCCGACCTGCACCACGATGCCCATCAGCGCCAGGCCCATGAACACTTCGTAGGACACGGTCTGGGCCGAAGCCCGCAAGCTGCCCAGCAGGGCGAACTTGTTGTTACTCGACCAACCGGCGAACAGCACCGCGTAGACCGACAAACCGGCCATGGCGAAGAAGAACAGCAAGCCGATGTTCAGGTCCGCCACGCCCCAGGTCGGGGTGATCGGGATGATCGCGAAGGCGATCAGCAAGGCGCTCATGGCCACGACCGGTGCCAGGGTGAAGATCACCTTGTCGGCAAAGGGTGGGGTCCAGTCTTCCTTGAAGAACATTTTCAGCATGTCGGCGGCGATCTGGAACATGCCGAATGGGCCAACGCGGTTCGGACCATAACGGTCCTGCCACCAGCCCAGCAGGCGACGTTCGACGAAGCTGAGCAGCGCGCCCGCCACGACCACGGCCAACAGGATCACGATGGCCTTGACCACCGAAATGATCACGTCAATTACTTCCGGCGTGAACCAAGTCATTGCGCTGCCTCCTGCAGACCGTCAACGGTTTTGCCAAAGATGGCCGCTGGAATACCGGCGATGCCTTTTGGCAGGGCAACCAGGCCAGCACCCAACTCTTCGTTGATGCGCAGCGGCAGACGCAGGGTCTGGCCGGCGACGGTCAGGCTGAGCAAGGCACCGTCGTTGACACCCAGGCGGTCGGCTTCGGACTTGGCCACGGACACGTAGGCTTCTGGCAGACGTTCTTGAACCGGTGCGGCCTTGGAAGAGTTCTCTTCGCTGCCGAACAGGTGGAAGAACGGCACTACCTGCCAGGTACCCTGGGCCGGGTTGAACGGACGCGGTACCGCAGCGAACCAGTTCAGCGAGTCACCGGTGCTTTCGATCAGGCGGGTGCCCGGGTCGCCAGCGCGGATGTGACCACCGACTTCGTCCTGGAACTTGTTCCAGGCTTGCGGCGAGTTCCAACCCGGCGACCAGGCGAACGGCACCTGTTGACGCGGTTCGGCGGAGCCCGAGTAGCCTTCCATGGAGAAGGCGAACGCGGTGTCGTTGTCCTGCGGAGTCCGCGGTTCGTGCACGCTGATGTTGGCGCGCATGGCGGTACGACCGGAGTAACGCAGCGGTTCACGGGCCAGTTTCATGCCCTTGATGCGGAACGCGGCGGACGGTGCAGCGTCGACGATACGGGCCAGCTGCGGCGCGCTCGCGGCGGTAGCAGCGGTGACGTGGTCGAGCTGGGTCCAGTCGATCGGCTGGTTCAGCAGGGTGGCGCGCAGGGCATGCAGCCAGCGCCAGCCTTCGTGCACCAGGATGCTGGCATCCATGTATTTCGGGTCGAACACCTGGAAGAAGCGCTGGGCGCGGCCTTCCTGGCTCACCAGGGTACCGTCGCCTTCGGCGAAGGTGGCGGCTGGCAGCACCAGGTCGGCACGGTCGCTGGTCGCGGTTTTCTGGTGGTCGGCGACGATCAGGACTTTGGCAGCGTCCAGTGCGGCGTCGATCTTGGCCGAGTCCGTACGGGTATACAGGTCGTTTTCCAGCACCACGATGGCGTCGGCATTGCCGTCGATCACCGCTTGCAGGCCAGCGTCCAGAGACTCGCCACCGAGCATTGCCAGGCCGAGGCTGTTGGCTTCTGGTACCACCAGGCTGATGGAACCGTTCTTCTCGCGCAGCTTCAAGGCCTTGGCGATGTTGGCAGCGGCTTCGATCAGCGCCTTGGAGCCCAGGGAGGTACCGGCAATGATCAAGGGACGCTTGGCGGCCAGCAGGGCGTCGGCGATGCGCTGGGCCAGTTCGACGGCTTCAGTGTCCAGGCCTTCGACGGCAGGGGCGCTGGCGTCCAGGGCGTGGGCCACGGCGAAACCGATGCGGGCCAGGTCGTCAGGCGCAGCGTGCACGCACTCTTCGGCGATATCGTCGAGCTTGGTTTCAGCCAGGCTTGCGATAAACAGCGGGTTCAGCGCGTGCTGGCCGATGTTTTTCACGGCCGCGTCGAGCCATGGCTGTACGCGCATGGCGTCGGCCATGTCTTCAGCCTTGCCCTTGACCGACTGGCGCAGGGACAGGGCCACGCGGGCGGCGGTTTGGGTCAGGTCTTCACCGAGCACGAAAATGGCGTCGTGGTCTTCGATGTCGCGCATGTTCGGAACCGGCAGCGGGCTGTCGTTCAGCACTTGCAGGACCAGGCGGATGCGTTCCAGCTCACCGGCTTCGATGCCGCTGTAGAAGTGCTCGGCGCCCACCAGCTCGCGCAGCGCGTAGTTGCTTTCAAGGCTGGCGCGGGGCGAACCGATACCGACAATGTTGCGGCCGCGCAGCAGGTCGGCGGCTTTATCCAGCGCGTCGTCCAGGCTCAGCTTGACCCCACCGGCCAGTGGCTGGCGCGGGCGGTCCTTGCGGTTGACGTAGCCATAGCCGAACCGGCCACGGTCGCACAGGAAGTACTGGTTGACCGAACCGTTGAAGCGGTTTTCGATGCGACGCAGTTCGCCGTAGCGCTCGCCCGGCGAGATGTTGCAACCGCTGGAGCAGCCGTGACAGATGCTCGGCGCAAATTGCATGTCCCACTTACGGTTGTAGCGCTCGGAGTGAGTCTTGTCGGTGAACACACCGGTCGGGCAGACCTCGGTGAGGTTGCCGGAGAACTCGCTTTCGAGCACGCCGTCTTCAACGCGACCGAAGTACACGTTGTCGTGGGCGCCGAATACGCCCAGGTCGGTGCCGCCGGCGTAGTCTTTATAGAAACGCACGCAACGGTAGCAGGCGATGCAGCGGTTCATCTCGTGGGAGATGAACGGGCCGAGGTCCTGGTTCTGGTGGGTACGCTTGGTGAAGCGATAACGGCGCTCGTTGTGGCCGGTCATCACGGTCATGTCTTGCAGGTGGCAGTGACCGCCTTCCTCACAGACCGGGCAGTCGTGGGGGTGGTTGGTCATCAGCCATTCGACAACGCTGGCGCGGAACGCCTTGGATTCTTCATCTTCGATGGAGATCCAGGTGTTGTCGGTGGCTGGGGTCATGCAGGACATGACGATGCGACCACGGGTGTCGTTTTCGTCGGTGTATTGCTTGACCGCACACTGGCGACAGGCACCGACGCTACCAAGTGCGGGGTGCCAGCAGAAATACGGGATGTCGAGGCCGAGTGACAGACATGCCTGTAACAGGTTGTCTGCCCCATCGACTTCGAGCGCTTTGCCGTCTACGTGGATAGTGGCCATGGTTCAAAGTTCTTCGTTGGCCCGTTGTCAGCGGGCGTGGCTAATGGAATCTTGTTATTCATGTGCATCTACACAGCCCTTGAGGCGTCAGCACATGAGAAAGCGAAGGGCACGGACCCTTCGCCTTTTTAAGCGTTACGCGCCGACTACGATCGGCCTTGCCAGAGGCGGGACGGCGGCGCTGGTAGGCGCGATGCCGGCTTCGAACTCCGAGCGGAAGTATTTGATGGCGCTGCCCAATGGCTCCACGGCGCCCGGTGCGTGAGCACAGAAGGTCTTGCCTGGGCCGAGGAAACCGACCAAGCCCAGCAGGGTTTCGATATCACCCTCGCGGCCTTCGCCTTTTTCCAGGGCCATCAGCAGCTTGACGCTCCACGGCAGACCGTCGCGGCATGGGGTACAGAAGCCGCAGGATTCACGGGCAAAGAACTGCTCCATGTTGCGCAGCAGCGAGACCATGTTCACGGTGTTGTCCACCGCCATCGCCAGGCCCGTACCCATCCGGGTGCCGACCTTGCCGATGCCGCCGGCATACATCTGGGCATCGAGGTGCTCGGGCAGCAGGAAGCCGGTACCGGCGCCGCCTGGCTGCCAGGCTTTCAAGGTGTAGCCGTCGCGCATGCCGCCGGCGTAGTCCTCGAACAGCTCGCGTGCGGTCACGCCGAACGGCAGCTCCCACAGGCCAGGGTTCTTGACCTTGCCGGAGAAGCCCATGAGCTTGGTGCCCATGTCTTCGCTGCCTTCACGGGCCAACGATTTGTACCAGTCCACGCCGTCGGCGATGATCGCCGGCACGTTGCACAAGGTCTCGACGTTGTTCACGCATGTCGGCTTGCCCCACACGCCCACGGCGGCAGGGAAGGGCGGCTTGGAGCGCGGGTTGGCACGGCGGCCTTCGAGGGAGTTGATCAGTGCGGTTTCTTCACCGCAGATATAACGCCCGGCGCCGGTGTGCACGAACAGTTCGAAGTCAAAACCGGAACCCAGGATGTTCTTGCCCAAAAGGCCAGCGGCCTTGGCTTCTTCCACAGCACGGTTGAGGTGCTTGGCAGCGGTGGTGTACTCGCCACGCAGGAAGATATAGCCCCGGTAGGTTTTCAGCGCGCGGGCACTGATCAGCATGCCTTCGATCAGCAGATGGGGCAGTTGCTCCATCAGCATGCGGTCTTTCCAGGTGTTGGGCTCCATTTCATCCGCGTTGCACAGCAGGTAGCGGATGTTGATGGATTCGTCTTTTGGCATCAGGCCCCACTTCACGCCAGTGGGGAAGCCTGCACCGCCGCGACCTTTGAGGCCTGCGTCTTTCACGGTCTGGACGATGTCGTCCTGGGCCATGTCGGCAAAGGCTTTGCGGGCAGCCGCATAACCGTTCTTGGCCTGGTACTCGTCGAGCCAAACAGGCTCGGCATCGTCACGCAGGCGCCAGGTCAGTGGGTGGGTCTCAGGCGAACGCTTGATCAGGTTGGCCGGGCCGAAGGATGTAAGGGTCATGGGTAGCCCTCAAGCAATTGGGTCACGCCAGTTGCCTGCACGTCACCGAATGTGTCGTCGTCGATCATCAACGCCGGCGCCTTGTCGCAGTTGCCCAGGCAGCACACCGGCAGCAGGGTGAAACGCCCGTCTGCAGTGGTTTGGCCCAGGCCGATGCCCAGTTTGGTCTGGATCGCGTCAACCACTTTCTCGTGGCCGCCGATGTAGCAGACCATGCTGTCGCACACGCGAATGATGTGGCGGCCTACCGGCTGGCGGAAGATCTGGCTGTAGAACGTGGCCACGCCTTCAACGTCGCTGGCGGGGATACCGAGGATTTCGCCGATGGCGTAGAGGGCGCCGTCCGGCACCCAGCCACGTTCCTTCTGGACGATCTTCAAGGCTTCGATCGACGCCGCGCGCGGGTCTTCGTAGTGATGCAGCTCGTGCTCGATGGCCGAGCGCTCGGTTTCACTCAAGGTGAAACGGTCTGTCTGGATAAGCGTGCTGTTCATGCTTAGCGGTCCACGTCGGCCATAACGAAATCGATACTACCCAGGTACGCAATCAAGTCCGCGACCATCTCGCCTTTGATCACCGAAGGGATCTGCTGCAAGTGGGCAAAGCTTGGGGTACGGATCCGGGTGCGGTAGCTCATGGTGCCGCCATCGCTCGTCAGGTAATAACTGTTGATACCCTTGGTCGCTTCGATCATCTGGAAGGATTCGTTGGCCGGCATGACCGGGCCCCACGAAACTTGCAGGAAGTGCGTGATCAGGGTTTCGATGTGCTGCAGCGTGCGCTCTTTCGGCGGCGGCGTGGTCAGCGGGTGATCCGCCTTGTACGGGCCAGCCGGCATGTTGCGCATGCACTGCTCGATGATCTTCAGGCTCTGGCGCATTTCTTCGACGCGCACGATGCAACGGTCGTAGGCATCGCCATTGGCGGCCAGCGGCACTTCGAATTCGAAGTTCTCGTAGCCCGAGTACGGGCGCGCTTTACGCAGGTCGAAGTCGCAGCCAGTTGAACGCAGACCGGCACCGGTGACGCCCCATTCCAACGCCTCTTTGGTGTTGTACTGGGCAACGCCGATGGTACGGCCTTTAAGGATGCTGTTATCCAGCGCAGCCTTTTGGTACTCGTCCAGACGCTTGGGCATCCAGTCGATGAACTCTTTAACCAGGCGCTCCCAGCCGTTCGGCAGGTCGTGTGCAACACCGCCAATGCGGTACCAGGCCGGGTGCAGGCGGAAACCGGTGATGGCTTCGATGACCTTGTAGGCGCGCTGACGGTCGGTGAAGGTGAAGAACACCGGGGTCATGGCGCCGACGTCCTGGATGTAGGTACCCAGGAACAGCAGGTGGCTGGTGATCCGGAAGAACTCGGCCATCATGATGCGGATGGTGTCGACGCGGTCCGGTACCTTGATGCCGGCGAGCTTCTCGACCGAAAGCACGTACGGCAGGTTGTTCATCACGCCGCCGAGGTAGTCGATACGGTCGGTGTACGGGATGAAGCTGTGCCACGACTGGCGCTCGGCCATCTTCTCGGCACCCCGGTGGTGGTAGCCGATGTCTGGCACGCAGTCGACGATTTCTTCGCCGTCCAGTTGCAGGATGATACGGAAGGCACCGTGGGCCGAAGGGTGGTTCGGGCCCAGGTTGAGGAACATGTAGTCCTCGTTGGTGCCAGAGCGTTTCATGCCCCAGTCTTCCGGGCGGAAGCGCGCGGCTTCTTCTTCAAGCTGCTGCTTGGCGAGGTTGAGGCTGAACGGGTCGAATTCGGTGGCGCGGGCAGGGAAGTCCTTGCGCAGCGGGTGACCTTCCCACGTTGGCGGCATCATGATGCGCGTCAGGTGCGGGTGGCCCGGGAAGTCGATGCCGAACATGTCCCAGACTTCACGCTCGTACCAGCTGGCGTTGGGCCAGATACCGGTGACGGTCGGGATGCTCAGGTCGCTTTCGCTCAGCGCGACCTTGATCATCACGTCGCTGTTACGTTCCAGCGACATCAGGTGGTAGAACACGGTGAAATCGGCGCCGCTCGGCAGCCCTTGACGCTTGGTGCGCAGACGCTCGTCCACGCCATGCAGGTCATAGAGCATGACGTACGGCTTGGGCAGGTTACGCAGGAAGGTCAGGACTTCGACGAGCTTGGCACGCGCCACCCACAGCACCGGCATACCGGTGCGTGTGGCCTGGGCGGTGAAGGCGTCAGGGCCAAAACGGTTATTGAGTTCGACGACCACATCCTGGTCGTCTGCCTTATAAGGCGGGATGCGTCGAGCACTGCCTGTAGTCATGGTTTTTTTATCGCTTTCGGTCAACGTAAAGAATGAAGCCAGGTGTTCGTTCTATAAAAGAAGCGGGGCTGGATCAGACTTCGTCAGGGCTGCGCAGGTTGGTGACTGCGATTCGCTGTTCGCGGCGCTGTTCCTTTTGCGAAGGCATCTCGGCGCGGTATACGCCTTGATCGCCAACGACCCAGGAAAGCGGGCGACGCTCCTTGCCAATCGATTCCTGCAACAGCATCAAGCCTTGCAAGAATGCTTCAGGGCGAGGCGGGCAGCCAGGCACGTAGACGTCCACGGGCAGGAACTTGTCCACCCCTTGAACCACGGAGTAGATGTCGTACATGCCGCCGGAGTTGGCGCACGAACCCATGGAGATAACCCATTTTGGTTCGAGCATTTGCTCATAGAGGCGCTGGATGATCGGCGCCATCTTGATAAAGCAGGTGCCGGCGATAACCATGAAATCCGCCTGGCGCGGCGATGCCCGGATAACTTCGGCGCCAAAGCGCGCGATGTCGTGGGGCGCCGTGAAGGCGGTGGTCATTTCCACGTAGCAGCACGAAAGGCCGAAGTTGTACGGCCACAGGGAGTTTTTACGCCCCCAGTTGACCGCGCCACTCAGCACGTCTTCGAGTTTGCCCATGTAGATGTTTTTGTGGACTTGGTCTTCTAACGGGTCGGAAACGGTTTCCCGTTCGCCGATGGGGTACTGCTCGTTAGGAGCATCCGGGTCGATCCTGGTGAGATTGTATTGCATCGCCAAAGCCTCATTGTTTCAGCTTCGCTTGCCGCTTACGACGAGCTTCCGGAGCCCAATCAAGGGCGCCCACTCGGAATAGGTAGACAAGGCCTGCCAACAGAATTGCTATGAAAACGAGAGCTTCGACGAATCCGGTCCAGCCGCTTTCGCGGACGGACACAGACCAGGCAAAGAGAAAGAGGGCTTCGATATCGAAGATCACGAACAGCATCGCGACCAGATAGAATTTGGCTGAGAGCCGCAAGCGGGCGCCACCTGTAGGCAGCATGCCGGACTCGAACGGTTCATTTTTGCTGCGGCCCCAGGCTTTTGACCCGAGGAGGCTGGAAACACCGAGCATGAAGGCACAAAGGCCGACAACACCGAGGAGGAAAATGGCAAAGCCCCAGTTGTGGGCCATGAGTCCTGTCGCTTCGGTCATGCTGGAAATCCTTAACAGAGAGCAAAGGTCTCTGAGCTCGAAAAAGTAACGATGCAGTGACGATATGTCGCAGTGCAATCAATCGCGGTGATTTTATGGCTAAACACCGGGCAAGTAAAATTCCTATAGCGAAATTATTCGATGGAATAAGGACATAGTGCACCTCGATGGGGCTGTAACCCTTGTGGCGTGGGCATTAGCGGGCTTTTGATCAATTATGTTTTGTTTAACCTGTAACGAAGTTTTCGCGAGCCAAATGATAATGAATATTGTTTGCGCAGGGTTTAAGCGAATGTTTCTCGTGTGGCGGGGGAAGTTGTCGTTACTTGCTTGGATGGTGCTTAGTTGTTGACGGGGATCTTTTAACCGATCGGGGTGAAGCGGATACCGCTCTAGATCAATGTTTTGCGCAAAATCCTCAGGTTGAATGCATTCCCCTTGTGGGAGCGGGCTTGCTCGCGAATGCGGTG
>NZ_QUZU01000007.1 GCF_004682055.1 Pseudomonas kairouanensis | reverse complement strand
TTTGGGAGCGGGCTTGCTCGCGAAAGCGGTGGTGCAGGCTCAACATCTCTATCGCCCATGCCGCAGCTTTCGCAGCCTCGCTAAAGCTCGACAGCTCCCACAGTTGACCGTGTTCATCCGGCCGAGGGTTTACCAGCGGTAGGTGACTGACCCCAGCAAACTGCGTTCGTCGCCATAGCGGCAGGTGGTGTTGCAGTACAGGTATTTCTTGTCGAACAGGTTCTGGGCCTTGGCCTGCACTTGCCAATGGGCATCCACGTCATAGCTGATCAGTGCGTCCACCAAGGTGTAGGCCGGCAGCTTGCCGTCGTACACGCTTGGCGTGGTACGGGTGGTGCCGGTGTAGCGTGCGCCGCCGCCGATGCGCAGTTTTTCCAGGCCCAGGCTGGCCAGGCGGTAGCTGGCCCACAGGCTGGCGCTGTTGTAGGGGATGCCCTCGATGCGCTTGCCGACGTTGCTGGCGGTCTGGTCTTGCAGCACGTGGGTGTCGGTGTAGGCGTAGCCGGCGCTCAGTTGCAGGTTGTCGGTGAGGTTGCTTTTGACTTCAAGTTCGGCGCCTTTGGTGCGGGTCTTGCCGTATTGCACGTAGGTGTTGGTGAGGCTGTCCAGGCTCAGGGAGTTGTCCTGGTCCAGGCGGTACACCGCCGCGCTGAGCAAGGTGTCGCTGCCGGGAGGCTGGTAGCGCAGGCCCACTTCGTATTGTTCGCCTTCCAGTGGTGCAAAGGCGTTGCCAAATGCCGGGTTGCTCACGCTGGCCGGTTGGAACGACTGGCTGTAGCTCACGTACGGTGCCAGGCCGTTATCCGCCAGGTACACCAGGCCAACACGGCCGGTGGCTTTCTTGTCGCCACGGGTGGCGCGGGCGTCGGTGGCAAAGGTGGTGGTGACGCTGTCGGCCCAGTCCTGGCGACCGCCCAGCAGCAGCACCCATTTATCGTTGTAGGTGATCTGGTCTTGCAGGTAGATACCGGCCTGGGTGCTGTGCAAGTCCGAGCCACTGTCGGCGGCGGTGTTGGCGCCCACGCCGGTGTATTGCAGGGTGGCCAGGTTCAGGGGCGGCGCCAGTTGTGCGGCGGTGGCGCTGATGTAGCGGTGCGAGTCGTAGGTCTTGTGGTAGTAGTCCACGCCCACCAGCAGTTCATGGCGCCAGGCACCGCTGTCGAGGGTGTAGGTGAGGTTGTTGTCGGTGGTCCAGCCGGTGGAGCGCTCCTGGCGATCACTGTAGCGACGGCTCAATTGCGTGCCGGAGATGGCCACCGGGATCAGGTAGCTCCAATCGGTATTGGCCTGGAAATAACGCAGGCTGTGGTTCACTTTCAGTTCATCGCTGAACTGGTGTTCAAACAGGTACCCGAGGGTATCCATGCGGTTGTTGAAGTGGTCATAGCCCGGTTCACCCACGAAATCATTTCGCCCGATCTTGTAGCCCGGCGTGTTGCTGTAGGTGCTCATGCGGTAGCTCATGGGCGGGGAAAAGCCGGTGTAGGTTTCCTGATGGCTGGCCAGTACGGTCAGCGAGGTGTCGTCGTTGGGCTTCCAGGTGATGGCGGGAGCGATGTAGCGGCGGTCGTCGTCAACGTGATCGACCTGGGTGTCACTGTCGCGCCACAGGCCGGTGAGGCGATAGCTGAACTGGCCCTGGTCATCCAGCGGGCCGCCGAGGTCGAGGGTGTATTGGCGACGGTTGTAGTTGCCCACTTCCACCCCGACTTCATGCAGCGGCGTGTCGGTGGGGCGTTTGCTCACCGTGTTGATCATGCCCCCCGGCGACAGTTGGCCGTAGAGCACCGACGAGGCGCCCTTGAGCACTTCGATACGCTCCAGGCCATAAGCCTCGACGCTGCCGTCGTAGGGGTTGGACTGCAGCTTCATACCGTCGCGCAAAATACCGCCGGTACCGGCGCCTACGTTGAACCCGCGCAGGGTGTAGTCATCCGCCGTGCGGCTGAAACTACTGGGTTGGCTGCTGAAGCCTGGGGTGTATTTGAGCGAGTCCGAGAGGTTGTCGCTCTTGCGTTCGTCCAGTTCGGCGCGTGTCACCACCGATACCGATTGCGGGATTTTCACCAGGTCGGTACGGGTCTTGGTGCCAGCGCTGGAACGCTGGGCGACGAAGTTCTGGTTGTCATCGCCGGCCTGGGCGCTGGCGCGGCCGTCGATGTTGATGGCGTCCAGGGTCACCCCATCACCGCTGGCGGGTTGCACGCTGAGGGCGCCGCTGGCGGTGATGCGTACGCGCAAGCCGGTGTCCTGCAGGGCGTTGCTCACCGCTTGCGCCGCACTCAAGTGGCCGCGTACGGCTCGGGCCTGACGCCCGTCGACATCGGCGGGAATGAACAACACCTGACGCCCGCTGGCCTGGCCGATCTGGATCAACGTGGTGGCCAGGGAACCTGCGGGCAAGTCGAAGTCTTGCGCGGGTTCGGCGGCCTGGGCGACGCAGCTCAGCAGGCAGCCGCCGAGCAGCAGGGGAAAGAAGGTGTTCGGGTGCATGGCGTGGACTCGATAGGGCTCAGGACAGGGCGCATTTCGCGCGTTTCTGTCTGGTCTGTAGCGTGAGTGCGCGGTTTTTTAAGGGGCGCCGGAAAATAAATTCACGCGTGGTCGATGCGGGTCCATAGGCCCAGGTAAGACACCACCTCCAGCGGCAGCACATCCGCGAGCGCGGCCAGGGCCTGGCGGCTGTCATCGAGGTTGAATACCCCGGAGATGCGCAACGCGGCGGCGCTCGCCGACACCTGCAACAGCCCTGTGTGGTAGGGCCGCAGATGATTGATCACCTGGCCCAGCGTCTGGTCATGCACCTGCAGCAAACCCTTGGCCCAGGCGCGCTCGTCGATATAGCCCTTGGCAATCGGCTGCCAGGCACGGCCGTCGAACATCAGGCCCTGACCGGCTGCGAGGCGCAGGCGAGAGCCGGGTGTGCGCAGTTCCAACTCACCCTCCAAGGCCCATAGCTGGGCCGTGTCCGCTTGCAGGCTGAGCACGCAGCGCCCGCCATTAAGCCAGGCTTCACCCCAGGGGCACTGCAACACAAACGGACGGGCCGGTTCGCTGCGCACCTGGGCTTGCACCGCACCCAGCAAGAGCTGCACGGTGCGCTGAGTGGCGCTGAAGTTCAGGTCCACGGCGCTGCGGGCATTGAGCAGCAGTGCCGAGCCGTCTTCCAGGTTGAAGCGCCGGCGCTCGGCGGTGGTGGTGCGCAGGTCTGCGCCCCAACGCTCATGCAGCGGGCCGCCGCGCAGGCTCAGCAAGGGCGTGCCCACGGCCACGGCACCGACGGCCAGTGCACCCCGCAACAGGCGCCTACGGCTATGGTTGACGCTATTGAGTGCCTGGCGCGAGCCCTGCTGCTGCGCCAGTGGCACCAGCGTGCGCTCAAGTTGGCGGGTAAGCCCGTGCCAAGCCTCCTGATGGCTGGGGTCGGCCTTCAACCACTGCTCGAATTGCGACTGTGCCGGCCCGTCAAACGCACCCGAGCCCCGGCGTGCATACCACTCGATGGCCTGCGCCACCGCAGGCGATAGGCCGCTCACGACTTGGCCAGGTAACAGGCGGTCAAACCCTGTACCACGTATTGGTGCACGCGCGTCACCGACACGCCCAGCTCACGGGCAATGCAGGCGTAGGTGCGACCGTCGAGCTGGCTGTACAGGAAGGCGGCGCGGGCTTTGGACGACAGGCTGTCGAGCAGGCGGTCGATCTCCATCAGCGCTTCGATCACCAGCCAGTGTTCCTGGGGCGAGGGCGCCACCGCTTCGGGTAGGGTGGCCAAGACTTCAAGGTAGGCGCGCTCCACGTCATTGCGCCGCCAACGCGCAAAGATCAGCCGCTTACCGATAGTGCTCAGCAGCGCACGAGGCTCGCGAATAGCGTGAGGGTCAGGCATCTCGACGACCTGCGCGAAGGTCTCCGCCGCGAGGTCGGCCGCATCCTCACGGCAACCCAGGCGCAGCCGCAGGCGTTCCAGCAACCAGTGGTGGTGATCGCCAAACAGCCGGTGCAGGGCCGCGTTGCGCGAGGGCGAGCAGGAAGAAGAACTGAGCGACACGGTTGACGCCACCTGGTGAATGACAATGATTCTCAATGGTGGCGTTATTGAGAATTTATTGCAAGATCTTACGCAGGTCGCAAGCGCACACAGAACGTGGTGCCGCCTTGTTCGGTGGAACTCACGGTCACATCCCCACCATGCACCCTGGCCAATTCCCGCACGATATACAGGCCCAACCCAACGCTGCGGACGTCACTGCCCTGGTCTGTGCCGCGCGTCATGGGCTCGAACAACCCGGCCAGCAAGGTATGGGGGATCACCGCGCCATGGTTGTGCACTGACACTTCGCACTGCCCATCCCCCAGCCGTGAGGTGATGCTGATCGGCCGTTGCAGATCGCCGTACGCCACGCTATTGGCCACCAGGTTGCCGATGATTTGCTGCACGCGATCGGCGTCCAGGCTGGCGTCGCCGTTGCCGAGGGCGTGGTGTTCCAGGGTGGCCTTGGGGAAGGCGACGCGCAGTTCATCCACCGCCTGATGGGTCACGGCGTGCAGGTCCAGGGGCGCGGCCTTGATGGTGATGCCCTGGCCGACCCGGGCCTGGGTGAAGTCCAGCAGGTCGGCGATCATGCGTTGGGCGCGCTCGGAGGATTGGCCGATGTGGCCCAGCAGTTGGCGTTCCTTGGTGGTGCGTTCGCCACGGTTGAGAAAGTCCGAGGCCATGCGGATCGCCGTCAGCGGGTTTTTCAGGTCGTGGCTGACAATCGCCACCATCTGTTCGGCGAACATCGCGCGGCGCTGAGCGATGGCGTAGGCCTCGCTCAATTCGGCCTGGGCTTGCTTGAGGGCCAGTTCGGTGGCGGTTTTTTCCAGCAGCAAGGCTTCGGCAAAGTTGCGCGCATTGAGCAGCTCGCGTTCGTACTTGTCGCGGTCGGTGGTGCCGAACAGCGCCAGGTCGTACACCGTGCCTTCGGGCACTTCGCGTTTGAGGCCATTGAGCAGCACCGTGACCTTGTGGCCATCGCGGTGCAGCATGTCCAGTTTCACTTCGGTGACGCTGCCACGCAGGCGCAACATGGGCGCCAGGTGGGTTTGGTGGAAGATCCGTCCGCCCATGGTCAGCAGGTCCTGGAAGCGTCTGCCACACAGTTCGGCATTGCTGAAACCCAGCCATTCACTGAAGCGCGCATTGGCCTGCAGGATCGTGCCGTCCTCCGCCGTGGCGGCCAGGGCGCAGGCGGCGCTGGCGAACAGCTCAGCGGGCATGGGGACCCACCCAAGGTGCCAGGAAGATTTCCATGGCGTGCGCACAGGCTTGCGGCGCACTCATGTGCGGGCAATGGCCGACGTTGTCCACCAGGCAATAGGTGCTGTTGGGCAATACGCTGTGCAGGTATTCGCCGACAGCCACGGGGGCGATCAAGTCTTCGCTCGATTGCAGGATCAGTACCGGGGTGGCCAGGCCGCTGACGTCCTGGCGGTTGTCCGACATAAACGTCACCCGTGCAAATTGCTTGGCGATCTCCGGTTCCGTGCGACAGAAGCTGTCGGTCAGCTCGACGCTCAGCGCTGGTTGGTCAGGGGCGCCCATGATCACTGGGGCCATGGCGCTGGACCAGCCCAGGTAGTTGCTGTCGAGGGTGTCGAGCAGGTCTTGGATATCGGCGAGCTTGAAGCCGCCTGTGTAGCCGTCTGCATCGATGTAGCGGGGCGACGGGCCGATCATCACATGGGCAGCGATGCGCCCCGGGGCCTGGCGGTCGGCGAGGGTGGCGATCATGGCGCTCACCGAGTGGCTCACCAGGATCACCGGGCCTTGGGCAAATGCGTCAATCAGTTCGTTCAGGTCGCGGGCATAACCGTCCAGCGCGCTGTATTTGGCCTTGTCGAACGCGTTGAGGTCCGACAAGCCGGCGCCCACCAAGTCATACATGACGATACGAAAGCGTTCGGAAAAATGCGGCGCGAGGTAATTCCACATCGCCTGGTTACAGCCGAACCCGTGGGAGAACACCAGGGTCGAGGCCCCGTTGCCCATCACACTGACATTGTTTCGGTGGCGCAGGTCCATGGGCTTCTCGGTTATGGCGTTTTGCTATGCATGCGGGGAGTTTAGATAGTCAACGGCGTGGGGTCACGCGTTATAGCGCGGATAGGGTAAAGTCGGCGCCTTCAGGAAGAAACTTCAGGTAACAAAGCATGATGGCGATAGTGCGGCAATCGGTCTTGAGTCTGCTGGCGCTGCTGGTTATCGGCCTGTTCAGCACCGCCCAGGCGGACCCTTCGCCGATTGGCGTGGCCCTCGACCAGCGGGTGATCGACCTCACCGGCAGCCTGGACGCCAGCACCACCTCCCGTCTGAAAAGCCAGCTTGCCGACCTTGAACAACGCAAAGGCGCCCAAGTAGCCGTGCTGATGGTGCCCAGCACCGGCGGCGTGAGCATCGAGGACTACGCCAACCAACTGTTCCGCGCCTGGAAACTGGGGCGCAAGGATGTTAACGACGGCATCCTGCTGGTGGTGGCCAAGGAGGATCGCAAAGTGCGTATCGAAGTCGGCTACGGCTTGGAAGGCACGGTGACCGACTTGCTGGCCCATCGCATCATCGAGGAGCACATCACGCCCGCGTTTCGCCAGGGCGACTACGCGGCGGGCGTCTCCCTGGGCGTCAATGACCTGGTGGTGCTGGTCGATGGCGGCGACTTGCCTGAGGTCTCTGAGCCAGGCTTCCCAGCCGGGGCCATCGCCGTGCTGCTGGCGTTTGTGTTCGGTGGCGTGGGCGGTGTGCTGATGGCGTCCGGCACCCTGAAATGGCGCCGCGCCTTGATGGCGGCGGTGGCCGTTACGGTGCTGTTGGCGATTTACGTCGGCGGGCGGGAATGGCCGGTGTACCTGCTGGTGGTGCCGCTGACGGCGTTGATCGGCGGCGCCACTTTTGGTGCGCTGTGGATGGCCCGTACGGCGTTCTACTGTGTGCTGGGTTTGCTGGCCTATATCGCGGGCGTGCTCGTTGCGAACCACTACGTCGACGTCAACCTTATCCATTGGCTGGCGTACCCGTTGGGCGGCGCGGTGGTGCTGGGCTTGTACCTGCTGCTGTTTTTGCTGATCAAGGAATCCTGGAAAAACAGCCCGAAGTTTTTCCTCCTGCGCTTGTTGGCGGTCGCTTTGATCTACGGTGTGGCGGGCATGTTGTTGGGCAACGCAGCACAGGGGTGGTTGGTGGCGATCCCCATGGCGTCGTTTGCGGCGTTGTTTGTGTTTATCCAGAGCGGCACGGGGGCGGGGTCGAGTTCGGGCGGCGGGTCGAGTTCAGGTTCCAGCCGCTCAAGCTCCAGCAGCAGTTCGTCGGGCGGCGGTGGTTCCAGCGGTGGCGGCGGCGCGTCTGGCAGTTGGTAGCGCGTCACAACACCTTGGACAGAAACACCCGGCTGCTGCCCTCAGGCGCGCAGGGTATTTCACCAAAGCGCACCCACCCGCGCTTCTCATAAAACCCCGGCGCCTGGAAGCTGATGGTGTATAGCACCGCGCTCAAGCAACCACGGCGCCGGGCTTCATCTTCAAAGGCTTGCAGCAACTGGCTGCCCAGGCCCGAGCCGCGCAGGCTGTCGGGCAGGTGGAACAGGTCGAGGAAGGCCATGCCGAAGGCGCTGCGGCCGGTGATGCCGCCCAGCACTTGGTGGGTGTGTGGGTCTTTGACTAGTACGGTCAACGGGAGCCGGTCGTGGTAGCCAGTGGCATGTTCGTTGAAGGTGGCCAGGCCGTCGCCGAGGATGCATTCAGCGTGTGGGTCGCGTTGGTCGCTGATTTCAATCAGGGGCTGCTGCATCGTGCTCGATTCCTTGTGGTTCTAGACCTTGACTCTGTCCCTTGGGGCAGACTTTATGCTTTTTTCGCCGGGCAGTGCGCGGAGTTTTTCTACGCCAAATGGAGCGAAAAGTATGTTGTGTCTGGTCACAGGCGCCAATGGGCACCTGGGCAATACCCTGGTGCGAACCCTGCTCAAGCACGGCCACCGTGTGCGCGCTGGTGTGCGTGATATTAGCCAGACGGCGCCGTTCGCCGGGCTTGAGTGTGAGTTGGTCTACGCCGAGTTGCAGGACGAAGCCGCACTGCTCAAGGCCCTGGAAGGGGTCGAGGTGCTGTTCCAGGTGGCGGCGGTGTTCAAACACTGGGCCAGGTCCCCCGAGGCAGAGATCGTGCAGCCCAATGTGCAAGGCACACGGTGTGTGTTGCAGGCGGCCAGTCGGGCGGGCGTCAAGCGAGTGGTCTATGTGAGCTCGGTGGCGGCGGTGGGGCATGACGGCAGCGCGTTGGACGAAACCCAGTGGAACCAGGAAACCGAGAACGCCTACTACCGCTCGAAAATCCTCAGTGAGCAAATGGCCTGGCAAACCGCCAATGCTTTGGGGCTATGGATGGTCTCGGTGTTGCCCTCAGCAATGGTGGGGCCGAACGCCGGCCGCCTCACCGACACCCTTGGTTTTTTGCAGGCGATCAAAGACCGCAAGGTGCCCCTGGACCCTGGGTTTCATTTCAATTTTGTCGATGTGCGCGATGTGGCAGATGGCATGCTGCGCGCCGCGCAAAAGGGGCGCGCGGGCCAGAGGTACATCCTGGCCAATGAGCATTCCTCATCCCTGGCGGAGGTGGTTGATGTGCTCGGCTACCGCCTGCCAC
This sequence comes from Pseudomonas kairouanensis, assembly GCF_004682055.1. Lineage (GTDB taxonomy): Bacteria > Pseudomonadota > Gammaproteobacteria > Pseudomonadales > Pseudomonadaceae > Aquipseudomonas > Aquipseudomonas kairouanensis. Next base: position 185,542 of record NZ_QUZU01000007.1, on the reverse strand, counting down.
GCCCCGCGCCGCGTTGGTTGCTGATGGGCATCGCCTGGCTGCAAGAGCGCTGGGCAGACCTCACGGGTCAGCCGGCCCAACTGATGCAAAGCCAGGTGCGCTTGTTTCATGGTGTACGACAGCAATACAACCTCAGCAAGGCCCGGGCCGAGTTGGGGTTCAACCCACGTCCGCCGCAGCAGGCGTTGCGCGAGGCGTTTGCGTATCTGGACAGGCGCGCGGTTGCACCGTATGAGGACTGAACATCGTATGCATCTGCCCCTTGAGCGCAACCAAATGCAGGTCCAATGCCTGTAGTTCATCGATTTTTGCCTGCACGTCCAGGCGCTTGGTGTCGATGGCCGCATTGGCCATCTCCAGCGGGAACGCCTTTAAAGCCTCTTTGGCCGTGATCAATGGACCCATTTGCGCCAGGGTAAAACCCGCCGTCTGGGCCTTGCGGATCAGCTGCACCATTTGCACGTGGTGCGCGTCGTAGACCCGGTAGCGGCCACTGCGTTGGGGCGTGTTGATCAAGCCCATCTGCTCGTACAACCGGATGGCTTTCGGGGTGCAGCCGGTCAGGTGGGCGAGGCGTCCGATGAACATTCAGGTGATCCTTTTCCTGTGGGCGGGGTGCAGGCGGTTGCCGGTTGCGCCTTCTTCGGCATACGAATGGCGGTGCTGCTTTGGGTGAGCACGCAGTAGGCCGATTGCGAGGGCCACTCCTTGCGGCCCTTGGTAGCCAGGCTGGTGGGGCACAGCAACAGCACATCGCCAAAGGAGAACAGCGGGAAGGCCGACACCACGGGTTGGGCGCGCACGGTTTCGACGGTGCCCCATACCTGGGTGTCGAAGTCTTCCTTGGCGTAGGTTTTGGTGAGCATGAACTGCGCGGGTATTGGGTCGCGCACGTTCATGACCTGGGCCGCCGAATAAACGATTGCAGCTAAAACCCCTGGTGAAATACTGATGATCATCGCCCCGGTCACGATGACGGTCAGCAGGAACAGGCTTAGGCGTTTGAACAGATCGGTTTTGCTGACATAGAACACCACAACCGGAAGCAGCGTGATGCTCGCTGCGAACATCGAACTCAGCATCAGCCGGTTCAATGCATCTGGCGTGTCTTCGCCGATGTAGGCTTTTAGGATCACGCTGGTTGAGAGCGCTGAACAAACCACTGTGCCTAAGATCAACACTGACAGCACCAACATGAACCCGCTACGTAATGGCCAGCTTTTCGCGCTGCCGGGGCCCATGGCTGCACATTTGTCGACTGCGCGCCTGAATGTCGGGCTGGCAAGCAATGAACCGGGTGCCGCGAACATGAACAATATCATCCAGAACCAGCGTAAGCCTGCGCTCAGGTCAGGCCATGCAAAGACCAGCCAGAGCAATCCGACTATGCCTGCCATCGTGGGCAGTAACAGGATCATTGCCAATCGGGGCTGCAGGGAAGCGACGTCATTGAACAACGACACGGTGAGCCCGAACAGCACTGTGGTCGAGAGCAGAATCAGCAGGTACAGCGCCAGCATTCCAATCACTGTGGCGAGCCAGGGGATCAACGCAGATTTTGCTTCGAGGGCGGCTGCCATTACGTCTGGGCGGCCTATCGAAGTTGCGTAGGTCGACAGCGTATAAAACCCCAATAAAGTACCTAGCCCCGTAAAAACAACGCTGAGCGGAGCCCAATAGGTCAGCACCCGTTTGAGGTTTTTTTTCAACGCTTGTTGAAAGGTTAACGGTCTTGCCTGGATCATGGTTGGGCTCCCTCCCTGACGGTCAACGGTTGCAATTCAAAGCGCCATCACCATCTCATGCCACGCCATCCCACCATGGTCCGACGCCGACGGCTGCACATAGCGATAGCCCATGCGTTGGTACAGCGGCACATGCTGGTCCTTGCACATCAAGTGAATGGTCTGCTTGCCCATGTCGCGCATGCGCTGCACAAACTCGGTCATCAGCGTGGTGGAATAGCCTTTGCCCTGGTGTGCTGGGTCAACCACCACCGACATGATCACCACGTTTGGCGCGTCGGCGGAATGGCCCACCAGTTCCTTGAAGGCTTCGTCTGACATCACCACTTCATGGGCGCAGCCGCCGTTGATGAATCCCACGATTTCGCCGTCGGCTTCCAGGATCAGAAAGCCCTCCGGGTACAGCGCAATGCGCGTGGCGATCTTCTCCAGGGTCGCGGCTTCGTCGCCTTCGTAGGCGGTGGTTTCGATTTCAAAGCAGCGGGCGGCGTCGGCGGGGAGGGCGTTGCGCAGGGTGAGGGTGGGCATGGGGGCTTCCTGGGGCGTGGGGTGAAAGGTGAACATGATAGCGGCGCACCTTCAACTGTGGGAGAGGGATGCTGGTGCTTACTGAGTTTGGGTGGCGCCCTAAACCTGTGGCGAGGGAGCTTGCTCCCGCTGGGCTGCGAAGCAGCCCCGCTCTTTGTTTAAAAGAATGGGACTGCTGCGCAGTCCAACGGGAGCAAGCTCCCTCGCCACAGGTTACTTTTCACCCTTTAAATGTCTTAACTGACTGGCATTAGGGCTTGCCCCCGTTGGCGGCAGACCTGCTGCTGTACCATCACTTAACACTCAAAATCCATTACAAGGAGCCCTTCATTGGATGTCAGAAAGCACTGGCTAACCCTCGGCGAACGTGCCTCAGACAACCTGTTCGCATGGGCGGCGTTCGTCGCACAAACAGAATTCCTGTGGCAAGACACGGCCTTGGTCCAGGACGCCGAAGCATGGCAGCGCCTGTGGTTCGAACTGGAGATCATCAACGGGCTCGCATTGTCGCAATGGGACGATCAAGGAAAGCCTGCTGACTGGTCACACAACTGGAACAAAGGCTACCGCCAAGAAGCCGCCGCCCTGGCGACTGAACTGTTAGCACTACTGTGCGATGTCGATTCATCTGCCGGTTAACGACACGAGGTCAATATGGGTTATCACGTTTGCCACAGATACGGGGCCATGCAGTCGGACCCCGGCCTACACACATTCCCGGAGCTTCTCGCCGAACTGAAAACCCGCCCTGAAGATGAGGAACATGCAGAGGTTTCAGTGACCAACGACGAAGAGTGGTGCATCGCAGTGTCCCTCTCAGGCAGCGTCACCTTTGAAAACCTGGAGTCCGGCGAGCCACGCCATATGAGGCAAGTCCCCGAGGGCAAGATCCTGGATTTGTGGCGCTTATTAGCCGAAGGAGACGTCGCGACCCTTGAGCAAGAACCGTGGCTGCCGGGCTACGCCTGAGTTGACGGGAAAGGGCAACACCGCCTCTCCACTGTGGTGAGCGGGCTTGCCCCGCGCTGGGCTGCGAAGCGGCCCCCATTCGGCCAGCGCGATAAACCTGCTACCTCACCCCCCAATCAAAAACCAGAAAACCCGCCTAAGCGGGTTCCCTCAACACTCCCAAACCATCAACTCACAGCCGGCGCCTCAAACCCTCGCCGCTCGATCACCGCAAACACATCCGCCACATCCTGGACCATGATCCGGGCGGTATTGGCGACGGTATTGATATCGTGCTCGGCATAGTCCGACACATTGGAACAGGCCATCAGATGCAGATAGGCGAGGGCAGCGTTCAAACGCTCGCTGGCGCATGCGTGCAACTCGTTGAGTGGGGCGTCGCTGTCGATCAACAGGACGGGGTAGTCGGTTGCGGTTTGGGACATGGGGGTGAAGCGGTGGTGCGGGTTTTGAGTAGTCATAAGGTTCGATTCTATTTGGGAAAAAGAATGGCCACCTTGCTGCTGCGAAACAGACTTGGGTGGCAACTGTGCGCGGGTTCGCAGACCAGGAAGAATCACCCCCGGCAGACCCGAAGGTCTCCCACGCACAGCCGCCATAAACAAGACGCGAGCGAACTCCGCCTGAGGGTCTGATGACTGTGCAGGTTGATTCTATTCTGTAGGGCTGCGAAACCCTGTCGCCAGCCAATGCCAGCGACGGGCCGAACTATAAGGCGCGGTTAATCAGGGTGCAACCAAGAGGATGTTTCAATGCCGCGATAAGGCGTCAAACATCGTGGGCGACGGTTGCTTCAACGCTTTTCAATCAGCATCATCAGGCTTCGACAAGGAGACGATCCCCATGCCCAACCCCGTGCTTCATCTCATGACAGGCAAAATCGCCTCCGGTAAATCAACTCTGGCCAAAAGCCTGGCCGCCGAAGAGTCGGCCATTCTGCTGAGTGAGGATCAGTGGCTCTCACGGTTGTACCCTGATCAGATCAAATCCATCACCGACTATGTGCGCTTTGCACGGCAGATCCGGGAGGTGGTGGGCCCGCTTGTCATCGATGTACTGAGGGCTGGTGTGACAGTGGTGCTGGATTTTCCTGCCAATACGCCTCAAGACCGGCAATGGCTGCGCGGCCTGGCTGATGCTGCCGAGGTTTCCCATTGTGTTCACTACATTGAGGTGGACGATGATACCTGTCGTGCCAGGTTGCATCTTCGCAACCAGCGTGCGGAGCATGAGTTTGCGGCGACTGATGCGGAGTTTGATCTGATCACCAGTTATTTTTGTGCGCCGAATGAGGGGGAGGGGTTGCGGGTTGAAGTTCATCGGGGTTGATGGGGAGTGACATCGTGAGATTGAGGTATCTGGAAGGCCGGCTTTTGGCCGTTTAGCAATTGGTAAAAATTAACTGCTCATGAGACTCGTGAACAATAGAGATGCTGATCTCGCATAAGTCAAGCTGAATCAAATGGCATGAGAAACTCCGGGGACTGGAAATGGAAGAAACGCTCTCTTCAATATTTATGCGCTCTAACGGAAAGCCCATAAAGCTCAACGGGCAAACCGTCGTTACAATCATGGAGCTCGAAATCACGAAGCCTAGAACCACATTTTTAATTCGCCGATTGGGTGCTACGAGCAGTCGAGGGCAAGGACTAGTATTAAAGGCAGCAAGCGGGCAGATCGTCGTCGACAACTCTGGCGATGGCTACCCCGAAATAGTTCTGTGGTCTGATACCAGTCCCGATGTTGTGGAGATAGAAGTGTTTTTAAAACTTGGAAATACTTTGAAAATTTGGAACGTATGGAAAAGCGCTCACGGCATGAGTGCATGGGTTGGCAATGCAGGAATTCACATCCGCAGATCCGATGGCAAGATTACGCTGGAATGTAGCGACGGCGTAGGTGATGTCGACTTCACCGATTATGTGGTTGCTTTAGAAGAACGGTGATGCCGATAGTTGTGTCCGCTGTAAATCGGTAGCCGCCCTCCATCACAGCCCCCAACCACCCAAGGCCATCACTCCGGAACCCCGCTCACCGCATGCACCACCCCCATCGCACAACGCGGTCTCGCCCCTTCCGCTTCAAGCAATTCACATTTCTTCAACAACGGATAAGCATCCGCAAACTTCATCGCCGCCACCTGTTCCCCATGCTGCTGCGAAACAAAGCAGCGCTCAAACCGAAAGGCGGCATACACCTCAGGCAGCAGCACCGGATAATCGTAAACTTCGTCGACGATGCTCTTTAGCATCTTGGACATCTGCCCATCGGCCGCGGGGGAGATTTTGGTGAGCAGTTCATCCTTGGTGACGCCCGCTTGCCTGGCTTCAATCGCTTGCTTCGACGCACCGATGGATGCCTGCATCCCCTGCGGAAACGGGCAATCAGACGCCGCCAATGCCGGGGCTGACGCGATGCAACTCAGTAAGGTGAAAACAGCGGCCATCCTTGTCATGAAATTCCCTCGTTTGTAGCAAGCATTGTTGAAATAAGTTGCGGATTCTATCCGATGCCAGAGGATGAAGCGCTCCATTGACCTGCCAAGTTTTGTGGTTGCCTCGGCCAGCCCTGTAGTTGTAACTTCGGTCTCCAGTTAGCGAGGGCATCTCATTGAACGACTCTGAACATTTGAACGCACTGTGCGCCCGTTTCAACGCAGGAGAAGCGCTGAGCTTTACGTTTTTCTGGGGGCACCAGCGCAACAAAGCTGTCGTCACGGCGTCGTGTTTCAGCCAATGGTTTGAGGCCGGGTTTATCGTTGAGGGTCAACATTACCCCACGGCCGAGCACTTCATGATGGCCGAGAAGGCAGCTTTGTTTGACGATCAGGATATTCGTGCGCAGGTGTTCGAGGCTCCTACGGCTAATGCCGCCAAAGCACTTGGCCGCAAGGTGCGTGGGTTTGATGATCAGGTTTGGCTGCAACACCGGTACGACATCGTGGTTCGAGCGAACCAGGCCAAGTTTTCGCAGAATCCGCTGTTAAACGAATACCTTCTTCAAACCGGTTCGCGCGTTATTGTCGAAGCCAGCCCGGTTGATAGCATCTGGGGTATTGGGCTCGCGCAGGACCACGCGGATGTGAACAATCCGAATCTTTGGAAAGGCTTGAACCTACTGGGCTTTGCGCTGATGCAAGTGCGGGACGGGGCGAGTGTGCCAGCCCCAAGGTAATGGCCCTGCGTGCGCGAAAGCAGGTGCATCACATGCAGCTAGCAAACCGGACCAACCGCCGGAACGTTCTGACGAACATAATAATTGTCGAATTCACTGCTTTCGACAAATTGAAAGCCATGGCGGGTATAAAAGCGATTCGAAGCGCTTTCTTTGAGGGCTCCCACTTTAATCGGGAGCGCAGCCGCATCCGCCACGTTGAAAATGTGCGCGAGAACAACAGAGCCTATACCCGAGCCTTGTGCGCTCGGTCTCACATACAGGTGGTCGAGCAAGAGTTCGTTGTGGTGATCCTTGACCACGACAAAACCAACCCTCTCTCCGGATACTTCGATGTGGTGCGTATTGGAGGCTTCAAAGCTGCTGACAAACCGCTCACGCGCGCGCACCGGATCAAACCGCCCAACGCGCTCCAGGCTTTCGCGCATGGCCTCGATTCGAATGGCTACCAGATTGTCCAAGTCGCTTTGTTGAGCAGGGACCAATATGACTGGGGGATTTCGATTGGGGGTGACGGACATATTTTTCGCTCTACCTACCATCCTGGAAGGCCATTAGGGCAAGAAGGGCCGAATGCTAACAATCTTGGTTGGTTGCTGTCTTTCTCAATTCACTCCAATGCCGTTATGCTCACCCGTCCCCTGCACGCGCAACTACAAAGGTCCAGCAAGGACGGCGACTTGCTGGCTGCAGCAGGCCGCTTCGAAGACGCGATAGCCCTATACTGGACTTTTTCAAGACCCGCGCCGTCTTTGATCAATACCCCACACACTGTGAGTTCCATATGAACGAAGGCTGGCAAAACGATGATTACCTTATCCTCCTTGATCAGGATGAAAGCTTCGCCGCGATGCAAGCCTATACATTCGATCGTTATCTGCCGGGTTACACGCTGATAGGCCTGAAGGGCTGGGATGATTTCATCGTCATCAACGCGTCCGGCGTGATGCTTACCGTGCCTACGCTGCCACTCGATGCAACCCTTGCCGCGCCGTTTACGCTGACCCAACAGCCATTACTGAACCCCGACGCGCGCTTCACCGCGAAGATCAAGTGGTATCTGAAACCACTGGTGTTTGGAGGCGATCCGACAGACCCAACGAATATCCAGTGGATCACGCACAAGCAACATGCCGAGCTTGTCGTCTGGTGGAACGAGCGGTATGCGAGTGCTAAAGCCTAAAGCCCGGTCGGAGCCCATACCGGCCATCACCCAAAGAACGGATATGTACCCCGACCAAACATACCCAGCACCTGACACTCCGCAATCGGGAGCAAGCCCCCTCCCACCTGTGCACCGTGTACACCCGCTACCTCACCTGGCCCGCACCAAAAGCAGCCCGCAACCGCGCAATCACTTGCTGAACTGAATCCCTCCCAACCGGCGGCAGCACCTGACTTTCGCCGTACTCTCGCCATACAAACAGCGTCAATTCCGCCCCGTCCGTCAGCGATTGACCCTGAGCAGGCGCACCAAAATCCTGCAGTACCCGATAACGCGCGTCCCGCCAGAACGCATCTTCCACCCAGTCATACACCGGGATGAAATGAAAGTGCAGGGGGAATCCCGGCATATGCCCATAGCGGCTGATATACAGCCATTTGGGCCGCAGTTGCGACTCCATGACCCGCTGGGTTCTAGCCAGTAAGCCACCCAGCTCGGCCAGTGCGGCCTCTGGCATATCCGCCAGCGACCGGTGGTGTGTCTTGGCGCCCAGCATCAGGTAACCCGGCAATGTCGAAGCAAGGTGATGGTTCAGCAGCCAGTGTTCGGTTTCATAAAGGACATACGTAGGGTCGATGTGCATAAGCCAATCCATAAGCGCCGCTGGCAGATTAACAAATCGCCTGTATCCCACAAAACCCAGCCATCTGTGTCTACCGCGCACGCCACCGGCTGGATAGCCTCAACCTTCCTCAAACCGCCGCCGAGCCCACTATGGATCTCACCGCTGTCCCCTTTGGCATCACAGATTGGTCCACGCTGGAACCCGTCGTCCATCCAGGCATTACCGGGAGCGCCTTATGGCGCACCTGCCACTTCGGCACCACGCGTGTGCGCAAGGTGGAATACACCGCCGGTTACCTGGCTGATCACTGGTGTTGGCGCGGGCATGTGCTGTTGTGCCTCGAAGGCGAGTTGCACACGGAGTTGGAGGATGGTCGCCAGTTCATTCTGACGGCGGGGATGAGTTACCAGGTGGGCAATGACATGGAAGGCCATCGTTCATCGACGAGCATTGGGGCGAAGCTGTTTATTGTGGATTGAGGTGCACGATCAACTGCCCCCTCAACCCACCCCCGAATACTTAACCGCCGCCGCCGCCCGCGAACTCACCCCCAACACCCTCAGCAACGACGACACATGAATCCGCACCGTAAACGGCGAAATATCCAGCGCCTTGGCGATCTCCTTATTCGTCTTGCCCTGGGCAATCAACCTCAACACATCCTGCTGTCGCGCCGTCAACGTGTGGGTATCCAACGGCAACAACCCCGACGGCGCAAACTTGACCAACACTTCACCCTCACGAATCGCCAGCAATGCCTGGCCGATCTCCTCAGGCGCGATGTTCTTACCGATAAAACCGTCTGCGCCCAACGCCATCACCTGATCGATCAACGCCGGGTCATCCACCATCGACACCACGATCAAGGTGGTGCGCCGCAGTTGCTGGCGCAGTTCGGCCAGTTGGCTCAGGCAGGTCAGGCCAGGGAAGCGCAGGTCGAGGATCAGGGTGTCGATGTCGCCGCCGTCGCTGATCAGTGCGTGCACGGTGTCGAGGTCGCCGGCTTCTTGCACTTCGGTGCCGGGCAGCAGGCGTTGCACGGTGCGCAGCATGCCTTCGCGAAACATGGGGTGGTCGTCGGCGATGATGATGCGGCGGGTCATGGGGGGCTCCTCCCTGGGGCGGTGTGTGGCGCGGTCATGCTACCTTAGCACCGCATTGCATGACGCCGTTGACGACTGCCGCACAAGGACGTAACCCATGGGTAGTGAGACCAACTCTGAACTCGACCAGGCCAACCTGCGCATTGTGGTGGCCGGTATTGCGATTGTTTACATCAGTGCTCTGGGGTTTTTGCCGGGGCAGTCGCTGGACACGTATCTGCCGGTGATTCTGTATATCGCGCTGTTCCTGATCGCCTCGATTGCCTTGCGGCAGGTGATCGCCCGTTGGCCGGGGCATTACCCGGCGCGGCGTGTCTTCGGCATGCTCCACGACTACACCGGCACCTCGTTCGGCATGGTGGTGGGCGGCGAGGCGGCGTTGCCGTTGTATGCGGTGATGGTGTGGGTCAACCTGGGCAATGGCATGCGCTACGGCTCGCGCTACCTGGCGATTGCCACGGCGTTGGCGTTGTTGGCGCTGCTGATCGTGTACCAGTTGACGCCGGTATGGCAGGCGCAACCGTTTATGGTGCTGATGTTGATGATCACCAGTACGGTGATCCCGGTGTATGCCCATATCCTGCTGGAACGTACGCGCAAGGCGTCCGAAGAGGCCATCGCCGCCAACCTGGAAAAATCTCGTTTTCTCGCCCAGGCCAGTCATGACCTGCGCCAGCCCATTCACTCCATCGGCCTGTTTACCGCGTGCTTGCGCGAAGCGCGGCTGGGCGATGAAGAACGGCGGTTGGTGGATAACATCGACCGTTCGCTGCTTAACGTGTCGCAGTTGTTTCGTTCGATTCTCGACCTGTACACCCTCGACAACGGGCGTTTGTTGCCCAAATACCAGGCGGTGAACCTGGGCGAGTTTCTCGCCGACCTGGTGCGCCAGAACGCCGAAGCCGCGCGTTGGGCCGGGGTGGAATTGCGCTTGCGGCCCTGCTCGCATTGGGTGTTGGTCGACCCTGCGCTGTTGGCGACCATGGTGCAAAACGTGCTGTCCAATTGCTTCAAGTACGGCGCGCACCGGCCGGTGTTGATGGGCGTGCGTATCCGCGATGGCGGGCTGGCGGTGGAGATTCATGATCGGGGGCGGGGGATTGCCGAGGAGCATCTGTCAAAGGTCTTCGAAGAGTTCTATCGCGTACGCCACCTGCGGGACAAGGACGTCGAAGGCGTGGGCCTGGGGCTGTCCATCGTTAAGCGCCTGGGGCAGTTGATGGGGGTGCAGGTGAGCCTGCGTTCAAGGGTGGGCCATGGCACCTCGGTGAGCCTGCATGGCTTGACCCTGGCCAGCGCGCCGCGCCAACCGGCACCCGGTGACCAGGCGCGTCAGGCCGGGATGCTCACGGGCTTGAAAGTGTGCCTGGTGGAGGATGATCACAACGTGCTGCTCGCCACCCAGGCGCTGCTGGAGCGCTGGGGCTGCGAGGTGCAGGCGGAGTCGTCGGGGCGTGACCTGGTGAGTGATTGCGACATCATCGTTGCCGACTATGACCTGGGCAACCACGCCACCGGTATTGAATGCATCGATGCCCTGCGCGAACAGCGGGGTTGGGCGGTGCCCGCGCTGATCCTCACGGGGCACGACGTGGAACGCATCCAGGCCGCCTTGCACGACCGTCAGATCGCCATCCTGTCCAAGCCGGTGCGCCCCGCAGAACTGCGCGGCACACTGCGCGACTTGAGCCAGCAGCAACTTACTGGGCGAATGGAACAAGCCCGTTGCCCTTAGCGCCCTTGGGCTGGCAGTAGGCGGCAGGTTTCATCAGGCCGAAGCTGGCGACGGCAAACATGCCGCCACTGGCGCCGCTGGGCACCGAGCAGTTGTATTCGCCGGAGGCGGCGCTGGCCACGTAATAGGTGCTCATGGAGTCGCTGCGCACATTGGAGATGCGTTTTACCGTCTCGCCCAGGTTGGTTTCCGACAAGGTCTTGAGGTGGTCTTCGCTGGGCTTGATATTGCTGCAGCCGGCCACGCCGATGATCAAGGCGCCCAACAGGGTGATGCGGGTAATAGGGGAGTGCAGTTTCATGGTGCTTCTTCCTTGGGGTTGTTATGGTTTTTCCAATGCACAACGCGTCCGCGCGCAGGGTATGCGCGGTGCCGGTGGGTGCGTTGGAAGTGCCGAGGAATATAGCGCCGCAGGGGGGAGGGGTCGATTAGCACAGGTGTGCTAGTGGCACGATGAGGTCATTGTAGTGAGCGGGCTCGCCATCGGGATTGGACTTGGCGTGTTTTCCGATGACGAAGCGAATCGTCTGACACTTGACCTATCAACAACCGTTCACTGGTTTTGTGCAGCGCTCCGTTCCGCCCGTCACCCCCAGCACGTGTCGAAGAAATGGCGATGTTATAGTTCCGCCGCTTTACATTCTGACCGCGCCGGGAGGCTCCAGGAGAATCTGCATGACCCTCTACACCGCTGGCTACGAAGGCCTGACCATCGACGCATTCATCGCGTGCCTGAAGCAGGCCGGTATCGATAAAGTGCTTGATGTACGTGAATATCCGTTGTCGCGCAAAAAAGGCTTTTCCAAGAACGCCTTCGCCCAGTGCCTGGCCGCAGAAGGCATCAGTTATGAACACAGTCGCCCGTTGGGCTGCCCAAAACCTATCCGCAAGCAGTACAAGGAAGACGGTGTCTGGGCGGTGTATGCCCGTGACTTCCGGTCCTACATTCGTACCCAAACCAGCGTGTTGACCGCATTGCTGTCGAGCTCCATGGAGCAGCGTATCTGCATGGTTTGTTACGAAGCGGATGCCAGCTTTTGCCACCGCAGCCTGATCGCAGAAGCGGCGCACGAGCTGGATGCTTCACTGATAACGCTGCACTTGCCGATTAAAACAGACTTATTTGTTGGAGAGCTTCGGTCTGTCGCTTAGGCGGGTAGACCAAGCTAACAATCAGCCACTGGGCCGGAAAACGGTGGATGGTGCCCATCAATAGCATCAGGTCTTTTGCAGGAAGCTCTGTTTCCAGCTTGTGCCGAAACGGAGCTTCCCATCCCGCAGCACCGTGCTTGCGATAAACATTGCGAAAGAGTTGGCTGGCTTCCCAATCGACGATTTTGTGAGTGTGGTTTTTGGCGTTTCCGTCGACCATGCATTCATAGGTGTAGTGGAAGTGGAAAGGTACTTTTTCCAGTCGTTTGATGCTCGCCGATTCTTGTTCATCGAACAGGGATGGTTGACGCTGCATGGCTTCGAGCTTTTCGATTTCTTCAGGTGTCCAGCTTTCACTCGCTGACTTGCGGATATGCAGCGCGGTGATTTTTTGGGGTTTGATCAAGCCAAGCGTCACGTTGTGGTCGATCCTGGCTTTTTCAAGCGCATCAAAGCTCTCATACACCGTCAGCTTATCCAGCCAGGAGCGACGCTGATTCCAATTGCCTGATGGCATCCGCTGCCCGACCTGAATGCTGTCCACGCTGATCTTGTGGCTCTCTGGCCGGTGGTCGGCTGGGTTGCGTTCGATGAGGGCCTCAATCCATTGCCACTTCGAAAATTGCTGGTCTTCTGTGATCAGGCGAAAGGGCACCGGATAAAGGCGTATGAGGTTTCCATCTTCATCCATGCCTGCAACACAGGATGTTTCGGCATGTTTTGCACTGGGGGAGGGGTAGGTTTTGCATAAAATCAGGATTCGAACTTTGCGTTTCATAGGGGCCGCGTCCAGAGGTCTTTTCTGAACTGTATCCAGGCTTCGCGGACCTGCCAGAAAGACTTGTAACGGCACATTGTAAAGGCGAGCAAGCCCGCCCCCACAGATTGGGCGTCAGCCGATGGGCAGTTCGCCGGTCACAATCGCCGTCACGATGAAGATGAAAAACATCGGAATCGACCACTTGAAGAACTCTTTCTGATACTCCCCAAACGTCATTTCCGTACGGTTCATCAACAAAAACAACCATGCCACCGTCGGGCTGGCATAGCGCAACGCCTGGCCCATAAACGATGCCACGCCGATCTCGGTGGGGCTGATGCCAAACTTGTAGGCGATGGGCGCCACCACCGGCAGGATGCCGAAGTAGTAGGCGTCCACCGGCAAGGCGTAGCAGGCCAGGGCGCCGAGGAAGGCGAAGATCAGTGCGGTGTGGCTACCCATGGAGTCGGGGATTAGGCTGGCCATGTGTTCAGCCACGGCGCCGGCCATGCCGCTGCCGTTGAAAATGCCCAAGAAGCACCCGGCGGCAAGGATGATCGAGGCCACGGCCACGGCGTCGCCACCGTTGGCGGTGATGCGTTCGCGTTGTTCCACGGCGGTGTAGTTGACCGTCAGCGCAATCGCGGTGCCGAGCATGAACACCACGGCGCCGCTGGCCCAGCCGGCGATGAGGATCACCAGCATGCCCAGGGTCAACGCCAGGTTGAACAGGAACAGGCGCGGGCGCTTGAGTTCCTTGTCGTGGTCTTTGATCACGTTGACCATTTGCACGATCTGCTCAGGCGTCACGATGCCGTTGGCGCCCTTCACAAAACCCAGGCGTTTGCGTTCCTTGATGCCCATCAAGTAGGCCATGAAGAACACATACAGAAACGACACGCCGAGGATCGGCAGGATCGCCACGAACAGCGTATTGACCTCCACGTTCAACACCGCCGCCGCCCGCGCCAACGGACCGCCCCAGGGCAGGCAGTTGCCCAGGCCGCAGGGCAGGATGATCAGCATCGCCAGGTTCGACAGCTTCATGCCCATCTGCTTGTACAGCGGCAGGAACGCGGTGGTGATGATCAGGATGGTGGTGGTGCCGTCGCCATCCAGCGTGACCACGGCGGAGGTGAAGGCGGTGACCAGGATGATTTTCAGCGGGTCGCCATTGGCCTTGCGAATCAGGAACGTACACAGCGGGTCGAACAGCCCCACGTTCATCATCAGGCTGAAGTACAACACGGCAAACAGGATCATCACCGTGGGGTTGACCGTGCCCAGGGAGACCTTGCCTGCCTCGTTCTGCGAGTAGAACAGCCCCTCGCGCACCCACTGGATGATGGTGTCCATCGGCACACCATTGACCAGGCACGCCAGCACCCCCACGGCCAGCGACACCACGATGAGGCCGGTAAACGGCGATAGTTTTTGCTTGATGACCAGCACCAAGAACAAGGTGATCAGCACATAGCCCAGAACTGTCAGCATCTGAACGTCTCCACAATTTTATTTTTATAGTGAGCGCAGCAGGTGGGGCGCCACGCGCCCCCGGTACAGCCTTGAGCGTTACTGGCCTTCCAGCAGTTGGGTGACCCAGGCCGGGGCCAGTGCCGGCAAGGGCTGGCCGCTGTCTCGGGCGCGAGTGTAAGCGTCGATCACGTCGCGGCGCTGGTTTTCATACGCACTTTTTTTCTCCGAGGCTTCCAGCACCTCCACCAGGCTTGCGCGGGGCACCACGGTGACGCCGTCGTAATCGCCGAATACCAGGTCGCCCGGTGCGACCTCGACACCGGCGCAGGTCACGGTGGCGTTGATCTTGCCGGGGCCTTGCTTGCCGGGGCTGCGCTGCATGAAGCCCTTGGCGTAGATCGGGATGTCCAGTTGGGCCAATGGCACCTTGTCGCGCACACAACCGTCGATGACCATGCCGGCCAAGCCTACGGCCTGGGCGGCACCGGCCATCAGGTCGCCGATGTAGGCGCGGCCGGGGTAGGCCTTGCCCGCCACCACCAGCACGTAGCCGGGCTGGCCCTGGTACACCGCGACGTGGATGGGGAAGTTGTCGCCGTCTTCGGTGTCGACGGTGTAGGCGGTGCCGAGCATCACCTTGCTTTCATCCAGGGGCATGAGGCTTGCGTCCATGCAGCCGTTGCGCGGGATGCCCAGGCTTTGCATGCCGTCGCACAGTTGCGCCGGGCTGAGTTGGCGAAAGCGCGCCAGCAGGTCGGCGGGGATCAGGTCGGGCAGGGGGAAGTAATGTTCAGTGTTCATGACGGGGCCTCAGGCGTGGGCAGCAAAGTGGGCGATGGCGGTGCGAAAATCCATGTCGCTGCCACCGGGGCCGAGCAGACTGGCCCAGTCGGTGGCGGCCAGGTTTTCGAGCTGGGCGTGGGTGGCGCGGGTCATTACCGGGTCGACGCCGGCGGCTTCGAGGGTGGCCACCGCATCGTCCATTTCTGCGCTGCGGCGCTTGGCGTGGATCAGCGTGCGGGCGGTGAAGGTATTGGCCAGTTGCTCGATGGTTTTGCCGTTGAGCGAATCCCCTAGAGACGCCACCAGTGTGTCCAGCACGCCAAACTTTTCGCCGGCCTGGAAGGCTTCCAGCAGCAATTGCGGCAGGCCTTTCATCACCACGCTTTTGAGCATCTTGATGGCCGAGGCGGCACCGGCTTCGGCGTCCAGTACGGTCAAATGCATGCCTCGTGGGGTGAAGGCCTCGGCAAATGCAGCCGCGCCGTCGCCTGCCAGCAGCATAGGCACGCGATGGTTATTGCCGGGCACGGTGCCCATCACCGCGCTGTCGCAAAAGCCTACGCCAGCGGGGCGGGGCAGTTGTTCGATGGCTTGTTTGACGGTGGGCGCGGCGGAGTTCATATCGACATAGGTTTGCCCGGCGACCAATAGCGGCAGGGCTTTTTGTGCAATGGCCAATGCGCTGCTGGCGCTGGTGAGGCAGACCACGAAGCGGGCATCGCGGCAGGCGTGTTCCAGGGAGTCGAAGAGGGTGACGTGCAGTTGCTCGGCGCGTTGTTGCAGGGTGGGGCTGACGTGGGCGTCGTAGGCGCCGATCTGTAGATCGCCGGTGGTGCGCAGGCCCGTGCAGAGGTGGTAGGCGGCTTCGCCAAACCCGATGAAGACGATATCCATCCAGTGTTTCCTTCATTGTCTTTGTTATTGATGAAGGAAGAGCAAGGGCTGTGCCACTGCCTGAGATTATATATAAAACAATGGGTTAGGGTTTTTTGGGTGAAATGCTGCGTTGCACTGCATTTCAAAATATTGCGCAGTGAAATAGTCTGCAATCTTCGCCCATGCTGTCCGAGGCCCCGCCATGCAAGGCACCATCGCCGTCATTTCCCCCTCCAGCACCCTGACCTCGGTGATGCACGGCATCCTCCAGCAGCGCGGCTTGACCCTGGTGGTGATCGAAGCCGCCCAGCACGACGCTGCCCTCAAGGCGCGCCAACTGCTCGACAGCGGCGTCAGTGTGATCATCAGCCGTGGGCGCACCGCCAGTGTGTTGCGCGAGCAATTGCGGGTGCCCATTGTCGAGGTCAAACACACGTTTTTCGACTGCATCAATGCCTATCACAAGGCGCAGCAGGTCTCGGACAAGGTCGCCTTCCTGGCCACCTCCGAGGGCTATGCGACGATCTTGGAAAAGGCCCGGCCGTTCATGCCGCAGGTGTCGATTTGCCTGATCGACCCCTTGGGCAGCAGCCAGGCCACCGAGGCGCAGTTGGATCGGTTGCAGGCGCAAGGCATTGAAGTGGCGATTGGCGGCTTGTCATCGCGCCAGGCCGTGATGGCGCGGGGCATGCGTTACATCATGTCCGAGGCCGACCCGGATGCGGCCGACGAGGCCATCGATGAAGCCTTGCACTTGTTGCAGATCGAGGAGGAGCGGCGGCTCAAGCGCGTGGAATTGCAGAGCCGCTACGAGATGATCCAGTCGATCCTCAATTGCGTGTCCGAAGGTATTTTCAGTGTCGACAGCCAGCGCACCCTCACCAATATGAACAGCGTGGCCACGGGTTACCTGGGCAGCCTGGGGGTGGGTGACAGCATCGATGGCTTGCTGACCCAGGACTATTTCAGCCAGGTGCTCAACCACGGCCGCCCGGTGCGCGGTGCGCTGATCAGCCTGGGGCGTCTGTCGCTGACGTTGAGCATCGCCCCGATCACCCTGGACAACCAAGTGATCGGCGCCGTGGCCACCTTGCAAAGCCAGACCGAAATCACCGCCATCGAACGCAAGATGCGCCGGCAATTGGCACGCCTGCACCTGGCGGAAAAAACCTTCGATGACATCATCGGCAGCAGCCCGGCACTGGCCAAGGCCAAGCGCCTGGCCCTGACCTATGCGGCGGTAGACAGCACGGTGATGATCGAGGGCGAAACCGGCACCGGCAAAGAGCTGTTCGCCCAGAGCATTCACAACGCCTCGCGCCGCAAAAACGGCCCGTTCGTGGCGATCAACTGCGCGGCATTTGCGCCGGGCGTGCTGGAGAGCGAACTGTTTGGCTACGTCAAAGGCGCTTTCACCGGCGCACTCAACGAAGGCAAGGTCGGGGTGTTTGAGCTGGCGCACACCGGCACCATCTTTTTGGATGAAATCAACGAAACCTCCACCGACATCCAGGTGAAACTGCTGCGCACCTTGCAGGAGCGCAAGGTGGTGCGCATTGGTGATGACAAGGTCACGCCCGTGGATATCCGCATCATCACCGCCAGCAACAAAAGCCTGCCGCAGTTGGTGGCCCAGGGGCTGTTTCGTGAGGACTTTTTCTACCGTATCTGCGTGCTCAAACTGCACCTGCCCGCCCTGCGTGAACGCCGTGCAGACATCCCCGAACTGGTGCGCCACTTGCTGCGCAGCCTGCCCATCGACACCGCCGAACCTGCGCAGGATTTGCTCGCGCGCCTGAGCGCTTGCCCGTGGCCGGGCAATATTCGGCAACTGGGCAATATCGTCGAGCGTCTGGCCGTGATGAGCCAGGGGCGGGCGTTTGCACAGCCGTGGCTGGAGGAGGTGCTGGAAGACCTTTCAACCGACGTGAAGGTCGAGCAGGGTGCCGCTAGCAAGAGCGAGTTGGCCGTGTTGCACGAGGTACTCAGCAGCGTCCGCGGCAACCGCGAAGCCGCCGCCAAGCGCCTGAACATCAGCACCACCACCCTGTGGCGGCGCATGAAGAAGTATTTGGATCAAGACCCGGCGTGCTTTGACACCACACGCTACTGACCGCCACCCAGGCCTCTGTAGGAGCGAGCTTGCTCGCGAAGCACTCACAGGCAACGCGTTTCTCCAGGTTTCACGCGTTATCGTTGACGATTTTCGCGAGCAAGCTCGCTCCTACAGTTCAAGGGGTATCAATGCATCTTGCTGTGGTCCATGCCATCCAGGCCACGGGCCGGGGCCTTGACTTCAATGGACTGCTGCTCGCCCTTGGCGTTCTCCACCGTGAGGGTCAGCGGCACCTGGTCGCCTTCCTTGATCTGGCCGGTCAGGCCCATCAGCATAACGTGGTAACCGTTGGGGTCGAGGGTCACGGCCTTGCCGGCGGGCAGGGCGACTGCGTCCACAGGGCCCATGCGCATCACGTCGTCCTTCATGCTCATTTCATGGATCTGCACGTCCTTGGCCACCGGCGAAGCCACGCGCAGCAGCTTGCTGTCGCTGTCGGCGGTGACGGTCATGAACGCGCCGCTGCTCGGTTGGCCTGGCACGGTGGCGCGTACCCACGCATCGGTCACTTGCACCTGGGCGCTAGCGTGCGCCGCAAGGCCGAGCAGGGTCAGGCCGAAGGTGAGGCGCTTGAGGTGTTGAACGGCAGTCATTAACAGACCTCCATGACGGTGAGCAGGTCTTCTGCGCACTCTTTAGCGGTAAGGGATGCCTGCAGGCCCAGGCGCAGGTTGCCACGGGTGTCGAACACAAAGCTGGTGGCCGTGTGGGACAGGGTGTAGGTGTCGCCGGCGGGGATCTTTTCATAGAAGATCCCGAACTCCTTGGCGGCCACGGCGATTTCTTCCGGGGTGCCGTACAGCGCTTCGAAGCTGGGGTCGAAGGCCTTGACGTACTTGTCGAGAATCTCCGGCGTGTCGCGTTCCGGGTCCAGGGTGATAAAGATCACCTGCATGATCTCGCCGTCGCGGCCCATCAGCTTCTTGGCTTGGGCGGCGCGGGCAAGCGTGGTGGGGCATACGGCCGGGCATTGGGTAAAGCCGAAGAACACCACCGGCATCAGGCCACGGTAGGAGCTGAGGGTGACGGTGTCGCCCTCGGTGTTCTTGAGCTTGAAGGTGCGCCCCATGATCTTGTCGCTCAGGTCCTTGCCGTACTTGAAGTTCAATTTGGGGCTGTTGTCACAACCGGCCAGCAGGCCCAGACCCAACAGGCCCATGCCGGTCAGGACCTTGCGGCGGGTGAATAACGTACTCATCAACTGTGCATCCTGTGAAACGCCGGCATTGTGTGAAGTCAAACACGCAGGCCTGGAAAAGGAGTAACGAGGAGGGCGCAAAGTCTACCAACCCTGGACGCCCTGCGTAACGTGCGACGTTCTGCCACAGGGGCGCTCTGTGCTTCATTTCGGTGCGCCTGGGGTGGTAGAGTCGCCGCCATGAAATTGAGCCACCCCGACCGTTCGCTGATCGCCTGGGCCCTGTACTTTTGCGTGCTGATGAACCTGTTCGTCTGCGGTTTGGGGCATGGGCAGATGACCGGCCAGGCCCTCAATGGTATCGGTGGTGCGTTCTGTTCGGTGAACAGCAAGCCGGCGCCACTTTCCGACAAAGGGTTGGGCAGCCCGTCTTCCAGCAACATCTCGAACTACTTTGCCTGCCCGGTTTGCAACGCGCTCACCGTCGCGCTGGTGTTTTTGATTGGCCTGGCCTGGCTGCTGGGCCTTGGACAAACCCCGCGCCCAGCCCATGAGCGACGCAACAAGGCGCCGCCGCGCTACTCCTGGCCCTCGGCCAACCCTCGCGCTTCCCCAGCCTCCTGACGTGTGTCTTGGGCCTCCTGCAACCAGGAGGCGTTCTATCGTCACGATTGTGAGTGCGTTTCATGAACCCTGTATTGCCTGCCGGCGCCAGTCGCCTGGTCAGCAAGGCATCGCGCCGTCTGCGCGCAGAACCTCTGCGGCCTGATTACCCCAGCAATTCCCGCTGCTTCGTGCACCTGGATGCACGCCTGTTGCCGTATTGGCACACCCTGTTCGATATCTGCCCGGCGCTGCTCAAGCTCGACCCGCCGGAGGGCCTCAACCTGTTTCGCAGCTTCATGACCTGGGCGTACCGCAACCAGCCGACCCCGGACTGGACGTATCACCTGAATGTCTGTCGTTGGTTGCTGGGCTCAACCTATCGCGCGCAGATTGACGATGAGCCCATCGAGGCGTTCATGGCCGCTGCGGCTGCGCGTTGGGTCAATACCGATGCCAGTTCGGCCCGGGGCGTGGTGGTGGCCTGGCAAGGCCTCACCGTGTGCGATTGGAAGGACGCGACGCGGGTGGGTGTCGAGTGCCTGGCATTGCCCGTTCCAGGCTGGGATTTTGCCTGGTGCCCATTGGGCGCCCAGGGACCGCTGCGCGAGTGGCTGCCGGTGCCCTGAACCCAGCTGTGGATTGTTGCGCAGACTGAAAAACACAATGACAGCTTTGGCGGTTTTTTCCGTGGCCGCCAAGGCTATACCGTGCGCGCTCCCGTCGAATACAACCACTCACCGGCCTATAACAACAACAGGCCGGGGCGCGATGGGTTGTCTCAATCACTTCTCGGAGCGCTTCATGAACCCAAAGACTTGCCTGGCCCTGGCCGTATCCCTGGGGGCCGCGCAGCAGGCGGTTGCGTCAGGTTTTATCGACGACAGCAAAGCCAGCCTCGACCTGCGCAACTTCTATTACAACCAGGACACCCGCAACAGCCGCGCCCCTTCGGACCGGGAGTGGGGCCAGGCCTTCATGTTCAACTATCAGTCCGGTTTTACCGAAGGGGTGGTGGGCGTTGGCCTGGATCTGCAAGCCATGTATGGCCTGCGCCTTGACGCTTCCGGGCGGGCCGGCAAGGCGGGTGAGGACAACACGCCCGGCAGCGTTTTCCCGCTGTCCGATGGCAAGGCCGCCAATGACTTCAGCAAGGCCGGTGCCACGGGCAAGCTGCGTTTTTCCCAAACCCAATTGAAGGTCGGCACCTTGATGCCCAAGCTGCCCGTACTGACTTATGAAGACGGACGCCTGACGCCGCAGATGTTTCGCGGGTATCAGGTGGACTCCAAGGACCTCAAGGACTTCAACCTGGTTGCCGGCAAGATCGAACAGGTGGTGGACCGCAACTCCAGCAACGACCAGGGCCTGTCCATCGCCGGGGCCAACGACCCGAACAAAGGCAAGTTCAGCAACCAGTTCTATTACGCCGGCACCGATTACACCGTCACCAAGCAACTGCAAGTGCAGTACTACTACGCCAGCTTGGAAAACTTTTACCAGCAGCACTTCCTTGGCCTGGTGCACAACTGGCAATTGCCGGTGGGGCAACTCAAGACGGATTTGCGCTATTTCAACAGCACGTCCGACGGCAAGAACGCCAGTGCCGCAGGGCGCGCAGAAGGGTATGTCAGCTCGGGTTACTACGCGCCGGGTGTGAATGCGGGCAAGGTCGACAACCGCTTGTGGAGCGCACTGTTCACCTATTCGCTGCAAGGCCACGCCCTGAGCCTGGGTTATCAGAAGTCCACCGGCAACAGTGACTTCCCCCATATCAACCAGGGGCAGGGCCGCTCGGTCTACCTGATTACCAACGCCCAGTCGCTGAAGTTCATCAATGCCGGGGAGCAGGCTACCGTGGGCAGCTATACCTATGACTTCACTCAATTGGGCCTGGCCGGCTTGAAGTCCAGCGTCACCTATATTCGCGGCAGCAACATCCAGGCAGCGCGTCGGGACAACAGCGAGTGGGAGCGGGATTTGCGCATCGATTACGTGGTGCCGTCGGGCACCTTCAAGGGCCTCGGCCTGACCTGGCGCAGCGCAGTCGCGCGTGGCAACGACACGGCGGACAAGGACGAAACCCGGCTGATTGTCAGCTACAGCATTGCGCTGATGTAACGCGCTGTGGCGTCACGTCGCGCCCGGATGTTGACCGTGGTCAAGAGGTGACGCTGCGCCAGTTACCACACTGTGGCGAACTTTCTGGAACGCCACACCATGTCCCTGTCCCTTGCGTCGCCGGCCCTGTCTACCGAGGTGGTTGCGTTGGCTCAGGCGCTTGGGCGGGTGACGGCCGAAGATGTGTTCTGCCCCCTTGATCTACCGGGTTGGGACACCAGCAGTGTGGAGGGCTATGCCTTGCGCGCCGCAGCCGTGCCGGAGCAGGGCGGCTACCTGGGGTTGGGCAGTGAGGCGCTGCCAGTGGCTGCTGGAATGCCGCTGCCGCCAGGCACTGACAGCGTGGTGCCCCAGATGCGTTGCCGGGTGTATGGCTCGCGCCTTTGGTGCCCGCCGTTGCGGGCGGGCGAGCATGTGCGACCACGGGGTGAAGAGCTGCAGCGCGGGCAGCGGGTGTTATGCGCAGGTCAGCGTTTGCGTGCCCAGGAACTCGGGCTGTTGGCTGCAGCGGGGATTCCACGGGTCAAGGTTTACCGCGCCTTGCGGGTGTGCCTGTTGAACGGGGGAGACGGGCTTCGCGAGCCGGGCGAATCATTGGCCCGTGGGCAGGTATTCAACAGCAACCGTTACCTGGTGGCGGCGTTGTTGCGCAGGTGGGGCGTGGAGGTGCAGGACTATGAGGTTCTGGTCGATGCCCTGACATCCAGCCAGGATGCACTGGCACTGGCCGCATCCGAATGCGACGTGCTGCTCAGTACCGGCGGTGCATCGGCTGGCGAAAAGAACCCGCTCGAACAGTTGGGCAAACCGTGGATCGGCTTGCCGCGCAACCCTGCCGATGCACTGGTCACCACCTTGGTGGTGGTGCGCCCCTTTTTATTGCGTGCCCAGGGCGCGCAGCGGGTATCGCCCACCCCGGCCAGCGTGCCCGCCGGGTTTGACTGGCTCACGCCGGACACCCGTCGCCATTACCTGCTTGCCCGCTTGAGCCCGAGCCTGGATGGGCAACTGCGCGCGATCCTGCACCCTCAGCAAAATCCACCGTTGCTCACCGCCGCCTGTTGGGCTGACGGCTTGGTCATCGTCGAAGCCGACCAGCAGGTATTCAAGGGCACACCCGTGCCGTACCTCTCATTTGCCGACTTTCACTGATCTGAGCTATGGGCGTGCGGCGTCAGCTGCCTGAGCGTGGCGGCTGCTTGTCCTTGTCCTTTTGGCTGTCGTCCGGCTTGGGCGCTTGTTGGCGGGTGTCGGTTTTTTTCTCGCCGTCGGATTGGCTGCTGGGAATAGTGCCAGGGGGCAGCGCATTGGCGGCGGGGGCGGTGTTGTCGCCAAAGGCGGCGAGGGTGGGCCCCGAGAGCAATAGTGAAAGGCCGAGGATGAGTAAAATCCGTTGGGAAGAAGGGGTCTTCATGACGCAATCTCCTATCACTTGGATGAATCAATCAACTTGCGAAGCCCAGACTTCACCAGGCTTCGCAGGTGCCACAATCAAGCTGCAATGGGTTTGGTTGCTTGCTGCTTTTTATGCGCCGCCTTCATGGCTTCCATCTCGGCGCCCAAGGCTTCTAGCGTCGCTTTATCGAGCAGCTTTTTCGCTTGGGGAAACATCTCGGTTTCCTCTTCCTCGATGTGGTGTTCGAGCAGTTCCTTGACCACTTTGACGCGGCCCGAAAACTCGGTGGTCGATGGCTCGGTCTGCTTCAGGTCCGGCAATACCAATGAGTCGACAGTGCGGTGCTCTTCCTTGGCCTCGTGGTACATGATGTCTTGCTCCTTACCGCCGGCTTTCCTGAAGGCCGGGTAAAGGATTTCTTCTTCCAGTCTGGTATGCAGGCTGATTTCGGCTTCGAGCTTGGCCAACAGTTCGGTGCGTTTTTTCACCCCGCGTTCGGTGGATTCACTCAGTTGAGTCAGCAAGGTCTTGACGCGTTGGTGGTCAGCTTTGAGCAGGTCGATGGCGTTCATGGGTAGTCCTCGTGCAGGGCTGGCGGGTGCGTCGGAATGCGCGCCTCTTCACTGTGTCTTCACGGATGAACCTGCATCAGTTGTACCAAGTTGAGCGATTCTGAATTTGCATGCCAAATCAATCATATGCGCTGCACCTGGGGGGAGGTGTGTCGTGCAGCTTGCATGGTCCGGGCGTTCATGACGTGCATTACGCACAGCCAGTACGACGGCTTGAAAGCGCCCCGGTACTTTTTAATGAACCCTCGGCTCAATTGGTTGACCTAACGCTTAAGACCTCAGGAGGTGAACCATGGAATTACATTACGTCTGGATAGGTTTGGCAGTGATTTTGCTGCTGTTGGAACTGTGGGCGATCAACGTGGTGTTGCGCAGCACCAGTGGCTGGGAGACCAAGGGGTTGTGGCTGGTCATTTTGATTTTTGTGCCGCTGTTCGGGTTGATTGCGTGGGCCATGTTTGGGCCAAAACGCGAAATGCCGGAACATCGTCGCAACTGAAATTGTGGCTGAACGAACACAGGCGCTCTGCAGGCGCCTGTTTTTTTGCCTGCCAGTTCAGCCCGCAGCGGCCCGGCGCTACTCCACCTCTACTCGCAGTACCTCCAAACCTAACTGTTCATACGCCTCGACACTCGGCACATGCCACTCGGTAATCAACGTGTGGATACGCTCGCACGGCGCCACCACAAACGGCTCCACTGCACCAAGCTTGTCGGCCATGGTCACCGCCACCACATGGGATGCACTGTCGAGCAACGCCTGCTTCACCGCTACTTCATCAAAGTGCAGTGAGGTGATGCCTACTTGGGGATGCAACGCGCACACGCCGGTGAACAATAAATCTGCCTTGATGCTCTGGATCAGGCGCACCGCTTCGTGGCCGCTGGTGGAGAGGGTGGCGGGGTTGAGTTGGCCGCCGGCGAGGATGACTTTCACCTGTGCATGATCGGCCAGGGCAATGGCGATCATCGGGGACGGTGTGACGACTGTCAGGCGAATTGAACGTGGCAATGACTGCGCAATTTGCAGCGTGGTGGAGCCAGAATCGAACAGTACGATTTGGCCATCCTCAACACGATCGGCGGCCAGTTGTGCAAGGTGGCGCTTGGCGTCGCTGGTCTCGCCGACACGCGTGAAGAAGTCCTTGCCGGTGTCCTTGGGCCGGGGCAGCGCGCCGCCGTGAACGCGTTGCAGCAAGCCGGCGGCGGCGAGTTCGCCGAGATCGCGGCGGATGGTGTCCTGGGACACAGCAAAGTGCTCGACCAATTCCGACGCGGTGACTTTGCCGTCGCGTTCCAGCAGCAACAAAATCTTCTGTTTACGCAAAGAAGGCAGGTCGATGGCTTGATGGGTATTGTGCATGTTTGTGCGTCTTTTTGCGGGTTTGTGCGAGATTAGTCTTCCGTTGATTTAAACGCAATGGCTGGTTGAACCGGGAATGCACGGTTACTCTCAGGGCTCAGTTCAGGGAGAGGTGACCTAGATGTCGTTGATTACCACCATCGAAGACTTACGCAAGCTGGCGCAAAAACGTGTCCCACGGATGTTCTACGACTACGCCGATTCCGGCTCCTGGACTGAGAGCACTTACCGGGCCAATGAAAGCGATTTTGCCCAGATCAAGTTCCGCCAGCGCGTGGCGCGCAATATCGATCAGCGCTCGATCCGCGCCAGCATGATCGGCCAGGACATGGCCATGCCGGTGGCCCTGGCGCCCACCGGCTTGGCCGGCATGCAGCACGCCGACGGCGAGATTCTCACGGCGCGCGCCGCCGCCGCGTTCGGCTTGCGCTATACCTTGTCCACCATGAGCATCTGCTCGTTGGAAGACATCGCCGAACAGGTTGGCCAGCCGTTCTGGTTCCAGCTGTATGTGATGCGCGACCGCGCCTTCATCGAGCAATTGATCGAACGCGCCAAGGCGGCCGGCGTGGATGCGCTGGTGTTGACCCTCGACCTGCAAATCCTCGGGCAGCGTCACAAAGACTTGATCAATGGCCTGTCGGCGCCGCCTAAACTGACCTTGCCGAATATCCTCAACATGGCCACCAAGCCGCGCTGGGTGATGGGCATGCTCGGTACCAAACGGCGTGGTTTCGGCAACATCGTCGGGCATGTAAAGGGCGTGGCGGACATGAGTTCGCTGTCGTCGTGGACGGCCCAGCAATTCGACCCGAGCCTGAGTTGGGACGATGTGGAATGGATCAAGAAATGCTGGGGCGGCAAGCTGATCATCAAGGGCATTCTGGATGTGGAAGATGCACGCCTGGCGGCCGATTCCGGTGCCGATGCGCTGGTGGTGAGCAACCACGGTGGGCGTCAGCTCGATGGCGCGCCGTCGAGCATCAGCCAGCTGCCGGCGATTGTCGACGCAGTGGGCGAGCGCATCGAGGTGTGGCTTGACGGTGGCATTCGCTCCGGCCAGGACGTGCTCAAGGCCATGGCACTGGGCGCCAAGGGCACCCTGATCGGCCGCCCGCATTTGTATGGTTTGGGCGCATTGGGCGAGGCGGGAGTGACCAAGGCGCTGCAGATTATTGCGCGGGAACTGGACGTGTCGATGGCGCTGTGTGGGTATAACGATATACGCGATGTGAGTCGCGAGATTTTGTTGCCTGGCACATTTCCCGAAAGCATTTACTGAGCAAAAAAATCGTAAAAAATTAAAAAGAGTTGTCCACGAAAACCGTGGGTATCTCTGTGGATAACTTTGTCAGACCCCGGCGGGTATGGCGATTTAACCAAAGGTTAATATTTGATCAACTGCCGGCGCGGGCCAGTATGGCCAGGGTTTGCGCTTGACACGCAAGCGCGAACCCAGTGCCGAAAAGCGTTTTTACGAGTCGCCGTTGCGGCCTGTGGAGTGCGTCACAACCTGGGGTGGCATCTTCGCTTGCATCAGCTTGTCCAGCGCCTGGCCATAGCTGCGACCCGCCAGGCTCATGCTGTTGTTGTGGCTGGCACCTGGCACCAGCAACAGGCGCTTGGGCTCCTGGGCGGCTTCGAACAGTTGTTGACTGAAACGCGGCGGCACGTAGCGGTCGTCCAGGCCATGCACCACCAGCAACGGCATATGGATATCGGCGATCTTGTCGATGGAGTCGAATTTCTGTGACAGCAACCAGCGCACGGGTAACGAGGTATTCGCCACCGCCGTGGCCACATCCGCCAGGGACGTGAAGGTGGATTCGATCACCAGCCCACGTACGGGCAGCGGGGTTTGTTTACCCAGTTCTGCGGCCAGATCGATGGCGACCGCGCCCCCCAGCGAGTGCCCATAGATCAGGCGCTTGCTCGGGTCGGGTTGCAGGGTTTGGAAGCGCTCCCAGGCGATACGTGCGTCCTCGTACACCGTGGTTTCCGACGGCAGATCGCCCTTGCTTTGGCCGAAGCCACGGTAATCGATGGCCAATACCGAATACCCCAGCGCGTGCAGTTGCTCGATGCGAAACAACTGCCCGGTCAGGTTCCAGCGCACGCCGTGCAGGTAGAGAATCGCGGGCGCGTCCTTCTTGTCGGCCGGGTACCACCAGCCATGAATGTTCTGCCCCGATTTGAAACTCGTGGGCTTAAGCTCGATCTCCTGTACCGCCTTGGGCAGGCCGGTGTACCAGCCGGCGGTGCCTGGCTCGATGCGAAACACCAGTTCGCGCTCCTTGTGCTGCAACACGGCACAACCTGCCGGCAAGCCGACAATCAACAACGCCATGCACAACAGGGGAAACCAGCGCAGGCTCAGGCGCGACATAAAAGGTGAAGACATGAAGGTTCCAGGGCAAAGGTGAAGCACGGGTTTTAACAGATGGCCCGCGCAGGCAGGAATTAATTCGACAGCCGTGTAGGGGGATTGCTTGCAAAGTGTTACAGCATTGAACAAAGCGTGCAGGGGTTGTTAGGGTGGGCGGCCGAACAGGAGAGCACGGACATGGATTTTACCGGCAAGACAGCCATCGTTACCGGTGGCGCACGCGGATTGGGGCTCAGCTACGTACGGGCACTGGCCCAAGCGGGAGCACGGGTGGTCATCAGTGATATCGGGGCAGACACCGTCGGTGCCGGGCGTGACGCAACGGTGGCCCAGGCGGCGGCCGAAGCCTTGCAGGCCCAAGGCTTGACGGTGATTGGCCACGGTGGCGACCTGTCGTCGGACGACAGCTGCCGACAACTGATCAGCACGACCATCGAGGCCTTCGGCCAACTCGATATCCTGATTCATAACGCGGGTTGGGTGGGCTACCAGAACATCGCAGACCTCGACGCCGCGTTCCTGCAGCGCGCCATGGACATCAACCTCTACGCCCCGCTGTGGCTGTGCAAGCACGCCTGGCCGCATCTGCTGCGTTCATCTGCGCCGCGCATCATCCTCACCACCTCCGACCGCGCCATGTACGCGCAGTACGAGCAGACCGGCCTGGTGGCCTACAGCGCTGGCAAGATGGCGCAACTGGGCATCATGAACGCCTTGGGCCACGAAGGTGCGCAGGCTGGGATTCTGGTCAATGCCATCTCGCCGGTGGCCAAGACCCGCATGTGGGGCGTTACCGAGGAGCCGGACGAACTCAAGCCCGAGTGGGTGACGCCCGGCGTAGTGTTCCTGGCATCGGCGCACTGCAAGGACACGGGGTATATCCTGCGCGCCAGCAACGGCCAGTTCACCGCCACACGCCTCACGGAAAACCCAGGCGTCGACTACCCCCGCGACCTTGCCCGCATTAAAGCCGGCACGGCCGAAGAAGTCGCCGCCATGTGGGACAGCATCAAACAAGCGCACCCTCTGACTTGAGACCTCACCCATGGACCACAGCCCCGTTCGCATCACCGCCGAAGAGACCCTCTCGGACAACTGGTACAACCTGAAAAAATACAGCTTCGACCTGCGCCGCCGCGACGGCAGCTGGCAAAACCAGACCCGTGAGGTGTACGACCGGGGCAATGGCGCGACCATCCTGCTGTACAACCGCGAACAACGCACCGTATTGCTGATCCGCCAGTTCCGTATGCCCACGTTCGTCAACGACTACCACGGTTACCTCATCGAAGCGGCGGCGGGGCTGCTGGACAACGCCAGCCCTGAAGAGCGTATTCGTCTGGAAGCCGAAGAAGAGACGGGCTACCGCGTGGGGCCGGTGGAGAAGATTTTTGCGGCGTTTATGAGCCCTGGGTCGGTGACGGAGCGGATTCACTTTTTTATCGGTGAGTATCAGCCGGGGGATCGGGTTGGCAATGGGGGTGGGCTGGAAGAAGAGGGTGAGGATATTGAGGTGTTGGAGTTGGGGTTTGAGCAGGCGTTTGCGATGGTACACAGTGGGGAGATTGTGGATGGCAAGACCATCATGTTGTTGCAGCATTTGGAGTTACGAATGTTTAAGGAAGGGTGGTAACCCGGCTTTTTTGTAGTGAGCGGGCTTGCTCCGCGCTGGGCTGCGCAGCAGCCCTAAACCAGCCGCAGCAATAACGTTTTAGTTGAAATCTTCATAATTCTGCGCCCCTAGCGACGCCAGCCATGTTTTGAAAAAGTCAATTTGCTCGTCCGGGTTGTTAGTTAGGTTGCTCTCTTCATAGTCAAATACATGAACGATGTCATCTCGAGTAGCTTGTTTGCCTAGTGTCATCTCATATGCGACCAGTCCTGAACTCATCTGTGACGCCATCCTTGAAGGCATAACGTTTATCTTTGCGCCTTTGCAGAGGAATTTTATATGAGGAAAATCCGCTCGAACTTTCGCTAGGCAAGTATAGATGTCCTTTCCTCGATAGGTTTTTTCGAAGTTGTCAGCTTCGGAAAACCTCATCATAAGTTTTTCGGTATCATACTTTACAGTGACTTCCGCCCGCTGATCATTGATGAGCACCTTAATATTTTGAGTTTTCATTTTATTTTCTCTTCGGGTTTGGAATTGAATAGCCGACATAGCTTCCGTCACGGTTTACAGGTGTTACCCCCAAAATATCTTCTGGGTGAATCTTGTTGTGGATTGCGAATTCCTGTTCGTTCGAGAAAGGTGTCATCTTTCCGAGCTCCAGGTTGACGTCATGCCCAGGTATACTTTTTAGAGTATACAAGTAGCCTTTTCTCGTTCCATAGCTCGTTGCAAAGTCTATCGCTGTGATTTTTGATGGGGAGGTACTTATAAAGTTGCTTGGCGGATCATTGCTGTCGAGAGCGTGCAGATACAGGTCGTTGCTTTCTCCTTTACTTTTGAATCCGTTTTCAAAGACTTCATCTGGGTGCTTGCTGTCTCCTCTAAATAGGTAATCCGTTTCACCGCTTGTGCTTGGCGGTTCGGGCTCAGCCTTGCCAGTTTTTGCGGTATGCGCTGGTTCGTCGGCGTTAGCTACAGGTTTACAACCGTCCGCGCCGGGGCACTTGCTTAAACCTAGTGGATCAATCCACCCCGTAGGGTTTGGCACGTACTGGTACGTGTTGATCCCACCCGCCAACTTCACCGGGTCAGGCGTCAGGTACCGACCAATATCCGGATTGTAGTAGCGATGACGGTTGTAGTGCAGCCCGCTTTCTTGGTCGAAATACTGGCCCTGAAACCGTATTGGGTTGTCGATTTTTCCTATGTCGAGGCGTGAAATTTCGCCGTAGGCACGGTAGTGGGCGGACCAGGCGATTTCGCCTTCGGGCGTGGTGAGTTCCTGGGGTGTGCCGAGGTGGTCGAGTTGGTAGTGGAAAGGCTTGGTGGCTTTGGGGCCGAAGCCCTCAAGCAATGCTAGAGGCCTGAAGCTATCGGGCTCGTAGAGGTAGCTGCGGTGTTTATCTTGGTGGTGTTCGGCGATGAGCTTGTCGCCTTGCCAGAAAAACTCCGTGTTGACGCCATCCACGGTTTTACTGATGCGTCGCCCAAACGGGTCATAGCGATAGCTGGTGGTTTGGCCGTTGGGCTTGGTGACGCTGATCAGCCGGTGCTGACAGTCGTAGCGGTATTCAGTGACGAGTTGCTGACCTTTGCCACGCCTTTCACGGATCAGGTTGCCAAAGGCGTCGTAGTCGTAGTGGTTGCCGCCCTGCATCAGCAGCCGATTGCCCGCCACGATGTCCGGCCCCGGACGGTCTTGCATCAACAGGTTGCCCGCCGGGTCGTGGGCGAAGCGTTCTTGCAGATTTTGGGAGTGATCGGCGCGGGTCAGGCGGTTGAGTGGGTCGTACTGGTAGAGGTGTTCTCCTTTGCGGGTATCTAAGAGCCGGGTGAGGTTGCCGGTTTTGTCGTAGTCGTATTGGCGTTGGTAGAGGTAGTGCTCTTGTTGTGTGACGGCGTGGGCGTGCAGGCGTTGTTGGTCGTCGTAGTGGTAGTGGCTGAGGAGTTGGCCTTGTTGGCGTTGGAATTCTTGGCCGGATTTGAATAGGTGTGAGGTGAGAACTTCACCATTCAACTCGACGGTGGCGAGATGGCCGCCTTTGGCATGATTAAAAACCACACGGTTGTTATCCGGCAGGCGGAGTTTTTGCAGGTGGCCGCAGGCGTCATAGCTGTAACGCAGGGTGCCCCAACCTTGATGTTCGGCGGTGAGGCGGTTTTGTTGATCGTATTCGTAGGCTAAAAACCAGTGGCTGTCGTCGACGCTAAGGAGGTTGCCTTGGCGGTCGTAGGCATAGTCGACAGACTTTCCATCTGGAAGGGTTTTTCGGACAAGGCGACCGGCGAAGTCGCGTTGGTAACAGGTGACTAGCTGACTGCCGTCATCACCGTGTTCGGTCTTTTCTTGCAGGTTGCCGTTAAGGTCGTAGACGTAGGCAGTACGTTGGCCGTCAAACCCGGTTTCCTGTTGGATCAGGCCGTTGGGGTGATATTTCAGCCGGTAGGTTTCGCCAACCTCGTTTTCGATTTCAGTCAGCAATAAGCGAACGTTGTCGTAGCGGTAGTTGACCTGGGTGCCGTCAGCATTAATGCGACGGCTGATCAGGTGCAAACCATCCGCGTATTCGTAGCGAGTCACGCGCCCAAGCTCATCGCGTTCGGCGGTGATTTTTCCGTAGGGGTTGTAGCTGTATTCCCGCGTCGCACCACCTGGCAGAACTACCCGAACCAACCGCCCAACGGCGTCCCACTGATACTCGGTCAGCGCGCCGTGCTCATCCTCACGGGCAATCTGCCGCCCAACATCGTCATAGCGATACCGCTTGATCCCACCATTGGGCAGTTGTTCTTCAACAAGCTGCCCGCGCTCATTCCAGATCAGTCGCTGGCAACTGTGATCCGGCAACCAAACCCCAATCAGCTGCCCGTATTTGTTGTAGGTGTAATCGGTGATATGCCCTTCAGGGTCGATCTTGCGCGTGACATCGCCCTGATCATTTCTTTCATACTTCCAAACCGCTTCACCACGGCGCACAACCCGTACGAACCCGTTGTCATGCTCGTAGGATGTCGGCTCGTCGTCCCCCGGAAACACCGCCACCAAACGCCCAGCGTCGTCGTACTGATAAGCCGTCACCGCCCCCAGCGGGTCTTGCTCAACCGTCAGCCGGCCGTTGTCGTCGTAGGATTTGAAGTGCTGGGCGCCGTCCGGATCAACCCGCTGCACCAGCCTTGCACGCTGGTCATGTACATAAACTTCCTGGCTACCATCGGCGTTAAACACCGTGACGCGGCCGTCGTCATCCCAGGCATAGCGTGTGTCCATCTGCGAAAAGCTGGCCCAATGCCGAATGCATCGTGCCGCCTTGCCGGACCTTTCCCACTCCCAGAAAAAACTCGTCCCACCGGCCAAGCCGCGTTCGAGAATGACGTGCTGGTCGTCGTAGCGATAAGTCTCGGTTTCGCCTACGGCATTGGTCGCCGAAACCAGCCTGCCGAGTTCGTCATAGGCGTAGGAAACCACGCTTTGCTCGGTGACCCAGACGTAGGGCTCGTAGTCCTTGGCCCGCTGAATCTGGTACTCCACCGCCACAATGCGATCAGCCGAGTAGCGCAAAAACAGTGAACGCCCAACACCGTTATCTACCCGCTCAATACGCCCCACAACGTCACGAGATATACGCAGCCGGTTGCCATACGCATCGCTGATCGCCGTCAGCGAACCGTTAACGAAGTGGTAAAAGCGTGAGGCTTGCGCCAGCACCAACTCATCCGGCTTGTCGCCCAGATAAATCGCCGCTTCGGCCAGGCTATTGGTGATCGCCGGTCGGGAAGAACAGGGCAAGGGCAGGGTAATCGACCGATTTTCATGATCGGTCCACACCACTGATTCACCGACCACAGAAAGCCGATGCGCCAGCGAGTGGCACCAACCAAACCCCAGCCCGCAATCCATTTCCACTGCACTGGTGCGATACAGCCGGGTCCACTCAAACGGCAGAATCCCGTCCAGCGAACCGTCAACCAACGTCAACAATTCTTCCCCGGTCACCATCGATACCGGGCATCCGTCAGTGGCGGTTTTATCCGAACCTGCAGCAGCATCCCCATTGGGGTTCTTACCCGAAGCCGGCACATCATCCACCGGCTCTTGGCGAACCAACGCCGTCCGCTGCCTACCCTTGTCCCGAACCATCGCCACCGGGTTCGAAACCAACTGATCTCCAGCCTTCAACGGCACATCCGGAATCGTTTTGATCGGCGTTGCAGCACTGCTCAGCAAAATCGGTTTGGCCAGTAGCGCATGTTCCTCCGCGCGAGCTTTACCAAACTGCCGGGCCATATGCTCCAGCCACTGACGCGCACGACGAGACTTGATGCCACCCAGCACCTGCACACTCATGCGTATCGCCATCCCCATTCCGGCAGTGGCGAGGCACAGCAATAGATTGATCAGGACTTCGGCGCTGATTTCCCCCAGCAATTCGTTCATATAAGGCGGCGGCAACATGCGCATCCAGCTGACCATTGCCGACAGATAGATGAACAACAACGGCTCATCGCTAAGCACCAGCAAGCCTTTGGCGATCGTTTCGGCGCCAGCTGCAAGCAACTGTTCATACTCAGCCTGGGACAGGTAATGCAGCAGTTTTTCGGCATGCGCCAAGGGGGCTGATAGCCACTCAAGCAGCTGCTTGATGGTGTCCCAGACTGCATACAGCGACTCGCCAAACCCGCGTGCATAGGCTTGATGAAGCGAGAGATAACGCTTGAGAAAATTCGCCTGCGAATAGTCCCGCCACAGCGGCTCGAATGTGTTGCCCCATTCACTGCGCAGCCAATCTGCCTGCGAAGCGATTACTGACTGGTAAGAGCCATAGAGCGCCCTGTAATGCCGCTCGGAAACGTTGGGATAAAAGCTGACTCGGTACTGCTGGTTGCGATCACATTCCTTGATTTCGAGAATGCCGCTGGGACCAATGGTTTGATGGATGGGCTCGCCCAGTGTGCCGCCGTTTGGATCGACCTTTTGCAGCATCACCGGCGTATTGCCAATGGGCACAAACCGGACGCTTTGGAACAAATGCACCAGGGTCAAGGTGCCGTTCGCGCCACACATGGCGGTGGTGGTATTGGGGATCAGGGAGCGATTGATCGGCGCCACCAGCGCCACGTCATCGCCCACCTTGAAGACCTGCTCTACATCCAGTGCGGACAGGCTGAAATAACTCGATGCCCACTCGTCGAAGGTGTTGAGGCAACCGTTGAAATCGCGGATCACGGATTCGACATCCCGCGTTTTCGCATCCATGGCGGCCAGCACCAGGTAGCCAATGGTTTGGCTGGTAAAGGCGATCAAGCGATCAACCCGCCAATCAGAAAATCCATCTGCAATCCCTCGCCCTGTGTAGTCAGGCGAGGGACTTTGCAGAGGATTTCTGGGCGGGGGAGTAGAGCTAATCCGGCGGTTATGTGGGAAGTTTCGACACCTCACTCGACTAGCGGCTATTGTCAGAAATTTCCCACAGGAGTACAAATGTACTCCATGACGACTCTAACCCCCCGCCGTACCGCCATCCTGACCTTTATCCGCGACCGCATCGCGCAGCAAGGCCAGTCTCCCAGCCTCGCCGAGATCGCCGAGGCGTTCGGTTTTGCCTCGCGCAGCGTGGCGCGCAAGCATGTGCTGGCGCTGACCGAAGCCGGTTTTATCGAGGTCAACCCCAACCAGGCGCGGGGCATACGGTTGCTTAACCAACCCGTACGCCCTGAATGGTTGGATGTGCCGGTGCTGGGCCGGGTGGCCGCAGGCTTGCCTATTGGGGCCGATGCGGAAGTGCACAGCCGCTTGCAACTGGACCCCGGCACCTTTGCCAAAACCCCGGATTACCTGCTGCGGGTGCAGGGCGACTCGATGATCGAAGACGGCATCCTCGACGGCGACCTGGTGGGCGTGCGGCGCAGTGCCGAGGCCTTGAACGGGCAGATTGTGGTGGCGCGCCTGGACGGCGAAGTGACCATCAAGCGTTTCGAGCGCCACGGCGACAGCGTGCGCCTGCTGCCACGCAACCCTGCGTATCAACCGATCGTGGTGGGGCCGGACCAGGACCTGGCTATCGAAGGGGTGTTCTGCGGCCTGGTGAGGCAAGGCTGATGGGCGCCGTCGTTGCGTTGGACACGCTGTTCAATGGCGGCCGCGTATGGAAAGGCCGGCCTGCTGCGCCGCCAGCCAGTGTGCATCCTACGGGGCTCAAGGCGCTGGATGCGGTGCTGCCCACGGGTGGCTGGCCGGAGTCGGCCTTGAGTGAAATCCTGATGGCAAAGGAGGGTGTGGGTGAGCTGCAACTGGTGTTGCCCACACTGGCGCGCTTATCCAAGGCAGGCGAGCGCATTGTGCTGGTGGCGCCGCCCTACACACCGTACCCCCATGCCTGGCAGAACGCCGGGGTGGACCTGCGCCTGCTCTCGGTGATCCAGGCCGAGGAGCGCGACGCGCTGTGGGCGGTGGAACAATGCCTGCGCTCGGGCAGTTGCGGGGCGGTGTTGTGCTGGCCGCGCAAGGCCGATGACCGGGCGTTGCGGCGCTTGCAGGTAGCGGCGGAAACCGGCCAGACCCTGGCGTTTGCCTGGCGCTCTCTGGGCGAGGCGATCAACTCATCACCGGCCGCGCTGCGCCTGGCGGTGGAGGCCAAGCCCGCGCAAGTGCGGGTGCTCAAGTGCCGGGGCGGGTTGGCCCATCCGGCGCCGATTGCCCTGGCGGGGCACTGAGGTTGCCATGCGTTGGGTGTGTATTGTCTTCCCGCAATTGGCGCTGGACGGGGTGCAGCGTGCGCACCCCGAACCCGACCAACCCCTGGCCTTGCTGGCCGGCACGCCGCAACGGCGCGTGCTGCAAACCGTCAATGAGGCGGCCCGCGCCCTGGGCCTGCGCCCCGGCCAATCCCTGAGCGCCGCGCATGCCCTGGCCAAGACCTTTGCCAGCGCCGAATACGACCCCGCCGAAATCGAACGCTGGCAGCAGTTTCTTGCCGCCTGGGCCTACCGTTTCAGTTCCCAGGTCAGCCTGTATTACCCACGGGCCTTGCTGTTCGAAATCGAGTCGAGCCTGGGCCTGTTCGGGCCGTGGCCGCAGTTCGAAGCGCGGTTGCGCAAGGAGTTGACCGAGCTGGGCTTTCGTCACCGTATCGTCGCCGCGCCCAACCCGGCGGCGGCACGGGTGTTGGCCAATCTCTACGATGGCCTGGCCGTGGCCGATGACGGCCTGTTGAGGCAGGCCCTGGCGCCATTGCCCATTGACCGTGTCGGCCTTGACCCGCAAGCCGCCACCGCCTTGTCACGCATGGGCCTGCGCACCCTGGCCCAGGTGCAGGCGCTGCCCCGGCATACCTTGGCGCGGCGTTTCGACGCCGGTTTGCTCAAGCATTTGGATGCACTCGCCGGGCAGCGCCCACTGGCCCTGGCGTTCTACCAGCCGCCGGACCAGTTCGATGTGCGCATCGAGTTCAATTACGACGTGCAGTCCCACCAGGCATTGCTGTTCCCCTTGCGCCGCCTGACCGGCGATCTGTCGGCGTTTTTGTGTGGCCGCGACAGTGGCGTGCAGCGTTTTGACCTGCATTTGGAACATGCCCAGGCCCCCGACAGTGTGATCAAGGTCGGCCTGCTCAGTGCCGAGCGCGAGCCCGCGATGCTGTTCGAATTGGCCCGTGGCCGCCTGGAACAGGTGCAAGTCACTTCACCTGTGCGCGGCTTTCGCCTGGTCGCCCAGGACCTGCCGGTGTTTGTACCGCAGCGCCAAGACTTGTTCGACGACCGCCCGCAACAAACCCTGCCCTGGGAGCAACTGCGCGAACGCCTGCGTGCACGCCTGGGGGATGAGGCTGTGCAGGGCCTGCGTTTTCACGCCGACCATCGCCCCGAGTGCGCCTGGCAAACATCGGCCGAGAAAACCCCTTGCCCTACGCTGAACAACGTCCAGCGCCCCGGCTGGCTGCTCCGCGAACCGACCTTGCTGGACGAGCACGGCGTACAGATCCTGATGGGCCCCGAGCGCATCGAATCCGGTTGGTGGGACGGCGCCGATATCCGCCGTGACTACTTCCTGGTGCAAACCCGCGCCGGTCAACAAGGCTGGGCCTTCCGCACAGTGGGGCAGAGCGATGGGCTGTGGCTGCAAGGCTGGTTTGCATGAGCACCACAAAGACTCACACAACTCCCTGTAGAAGCGAGCTTGCTCGCGAAAAACGTCAAGGCAGCGCGGTCACCCAGAAAGCCCGCTTTATCGTTAACGACTTTCGCGAGCAAGCTCGCTCCTACAGGGTGTGGTTTGCATGAGCTACGCCGAGTTGCATTGCCTGTCCAATTTCAGCTTCCAGCGCGGCGCCTCCAGTGCGCTGGAGTTGTTCGAGCGGGCCAAACATCAAGGCTACAGCGCCCTGGCGATCACCGACGAGTGCACGCTGGCGGGCATTGTGCGGGCCTGGCAGGCGGCGAAGGCGGTGGCGTTGCCGCTGATCATCGGCAGTGAGATGCGCCTGGAAAATGGTCCGAAACTGGTGTTGTTGGTAGAGGACCTCAGCGGCTACCAACACCTGTGTCGCTTGATCACCCTGGCCCGACGTCGCGCCGAAAAGGGCAGCTACCGCCTGCTGCAAGAAGACTTCGAACAACCGCTGCCAGGCCTGTTGGCGCTGTGGGTGGCCGAAGACAGCGACACCCAGGCCGATATCCAATGGCTGCGCCGGACCTTCGCCGGGCGCCTGTGGTTGGCGGTGCACCTGCATTGCGGCCAGGACGATGCGCGCCACCTGGAGCAACGCCTGCAACTGGCCGCCAGCTTGCACATCCCCGCTGTGGCCTGTGGCGATGTGCACATGCATGCCCGTGGCCGCCGAGCCCTGCAAGACACCATGACTGCCATCCGCCATCACGTACCGGTGGCCGAGGCTGGCACGCGCCTGCACCCCAATGGCGAGCGGCATCTGCGCAGCCTTGACGCCCTGGCGGCGTTGTATCCGCAAGCCTTGCTCGATCAAACCCAGGCCATTGCCCGTCGCTGCACCTTCGACCTCAGCCAGTTGCGCTACCACTACCCGCGGGAACTGGTGCCCACCGGCCATACTGCCAAAAGCTGGCTGCGCGCCGTGACCGAAGAAGGCATCGCCCAGCGCTGGCCAGAGGGCGTGGACGCCAAGACCTTGCAGCAAATCAACAACGAGTTGGAGCTGATCAGCGAACTGGGCTACGAAAGCTACTTCCTCACCGTGCACGACATTGTGCGCTTTGCCCGCAGCCGCTCGATCCTGTGCCAGGGCCGTGGCTCGGCGGCCAATTCGGCGGTGTGCTTTGCCCTGGGCATCACCGAGATCAACCCCAGCCTGATGAACATGTTGTTCGAGCGCTTCCTGTCCCGCGAGCGCAACGAGCCGCCGGATATCGACGTGGACTTCGAGCACGAACGCCGCGAAGAGGTGCTGCAGTACGTGTTCCAGCGCTACGGCCGCACCCGCGCCGCGCTGACGGCGGTGGTCAGCAGCTACCACGCAGCCGGCGCGGTGCGCGACGTGGCCAAGGCCCTGGGCTTGCCGCCGGACCAGATCAACGCCCTGGCCGATTGCTGTGGGCGCTGGACCGACGAAGCACCGCCCCTGGAGCGTCTGCGTGAAGCGGGATTCGACCCCGAAAGCCCGCTGCTGCGCCGAGTATTGACGCTCACCCAACAACTGATCGGCTTCCCCCGGCACCTGTCCCAGCACCCCGGCGGCTTCGTGATTTCCGAATACCCCCTGGACACCCTGGTGCCGGTGGAAAACGCCGCCATGGCCGAGCGCACCATTATCCAGTGGGACAAGGATGACCTCGATGCCGTGGGCCTGCTCAAGGTGGATATCCTGGCCCTGGGCATGCTCAGCGCAATCCGCCGTTGCTTCGACCTGCTGCGCCGCCATCGCAACCGTGACCTGGCCCTGGCGAGTATTCCAAAGGAAGACCCCGCCACCTACGCGATGATCAGCAAGGCCGACACCATCGGCGTGTTCCAGATCGAATCCCGTGCACAAATGTCGATGTTGCCCAGGCTCAAGCCCCAGACCTTTTATGACCTGGTCATCGAAGTGGCAATTGTGCGACCGGGGCCGATCCAGGGCGGCATGGTGCATCCGTATCTGCGCCGGCGGAACCAGGAGGAGGAGACCACTTACCCGTCGCCGCAATTGAAAGCCGTGCTGGAGCGCACCCTGGGTATCCCGCTGTTCCAGGAGCAGGTGATGCAGATCGCCATGGTCGCCGCCGACTATGGCCCCGGCGAGGCTGACCAGTTACGGCGTTCCATGGCTGCCTGGAAGCGTCATGGCGGCCTTGAGCCGCACCAGCAACGCCTGCGTACCGGCATGCTGAACAATGGCTATAGCGAGGCGTTTGCCGCGCAGATCTTTGAGCAGATCAAAGGCTTTGGCAGCTATGGCTTTCCCGAATCCCATGCGGCGAGTTTTGCGTTGTTGACCTACGCCAGTTGCTGGCTCAAGTGCCATGAGCCGGCCGCTTTTGCCTGTGCGTTGATCAACAGCTGGCCCATGGGCTTCTACAGCCCGGACCAGATCCTGCAGGATGCACGGCGCCATAGGCTGCAAGTGCGCCCGGTGGATGTGCTGGCCAGCGACTGGGATTGCAGCTTGGAACCCATCGACGGCCAGCAACCGGCCATCCGCATGGGCCTGCGGATGATCTCGGGCTTTCGTGAGGAGGATGGGCGGCGCATCGAAGCGGCGCGCCAGCGCCGGGCGTTCAGCGACATTGCCGACCTGGATGAGCGCGCCGGCCTGGATGCCCGCACTCAGGCCATGCTGGCGGATTCGGGCGCCTTGCGGGCGTTGGCCGGTAACCGGCATAAGGCGCGCTGGGAGGTGGCTGGGGTGCACAAGCAGCTTGGACTCTTTGCCGGGTTGCCCAGCCCGGATGAAGCGGTGGTGGAATTACCGGCTCCAACGGTGGGGGAAGATTTGCAGGCGGACTATGCGACGGTCGGCACCACATTGGGGCCCCATCCGCTGGCGTTGTTGCGCGCCGAGTTGCGCAAGCGGCGCTGCCGCAGTTCCGAGGAGCTGATGGCGGTGGAGCATGGGCGTCCTGTCAGCGTCGCGGGGTTGGTCACGGGGCGGCAGCGCCCGGGCACGGCCAGTGGCGTGACCTTCGTGACCCTGGAAGATGAGTTCGGCAACCTCAATGTGGTGGTCTGGCGCGACTTGGCCGAGCGTCAGCGCCAGGCGCTGGTCGGCTCGCGCCTGCTGAAAGTGGACGGGCGCTGGGAGGCGGTGGGCGAGGTGCGGCACCTGATTGCCGGGCGCCTCACCGACCTGTCGTCGTTGCTGGAGGGCATCAATGTGCGCAGTCGGGATTTTCACTAAGGTCAGTGGCTTCTGCGCCCGGAACCCCCTAAGTTGTACAAGATGAAACCATCTGCCGCTGGCGCGCTCCAAATTTTGCGACCGTCTTCTTCTTGCGCAGAGCAAAACGATGCAATTTTTATCCAACCCCCATGGCTGTGAAGGTTGGGCCGGTGAAATGGCTCAGCGGATTCGCGCATTCGACTGGTCCACCACCGACCTGGGCCCGCTCGACCGCTGGTCCACCAGCCTGGCCTGCACTGTGCAGATGATGCTGGCCTCGCCGGTGCCCATGGTGATGCTGTGGGGGCGCCTGGGCTACATGATCTACAACGACAGTTATTCGGTATTTGCCGGCGGTCGCCACCCCTACCTGCTGGGTACGCCGGTGGAGCTGGGTTGGCCGGAGGTGGCCGAGTTCAACCGGCAGGTGGTGGACACTTGCCTGGCGGGCGGCACCTTGTCGTTCAACAACAAGGACCTGGTGCTGCTGCGCAACGCCAAGCCGGAAACCGTGTGGCTCGACCTGTATTACAGCCCTGTGGCCGGGGACAACCAGCAGCCCGCCGGGGTGCTGGCGATTGTGGTGGAGACCACTGAACTGGTGAAGTCCGAACAGGTGCGCCAGGAACTCACCCATAACCTTGAGCAGCGGGTGGCCGCCGAAGT
The DNA here is from genome assembly GCF_004682055.1 of Pseudomonas kairouanensis. Taxonomy (GTDB): domain Bacteria; phylum Pseudomonadota; class Gammaproteobacteria; order Pseudomonadales; family Pseudomonadaceae; genus Aquipseudomonas; species Aquipseudomonas kairouanensis. The sequence goes on along the minus strand of NZ_QUZU01000007.1, from coordinate 144,148 downwards.
GCAGGCGCGCTATGCCGCCGAAGACCAGCTACGCCAGTCGCAAAAACTGGAAGCCATCGGTGGCCTTACCGGCGGTGTGGCCCATGACTTCAATAACCTGCTGCAAGTGATTGCCGGCAACCTGCACCTGTTGGCTCGCCATGAACCGGACAACCCCCAGGTACAACGCCGTGTCACTGCCGCCATCGCGGCGGTGGAGCGGGGGGCCAAGCTGTCGGCACAGTTGCTCGCGTTTGCCCGGCGCCAGCCGTTGTCGCCAGCAGTGCATAACCCGCAACGCATCTACGCTGGGTTGGGCGAGTTGCTGCAGCGAGCGCTGGGAGAGACCATCCATATCGATGTGCACATGCCTCAAGATGCCTGGCTGATCAACGTTGACCGCAACCAGTTGGAAAACGCGCTGCTCAACCTGGCGATCAATGCCCGCGACGCCATGAAAGGCGAGGGCGTAATTCGCATTACCGGCGAAAACATCATCCTCAACCCCGTCGATTGCGTCGGCAAGAGCATCAAGCCTGGCGAGTACGTGCGCCTGGCCGTCACCGATACCGGCGTGGGCATGCCTGCGGCGGTGCTCAAGCGTGTATTCGAGCCGTTCTTCACCACCAAGCGTGAAGGCCACGGCACCGGGCTGGGCTTGAGCATGGTGTTCGGCTTTGTGCGCCAGAGTGGCGGGCATGTAGAGATGTGGAGCGAGGAGGGCAAGGGCTCGGTGGTGCAGATGTACTTCCCCCATAGCCTGGAGCCGGAAAGCCGCGACCTGCATATCGACCATATGCCCCACAGCGGGGGCCAGGAAACCATCCTGGTGGTGGAAGACAACGAAGGCGTGCGCCTGACTGTCGTTGAATTACTGCAACAATCGGGCTACACCGTGCTGACCGCCGAAGACGGCGACCGCGCCATGCAGGCGCTGCAAGGCGGTGTATTGCCCGACCTGATCTTCACCGATGTGGTCATGCCCGGCCGCGTCAAAAGTACTGACCTGGCCCATTGGGCCCGCGCGCAACAGCCTCCCGTGGCGGTGTTGTTCACCTCCGGCCACACCCGCGACATTCTTTCCAGCAACCACCTGCTGAGCTCCGATATTCATCTGTTGAGCAAGCCCTACAGCCCCGAAGCCCTGACGCAACGGGTGCGCAGTGTGCTCACCGCCCGATAAGGTTGACCATGACTTCACAGCGCAACATCCCCCAACACCTTGGTTATGTGCGGGTGCGCGGCGCCCGTGAGCACAACTTGCGCAATGTCGATGTGGATATTCCACGGGATGCCCTGGTGGTGTTCACCGGCGTGTCGGGTTCGGGCAAATCCTCCCTGGCGTTTTCCACGGTGTATGCCGAAGCCCAGCGACGCTATTTCGAGTCGGTGGCGCCTTACGCGCGGCGGTTGATCGACCAGGTGGGTGTGCCGGATGTGGACTCCATCGAAGGCCTGCCGCCCGCCGTGGCCCTGCAACAGCAGCGTGGCACGCCGAGTGCGCGCTCGTCGGTGGGCAGCGTCACCACTTTGTCGAGCCTGGTTCGCATGCTCTACTCCCGCGCCGGCAGCTACCCGCCGGGCCAGGCGATGCTGTATGCCGAGGACTTCTCGCCCAACCTGCCCCAAGGCGCGTGCCCGCAGTGCCACGGCCTGGGCCGCGTATACGAGGTGACCGAAGCGTTGATGGTGCCCGACCCTTCCCTGACCCTGCGCCAGCGCGCCGTGGCGTCCTGGCCGTTGGCGTGGCAGGGCCAGAACCTGCGGGACATCCTGGTGACCCTCGGGTATGACGTGGATATCCCTTGGCGCGAGCTGCCGAAAAAACAGCGCGACTGGATCCTGTTCACCGAAGAAACCCCCACCGTCCCGGTGTACGCAGGCTTCACCCCCGAGCAGACCCGCGAGGCCCTCAAGCGCAAGCTGGAGCCCAGTTACCAGGGCACCTTCAGCGGTGCGCGGCGCTACATCCTGCATACCTTCACGCACACGCAAAGCGCGCTGATGAAAAAGCGCGTGTCGCAGTTCATGCAGGGCAGCGCCTGCCCCTTGTGCGAAGGCAAGCGCCTGACCAAGGCGGCGCTGTCGGTGAAGTTTGCCGGGGTGGATATTGGTGAGTTGTCGCAGCTGTCGTTGTCCCAGCTTGCCGACCTGCTACGCCCGGTAGCTGCGGGGCAGGACAAGATGAAACTGTCGGTGGAAAAGCGCCTGGCCGCGCAACGTATCGCCCAGGACCTGCTGGAGCGGGTCAGTACCTTGATCGAGTTGGGCTTGGGTTACCTGTCCCTGGAACGCAGCACGCCGACGTTGTCGTCCGGGGAGTTGCAGCGCCTGCGCTTGGCCACGCAGTTGGGCTCGCAGCTGTTCGGCGTGATCTATGTGCTGGATGAGCCCTCGGCGGGTTTGCACCCGGCGGATGGCGAGGCGTTGTTCACTGCGCTGGACCGCTTGAAGGCGGCGGGCAATTCGTTGTTTGTGGTGGAGCATGACCTGGAAACCATGCGCCGCGCCGACTGGCTGATCGATGTGGGCCCGGCAGCCGGGGAGCATGGCGGCCATGTGTTGTACAGCGGGCCGCCGGCGGGGTTGGCGCAGGTTGAAGCCTCGCAGACCCGCGCGTACCTGTTCGCCGACAAGCGCGTACCCGACCCAGCGCGTCGCAGACCCCGTGGCTGGCTGAAGCTGGAAGGCGTGACGCGCAACAACCTCAAGGGCCTGGACGTGGATTTCCCGCTGGGTTGCTTCACGGCGGTGACGGGCGTATCCGGCTCGGGCAAGTCCAGCCTGGTCAGCCAGGCGCTGCTGGAACTGGTGGGGATGGGCTTGGGGCACGTCGTGGAAAGCGACGAAGAACCAAGCCTGGAGGACGATGCCCCGCAAGCCAGTGGCGGGCGTATCGGCGGGGGGCTGGAACATATCCGCCGCCTGGTCCAGGTGGACCAGAAACCCATCGGCCGCACACCGCGCTCCAACCTTGCGACCTATACCGGGCTGTTCGACAACGTGCGCAAACTGTTTGCCGCGACACCCGCCGCTAAAAAACATCAGTACGACGCCGGGCAGTTCTCTTTCAACGTCGCCAAGGGCCGTTGCCCGAACTGTGAAGGAGAGGGCTTTGTCAGTGTCGAACTGCTGTTTATGCCCAGCGTGTATGCGCCATGCCCAACGTGCCATGGGGCGCGCTACAACCCCCAGACCCTGGCGATCAAATGGCAAGGCCTGACCATCGCCCAGGTGTTGGGGTTGACCGTGGAGCAGGCGGTCGAGGTGTTTGCCGAACAGCCTGGGGTGTTGCGCTCATTGCAGGTGCTGCGGGATATCGGCTTGGGTTACCTGCGCCTGGGGCAGCCGGCCACGGAACTGTCTGGTGGCGAAGCGCAGCGCATCAAGTTGGCCACCGAGCTGCAACGCAATGCACGGGGGGCCACCTTGTATGTGCTGGATGAGCCCACCACTGGCCTTCATCCTCGTGATGTGGACCGTTTGCTCAGCCAACTCAATACCCTGGTAGATGCGGGGCACACAGTGGTCGTGGTCGAGCATGAAATGCGCGTGGTGGCCCAGAGTGATTGGGTGATTGATATCGGGCCGGGGGCAGGGGACATGGGCGGTAAGGTTATTGCCTGCGGCACGCCGCAGAAAGTCGCCAAGAGCAAAGCCAGCCGTACCGCACCGTTCCTGGCCCGAGCGCTTAGCTAGCAGGCCGGTGAGGTCAAATGCGGGAGCTGGCTTGCCTGCGAAAGCGCAGGGTCAGCCAGCAACTGTGGCGACTGACCCACCGCTTGCGCGAGCACGCCCGCTCCCACAGGGGGGGCAGTGGTGTAGTCAGTTTCTCGGCCTGGCATGGATCAACATTGGGCGAGTTGGATCTGGGCCTTGGCTTGCTTGGCCACATTTTCGGCGGTGAACCCAAACTTCTCCTGCAACTTGGCCAACGGTGCCGACGCGCCAAAGCTGTTCATCACGACCTTGGCCCCGGTCTGTCCCACATAACGGTCCCACCCCAAGGGGCCGGCCTGTTCCACCACGACCCGGGCCTTTATCGCTGGCGGCAATACGCTGTCGCGATACGCTTGGTCCTGGTCTTCGAATAGCTCCCAACTGGGCATTGAAACGACCTGTGCAGCAACACCTTCGGCCTTGAGTTGCTCATAGGCCGCCACCGCAAGGCCGACTTCACTGCCGGTCGCCAACAGCAATACTTCAGGGTTGTCCGCTGCTGCCAGGACATAGGCGCCCTTGGCTGCTCCAGATGCCGATGCGTATTTTGTGCGATCCAACGTCGGCAATGCCTGGCGCGACAACACCATGCAACTGGGCCGATGCGTCTGCGCCAGCGCCACTTTCCATAGCTCCAGGGTTTCATTGGCATCGCCGGGGCGCAGGGTCAGCAGCCCTGGTGTCGCGCGCAGTTGGGTCAGGTGCTCGATAGGCTGGTGCGTGGGGCCATCCTCACCCACGCCAATCGAGTCATGGGTGAACACGAACACCACTGGCAATTCCATAATGGCCGCCAGGCGGATCGGCGGTTTCATGTAGTCGCTAAACACCAGGAAGGTCGAGGTATACGGCCGCAGATAGGACAGCGCCATGCCATTGGCAATCGCCCCCATGGCGTGCTCACGAATACCGAAATGCAGGTTGCGCCCGCTGTAGTCGTCGGCACTGAAACGCCCGGCACCGTCAAAGGTGAGGTTGGTCTTGGTCGAAGGCGACAAGTCTGCCGACCCCCCCAGCAGCCAGGGGATCTGCTGAGCGAACGCGTTCAACACTTCGCCCCCCGAGGCACGGCTGGCCACACCCTTGGCATCGGTAGCAAAGCGGGGCAGTTGCGCCTGCCACTGCTCGGGCATATGCCCTGCGCGCATGCGCTGCAGTTCGTCGGCCAATTGCGGGTCGAGCGTGGACAGGGTGCTCTGCCACTGTTGGTAAAGCGGATCGGCCCGTTCCTTCAAGGCATCGCGTAAAACCGTGCGTGCTTGATCAGGGACCAGGAAATGGGCGTCCTCAGGCCAGCCATACGCCGCCTTTGTCAGGCGAATTTCTTCATCGCCCAAGGGTTCGCCGTGGGCGGAGGCGGTGTTGTGTTTATGGGGCGAGCCGTAGCCGATCACGCTGTCGACCACGATCAGGGTCGGGGCGCCGCGATGGGTCTTGAAGCTCTCCAGCGCGCCGCTGAGTGCCTGTAGGTCATTGGCATCGGTGACGTGCAGGGTGTGCCAGCCGTAGGCCTGGAAGCGCTTGATCACGTCCTCGCTGAACGCCAGCTCGGTGTGGCCTTCGATGCTGATGGTGTTGTTGTCGTAGAGCCAGCACAGGTTATCCAGCTTCAGGTGGCCGGCCATCGATGCGGCTTCACTGCTGATGCCTTCCATCATGTCGCCGTCACCGCACAGGGTGTAGACGTTGTAGTCGAACAGCGCCTGATCGTCACGGTTGAACCGCTCACCCAGCCAACGCCCGGCCATGGCCATGCCCACGCTGTTGGCACACCCCTGGCCAAGGGGGCCGGTGGTGGTTTCCACGCCCGTGGTCATGCGGTACTCGGGATGGCCCGGCGTCTTGGAACCCATTTGCCGGAACTGCTTGATATCGTCCAGGCTGATGGCCGGCGCGCCAGAGCGCTGGCCATGGGCGTCAATCTCGACCACTGCGGCCAGATGCAACAGCGAATACAGCAGCATCGAGGCATGCCCCACCGACAACACAAAGCGGTCGCGGTTGGGCCAGTCGGGATGCTCCGGGTGGTAGCGCAGGAAGCGACTCCACAGCGTATACCCCACCGGCGCCAGGCCCATGGGCGTACCCGGGTGGCCGGAATTGGCCTTTTGCACGGCGTCCATCGCCAGGGTACGAAGGGTATTGATGCACTGGGTGTCGACAGCGGTGGCGGCGTGAGTCATGAAACCGGTCTCCCTCGGGTGGCTATCTAGAGTGGAGGGCAGGGCAAGGCAAAGGTTTGATCCGATCCCGCGCGCCACGACGAACGGGGCGTATTGATCTCAAACATGACAAGACCCTGTGCAATGGTCTAGTTTCTAGGGCGTAAGCCATTGATCAACTTGCGGAGGTACGCCATGCCAGTGAAACACGACCTGTATCAGGACTTGGGGTTGAGCAAGGAAGTCGTTCACGAACGCAGGGCGGGGGACAAGCGTTTGGACTCGCTGCTCGATAAGTACGATGCCGCTGACGGGGAGGTGCTGGAGGCGGAGTCGTCCAAAGCCAGCGATGAGGAAGTGGAGAAACTCAAGAAAAAACGCTTGCTGGTCAAAGACGAGATTGTGGAACGCTTGGGTTAGCGCCATGGTTGTGGCGAGGGAGCAGGCTGCCTCGCCACGTACATTGCTAGGTCAGCAGTGCTCGGATGCATTCATCGATAGAGCGCTGCTGCGTCTTTTCATAGAGTCCCAGTTCATCAATCGTTGAGCGCCCCAGCGCTTTTTCGAACTCCACCCGGTTCGAATTGACCCCATAGTGGTTCTGCGCAGCATCCCCCAGGTTTGACTGAAAAATCCCCGCCGCACTCACCGGCAGGAAATCCTCGTACACCAAGGGTTCCACCTCCACATGGCCCGCCGCGATCAGCGTGCCCAGCGTGTGGGGTTGATCGGCTGTACCCCGTGCGGCCAACCCCTGTTCGGTAGGGAAATAGCGAAAGTAGGCCAGGCCCTGTTCGCGCATTTCGACGTGGGTGTCCGGGAAGGCTTCAAAGTGTTGCTCCATCAACTGCACGTAGCGCGCAGCGTTGCCCTCATTGGGGGATGCGCCGAGTTCGTCGCGGGCGGCGTTGAGCAATTGGTCGTAGAGGGCGCGGCCCTTGGGAGTGAGCGCCACGCCGCGCTGTTCGATTTCACCGAAGCGTGCGCTGTGGCTGCCTTGGGCGTCGCTGAAGGCGATGGGTTCGTCGAGGGCCTTGAAGCTGGTTTGGCGCAGCAGGATCGGGCAACGGCGGCGCGGTGGGCCTTCGATCACGGCTTTGGGGGTAATGCCTTTGCTTGGCATGGCCGCCTGCACCTGGTCGATGTCCAGGGTACGCGGGGTGAGGTGGTTGATGTGCGGGCCTTTGAAGGCCACCACATCGGCAATCAGGCGGTGCTGGTCGCTCAGTTGCTGGTACTGGGCGCGGGTGACGGTGGCGGTGTGGTGCCAGCGAAAGGTTTCCAGGGCCTGGCGGATAAACGCCTCCGCGTCGGTGGCGTTCAGGCCGCCGTGTTTTTCCGCTTGTTCGATCAGCGCCAGGGCGCCGGGAGTGAAGATCGCCCGCTTGGCCAGGGCAGTCTCGGCAAAGGCGCGCAGGTCTGGGTTTTCGATCAGTTCCAGGCGCAGCAAGGAGGTGAACACTCGAAACGGGCTGGTTTGCAAGGCGCGTTCATGCACGGCGCGAAACGCGGTGGAGTGCACGGGTACTCCGGCTGGCGTCAGGTCGTAGTACCCCACCGGTTGCATGCCCATCACCGCGAACAGGCGCGCGATAGTGGCCAATTCGTCGGCGGTGCCCACACGAATGGCGCCATGGCGCTCCATGTCCAGGCGCTGGATTTCGCCGGTGCGTTGCAGTTGCTGCGCAAGGCCTGGCGCGTTGTCGAGCACCTGGGTATTGGTCTCGGCCACCAGCGTCATCAACGCGCCATACAGCGGTACTTCATCCCGGTACATATCGGACATGGCCTTGGAAAAGCCCTTGCGGATCTCGTCGGGGCTGACATGTGCGCTGGTGTGCATAGAAAAATTCCTGATGACGACGGTGGTGGAATTGGCCGATGCCTGGATTTTGTTGGGCAGGCGTTAACCGTGCAAACGAAGATTCCTCAGGACTTCATTCTGCAAATGAATGACATGACCGGGATATGACAAAAAACGGCCTGCGCGAACTTTCATTTTACCCCCGGTTTTCCTAACTAATTCTTCACGGAGTTCGCCCCGTTCGGCATGAAAGAATCGTCACGTTTGCAAGGATGAAAACGCCGTTATGCACATCACACACATAAAAAAATGTTTAGGGGCCGTCATTAATGAAGATTTCTACACTGGCGCTGTCGATCGCCGCCGCCGTTCTTGCGCAACAGGTTTACGCTGATGATTTTGGGCTCGGCTCCTTGGGGACGGGCACCGGGCACAGTGGGTTCCTGGAAGACAGCCATGCGGCTGTCAGTTCACGGACCATGTACTACAGCGCCGATAACCGCTCGGGCACCAACAACGATTTGCGCGAAACCGCCACGGCGCTGCGCTTTGACTACAAGTCCGGCTACACCCAGGGCACCCTGGGCGTCGGTTTCGATGTGATGGCCTTTGGTGCATTGCGCCTGGACGGTGGTGATGGCCACACCGCAGGTGCAGGCCTGTCGGGTAATGGCAACAGCTTCTTCCCGACCAAGAACAACGGCACTGAACCTGCCGACTCCTTCGGGCGTGCGGCGGGTAACGTGAAGTTCCGTATTTCCCAGACCGAGTTGCATGTGGGTGGCGGCTTGGCGCCGGTGCTGCCGATCCTGGTGTCCAATGACAGCCGCGTCGCACCGCAAACCTTTGATGGCGGCATCCTGACCTCGAACGATATTCCCAACGTGACCTTTACCGGCGGTGAGCTGAACCACGCCCAGGGCCGTGCGTCGAGCAACTCCACCGGCTTGAGCGTGGCCGGCGGCACCCGCGACAGCAACAGCTTCAAATTTGGCGGTGTGGATTACAAACCCTTTGGCTCTTCCGACAACGCCATCGCGAAAAACCTGACGTTGCAGTATTACTACGCCAACCTTGAGGACTTCTACAAACAGAACTATGTCGGCCTGGTCCATGTACTGCCCCTGGGCAATGATCAATCGTTCAAGACCGACCTGCGTTACTTCGACAGCACCAACGATGGCCAGAATGGCGAAACTGGCTACAAGTTCAACAACAACGGTGGTTATGCCAAGCACGCAGGTGAAGTGGACAACAAAACCTACAGTGCGGCCTTCACCTATCAGTTGGGGGGCAGCAGCCTGATGCTCGGCCATATCGGCGTGGGCGGGGATGGCGGTTTCGTCTGGGTCAACCAGGGCAGCCTTGCCGACCCACACGCACAGGGCGCGGGCGGCAGCGACTTTTACCTGTTTACCGATGCTGTGGTGGGCCAGTTCTCGCGCGCGGGTGAGCAGGTCAATTTTGGCCAGTACGCCTATGACTTCAAGGCCTATGTCCCGGGCCTGAAGGCGTCGGTGGCTTACCTGGACGGTAAAGACATCAAGTCCGCCACTGCCGGTGGCCCTGACCAGAAGGAAAATGAAACCGATTTCCGTCTGGACTACGTGGTGCAGGCCGGTCCTCTGAAAGGCTTCGGTACTACCTTGCGTACCGGCACCTATCACGGCAAAAACACCGGCACTGCCGACCAGGATCAAACCCGCCTGATCTTCAACTACACCTACGCGATCTTCTAAACCTTCATGTGCATACGGGCGTGGATGGGTTCTACACTGCTCCTCACTGTGTAGGAGAGGGAGGACCCAATGACGGCCACGCCCGTAAACCGAAATGCTCGACACGATTGAAGGCCAGCGCCTGGCAACCCAACAGGCCGAGCGTTGGCGCGAGTGGGGGCCTTACTTAAGTGAACGCCAATGGGGCACGGTGCGCGAAGACTACAGCGCCGATGGCGATGCCTGGGCGTACTTCCCCCATGAACATGCCCGCAGCCGCGCCTACCGCTGGGGCGAGGACGGCCTGGCCGGTTTCAGCGACAAGGCACAACGCTGGTGCCTGGGCCTGGCCCTGTGGAACGAGCGCGACAGCATCCTCAAGGAGCGCCTGTTTGGCCTCAACAACGCCGAGGGCAACCACGGTGAAGACGTCAAGGAACTGTACTTTTTCGTCGATGGTGTGCCGAGCCATGCCTACATGCGCATGCTCTACAAATATCCCCATGCCGCGTTCCCCTATGCCGACCTGATCTCCGAGAACGCCCGCCGTGGCCTGGAGGATGCCGAGTACGAAATCCTCGATACCGGGGTGTTCGAAGACAACCACTATTGCGACGTCTGCGTTGAATACGCCAAGCATGAACCCGACGATATTTTTATGCGGGTCACCGTGCATAACCGCTCGCAGCAGCCCACGCGCTTGCAAGTGCTGCCCCAGTTGTGGGCGCGCAATGACTGGAGCTGGACCGTTGATGCGCCCAAGCCCCAGTTGCAAATGGCGGGCGAATATGTGCTTGCCCGCCATCATGAGTTGCCTGACCGCCACCTCAGTGCCTGGGGCCAGGAAGCTGTGGAATGGCTGTTCTGCGAAAACGACAGCAATCTGCCTCGGCTGGACGGGCAACCGGCGCCGGGGCCGTTCAAGGATGGGATCAACGACTACGTGGTGGGTGGTGATCAAGCGGCGATCCGCCGTGACCGCGGCACCAAGGTGGCCGCGCGCTTTATCCTCGAACTGGCGGGCCTGCAGAGCAAAATCCTGTATCTGCGTTTTTCTCCCGTGGACGCAGCTCAGGTCAACGCCCGCAAGCTCTTCGAACGCCGCCGCCAGGAGGCCGATGACTTCTACGCCGCCTTGCAGCACGGCATTGCTTCTGAGGATGCGCGTAACGTGCAGCGTCAGGCATTGGCGGGGTTGTTGTGGTCCAAGCAGCTGTACTATTTCGACGTCAATCAATGGCTCGACGGCGACCCGGCCCAGCCCGCGCCGCCGCCCGAGCGCCTGCATATCCGCAATACCCATTGGAGGCACTTGTCCAACTTCGACATCCTCTCCATGCCCGACACCTGGGAGTACCCGTGGTATGCCTCGTGGGACCAAGGCTTCCAGGCGGTGGCCTTTGCGCTGATCGATCCGGGTTACGCCAAGCAACAACTGCTGTTGCTGGTGAAGGACCGCTTCATGCACCCCAATGGCCAGTTGCCGGCCTACGAGTGGCGTTTCGACGACGCCAACCCACCGGTACACGCCTGGGCCAGTTGGCGGGTGTATCAGCAGGACAAGGCGCTGAACGGCGTAGGCGATATGGATTTCCTGGAGCGGATCTTTCACAAGCTGCTGCTGAATTTTTCCTGGTGGGTCAACCGCAAGGACGCCGAGGGGCGCAACCTGTTCCAAGGTGGTTTTCTGGGGCTGGACAACATCGCCTTGTTCGACCGCTCGGCCACGTTGCCGCCGGGTTACCAGTTGGATCAGGCCGACGGTACCGCATGGGTCGCCGCCTATGCCCTGGACCTGATGCGCATAGCCCTGGAACTGGCCAAGCGTAACGGCGTGTACGTGGATATTGCGGTGAAGTTTTTCGAGCACTTCCTGTATATCGCCGGCGCCATCAACCGCGTCGACGACAGCGCCGAAGGCTTGTGGGATGAACAGGACCTGTTTTTCTACGACGTGCTGCATCGCCCCGATGGTGAGAACGAACCCGTGCGCCTGCGCTCCATCGTCGGCTTGATGCCGCTGTTTGCAGTGTTGGTGCTGGAGCAACGCGAACATGAAGGTCTGGACGGGTTGCGTGAGCGCTTGCTGGGTTTTATGAAGCATCGGCCGGACCTGGCCAAACTCGTGTCGCGCTGGAATGAGCCGGGGCAAGGCAATCGCTTGCTGCTGGCATTGCTGCGCGGTGAGCGCACCAAGGATCTGCTGCGGCGCATGTTGGATGACCGCGAGTTTTTATCGGCATTTGGCGTGCGCTCACTGTCCAAGGCCTTCGCCGAGCAACCCCTGGCGTTGAAGATGAATGGCAACACGCTTTGCGCCAGCTACCAACCAGGCGAATCCGACTCGCGGCTGTACGGCGGCAACTCCAATTGGCGCGGGCCGTTGTGGATGCCGGTGAACTACATGCTGATCGAATCCTTGCGCGAGTTTCACCGCTACTACGCGGACAACTTCTCAGTGGAGTATCCGACGGGCAGCGGGTATCTGGCATCTCTGGAGGAGGTAGCTGACAGCCTCAGCGAGCGCCTGATCGGGTTGTTTCTAAGGGATGAAAATGGCTTGAGGCCATCGATGGCGGGGTATGCGCAGTTGGAGGCTGACCCGGCGAGCCGCGACCTGGTGCTGTTCCATGAGTATTTTCATGGGGAGACCGGGCGTGGGTTGGGGGCGTCACATCAGACGGGGTGGAGTGCGTTGGTGGCGTTGTTGCTACAGGCAAAGACCTAAGGTGTGGATGAACCAAATGTGGGGGCGGGCTTGCTCGCGAATGCGGCGTGTCAGTCATGGATTGGTCAACTGATACACCGCATTCGCGAGCAAGCCCGCTCCCACACGAGCCCGCTCCGCAGGGATTCAGGGTTACCCGTGAATCAGGATGGGAACAGTTCGCTCAGCTTCATGGCCAGCATCATGTCGCCTTCGGCGCGCAGCTTGCCAGCCATGAAGGCCTGCATACCGTCGGTTTCGCCGCTGACGAGGCCTTTCATGGTGTCGCCGTCCATGACCAGGGTCACTTGGGCGTCTGGGTTTTCACCTTCCAGCAGTTCGCAGGTTTTATCCTTGACCACCAGCGAGAAGTGCTGAGATTCATCGATACGGAAGCCAAAAACCAGATCCAGGCCGGCAGCGGCGCTTGGGTCAAATTTGGCTTTCATTGCTTCTACAGCGTTGGCTACGTCAGTCATGGTTTCGATCCTTTAGGGTAGAGTCCAGTGACCTTGGGGTCACGGTTGGCCGCAGCTTATCGGAACGTGATGAGCTGCGGCGCCTTCAACAGTTGCAGGTGTGCATGACTGTTGAAGGAAGCCAGTGCCACCTCGCGACCACGGAATTTCAGCTGGTTGAGCGAGGTGTTAACAATTTGCCAATTCAGCTCGAAGGCCTGGGCGGCAGGCATTCGGGTAATCAGGTGGAGCAGGGCGGTGATGGTGCCGCCGGAGGTAAATACTGCGATCTTCTGCGAGTTGTCGGCCGCTTCAAGCAAGCGTTGCAGGCCACCCTGGACGCGCTCGACAAACCCCAGCCAGCTTTCCAGGCCTGGCGGGTCGTAGGTGCCCGCCAGCCAGCGCTCGATGATCAGGGCGAAGATGCGCTGGAATTCGCTGCGGTTGTGCGCGGCATTGCGCAGGATCTCCAGGGCGTCGGGTTCGCTGTCGAGCAGGTCGGGGAGCAGGGCGCGGATGATAGCGTCGGCATCGAATTCGTTGAAGGCGCTGTCGACTTCCAGCGCCGGCACCGGCAGGCCAAGCGTACGGTATTGATCGAAAGCGGCGGTGGCGGTGTGTTGCTGGCGGCGCAGGTCGCCGGCCACGCAACGGTCGAACACCAGGCCCATGTCCGCCAGGTGGCGGCCGAGCACTTGGGCTTGCTCCACGCCAACGGGGGACAGTACGTCGTAGTCGTCTGCACCGAAGGAGGCTTGGCCATGTCGAATCAGATAGATGCTGCCCACGTCCGTTTTCCCGGTACGTTGAAAGTCTGGCGAGGTTATGAGGATGCCTGCGGCCTGTCAATGAAAAAACATACGCTTGTTTTAAAAGCTCGTTGGAGCCCTGCATTGCTGGCGGTTTGATCACTGGCTCGAACGCGGTGCCGCCGGTATGCTTGGGCCATTCCGCGCGTGGCGCACTGCAACTGTAAGGAGCAACATGGATTTTCTGGCCGAATACGCGAGCTTTCTGGCGAAGACCGTCACACTGGTGGTCGCTATTCTGGTGGTATTGATCAGCTTCGCAGCCCTGCGCAGCAAAGGTCGCCGCAAATCCGCCGGCCAATTGCAGGTCAGCAAACTCAATGATTTCTACAAGGGCCTGCGTGAGCGCCTGGAGTCGACCCTGCTCGACAAGGACCAGCTCAAGGCTTTGCGCAAATCCGAAGCCAAGGCAGAAAAGAAGAAGGGCAAGCACAAGCCCGAGGCCAAGCCACGGGTGTTCGTGCTGGATTTTGACGGCGATATCAAGGCCTCGGCCACCGAGAGCCTGCGCCACGAAATCACTGCGCTGCTGAGCCTGGCGACACCCAAGGACGAGGTGGTGCTGCGTCTGGAAAGCGGCGGCGGCATGGTTCACAGCTACGGCCTGGCTTCTTCGCAACTGGCGCGAATCCGCCAGGCGGGCGTGCCCCTGACGGTGTGCATCGACAAGGTCGCAGCCAGCGGCGGCTACATGATGGCGTGCATCGGCGAGAAGATCATCAGCGCACCGTTTGCCATCCTCGGCTCCATCGGCGTGGTGGCGCAGTTGCCCAACGTCAACCGCCTGCTCAAAAAGCATGACATCGACTTTGAAGTGCTCACTGCCGGTGAATACAAGCGCACCCTCACCGTGTTTGGCGAAAACACCGAGAAGGGCCGTGAGAAGTTCCAGGAAGACCTGGACATTACCCATCAACTGTTCAAGAACTTCGTGTCGCGCTATCGCCCGCAATTGGCGATTGATGACGTGGCGACCGGTGAGGTGTGGTTGGGTGTTGCTGCCTTGGACAAACAACTGGTGGACGAACTGCAGACCAGTGACGAATACCTGGCCACCAAGGCCAAGACGGCCGAGGTGTTCCACCTGCACTATGCCGAGCGCAAGAGCTTGCAGGAGCGCGTGGGCTTGGCGGCCAGTGGGTCGGTGGATCGGGTGCTGTTGACCTGGTGGAGCCGTCTGACCCAGCAGCGGTTTTGGTAACCCAATCCAGCAAATGTAGGTGATCCTTGTGGAAGGGGGCTTGCTCCCGATGGCGGTGGGTCAGTGATGAATGTATCAACTGACACTCCCTCATCGGGGGCAAGCCCCCTCCCACATTGTTTTCATGTGATGTTTAGGGCTCCAGCACAACCTTCAGCGACTTGTCGCCACGCTCCATCACCGCAAACGCTTCCTTGAAGTCCGCCAGGGCAAATTTGTGGGTGACCACGTCGCGCATATCGATCTTGCGGTTGCCGATAAAGTCGATGGCGCGCGGGTACATGTACGGCCCCAGGTGCGAGCCAAGTACATCCAGTTCCTTGCGGTCGCCGATGATCGACCAGTCCACCGTGGCCTCGTCATTGAACACGCTGAATTCCACAAAGCGTCCCAGCTTGCGCAGCATCGCCAGGCCCTGGTTCACCGCTTTGTGATGACCGGTGGCTTCGATGTAGATGTCGCATCCATAACCCTCGGTGATCTCGCGAATCTTCGCCAAAACGTCCACTTGCGCCGGGTTCCACACTTCGTCGGCGCCCATGCGCAGGGCGAGGGCGGTGCGTTCGGGTTTCATGTCCAGCACGATGAGTTTCTTGGGGTTGCGCATGCGCACCGCGCCGATGATCCCAAGGCCCAGTGTGCCGGCACCGGCGACCACCACCACATCGTCAAAGTCCACATTGGCGCGTTCAGCCGCATGCAGGGAACAGGCGAGGGGTTCGATCAATATCGCTTCGTCCGGCGCAATGGAGTCCGGCACTTTGTGGATGATGCCTTCCTTGGTGAAGATCATGTATTGGGCCATGGCGCCCTGCACATTGTTCTGGAAGCCATAGAGGTCGTGCTTCTGGCACATCCAGTACTGGCCGTGGTTGCAGAAGCGGCAACCCCAGCAGGGCACGATCTGTTCGGAGATGACCCGATCACCGACCTTCACGCCGCGCTTTTCTGCGCCGGGGCCCAGGGCGACCACGCGGCACACGAACTCATGGCCAGGGATCATCGGTGGTTTTACATAGCGGGGTTGCTCGGCATCGCCCCAGAACGAGGGAGCACCCCGGTAGGTCTTGATGTCGCCCATGCAGATGCCACACAGCTCGACCTTGGTCAGGATCTCTTCAGGGCCGGGGATGGGCACGTCGACGGTTTCCAGCCGGTAGTCTTCCGGGCCATGGCAGACCACCGCCTGCATGGTTTTCGGGATGGTCGGGGACAGCTGTTCCTGCGGGCGTTCGGTGACGGTGGACATGGTAGACCTCACGGCAAAGATGAGCGAGCCGCTCCCGCTGCGGGAGCGGTCAACCGGCAACGGGTTATTTGGCGCCGCTGACTTGCTTGTACAGCGCGTCGGCATTGGCATTGGTCACCGGCACCCAGGGCAGGATGTAGTTCTTCGCGGTGCCATCGCCCCATTTGACGTCCTTGGCGTAGCGTTCCCAGATCACTGACTTGGGTTTGTAGTCGTCACCGGTCAAGGCGCGCAAGGCCACGTCCAGTGCGCCCTGGGACTGGGCCTGGGCGTCCTGCAGGAAGGTGGTGACTTCGTCTTTCTTGGCGGCCTGAATGGCGTCCGGCATGCCGTCGATGGAGGTGACGGGCACATCCTTGGAGGTCAGGCCATGGGATTTCAGGGCCTGCACGGCGCCGAGGGCCATGTCGTCATTCTGCGCGATTACGCCGTTGATGCCCTTGGGGTGGGCGTTCAACCAGTCTTCGGTCAGGGTCATGGCCTGGGCGCGGTCCCAGTTGGCGGTCTTTTTCTCGATGATCTTGATATCGGGGTGTTTGCCCAATACTTCCAGCTCGCCTTTTTCCCGGTCGATCTGCGCCGACTGGCCAATCGGGCCCTGGATGATCACCACGTTGCCCTTGCCGTTGAGCTTGTCCACCATGGCCTGTGCCTGCAGGCGGCCACCTTCCACATCGTCATTGCCGACATACGGCACGGACGGGTCGGCAACCTTGGTGTTCGAGGCGATCACCACCACATCGTTGCTCATGGCCTGCTTCACCGTGCCGACGCCGGCTTTGGTATCGATGGGTACGAACAGGATGGCGTCGTAGTGCTGGGTCACCATGTTTTCGATCTGGTTGTTCTGGGTCAGCGCATCGTAGTTGCCGTCAAACACCGTTAGCTGCACGGTGCCGTCTTTGACGGCGGGGTGCTCCTTGAGCTCGCGCACCCAGTTCTGCATGAACTGGCCCTTGAGGCCGTAGACCGCAGCGCCGACCTTGTAGGTCTTGCCGTCGGCAGCCAGGGCGATGCTGGTGGAGAGGAGAGAAAGGGCCGCAGCGGCGGCGAAGGTCATACCAAGTTTCATGATGAGCACCCCATTTATTGTTGTAGTCAGTCGTTCATTCATTGCCTTGTTGTGCACACATGTTTATCAAATGAAAATCTGATCAGTCAAATTCTTTTGCCTTAAACCCAAAAAAAGACGTTTTCCGAGCTTTTGTCGGGATTTTCTAAATAATTGGCATGATATTTGTTGTGTGCTTGCTGATATTAATTTCATCAAATGATCATTTGATCAGGTTGGCGGTTTGCAGCTTACAGATCTTGTAATAGTTTTGCTCTGTGGGAATTTTCCGTTTCAACTGTACGATTCAAGTCCTTTTCTTGTTGCAGGATTTGCATGAACACCCTCTCGGAGCCCCCCAGTCGTCTTTCCCCAAGACACCCGCTGCCGCCGTTCCCGCTCAAGCACCCCGTATTCCGACTGCTAGCCTTGTACCGGTCCACTGACCGCGCCTTGCCGTGCCCGGCATTCTGAACACTGACTGAAGAGACTGAAATAAATGGAATGGTTAGCGGATCCAACGGCCTGGCTCGGCCTGTTGACCTTGATTGTGCTGGAACTGGTACTGGGCATCGACAACCTGGTGTTTATTGCGATCCTGGCGGACAAACTGCCGCCGGAGCAGCGCGACCGCGCGCGGTTGATCGGTTTGTCCCTGGCGTTGCTGATGCGCCTTGGCCTGCTGGCGAGTATTTCCTGGTTGGTGACCCTCACCCAGCCGCTGTTCGAAGTGTTCGACAAGAGCTTCTCCGGGCGTGACCTGATCATGCTGTTTGGCGGTGTGTTCCTGTTGTTCAAGGCCACCATGGAATTGCACGAGCGCCTTGAGGGGCATGTGGCTCAACGCACCGGCAACGTGGCCTACGCGATGTTCTGGCCCATCGTGGCGCAGATCGTGGTGCTCGACGCGGTGTTCTCCCTGGACGCGGTGATTACCGCCGTGGGCATGGTGGACGAGCTGGCGGTGATGATGATCGCCGTGATCATTTCCATCGGCCTGATGATTATCGCGAGCAAGCCGCTGACCCGCTTCGTCAACGCGCACCCAACGGTAATCATGCTGTGCCTGGGCTTCTTGATGATGATCGGTTTTGCCCTGACCGCCGAAGGCTTGGGCTTCCATATTCCCAAGGGCTACCTGTACGCGGCCATTGGCTTCTCGATCCTGATCGAGGTGTTCAACCAGATTGCCCGCGCCCGTCGCAAGAAGTCGGCGCAGGGTGCATTGCCGATCCGTGAGCGGACTGCCCATGCGGTAATGCGCTTGCTGGGTGGCCGCAGCCTGGCGGTGGAAGAGGTGGGTGAAGACGTTGCCGACCTGCTGGGCGAGCCGGATGCGATGCAAGGCCCGCTGTTTGACCGCCGCGAGCGGGTGATGATCAGCGGCGTGCTGCAATTGGCCGAGCGGCCGATCCGCAGCCTGATGACGCCACGAGCCAAGGTTGACTACATCGACCTGGCCGACGACCCCGAGAGCATCCGCCTGAAGCTGATGCACTCCTCCTACTCACGCCTGCCGTTGATTCGTAACGGCGCGGTGGATGAGCCCCTGGGTTTTGTGCACAAGAAGGAGTTGCTCAAGGAGTACCTGGCCGGCAACGAGCCAAACCTGGAGCACCTGGCGCGCCGGGCCATCAACCTGCTGGACAGTTTCTCGGTGCTCAACGCCTTGGAGCAGATGCGCCAGGAATCGACCCACATCGCCTTTGTGATCAACGAATTCGGCGACTTCATGGGGGTGTTGAGCATGACCGACATTCTCGAGTCCATTGCCGGTGAGCTACCCGATGCCAGCGAAATCGAGGGGCCGGACATTGTCGAGGAGGGCGAAGGCTTTCTGGCCAATGGCGCCTTGAACCTCAACCAGGTCCGCCAGCGCACGGGTTTCCAGGCTGTGGCCACCGAGGACTACCAGACCCTGGCGGGCCTGGTGATGAGCCTATTGGATCGCCTGCCGGTGGTGGGTGACAGCCTGGTGCATGAGGGCTGGCGCTTGAGCGTGGCGGTGGTGGAAGATCGGCGGGTGACGCAGGTCAGCCTGCAGCGCGATCCCCTCAGTTAATCGCCACACCGCTGAACTTCACCACATTGTCCTCACCTTTGAGGCTGCGAAACCTGATCTTGAGTGCCGGGATGCTCTCCAGCTTCCCGCGCACGGGTTGGAACACCATGGTCACGCGGGTCGGTACATTGCGTACCAGCGCACAGGCGTTCCACTGACCAGACTTCGACTGGCCGACCTGCAGTTGCGCGGCATCCAGGGAGCCGCCGTCATTTTCAATCATCAGCTTTTGCGATTGGGCAAATTCAAAGGTGGGTTTGGCGCGCGAATGGAGGGTGAGCGGCCTTAGGCAGGGTTGTAAAAAGCAGCGCGATCCTTTGCCGTGCTTTGACACATACAGCGCCTGGTCCGCCTTGATCAATGCCTGGTTCAGGGTTTCTCCGTCCTTCGCTCGCGCCTGACCGGCCGACCGGCCTTGGCGTAGCGCTTGAACGTTTTCTCCACCCGTTCGGCCTGGCCGTCTTCCGGGCCGAAGCCCTTGAGTTTCTCCATCAGCACGCCGTCCAGGTAGATCAGCAGGGTCGGTGTGCCGGTCACTTCGAGGTGCCTGGGGGTTTCAGCGCAATCGAGCACCAGGCTCACGACCCGGGGATATTTGCTGGCGATCAGCTCGAACAAGGGGCCGGCATCGGCACAGGCGGGGCAATGCTGCGAAACAAACAGCAGGAACACTGGGTGAGTTGTTTTCAGTACCCGCTGAAAATCCTCGGCATTGGCGATGACGGTGGTAGCAATCCCCATGGCGATCTCCCTTTGGTGGTGAGGGGGTCTGCCAACGCTAAGCCGGGGTGTGACAACCGTCTACTGTCAACCTTCACAGGTTGCTGTCGCGCTCCAGGCGTTCCCGCTCCTTGCGCGCCTGGCTCGCGCATTTCTTGTATTCCTCGTTGTCCCGTGAGGCTTTGGCCTTGCGATAGCCGTGGTGGTTCTGGCTGGTGTAGTTGGTGCTCAAGGCGGCGTTGAGCTTGCGCAATTGCTCCTTGCACTCACGGCGGTCATTACTGGCGTTGGCGCTGGCGGCCAGTAGAAGGGAGAGCATAACCAGGGTGGTACGGCACTTCATCGGGGGGCAATCCTTGTCGAGAGGGTTGCGTCAAGGCTAGTCCAGTGGGAGGGATTTTCCATAGGTTGCACGCACTGCAACGGTGCGGGGTAACGCCTTGGTGGCGCACTGGGGTGGGGCCTGTCACCGCAATGTGGGGCCCTGGGTAGCAAGCCGGTGGTGGCTGCTGGCGTAACGCCTTGCTCGCCGGGGCTATTTATCTGGCTGATTTATAAGATGTTTATTTCGGACATGTTTTTCCGTTACTGCCTATGGCACACTTTCTGCTGTCTATTCCGTTGTTACATACTAAGTTCCGGTATAGCGGAATACACAACTTCTGGAGTGCTTGTCATGCATCACCGACCTTCCGTGTTCAAAGCGTGTGTTTTTCTCTTCGCCGCATCGGCTTCCCTCGCAAGCGTTGTGCAGGCGGCGGACAGCAAGCTCGATGATGTGCTCAAGCGTGGGCATCTCATCGTGGGTACAGGCAGTACCAATGCGCCGTGGCACTTCCAGGGAGCGGATGGCAAGTTGCAGGGGTTTGATATCGACATCGGCCGCATTGTGGCCAAAGGTTTGTTCAACGACCCGAGCAAAGTCGAATTTGTGGTGCAGTCCTCCGACGCCCGCATTCCCAACCTGCTCACCAACAAGGTCGACATGAGTTGCCAGTTCATCACCGTCACCGCCAGCCGTGCCCAGCAGGTGGCGTTCACCCTGCCGTACTACCGCGAAGGCGTGGGCCTGCTGCTGCCCAACAACAGCAAGTACAAAGAGATCGAAGACCTGCAAGCCGGTGGCGACGGTGTCACCGTGGCCGTGCTGCAAAACGTGTATGCCGAAGAGCTGGTGCATCAGGCGCTGCCCAAGGCCAAGGTCGATCAGTACGACAGCGTTGACCTGATGTACCAGGCCGTGAACTCCGGCCGCGCCGATGCTGCCGCCACCGACCAGTCTTCGGTCAAGTACCTGATGGTGCAAAACCCCGGCCGCTACCGCAGCCCCACCTACGCCTGGAGCCCGCAGACCTATGCGTGCGCGGTCAAGCGTGGCGACCAGGACTGGCTGAACTTCGTCAACACGGCCCTGCATGAAGCCATGACCGGCGTGGAGTTCCCCACCTACAAGGCCTCGTTCAAGCAATGGTTTGGTGTGGACCTGCCAGAACCTGCCATTGGCTTCCCGGTTGAATTCAAGTGAATAACCGGGGCGCCCGTCCCGGCGCCCCATTCAGGTACTGCTGACCATGAACTATCAGTTGAACTTTGCCGCCGTCTGGCGCGATTTCGACACCTTGCTGGCGGGGCTCGGTCTGGGCCTGCAACTGGCATTGCTGTCGATCGCCATCGGCTGCGTGATCGGCTTGATGATGGCGTTTGCCATGCTGTCCAAGCACCGTGCGTTGCGAATCTTCGCCTCGGTGTATGTGACGGTGGTGCGCAATACGCCGATCCTCGTGCTGATCCTGTTGATCTACTTTGCGTTGCCATCGCTCGGGATTCGCCTGGATAAAATCCCCTCGTTCATCATCACCTTGTCGTTGTACGCCGGTGCCTACCTGACCGAAGTGTTCCGCGCCGGGCTGTTGAATATTCCCAAGGGCCTGCGGGAAGCGGGGTTGGCAATTGGGCTGGGTGAGTGGCGGATCCGCGCCTACATCACCGTGCCGGTGATGCTGCGCAACGTGCTGCCGGCGCTGTCGAACAACTTTATTTCTCTGTTTAAGGACACCTCGCTCGCCGCCGCCATCGCGGTGCCGGAGCTGACCTATTACGCCCGCAAGATCAACGTCGAAAGCTACCGGGTGATCGAAACCTGGCTGGTCACGACCGCGCTCTACGTGGCTGCCTGTTACCTCATTGCCATGCTGCTCCGTTACTTGGAACAGCGTCTGGCGATCCGTCGTTAAGGAGGGCTTCCATGTACGAGTCCCCAAGCTGGCTGCATGAGTTGTGGATTGCCCGGGATACCCTGTGGGCGGGCTTTCAGGCCAGTGTTTATGTGTCGGCGCTGGCGATTATCTTCGGCACCCTGATCGGCATCGTCGCCGGGTTGATCCTGACCTACGGCAAGTTCTGGATGCGTGCACCGTTTCGCCTGTATGTGGATTTGATCCGTGGCACGCCGGTGTTTGTGCTGGTGCTGGCCTGCTTCTACATGCTGCCGGCCCTCGGCTGGCAGATCACCGCGTTCCAGGCCGGTGCGGTGGGGTTGACGCTGTTTTGCGGCTCCCATGTTTCGGAGATCGTGCGTGGGGCGCTGCAAGCCATTCCCCGCGGGCAACTGGAAGCGGGCAAGGCCATTGGCCTGACGTTCTACCAGTCCCTGGGCTATGTGCTGCTGCCCCAGGCGTTGCGTCAGATATTGCCGACCTGGGTCAATTCCTCCACGGAAATCGTCAAGGCCTCCACCTTGCTGTCGGTAATCGGCGTGGCGGAATTGCTGCTCAGTACCCAGCAGGTCATTGCACGCACCTTCATGACCCTGGAGTTCTACCTGTTCGCGGGTTTTCTGTTCTTTGTCATCAACTAC
Organism: Pseudomonas kairouanensis; assembly: GCF_004682055.1. Lineage (GTDB taxonomy): Bacteria > Pseudomonadota > Gammaproteobacteria > Pseudomonadales > Pseudomonadaceae > Aquipseudomonas > Aquipseudomonas kairouanensis. Next base: position 121,651 of record NZ_QUZU01000007.1, on the reverse strand, counting down.
GCCATCGAGTTATTCGGGCGCTACATTGAAAAGCGGGTGGCCTTGCCATGAACCAACCTCACACCAACCAACCGCTGCTCAACATCCGTGGCCTGCGCAAACAGTACGGCGAGGTCGAAGTGCTCAAGGGCGTTGACCTGACCATGCAGCGCGGCAACGTGGTGACCTTGATCGGCTCCAGCGGCTCGGGCAAGACCACGTTGCTGCGCTGTGTGAACCTGCTTGAAGAGTTTCAGGGCGGGCAGATCACCCTCGACGGCGAGTCCATCGGCTACAGCGAAATTGCCGGCAAACGCGTGCGTCACCCTGAGCGGGTGATTGCCCAGCACCGCGCCATGACCGGCATGGCATTCCAGCAGTTCAACCTGTTCCCCCATTTGACCGCCTTGCAAAACGTCACCCTCGGCCTGCTCAAGGTCAAGAAGATGGGCAAGGACGAAGCCGTGGCCCTGGCCGAAAAATGGCTGGAGCGTGTAGGCCTTTTGGAGCGGCGCAACCACTTCCCCGGCCAGTTGTCTGGCGGCCAGCAACAGCGCGTGGCGATTGCCCGTGCCATCGCCATGAACCCGAGTTTGATGCTGTTTGACGAAGTCACATCGGCGCTGGACCCGGAGTTGGTGGGCGAAGTGCTCAGTGTGATCAAGGGCTTGGCGGAGGAGGGCATGACCATGTTGCTGGTCACCCACGAAATGCGCTTTGCCTATGAAGTGTCGGACAAGATCGTCTTCATGAACCAGGGCCGTATCGAGGAGCAGGGCACCTCGAAAGATATTTTCGAGCGCCCGCAGTCGCCGCGCCTGGCGGAATTTTTGAAGAACATTCGTTTTTAATCAGGAGCCTATTTTATGAGCATTACACGTTACGGAACCGGCAGCACCGCCGGCGGCGGCCAGCCTCGTCCTTTTGCCCGTGCGGTGGAAGCGGACGGCTGGCTCTACGTCTCGGGCCAGGTGCCGGCGGTGGACGGTGAAATCATCAGCGGCGGCATCGTCGAACAAACCCGGCAAACCATGCGCAACGTGGTGGCGATCCTCGAAGAAGCCGGCTACGAACTCAAGGACGTGGTACGCGTGGGCGTCTGGCTGGAAGACCCGCGTGACTTCTGGAGCTTCAACAAGGTGTTCGGCGAATACTTCACCCCCGAACATGCGCCTGCGCGGGCCTGTGTGCAGGCCAATATGATGGTGGACTGCAAGGTGGAGATTGATTGCGTGGCCTACAAGAAAAAAGGCTAAATGCCGGCATCTAGAGCCCACTGAAGATCCAGTGTGGAATGAGAACTGTGGGAGGGGGCTTGCTCCCGATGGCGGTGGTCCAGTGATAGAGGTGTTGGCTGACACACCGCTATCGGGAGCAAGCCCCCTCCCACAGTGGATCGCAGCCAGACCATAGAACTTTGACCGGACGCCCATTGCCATGACCGAAGACACCATCAAACGCCGCGCCAAAGGCCTGGACCGGGCATTCGATATTCTCGATTTTCTCAAGGAAATCGGCCAGCCCCTGCGCCCGAATGATATTGCCAGTGGCATCGGTAGCCCCAAGTCCACGGTCTATGAATTGGTCGCATCGTTGCTGGAGCGACGCATCCTGGAAACCGTGGGCAAGGACGGGCACGTTTATCTCGGTCGCCAGCTGTACTTCCTTGGCCAAGCGCACTTGCGCCATTTCGACCTGACCCGCGAGGCCGACCATGCCCTGCAGGAGATCGTCAGCCAAACCCACGAAACCGCGCAGATGTGCCTGCTCAATGGGCGCAAATACACGGTAGCGCTGATGCGCGAAGGGGAGCGGCATTTCCGCATCTCATCGGATATCGGCGAAAACGCCCCCATCCCCTGGACCGCCTCCGGGCGCCTGCTGCTGGGGCACTTGAGTGACCAGCAAATCGTCGACCTGATCGACCACGACGACTTCATTCTGCCGGATGGCCAGCGCCTGCCACTGGATACCTTCCTGGCGCAGATCCGGCAGGCCACCCTCGATGGCTTCTTTTCCTTCGACAGCGTGGCCGACACCTTTACCCATTGCTTTGCCGCCCCGGTGCGAGACGCCCAGGGCATCAGCATTGCAACGTTGTGCATCGTCGCGCCACGGGCCGATGCCATTAAAAACTACAACGACTATCGCCGGGTGTTGATTGACAGCGCCAACCACCTGGCCCGTCGCATCAACGAATAGGAGCATTTCATGTCTGCCATCAATGCCGTTGAAAAGGGCGCCGCCGCCGTCGGTGCCCACCTGGTCCGTGACGTCAGCCTGCCGGCCCTGGTGCTGCACCGCGACGCCCTGGAGCACAACATTCGCTGGATGCAGGCGTTTGTCAGCAACAGTGGCGCGCAACTGGCGCCCCACGGCAAGACCAGCATGATGCCAGCGCTGTTCCAGCGTCAGATCGCCGCCGGTGCCTGGGGTATTACCCTGGCCAACGCCGTGCAGGCCCGTGCCGCCTATGCCGGTGGCGTGCGTCGCGTCTTGATGGCCAACCAACTGGTGGGCGCGCCGAACATGGCGTTGATCGCCGACCTGTTGGCCGACCCGGATTTTGACTTTCACTGCATGGTCGATCACCCGGACAACGTCGCCGACCTGGGCCTGTTCTTCGCCGCCCGTGGCCTGCGCCTGAACGTCATGATCGAGTACGGCGTGGTAGGCGGGCGTTGTGGCTGTCGCAGCGAGCAGCAAGTGCGCGAGCTGGCCAAGGCGATCAAGGCCCAGCCCGCGCTGGCCCTTACGGGTATCGAAGGGTATGAAGGGGTGATTCACGGCGAACACGCTATCAGTGGCATCCGCGAGTTTGCCGCCAGCCTGGTGCGCCTGGCGGTGGACCTGCAAAACAACGGCTCGTTCGACCTGCCCAAGCCCATCGTCACCGCGTCGGGTTCGGCCTGGTATGACCTGATCGCCGAGTCTTTCGAAGAACAGAACGCTGCTGGCCGCTTCCTCAGTGTGCTGCGTCCGGGCAGTTATGTGGCCCACGACCACGGTATCTACAAAGAGGCGCAATGCTGCGTGCTCGACCGTCGCAGCGACCTCAGCGAAGGCCTGCGCCCGGCGCTGGAAGTCTGGGCCCATGTGCAATCGTTGCCCGAGCCCGGTTTTGCCGTGATTGCCCTTGGTAAACGCGACGTGGCCTACGATGCCGGTTTGCCGGTGCCGCTCAAGCGTTACAAGGCCGGTATTGTGCCCGCCGAAGGGGAGGATGTAAGCGCGTGCAAGGTCACGGCGGTGATGGACCAGCATGCATTCATGACCGTGGCGCCGGGGGTTGAGTTGCGCATTGGCGACATCATCTCCTTTGGTACGTCCCATCCGTGCCTGACCTTTGACAAGTGGCAGGTGGGTTGCCTGGTGGATGAGCAGTTGCAGGTGATCGAGAGCTTGCACACCTGCTTCTAGACCGAGTCGCTCCCTTCGCGAGCAAGCCCGCTCCCACACTTGAAATGCATTCCAAATGTGGGAGGGGGGCTTGCCCCCGATGAGGCCATCAGCCACACCAGAGATTCAGGCATGAACACAACCCCCAGAATCGCCCTCATCGGCGAATGCATGATCGAACTGCAACACCGCGCCGACGGCAGCCTGCACCAAAGCTTTGGCGGCGACACCTTGAACGCGGCGGTGTACCTGCGCCGAGAGCTGGGCGATACCGGCAACGTCGACTACGTCACCGCCCTGGGCGACGACAGTTTCAGCGACGCCATGTGCCAGCGTTGGACCGACGAAGGCCTTGGCCTGTCCATGGTCCAGCGCCTGCCCGGACGCTTGCCGGGTTTGTACTGCATCCAGACCGATGCCAATGGCGAGCGCAAATTCCTTTACTGGCGCAATGAAGCGGCTGTGCGCGACTGCTTCACCACGCCCGCCGCCGAGCCGATCCTGGCCGCGTTGCCGGACTACGACGTGGTGTATTTCAGCGGCATCACCCTGGCGGTGCTGGGAGAGGTCGGGCGTGAGCGCTTGCTGCAAGCACTGATCGAGACCCGGCGGCGCGGCGGCAAAGTGGTATTCGACAACAACTACCGGCCGCGGCTGTGGGCCAATGTCGAGGCGGCGCGTGTGGCGTATCACACGGTATTGGCGCAGGTGGATATGGCGCTGCTAACCGAGGACGACGAGTTGGCCTTGTTTGGCTATGCCGACAGCGAGCAGGTGTTTGCCGCCTACCCGACGATTGGGGAAGTGGTGCTCAAGCGTGGCGCGGATGCGTGTTTGGTTCGCTGCGCGGGCGAACGGTTTGCGGTGCCAGCGGTCAAGGTTGAGAAGGTGGTGGATACCACGGCGGCGGGGGATTCGTTCAGTGCGGCGTATTTGGCCGGTCGGCTCAAAGGGAATTCGCCCGAACAAGCCGCCATTGCCGGGCATCGACTGGCGAGTCGGGTTATTCAAATGTCAGGAGCCTTGATCCCTCGTTGAATGGCCGCCTTTGGCGGTTCGCGAGCAAGCCCGCTCCCACATTCGACTGCATTCCTTCAGATAAAATGCGGTCAACTGTGGGAGCGGGCTTGCTCGCGAAAGCGATTTAAAGGCAACCCCTCAGTCCCGGTAAAACACCTGCACCAAGTGATACCCGAACTTGCTCTTGATCGGCCCGTGAACCACCTTCACCGGCTTCTTGAAGATCACCGCGTCAATGGCTCCCACCATCTGCCCCGGCCGTACTTCACCCAAATCCCCCCCGCGCTTGCCCGACGGGCAGGTGGAGTACTTCTTGGCCAGCACATCAAAGGCTTCGCCCTTGGCAATGCGCTGCTTGAGTTGTTCGGCTTCTTCACTGGTTTTCACCAGGATATGACGGGCTTGGGCTTTCATTGGTCTCTACCAGGTGTGCGACGGCGCGCGATTATGCCTGAACTCATTCGGCGACGCTGATCATGCTGCGGATTTTGGTGGCCAGCAGGTCGATGGAAAATGGCTTGGCTACCATGTCCATGCCGTCCTCCAGGAAGCCTTGGCGTTCGGCGGCTTTTTCCGCATAGCCGGTCATGAACAACACCTTGAGGCCCGGCCGATGCTGACGGGCGATTTCCGCCAGTTGCCGGCCGTTCATGCCCGGCAGGCCCACGTCGGTCACCAGCAGGTCCACGCGCAAATCCGATTCCAGCAGTGGCAAGGCGGTGCGCGCATCGGCGGCCTGGTGGGCGGTGTAGCCCAACTCATCCAACACATTCACCACCAGCATCCGCACCGCCGGGTCGTCCTCCACCACCACCACGGCTTCGCCGGCCAGGGCCACCGGTGCTTCGCTCAAATGCTGCGGCAGGCTGCTTTCCAGTGCGGTGCCATGCAGGCGCGGCAGGTACAGGCGCACGCATGTGCCCTGGCCTGGCTCGCTGTGAATGGTTACATGGCCACCGGACTGCTGGGCAAAGCCGTAGATCATCGACAAGCCCAGGCCGGTGCCCTGGCCGATGGGCTTGGTGGTGAAAAATGGGTCGAACGCCTTGGCCAGGATCTTGGGTGCCATGCCTGTGCCGTTGTCGCACACGCCGAGCATCACGTAGTCACCGGCTTTGACCGGTTCCAGGGTGGTGATGTCGGTGCCGTCAAGGTAGCTGTTGGCGGTTTCGATCAGCAATTCGCCACCGTCTGGCATGGCATCACGCGCATTGATCACCAGGTTGAGCAGGGCGTTTTCCAACTGGCTGGCATCGGTGTTGACCGGCCAGATGTCGTGGCCCAGTTGCACCTTGAGGCTGATGTGGGCGCCCTTGGTGCGGCGAAACAGATCCTCCAGGGAGGCCACCAACTGGTTGGGGTCTAGTGGCCGTCGGTCCAGGGACTGGCGGCGTGAGAACGCCAGCAAGCGGTGGGTGAGGGCGGCCGCGCGATGGGCCGACGACACGGCCGCATCGGTAAACCGGCCGATCTCATCACTGCGCCCGGCGGCGATATAGCGCTGCATCAAGTCCAGGCTGCCAATGATGCCCGTGAGCATATTGTTGAAGTCGTGGGCAATGCCGCCGGTAAGTTGGCCCACCGCTTCCATCTTTTGTGCGTGGCGCAGGGCGTCCTCGGCACGTTCGCGTTCGTACATCTCGTTCTGCAGACGCTGGTTGGCTTCGGCCAGGGCCTGGGTGCGCTGGGCCACGCGTTCTTCGAGGTTTTCGTTGAGGTGGCGCAGGGCCTCTTCGGTGAGCTTTCGTTCGGTCTCGTCGATCACAAAGATGTAAAAACCGTTCACCGAGCCGTCATTGCTGAAGCGCGGCAGGTATTTCATCAGCGCATGGCGTGGTCGCCCGTCGCGGTGTGGAGTGACGGTCATGAAGCTGCAGGCCTTGCCCTTGAGCGCGGCGGTGATCTTGTCTTCGCGCCCGGCATACACCTCATCGCCGAGCACTTCGCGGATGGTCTTGCCGTACAGCTCCTGGGGCGTCATGCCGTACCACTCCAGGTACGCGCTGTTGTTCAGCCGAAAGCGTTGCTCGTGGTCCACATAGCCGATCAGCACCGGCATGGCGTTGATGATCAGTTGCAGCTCGGTCTGGCTTTGGCGCAACGCCTGCTCAGTGTGTTTGCGCTCGGTAAGGTCCAGCGCAGCCCCCAGGAAGCGTGCCGGGCGGCCTTGATGGTCCTTGTAGCAACGGCCACGGGCAAACACCCAGCGCACGGTGCCATCGGCCTGTTGCAGGCGGTATTCCTCGGCGTACTCGGTGCCGAAGGTGATGCAATGCTTGATGCTGCGCGCCACCATGCCCCGGTCTTCGGGGTGCACGCCGTGCAGATAGTCGCTGATGGGCAGCTGGCTGGCTTCGTGTGGGTCGACTCCGTGCAGGTAGGCGAAGTGGGCATCGGCGATAAAGCGGTCTTCGCCGATATCCCAGTCCCAGGTGCCCACCGCGTCGGTCGCCGCCAGTGCCAGTTGCAGGCGTTGCTCGGTGTTGTGGCGGGCCTTTCGGCGTTCGTTGGTTTCGATGGCGGTGACCAGGATGCCGGCCACGCTGTCGCTTTCATCGCGGATCGGGCTGTAGGTCAGGTCCAGCCAGATCTCGGTGTCGCGGTTGTTGCGTTGCAGGATGAAGCGCTGCTCGCTGAAGGTGCGTACCTGGCCGTCGAGCACCGCGTCGTAGATCGGCGCGGTAAAGCTGTGCAGTTCCGGCCAGGTCACGTGCGCCGGCTGGCCCAGGGCTTCGGGGTGCTTGTTGCCCGCCAGTGCGGCAAAGCCGTCGTTATACAGTTGGGTGAGTTGGCTGCCCCACAGCAGCAGCATCGGCATCGGTGAGTGGATAACGATGTCCACTGCGGTGCGCAGGCTTTGCGGCCATTCGTTGGCCTCACCGAGCGGGCTTTGCGCCCAATCCAGCTGCGCAATCAAGGCGCCGGCGTGGCTGACGGTGGATGTTCCATTCATGAAAAAGCCCTGCGCGTAACGCTTTGAAATATGACAAACGCCGATTATCCCGCGACTGGGGAACGGCTGACTACCCCTCGAAAAATAGCATGCATTGGGGTTTTGTCTTCAAATGAGTGCCGCAGGGCTGAAACCTTTCATCTTCACGCCAGTTCCGGGCGGTTGCGAAACTCCTCCAGCGCCTGGGGGTTGGCCAATGCATCGGTGTTTTTCACCGGCTCACCGTGCACCACGTTGCGCACCGCCAATTCGACGATCTTGCCGCTGATAGTGCGGGGGATATCGCCGACGGCAAGGATCTTGGCCGGCACGTGGCGCGGGGTAGTGTTGGCGCGGATCACCTGGCGGATCTGCTGTTCGAGGGCGTCATCCAGTTCAACCCCGTCATTGAGGCGCACAAACAGCACCACCCGCACGTCATCCTGCCAACGTTGACCAATGGCCAGGCTTTCCAGCACCTGAGGCACCTTTTCCACCTGGCGATAGATCTCTGCCGTGCCAATGCGCACGCCGCCAGGGTTGAGCACGGCGTCGGAGCGGCCGTGAATCAACAGGCTGCCATTGGGGCGTTGTTCGGCGTAGTCGCCCTGGGCCCATACGCCGGGGAATTGGCTGAAATACGAAGCACGCAGTTTTTTCTGCTCGGGGTCGTTCCACAGGCCGATGGGCATGGCGGGAAAGTGACGGGTGCACACCAGCTCGCCTTTGTCGCCGACCAACGGCTGGCCCTGGTCGTTCCACACCTCGATGGCCATCGCCAGGCTTTTGCACTGCATCTCACCACGGCGTACCGGTAGGACCGGGTTGCCGATCACGAAACAGGAGACGATATCGGTGCCGCCCGACATGGATGACAGGCACAGCTCGGCCTTGATCTGGCGGTACACGTAGTCATAACTCTGGGGCGACAACGGCGAACCGGTGGAAATCAGTCCCTTGAGGCTACTTAGGTCATGGCTCAGGCGCGGTTGCAACCCGGCCTTTTCCAGGGGGGCCAGGAACTTGGGGCTGGTGCCGAATACGCTGATTTTTTCGGCATCGATCAGGTCGATCAAGCGCTCCGACCCCGGATGAAACGGCGAGCCGTCATACAGCACCGCCGTGGCGCCGATGGCCAGCACCGAGACCAGCCAGTTCCACATCATCCAGCCGCAGGTGGTGTAGTAGAACAGGCAATCGTCGCGGGACAGGTCGGCATGCAGGCCGTGCTCCTTGAGGTGGGTGAGCAACACGCCACCGGTGCCGTGGATGATGCATTTGGGCACGCCGGTGGTGCCGCTGGAATAGAGGATGTACAGCGGGTGATCGAAGGGCACCGCGACAAATTGCGGTTCGCCGCCGGGTGTGTAGAAGTCATGCCACAGCTGGACGCTGGCAGCGCTCTGATAATCCTCGACCCGCGCCTGAGGCCGGGCGTACGGCACGATGATCAGGTGCTCAAGGGAGGGTAGCCGTTCGAGGATTTCATTGAGCTTGGCGGTCTGGTCGATGGCCTTGCCGGCGTACCGGTAACCGGCGCAGGTGATCAGCACCTTGGGTTCGATCTGGCCGAAACGGTCAATCACGCCTTGGGTGCCGAAATCGGGCGACGAACATGACCAGATCGCCCCCAGGCTGGTGGTGGCCAGCATGCCGACCAGGGTTTGCCAGGTGTTGGGCATGCAGGCGGCCACCCGGTCGCCCTGGGTCACGCCAGCGGCCCGTAAGCTGCGTTGCAGGCCGGCGACATGCCGGGCCAGTTCGGCGTAGGTCAATTGTTCACGCTGGCCGTCTTCGCTGATGGCCACCACGGCGGGGTGATCGTCGCGGCGGCGCAGCAGGTGCTCGGCGAAGTTCAGGGTGGCGCCGGGGAACCACTGGGCGCTGGGCATTTGGTCGCCTTCGATCAGCACGGCGCTGGGCGGGCTGTGAAATTGCACGTTGAAAAACGCGACGATGGCCTGCCAGAAGTCCGGGCGCTGCTCGATGCTCCACTGATGCAGTGCGGGGTAGTCGTTGAGCTGAAGGTTGTAGCGTTCGTTGATGTAGCGGCGGAACTGGTCCATGCGCGTGGCGGCGATGCGTTCCGGGGAGGGTTGCCAGAGGATGTCGGACATTGCGAGATCTCTTGTTCTTGTTTGAGTCTACGGAACAACACCGACCCAATGTGGGAGCGGGCTTGCTCGCGAATGCGGTGGGTCAGAGATAAATTCAGTGACTGACCCACTGCATTCGCGAGCAAGCCTGCTCCCACATTGGGATCTTCATTGTTGCTGAGGTTTGTGTTTATTGGGCCAACCACCCGCCATCGATGTTCCAGGCGGCTCCGCGCACTTGACTGCCGGCCTCGCTGCACAAGAAGAGTACGAGCTCACCCAACTGCGGCGGTGTCACAAACTCCAGCGACGGCTGCTTCTCTGCCAACAAATCATGCTGCGCCTGCTGCGGGCTCACGCCCTTGGCCGCCCGATCATCAATCTGCTTTTGCACCAGTGGCGTCAATACCCAACCTGGGCAGATCGCATTGCAGGTCACATTGCTGGTGGCCGTTTCCAGGCCCACCACCTTGGTCAAGCCGATCACCCCATGCTTGGCCGCCACATACGCCGCCTTGCCCACCGACCCCACTTGGCCATGCACCGAGGCAATGTTGACAATACGCCCCCAGCCCTTGGCCTTCATGCCCGGCAAGCTCAAGCGCGTGCTGTGGAACACCGAGGACAGGTTGATGGCGATGATCGAGTCCCAGCGCTCGGCAGGGAAGTCTTCCACCGCCGCCACATGCTGGATACCTGCGTTGTTCACCAGAATGTCCACGCCGCCGAACTCGCGCTCCGCGTAGGCGATCATGTCGGCGATCTGCGCCGGGTCGCTGACGTCCGCCGGATGGTGCCCCACCTTGCCGCCAAACGCCTGCACCTGGGCGATCACCGTGCTGGCGTCGCCGAAGCCGTTGAGGATCAAATTGGCGCCGGCCTTGGCCAGGCTCAGGGCGATCCCCAAACCGATGCCGCTGGTAGAGCCGGTAACCAGGGCGGTCTTGCCGTTCAATGTCGTCATACAAACCTCACACAATGCCGGTGGCGTAGAAAGTACCGATCACCACGAACACCGCGAGGGTCTTGATGATCGTGATGCCGAAAATATCCTTGTAGGCTTCGCGATGGGTCAGGCCGGTAACCGCCAGCAGGGTGATCACCGCGCCGTTGTGGGGCAGGGTGTCCATGCCGCCGCTGGCCATGGCCGCGACCCGGTGCAGCACTTCAAGGGGGATATTGGCCGCATGGGCCGCCGAAATAAAGCTCTCGGACATGGCCGCCAGGGCAATGCTCATGCCGCCCGACGCAGAACCGGTGATACCGGCCAGCAGGGTCACGGTAATGGCTTCGTTGACCAGCGGGTTGGGGATGCCCTTGAGCCAGTCCGCCAGCACCAGAAAGCCCGGGAGCGAAGCGATCACGGCGCCAAAGCCGTATTCGGAGGCAGTGTTCATCGCCGCTAGCAATGCGCCGCTCACCGCACTTTTACTGCCCTCGGCGAGCTTGCTCTTGATGGCCGACCAACCAAACACCAGCACCATGACGATGCCCACCAGCAAGGCCGCCTGCACCGCCCAGATCGCGGTGAGCTTGGCGATTTCGGTGGTCACCGGTGCACTCATGCCCGGCAGGGCGAGGCTGTGGGTCTTGCCGTACCACTGTGGAATCCAGTGGGTGAACAGCAGGTTCATCACGCCCACCAAGATCAAGGGCGACAAGGCGATCCAAGGGTTGGGCAACGCCAGGTTGTCGGCGGTTTCCGGCTCGTTGCGAAGCTGCGTGCCATACCCTTCGCCAGCGCGCTGGGCCTTGTTGCGCTGGCGCGCCAGGTACAGCATGCCGGTGCAGAACACGAAGATCGTACCGATCAGGCCCAGCCACGGCGCGGCCCAGGCGGTGGTGTTGAAGAAGGTGCTGGGGATGATGTTCTGGATCTGCGGCGTGCCGGGCAGGGCGTCCATGGTGAACGAGAACGCACCCAGGGCGATGGTGGCCGGGATCAGGCGCTTGGGGATATTGCTCTGGCGGAACATCTCCGCCGCAAATGGGTACACCGCAAACACCACCACAAACAGCGACACGCCGCCGTAGGTGAGCAGGGCGCAGACCAGCACGATCACCAGCATCGCCTGGCGGGTACCGAGCAAACGGATCGCAGCGGCCACAATCGAACGGGAAAAGCCCGACAGCTCGATCAGCTTGCCGAACACCGCGCCCAGCAGGAACACCGGGAAATACAGTTTGATAAAGCCGACCATCTTCTCCATGAACACCCCGGTAAACGCAGGCGCCACGGCGGACGGGTCGGTGAGCAGGACAGCGCCGAGGGCGGCGATGGGGGCGAACAGGATAACGCTATAGCCACGGTAAGCAGCCAGCATCAGCAGCGCCAGGGCTGCCAGGGCAATGATCACACTCATGGTGTGTCTCCATCGGATTGTTATTTTTGTGGGGGTGTTGCTGTGGGGAAGGGCTATAGCTAAATATGTGCCAAACAGTTAAGTGATTGATAAATATGGATAATTTATAAGTGGGGTCGAATGCTGTCTCTATCTTGAGAAAAATGAGGATCAAATGTGGGAGGGGGCTTGCCCCCGATGAGGGAGTGTCAGTTGCAAAATCTGCTAGATGACACACTGCCATCGGGAGCAAGCCCCCTCCCACATTGGATGCTCTTGAATTTGAGACTTATATCTCGATATGGAGACTAGGCGATGCTTAGGGCGACCATCTTCTTGTACAGCGTCGACCGCCCCAGCCCCAACCGCTTGGCCGCCTCCACCACATTCCCCTCACACGCCTTCAACGCTGCGCCAATCACCTGCCGATCAAACCGCTCCCGCGCCGCACTGAAGCTCTCACCCTCTATCGCCGCCACAGCATTGCGCTCGACGGGAGTAAAGGTGCCAATCGCCGCACGAATTTCCCGGGCATCCAACACCAGGTCATCACTGAGCAACGCCGCCCGCTCCAGCACATTGCGCAACTCACGGATATTCCCCGGCCAGGCATGCTGGGCCAGCAATGCCAGGGCTTCACGGTCCAGTTCATGCTGGCTGCGCAACTCCTCTAGAATCGCCTCGCTCAACGCCGGAATGTCTTCCAGCCGCTCACGCAGGGGCGGCACCTGGATTGGCAGCACGTTCAGGCGGTAATACAGGTCGGCACGGAACTCCCCGCGCTTGATCGCCGCCTCCAGGTCCATGGACGTGGCCGCGATCACCCGTACATCGCTGTGCAGCATCTCGTTGGAGCCCACCGGCTCGTATTCCTTTTCCTGCAACACCCGCAGCAATTTGCTCTGCAGCGCCAGGGGCATGTCGCCGATTTCGTCCAGGAACAGCGTGCCGCCCTGGGCAATCTGGAACTTGCCGGGACGACCCTTGCGGTCGGCACCGGTAAACGCACCTGGCGCGGTGCCGAAGAACTCGGCTTCCAGCAGGTCCGCGGGAATCGCCGCGCTGTTGATGCTGACAAACGCTTTGCTCGCCCGTGGTGAAGCGCCGTGAATCGCCTGGGCCAGCAACTCCTTGCCGGTGCCGGTTTCTCCCAGCAGCAATACCGGCGACTCGGCGCTGGCACTGCGGCGCGCCCGGCGTTTCACTTCGAGGCTGGCGGCGCTGGTGCCGATAAAGTGCGCGAAGTTGTATTTGCTCTGGCGTGAGCGCAATAACGAGCGGGTCGAGGCCAGTTCTTGCTGCATGCTCAAGTAGCGCTCGATCAGGGGCGAGAGGTTGCGCAACTCATCAAACAGCGCAAAGCCGATGGCGCCGATCACCGCACCGGCATCGTTGTGGATCGGCAGGCGCATCACCACCAACGGGCCCTTGGGCGTGTCCTGGATGTCCAGCAAGATCGGCTGGTCGTTGCGCACCACCTGGCGCAGCAGGCTGTTGGAGATTACCTGCTCACAGGGCTGGCCGATGGCTTCGTCGGCGCTCTTGAGGCCAAAGCGCCTGGCGTAGCGTTCGTTCATCCACACGATATTGGCGTCGCGGTCGACAATCACCGTGCCCTCGCTGGACTGCTCGATGATCTCGAACAGTGACTGGATGGCCAGGCCGCGAACCTGTTGATAATCCTTGAGGCTTTCGCTGGTGTTCATAGGGATGCCGTCAACGCAAATTGGGGGTCGGGCGCGCTCCCCCAGGGGGGGCGCGTTTACACGGGGACATTCGCGGCGGCAAGCAGCTCCTGGGTATAGGGGTGCTGCGGCGCATCAAACACCTGATGGCTCGCGCCAGCCTCCACCACCTTGCCGTCCTTGATCACGATCATGTCGTGGGCCATGGCCCGCACCACCGTCAGGTCGTGGCTGATAAACAGGTAGGTCAACCCGTACTTCTCTTGCAGCTCGCGCAGCAGCGTCACCACCTGTTTCTGCACGGTGCGGTCCAGGGCCGAAGTGGGCTCGTCCAATAGCATCAGCGCAGGCTTGAGCACCAGGGCGCGGGCGATGGCGATGCGTTGGCGCTGGCCGCCGGAAAACTCATGGGGGTAGCGGTGGCGGCTGTCGGGGTCAAGGCCCACGTCCTTGAGCACCTGGATCACCTGCGCATCGCGGTCGGCCAGGCTGCACGGCGCATGCACTTCCAGGCCCTCGCTGATGATCTGCTCCACGGTCATGCGCGGGCTGAGGCTGCCGTAGGGGTCTTGGAACACCACCTGCATCTGCTTGCGCCATGGGCGCATCTGTTGATGATTGAGCGGGTCCAGGGCCTCACCCTGGAAGCGGATACTGCCGGAGGAATCCAGCAGACGCAGGATGGCCTGGCCCAGGGTGGACTTGCCTGAGCCGGACTCGCCAACAATGCCCAAGGTCTTGCCACGCTGAACGCTGAGGCTGATGCCATCCACGGCGCGCAAATAGGTTTTGCGCCGGAACACGCCACCGCCGAGGGGGAACTGCACGCTCAGGTCGTCCACCTGCAACACGGTTTCACGCGCGTCGCTGCACAGTGCAGCGCCCGCCGGTTCCGCATCCAGCAACAGGCGGCTGTACGGGTGCTGCGGGGCATTGAACAGCGTCTGGCAGTCGGCCTGCTCGACAATTTCGCCGGCGCGCATCACGCACACGCGCTGGGCGATGCTGCGCACCAGGTTCAGGTCATGGCTGATCAGCAGCAACGACATGCCCAGGCGTTGTTGCAGGGACTTGAGCAGCAGCAGGATCTTGCGCTGCACTGTCACATCCAGCGCAGTGGTGGGTTCATCGGCAATCAGCAACTCTGGCTCGCAGGCCAGGGCCATGGCGATCATCACCCGTTGGCGTTGCCCGCCGGAAAGCTGATGGGGGTAGGCCTTGAGGCGTTCCTGGGGCTTCTGGATGCCCACCAGTTCCAGCAACTCCAGGATCCGCGCCTGGGCCGCCTTGCCCCCCAGGCCCTTGTGCAGCAGCAGGGTTTCGCCGATCTGCTTTTCGATGCTGTGCAATGGGTTCAAGGAGGTCATGGGCTCCTGGAAGATCATCGCGATGCGGTCGCCGCGCAGCTTTTGCAAGGTGGACGCCGAAGCGCCCACCAACTCCTGGCCACGGTAACGAATGGACCCTGTGGTCTGTGTGCCAGCCTCGGGCAGCAATTGCAGGATCGAATGGGCCGTCACCGACTTGCCCGAGCCCGACTCGCCCACCAGGGCCAGGCACTCGCCGGGGCGTACGTCCAGGCTCAGGTTGCGTACCACGGTCTGGCCGCTGAAGGCGACGCTCAGGTCGCGGATTTCGATCAGGTTCATATGCAGTCACTCATGAACGTGGGTCGAAGGCATCACGTAATGCCTCGCCGATAAAGACCAGCAGCGACAGGATCAGCGCCAAGGTGAAGAACGCCGTCAGCCCCAGCCACGGCGCCTGCAGGTTCTGCTTGCCCTGGGCGATCAATTCGCCCAGGGACGCGCTGCCCGCCGGCATGCCGAAGCCGAGGAAGTCCAGGGCGCTTAAGGTGGAGATCGCGCCGGTCAAGATGAACGGCAGGTAACTCAAGGTGGCGGTCATGGCATTGGGCAGGATATGCCGCCGGATGATCTTGCCGTCACCCAGCCCCAACGCCCGTGCAGCCTTGACGTATTCCAGGTTGCGCCCGCGCAGGAACTCGGCGCGCACCACGTCCACCAGGGCCAGCCAGGAAAACAGCGCCATGATCCCCAGCAGCCACCAGAAATTGGGCTCGACAAACCCGGACAGGATGATCAGCAGGTACAACACCGGCAGCCCGGACCACACCTCCAGCACGCGCTGGCCGATCAGGTCCACCCAGCCGCCGTAATAGCCCTGTAGCGCACCGGCCGCTATGCCGATGGCAGCGCTGATCGCCGTGAGCGCCAAGGCAAACAGGATCGACACCCGTGCGCCGAAGATCACCCGCGCCAATACGTCCCGCGACTGGTCATCGGTGCCCAGCCAATTCACCGCCGAGGGCGGGCTGGGGGCAGGGCGGGTCAGTTCGTAGTTGGGGGTGTCGTCGCTGAACGGGATGGGCGGGAACAGCATCCAGCCGCCGTCCTGCTTGATCAGCTTTTGCACGTAGTCACTGCGGTAATCGGCTTGGAACGGTAACTGGCCGCCGAACTGCTGCTCGGTGTAGCGCTTGAACACCGGAAAATACAGCTCGTTCTTGAAACTCAGCACCAGGGGTTTGTCATTGGCGATCAACTCGCCACCCAGGGTCAGGATGAACAGGCCGATAAACAACCACAGCGACCACCAGCCGCGCCGGTTTTTCTTGAAGCGCTCAAAACGCCGACGGGCCACGGGAGACAGATTGAGCATCAGGCATTCCTCGCGGCGAAGTCGATACGCGGGTCCACCAGGGTGTAGCAGAGGTCACCGATGAGTTTTATCAAAAGGCCGAACAACGTGAAGATAAACAGAGAGCCGAACACCACGGGGTAATCCCTGGACACGGCCGCTTCGTAGCTCATGCGGCCCAGGCCGTCGAGGGAGAAGATCACCTCGATCAGCAAGGAGCCGGCAAAGAACACCGCGATAAACGCCTGGGGAATGCCGGAAATCACCAGCAACATGGCATTGCGGAACACATGGCCATACAGCACCCGTCTCTCGCTCAAGCCTTTGGCGCGGGCAGTGACCACATACTGGCGGGTGATTTCATTGAGAAACGAGTTTTTGGTGAGGATGGTCAGGGTGGCAAACCCGCCGATCACCAGCGAGGTCACCGGTAACACCAGGTGCCAGAAGTAGTCGGCGATCTTGCCCACGGTGCTCAGTTCTTCGAAGTTTTCCGACACCAGCCCGCGCACCGGGAACCAGTTCAGCGAGGTGCCACCGGCAAATACCACGATCAGGAACATCGCAAACAGGAACGCCGGCATGGCGTAGCCGATCACGATGGCCGTGCTGCTCCACACGTCAAAGCTGCTGCCGTGGCGCACGGCCTTGCGAATGCCCAGGGGGATCGACACCAGGTAGGTGATCAGCGTTGCCCATAGCCCGAGGGAAATGGTCACCGGCATTTTTTCCAGGATCAGGTCGATCACGGTCTTGCCGCGAAAGAAGCTGTTGCCGAAATCCAGCTGGGCGTAGCTCTTGAGCATCAGCCACAGGCGTTCTGGGGCGGGCTTGTCGAAGCCGTACTGTTTTTTGATGTCCTTGATCAGCTTCGGGTCCAGGCCACGGCTGGCGCGGGAGCCGCTGCTGACGCCTTCGCCGGACGAGCCGCCAACACCGCCGCCGCCGATGCCCTGTAGATGGGCGATAGCTTGCTCCACCGGCCCGCCGGGGGCCGCCTGCACAATCACGAAATTGACCAGCAGGATGATCACCAGCGTGGGGATGATCAGCAGCAGGCGCCGCACTATATACGCAAACATCAGTGGCTCCCTGCGCGTTGTTTCATCTGCTCGTTGGTCAGCGGGGTGGGGCTGATTTCCCACCAGGTTTCCAGGGCTTCATCGTTCTTGGCCTCGATGGCTGGGCGACCGAAGCGGTTCCACCATGCGGCGGAGGTGCCGGGCGGGTAGTAGTTGGGAATCCACAGGTAATTCCATTGCAGCACCCGGTCCAGAGCGTGGGCGTAGGTGAGCATCTGTGCCTGGCTGTCGGCCTTGACCAGGCCCTTGATCAGGCTGTCCACCGCCGGGTCCTTGAGCACCATGTAGTTGTTGGCGCCGGGGTCGAACGCGGCGGCCGAGCCGAAGTAGTTGTACAACTCCATGCCCGGCGAGGTGGTGACGGGAAAGCCAATGACGATCATGTCGTAGTCCCGCGCCATGATCCGGTTCACGTATTGCGAAGGGTCGATGCGACGGATATTCAGGGTGATGCCGATCTGCGCCAGGTTACGTTTATACGGCAGCAACAGGCGTTCCATACCGGCCTGGGCATTGAGGAAGGTGAACTCCAGCGGCTCGCCCTCGGCGTTGACCAGTTTGTCGCCCTTGGGCATCCAGCCGGCTTCTTCCAGCAGGCCCAGGGCTTGCAGTTGCTTGTCGCGGATCATGCCGCTGCCATCGGTAACCGGAGCCTTGAAGACCTGGGTGAACACCTCGTCGGGAATTTGCCCGCGCAGGGGTTCGAGGATTTCAAGTTCATCCGGGGTGGGCAGTTGTGTCGCGGCCAGCGGGCTATTGGAGAAGAAACTCTGCTGGCGAATGTACATATTGCGCATCATTTGCCGGTTGGCCCATTCGAAGTCCCACAGCATTGCCAGGGCCTGGCGCACGCGGCGGTCCTTGAACATCGGCTTTTGCACATTGAATACATAGCCCTGGGCCGGTTGCGGCATCTCCTTGGCCAAATGAGCACGTTGCAGGCGGCCGTCGTCCAGGGCCGGGCCGTTATAACCGATGGAATAACCGGTGGCGGAAAACTCCCGGTTGAAGTCGTAGGCACCGCCGCGCAGCACCTGGCGCGCCACTTCGGTGTCGCCGAAATATTCCAGGCTCAGGTGGTTGAAGTTGTAAAGGCCGCGGCTGACGGGCAGGTCCTTGCCCCACCAGTCGGGGTCGCGGGTGAAGGTGATGGTGCTGCCGGAGTCGATCTTGCTGATCGTGTACGGGCCGCTGCCCAAGGGCGCCTCGTAACCGCCGCCGTTGGCGAAATCGCGGGTTTTCCACCAGTGCTCGGGGAAGACGGGCAGGGTGGCGATGTCCAGGGGCAGGGTGCGGTTCTCGTTGCTGGAAAAGTCGAAGCGCACCTGCCGCTCGCCTTCCACCTCGACGTGCTTGACGTCGGCGAACAGGGTGCGAAACCGCAGGCTGCCCTGGGTCATCAACAGGTCAAAACTGTAGCGCACGTCTTCAGCGGTGATGGGCTTGCCATCGGCGAAGCGGGCCTTGGGGTTGAGGTAGAAGCGCAGCGACAGGCCGTCGTCGGCGCGCTCCATCTTCTCGGCGACCAGGCCGTAGACAGTGTAGGGCTCATCCAGGGAGCGCTGGGCCAGGGGGGCGTAGAGCCAGCCGTCGACCTGGGACACACCGATGCCTTTGTCGATATACGGCAGCACATGGTCGAAACGCCCGATCTCTATGGCCGAGCGCTTGAGGATGCCGCCCTTGGGCGCATTGGGGTTGGCATAGTCGAAATGGGTGAAACCGGCAGGGTACTTGGCCGGTTCGCCGTACACCGTGAGGTAGGGCTGGGGCGCCGCGATCACGGCGGTGCTGGCCAGCAGCAGGGCCAGGGTGGAGCCAAACAGGGTAGAAAAAGCCAGTCGCATTATCAGCCTTGAACGCCGCGTGTAAAAGAATAGGGATTTGTACGCTAACGGCATCTGCCTCGCCAGTCATCACATGCACAACGGCCCACCAAAAGGCGGGCCGTTGTTTATGGCATCAGCGCAGACTGGATCAGTCCTGGCGGCTGGTGACTTCCAGCAGGTGGTAGCCGAACTGGGTTTTTACCGGGCCTTGCACGGTGTTGACCGGGGCACTGAAGACGACGGTGTCGAATTCCTTGACCATCTGGCCTGGGCCGAACGAACCCAGGTTGCCGCCGTCGCGGCTGGATGGGCAGCTGGAGTTGGCTTTGGCGATTTCTGCGAAATCAGCGCCGCCTTCGATTTGGGCCTTCAGTTCGTTGCACTTGTCTTCAGTGGAAACGAGGATGTGACGGGCGGTGGCTTTGGCCATGGGGATTAACTCCTTGAGTAAAAAAGGGTGAGCCTACCGGATTCAGGCGATATTTTCCTGGCAAAGTTCCCATGGCCTGCTTGAGCGGTCGCGGGTCACTGCACCGCTTCAGCCCTCAGGGCAGCACAATATAGTCGTTGTGCTGGATGATCGGCCGATGCGGCCCTTGCACCAGGTGAATGTAGCGACCGTCCACCAGGTCGATGGGCAGGCAGTCGTCCACATCCATCACCGCGTCGGTATGGGCCTGGGACCACTGGCGCAACATCTGCTGCTGACCCTTGTTCTTGGCTTGCTGTTTGTTGCGCGCAACCACTAGCAAGTAATGGTGGGCCTCGCCAAAACTGTTGGCGTCATAACCCCCCAGGTTGATGAAGTACAGGTGATGCGCATCGGCCTGCGGCGCCAGGTGGCTGAGTTCGACTTTCCAGCCATCAACGCCATCGACCGCCATCCACGAATCGATATGCACCCCCTTGGGGCTACCAAACCAGCCATCGCGCAATTGCGGGTAGGTGGCCTGCAAGGTATCGGCGGCGGCGAACACCACATCGTGTACTTCAATTTTTGCCCGAGGGTGCTTGCCCCCGAGCATGACGACAAACAGCATTGCAGAGACTTCCTGGCAAATTGGCAGGAAGCAACCATCCTTCGATTGAACCCTGCTGTCCAGTAAATGCCACACGTCTATACCGCACACTCATCAGGAGGTTGTCATGCGTACCATTGATCTGGCGGGTGTTCCCGTCCCTGTTATCGGCCAGGGCACCTGGCGCATGGGCGAAGACCCGGACCGGCACCGTGCCGAGGTCGCGGCGTTGCAATTGGGGATCGACGAGGGCATGACCCTGATCGATACCGCCGAAATGTACGGCGAGGGCGGTGCCGAAACGGTGGTGGGCGAAGCCATTCGTGGCCGTCGCGATCAGGTGTTCCTGGTGAGCAAGGTCTACCCGCACAACGCCAGTCGCAAAGGCGTACCCCGCGCCTGTGAAGCCAGCCTGCAGCGGCTGGGCACGGACTGCATCGACCTGTACCTGTTGCACTGGCGTGGCCAATACCCGCTCGAAGAAACCGTTGAAGCCTTTGAACGATTGCGCGAAGCCGGCAAGATCGGTCGTTGGGGCGTCTCCAATTTCGATGTGGCCGACCTGCAGGAACTTGCATCCCCGGCCTGTGCCACCAACCAGGTGCTCTACAACATCGAAGAGCGTGGTATCGAATTTGACTTGCTGCCCTGGTGGCAACAGCACCATTTGCCGTTGATGGCTTACTGCCCAATCGCCCAAGGGGGGGCGTTGCTGTCCAGCCCGACCCTCAAGCAGATCGCCGCTCGCCATGAGGCCACCCCCGCCCAGGTTTCCCTGGCCTGGGTGCTGCGTCAGGAGGGGGTGATCGCGATTCCCAAGGCCGTCACCCCAGAACATGTGCGGCTTAACGCCGCTGCCGCCAAATTGGTGCTTGATGAGCACGATCTGGATGCCATCGACCGTGTGTTCGGTGCTCCCCAGCGCAAGCATCCATTGGCGATGGTGTAGTTCACTGTCAGAAACGGCACCGTCCTGGGTGCCGTTTATCGTTAGCCGGGTTTAACCCGCCACCGGGCTGCGCCAATCGTCCGAGCCGGATGTACCGGACACTTCGTGGGTCCATACGATCTTGCGATAGGTGAAGTGCACGTCTTCCAAGTGGGTGAAGTGCGCATTGTTCGGGTCCTGGCAGTTGGGCATGCGTGACTGGATGTCCACGATGGTCGCGCCCTCCAGTTCAATGGTGAAGTAGTGTTCCTGGGTGCCGGCCGACGATGTGCGGAACCACTCCAGCCGACAGCTGACTTCTTCACCGCTGGTCAATGCGCTGAACAGCAGCGGGGACGACTTATCGAACACCTTGCTGATCATCAGCGGTTTGTGCACCCGCTGCCCGGTGGGTTGGCCGGACTGCGGGTCGCGGGGAATGATCACCTGATGGGAAAAGGCCTGGACCAGAATCTGGTCCTCATGGCCCTCCTGGTAAATGTTGCCTACCGAATCCTGGGTAAACGTGCCTGCCGTAATCAAACCCTGTTTGACGCCGGTGACAGAGAGATAAGCGGGTGTTGGCATGACGGGTTTCCTTGCCTGAATGAAGAGGTAGTTCCACCCGACAACAGCGCCGGGTGGGCCAAAGCCCATAACAAAAAGCGTGCCTGAAACAACGCAGTCCAGTCAGGGCAAGGGGGGCGAGGTTGTTGTGCCTGAGTTTTTATCTGTTCATGACTTTAAAGGGATCACTGTTGCGTTGCTTTGTTGCGCATGGGTGTGCAGTAAGTTGCGCACAGTTAAGAGCTAAAGGGAGTTTTATATTGGCGCGATAAAGTGAGGTTGAAGTGCTTTTTAGAATGCGCATTAATTTGCACAGGCCTTGATTTTAAAGGGTTGTAGGAAATTCCTTAAGTGCTGACCTGATGCTTGCTGGATGTTTTTTGCGTGGCTAAGGTTTGCAGGCTTCGCGCAAAACGTGACGAAGTATAACTGTCATTCTAATGCACGCTTTCAAGGTGCTTAGTTGGCCTGTCCTGCCTTGAGTCGTCGTGCGCGGTCAACAATGGTTTATTCAGACAAGCTATACGCTTATTACCTTGAACTTGCATGCCAGCCCTGTTCGCAAACCGAGTTTGCCGGCAGCGATATGCGTTTTTCGAGTGAATATGAAGCATTGGAAACCGAGCTTGCCAAAGCGCAGTCCATCCATGGCAGTGCTCAACCTGATTGGCTCAAGATTCTGGAAAACAGCGAGCGGCTGCTGCGCCAGCACTCCAAGGATCTGCGGGTGGCGGTGTGGCTGACCTGGGCATTGCATCAGCGCGAATCCTACCCCGGTCTGCTGGCGGGGCTCGGGTTGCTATGCCAACTCTGTACGCATCAGTGGCCGGCGGTTTTCCCCAAAAAAAACCGCACCCGTGTGGCCGCATTCGGTTGGTTGGTGCTGCGCCTGGAACCGCTGTTCGCGCAGAACCTGCCGCTTCAGAACCAGCGAGCCTTGTTTGAATCCTTGCTTGAGCACCTGGTGCGTCTCGACGCCCTGTGGGGCGAGCACTTTGGCGATGAGGCGCCCATGTTGCTACCGGTGCACCGGCAACTGGCGCAACGATTGGAGTCAACGGCGCAGAGCGAGCCTTTAGCTGGCGGCTTGAGCGGTGTAGTGGCCCAGGTCAAGCAAGCGACGGCCCAGATAGTGCAGCCGCAGGCGGTGGTGAATAACGAGAAGGACGCGCACAAGTTGCTGCGCGCCTTGCAGGAACAAGCGCGTCCCCTGTGTGGCTGGTGGTTGCGTCAGAACGGCACCGACACGCGTGCCTTGCGCCTGAACCGTACTTTGGCCTGGCTTGCCCTGGTCAACTACCCGGATGCGGACGCTGAGCGGATCACCGCTTTGCGTGGCCCGGCACCCGACAAGCTCAAGCGCTATCAGGAGCGCTATGCCCAGGGTCATCACGCAGACCTGATACTCGAACTCGAAACCAGCCTTGCCGGCGCGATGTTCTGGTTTGACGGGCTGCGTTTGCTCTGGCAGTGCCTGCACACCTTGCAGGCCGAACACGCCATTGTCGAGCTGGAAATAACCTTCGCCCTGTTGCTGCAACGTTTGCCGGACCTGCCGACATTTCGCTTCCACGACGGTACTGCATTTGCCGACCCCGCCACCAGCGACTGGATCGCGCTGCAGGTCAACCGTCATTTGCATGTATCCAAGGTGCCTCCCGTGGCCAACGACGCCAATGCCGCGCCTTGGGAAACCGCCCTGATGGACGTCGCGCCGCGGTTGCACAAGGACGGACTCAAGGCCGCCGTACGTGAACTCAAGCAAGGCCTGCATGCGGCGCATGGCGACCGCGCGCGTTTTCACTGGCGACTGGCCCTGGCACGCCTGTGTGTCCAGGCAGGCAAGCATGAGCTGGCGAAAATCCAGCTCGAACACCTCGATAGCGAATTGCAACGCGCGGGGCTGGAGCGCTGGGAGCCCGAGCTGGCACTGCAGGTGACGCACCTGCTGCACCGCTGCTGCGACCTGCTGCCCCAGAACCACGCCGTGCGCGAGCGCAAGGAAGACACCCATCGCAGGTTGTGCCTCTTCGATCTTGAAGCGGTACTTGAATAGGCTTTTCAGCCACCCGGAGCAGGAGAAACACCATGGCCAAAGAAGGTTCGGTAGCCCCCAAGGAACGCGTGAATATCACCTTCAAGCCCGCCATCGGCGGTGCGCAAGAGGAGGTTGAACTGCCGTTGAAACTGCTGGTGCTGGGGGATTTCACCCAGCGTGAGGACGGGCGCAAGCTCGAAGATCGCAAGCCCATCAGCATCAACCAGAACACCTTCGATGAGGTGCTGGCCAAGCAGGCCTTGAACTTGACGGTGAACGTGCCCAACCGCCTTCAAGAGGACGCTGAGGTCGATGAGTTGGCGGTTCAGGTGCGGATTCATTCGATGAAGGATTTCAATCCGGCCAGCTTGGTCGAGCAGATTCCCGAATTACACAAGCTGATGGCATTGCGCGAGGCATTGGTGGCGCTCAAAGGGCCATTGGGCAACACCCCGAGCTTTCGCAAGGCTATCGAGCACGCCTTGGCCGATGACGAATCCCGCGCCCGCGTATTGGCGGAACTGGGCCTTGGCGGCCAACCGGCCTGAATTTTTTCAGTAAAAGGACACTGACTCCATGAGCACCCAATCACACCCGACCGCGGCGCAAGCGCCCAGTGAACACAGCATTCTCGACAGCATTGTCGCCCAGACCCTGCTGAGTGCGGACGATGAGGCCTATGGCATCGCCAAGCGCGGCGTTTCGGCGTTTATCGCGGAGTTGATCAAACCGCAGAACAGCGCTGAGCCGGTCAAGAAGCGCCTGGTGGACCGGATGATCGCCGAGATCGACACCAAGCTCAGCCAACAGATGGATGAGATCCTGCATCACCCGGATTTCCAGGCCTTGGAGGCCGCGTGGAAGGGCTTGCAACTGTTGGTCGAGCGCACCAACTTTAGGGAAAACATCAAGATCGAACTGCTGAACGTCTCCCGGCAAGACCTGCTGGATGACTTCGAAGATTCACCGGAAGTGACCCAGTCCGGGCTGTACAAGCACATCTACAGCGCCGAGTACGGCCAGTTCGGTGGGCAGCCTGTGGGCGCGATCATCGCCAACTATTTCCTCTCTCCCAGCGCGCCCGATATCAAGCTGATGCAGTATGCCTCCAGTGTGGCGTGCATGGCTCACGCGCCTTTTATCGCCGCCGCAGGGCCGGGGTTTTTCGGGCTGGAAAGCTTTACCGGCCTGCCAGACCTCAAAGACCTCAAGGATCACTTCGAAGGGCCGCAGTTTGCCAAGTGGCAAAGCTTTCGCCAGAGCGAAGACGCGCGCTACATCGGGCTGACCGTACCGCGCTTTCTGCTGCGCACACCCTACGATCCCCTTGAGTGCCCGGTGAAAACCTTTGCCTATCAGGAAAACATGGTGAACAGCCACGAGCACTACCTGTGGGGCAATACCGCCTACGCCTTCGCTACGCGCTTGACCGACAGTTTTGCGCGGTTTCGCTGGTGCCCGAACATCATCGGCCCGCAAAGCGGGGGCGCCGTGGAAGACTTGCCGTTGCATCACTTCCACAGCATGGGCGAAATCGAAACCAAGATTCCCACCGAAGTGTTGGTGTCGGACCGTCGCGAATACGAGCTGGCACAAGAAGGCTTTATCGCCCTGACCATGCGCAAGGGCAGTGACAACGCGGCATTCTTCTCGGCCAGCTCCGTACAAAAGCCCAAGCATTTCGGCATCAGCGTCGAGGGCAAGGACGCGGAGCTCAATTACCGCCTGGGCACCCAGTTGCCGTACATGATGGTGGTCAATCGTCTGGCGCATTATCTCAAGGTGCTGCAGCGCGAACAGTTGGGTTCGTGGAAGGAACGTACTGATCTGGAACTTGAGCTCAACAAATGGATTCGCCAGTACGTCGCCGACCAGGAGAACCCCAGTGCCGAGGTGCGCGGTCGGCGCCCCTTGCGGGCGGCTCGTATCGTGGTCAGTGACGTGGAGGGCGAGCCCGGCTGGTACCGCGTGAACCTGAGTGTGCGCCCGCATTTCAAATACATGGGGGCAGACTTCACCCTGTCCCTGGTTGGCAAGCTCGACAAAGAATGAGCAAAGGCCAGGGGACGCCCCACCAATCGAGCCTCTTTGAGCGTCTGGAGCGCCCGTCAGCGCGCCCAGCCTGTCGCGTGGCATCGGTTGCTGTGCATCTGGGCAAGATGCTCAGCATTCGCGCAGGCAGCGTGCAGACGTTGGCGGACTACGGTTTGCCTGATCTCAATGACATGAGCCTGAGCCGGCATGACTCATTGAGCCAGTCGCGGCTGTTGATCGAGCGCTTTATCCGGGCTTATGAGCCGCGCTTGAAGCATGTTCGCGTGCAGGTGTTGCCACAGGGGGCTGACCCATTGGCCCTGGCGTTTGCCATTGAGGGCACATTGAAGGTCGACGGCGTTGAGCAATTTGTAGCGTTCACGGCGCGGCTGTGTGATGCGGGGCGCATCGAGGTTATGCCTGATGTCGTTTAACCGGTTTTACCAAAGTGAACTCAGCGCTTTACGGCAATTGGGCCGGCGCTTTGCCGAACGCAATCCAGCGCTGGCGCCGTTTCTGGCCGAACCCGGCCAGGACCCCGATGTAGAGCGGTTGCTGGAAGGCTTCGCGTTCCTCACCGGCCGTTTGCGCCAGAAACTGGATGACGAATTGCCGGAGCTGACCCATTCGCTGATGCATCTGCTTTGGCCCAACTACATGCG
The DNA here is from genome assembly GCF_004682055.1 of Pseudomonas kairouanensis. GTDB lineage: Bacteria > Pseudomonadota > Gammaproteobacteria > Pseudomonadales > Pseudomonadaceae > Aquipseudomonas > Aquipseudomonas kairouanensis. Next base: position 95,378 of record NZ_QUZU01000007.1, on the reverse strand, counting down.
GCCGCTGCCGTCGTTCAGTATGTTGCAGTTCGACCCGCTCAAGCATGCAGGCGCTGGTGTGAGGGTGGCGCGGGATACACCGGTCGAAAGTGCAGCCGTCCAGGGTGAGCGATACCGTTTTCGGACGTGCTACGCCACCCAGGTCTTGCCGCTGCAACTGAGTGCCGTGGAGTACCGTATCCAAGGACCGCGCACTTCAATGAGCCTGCGGCTTGAGCTGAGCGTCGAGGGCAATTTCAGCGGCTGCGGGTTTGACCGGCTGCGGTTGCATCTGGCGGGCGAGCCTTACATCAGCCAGGGCCTTTACCTGAGCCTGCTGCGCCACCTTGAGTGCATCGAGGTGGTGCCACACGACCAGAATGGCCTGCCGGTGAGGGGCGCTGATGGCCAGCCGCTGTCGATGCGAGTGGGGGCCGACGCCGTACAGCCGGTGGGGTTTGACGAGGATCAGGCGCTGATTCCCTACCCACCGAATACCTTTCGGGGTTATCGGCATTTGCAGGAGTACTTCGCCTTTCCTGAAAAATACCTGTTTGTCGACGTGGGTGGCCTGGGTGTCGTCCAGCAGTTGCCCGCCGAACTGCTCAAGCAGGTGTTTGGCGTGACCTTGCGTTTCGAGTTGCGCACCCAGGGGCATGAGCCCGCGCAGGTTGGCCTGGATAACGTGAAGCTGTATTGCACACCCATCGTCAACCTGTTCAAGCACGATGCAGTGCCCATTCGCCTGGACGGCAAGCAGGATGAATACCTGTTGATACCCGGCGAATATGCGCGTGGGCATGCCAGTGTCTTTTCCGTGGACAGCGTTACGGGCTGGCGTCCTGGCGGGCTGGGTTATCGCACGTATGTCCCGTTCGAGTCCTTTGATCATGATGGCGACGTATTGGCAGCAGCCCCCAGCTATAGCCTTCGCCAACGCTTGTCGGGGCAGGATGAACTTGAAACCTGGCTGTGCTTCGGCGGCGGGCCGGGGCGAGCCCCGGAAACGCTGTCCATCGAGCTGACCTGCACCAACCAAAACCTGCCCAGGCAGTTGCCGGCCGGGGCGATCAACCAGCCCTGCGAGCAGACACCGCAAGGGTTGTCGTTTCGCAATATCAGCGTACCGACGCCGAGTTTCACTCCGCCACTGGACCAGGATTTTCTCTGGCGACTGATCAGTAACCTGTCGCTCAACTACCTGTCGCTGAGCGACATCAATGCCTTGAAAGTGATTCTGGAAACCTATGACCTGCCACGCTTTCACGACCGTCAGGCACAGAAGGTCAGCCGGTTGCGCCTGGATGCATTGCGCTCCATCCGTCATGTGGCGGTCGACCGTTTGCACCGTGGGTTGCCGTATCGCGGCGTGCGCATCGACCTGAGCGTTGATTGCCAAGGCTTTCTCGGCCAGGGCGAGGTGTTTGTGTTCACGTCGGTGCTCAACGAGTTTTTTGCGCTGTATGCCAGCCTCAATGCCTACCACGAACTACGAGTCATCAGCACACAAGGAGACGTGTACCTATGGCCACCCCGGATGGGCCAGCAGCCCCTGCTTTGACTGATTTATCCCGTGTCATCCGCGAATACTCGCTGTTCCAGGCGATGTTGCAGGTGATCGAGCGCTTGCGTGATGCCCACCCTCTGCTGGATGAGCGCGCGCTGTACGACCTGTTGGAATTCCAGGCCAACCCGGGCCTTGGTTTTCCCGGACACGATATCGACCGGGTGGAGTTTTTCATTGAGCACGAGCTACTGCGCGCGCGCCTGCGCATCAACGTGTTGGGCCTGTGTGGGGCAGGCTCGCCTTTGCCGGCATTTTATGGCGAGCAGGCGCTTGCCGACGGTCCGGGCGGGAATCCAACCCGCGATTTTCTGGATCTGTTTCACCATCGCCTGCAACGGCTGATGTTGCCGATATGGCGCAAATACCGTTATCGGGCGTGTTTCCAGGCTGGCGCCGGCGATGCTTTTTCCGCGCAGATGTTTGCCTTGATGGGGCTGGGCAGCCAGCACCTGCGCAACACGGCGCAGCTGGATTGCAAACGGCTGTTGCCCTACCTGGGTTTGTTGAGCTTGCGGGTGCACTCGGCCGCGTTGATCGAAACGGTGCTGCGCCACTACTTCAACTACACCCGCTTGTTTATAGAGCAATGGGTTGAACGCACGGTGGTTATCACCCATGCGCAGCGCAACCAACTGGGCAAGGGCAATAGCCGGCTGGGTCATGACCAGGTGTTGGGCCAACGCGTCGCCGACCGCAGTGGCAAGTTCAGGGTGCATATCCAGGACCTCGGTTGGCAACGCTTTCACGATTTTCTGCCCACAGGGCCGGACTTCCCAACGCTGTGCTCACTGGTGCGGCTGACCACCCGTGACCCGCTGGACTATGACCTGCACCTGGTGCTGGCCAAGGAGGAGATTCGGGCGCTGCACCTTGGCGAGTACAACCCCTGCCGCCTGGGGTGGACAAGTTGGTTGGCGCATGAGCGCGCCGACGGAGTGGTCATCGTGGCCAGCAACGCTCAATAGGGATGAATAGGATGAATGTTAACTTGCAACAACTGCTCCAGACATTGACCCCCCAGGCCCGCAGAGACCTTGAGCGCTCGGCCGAACGCTGTGTGCTGCGTGGCGGCCGGGAGGTATTGGTGGAAGACCTGCTGCTGGCTTTGCTGGAGCATCAGGATGGCATTCTGGCGAGGGCGCTGGCCGATGCCGGGATAGAGGCCAGTGAGCTACACGCCGTGCTTCAACCCCGCAGCGAAACGAGCGCGTCGCGCAATCCGGTGTTCGCCCAGGCCCTGGTGCACTGGTTGCAACAGGCGCTGATGGTGGCTCGCCTGGAACTTGGCCAAACCGAAGTGGACCATGGGGCGTTGTTGCTGGCGCTGCTCGCTCACCCCCAGCTGCACGCCGGCATGGGCTATCAGGCGTTACTGAGTCGATTGAGTGCGCAACGTGTGCGTGATTTCCTGGTAGGCCAACCCGCTGGCGTTGTTGCACCCAATGAAGAGTCGTTGCTGGAACGCTTTACCCGCGACCTGACACGACAGGCCCATGAGGGCAGTATCGACCCGGTAGCGTGTCGTGATACCGAGATTCGCCAAATGATCGACATCCTTGTGCGTCGGCGCAAGAACAACCCGATTCTGGTGGGTGAAGCCGGGGTGGGTAAGACCGCCGTGGTCGAAGGCCTTGCCTTGCGGATTGCCGGCTCCCAGGTGCCGGAACCGCTCAAGGGCGTACGGTTGTTAAGCCTGGACATGGGCCTGCTGCAAGCCGGTGCCAGTATCAAGGGCGAGTTCGAGCGCAGGCTCAAGGGCGTGATCGAAGAAGTGGGTGCTTCGCCCACGCCGGTGATCCTGTTTATTGACGAAGCCCATACCCTGGTGGGGGCGGGCGCGCAGGCGGGCGGGTCCGACGCCGCCAACCTGCTCAAGCCGGTACTCGCCCGTGGTGAACTGCGCACCATCGCCGCCACCACTTGGTCGGAATACAAGCGCTACTTCGAAAAAGACCCGGCACTCGCACGGCGTTTCCAGCCTGTGCAGGTTGCAGAACCTTGCGTCGAGCAAGCGGTGGTGATCCTGCGTGGCCTGGTGCCGCTGTACGAAGCCAGCCATGGGGTGTATGTGCGCGACGATGCCGTAGTTGCGGCGGCGCAGATGAGCGCGCGGTACCTGGCGGGGCGTCAGTTGCCCGACAAGGCCGTGGATGTGCTGGATACCGCGTGTGCCCGTGTTCGCATCAGCCAGGTGACCGCACCGGCCGCATTGCAGAGCCTGTGCGCGGAACAGGCCGAAGGCGTGCAACGGCGTCAGGCATTGATGCGCGACAGGGACGCCGGGCTACCCGTGGATGAACAGGCCTTGGGTGATCTGGATAGGCGCCTGGACGTGGTCGAAGGCGAGCGTCAGCTTCTGGAAAACGCCTGGCATTTGCAGCAAGCGCTGGCCGAAAACGTACTCGCCTTGCGTGGGCAACTGGAGCTAGCCCGGCGTGCGGGGCAGGGCGTCGATGACCTTGAACACGCCTTGGCTGTGCAACGGGAAGAACTCCTCGTTCATCAGCGTGAACAGCCACTGGTCAGCCTTGACGTGTGCCCGCGCCTGATCGCCGAAGTGATCAGCGCGTGGACCGGTATCCCCGTCAGGCAACTGGCCCATGAACACAGTGAGCGTGTGCTGGGTTTTGCCGACGCATTACGGGCTCGCATCCTCGGTCAGGAGCACGCCGTACGCGCCCTGGATCGTAACCAGCGTGCGGTCGCAGCTGGGTTGAACAAGGTTGACGCGCCCATGGGGGTGTTCCTGTTGGTGGGGCCTAGCGGCGTGGGCAAGACCGAAACCGCGTTGGCCCTGGGCGATTTGCTTTACGGGGGAGAGCGTTTTGTCACCACCCTCAACATGTCCGAGTTCCAGGAAAAGCATTCGCTGTCGCGGTTGATCGGCGCGCCGCCAGGCTATGTCGGTTATGGCGAGGGCGGGGTGCTTACGCAAGCTGTGCGCCAACGTCCGTATTCGGTGGTGTTGCTCGACGAGGTGGAGAAGGCTGACCCGGAGGTGTTGAACCTGTTCTACCAAATCTTCGACAAGGGCTTGGCCAATGACGGTGAGGGCCGGGAAATTGATTTTCGCAACACGTTGATCCTGATGACCTCCAACCTGGGCAGCCAATGCATCGCTGATCTGTGCATTGATGGCCAGCGCCCGGAGCCCCAGGCGTTGGAGGCAGCGATAGGTCCGTTGTTACGCGAACACTTCAAGCCGGCGTTGTTGGCGCGGATGCGCGTGGTGCCGTACTACCCGATCAGCGCTGAAGTGCTGCGTGAACTGGTCAAGCTCAAGCTTGAGCGCCTTGGCCAGCGATTGCAGTTGCGTCACATGGTGTTCAGCTACTCGCCGCAACTGGTCACACACATGGCCGAGCGTTGCGCCCATGGCGACAGCGGCGCGCGGTATATCGATCGATGGATCGACGCTTGCCTGCTGCCCCAGATCGTCGACCGCGTGCTGCACGCCCTGGCCGTTGGCGAGACCTTGGCGCGTGTGCATGCCCAACTGGATGACCACGGGCAGCCGGTCTGCGAGTACAGCCAATGACGGACCTTCGGTTGACCCACTTGCCCGAGCCGTTGGTGTACGCCAATGCCTTGCTGGATTGGTTTGCCCGCCTGGGTATCGAAGGCGAGGAGGCCACCTTGGCCGACCTGTGCGCAGCCGCCGCCGCCCAATTGAGCCAGTGCGAACTCAGTCAGGTGTACCGGTGCGACGAGACGACCGGCCGGCTTGCGCTGATCGCCCAGCATTTGCCTGGGGCACCGCGTTCAACCGCCGATTTCCGACACGAGCAGTTGCTGCACTTTGTGCTCAAGCAGAGCCGTGCCCTGAGCCTGGACAATGTGACCGGCAGCCCCTACGAGAGCGGATTTCTACCCGCGACGGATACGCCATGGCGTTCTTTGACCTGCGTGCCACTGCTCGATCGGCATAACGCCATCGCCGGTCTGTTGCTGTGTGCCAGCCACCGGTCCAGACCCTTGCAGGACTACGTTTTCACCCTGGGCCAACTGGGCAGCTTTGCCTTGAACCAACTGGCGTTGAGGCAGCGCATGCGCCCTAGGTCCTTGGCTGCGCGCAGTGAACCTGCGCCTCCTGGGAGGTTCGGCCTGATCGGCAACAGCACGGCCATGGGGGAAACCTGCCGGCTGATCGACAAGGTACTGAACACGCCGTATACCGTGCTGTTGCGCGGCGAAACCGGCACCGGCAAGGAGGTGGTGGCGCGGGCGCTCCATGCTGCCGGGCCGCGCCGAGGCAAACCGTTTGTGGTGCAGAACTGCGCGGCCTTTCCCGAAGGCCTGTTGGAAAGCGAACTGTTCGGCTACCGCAAAGGCGCGTTCACCGGCGCCGAACGTCACCACGCCGGGCTATTCGACGCAGCCCACGGCGGCACGCTGCTGCTGGATGAGGTCGGCGACATGCCGCTGTCGCTCCAGGCCAAGCTGCTGCGTGTGCTTCAAGAAGGCGAGGTGCGTCCACTGGGGGCCAGCGCGGCCCATAAAGTCGACGTGCGCATCATTGCCGCGACTCACCGCGACCTGAGTGCCATGGTCGCCCAGGGTACGTTTCGCGAAGATCTGTTTTATCGGCTGGCGCAGTTCCCGATCGATCTGCCCCCCTTGCGTGAGCGCGAAGGCGACATATGGCTGCTGGCCAGGGACTTTGCCCACAAGGCCTGCATCGCCCTTGGGCGTGCGCCGGTGGAGTGGTCGAACGACGCCCTTGACCAGCTGGCGAGCCATGGCTTTCCAGGCAATGTGCGCGAACTCAAATGCAGGGTAGAGCGTGCCGTACTGCTCTGCGACGACGCGGTGATCCTGCCCGCGCACCTGTCCTTGCCTGTGGCATCCACCGCGGCGAGCGTGGATACCACGCTGCGCCAACGCATGGAGCGGGTGGAACGGGCCTTCCTGATCGACTGCCTGCATAAGAATCGCGGCAATCGCACCCGTACCGCGCGCGAACTGGGGGTCGCGCGCCGCACGCTGTTGTACCGGCTGGCGCGCTTGAAGATCCCGGATGCAAACGTGCGCGAGGAGTGCTGAATGATCTGCGTGTGCAAACCTTACTTTTTTGGGAGATAACCGATGCCTTTTCATCTCTGGCAAGCCGTGCTGCTTGCGTTGTGTTTGCTGAGCGGCTGTAGCGCCAATTACGTCTTCGATGATGCCGACTACCGTCCGTTGGGTGATCCCCAGGCGGCCCGTCGCGGCCACTGAACTGGGGAGCATTGTCATGCAATTAGTGTTTGAGATGTGCGCGGGCAGCAGGGGTGATCCGGCGAGCTTCAAGACGTTCGACGGTACGGGCGGAGTCATCGGTCGAGGTGCGACCTGCGACTGGATCATTGCCGACCCGCTTCGTTTGGTATCCAGTCATCACGGCTTGGTTACTTACCGCAACGGTCAGTATTTCCTCACTGATATCAGCAGCAATGGGATCGGCGTGTCGGGCGGTGCTGAACGCTTGCACAGGGGACAGGCGCGCTTGATCTGCGAGGGTGACGTCTACCAGTTGGGGTCGGTAGAAATTCGTGCTCGCCTGAAAAGACAGGCCTACCCAGGGACCCAACCTGACGCAATGATTCCCGATGATGCCTTCCTGGGGCTGGACCCCCTGTGCACGCTGGACCTTGAACATCAGCGCAGTGAGGCGTCAGCCGAACTGGATGCGCTGGCCGTTGCAACGCTGGCACCCGATCAATCCATAGGACACGGTTCTGTCGAGGCGGATCACCTGGTCCTGCCACAGTGGGCCGAGCCTGGCCCGGAGCCGGTGGCCAAGGCGATACCGGTAACCCAAGACGAGTTCTGGGGGCGGTTCAGCGCGGCATTGGGCATGCCCTTGGATGCGCTCGATCTCCATGGGCGCGAGGAACTGGCGATCAAGGTTGCGGGCTTGTTCAGGCAAACCACCGAAGGCTTGCGGCAAACCCTGCGTACACGCGATGAGTTGAACGATGAGTTGAACCCCGGTTGGGCAAGTCCGGTGCCCCGCAACCGTAACCCCATTACGCACGGCACGGACAGCCATGCAACGGTGGCGGCACTGCTGGGCGACGCCGAGCCAGGCGCGCTACCTGCCGAGGCGGCGGTGGCGGACGCATGCCGAGCCATACAGGTCCATCAATTGGCGTTGGTCACGGCCTGCCGCACGGCGGTACGCGGTGCATTGGCGGCATTTGCTCCGGGCCATTTGCTGCTGTGCTTCGAGCGCGAAGGCAAAACGCCCAGGCTCGTTACCGATGGCACCCACTGGCGGGCCTATCAGCGTCATTACCAACGCCAGGTCGACAACGACCATCTGGTCGGGCAGCTCCTTCGCCAGGATTTCTGCGCTGCCTATTCCCAGCAGCTGCGGCTGGTCTGCACCCTGCACACGACCTACCCAGGATGATCTTCATGTACCGAATTACCGTTGCATCAATGCTGGTATCGCTGGGCCTGTTGGCTGGCTGCAGCAGCTTTTCTCCCTTCTCGACCTTGACCAAGCTGGACCTGACGCTGACCGCCAGTGACGAGGTCAACCCCGACCAGCACGGTCGCCCGTCCCCCGTGGTGGTGCAGTTGCTGGCGTTGCGGCACCCCGTGGCCTTTGAAAACGCTGATTTCTTCAGCCTGTATGGCCGGGCCGAGCAAACTTTGTCCAAAGATTGGGTAGCCGGCGAAGAGTTGGAGCTGCGCCCTGGGGAACAGAAGGTGCTCAAGCTCAGTGTCGACCCCCACAGTCGGTATGTGGGGGTGCTGGCGGCCTACCGGGACTTGCCCCATGTGCAATGGCGCACGGTGTTGCCGATGGCCCCTCGGCAATTGACGAGGACCGAACTGGTCCTTGACCACACCGGAATCCGGGGCGATCGCCCGAACGCCCTCGCGCTGGAGGACGCCGATGCCCATCCATAACGTCATCTGGCAGGAAGGCATGCTGCTCAGGCCCCAGCATTTGCAGCACAGCGACCGTTACTACCGGCACCAACTCAACCGCACCCGGTTGATGGGCGCTGACGCCTGGGGGTTCCTGAGCCTGGACATGGATATGCAGTACCTCAACCTGGGCAAGGTGGTGGTCAACCAGGCCAGTGGTGTATTGCCGGACGGTACGCTGTTCGAGTGGAGCGGTGCGATGGAACCCCTGGTGTTGCAGGTGCCTGCCAACACGGGCAGGCAGGCGTTGTACCTGGCCTTGCCATTGGCCACCGATCATCAGGTCGAAACCCGCAGGCATGAGCAAACCGAGGTGCTGGCCCGGTATGTCAGTTGTGAAACCGAAGTCGGCGACTCCAACGCAGGCGCCGACGCGCGCTGCCCGATCAACTGCGCACGACCGGATCTACGCCTGTTGCTGGGCGAGCACAGCAACGATGCGCTTTTTGTGAAGTTGCAGATCGCCCAACTTGTGGAGTCCACCAGCGAGGGCGGGGTGAAACTGGACACAGACTATGTGCCCACTTTCATTTACCTGCAGGGCTCAGGCTACGTGTCGTCGTGCATCAAGGAGGTGATCAGCCTGCTGTCCACCCGGGGGGACGCGATTGCCGGGCGTATCGAAGGCGGTGGTGCGTCCGCTGGGGCACAGGTGGGCGATTTCCTGATGCTGCAACTGATCAATCGGACGGAATTGATTTTGCGTCATTACCTGGACCAGCCCCAGGTCCGTCCAGAGGCTGTGTTCAGGGCGTTGCTCGGGATCTTGGGTGAATTGTCCGCATTCGGCGTCGACAGCAAGCGAGCGCAGTTGGAAGTGCGTTACCGGCACGGCGACCAGGGCGCGAGCTTTCGCGGCTTGATGGAGGGTATTCGTGCCGTGCTGTCGCTGGTGCTGGAGCAACACGCCATCGAACTGGCCCTGCAGCCGCGCCAGTACGGGGTGCTGGTCTGTCCGCTGACTGATCTCAAGCTGCTGGGCAGTGCGACGTTCATCCTGGCGGCTACCGCCCAATGCGACTCGGAAGAATTGCGTCATCGCTTGCCGGCGCACCTCAAGATCGGTCCGGTGGAGCGCATCCGCGAACTGGTCAACCTGCAACTGGCCGGTATCAAGGTCAGGCCGTTGCCGGTGGCGCCGCGACAGATCCCATTCCATGCCGGCAAGACCTATTTCATGCTCGAACTCAGTGCCCGTGACATTAGCCAGCTGGAGCAGTCGGGAGGTTTTGCTTTCCACGCCAGCGGTGCGTTTGCCGAGCTGGAGCTCCACTTCTGGGCCATCAGGAACTGACCTTCATGACCATCGACAGTGAATACCCACAGGACGAAAAAACCGTGCTGCTCGACCATCAAGGGCAGGCTCCGGCACAGGCGGCAGTCACGGACTTTGCCGCGCCGCCGCGCTTCGAGCAACTGGAAGACCGCATGATCTACAGCGCGCGCTTGCAGGGCGCCTTGAGCTTCAACATGGCGCCCAACGTATTGGTAGAGGCTGCCTGGGAGCTGTTGTTGCAGGTGGTGCAACTCAAGACCAGTTCCGGCCGGGAAGCCCTGCAAGCCCTCAACGACCGGTTGTCACTGGCGGTGACCGCGTTTGAAACCCATGCCTTGCACCTGGGGGCGGACCACGGCCAGGTGATGACCGCGCGCTACGTGCTGTGCAGCGTCGTTGACGAGGCCGTGACCACCACCAGTTGGGGCAGCCGCAGCGAGTGGTCGAAGACCAGCCTGTTAAGCCGCTTTCACAGCGAGACCTTTGGCGGCGAGAAATTCTTCCAACTGTTGGAGCGTTTGTCCCGCGATCCGGTGAAACATGTGGCGATGCTGGAACTGCTGTACCTGTGCCTGTCGGTGGGGTTCGAGGGTAAATACCGGGTCATGGAGCGGGGCGTGGCGCAGCTTGAAACCGTGCGTGATGCCCTGTACCGGCAGATCAGGCTCGTGCGCGGGGAGCGGCCGTCACTGGCTGCGCCGCCGTGCGCAGGTGCAGCCGCTCAGCCCAGGCTGCGTCTGGTGTCCGCAGGCTGGGCTGGTGCGCTCGCGCTGGCCTGTTTGCTGGTGGTTTACGCAGGGTTTGCCTGGGTATTGAGCAACGAGCGCATGAGTGCGCTGCAACCTTTTCAACCCTTGGCGCCGGATCAGACTCGGCCGCTCATGTAACGCTGGGAGCAATCAATGAACGCATTCTTCAAGAGCGCGGGCAGGCTGCTGCGCAAAGTTTGGCTCTGGAGCCTGTTGCTGGTGGTGGCTGGGGCGCTGTTCGTATGGTTTTTCGGGCCATTGCTGGCGGTGGATGACTATCGGTTTTGGCGAGATCCGACCCTGCGCTTGCTGACCATCAGCGGCCTGTTCCTGCTGTGGGGGCTGGCGATGGTGAGGGTGAATGGGCGCAGGGCCGCGCGGTTGGACCCGCCGGAGCACCAGGCGAGCGAGCAACGGCTGGGGTTGGTCGAGGATGAGCGCAAGCAGGTTCGGGGGCGCTTCAAGGAAGCGCTGCAGGCGCTGAAGAATACCCACCGTTACGGTGAGCGCAGCGAACGCTGGCGCAACGAGTTGCCCTGGTACCTGGTGATCGGCCAGCAGGGCAGTGGCAAAACCCACTTGCTGACGGCCGCCGGGCTTCCGTTTGCGCTAGACCGAAGCGACACAATACCGTCGGGCACCACCGGGCATTGTGATTGGTATTTCGCTGACGAGGCGGTTGTGCTCGAATCGGCCGGTCGCTATCTGGAACAACCCGATAACGCAGTCGATGCGGCGGGCTGGTCGACATTGCTGGGCTTGCTCAAATCGCGTCGCCGAACGCGTCCGTTGAACGGTGTGGTGGTCACGCTGTCGCTGGATGCGTTGCTGAGCAGCAACGAACATGACCTGGATTTGCACGCGCGTCATGTGCAAAACCGGTTGCAGGATATTCAACAAACCTTGCACGCGGACGTACCGGTCTACCTGGTATTGACTCAGGCTGATCAATTGACGGGGTTCGCCGAATTCTTCGATGAGGTCCAGGGCGACAGCGCAGATGCGCTGCTGGGGGAGCGCCTGGTCACCACCGGAACGACAACTGAAATTACCCAGGTGCGCCAGGCGTTCGAGGCACTGTTGCAGCGTTTGGGCGCGCAGCTGATCCAGCGCCTGCACCAGGAGCGAAACGCCGAACGGCGTGGCCAGATGCTGGATTTTCCACGGCAGGTCGCGCACCTCGGTGAGCGCCTGTGCCTGTTTGTCGGCACCGCGTTCTCAGCGCATCGATTTCAGCGTATCAACGGTTTGCGCGGCTTCTACCTGACAGGTACAAGCCCAAGCGCGCCGCGTGCGCTTTTTGCCCACGGCCTGTTTCATCGGGTGATCTTCGCCGAAGCCGACCTTGCCGGCCTGCACACGCCGGAGCGCCAGCGCATTCAGCGGCGCCAACGGTTATCGCTGCTGGCGCTGGCATTGGTCATCGGCGGGGCGATTGCACTGTGGTGGCACAGCTATTGGGTCAACCATCAACGCTTGGAAGAACTGGTCGAACTGGGCAGGCCCGATGGGGCGGCGCAGGGCGGCTCGGACCCAACCTTGATGATGTTGCCGCTGCTGGACAGGCATCTGGCCGCGACGCGGGTATTTCCATCGTTGGCGCACACCCGGTGGGTGGAGCGTGCAGGTTTATATCAGGGCGAGGCCAGCCGTCCACTGTTGACCGAGGCCTATGCAGATGCCTTGCGCCGGCCATTGCTTTCGCAAGTGACGAGCCTGCTTGAGGAGCAGGTACGTGCCAATTTGGGTGACCGTGAGCGGCTTGTGCAAAGCCTGCGTGCGTACCTGATGCTCAACTTGCGTGAGCGGCGTGACAACGCCTGGCTGGCGGAACATGTGGCCAGCTATTGGTCGGCCCGTTATCCAGGGGATACCTCGGTGCAACAACGCCTGAATGAACACCTCGCACGACTGCTTGAACAACCCTTCGTGGCCTCGCTTAACGATGAACTGGTGGCCCAGGCCCGTCTGCAATTGCGTGGTGAGTCGTTGGCGGATGTGGTTTATCGCGCGCTGCGTGAGCAAGCCCAGGGCCTGGAACCCTTGCACCTGGCGCAAGGGCGCTCATTTACGGTAGGCGAGACGGCCATTGCAGGCTTCTACACCAAAAGGTATGTGCAGTACTTTGAGAGACAAGGGGCTCGGTTGGTCAATGGGATTGCCCAGGACAACTGGGTGCTTGGCGCCGCTACCGACCTGAGTGCCATGGATTTGCGCCGCCTTTTGCTGGAGTTGGAACAGCGTTATTTCAGTGAATATGCCGAGGCCTGGAGCCAAGCCGTCAGCCAGGTCCGCTTGGTGGAAAGCGACAGCCTCAGCCAGGCGGCCGAACAACTGGCGAGCCTGACCTCTGCCCAGTCCGCGCTGGTTCAGGTGTTGCAGCAGGTACGTGAAAATACCCGGTTGCTGTCCACCCAGGAGCGACTTGAAGCGGCGAGCCATCAGACCCGTGAGTTGGGCCAGGCCACATCCGCTCTGCTGTTGGACCAAGGGGCCGGGAAGGCGTCCACCGATTCTGCCCGACGTGCATTGCAACGCCGCTTCGAGCCTTTGCACCAATTGCTCGATGAACAGCACAACCCCAGTGCCCAGTTGACGCAAGCCTTGCGCCTGCTCGATGAGCTGCAACTGCAATTGGCGTCGGTGAATCGCGAAAGTGCGGCGGATCAGGCCGCGTTCAAGTTGGCCAAGCTGCGCATGGAAGGGCAGCAGCCGCTGCTGGGTCATGTGCGTGACGCTGCGGCGCGGTTGCCGATGCCGCTCAAGGACTGGGTCGAAGGCATTGCCGACGACAGTTGGCGACTGCTGCTGGATGAGGCCTATGGCTACGTGAATCAGCGTTACCAAAGCGAAGTCCATGGGTTTTACGCCAAGGCGATTGCGCGGCGCTACCCGTTCAATGCTCACGCCAGTGGTGACGTTGCCCTTGGGGATTTTCAGGCGTTTTTCAAAGGCCGGGGCATACTGGCCCGGTTCTATGACGGCTATCTGCGCCCGTTCGTAGGCGATGACGGTGGTCGTTATCGATTGCGCGGGCTGGATGGGCGCAGCCTGCCGTTGTCGCGCTCGCTGCTGGACCAGTTGGGCAGGGCCCATACGATTCGCCAAGGCTTTTTCAGCGAGGACCAGGGGAAGTGGGCAGTGCGCTTCACCCTGGCACCCTATAGCCTGGATCAGGCGGTCAACCGGGCGATCCTGCGCATTGGCGACCAGCAGTTGGAATACCGTCACGGGCCTATCGTGCCCATGACATTCCAATGGCCCATGGAGGCGGACAATGGCCGCAGCAGCCTGGTGCTGGAGCGCGGCGCGGCAAGGCCTTTGGGGCTGGAGAAAAACAGCGGGGCCTGGTCGTGGTTTCGTTTGTTGGACCTGATGCAAAGTGAGCCCGCCAATGGTAGGGCGGCGCAGATACTCAAGGCTGACCTCGCCGGGCTGCGCGCCAACTACCTGTTGACCAGTCAGCGCAGTCCCAGTCCGTTCCAGATGACCCGCTGGCGTACGTTCCGCCTGCCGGAGCAATTGTGACCCCCGTTGCATGGCGCAGTGCCGGGCGTACCGTGCGGGGCAAGCGACGTTCACGCAATGAGGACGCGTTTCTGGATTGCCCCCTGCGCGGCTGTTGGGCGGTGGCTGACGGCATGGGTGGGCACCGGGCTGGCGATGTGGCCAGTCAATGGGTGGTCAGCAGCCTGGCGTCGTTGTCGGGCCAGGGCAGCCTCGACCAGCGCATCGAGGCGGTACGCCACTGCCTGCGCGCGCTCGACAGTCGGTTGGGGCACGTCGATAGCCTGTCGGGGGTGATGGGCAGCACGGTGGCCACGTTATTGCTTGAGCATGGCCGCGCGGCGTGTCTGTGGGCCGGCGACAGCCGTTGTTACCTGTGGCGAGGCCAGCGCCTGTACCAGCTGTCACGGGATCACTCCCTGCAACAGCAATTGATGGACACGCAACGGTTGAGCCCGGAGCAGGCCCAGGCCCATCCAGACGCTCGCGCCTTGACCCGTGCTATCGGTGCCCGCCAGCCGCTTAACCTTGAGGTGCTTGAGCTGCGTACCCATCCGGGTGACGTGTTTTTGTTGTGCAGCGACGGCCTTTACCAAGGCCTGAGCCACGGCGAGCTGGGGCGCGCCATGGCTGGAGGGGCGCCTCGACAGGTACTGGACCGGCTGTTTAACAACGTAATGCGGGGTGGCGCACAAGATGATTGTACGGCCGTCGTGGTGCAGCCATGAGCGAGGCATCCGGTGCGCCGAACCTGCTGGGCGGGCGCTATCAGCTTGAACGGTTACTGGGCTCCGGCGGCATGGGCGTGGTGTATCGCGCCCGTGACCTGTTGCATGAGGCCTTCGGTGAGCCCAATTCCCATGTGGCGGTGAAGCTGTTGGGCGAGGCGTTTTGCGGGTCGCCCGACGCCCATGTGTTGCTCTACAGCGAATTCGCCCTGACCCGCAGCGTTCTGCACGCCCATGTGGTGCGGGCGTTTTCGTTTGAGGTGGATACCGCGCATCAGCTGGCGTTTTTCACCATGGAACTGATGCAGGGCCTGACCCTGGACCGGCTGCTGGTGGAGTGCCCAAATGGCCTGCCTTGGCCAGAGTTGCAGCCCATTGCCCTGCAACTGCTGGATGCACTGGCCTGCAGCCATCGGCAAGGCGTACTGCATGGGGATGTGAAACCCGCGAATGTGATGTTGGGCGAGCAGGGGGTGCGCCTGTTCGATTTTGGCCTGGGCCACGCTCAAGCCCAGTGGGCGGACGGGCTTCCGGGCTTGAGCCGTAGCCGGCTCAACGCCTGGACACCGGCGTACGCCGCGCCGGAATTGTTGGCGAGTGGTTGCCTGTCTACGCGCACCGATCTGTACGGCGCCGCCTGTGTTGTGTACGAATTGGCCCAGGGAAAACGCCTGAGCCTGCGGCTGTGCGATCAACTGTTGGCCCGGCCCCGGCAGTTGCCTCGCCAGTGCTGGTCGGCGCTGCGTGCAGCCCTGGCCATGGACCCTGAGCACCGCAGTGTCGGTGTTGACGGGTTGCGCGAGGCCCTGGCGAACCGGCGCCGACATTGGTTTGTGTGATGCGAGCTCAGCCCGGCAAGTCATGCAGTTGGCAGTAGTCAGCCCAACTGAGGCCAGCCATCTGCGCAACCTCCTTGTGTACTTCAAGGCGCTGGGTTTCATAGGCTTCGACGGTGTCGGTGGTCAGCTTGAGGGTCAGTTCCCAGGCAAACAGGCCCAGGCGCTCGGCTTGCGCTTCGAAGGCCTCGTGCAGGCGTTCGGCACGGTACTGCTCTAGGGTTTCGCCCTTGGCCTGCGCGGCCAGCGGGTTCAAGTTCGCCAGTTGTGTGGCCACTTCAGGGTGCTCGGCGAGGAATCTATCCAGCGCGCGTTGGTGGTTTTCGCCAGGTGAGGACAAGGGGGTGCTCCTGATCAAGTGAGTGAGGGCCGGCAGTGATAGTACCCATTGAAGCGAATGCCCGGCTGCCATTACGGAAAAAACACCCGCAAGGCTGGCAAAAGGCTTTCGCTCACGGTGCCATGCCGTGTAGCGTTAGCTCCGGTGTTTGCGACCCTGTCTTCCAGGGGGCAGGCGTGGGCAGAGGGATGGGTCATGGCGCAAACGCTGTTCAAGCTTTTCTTTACCCAACGGCTGGCCGCCCTGGCCAGTACCGAATCGTTGCGTGCGATCCGCGAAGGGTTGCTATGGATCCTGCCATGCCTGCTGGTGTCGGCGGGTTTCCTGATTCTGTCCGAGTGCGCCCGGGTGCTGGGTTTCGATCCGCAAGTGGTGGCGTTCCTCGCCGGGCTGCATAACCAGATCAGTTCGGTCATCCCGCTGTTGGTCGCCGCGTCCATCGGTTACATGCTGGCGATCCAGCATCGCTTACCTCAATTGCCGGTAGCGTTCCTGTGCCTGGCCCATGTGGTGGTGGCCACGTTTATCCTGCGTGAATACCCCAGGGCTTCAGCCACCTTCGTTCTGTTCATCGCCATCGCTTCTCCGCTGCTCAACGTGCCGGCCATTGCCTGGCTGCACCGTTATCGTTGGACGCGGCTGGTCAACGAGGAACTGGTAGGGCACAACCTGCGGGGAACCATCAATATGGTGGTGCCGGGGGCCATTACGGCCCTGGCGTTGGTGATGGTGTTGTCATTGCTGCTGCAGGTGCCCTATGTGGCACAACTGCAGGGGCCGCAGGTGCTCGATGCGCTGGAGTCGCCCTATGGCAGTGGCCTGTTTGTAACCCTGATGAACTCATTGCTGTGGTTTTTTGGCATCCACGGTGTGTATGCCATGCAGCCGTTGTTTAATGTGCTGGATCAGGCGGTGGTGTTGAACAGCGCGGCGCTGGCGGCCGGTGAGCCGATCAAATATGTGTTGAACAGCGGCCTTTTGGGCAGCTTTGCGTTCATCGGCGGTTCGGGCGGTGCGTTGTGCCTGTTGATAGCGATCCTGCTGTTTTCCAAGAGCCAATCCATGCGCCTGTTGGCGATCGCGAGCCTGCCGCTGTCGCTGTTCAATGTCAGTGAGGTGTTGCTGTTCGGCTTGCCGATCATCCTTAACCCACGCCTGTTCATACCGTTTTTGCTGGTGCCAGCGATCAATACCATGCTCGCGCTCACCGTGGTGCTGCTGGGCTGGGTGTCGCCGGCAGTGGCCAGTGTGCCGTTCACCGCGCCGGTGCTGCTCAATGCCTACCTGAGCACCCATGGCGACATGGCCGCGGTGGTGCTGCAGGTTGTGCTGTTGGGCCTGGGCACCCTGGTGTACGCGCCCTATGTGCGTGCGATCCATCGCCAGACCGCCGAGGGCGGTACGGTGTACCTCAAGTCCCTGGACATGACCTTTCGTGGCCTGGAAGAAAAGGGCCGGTTGCGGGAACTGGACCCTGTGCTCACCTCCCATAAAGCGCTGGCACGCCAGGCCAGTGAATTAAGCCGGATCCAGCAGATCAGCGACTACGAGTTCTACCTCGAATTCCAGCCCCAGGTCTCGACCCGCACCGGCCTGTGCACCGGTTGCGAAGCGCTGATGCGCGCCCGCGATGCCCAGGGCACGGTGCATTCGCCATGGGAGTTCCTGCAGTGGCTGGCCCAAGCGCGATTGATGCCCGATGTGGATGTGTGGGTTGCCTCCCAGGCGGTTCGCCAGTACCAGAAATGGCAAAAACTCGGCTTTGTGCTGCCGATGACCATCAATATTTCCAGTGCAACCCTCACTGATGCGGCCTTGGGCGAACGCCTGGTGCAGATCCTGGCCCAGGCCCATGGGCAGGTGTCGGTGGAAATTACCGAGGACGCCCTGGTCAGCGATATCCAGGCCACGCGCCAGACTATCCAGAAGCTGCAGGCCATTGGCGCCAAGGTCTATATCGATGATTTTGGCACCGGGTTTTCGGCCTTGAGTTACCTGCACCAGTTCCCGGTGGATTTCATCAAGATCGACCGCAGTTTCGTGGTGGCCCAGCACGACCCCAAGGGCGCCCAGGTGCTCACCGGCATGCTGCGATTTTGCGAGGCGCTTAACCTCGGTGTCGTGGTGGAGGGCGTGGAAACCGCCGAGCAGTTGGCTTTTCTGAATACGGGGGCCGAGTTGATTATCCAGGGCTGGTATTTCAGCAAGGCGCTGCCGGGCGATCAGTTGCAAGGCTTTGTGCGCGAGCGCGCCGCGTTGGCTGAATCCTAGGCAGGATCATAACCACGCCGCGTCTGTTCGATCTCGTCCACCAAGGTGTCGATGCGCGCCAGGCGTGCGCGATTGTCGTGGTCCCACGGGTGAAAACCCGGTTTGAAGTAGTGCAGCCATGGCCGCAGCATCCGTGGGAACACCCCCTTGGGCCCATACAGAAACTTGAGCATGCGCCACCAGCCTTTCCAGAAGCCCACCGCCTTGCGGTCTGCGATCAGCAGGCGCAGGTGAAAGTCCAGCACCACCAGCCAGAAGAACACCGTGGTGGTCAGCATGGTCCCGGTGCGCAGCAGATAGCGCTTGGGCCCCGGCTTGATCACCGTGTTCCACACATCAAAGGCGACGGCCTTGTGTTCGGTTTCTTCCAGGGCGTGCCAGTACCACATCTGTTGGTAGCCCTTGAGTGAGTCGCCAAAGCGCGACGGGTCGCTCAGCAGGATCTCTGCCAGCATCGCCGTGTAGTGCTCCAGGGCGATGGTAATCGCCAGGTTGAACGACGGCGCGAAGTGTTTTTTTTGCAGGTCGAGAATGAACTTGAGCCGCCGATCCAGGGTGTGCGCCGGCAGCCCGGCGGCTTGCAACAGATCGTTGTAGGCCACATGTTCGCGGCTGTGCATGGCCTCCTGGCCGATAAAACCCTGGATTTGCTTTTTCAACTCGGGGTCGTCGATGTGCTGGCGGTAGTGCCGCACGCTGTCCATGAAAAACAATTCGCCCTGGGGAAACAGCAGCGACAACGCGTTGAAAAAGTGCGTGATGAACGGGCCCTGTTCATGCCAGTTGGTGATGCGCTCGGCGGGCAGGGCAAAACGGATATCGCGACGGATAGGCAGCATAGTGCGTGCTCCTGTTCAGAGACGGGGCTCGTCGTTGGGTTCAAACACCGGCCTGCGTGGCTTGGGCGCCATGCGTTTGCTGGCGAACACCACAAGCGCTTGATAGGCGGCCGGCAGGCACCGGGCAAGCAGGTCGAGGAAATACGCGTCGCGGCCGATCAGCACGCGGCGTTTGTTTTTGCGCACGCCCTGCAAGATGACTTTGGCCGCCTGGTCGGCACCGGTGATAAACAGCTTTTCGAAGTCGGCGCGGGCCTGCTGCTCGCTGTGAATCAGGAAGCCGGTCATGTTCGCGTCAATACGGCTGCTGCGGCAGATATCGGTACGGATGCCGCCGGGGTGCACACAGGTCGCCGACACGCCGCAGCGCTGCATATCCAGTTCCTGGCGCAAGGACTCGGTAAACCCGCGTACGGCAAACTTGGTGGCGTTGTAGCCACTCATGCCCGGTTGGGCGAACAGGCCGAACACGCTGGAGGTGTTGATCACATGGCCCTCGCCGCAGGCTTTCAGGTAGGGCAGGAAGGCCTTGGTGCCATGGACCACCCCCCAGAAATTGATCCCGACAATCCATTCCAGGTCGGCATAGTTCACGCCCTCCACCGTGCTCGACAACGCCACCCCGGCATTGTTGAACACCAGGTTGATCTGGCCATGGTCGACCAGGCAGCGTTCAGCCCAGTCGTCCATGGCCTGGCGGTCGGCAACATCCAGCACCTGGGTGGTGACCTTCACCGGTGACAGAGTGGAGGTCTTGATCAGCGCCAGGGTCTCGTCCAGGCCTTGGCTGTTGGTGTCCGCCAGCGCCAGGTGGCAACCCTCCCGCGCCAAGGCCAGGGCCAAGGCGCGCCCCATACCGGATGCCGCGCCGGTGATTGCCGCCACGCGGCCGTTGAATGACTTCATGACAGGCTGCCTTCTGCAGGGGAGAGGGGCGTCGTGATTGGCTGGGCAGGCGCATTGAGCGGCAACAGGTGGCTCACGTAATCCTTGAGCGCAAACTGCCGGGTGACCTGTTTGAAGCGCCAGGTGGAGCCGGGCCACAGGGTGGTGTTCTTGCCAGTGCGGGGGTCCAGGTACCAGCTCTGGCAGCCGCCGGTGTTCCAGATGGTGCGCTTGAGCCTGGCTTGCAGGTGCTGGTTGTAGGCGCTTTCCACGGCCGGCTTGACGTCAACGGTCGCGATGCCATGGCGCTGCATTTGCTTGAGCGCGTCAAGGATGTAAGTGACCTGGGCTTCGATCATCAGGATCATCGAGTTGTGCCCCAGGCCTGTGTTGGGCCCGACGATCAGGAACAGGTTGGGATAACCGGGCACGGTGGTGCCTTTATAGGCGTGGGCGCCGTCGTGCCAGGTGTCCATCAGGTCCGCACCGCCACGGCCGATGATGCAATCACGGGGCAGGGGGTCGGTAGCCTGGAAACCGGTGCCGAAGATCAGGCAGTCGGCGGGGTGCTTGATGCCGTCGGCGGTGACCACGCCATCGGCTTCGACACGCAGCACGGGGTTGGTGACCACCTCGACATTGCTGCGGGCCAGCGCTGGATAGTAGTCATTGGAGATCAACACGCGCTTGCAGCCGATGGTGTAGTTGGGCGTCAGGGTCTTGCGCAGGGAAGGGCGCGCCACTTGTTTATGCAGGTGGCGCTGGGCGATTTTCTGCACCATTTTCATCAGCCGCGGGTGCAGGGCAAAGCCCACCACGCGGCCTTCCAATGCCCAATAAAACGCCGCACGCACCAGGCGCTGCGTGAAGGGCAGATGCTTGAACAACCAGCGCTCGGCCGGCGAAATCGCCCGGTCGGGCTTGGGCATGATCCACGGTGGCGTGCGTTGGAACAGGTCCAAATGGGCCACCTGCGGGGCGATCTGCGGCACGAACTGAATGGCACTGGCGCCGGTACCGATCACCGCCACCCGTTTACCCTTGAGGGAATAGCTGTGATTCCACTGTTGAGAGTGGAAGCGCTCACCCTTGAAGCTGTCGAGGCCAGGAATATCCGGTAATGCCGGACGCGACAAACCGCCCATCCCCGAGACCAACACCCGTGCGCTGACCTGGCGGCCATTGCTGAACGTCAGTTGCCAGCGTTGCTGCACCTCATCGAACACCGCCCGCACCAGGCCCATACCGAAACGCAGGTAGGGCGCCAGCTTGAAGCGCTCGGCGCACCGCTCCAGGTAGGCGCGGATTTCTCCTTGCTGCGCGAATTGGCGGGTCCAGTCGGGGTTGGGCGCAAAGGAGAACGAGTACACATGGGACTGCACATCGCAGGCGCAGCCGGGGTAGTGGTTGTCTCGCCATGTGCCGCCGAGGCTGTCGGCCTGTTCGGCGATAAAGAAGTCGGTGAGCCCGGCCTCCTTGAGCTTGATGGCCATGCACAGGCCCGCAAAGCCTGAGCCGATGATGGCGATGTCGATTAGATCACTGTGGGCATTCATAGGCGGATTCCCGTGCTCCTGTTTTTGTTTTGTCTTTTAGATAGAACACCATTGCAAAGGAAAAATGAATTAATTATTTTAAAAAAGATTTTAAATAATCTACCTGAAAATATCGCCTACGCTAGTCACTGGCTCCTCATGTGCGATTTGTCCGACGGACAGCACCTTGCGCACGCAGTTAAGGATCAGAGCGTTAACGGTAGCTGAGGCTTGTACCAATACCGGTCGGGCTGTCAGCAGCAGGGAAGCAGAGGACCGAACTATGGCTGTCGAATGGATTGCCGCTGGCGCCACATTGGTAGGCGTAAGTGCGTTGCTGTGGGGGTTCAGTGCGCGGATGACTCGGCGTATTGAAGCGGCGGTACCGATCAAGGGGCGCTTCGTTGAAGTCAACGGCGAGCGCTTCCACTATGTAGAAGAGGGAAAGGGCCCACCGCTGGTGATGATCCACGGGCTGATGGGCAGCAGCCGCAACCTGACCTATGCCTTGTCCGGGCAGTTGGCCGAGCATTTTCGGGTGATCACCCTTGATCGGCCGGGCTCGGGTTATTCCACTCGCCATAAAGGCACGCCGGCCGACTTGCCGGCCCAGGCCCGGCAAATCCTGGCGTTGATCAAAACCCTCGACCTGGACAAACCCCTGGTGCTGGGGCATTCCCTTGGCGGCGCGATTTCCCTGGCATTGGCGTTGGACCATCCCGAGGCGGTTTCCGGATTGATCCTGGTCGCGCCCTTGACCCATCCCCAACCCACGTTGCCATTGGTGTTCTGGTCGTTGGCCGTACGCCCGGCCTGGCTGCGGCGATGGGTGGCCCACACCCTGACCATCCCCATCGGCATGCTCACCAGTGGCGCGGTGGTCAAAGGCGTATTTGCCCCAGACCAGGCCCCCGACGATTTCGCGACCCGTGGCGGCGGAATGCTGGGCATGCGCCCCGATAATTTCTATGCGGCGTCCAGCGAGATTGCGTTGGTCAACGACGAGCTGCCGGGCATGGTCAAGCGCTACTCGCAATTGACCGTGCCCATCGCCCTTATCTACGGCGCAAAGGACAAGGTGCTGGACTTCCGTCGACACGGCCAGGCCCTTGCCGACAAGGTGCCGGGCCTCAAGCTGCAGTTGGTGGAGGGGCGTGGCCATATGTTACCCATCACCGCCACAGCGCGGGTGGTGGAGGCGGTGCTGCAGTTGGCCAAGCGCACACGCGCCCCGCAAGACGCGACGAACTCGCAGGCACCCTTGGCCCTGGCGAATAAATAATCGTGCTGTTGAGTGCGGCTCGGATCGTCGCAAATGCCTGCCCTAGACAGCTGACCCAAAGTGCAGAAAAACGACTGCCTGGTCATGTTTAAAAGGGTTCAAAAAAGTAGTTGACGACCTATCGATTCCGCGTTATTTCTTTAAAAAAATATTTCAATGTTTATTTTGAAATGATTTTTGAAATGCCTAAGAGCGAATAAAAATGAAAAAAACGTCTTTTATCGCATGGTTGATTTCCTGGAGCACTCAACGCTCCTCGAACCTGTTTGCCGCACCCCTGCCAACGTGCCTCGATCGGAGGCTGCCATGAACCAGACCCTGGCAGCGCCGAGCGTTTGGACCGACGGCAAGCGTCATCTGTGGTGGCTGGGCATCCTGCCGTTGGCCACGCCTCTGTTGTCTGGCTCCCTCGCCATCGTCACCGGCATCCAGCAGTTATGGTGGGTGGGCGTGCTGGTGATCTTCGGCCTGATCCCACTGATCGACGGCCTGCTGGGTGAGGATGTCAGCAACCCACCTGAATCCGCCGTCAGCCACCTCGAATCCCAGCGCTACTATCGGTGGATCGTCTACACCGGCGTGCTGTTCGTGATCGCCTCGGTGGTCATCACCGGTTGGCTCGCCGCCGGCGGCATCGAATGGATTATCCAGGGTGGCTTGTTGCAAGCGGCAACCCATCTAGATCCGTCCAGTTGGCTGTCCCATGCGGCCAGCTATGTCACTGCCCGCACTCAAGTGCACGGCGAGCCGAGCTGGTTCACCTACCTGGGCATGGCCATGTCCACCGGCGCGGCCACGGGCATTGCTATCAATACCGCCCATGAACTGGGCCACAAACCCAACCCGCTTGAAGTGTTTTTGGCCAAGGTCACCCTGGCACCGACCTTCTACGGGCACTTCTACACCGAACACAACCGTGGCCATCACGTACGGGTCGCCACGCCGGAAGACCCGGCCAGTTCGCGCCTGGGTGAAAGCTTCTGGGCCTTCCTGCCACGCTCGGTGTGGTTCAGTGCCCGCTCGGCGTGGAACCTGGAGCGCGAACGTCTGCGCAAGCTGGGCCTGCCGGCTTGGCATTGGCACAACGGTGTACTCAGCGCCTGGATGTACAGCGTGGTGCTGTGGGGGGCGATGATCGCCTGGTTGGGAGCGGCGGTGATCCCGTTCCTGATCATCCAGGGCATCTACGGCTTCTCGCTGCTGGAAGTGGTGAACTATGTCGAACACTACGGCCTTAAACGCCAGAAGTTGCCCAACGGTCGATATGAACGTTGTTCGCCACGGCATTCGTGGAACAGTAACCGGATTGTGACCAATATCTTCCTGTTCCAATTGCAACGGCACTCCGACCACCATGCCAACCC
This sequence comes from Pseudomonas kairouanensis, assembly GCF_004682055.1. GTDB lineage: Bacteria > Pseudomonadota > Gammaproteobacteria > Pseudomonadales > Pseudomonadaceae > Aquipseudomonas > Aquipseudomonas kairouanensis. The sequence goes on along the minus strand of NZ_QUZU01000007.1, from coordinate 71,299 downwards.
CACCCGCAGTTATCAGTCGCTGCGCCACTTCGATGAATCACCGCAACTGCCCTACGGTTACGCGAGCATGATTGTCTGGGCGTATGTACCGTACTTGTGGCGACGCCGAATGGACCATCGCGTGCTGAATCACTATGCCGGTGATATCACCTTGACCAATCTTCAACCGTCACAGCGTTTGAAGTACCTGGAGAAGTACAGCAACAGTGCCAAGCCGTTCTAACACCCACTAAGCAGTCAGTAAGGCGCTCGGGATCTGTGTATCGCGCAGGTTGCTGTCGCCCCTGCTTTGCCCGAAAAGTTGCAAGAAAGTTGTTTGACCCGAACAAAAATAATTTCAAGGGAAGGACGTACACCATGCAAACACCTGCCAAGTTCACCACCCATGTCGTACTGGCCGCACTGGGCCTGATTGCCTATCACCAGGCCCAGGCCGCGCGCATCGAACCGGCTGGCAGTGCCTTTACGGCCCAAGGCCCCATCAGCTTTTCCAAGGGCGCGCTGATCAGCGCCGATTGCACCATCAAGGTCGCCGGCAAGGTGGCGGCTGATGGGTCGTCGGTGAATGTCGACAAAGTCGAATTCGATGGCGGCCTCAAGTGCAGCCGGGTGGAAGCGATCAATTTGCCGTGGGTCCTGGTGGCCAAGGACACCAAGAGCGGCTCCATGTCGAAGATCAGCGTGGACGTGCATGCCTTCGGCCTGGGGGGCAAGTGCGGGCCTTCTACGGCCGACGGTACGTGGGATAACGCCACCGGTAAGTTGGAAGCGGCCAATGTACCCATTGGCGAAGACTGCAAGATCAAGACGGTGTCGATCAAGATGCCGCCAAACTTCAAAGTTGTTGAATAAACGTCATTTGTAAGTGCGGCAGTCGAATTGAAATTTGGCTGGAAAGGGAAGTTCCGCTTGTTTCACCGTGACCTCTCGTTCATGGCCATTACCCCCGGCGAAATGAATTCGCCATAACATGTGAGGAACAACAATGAAAAGCTTAAAAACCCTCGTGTCGTTATCTGCTTTGGTTGTTTGCATGGGTGCTGCTTCGATGGCAAGTGCTGTCAGTATTTCGCCAAATGGTTCGTTCACCACCACCGGTGGCAGCATTACGGTGTTGTCGCCATCCTCTTTCGGCGCTGCCGTGACGTGCGGGATCAACTTCTCCGGCACCATCGCTGGCGGCGTTGCAACGATCACCAGCGCTTCACTGACCGGCGGCGGCCTGTGTGCGCTGCCTACGTTGAAAAACATTCCTAGCCCAGGCTGGGTACTGAGTGCCACCAGCCTGACCACCGGTTCAGTGACCAACGTGGGCTACACCATCGCCCGTAGCCTGTTGTTCCCGGCCACCGACTGCGGCCCGGACACGCTCACCGGCACCTATGACAACGCCACCAACAAACTCACCATCACCAACCAACCGCTGACCGGTCACACCACGGGCAGTGGCAACCAGAACTGCACCATCCAAAGCCTGACGGTCACGGTTCCGGGTGTGACGATCATTCCTTGATCGTGTTATTGCGCACCGGCTGATCACCGACGGCAAGGCAAGCGCCTCACGTGAGGCGCTTGTTTGAAGTGTTGCGAACACCGTTATACCCATGGCAGTCAATTAAGCGTTGCGATAAAGAGAGAGGCAGACAATGAAAATTTCAAATGCCCTCGTATCCACAGTTTTAATCATGTTGTGTTGTGGGACGGTATCACAGGTCAATGCGGCGACCTTTTCACCTGTTGGGCTGGGGTTCAGTTCGTCAGCAAACGCGACAATCACCATGAAGTCTCCCGCTTCATGGGGGGCAGAAGTAACGTGCGGCATTCAGCTGTTTGCAACGGGACGTCCTGATGGTTCTGCGCTAGACATAAACTCGGTGAACCTCTCAGGCACGAGTGCTTTATGCAGCCAGGCCCAAATGGGCAGTCTGCCTTGGGTGTTGACACCCACAAGTGCAACAACAGCAGTGTTGACCCGTGTGGACTATCGCGTGTCGGGGTCGATACTTTTTCCGGCGACAAATTGCGGTCCAAGTTCCATTAATGTCCACATGTCCAACGGCGCCGGTGGTTTTAATGCGACGGCTTCCAATCAATGGCTTGCCGGTAATTGCACTGTGGTTTCACTTAACTTTACAGCGTTTCCTTTAATTATCGTTCCATGAAGACGGGCGTTGGAAACGTGACGTTCACCGGTTGGGCGGTAGAACTAAGTGTTGTTCTACCGGGTAATGTTAGTTCCGAGAGCCGTAAGACGATCCGGCGGGTGCCGGCTCAGTAAGTCAATACTAAGGAGTGCGGTATGAATAATAAGAAACAACAGGCACAGGTTCTTCTGGGGCTGGCATTGATGGGGGGGATGATGGTGGCGGCCCCTGCACAAGCCGGTGGGTTTTCTACACCCACGTATGGCGCACCCGGCTGGGGCAGGGCATTCGCGGGCGGGTCGCTATTTAAGAACGACCCAAGTTCTGCATACAACAACCCGGCGGCCATGGCGTTCGTTGAGCATAACGTCGCGCAATTCACGGTCGATTACGCGCGCATCAAGATCAAGTACAAGGGGGATGCCTATGACTATCAAGGCAATCCCGTTTCTAACACGCCTATTGGCGCCGATGGTTTTCCTGACCTTTCGGCAACAACCGTAAATAACAATGATGGCGGTCAAGGCGGTTTCACGGCTTGGCTACCCACGGGCTTTATGGTGATGCCGCTGGGCGACCGATTTGCCTTTGGCCTGAGCCAGGTCGTGCCCCAAGGCATGCGCTCGACATGGGATCAAGACTCCAAGCTGCGCGACTTTGCAGTGGATACCAAAATCGAAACCGTCGGGTTGACCGGCTCTTTGTCGTTCAAAGTCAACGATCAGTTCTCCATCGGTGGTGGCGTAATCGTTCAGCACAGTAAAGGTTTCGTCAGTCAGAACGTTGACTTGTTGTCAGCGGCAGCCGTATCCGATTCCATCCTTGGGGGCATCACTTTTCCGTCCGGTGTAGGTAGTAATCTGATACGAGTCAAGGTCGACAATATATCGGCAGGCTGGTTTACCGGGGTCGTTTGGAAACCCACGGATCAAGACACGCTGGGTTTGAACTACCACGCCAAGATCAAGAACAAGATGACTGGCAAATACAACATGTATTCGGATCAGTTTTCCTATGCACTGATGACGACGCCGAGCCCATTTGGGGGTAGCGGTACATTGGTGAATACCGCCTATCCGGGACTCGAGCTGTATCCAAACGGCGCCCACGCCAGTGTCAACCTGGACATCCCAGCAACCGCCGGGCTCGACTGGGTGCACCAGTTCAACGATCGCTTCACCCTGGGTGCGAGCGTGACGTGGACCGAGTGGTCATCCTTCAAGGACCTGACGCTCAAGTCTGGCGACATGACCGTCGTCTCCATTCCCTACAACTACAAGAACACCTGGATGTACTCCCTCGGCGGCGACTATCGCGTCACCGATGAACTGACCCTGCGCGCCGGTGTGGCACTGGACCAGACGCCCACGCGCAACTCCACCCGTGACCCACGGATCCCGGACGGTGACCGCACGTTCCTGTCCTTTGGCGCCGGGTATGAGGTCAAGGCCATCAAGGGCTTGAGTCTGGACGCGGCTTACTCCCACCAGTTCGTGCAGGAGGTCAAACTGAAAACCCAAAACGTCGATCGTCTTGGGGGGGCATCCCTCAATGGCAAGGCAGAGTCTTCAGGCGATGTAGTGAGCCTGTCGGCCACCTACGCCTTCTGACGATCAGCCGGGGATGATGGAGCGGGGCATCAAGCGCATCTTGTTACCCTGAACCTGCGGTTCATCCTCATGGCACGGCTCAACTGTGTGTGCACAGGGACTGGAAAGGCTGACGTGGTCAGCCGCTATTTTTTCGCCAAAGCATTAAATAAAAATTTCAAAACAAAATTTGAATTTAGCTTCCCAAGTTTGTAGTGTGGCTTTACGCCGCAGGCCCCATGGGCCTGCCGCACCCAAGCCGTACCCTGAATCGAGTAGAGGTATCCCCATGGTTATCTGGTTATTGGCGGGTTTCGCAGCAGCGATTGCCCTGGCGTATCGACAAGCCGCTGCCAGCCTGTGGCTGGGCGTTGGCCTGGTGTGGCTGGCGGCGGGTTACCTGTTTAGCGTGGTCGCCGCCTTCGGCATCACCGTTGCAGCCGTGCTGGTGATCGCGCCAGCGTTGCTCATGACAATCAAACCCCTGCGCCGCGCACTGTTGACGGGCAAGGCTTTGGGCCTGTTTCGCACGATCATGCCGGCGATGTCCGACACCGAGCGGGCAGCCATCGAGTCTGGCACCGTGTGGTGGGACGCCGAGCTGTTCAGCGGCAAGCCCGACTGGCAACGCCTGCTGCAAGCGGCACCGGCCAGCCTCAGCGCCGAGGAACAAGCCTTCCTGGACAACGAAGTGGAAACCCTCTGCGACATCGCCAACGACTGGGAAACCACCCAGGTCTGGCAGGACATGTCCCCCGAAGGTTGGCAGTACACCAAGGAGGCCGGTTTCCTCGGCATGATCATTCCCAAGCAGTACGGCGGCAAAGGCTTCTCCCACTACGCGCATTCCCAGGTGGTGATGAAGCTGTCGACGCGCTGCTCGGCGGCGGCGATTTCGGTGATGGTGCCCAACTCCCTGGGCCCGGCCGAACTGCTGCTGCATTACGGCACCGATGCCCAGCGCAACTACTACCTGCCGCGTCTGGCGCGGGGTGAAGACATCCCGTGTTTTGCCCTGACCAGCCCGTATGCCGGCTCCGATGCCGGGGCCATTCCGGACCTGGGCATCGTCAGCAAAGGCACCCACGAAGGCCAGGAAGTGCTGGGCTTTCGCGTAACCTGGGACAAGCGCTATATCACCCTTGGGCCGATTGCCACGGTGCTCGGCCTGGCGTTTCGAGCCGAAGACCCCGAAGGTTTGCTCGGCCCGGCGGGTTCCTTGGGGATTACCTGCGCATTGATTCCCACCTCCCATCCAGGGGTGAACAGTGGCCGTCGTCACTGGCCACTCAACGCGGTGTTCCAGAACGGTCCTACGACCGGTAAAGACGTGTTTATCCCGCTGGAGTGGGTGATCGGCGGCCGCGAACAAGTCGGTAACGGCTGGCGCATGCTGATGGAATGCCTGGCGGCAGGGCGGGCGATTTCCCTGCCATCGTCCAACGTCGGTCTGGCTAAGGTGGCGGTGCGCGGTACCACCGCCTATGCGGCGATGCGCAAGCAGTTCGGCCTGCCCATCGGCAAGTTCGAAGGGGTGCAGGCGCCCCTGGCACGCATGGCTGGGCACTTGTATGCCTGCGATGCAGTGCGCAAGGTCTCGGTGGCGTCCCTGGATGCCGGTGAGAAACCCTCGGTGATTTCGGCCATTGCCAAATACCACGTCACCGAGCGTGCGCGGATCATCGTTAACGACGGCATGGACATCGTCGCCGGCAAGGGCATTTGCATGGGCCCCAACAACTTCCTGGCCCGCGCCTACCAGCAAAGCCCCATCGCCATTACGGTGGAGGGCGCCAACATCATGACCCGCTGCCTGATCATCTTTGGCCAGGGCCTGATCCGTTGCCATCCTTACGTATTCCGTGAAATGGAAGCGGCGCACAACCCGGACCGGCGCAAGGCGCTGGAGGCCTTCGACAGTGCGATGTTCGGCCATATCAGCTTTGTGCTGGCCAACACCGTACGGGCCGCAGTGCATGCGCTGACCGGTGGGCGGCTGATTTCCGTACCCGGCAAAACCGACCCGGCGCTGGCGTCCTACTACCGCCAGGCCAATCGTCTGTCGGTGGTCTTGGCGTTGATCTCGGATATTTCCATGGGCGTGTTGGGCGGTGCCCTCAAGCGCAAGGAAAGTATCACCGGGCGCCTGGGGGATATTCTGTCGCAGCTTTACATTCTGTCCTGCGTGCTCAAGCGCTTCGAGGATGACGGCCGGCCCCAGGGCGACCTGCCGCTGGTGCACTGGGCCGCCCAGGACGCCTTGCTGCGGGCCCATGAAGCCCTGGCCGAAGTGCTCGATAACTACCCTTCGAAAGCAGCAGCGGCGGTGGTGCGTGGCCTGACGTTTCCGTTCGGCATCCCGCAGCACAAGCCATCGGATCGCTTGCTGGCCCAAGTGGCCGATGTGGTGCAAATCCCCGGCGAAACCCGCGACCGCCTGTTGGGCAATTCCTACATCCCACGCCCTGAAATCGACAAGCTGGCCTATGGCGAACTCGGCTTCCGTTTGCTGCCGCAAGTGGAGTTGATTGAGGCGCGGCTCAAGCCGGCCGTCAAGCAAGGCCTGATCGAACCCATGCCTATTTCTTCCGCCGCCTTTACCCCATGGCGCGTCAAGGCGCGCGCGCTGGACCTGATCAGCGAAGACGAAGACGCCTTGCTGGGCCGATATGTGGAATACGCCGACCACGGCATCCAGGTGGACGACTTCCCGCAGGACTTTGGCTTGCTGGAGGCGTTGCAGCAGCGCAAGCAGGCGTTGGAGCCAGCGGCAAAACGCCGTAACGGCCAAAACGAGAACGCCTCGGTTAACTAGACAACACACGGTCAATGTGGGAGCGGGTTTGCTCGCGAAAGCGGTGTGTCAGGCAACTGATTCATCGCTGACCCACCGCATTCGCGAGCAAGCCCGCTCCCACCGGGATTGGGTTTACAGGTCAATACAGTGTTGTGAGTGCTTCTATGAGTGACAGCTACCTATCTTTTGTCAATTCCCCCTGGGGCCGCCGCCTGGCCCAGGCCATCGGCTTGCCCCAACCTTTGCCGTTGCAACGCCATCGCAGTGGCCAGCAAAGCCTGGCCAACCCGGTAATCCTGGCCGGGGCAGGGCGCCTGGTTGCGCAGGTGCAGCAGGTATTCCAAGCGACTGACACCGTCATCGCCACCCCGGCGAGCCTCAAGGCACCATCCACGGTCAAGGTGCAGGGCGCGGTGTTTGACGCCACTGGCGTGGCCGATCTGCAACAGCTGGATGAGCTGTATGTGTTCTTCCACGCCAACGCCAAGCGCCTCGGCCAACATGGCCGCGTGGTGGTGCTCGGTATTGCGCCGGAACATTGCCAGGACCTGCCCCAGGCCATCGCCCAGCGCGCCCTCGAAGGTTTGGTGCGTTCGCTGGCCAAGGAACTGCGCCGGGCGATCACCGTGCAATTGATCTACGTTGCACCGGGGGCCGAAGACGCGCTGGACAGCAGCTTGCGTTTCTTCCTGTCGCGCCGTTCGGCCTATGTGTCCGGGCAGGTGGTGCGCCTGGAAAAACCGGTGGATGGCCATGTCGCCGTCAACTGGGACAAACCGTTCACTGGGCGCCGCGCGCTGGTCACCGGCGCCTCCCGTGGCATCGGCCTGGCAATTGCCCAGGTGCTGGCGCGCGACGGTGCCCATGTGGTGTGCGTAGACGTGCCTCAGGCCCAGCAAAGTCTTGAACAGGCCGCCGCCAGTGTCGGCGGTTCGGCCCTGCCCCTGGACATCACCGCAGCGGATGCCGCCGCGCAGCTGCAAGCCCACGTCAGCCAGTACGGCGCCTTCGATGTGGTGGTGCACAACGCCGGGATCACCCGTGACAAGACCATCGCCAAGATGACCGAGGCCGCCTGGCGCAGTGTGCTGGCAGTCAACCTGGAAGCACCGTGGCAACTGAGCAACGCCTTGCTGGAAAGCCAGGGCCTGAACCCCGGTGGGCGCATCGTGTGTGTGTCATCGATTTCCGGCATCGCCGGCAACCTGGGGCAAAGCAACTACGCCACCTCCAAGGCTGGGGTGATTGGCCTGGTGCAAGGCCTGGCACCGCGTGCGGCAGAGCAGCAGGTGACGGTCAACGCGGTGGCGCCAGGGTTTATCGAGACCCAGATGACCGCGAAAATCCCGCTGATGATTCGCGAAGCGGGGCGGCGCATGAACTCCCTGTCCCAGGGCGGGCAACCGATCGACGTGGCCGAGACCATTGCCTGGCTGGCGCACCCCGCGTCCGGCGGGGTGAATGGCCAAACCGTACGTGTGTGCGGGCAAAGCCTGCTGGGAGCTTGAGTCATGGACTACGTGACGCAGATTATCGACCCGCCGCCCTCGCGGGGGCAGCTGTTGCTGGACGGTGTGCGCGCCTTGCGCAAGCCCAAGTTGGAAGGGCCGCCAGTGCTGCCCAAGGAGCGGCTGGTGCGCTCGGCGGCAGAACTGTCCGCCGCTGGGATCGCCGCCTACGGCCGCGCCTGCGGTTTTCGTCGCGAACAGGGCGTGCCGTTGTCCTACCCCCATGTGCTGGCATTCCCGCTGCACCTGATGTTGCTGACGCGCCCGAGTTTTCCGTACCCGGCCAGCGGCATGGTGCATTTGGCCAATCGCATTCGTCAGCATCAGCGGTTGCACGAAGGTCAGGCCCTGCGCCTGGAGGTGTATTGCGAGTGCTGGGTGGCGCACCCCAAGGGCCAGGCGCTGAGCATCGCCACCCGTGCCTATGGCGCCGACACCCTGGTGTGGGAGAGCGACAGCCTGTACCTGCGCCGCGACGTCAAAGACCCGGTCGGCGAGCCGTGGGGCAGCGCCTTGCCGTTGCAGGAAGACGGCCTGCTGCGTACCCAGCGCTGGGTGTTGCCCGCCGACCTGGGCCGCCGTTTTGCCAAGGTGTCGGGGGATTTCAACCCGATCCATACCTCGGTGATTGGCGCGAAGATCTTTGGCTTTCGCCGCGCCATCGCCCACGGCATGTGGACCCTCGGCCGTGCGCTCGCCGCCCAGCAACCGCCCGGTGGGTTGGAGCAGGCCGAGGCCCATTGCGACTTCAAGCTGCCGGTCTTCCTGCCCGGCCAGGTCGCCCTGTGGAACCACCCCGCCAGCGGCCCGCGCCGCGAGTTCGAAGTGCGCAATTTTGCCGGCGACAAACCCCATATGCGCGGGCTTTTTATCTGGAATGAGAACGGCCGATGAGTGACTACAGCTTCAACCCAGCCCCGGTACGCCGCGTGGCGATTATCGGCGGCAACCGCATCCCGTTTGCCCGCTCCAACACGGTGTACGCCCACGACAGTAACCAGGATTTGCTGGTGGCCGCGCTGCAAGGCCTGGTGGACCGCTACAACCTGCACGGTCAACGCCTGGGGGAGTTTGCCGCCGGTGCGGTGATCAAGCACTCGCGGGACTTCAACCTGGCGCGAGAGTCGTTGTTGTCGACCACCTTGTCCCCGGACACACCGGCCTACGATGTGCAGCAGGCCTGTGGCACCGGGCTGGAAGCGGCGTTGCTGGTGGCCAACAAGATTGCCCTGGGCCAGATCGAGGTGGGCATTGCCGGCGGTGCCGATACCACCTCGGACGCCCCCATCGGCATCAACGAAACCTTGCGTCACACCTTGCTGGCGGCCAACCGCGCCAAGGGCCTGGGCGACAAGCTCAAGACTCTGCTCAAGGTACGTCCACAGATGTTCTTCAAGCCGTTGTTGCCGCGCAATGGCGAGCCGCGTACCGGCCTGTCCATGGGCGAGCATTGTGAAGAAATGGCCAAGCGCTGGCAGATCAAACGCCTGGCCCAGGACGAGTTGACCCTTACCAGTCATAAGCGGCTGGATGCTGCCTACAAACGCGGCTTCTTCGACGACCTGATCAGCCCCCATCGCGGCCTGGCCCGTGACAATAACCTGCGTGCCGACGCCAGCCTGGAAAAACTCGCCAGCTTGTCCCCGGCCTACGACCGCCAGAACGGCACCCTTACGGCGGGCAACTCCACCCCCCTGACCGATGGCGCCTCGGTGGTGCTGTTGGCCAGTGAAGAATGGGCCGCCGCCAACGGTTGGCCAGTGCTGGCTTATTTGCGAACCGGCGAAACCGCTGCGGTGAATTTTGTCGATGGCACCGAGGGCCTGCTGATGGCCCCGGCCTACGCCGTGCCGCGCATGCTCCAGCGCGAAGGCCTGAGTTTTGAGGACTTTGATTTTTTCGAAATTCACGAAGCCTTTGCCGCCCAGGTGCTGTGCACCCTCAAGGCTTGGGAAGACGCCGATTACTGCCGCGAGCGGCTGGGCCTGGATGCGCCATTGGGACCCATCGACCGTGCCAAGATGAACGTCAACGGCGGCTCGCTGGGCTGCGGTCACCCGTTCGCCGCCACGGGTGGCCGGCAATTGGCGGCATTGGCCAAGATCATCCATGAGAACGGCGGCGGGCGTGGCCTGATCTCGATCTGCGCGGCAGGCGGGCTGGGTATTACCGCCATCGTCGAAAAGTAGCTCTATCAAAAACAACAACAAGGAGACTGCCATGAACGCTGTAAGCCTGGAACAAACCGAACGGATCTGGTTGAACGCTTACCTGCCTGGCGTGCCGGCGGACATCGATGCCGGTATCGAAGACTACCCGTCGCTGCGTGAAGTGTTCCTGGAGCACCTGGAAAAATTCCACGAGCGGGTGGCCTACGTCAGCATCGGCACCGAAATGACCTATGCCGACTGGCAGGTGCAGGGCTATGCCTTCGCCGCCTGGCTGCAAGGGCAGGGCGTGAAGAAGGGCGACCGGGTGGCACTGATGATGCCCAACTGCTTGCAGTACCCGATCTGCCTGTTGGGCACGATCCTGGCGGGCGCGGTGGTGGTCAATGTCAACCCGTTGTACACCGCCCACGAGCTCAAGCACTTGCTCAAAGACAGCGGTGCCGAGACCGTGGTGATCTTCGAAAACTTCGCTCACACCCTGGAAAAAGTCATCACCGGCAGCAGCGTCAAGCGCGTGGTGGTGGCGGCCATCGGCGACTTGCTCGGCACCTTCAAGGGCGCAGCGATGAACTTCATCCTGCGCCGTGTGCAAAAGCAGGTACCCAGCTTCAACCTGCGCGGCTCGGTCAGGTTCAACCAGACGCTGAAAGAGGGGCGCGGGCTCAACCACTTTCCGGTGGACATGCACCTGGATGACCTGGCCTTTTTGCAATACACCGGCGGCACCACAGGCGACGCCAAGGGCGTGATGCTCAGCCATCGCAATATCATCGCCAACCTGCTGCAAGCCAAGGCCTGGGTGGGTGACCAACTGGACCAGGACAAGCAGGAAACCAACGTCACCCTGCTGCCGCTGTACCACATCTTTTCCCTGACGGTGAACTGCCTGATGTTCATGTGCCTGGGCGGGCGCAACATACTGATTGCCAACCCACGGGACGTGAAGCGGGTGCAGATGATCCTGCGTAAAGAGCGCTTCAACGGGATTGCCGGGGTCAATACGCTGTTCAATGGCTTGTTGGAAAACAAGGAGTTCTGCGCGCGGGACTTCTCCGACCTGCGCATGGTGATCGCTGGCGGCATGGCGACGCACACGGCGGTGGCCAAGCGCTGGCAGGAAGTCACCGGGCTGCCGATCATCGAAGGCTATGGCCTGACCGAGTGTTCGCCGGTGGTGAGCATCAGCCCGATCAACATTGCGCGCATGCGCGAGATGGAATTCACCGGCAGCATCGGCGTGCCCTTGCCGTCCACCTGGGTGCGCTTTGTGCGTGAAGACGGCGAGCTGGCCGAAATTGGCGAGCAGGGCGAACTGCAAGTGCGCGGCCCACAAGTGATGCAGGGTTACTGGAAACGTCCTGACGCGACGGCCGAGGTGCTGGATGCCGAGGGATGGCTGTCCACCGGGGACATCGGGGTGATGGATGAACGCGGGTATATCCGCCTGGTGGATCGCAAGAAGGACATGATTCTGGTGTCGGGTTTCAACGTGTACCCCAATGAGATCGAAGACGTGGTGGCGATGCATTCTGGGGTTGGAGAAGTGGCGGCCATTGGTGTGGAGGACGGGGTAACGGGCGAGAAGGTCAAGATCATCGTGGTACGCAAAGACCCGAACCTGACCCAGGAGCAGATTCTGGCGCATTGCCGGGAATATCTGACGGGGTACAAGGTGCCCAGGTATGTAGAGTTTCGGACTGAGGAGTTGCCCAAGACCACGGTGGGTAAAGTCCTGCGCCGGGCCTTGCGCTGATCTTTAGTCATCGGTGATCCAAATGTGGGAGCGGGCTTGCTCGCGAAAGCGGTGTGTCAGCTACAGATAAGCTGGCTGAACCATCGCATTCGCGAGTAAGCCCGCTTGTACACATTTGTCAGATAGGCATTGAATATCGAACCTTGAACTAAAGGGGCGGCGCTTGAGGAGTCAACGTGCGTCTAGCGATGAAAATTGCCAGTATAGCCAAGATGAAGGTTACCCAAGCCATTAAATTGGTTCCTCCCTCAAATGCTAGCGTAGCGCTGCGCATCACCTCATTAGCCTGATCTCCTGCCATTGTTGCTGATACTGCGTAGGCACCTGCCAATGTTTCGCTGGCTAGGTGCATTTGCAGCGATGTCAGGAAGTCCGGTAACTGCAGCAAGCCGCGGTAGTACGCAGTGACAAGGCCGCCGAGTACGGTGGTTCCACACACGACGCCCACTTCATAGGCGGTCTCGCTGATGGCGGATGCCGCTCCGGATTTAGCGGGAGGGGCTGCGGACAGAATCACGTCGTTAGATACCGTGGCGATGGCGCCTACTCCGATGTTCAGCAACGCAAACGCCACTACCAACACTATCAGGCTGCTGCCGAGGCTTGCGACCAGCAAAAAGGCCGCAGCAGTAAAGACTAGCAGTACCGGAATCAGGATATTAATCGAAACTCGCTGGGCGACGGGCACTATCAGGATGCCGATAGCAATCGCCATGATCTGACCCGGTATCAACGCCAGGCTGGCTTTAAGAGGGGATATGCGTAGGACAATTTGTAGGAATTGAGTGGAAAAAAATACAAAGCCAATCAGAAAGGCCAAGCTCATCAGGTTGATGGCCACCGCCCCGCTGAATGTCTTGTTGCGAAACAGGCTCAGGTCCATCAGCGGCGTCGGCAGGCGCAGTTGACGGCGTACGAATTGGCTACCGATAACGAAAGCAATGCTTAAGCCTGCCAGTACCAAGGCATCTGGACCGTCACTGGCGACGTGCTTGATGCTATAAACCAGAGCACCGAGTGCCACCACGGATTGAAAAATACTGATGGCATCCATTGGCCCCGACGTATCTGGCTCAGACTCGGGTAACAGCATTGGTCCGAGGATCAATAACGGTATCAGCACGGGAACTGCCAGCAGAAAGATCGATCCCCATCTGAAGAACTCCAGCAGTATGCCGCCGAACAACGGTCCAAGTGCTGAACCGACTGTCAACGTTGTCGCCCAAATAGCTACGGCTAGACGCCGCTCTTCCCTGTCTTCGAAGATCGATCGGATCAACGCCAAAGTTGAAGGCATCAGCATGGCCCCGAAAACGCCCATGAAGGCGCGTCCGGCGATCAGCTGTGTGGCACTGCTGGAGTAGGCCGTCATGAAGGATACAACGGTAAACCCCAATGAGCCGATTAGCAGTAGTTTTCGATGACCTTTTCGATCACCCAGGCTACCCATGGAGATAAGCAATCCGGCCAGCGCCAACGAATAGGCGTCTATCATCCACAATTGCTGGCTGGCGCTGGGATGCAGGGCCTCAGCGATTTTTGGCAGGGCAAAACCCAATACCGTATTGTCCACGGTAACTAACAGAACAGGTAGCATCAATATCGCTAGAGCCAACCACCGCTTGGTGTATGGTTGCTGTTTTAAATAGCCAGCCGTTGGTGACATCACCGACTCCTTATCAAGAAATTTCATGGGGTGTGAATCGGTGGTTGTGCGATGGACTGCCGTAATCATCCGCTGACAAGGTCTATTCTCAATTCAATAGGGAAAACAGATGCTGGCAGTCCACAGCACCAGTATTCAACTGTTTGCCTAAAGTCTTTGAAACGGTCTGTAAGTCGTCTTTAAAACGCTCGTAATCCTGTTTGGTGACGTTTTCCTGGAGTTGCTCCAGACCTTTAACTAGCGCTTCGCGTTGAGAGCTGGCGTGATCATTTTCCAGCTGAATGTCCCAATAAACTTCAGGTGCGTTGACCAGTATTCGCGAAAGCAGGGCCATCATGGTTCGCATCGGAGGCGGCATGACTTCCGCCACTAGGTCTAGGTCTATGGAGGATTTGGCCAGGGCCATGCCGAAACCGAGAATGGCTGCATGAGGCAATGTCTGGCACAGCGCCATTAATTCGTCATGGGCTGTTGGCGTCATTCGACGGATCTTCATCCCTGCGTCCAGCAAGTGTCGTTCGATGAAGGATTGTGCTGCCTCCATATTTTCCACACAGACCGCCACCGTGCGCCCCTGAACGGACAACTTGGGTGAAAACATTGGGTTGACGCCGACAATTTTTTGATCCGGCGCTACTGCCCTTATCGCCTTGTAGATAGGTCCCTGTACCGAGCAGGTAGGTATGAATACCACTCCTGTGGAAAGATAAGCAGTGACCCAGGGAACTGCACAGACCGCGACATTTTCAGGTAAGGCGAAAACTACTGCCATAGCATCGCGGAACACAGCACCGGTGTTGCTGAAGGGCTGTGTCACATCAATTTCGTGATATTCGCACTCAAACTCCGCAGGGTGGCGATCCACGACGCGTACGCAATATCCGTATTGTTTGAGAATACGGCTGATCAGCGAGCCGATGAGGCCGGCACCGCCCAGCACGACTACTGTGTTGTTATTCATTTTTCGCCCTCAGTGCAAAAACTGTAATAGGGCACGCTGGCTTTGATTAGGGTCTCTTCAAGCTCTTCTTGTGGATCGGAGTGCGCGACGATCGCACCACCGATGCCGAACACAGCCTGCTGTTTGTGCAACACGGCCGTACGGATGACGATGCTTAATTCCGCACTGCCGCTGAACGAGATCCACCCAAGCGCTCCTGAATAAACACCGCGTGCGCAGGTCTCCAGTCCGTCGATAATTTCCATCGTGCGTTTTTTGGGGGCGCCGGTCATTGACCCTCCAGGGAAGCAAGCCCTGATCGCTTCGATAGTCGAGATGTCGCTGCGTAAATGTCCACGTATCGTAGAGACCAGTTGGTGCACCGAGGTAAAGCTTTCTACCGCGAAAATATGTGGCACATATACGCTGCCTGCACGGCAAACACGGTTCAAGTCGTGACGTACCAGATCGACAATCATCAGGTTCTCAGCGCGGTCCTTGGTTGACGCTTCCAATTCGTCATGTAAGCGCTGATCTTCCGATGCGTCCTTGCTACGTGCACGAGTGCCCTTAATCGGTCGAGACTCGATCAGACCTCCTTCGTCAATCCTCAGAAAGGTCTCGGGTGAGGCGCTCAGTACAGAAAAACTATCGAAACAAAGGAATGCGCCATAAGGCACAGGGCTCGCTTCGCGCATTCTTCGATAGGCCGCAAGTGGCGCACCGCTATAGCTCATCCGCGCTCGGTTGGTCAGGCATATTTCGTAAGATTCACCATCGGTGATGTATTGCAGTGACTGCTTGACCTTGAGGATGTAATTCTCGGGTGTGTCCTCGAGTGACAGTTTGAGTCCATCCACTGCGCCCGGAACGAAACGAAGTTCAGCTTTGGCTTTTTGCGTCACCGGTACCGAGGCCGACAAGCACGGCCACTGCGGAGCTTGGCCAGCCGCGCTTATCAGGCATTCATAAACAATATGGTCATGGTGGTCGAAGACGAAGAAATGCGGAGCGAATATAAAAGCGGCGTCTGGATGATCGGAGCGATAGACCTTTTGCCCACCTGTCAGGGCCTTAAGTTCATAACCCATATAACCGACGAAACCGCCCTTGAATTCAAAAGGCAGATACTGCGGTACCGCCACGTGTACCGATTCCATGATTTGACCGAGCAGAGAGAAGAAGTCACCCGTCAGAGTCCTGTTGCCTTCGGGACCCTCAAGTGTGAGGCTTTCACTGTTGACGTCATACGCTAGGCGGATAGAGCCTTGTGCCTGACCACTACCCATTATCGAGTAGCGGGCGTTGGGTCTTTCCGATTTTTCGCTGTCGAGCCAGAAACTATGGTGATCATTGGCGTAGAGTTGTGTGAATAAAGCCAATGGATCGCATGGAGGATGGATACGATATGCCAATTGCATATTGAGTGTACCGCCTACGGCTACATAGTGCTCTTTCACCACTGGAAAACCGACAGGGTTCTCCAGCGCCCGCGAGCAATGGCTGCCATTGTGTTCGAGTGCCATGCGGATGAAATTGCTCAGCAGGGCATGTCCATACTCGGAGTCAATGGACTCAGGATGAAATTGGACACCCCAAATAGGACGACTACTGTGTTCGATTGCCATGACTACGCCTTCCTCCGTCCACGCGGTGCAGCGTAGTTCCTGAGGAAGATGTGTACACATCAGTGAGTGGTAGCGAACCACTTCAAACTGTTCTGGCAGGTCACGAAACAAGCCGTTGCCAGAATTCGTAATCCTGCTGCGGTACCCGTGTACCGGCTCTGGTGCGTGCCCAATTGTTCCGCCAAGAAATTGGGCAATGCCCTGATGTCCTAGGCAAATACCAAGCAAGGGGACGGGGGATTGGAGAACAACTTTTCCGCATACGCCGAAGTCCAGATATTCACCCGGATGACCTGGGCCTGGTGAAAGGACAACGGCATCGTATTGTTCAATCTGCAGGTCCTCGTAGGCTAAAGTATTAGTGACGATGTCAACGCATACACCCGTGACCTCGTACAGATACTGCGCAATGTTCTGAGTAAAAGAATCGAAGTTATCAATTAACAGTATTTTCATGAGTTCTTCTCCTGAGTCCGGCGTTGCTGTATCAAATGATCTTCCTGGACGCAGGTTTCTTCAATGATTAGCCTGAAAATCGACTCGACGTACTCGGACCTCAAACCAACGCTCACCGACTTATTCTTGAGTTGATCAAATACTTGAACAATGCGTTGTGGCTGCATCATCGGTATATCATGTACCGCCTTGAGTTCAGCGATATCCATGCACACGTTCATACGTTCGCAAAGCAGGTCGACCAGATGATTGTTGATCTGATCCAGGTGTTCACGCATAGGTTGCAAGATGGTAGATGGAGCCGTCCGAGAACTCTGCTTGCTTTGTGTCATGTTCACTCCTTTGATTAGTGTGCCGTGTGCCATGGTTGCCGATGCCAGAAGCGTCAGGTAATGGCCGTGTGCGATTTCCATAAGCCTGTACGGGTGACTACGTTCAGGGAGTCCGCTAATTGCTTGATGTCTAGTTCGGTATGGGCAGCCGAGAATGCAAAACGCAGCATGGCTTTCCCTTTAGCGATGATCGGATAAAAAACAGGGAACATCAGGATGCCGTTGGCCCGTAGAATCCGGCATGCTTGCAAACCGTCTTCTTCTGTGTCGAAAAGTACACCCCTAACTGGCGATTGAATGCCAGCGTTGAGCAGGCGATTGTGCGTCAGGGAATCAAACAGGCGTACGTTGTCCCAAAGGCGTTTTTGTAGGCTATCAATCTCGTCGCTCAGATGAATCTTCGCTGCTGCAACGTTAGCCGCAAGCATCGGCACCATGATGGAATGGCCGAAAACCTGCGGGTTGGCCAGCGTCTGTATTGACGGGATATCTCGCGGGTCGCTCACAACCACAAACCCGCCAGCTCCGCCGAATGCTTTGGAGAGAGAGCCGGCCAGAAGCATGTGGTGCGGCAGTTGGCTGTCTACAGCCGCAAGGGCGTAACCTGCGCCATGATGCCCAGTGATAGATATGCCATGAGCATCATCCACATAGAGGTATCCTCCGGCTTTTTCCAGTTGGTGAGAGAGCTGCGCGATAGGAACCAAGCCGCTCATTGAGCCGATACCGTCGATCAGCAGAATCGGTGTCTCCTGACGTTCAGCGCAGTTTTTCAATGCGGCGCTCATCGACTCCGGATCGGTCGATTGAACACGGGATATTTCGCCGAACTGCTGCAAAATGCCTCGCAGTACCTGCATCGATGCGTGAGCAGTTTTGTCCATCAACCAGTGCGCACGCTTTCTGATTGGGTAGCCCTTGAGCGAATTGCTTCCCAGCAGCGGCAGCACTCCAAGGTGCACGCTGCTGGTCGAGGTGAAAACACTCACCCCGCATCCTCTGTAAATCTCGCTGAGCAGAGATTCGAGTTGCGGCAAATAAACTGGGTGCATAGCACTGCGTGACGAGGACAGGTGCAGGCCCTTGGTTTTTAGGGCCTGGTGCGCGGCCTCGATTAATGCGGGATGGGTCTCCAGGCCCATATACGAACAGGATACGAACTCGGTGAACGTGCCCCCTTCCTTCAAGGTGATACGTTTGTCTTCACGGTTTACGACGGTAAAACCGGTGAGACCCTCCTCATAGGCGATCTCTAACGCGCTGGTGGTATTGTCACGTCGGATTGTCATCCAGTCTTGTTTGGTTGGTGCATCCATTGCGCAAAACTCCTATGTTTGAACATTATTCGATAAGCGGCCAACGGTCATTACTGAGATACCGGTGGTATCGGATGCCTGGCGGTCGATGACAGTCCGGACGTCAGTCAGTTGGTGTCGCTCGAACAACGCACGAATGGCGTGTGCCTGATCTTCGCCATGTTCGATAACTAGCCATCCATCAGGTGTCAGCAATGTGATCGCCAAGGCTGTGATCTGGCGTGTAAGGTCTAGGCCGTCGGCCCCCGAGTAGACGGCCGTGGTGGGATGATGGTCGCCCCATTCGGGCTGCAACTGAGTTTGTCGGGGAACGTAAGGCGGGTTGGCGACAATCAGACCCACTTGGTGGCCGAAGCGGACAAATGCTTCGCTGTCGCGAATATCCGCCTGTAGCGCTTTTATATGTACGTTTTTAGTTAACAACCGGGCTATATTGCGCTTGAGGTAGTTGACAGCGACTTCTTCAAATTCAACACAGGTGACTTTGAGGTCTGGTCTGCGTCTAGCAATTGCCAGCCCGATCGCGCCGCTGCCAGCGCAAAGGTCTAAAACATGTGTTCCTTTTGCCAGTTCGATGCCGTCCAACCATTTATGAATAACAGTACTGTGAGGGCGAGGGATAAACACACCGCTACCAATTACCAGCGGCAACTCATCAAACTCTACGGTGCCAAGGATATATCCTAGTGGAATACGATTGCAGCGTTCGCTCACTGCTAGTTTGAATTCATCTAGCGCGCGTTGTTTGTCTGCGCGTGCGATAAACCTGTCGACTAGGCTACTCAGGTCTCCGTCCGGATCCCAGACACCTGCCGCTTTTAGCGAGGCGCGGGCTATGGCGATAGCTTCTAGTTCATATTTACCCAGCGTCATGACCACTCCTTATAATACTGCGTCAGTTTCACTCGCATGGATTCGTACAGATAAGAAAAGGCGATTAGTTCCGGAGGGGGAGTAAACGAGGGGTGCAGCTCATTGATCAGTTGTTGGTAATTAGTTGATAGTCCTTTATCGAGAATGGGCAACCAATAAGGTTTTACGTCCCAGCGATATTCATAGCCGGTAGCAAACATTTGCTTGACGGTTTCGCCGACCGTCAGCTCACGCGCTAACCCAATAAGCGGAGCGCGCACTGGATTGAATGCCCTCAAGTCCAGGTCGGTACTCTTACCGTCTGTCAAACAATCAGCGATATAGGCCGCCAGCAAAGGTGATTGGTGCAAGCCATCACGGTAGGTACCGGTTGCTAACCACAGTTCCTGCATGCCACATTCCCCGATCAGTGGAAATCCGTCAGCCGAAATCGGACGGTTGCCCACCTGAATCGAGATAATTTCGGCACTGTGTAGATCAATGTTCAACTGGTCGACGGCGCAGTCGAGCAGAAACTGTACATCTGAGATCAACGCGTGATTTTTAGGCCGTTCCGAAAGGATATTGGTTGCGCCCAGATACAGCACACCGTCACCGCGCGGCACGCAATGCAGGCCGCAGGCAAACGCACGATTAGGTGTGCGGATCACCGACTTGGGTAACGCCATTCCATCTGGCAGTTTTACCAGAATAGAGACGCCATACCCGCTGAAAAGAGGAGGAATTTTCTTTACTACGCTGTCGAATTCACTGAGTAGCTCCAGCGATTGAACGCCGGCCGCCACGACAATTCTTTTCCCCCAGAGCCGTTCGCCGCTGTGCAGTTCGACCCCGGTTGCGACTCCGCCCTCGGACAATACCCGACTGGCATTTTCATTTATTAAGGTGCCACTTGTAGCGAGTAGGGCGGCGTCAAGTTTTTCCAGCAGCAAATGGGAGCTCACGGAATGTTCGTTGGGGATGAACATACCCCGCAGTGGGCGTACCAAGTGGTTTGGAGCCAGCCATTCTATCGTTCTTGGATCCATCGTCTCGAACGGTTCCCCATACTCTTGAAGACTGCGCTCGATGGTTTCGTAGTTGACAGTATCGACCTCATCCATTCCAGCACTGTTGAGAACGACATGCGTACCGACAGCGGTGAACAGTGAGGTGCGAATGCCCGATGCATCGGCCAAGCGCTCGGCCCAGTCGGGCCAAAGCTCCCGCGCTTGTCGATCCATTTCTAACTTGAGTCGGCCATAGTCGCTAGCCAGTAGTCCGCTGGTGATCTCACCAAAACAGCCGTTCATTGCACCAGCTGCCTTGGATGCTGCGTTGATACGGTCAGTCTCACCGACCCTACAGACATTTAAACCCCGTGAACTAAGTTCATACGCAATAGAGCCGCCAATAGCTCCCGCACCTACCACGATTACGTCGAACTCCATGTTCTAGATCCTTGCTTAGTAGTTGACAATTATTAGGTGAAACTCATTTTCGCGTAGGAGAATGCTGAGCTTTTTTATAGTTTGTAAGGTGGTGAAACCATCAAGTCTTTGTTTCATATTGTATCAATGTTACAAATCTACATATCTAAGCAATAGGTTCGGAGTTTTCTGTAAGAAAGTTATCTGCCTTAATGCTTCTCGCGCATAATAAATGAAGCTGCCGAGTTCTCCGATCTCCAGTCATACCGTCAACTACCGCTGAGTACCAACACTGACTAATGGATTCCGGCTTTACAGGCGTTTAGAGGTAATGGCGTGAAGGCATGCCGCCGACGCTGAGCGAAACAGCGCAATGAAAAAAGGCGATCCTTGAAAAATCGCCTTTTTTATTCTCGACTGTCCCGTCCTGAATAAGGTTTACACCCTCTGATCTGTTTTTCAGGAGGACGTAATAGAATCAGGAAAAAGGCATAGTCAGCGAGACTACACGCTGACTTTTAAATTGTCGGTCGTCGATCAGGTCGAAAAAGGCGAGCTGAGTTATAAGGAGGCTCAGGAGCGCTACGGTATCCAAGGCAAGACGACCGTTCTGACGTGGTTACGCAAGCATGGTCGGCAAGATTGGAGCCCTGGCACGTACATTGGATCGCCGAGGATGGGGTCTATGCCCGAGAAAAATCGACCACTAGCGCCAGAGCAACGCATCAAAGAACTTGAAGAACAGTTGGCGCTGTCCAATCAGAAAGCGCAGTTTTTCGAGGCGGTCGTGGATGTCTTGAAAAATGACTATGGTTTCTCTGTCGTAAAAAAGCGTTCCGGCAAGTCCTCGCTCAAAAACGAATCCAGAACCTGAGTATCAGCAGGGCTTGTCAGTTCATTGGGATAAGCCGACAGGCTTACTACAAACGCAATCGCGTCGATGCAACTCGTCTGGTTCTGGATCAGAAAGTGGCCGACTTCGTTCAGCAAAAACGTCAGCGTCAGCCGTGTCTGGGTACCCGAAAGCTGCACCACTTAGTGCATTGCCAGCCTCAACTTGAGCTGCAAGTCGGGCGAGATCGGCTGTTTTCGATCCTGCGCGAAAGGCGTTTACTGGTGGCCCGTAAGTGGGCGTATCACAAGACGACTGACAGCCATCATCGCTTTCGGCGCCATTCGAACCTACTCAAACCGGGTCCTGATCAGGTTGTTCAAACCGGCCCCGAACAAGTCTGGGTAGCTGACATCACCTATCTGCCCACTCAGGAAGGTGTGGCCTATCGGAGCCTTGTGACGGATGCTTTTTCGCGAAAGATAGTGGGTTACCACGTCCATGAGAGTCT
This sequence comes from Pseudomonas kairouanensis, assembly GCF_004682055.1. Taxonomy (GTDB): domain Bacteria; phylum Pseudomonadota; class Gammaproteobacteria; order Pseudomonadales; family Pseudomonadaceae; genus Aquipseudomonas; species Aquipseudomonas kairouanensis. Next base: position 49,374 of record NZ_QUZU01000007.1, on the reverse strand, counting down.
GCATGCCGACTCGGTAGTGCAGGCCTTGCGTCGAGCCGTGAGTCAGCGTCAAACCGCGCAGCCACTGGTTCATCACTCGGACAAAGGCAGCCAGTATTGCTCGGGAATGTGCCAGGAACTGCACGCGAAACACGGCATCCGATGTTCGATAACGGACGGCTATGACTGCTACCAAAATGCTTTGGCAGAGCGGGTCAATGGGATCTTGTAGACAGAGCTTCTGCTTGAGCGACCACACGACTTAACGCAGGCGAAGAAGATGGTGAGTGAGTCGATATCGATCTACAACAGCGAGCGTCCGCATCAGTCTTTGAAATACAAAACGCCCGATGCGATGCATCGGGCGTTGGGTGAAACAGGTGTAAACCTATTTCAGGACTAGACAGACTTGGAATGCAATCAATTGTGGAAGCTGGCGTGACTGTATTAGCAGGTTATGGGTTCAGTGTTTGGCTTCAGACGTCTTCAACGGTGACCCAACGCTCTTCCTTGGCCGCCACGCGAATCGCGGTCGCCAACTGCTCCACCGCCCACGCGGCCTCAAAGTCAGTGCCATCCTCACCCTGGCCCGCCAGCGCTAAAATCAACTCCTGCACCTCCAACGTCTTCAACTCGTTGTACCCCAACTGATGCCCCGCCGCCGGGCTGAACGCCGCATAGCCGGGCAGGGCGGGGCCGGCGAGCACGCGCTGGAATCCATCCTGGCCAATGCGGCACAGTTGCAATTCATTCAAGCGCTCCTGATCAAACGCCAAGGTGCCTTTAGTCCCGCTGATTTCAAAACTCAGGTGATTCTTGTAGCCATGCTTGAGCCAGCTGCTGCTCACGGTGCCACGCGCGCCGTTGGCGAAGCGCAGCAGGGCATGCACCTGGTCATCCACCGCGATGACTTTACGCTCGCTGCTGCCTTTGACTGCCGGGCGTTGGGCGTGGACGGTCTGGGTGTCGGCACACACGCTGACCACATCCCCCACCAGGTAACGGGCCATCGACAGCAAGTGGCTGCCCAGGTCGGCCAGGGCGCCGCCGGCGTGTTCCACCTCGCAGCGCCATGACCACGGCGACGCCGGGTCAGCCATGAAGTCTTCGCTGAACTCGCCCTGGAAGCTGATGATCTCGCCCAGCTCGCCGCTAGCGATCATCTGCTTGGCCAGCACGATCATCGGGTTGTGCTGGTAGTTGTAGCCAACGCGGGTCACCACCCCGGCGGCGCTGGCGGCGCGGCGCATGGCGTCGGCTTGTTCGAGGCTGACCGCCAGGGGTTTTTCGCAGTACACCGCCTTGCCTGCGGCGATCGCCGCCATGGCCATGGGAAAGTGCAAATGGTTGGGGGTGGTAATAGCGACCACGTCCACGTTGGGGTCGTTGATCAGCGCCTGCCAGTCGCCATGGGCCTGGGCAAAACCCCAATCCCTGGCGCAGCGCTGGGCGCGCTCGGTGTCGGCGTCGGCCAGGGCGGCCAGCTTGAGGTGTACCGGCAGTTCAAATACCGCACGGGCGTTGTTGAACGCCAAGGCATGGGCGCGGCCCATGAAGCCTGTGCCGATTAAGCCGATTCCAAGTTCACGCATAGCCGTGGTCCTTTGCATTATTGTTGTGAGAGGCGCTATTAATGGAATAAAAATTCCCATAATTCAATAGATGGAATAAAAATTCATTGATGCGTCGGCGATCACCCAGACGAATGCAGCTATATTCATGCCCGAAGGAAAAGGCCTCAGTTAACAAAAGATAACGTAGCGCCGATTGTCAGACGATTCGAAAGCCCCGTAGGATGGCCGCTGATGTCTCCAGGCGCTCTAGATTGCAGGTTTCAGGGCCCTAACAATAATAAATAGGAGAAAGGTCTATGAGTGAGCCTGTCATGGGGCGGGTTGTTTGCCCCCCACGCGCCGCACGCAAGGTTGCGATGCTGGCCGCAGCGCTCTCGCTGTTTGGGGCTGTCGCGTTGCCGACAACTGTCCAGGCCGCCAGCGATACCCCGTTTGCAATTGAATCCCCCAAGGCCGCCAAAGGCCTGATGATCGATGTGGTCCACGCCGGCAAACGCCTGGTGGCGGTTGGTGATCGCGGGCATGTCCTCTATTCCGATGACCAGGGCGCGACCTGGGTCCAGGCCAAAGTACCCACCCGGCAACTGCTCACGGCGGTGTATTTCGTCGATGACAAACACGGCTGGGCGGTGGGCCATGACGCACAGATCCTCGCCAGCGCCGACGGCGGCGCGACCTGGACCCAACAGTTCCAGGACCTCAAGCGCGAAGCCCCGTTGCTCGATATCTGGTTCAACGACGCCAACCATGGCCTGGCCGTCGGCGCCTACGGTGCGCTGATCGAAACCACCGACGGCGGCAACACCTGGAACGACGTCAGCGATCGCCTCGACAACGAAGACCAGTACCACCTCAACGCCATCGCGCATATCAAGGACGCCGGCCTGTTTATTGTTGGCGAGCAGGGCAGCATGTTCCGCTCCAGCGACGACGGCCAGACCTGGGAAAAACTCGAAGGCCCCTACGAGGGCTCGCTGTTTGGCGTGATCGGCACCGCGCAGCCGCAAACCCTGTTGGCCTATGGCTTGCGGGGCAACCTGTACCGTTCCACGGACTTTGGCAGTACCTGGGAGCAGGTCGAACTGAACGCCGCGCGGGGAGCGCTGGAGTTTGGTTTGTCCGGCGCCAGTTTGCTGGATGACGGCTCCATCGTCGTGGTGGGCAATGGCGGCAGTGTGGTGGTCAGCCATGACGACGGCGTGACGTTCAGCGTGTTCAACCGCCCGGATCGTATTTCGCTTTCGTCCGTGACGGCGGCGGGCAACGGCAACTTGATCCTGGCCGGGCAGGGTGGCGTGCGGGTTGCCACCCCAGCCGGCGCCGAACCGACAAAACAATAAGAAGGCGGGCAAAGAATGAGCAGTCATCACAACGATAAAGCGACCTTTCTTGAGCGCCTGATCTTCAACAACCGCCCGGCAGTCATCGTGATCTGCCTGCTGGTGAGTATTTTCCTGTTCTGGCAGGCGACCTTGATTCGCCCGTCCACCAGCTTTGAAAAGATGATTCCCCTCAAGCACCCCTTCATCGAAAAGATGATGGAGCACCGCAATGACCTGGCCAACCTGGGCAACACCGTGCGCATCTCGGTGGAGGCCAAGGACGGTGACATCTTCACCAAGGAATACATGGAGACCCTGCGCCAGATCAACGACGAGGTGTTCTACATCTCCGGCGTTGATCGCTCGGGCCTCAAGTCCCTGTGGAGCCCCAGCGTACGCTGGACCGAAGTGACCGAAGAAGGCTTTGCCGGCGGCGAAGTGATCCCGCAAAGCTACAACGGCTCGGCACAAAGCCTCGACCTGTTGCGCAACAACGTGCTCAAGTCCGGGCAGGTCGGGCGTTTGGTGTCCAACGACTTCAAGTCCAGCATCGTTGATATCCCACTGTTGGAGTCCTACCCGGACCCGCAAGACCAGGGCAAGTTGCTGGCCCTGGACTACCGCAAGTTTTCCCATGAGCTGGAAGACAAGATCCGCGACAAGTTCGAAGCGCAGAACCCCAACGTCAAGATTCACATTGTCGGTTTCGCCAAGAAGGTCGGCGATCTGATCGATGGCCTGGTAATGGTGGTGATGTTCTTTGGCATCGCGTTCGTCATTACCCTGATCCTGCTGCTGTGGTTCACCCACTGCCTGCGCAGTACCGTTGCGGTGTTGAGCACCACGCTGGTAGCGGTGATCTGGCAATTGGGGCTGATGCACTTCTTCGGCTTCGGCCTGGACCCGTATTCGATGCTGGTACCGTTCCTGATTTTTGCCATTGGTATTTCCCACGGTGTGCAGAAAATCAACGGTATCGCGCTGCAATCCAGCGAGGCCGATAACGCGCTGACAGCGGCGCGCCGCACGTTCCGCCAACTGTTCCTGCCCGGCATGATCGCGATCCTGGCGGATGCGGTGGGGTTCATCACCCTGTTGATCATCGACATCGGCGTGATCCGCGAACTGGCCATCGGCGCCTCCATCGGGGTGGCGGTGATCGTGTTCACCAACCTGATCCTGCTGCCGGTAGCAATCTCCTATGTGGGCATCAGCAAGCGCGCCATCGAAAAGAGCAAGAAAGACGCGAACCGCGAACATTCGTTCTGGCGCCTGCTGTCGAATTTTGCCAGCCCGAAAGTCGCACCGATTTCCATTGCCCTGGCCCTGGTGGCCTTCGGTGGCGGCCTCTGGTACAGCCAGAACCTCAAGATCGGCGACCTCGACCAGGGCGCGCCGGAACTGCGTCCGGACTCGCGCTACAACAAGGACAACAACTTCATCATCAGCAACTACTCCACCAGTTCCGATGTGCTGGTGGTGATGGTCAAGACCAAGGCCGAAGGCTGCTCGCGCTATGAAGCCATGGCGCCCATCGACCAGTTGATGTGGAAGATGCAGAACACCGAGGGCGTGCAGTCGGCGATCTCGTTGGTGACTGTGTCCAAGCAGATGATCAAGGGCATGAACGAGGGCAACCTGAAATGGGAAACCCTGTCGCGTAACCCGGATGTGCTCAACAACTCCATCGCCCGTGCCGATGGCTTGTATAACAACAACTGCTCGCTGGCGCCGGTGCTGGTGTTCCTCAATGACCACAAGGCCGAAACCCTCGACCGCGCGGTGCATGCGGTGCAGGACTTCGCCAAGGAAAACAACAGCGATGGCCTGGAGTTCATCCTCGCGGCCGGCAACGCCGGGATCGAGGCGGCCACCAACGAGGTGATCAAGGAATCGGAACTGACCATCCTGATCCTGGTGTACCTGTGCGTGGCGACCATGTGCATGATCACCTTCCGTTCCTGGGCGGCGACCCTGTGCATCGTGCTGCCGCTGGTGCTGACTTCGGTGCTGGGCAACGCGCTGATGGCGTTCATGGGCATTGGCGTGAAGGTTGCGACCTTGCCGGTGGTGGCGTTGGGCGTGGGCATTGGCGTGGACTACGGCATCTACATCTACAGCCGCCTGGAAAGCTTCCTGCGCGCCGGCTTGCCGCTGCAAGAGGCGTATTACCAGACCCTCAAGTCCACCGGTAAAGCCGTGCTGTTCACCGGTTTGTGCCTGGCCATTGGCGTGTGCACCTGGATCTTCTCGGCCATCAAGTTCCAGGCTGACATGGGGCTGATGTTGACCTTCATGCTGCTGTGGAACATGTTCGGCGCGCTGTGGCTGCTGCCGGCGCTGGCGCGGTTCTTGATCAAGCCTGAAAAACTGGCCGGGCAGAAGGGCAACTCACTGTTCGCCCATTGATCGATTAGACCATTGCCGCAAGGCACGGCGGGGGAATTGACCTATCATGTGTCTTTTCCCCCGCAGTGACTTCACATCATGACCGATGCATCACCCAACCTGAGCACCGCCCTTAACGACAGCGACATGCTGATCATCAACGGGCTGCACGCCTTCGACTTCACTTTTGACCAGCAACTGCTGATCGAAAGCATGGACGGTCGGGAACTCAAGCGTTGGAAGTTCAGTCCAGAACAACTCAATGCCGCCACCTTTGATGACAGCTTGCAGAGCTGGCTGCTGAGTAACGAAGACGGTGAACACCGCCTGGTTTGCCTCAGCGCCATCAAAGGCGACAACAACAACGATGAGGACGAAGCGGATGATGATGCGTAAATTCTGGCCCCTGCTCATGGCCGGCAGTGTCGGCGCCATGTCGGTACAGGCCGCCCCGGTAGACACCTATGAACTGTTGGTGGGCAGCTACACCGCCGGCACCAGCGAAGGGATCTACCGCCTGCAATTCGATAGCCGTACCGGCCAGTTCCAGGGCCAGCCTGTGCTGGCAGCCAAGGCGGCCAACCCGTCGTGGCTGACCGTTTCCAAGGACCAGAAGCACCTGTTTGTGGTCAATGAGAATGGCCCCGGTCAGAAAGATGCCGTTGGCCGTGTCAGCAGCTACAGCATCGACCCGCAGAATCACCAACTCACCCTGATCAACCAGGTACAGAGCCTGGGCAACGAGCCGACCCATTCCAGCCTGGCCGCTGACGGACGTTACCTGTTCGTCGCCAACTATTCGGTGTTGGAAGATCCGGGCGGCAGCCTGGCAGTTTTGCCGGTAGACCCAACGGGCAAACTGTCGCCACCGGTGCAATTGAGTGCACACCCGGCCAGTCGCGTTAACCCGGAGCGCCAGGCGTCCAACCATGTGCACTCGGTGGTGCCATCGCCCGATGGCAAGTACGTGTTCGTACAGGACCTGGGGGCGGACAAGGTGTTTGCCTATCGCTACGACCCCAAGGCCAATCACGAACTGCCCTTGACGGCGGCCAACCCGGCGTCGGTGCAGCTGCCTCCTGGCAGCGGCCCACGGCACCTGTTGTTCAGCAAAGATGGCAAGCATGCCTGGCTGACCACCGAGATGAGTGCCCAGGTGGCAGTGTATGACTACAACGACGGCACGCTCAGCCAGACCCAACTGGTGGACTTCGCTGCCGGCCAGCCGGTGTCCGACAAGGCTGGCGCGGCGCTGCATGCCTCCAGCGATGGCAAATTCCTGTACGTGAGCAACCGTGGCTCCGCCAACCAGATGGTGGTGTTCAGCATCGACCCGGCTACCGCGCACCTCAAGGAACTGCAGCGTCGTAGCGTCGAGGGTGACCACCCGCGTGAGTTCAGCCTGGACCCGAGCGGCAGGTTTTTGCTGATTGCCAACCAGAAAAGCAACGAAATCGTGGTGGTCGAACGTGACCCCAAGACCGGTTTGCTCGGCAAAACCGTGCAGAAACTGGCCATCGATGCCCCCAGCGACCTCAAGTTCCTGGTGCGTCAATAAGCCACAGGCCCCGCACGGCGGGGCCTGACCCTTTCTATTAATTCTGTTAATAGCGGCTACTGTTTCAAAGCATTTCTAAGGTTTAGCCCGCGGGCGTAAGTTTGGTTCCAAGGCCTTCCCCGGCCACTCAACCAAACGAACACAAGGGTTACCGACATGAATTTGAATCTCTTCTCCATCATCGCCGCTTCCGCTGTATCCGCCACTGTGGCCCTGCCTGCTGCTGCGAGCGTGGACGTTGCCGGTAAAAAATCCAGCACCAGTGCCTACACCCAAAAATACCTGCAACAGAGTGCCAACTTCTATGCGGCGTTGGATCACAAGGTCCAACACTGATCTTGAACTCAATGAGTTCAGGGCTTTGCCATTACCGCCACAAACAGCGGTGACTCCAGAAAACGCTGCAACCAAGCCTGCAACCGTTTATACGACGTACCGGCAAACCACACTCGATCCACATGGGCAAACTGGCGCACAAATGGCGCCAGTGCAGCATCCGCCAGGGTCAGGTGGTTTGCCAGCAGGTAATCCCGCTCGGCCAACAACCCCTCCAACTTCTGCAAGAACACCTCGCCTTGGGCCCGATAGTGCTCCATCGGCTGTTCCGGGTAGCGCTCGGCGTACTTGTATCGATTCAAGTGATGTTTGAAGTCCTGATCGTTCTCGGTGATCAACGCCAAGACCTGCGGATCACCCTGTAGCAACCAGTTGTCAGGATCGTGCTGCGCCAAGGCCCATTGCATGATCTGCAGGCTTTCCTCGATCACCTGCCCATCGACGCTCAATACCGGCACCGTGCCCTTGGGCGACAGCGCCAGCATCTCGGCCGGCTTAGCCTTGAGGCTGACCTCGACGATCTGCACGCAGACCCCTGAGTAACGCAGCGCAAGCCGTGCCCGCATCGCATACGGGCAGCGGCGGAACGAATACAGCAGCGCCGCGCTCACTGAACCTCCAGGGTGCTCAAGCCATTGCCCTGGCGCTTGACCTGGATCTGCACCGGGATGCGTTCATGCATTTCCTGTACGTGGGAAATCACCGCTACCTTGCGGCCTTGGGCCTGCAAACCGTCCAGGGCATCCATGGCCAGTTGCAGGGATTCGGGGTCTAGGCTGCCAAAACCTTCGTCGATAAACAGCGACTCGATCTTCAAGGTGCTGGACGCCATCGACGCCAACCCCAAGGCCAGTGCCAGCGACACCAAAAACGTCTCGCCGCCGGACAGCGAATGCACCGAGCGCAGATCATCGCCCATTTCCGTATCGAGCACCAATAGGCCCAGCATGCTGCCGCCGCGCTTGAGGCGGTAGCGGCGCACCAGTTGGCGCAGTTGCACGTTGGCGTGGTGCACCAGCAGGTCGAGGTTGTAGGCCTGGGCGATCTTGCGGAATTTGTCGCCGCTGGCCGAGCCGATCAAGGCTTCAAGGCGGGCCCAGCGTTGCCATTCTTCATAGGCTTTGGCGGTGGTGAGGGCCAGGGAGTGGTTGGCGTCCTGGCGGCGCTGGTCCTCGGACTGGCGCGCGCGCAGTTCAGCAACCTGTTTCTCGCCCTCGGCCAGTTGCTGGTTGAGGGCGGCCAGGGTGCTGTCCAGTTCTTCGGCGGCCAGGTTGCCGTTGTGCAGGGCCTGGTGCTCGGCGAGGCGCTGCTCGCGTTCTTGCAGCAAAACCTTGGCTTGTTCGACGGCTTTCTCGCTGTGCTGCAACAGCAGGCGCAGTGCATTGACCTGTGCGTCATCGAACGCCAGCAAGCGGGTGAGGCCGCCGTCGTCCAATTCCGGATGCAGGGCGCGCCACTCGTTGATGCGGGTGTCGAGGTTGTGTTGTTCGGCGTGCAGCGCGTGTTGGCGTTCGTGCTGGGCCTTGAGGTCGGCGGCCAGTTGGACCAGCGCATTGCGGGTGTCTTGCAGTTGCTGGTTGGCATCGGTCTCGCTCTGGCGAGACTGCACAACGGCCAGTTCCAATTGCTGTTGCCAGTGTTCGGCGCTGGTGTGCGCGCCCAGCAGTGCATTGAGTGTTGCCTGGGCCGCCTGTTGCTGGCCTGCCAGTTCGCTGACCTGCACGAGCAAGGCATCCAGTTGCTGCTGACGATGTTGCTGGTGGGTCTGCTGTTTCTCGATGGCTTGCTGGCGTTCCTGTTGTTCGGCCAGTTCATCGCGTTGGTGGCCCAGCTGCTCAAGACGCTCGCTGACCTGTTGGTCAAGGTGCATGAAGGTTGCGGCGGGTTCGCTGCGCAAGCCATCCAGGGTGTCGGCAGGCAATAGGCTGGCAAAGGCGTTGAGCTCTTCGTCCAGGCGCTCGCGGTCGCTGGACAGCTCGCGCTGCTGGTCTACCAGCAATTGTCGCGCTTGCTGGCTGGCGTCCTGGGCGGCTTGCAGTTGTTGCTGCAAACGCCCGGCGTTTTGTTGCAGGTTGAGCAGGGCGCCCTGGCGTTGTTCATCCTGGGTGATGCTTTGGGTCAACTGGCCCAACTGTTGCGCCAGCCAGTCGCTGCGCTTGGCTGCCTCCTGGTTGAACAACGAGGCCGACAACGGGTGCGCGTCCAGGCTGGGGGCCAGGGCTTGCTGCTGGGTTGCCAGGTGGTCCTGCTGTTCCAGATACCCTTTCTGCTTGGCAATCAACCCGCCGACTGCTTCACGCAGTTCGGTGAGTTTTTCCTTGAGGGTATCGACGGCTTTTTGCGCCGCAGCCTCTTCGTTGTCGTCATGACGGCCGAGACTTTGCAGCAGGGCTTCGGGCTGGTGGTACGGATGCTCGTGGCTGCCACACACCGGGCACGGCTGGTCGTCTTGCAGCTGTTCGCGCAACTCTTCGACGCTGGCGCTGCGGGCCAGGCGTTGGCGTTCGAGCAACTGTTTGGTCACAGCTAACGTTTGCTCGGCAACAGTCAGCTCGGCCTTGGTTTGCAGGCCGGTTTTGTTCAGTTGTTCGCGTTGCAACTGGGCGTCGGCGAGTTTTTGCGTGAGCGCCGTCGCCTGTTGATCCAATTGCTGCTGGTTGTCCCATAGGCGCGTCAGGTCTTCAAAGGCGCGTTGCTGCTTGCGATTGTCTTGCAGCAGGCTGGCCAGCAGTTGGATCTGTTCGGCGACCGCATGGGGTTCGGCGCCTGCTTCCTGGTACAGCAGGTCCAGGGCTTCGCGCTGTTGGCTGAAGCGTTCGGCGGCGGTGGTGGCGCGTTGCTCCAACTGCGGCAGTTCGGCCTGGCCTTTGTTCAGGCGGTTGCCGATCAACATCAGCTGTTGCAGGCGCTCTCGGTAAACCGTCCAGGCATCGCTCAAGGGGGCGAGGGCGGCGCTGCGCTCAAGGCCGGCCGCCAGGCGTTGCAGGCGTTCGGCAACCTGGGATTGCTTGTCCAGCAAGCCGTTGAGCAGCGCCTGGCCTTCGGTGCAGGCGCTTTGGTGTTGCTGCTGTTCTTCAACGCGCTTGGCCAGGTCCTTGGTCAAGTGGGCGAGGGTGCTTTGCGCTTCGAAGGCCTGGCGCAGCAAAGGCACGGCGTCGCCCTGGTTTTTCAGGGCGTCTGCGAGGGCCGCGTGTGCCGTGGCCTGCTGGTGTTGCGCCTGTTCCTGGCGGGTGTTCAACGCCGCTTGCTGTTCGATGTGATGTTGAATCTGTGTGGCCAACGGCGACAACAGCTGGCCGAGTTCTGCCTGGCGGGCGAACAGATGACGTTGCGGCGCCAACTGGTCCAGGCGGTTCAAGTCCTGGCGCTGCGCCTCTTGGCTGGCCCAATCGGCCTGGGCGCGCTGGAGCTGTTCGGTGGCGCTGAGTTGAAGCGCCTGCCATTCGCGCAACTCTTTGAGCCAGGTGTGCTGCAATTCCAGTTGCTTGAGTTGGGCCTGTTGGGTCTTGAGTTGCTGCTGGGCCTGGTTGAACTGTTCATCCAGTTCAGCACGGGCTTCGGGCGCCAGGGGCACGACGCCGGTGGCTTGGTCTTGCAGCTGTTTGTGGGCGTCCTTGGCGTCCTTGGCCTTGTCGAAAGCACGACGGCCCAGTTGGGTGTAAAGCGCGGTGTCGGTGAGCTTTTCCAGCAGTTCGCTGCGCTCGTTGTCGTTGGCCTTGAGGAAGGCGCTGAACTCACTTTGGGCCAGCAGAACGGCACGGGTGAATTGCTCGAAGTTCAGGCCCAGGGCCAGCTCCAGCTGGGTCTTGTATTCGGTTTTCTGGCTGGCGAGCAGTTGCTCGCTGTCCAGGTCAATCAGGCTCTGGCGGCTGTTTTGCAACTTGCCGCTGGCCTTGTCGCGAGCGCGGTTGGCTTCCCAGCGCGCACGGTAGCGACGGCCGCTGACACCCACAAAATCCACTTCGGCATAACCGCCGCCGGTGCCACGGCGCAGCAAGGTGCGTGGGTCGCCAATGGAAATGTCGCTGTCGGCATCGGGCATCTTGGCCTGGCCGGTATCGCCCAGGCGCGGCACGGCGCCAAACAGCGCCAGGCACAGGGCGTCGAGCAAGGTGCTTTTACCTGCGCCGGTCGGGCCGGTGATGGCGAACAGCCCAGCACTGGCCAGGGGCTCGGCGGTGAAGTCGATCTCGAACGGGCCGGCCAGTGAGGCCAGGTTTTTCAAACGGATGGCGAGGATCTTCATGGCTGTTCGTCCTCCTGTTGCACTTCCTGGAGTAGTACGGCGAAGTCCTTCAAGGTCTGTTCATCCACTTCACTGCCGTAGCTGTCCTGCCAGGCGCGGCTGAACAACTCTTGCGGGGTGAGCTGGTCGAGTTCGATCAGAGGGTCGTCGCTGTCGTCTTCACGACGGCCAACGCCTGCGTATTCGGCCGCGATACGCACCAGCCGCACGGCCTTGCCTTGCAGGGCGGCTTCGATCTGCTGGCGCAGGTCGGGCTGGGGTTCGTCCAGGCGTACACGTACTTCCAGCCAGGGGTGGCGTTGGGTTTCGGCCAGCAGGTCGACATCCGGCAACTCGGCCAGGGCCTTGAGGATCTCCGCCAGGGGGGCGGCTTCCAGGCGTTGCAGGTCGACCGAGCGCGGAATCAGCAGCGGTTCGATACCCACCAGCCTTTCGCCCTGGAACGTCACGTCCAGCACCTGATGCTTGTAGCCGATCTCGGAAAACGACAGCGGAATCGGCGAGCCGCTGTAGCGAATGCGCTCCTCGCCATTGACCTTTTGCGGCTTGTGCAAATGGCCGAGGGCAACATAGGCGACCGTTCTGTCGAACAGGCTGGCGGGGAGCGCCTCGGCATTGCCGATGATCAGGCTGCGCTCGGAGTCTTGCGACACCGAACCCCCGGCCATATGGGCGTGGCTGATGGCGATCAGCGCCTGGCCTTTTTTGCGCTTGGCATTGGCGGCGGCGATCAGTTGTTCATGCACCTGGCCGATGCCCCGCAGGTAGTCGTCGCCCAACTGCGCACCGGTGACTTCTGCCGGGCGCAAGAAAGGCAGCGCCAGGCACCAGCCGGCGACCTTGCCCTTGGCATCCGGCAGCGGGATCAGCAGGCGCTCGGCGTCCAGCTGGCCGTCATCCAGCCACAGCACCCGACCCAGGGCATGGGTTTGCAGACGGCGCATCAACGGCGCAGGCAGTTCGATGCGCGAGCCGGAGTCGTGGTTACCGGCGATCATCACGATGGTCAGTTTGGGGTTTTGTTCGTGGGCGCTGATGATGAAGTCATACAGCCGCTCCTGGGCCTTGAGTGGCGGGTTGACCGTGTCGAAGATATCGCCGGCGATGAGCAACGCATCCGGGGCGTGGGCCTTTAACTGGCCCAGCAGCCAGTGAAGGAAGCAGGCGTGTTCGTAGTCGCGCTCCTGGCCGTGCAGGTTTTGCCCAAGGTGCCAGTCGGAGGTGTGAAACAGACGCAAGGCGAACTCCGTGGAGAATAGGAAAAGGAGGGGAGTTTACCCGGAATGGACACACATAGCCCCAGGCGACACCGATCAAGTGTGGGAGGGGGCGTGCTCCCGATAGCGGTGTGTCAGCAAGTAAATTTATAACTGACCCACCGCGATCGGGAGCAAGCCCTCTCCCACAGGGTTTTGTGGTGTTCGCAGAAATCGGATTACTTGGGATACAGCGGCGGCAAGCTGGTGGTATCGGTCGCAGGGTCCAGCTCGCGTTCGGCCATCGGAATGGATTTGACCGCACGCCACAGATCTTCACCGAGCCAGTATTGGCCGCTTTCGCTGTAGAGCGCGCCGTTCAAGCCATCCAGTGCATCGGACAAGGGAATGTACCGAGCCGCCATGTCCGCCAGGGTTTCCGGCTGTTGTCGCGCCCAGGCGTCGAGGGCTTGGCGGGTGGCCTGGGGGTCGTTGGCCTGGGTCGCGCGCTTGAGGTCGTCCAGCAGGGTGCGCGGGCTCGGGCCGGTTTGTGCGGCGCGGGAAACGGCCGGTTGCCAGCGTGCACGCCACCAGAGGCCAAAGCCCAACAGTGTGGTGCAGGCGAGAAGCAGGGTGCTCAGTTGCCACAGCCACAGGTGGTTGTCATCGGGGGCGGTGATCACGGTCGGCGTGGCGGGGGTGTCCACCACCAGGCTGGGGTTGGTTGCCACTTGCAGGGTACGCGCGGGCAGGGTGGTGCGCTCCAGATGGTCTTCGTGGGTGTTCCACCACACCACTTCGATGACGGGCAGTTCCACGTCACCGGCACGGGTGGGTACCAGGGCTTCGCGGTCTTCACGGCTGCCGATCAGGCCGCGGTCGTTGGTCTGGTTGCCCAGCACGGGCTGGTCCGGGTAGCGCCGCAAGCCGTTGATTTCGACACTGGGCAGGGCGGGCAGCTGGGCGCTGGAGAGGCCCTCGGCCTTGACCGTGAGGCTGCGGGTCAGCGAGTCGCCGACCTGCACATGCTCAGGCTCCGGGTTCCAGCTTTCCGTGAGGGTCAGGCTGCGCGCCGGTAACCAGGGGGCTTCGGCGGGGTACAGCACCGGTTTTGGCTTGACCGTCAACGGCAACTGCGCCGAACTCACATGGATCAACTTGCCCGGCTTGGTGCCTTGCAGCGTGTTTTCCTGGGGCGGTCGCGACTCCACCAGCGTGGCGCTGAAGGTTTGCGCGGGAATGTCCAGGGTGCCGCTGTGTTGTGGGTAGATTGCGTAGCGGGTTTCGATCACGCCATGGCGGATGCTGTTGATGACCTTCTCGTAGGTGCGCGATTCGCCCAGTTGTTCGACCCGCGCATCGGCAATCTGCAGCGGGGTGAGGCTGCTGTCGTCATACAGCGAGACCGAGTGGTAGACACGCACGGTCAACAACGCCTGGGCCTGTACGTAGACGCTGGTCTGGTCGAGGGTGGCTTCGACAAACACCGGCGCGAGTTCGGCATTGGTGTCTTGGCTTGAGGTTTCCACCACGGTCAGGCTGATGGGTTGGGTCTTGTAGTCGCCCACTTGCAGGGGCGGGATGATCACGGTGCCGTTTTGCTTGGGCAGCAGGGTAATGATCCAGCGGGTGGTGGCGTGGTTGTCACCGCCCAGGGTCGTGAGCTGGTTGAGCTGGCGGGTGCCACTGACTTCGAACTGCGCATCCAGGGGTGACAGATCGGGCTTGCCGAACTGGGTGACGTCGCTGGACTCCACCGTCAGTTCCACCGTTTCTCCGGAATTGAGGCGGCTGCGGTCGACGCTGGCCACCAGGTTGGCCGCCTGGGCATGGCTTGCCGACAACGCGAGCAGAAGCAATAGGGAGGTGCGGCGGCTCATCGAGTCTTGTCCTGATGTTGTTGCTGTTCGTACCAGAATTTGCGGCGCAGCAGTTCACCGGGGTTGTCCGGGATCTCCCGCAGCCACTGTTCCAGGGCCTGGCGGTGTTCACCGTCGAGGCTGGCGTCGCTGGGGCGCAACGGTGGGGTGGTGGTTTGCTCGTCCCCCAGCTCGCTGCCCGGTACTTCGTTGCCGCCGGCGTGTGGTGTGGCGCCGGTCTGGGTGTCGCCGTTACCCGCCTCACCCTGGCCCTGGGATGATTGTTCACCGCCCGTGCCGGTTTGCCCGCTGGCGCCCGGTTGCGCAGTTTGGCCGGGTTGGGCGGTTTCGTCATCTTCGTTTTTTGCAGGCGTTTGGGTGTCGGGTTCGGCCTGCTCCTGCAGCAAGGCTTCTACCAGCGCTTTGTTTTTCAAGGCCGGTTGCAGATCGGGCTGAGCTTCAAGGGCCTGCTCGTAGGCGTCGATGGCGGCTTCCAGCTCACCGGATTTGGCCAATGCATTGCCCCGATTGTAGTGGGCGTAGGCGCTGTCACTCTCGGCAAAACGCTTGATGGCCTCGGCGTAGTTGCCGGCTTCATACAGCGCCACGCCTTGCCACTGCGGGTCCTGGAAGTGTTCGGCGGCTTCGGCTGGGCGTTTTTTCTTGAGCAGGTACTGGCCCTGTTGGTCCGGGCGCAGCCACAGGTCTTGCATGCTGAAGGCGTAGCTGGGTTGGGGTGCGACCAGAAACAACAAGGGCAGGCAGAACAACCAGCCGCGTCGTCCGGCGCAGGCCGCCAGCAGCAACAGGGGCAGCAGCAGCCAGTACCCCTGGTCGGCCCAGGTGTCGAGGTGCAGCAGTTGCCCGTCGTTGCGCAGCGCTTGGGGCGTGTCCATCACCCCGAGTTGGCGCAGGTCCTTGTCGTCCAGGCGCGCGGCACGGTAGCGGCCGCCCATTTCGCTGGCGAAGGCCTTGAGTGTGGGGCTGTCCAGGCGCGGTACCAGGATCGCGCCTTGTTCGTCCTTGAGGAACTCGCCGCTTTCCTGCGTCACCGGCGTGCCTTCGCGGCTGCCGATGCCAAGGATCGACAGGGTCGGCGCCTGCGCACTTTGCAGCAGCAGGCGAATGCCTTGGCGTTCCTGCTTGGACAGCGACGAGCCGATCAGCAGCAGGCGGCCTTGGCCCAGGCCGCCTTGTTTGAGCAGGTACAGCGCCTTTTCCACTGCCAGGTCAGCGCGATGGCCGGGCTCGGGCATCAGGGACGGGCGCAGGGCTTCCAGCAGGTTGCGGCTGGTGGCCAGGTCGTCGGAAAGCGGCACCAGCGTGTGGGCGCTGCCGGCGTACACGACAATGGCGGTTTGCGCGTCGCTACGCGCCTGCAGCAAGTCATACAGCTTGCGTCGCGCCTGCTCCAGGCGATTGGGCGGGCTGTCGGTGGCGAGCATTTCCGGGGTCAACTCCAGCAGCACCACCAACGGGTCGGATGGCTTTTGACTGGACTGCTCAACCCGCTGCCAACTCGGCCCCAGCAGCGCCAGCACCGCCAACAGCCAGGCGAGGCCCAGTACCACCCACGGCGATTTGCTTTCGCGGCCGTTGCCGCCACTGAGCAATACGGCATGGAAGGCCGGCGGCAAGATCACCTGCCAACGCCCGGCGCGCTTTTGTCGATGCCACAGCTGCCACAACAACCAGCCGAGCAGGGGCAGCAGCAACAGCCACCAGGGGCGGAACCAGTGCGGCCACAGGTCGATCATCGACGCCTCCGCAAACGCAGGCGCTTGAGGCGCTCACGCCATTCCGGATGCTGTTGCAGGAAGATCCCCTTGCTTGTGAGTTTGTTGAACAGCCGTTGCAGGGCGTTATTGGGCCAGCGCTCCTGGATCACCAGCAGCATGCTCAGCACCAATGCCAAGGCCAGCGGCGCGCTGTACAGCGCCTGGGCCGGGCGTGCCTGGGTGGGTTGCTGCTCCACGGGCTCCAGTTTGTCGAGGGTGTCCTTGATGGTTTGCAGCTCTTCGCCGTCGCGGGCACGGAAATATTGGCCGCCGGTGGCTTCGGCAATTGCCTTGAGTGCCGGCTCGTCCAGGTCCAGGCTCGGGTTGACGCCGAGGATGCCCAGGGAGCCGGTTTGCTCAGGGTCGGCGCCGATGCCGATGGGGTAGATCTTCACGCCTTCTTCGGCGGCCAGGCGTGCGGCGGTCAGTGGATCGATCTGCCCGGCGTTGTTGGCGCCGTCGGTGACCACGATCAGCACGCGGCTTTGTGCGGGACGTTGGCGCAGGCGCTTGAGGGCCAGGCCGATGGCATCGCCGATGGCGGTGTTCTTGCCGGCGATGCCGATGTGCGCTTCGTCCAGCCAGGCGCGGACGGTGCGACGGTCAAAGGTCAGTGGTGCTTGCAGGTAGGCCTGGCTGCCGAACAGGATCAGGCCCACACGGTCACCTTCGCGGCTTTCGAGGAAGTTGCCGAGCAGGTGTTGCACCAGGCTCAGGCGGCTGACGTCATCGTCCTGCCAATGCATATCGGGAAAGTCCATGGAGCCGGACACGTCCACCGCCACCAGCAAATCGCGGCCACTGGCGGCAATCGGCAAGGGTTCACCGAGCCATTCCGGGCGGGCGGCGGCGGTCAGCAGCAACAGCCACAGCACCACGAACGGGGCTTGCTGGCGCCAGCCCGGCAGGTTGACGCGGGCGCGGCGGCGGGCCAGGCCTTCAAGGTCACTGAGGTAGCTGACTTTAAGCGCTGGCTCGCCGCTGTCGGCCACCGGCAGTACCAGGCGCATCAGCCAGGGCAGGGGCAGCAGGGCGAAGATCCACGGCCAGGCGAACTCAAACATGTTTGCGAATCCAGGTGTCGACCGCTTGCGTCAGCCCGGCAATGGCCTTGTCGTCGAGTTTGCATTCGGGTTTGTAGGCGCCCTCTACCAGCACCATCCAGCGGGTGAGACCGGCCGCCGGGCAGCGGTTGTCGAGAAACGCCAGCCATTTGCGACCGTTGAGGGTGTGGCTCTGGCTGTAGGGGTAGTCGTTGCGGCACAGGCGCTTGAGCAGGCCGTTGAGTTGTTGCAGCCAGGCACCGGCGGGCGCGCCGTCATAGGGCTTGGGCATCAACGCCAGTTCCGCCAGGGCGGCGATGCGCAACGGGTCCAGCGGGAGTTCGGCGCGCGCCACCGGGCGGCGAGCGGGCAAGAATCGACGCAGCGACCACAAGCCCCAGCCCAACAGCGGGATCAGCACCAACAGCAGCCACCAACCTGGCGCGGGGGGCCAGAAGCCGATGGCCGGCGGGGCGATCAGCGGTTGCAGTTGGTCGAGGCTGCTCATTGCTTTTTGACCGGGCGTTGCGGGTTGAGGTATTCGCGCAGTTGCTCGACCATTTCGCTCTGGGTGCTCAGGGGCATCAGCAACACACGGAGCTTTTGCGCCAGCAGTTCCCAGCGGGCGATGCGGGCTTCGGCCTGGGCCTTGTAGGCCTGACGCAAATCGTAGTTGAGCGTGTCGAGTTCCAACTGCGCCCCGCGTTCGGTGAAACGCAGCAGCCCGGCGGCGGGCAGGGCGTGGTCAAGGGGGTCGGAGATCGGAAGCAGCAGCAGGTCGCAGTGGCGTGACAGCAGGCTCAACTGTTGCTCGGCGCCTTCGCTCAGCGCACGCTCGTCGCAGATCACAATCACCAGGCTGCCGGGGCGCAGCACTTCACGGCCACGGCGCAGGGCCATGCCCAAGGCATCGGCTTCGGGGCGGCTTTCGGTGTTCAGGCTCTGGTTGACGCGCACCAGGCGGTTGAGCAATTGCAGCAGGCTTTGCTTGCTGCGCCGGGGTTTGATTTCGTAGTGCTCGTTGTCGCCGAACACCAGGCCGCCAACGCGGTCGTTATGCCCCAGGGCCGCCCAACCGATCAGGCTGGCGGCTTGGGCGGCCAGCACCGACTTGAACATTTGCCCCGAGCCGAAAAACAAGCGACAGCTTTGTTCCACCATGATGAAGATCGGCCGTTCCCGTTCTTCATGGAAGAGTTTGGTGTGGGGTTCCTGGGTACGGGCCGTCACCCGCCAGTCGATGGTGCGCACATCGTCACCGGCCTGGTACACGCGCACCTGGTCAAAGTCCACGCCGCGCCCGCGCAGTTTGGAGTGGTGCAGGCCGATCAGCGGGCTGCGCTGGCTCGGCGTGGAAAATAGCTGCACTTCACGCACGCGATGGCGCATCTCGATCAATTCGCTGAGGGTGACGCGGATGCCATCGCCTGCGTTCATGGGTTTCAAGCGACGGCAACGACGTCGAGAATGCGTTGCACCACGCGGTCCTGGTCGATGCCGGCGGCTTCGGCCTCGAACGACAGGATGATGCGATGGCGCAGCACGTCGAACAGCACCGCCTGGATATCCTCCGGGCTGACGAAGTCGCGCCCGGCCAGCCAGGCATGGGCGCGGGCGCAGCGGTCCAGGGCAATGGAGCCGCGTGGGCTGGCGCCGTAGGCGATCCACTCGGCCATTTCCGGGTCGAACTTGGCCGGCGTGCGGGTGGCCATCACCAGCTGCACCAGGTATTCCTCCACCGCGTCAGCCATGTACAGGCCGAGGATTTCCTTGCGGGCGGCGAAGATGGCTTGCTGGCTGACCCGGCGTTCGGGCTTGGTTTCGCCGTTAAGGGCTTCGCCACGGGCCTGTTGCAGGATGCGCCGCTCGACGGCGGCGTCCGGGAAACCGATTTTTACATGCATCAGGAAGCGGTCGAGTTGGGCTTCGGGCAGCGGGTAGGTGCCTTCCTGCTCGATGGGATTTTGCGTGGCCATCACCAAAAACAGCGGCGACAGCTCGTAGGTGCTGCGCCCGACGCTGACCTGGCGCTCGGCCATGGCTTCGAGCAGCGCCGATTGCACCTTGGCCGGGGCACGGTTGATTTCGTCCGCCAGTACCAGGTTGTGGAAGATCGGGCCCTGCTGGAACACGAAGCTGCCGGTTTCAGGGCGATAGATCTCGGTGCCGGTGATGTCGGCGGGCAGCAGGTCGGGGGTGAACTGGATGCGATGGAACTGCGCTTCGATGCCTTCGGCCAGCTCTTTGATGGCCTTGGTCTTGGCCAGGCCCGGCGCGCCTTCTACCAACATATGGCCGTCGGCGAGCAGGGCGATCAGCAGGCGATCGATGAGTTTTTCCTGGCCGAGAATCTGCGTAGAAAGAAAGGTTCGCAGCGCAAGCAGCGCTTCACGATGTTCCATCGATGACGGTTCCTGGAAAGATGAGCGCGGGCGGTTTGGGTCAGGCGCCGGGCTGGGGCGTCTACTTTAATGCATCGAGGGGGGTGGCGACTAACGGCGTAACGGGTATTTTTGGCGAAACTTGTAGGGTTTTTGTGTGGAGTGCAGGAATGCTTGCAGCAGGACTTGCTGTTGCGAGCACCGGCAATGTGGGAGGGGGCTTGCTCCCGATGGCGGTGGTACAGTCAATTCATCTGTGACTGACCCGCCGACATCGGGGGCAAGCCCCCTCCCACATGGGGTCAGCGGTGCCTTTAGATCCGGGTGAAGGTGCCGGTGCCCTTGAGAATGTTTTGCAGGGTTTCTTCCACTTCGGCCAAATCTGATGCAGCAGTGGTGTGGCTGATTTCCAGCTGGTCCTTGCCGCCCAGCGCGTCGGCATCCCCGGCAGCGAGCTCAACCAGCAACGTGGTAGTGCTCAAGGTGACTTTGAGCCCGTCCAGGGTCGACGGCTCGTAATCCCAGGTCAGCTCCACTTCGTCTTCATCCGGGTAACGGGTGAGCATGAACATCTCGCCGTTCTTGCCGTGGCAGCAGAGCATCGCCATGTTGTCTTCTTCGTCGTCGCACGGGGTTGCCATCAGGGCGTCGGTTTTCAGTTGCAGCATGGGGCAATCCTGTCTGGGGTAGGGCGTAGTGCGGGGGATTGTGCCATTACGGCGAATTTTGTGCTGGTGTTACTCTTTAGGTTGAAGCACTTCTAACAGTGCTTTGATTGCCGGTTTTCCAACAAGCACATGCCACGGACCATCATCAACAATCTTGCCTTCTTGCATCACGATGACGCGATCAAAGCGTTCTAGGTTGCGTAAGTCATGGGTCACGCAGATCAAACCTCGGTTAGCGAATATTTTAAACAACAGGTCCCAGACCGGGCCTGCCAGGGTTTGTTCAATGGAAGCGCTGGGTTCATCGAATAAATTAAAGTTCCCCGGTCTGTTAATCAGTCGGAGCAATGACAGTCGCTTAGCTTCGCCTCCTGAAACGTTGCCAGCTTTTTCGCTCAGACTGCGGCTAGCAATCAGCGTTTCCAGATTCAAGGTTCTTATTGCCAGTTGTAAATCTTCTGACCTGTCGGTCCCGAATAACACTGAGTGATCGAAGATGCCTTCTAGAAATTGTGGGGATTGAGGGCAGTATCTTAGGCAATTTAAATGAATACGAGCGTCTAGAGCTGATACTGCAAGGTCGTTGATGTACAGCTGACTTCTCAGCTGCTGATTGAGGCCCGCGAGAAGCTCTAATAATGTTGATTTCCCGGAGCCACTTGGCCCCGTGATCGCCACAGATTGGTGTTGAGTGAATGCCAGCGTTTTGCCAACAGTGATTCGGTGCGCATCATTATCCATGAGTGAGCAAGGGCCCAGTGTCAACGTGAAATTTGATCGAGTCGGTAGCGTTGCGTTTCGTTCCTTCGCATTAAAGTTTGGTGACTGCAGTAAATATTTGAGCCTACGCTGGTCGGCCAGGAACTGGTCCAATGCGCGATAGCCATCGATCAGCGTTGTAATATTGATTAAATAACTACTGGCAATGGAGAAAATCGCGACCAGTTGCCCAACACTAATACTTGGGGTCACCGACAATTGATCGAATACGCCCCAGCCGAGCAGGGCGCCGGTCGAAAGGCTGAGGAAAAAAATCTTTGCACCACTCAAGTAGCCACCTGATCTGGCGACGGTGATTGCTGTGTCTGCATAGTGTTTGAAAGCGAGATTTAATGGATGGCATGCTGAATGCTCGGCGTTTTCCAGTTTTATGGTTTTCCCTGCATTCAATGTATTAAAGAGAATCCCGCTCAGCTCGTCTTCTTGTGCGTTGACAGCATCCAGATGCTTTCTGCGCCAGCGAATGATGTGGTAGGTCACTAAGGCATATGAGACGGCTAGACCATTCAAGATCAGAAAGATTTCTACGCCACCCATCATAAGGAATGCACCTGCGGTGACCAGGAATTCCAAGCAGAGGGGCAGCGCGGTAGTGATAAAGAAAGTTAACAGCTTTTCATGAGCGGTTAGCCCGCGTTCGACTGATTTTATGAAATGTCCGATGCGCCACGAATTGAAGATATCAAATTCTTTTCTCAGCAGTTGACCAATCCAGCCAATAGACGCTTCCATTAAGATGCGTTGTACTAATCGGGATAACAGGTAAGTCTGTAGTGGGTTGGCGATGGTTTGAACGCATCCCGCTAGAATGAACGCGGCGACAAGACTTAACAGTGTTGTTTTGGAAAAACTTGCGTTTGAACTCAGGGTGTCGACCAATCTGCCTAGAAGTAACGGCGGTGCGAGCACTAGCAGTTTAAGCGCAATCGTTGTCACGACGGTGGCGATTAATAGTTTAGCGTGGTTTGTAAACGCTTTTTTTATGAGTGTTAGCATAGTCGTGAAGTTGGAAGAGTTGATTTATATTTGTTGAGTAGTATGTGTTGAGGTACTACCCAGCAGCCGTTTCGAATCATATTAAATCTTTCAAGTCCAGGAATATAAATCTGTGTCACAGCGGACTCTCCAAAGCGAGAGATGACCCTGTTATATATTTTCATATTCGCGTTGGTCATGCTGTGGTGCAGGATTTTGAGTTGTTGTTGTACGGTGAGTAGGCCCTCTGTGACTGGGACGTTAGGGACGGGTGAATGCAGGGTTTTTATAGTGTGAAAATCAATGAGGGGTCGTAAATTCCCCAGGCTTGATATGAGTTCTAGTGCTTTTTTATCGCTTATTTCCTCATCGGGTCCGTAGAGAAATTCAGCTTGCAGTTGCTCAGAAATCGCACGCTGTACCGCGATCTTTATATCTAAAGAGCACCCTGAGCCGATCGCGGAAAGATGCATATCACCAGGGCCTATCGTTGGAAATGCCATCGCGAAAAATACATTGAAAAAATCATTGATAATTATGATTTTTAATTTTTTTGCTGCCTGTATTAAAGCGGGGTCGTGGAGTAGTGCGTCTTCAATGAGTGGTTCTGATGCGGTGTGCATAGAGAAAGCGTCACCGATAGAGCATAGGCTCATGAATAAGCGCGAAAGAATGTGTCTTTCGATAACTTCGAGCGTGCCATGTAGTAAAGCTTCTGCTTCTGTGCAGCCAAAGGCAATACCTGAGTTGGACGAGTAACGGTCCAGAAAGTGAGAGGGAGTGGTTTGAGGTACCGAGCAAAGTGCTCCACTATGTGGGTGAAGTATTTTTCTAGGAACAAAAAGATCTTCTTTTTTGTCAAGTGTTGTCAATTTGAAGCAGTCAAATTCGTTTGTGTCATCAGTCAGGCTTGATAATAACCCATCATTTTGCGCGGCGCCCTGAGCGGCAATGAAGTTGCCTCGTTGTCTTATTGTCTTGCTATGTGAGGTTTCGTGAAAAGTACAGTAGTGTTCAATGCTTTCAGCTAAAGCGCCGACCAGTGCGTCTGGACCTTTTCCAGAGCCGAACTCCACCAAGTTTCCGTTCTTGTCAAGAAGTGATGCGGTGGCAACGAATTTTGTACGGGGTTCCAGTTGAGTGATGACTTTAAGATCCAATGAGTGAATGATGGACCTTATTCTTCTTATGGCTGCATCTGTAGGGAGTTCGCGTTCGGACATGGGGATGCCTTCTTTAAAATGTCGAAAGAAGAACTTTCGACATTTTATAAAGTGCTCTTGTCGAGCAGGTGTGTTTACTGAGTGAGTGAGGCAAAGAAGTTTATTTCTGTTGCCAGAAATCCTTCTGTTCCACTCATGGCTTGGGTCAGACCTTCGAATGTAGGTACTGTGATTTCAGAGCGTTTTCTGCCCATTTCGAACACCTCGTTTTGGGATTGGGAACGCCTTACTATTTTAATCGGCGATCCACCCGCGATGAATTTCGCGAGTGAGTAAAGTAGTAGCACCGTGTTTTTCTCATTTCAATTGTTTGCCGGTATTTTGCTTCCGATGGTTTAGTAGGAAATATCCTATCTGGATGTATATATTTCGTTTAAGGTGCCAATGATTTGTTTATGGGGTTATGGTGGGTAAGACGAAGAGTAAAAACGGAATCAAAATGTTTGCTTTAGTGTTCTTGAGCTATACAAGCTGATTCTTTCTGTCACCAGGCCGCTTCCGAATTTTCTTGGTGCGGCTAGGTTTTATAAGGTCATCGTATTCGATGCTAGGAGCCCCAATACATCACGTCGTGACGTTTTTGAATGGATCAGTCACTCCTGGAACATTTTTGCGAGGTTTTGGTCGTGTTTTCTGTTGTGACTAACAGGTTGCCCAAGTCGCAACCCCACCCCTGCGTACCGATGACCGAATATGTCGCAGCACCGCAAGCAGCTGTCTTCCCACACTCGTTAAGCTGCGCAACGGATGTGCATGGGCCAGGCGCCTGACCTGCCCGTCGTACCGTCATCTGGCCAGGTGCGCATCCGGTGGAAGTTGTATGTGACCCCGTTGTCTTGTGCAGCTTCACCCACCTGTCGCTTTGATTCGCTATGGTTAACGTGCGAACAGAGCAGACGGTCTCCCCGCAAGGGGATAACACGCGACGCTTTCATCAATAACAAGCCCAAGCGGAGTACCACAGATGGCGTTCTTCACCGCAGCCAGCAAGGCCGACTTCCAGCATCAACTGCAAGCGGCACTGGCGCAGCACATCAGTGAACAGGCACTGCCACAAGTGGCGCTGTTCGCTGAACAATTCTTCGGCATCATTTCCCTGGACGAACTGACCCAGCGTCGCCTTTCCGACCTGGCCGGTTGCACCCTCTCTGCGTGGCGCCTGCTTGAGCGCTTTGACCACACCCAACCGCAAGTACGGGTGTACAACCCCGATTACGAACGTCATGGCTGGCAATCGACCCACACCGCGGTCGAAGTGTTGCACCATGACCTGCCGTTCCTGGTGGACTCGGTGCGTACCGAGCTGAACCGTCGCGGCTACAGCATCCACACCCTGCAAACCACCGTGCTCAGCGTACGCCGTGGCGCCAAGGGCGAGTTGCTGGAAATCCTGCCAAAAGGCACCCAGGGCGAAGGCATCCAGCAAGAATCGCTGATGTACCTGGAAATCGACCGTTGCGCCAACGCCGCCGAACTGAACGTGCTGAGCAAAGAGCTTGAGCAGGTATTGGGCGAAGTGCGCGTGGCCGTGGCTGACTTTGAGCCGATGAAAGCCAAGGTCCAGGACCTGCTGGCCGGTATCGATGCCAGCCAGTTCGCCATCGACGGCGAAGAAAAAGCCGAGATCAAGAACTTCCTGGAATGGCTGGTGGGCAACCACTTCACCTTCCTCGGCTACGAAGAGTTCGTGGTACGTGACGAGGCAGATGGCGGTCATATTGAATATGACGCCAGTTCCTTCCTCGGTCTGACCAAGCTGCTGCGCGCCGGCCTCACCGCCGACGACCTGCGCATCGAGGACTATGCCGTCGCCTACCTGCGTGAACCGACCGTGTTGTCGTTCGCCAAGGCCGCGCACCCAAGCCGCGTGCACCGCCCAGCCTACCCGGACTATGTGTCGATCCGTGAGATCAGCGCCGACGGCAAGGTCATCAAGGAGCACCGCTTCATGGGGCTCTACACCTCCTCGGTGTACGGCGAAAGCGTGCGCGTCATCCCTTACATCCGCCGCAAGGTTGCGGAAATCGAACGGCGCTCGGGCTTCCAGCCCAAGGCTCACCTGGGCAAGGAGCTTGCCCAGGTTGTTGAAGTGCTGCCACGCGACGACCTGTTCCAGACCCCGGTGGACGAGCTGTTCAGCACCGTGATGTCCATCGTGCAGATCCAGGAGCGCAACAAGATCCGCGTGTTCCTGCGCAAAGACCCGTACGGTCGTTTCTGCTACTGCCTGGCCTACGTGCCGCGTGATATCTATTCCACCGAAGTGCGCCAGAAAATCCAGCAAGTATTGATGGATCGCCTGAAAGCTTCGGACTGCGAGTTCTGGACCTTCTTCTCCGAATCCGTGCTGGCCCGTGTTCAACTGATTTTGCGGGTTGACCCGAAGAACCGCCTCGACATCGACCCGCTGCAACTGGAAAAAGAAGTGGTGCAGGCCTGCCGCAGCTGGCAGGACGACTACTCCAGCCTGGTGGTGGAAAGCTTCGGCGAAGCCCAGGGCACCAACGTGCTGGCGGACTTCCCCAAGGGTTTCCCGGCAGGTTATCGCGAGCGTTTCGCCGCGCATTCGGCCGTGGTCGATATGCAGCACCTGCTCAGCCTCACTGAAGCCAACCCGCTGGTGATGAGTTTCTACCAGCCGCTGGGCCAGGTGTCCGGTCAGCGCGAGCTGCATTGCAAGCTCTACCACGCCGACACTCCGCTGGCGCTGTCGGACGTGCTGCCGATCCTGGAAAACCTGGGCCTGCGCGTGCTGGGGGAGTTCCCGTACCGCCTGCGTCACGCCAATGGCCGCGAGTTCTGGATCCATGACTTTGCGTTCATCGCCGCCGAAGGCGTGAACCTGGATATCCAGCAGCTCAACGACACCCTGCAGGATGCGTTCGTACATATCGTGCACGGCGATGCCGAGAACGATGCGTTCAACCGCCTGGTGCTGACTGCCGGCCTGCCGTGGCGCGACGTGGCCCTGCTGCGTGCGTACGCCCGTTACCTCAAGCAGATCCGCCTGGGCTTCGACCTGGGTTACATCGCCAGCACCCTGAACAACCACACCGACATCGCCCGCGAGTTGACCCGGTTGTTCAAGACCCGCTTCTACTTGGCGCGCAAGCTCACCGCGGACGACCTGGAAGACAAGCAGCAACGCCTGGAACAAGCGATCCTCACGGCCCTGGACGATGTTCAGGTGCTCAACGAAGACCGCATCCTGCGTCGCTACCTGGATCTGATCAAGGCCACCTTGCGCACCAACTTCTACCAGACCGACGCCAACGGCCAGAACAAGTCGTACTTCAGCTTCAAGTTCGACCCGCGTGCGATCCCTGAGCTGCCCAAGCCGGTGCCGAAGTTTGAAATCTTTGTGTACTCGCCACGGGTTGAAGGCGTGCACCTGCGCTTCGGCAACGTCGCTCGCGGCGGCCTGCGCTGGTCCGACCGTGAAGAAGACTTCCGTACCGAAGTGCTCGGCCTGGTAAAAGCCCAGCAAGTTAAGAACTCGGTGATCGTGCCGGTGGGCGCCAAGGGCGGCTTCCTGCCGCGTCGCCTGCCATTGGGCGGCACCCGTGACGAGATCGCGGCCGAGGGCATCGCCTGCTATCGCATCTTCATTTCCGGCCTGTTGGACATCACCGACAACCTGAAAGACGGCGCCCTGGTGCCACCGGCCAACGTCGTGCGCCATGACGACGATGACCCGTACCTGGTGGTGGCAGCGGACAAGGGCACTGCGACCTTCTCCGATATCGCCAACGGCATTGCCATCGACTACGGCTTCTGGCTCGGTGATGCGTTCGCCTCCGGCGGCTCGGCCGGTTATGACCACAAGAAAATGGGCATCACCGCCAAGGGCGCGTGGGTGGGTGTGCAGCGTCACTTCCGTGAGCGCGGCATCAATGTGCAGGAAGACAGCATCACCGTGGTGGGCGTCGGCGACATGGCCGGTGACGTGTTCGGTAACGGCCTGTTGATGTCCGACAAGCTGCAACTGGTCGCGGCCTTCAACCACCTGCATATCTTTATCGACCCGAACCCGAACCCGGCCACCAGCTTCGTCGAGCGCCAGCGCATGTTCGAGCTGCCGCGTTCGGCCTGGACCGACTACGACACCAGCATCATGTCCGAAGGCGGCGGTATCTTCTCGCGCAGCGCGAAAAGCATCGCCATCTCGCCACAGATGAAAGAACGCTTCGACATCTCGGCCGACAAGCTGACCCCGACCGAACTGCTGAACGCCTTGCTCAAGGCGCCGGTGGACCTGTTGTGGAACGGCGGTATCGGTACCTACGTCAAGGCCAGTACCGAAAGCCATGCCGATGTGGGCGACAAGGCCAACGACGCACTGCGCGTCAACGGCAACGAGCTGCGCTGCAAGGTGGTGGGCGAGGGCGGTAACCTGGGCATGACCCAACTGGGGCGTGTGGAATTCGGCCTCAATGGCGGCGGCTCCAACACCGACTTTATCGACAACGCCGGTGGTGTGGACTGCTCCGACCACGAAGTGAACATCAAGATCCTGCTCAACGAAGTGGTGCAGGCCGGTGACATGACCGACAAGCAACGCAACCAGTTGCTGGCGAGCATGACCGACGAAGTCGGCAACCTGGTATTGGGCAACAACTACAAGCAAACCCAGGCCCTGTCCCTGGCTGCGCGCCGTGCCTACGAGCGTGCCGCCGAGTACAAGCGCCTGATGAGCGACCTGGAAGGCCGTGGCAAGCTGGACCGCGCCATCGAGTACCTGCCGACCGAGGAGCAGCTCACCGAGCGCGCCGCGAATGGCAAGGGCCTGACCCGTGCGGAACTGTCGGTGCTGATCTCCTACAGCAAGATCGACCTCAAGGAAGCGTTGCTCAAGTCCCTGGTGCCGGATGACGACTACCTCACCCGTGACATGGAGACCGCGTTCCCGCCGAGCCTGGTGGCCAAGTTTGGCGAGGCTATGCGTCGCCACCGCTTGAAGCGCGAGATCGTCAGCACCCAGATCGCCAACGACCTGGTCAACCACATGGGCATCACCTTCGTTCAAAGGCTCAAGGAGTCCACCGGCATGAGCCCGGCGAACGTGGCGGGTGCCTATGTGATCGTGCGTGACATCTTCCACCTCCCGCACTGGTTCCGCCAGATCGAAGCCCTGGACCACCAGGTTTCGGCTGACGTGCAACTGGAGCTGATGGACGAGCTGATGCGCCTGGGCCGCCGTGCTACGCGCTGGTTCTTGCGTAGCCGTCGCAACGAGCAGGACGCTGGCCGCGACACCGCGCACTTCGGTCCGCACCTGGCCGCGTTGGGCCTCAAGCTCGACGAACTGCTGGAAGGCCCGACCCGCGAAGGCTGGCAGAACCGCTACGGCAAATACACCGAAGCCGGTGTGCCGGAGCTGTTGGCGCGCATGGTTGCCGGTACGACTCACCTGTACACCTTGCTGCCGATCATCGAAGCCGCTGACGTCACCGGGCACGACGCCGCCGAAGTGGCCAAGGCCTACTTCGCCGTGGGCAGCGCCCTGGACTTGCCGTGGTACCTGCAGCAGATCAGCGATCTGCCGGTGGCCAACAACTGGCAAGCCCAGGCCCGCGAAGCGTTCCGCGACGATGTGGACTGGCAGCAACGGGCGATCACCATTTCGGTTCTGCAAATGGCCGACGCGCCACAAGACATGGAAGCCCGCGTGGCCCTGTGGCTTGAGCAGCACAAGGACATGGCCGATCGTTGGGTGGCGATGATGGTGGAAATCCGTGCAGCGGTCGGTACGGACTACGCCATGTACGCGGTGGCTAACCGTGAGTTGCTGGACCTGGCGTTGAGTGGTCAGTCGGTGCTGTAACCGGTTTGATTCTGCGGTAAACCATTGTGGGAGGGGGCTTGCGCCCGATAGCGGTGGGTCAGTCAAGCAGATGCTGACTGATTCACCGCTATCGGGAGCAAGCCCCCTCCCACATTTGGTTCTGCGTCTATCTGGAGATCAGTGGTGTTTGAGTAATTTGGATTCCAGGTGATCCAGGTGTTGGGTCATCAGCGCTACGGCGGTGGTGGCATCCCGTTGCTCCACCGCATCCACAATCGCCACATGCTCATGCCACGCGCAGTAGGTGCAGGCTTTCGTCTCAAATTGGGCAATGATCAGTGAGGTCAGGGGGACCAGGCTGTTCAGGAATTGCGCCAGGGGGGCGTTACGCGCCATGGCCGCCAATTGCAGGTGGAACTCGCCGGAAAGGCGAATCGCCGGTCCACGTTGATCCTTTTCAATGCATTCACGTTCGCGGGCAATCAGCTCACGCAGCTGGCGTACTTGTGTGGGCGTGGCATGTACGCAGGCCAGTTGCACCACGGTAATTTCGGTGAGGCGCCGGGCTTCGAGGATCTGCCGGGTTTGTTGAGCGTCCGGCGCCGCCACTTGGGCGCGTTGGTTGGGGCGCAGGATCACCACTTGCTGATGGGACAGTTTGGCCAGTACCCGACGGATCACGCTGCGGCTGACACCGAAGGTTTCCCCCAGGCTCTCTTCGGTAAAACGACTGGCCGGGGCGATACGTTGTTCGAGGATGGCATCGAACAGGCGCGGGTAGATGTCATCCACCGACGGTTTTTTGCCGGCAATCAAGCGCAGGGCAGGGAAGATAGGGTCGCGTTGCAACGCGTAAGCGGTCATGGCCAGTCTCCAATTAATCAGCTGCCCAGATGGTCGTCCGGGATGTTCAAGCGAATGCCCATGCGCAGGCCTTCCTGAAGGATGTGCCGGCGCATTTCGGCACTGGCCAGGGCGCTGTTCTTGTTGCGGATGGCGCGCACCACCGCCTCGTTTTCCCGCAGGCGTTCGGCCAGGTGTTCCGGCGAGTTGCGCAGCACTTGGGCGCTCTGCTTGAGGGCGTTGCTGGTCTGTTGCACCACGTTCTGAAAGATCGGGTTGGAGGTGAGGGCGAACAGTTCTTCGTGGAAGTCGATATAGGCATTCATGCCCGCCTCGGCGTCTTCGGCGTCGAGGGCTTCGCGCATGTCCATGAGGGTCAGGCGCAGTTGGCCGACTTCCTTGCTGCTGATGGACTGGGCCACCAGGCCGACGATGAAAGGTTCGAGGGTGTAGCGCAGTTGCAGGATGTCTTCCAGGCTGGCGTCGGCCACGGCGTCGGCCGATTGTGGCTCGTTTACGCTGGTTTCCAGCACCACCACGCCTTTGCCGGGCATGGAGCGTACAAGGCCCAGGGTTTCGAGCACGATCACCGCTTCACGCAGGCTTGGGCGGCTGATGCCCATCTGTTCGGCCAGTTCGCGCTGGCCGGGGAGCATTTCGCCCCGGCGCCACTGGCCCCGCGCTAACGCGGCGCGCAGTTTTTCTACCACTGAATTGACGACGGTTGAGGTGCTGATCACGTCTACGCCTCCTTTAAGTTGCAAACACACGAGTGAAATTGGCGACGGTCCAATGTGGGAGCGGGCTTGCTCGCGAAAGCGGTGGCTCAGATGAATTACCTGTGACTGACACACCGTATTCGCAAGCAAGCCCGCTCCCACATTTGGACCTGCGTCGCTCATGAAATCTGTTAGAACTCCTGATGCGCCGGCAACACCGCTTTCTTGGCCTGGAAGGCATAGCCTTGCTGGCCGTCGAGCACCTTGTTGGCGCGCTGGATGTCGATGTCTTTTTCCCAACGGGCAATCGCCACGGTGGCCACGCAGTTGCCGATCAGGTTAGTCAGTGCGCGACCAATACCCATGAACCAATCCACCGCCAGCACCAGCACCAGGCCCACCACCGGGATGGCCGGGATTGCCGTGAGTGTCGCCGCCAAAATCACCAGCGCCGAGCCCGGAATGCCGTGGGCGCCCTTGGAGGTGATCAGCGAGACCAGCAGGATGGTCATCAGGTCGGTCATCGACAGCGGCGTACCCGTGGCATTGGCGATAAACACAATGGCCAGGGTCAGGTAGATGGAGAAACCGTCGAGGTTGAACGAATACCCGGTTGGAATCACCAGGCCCACGGTGGAGCTGCCGATCCCCAGGTGTTCAAGCTTACGCATGATCTGTGGCAGCACGGCGTCGGACGAAGCGGTGCCCATCACGATCAGCAGTTCTTCGCGCAGGTACTTGAGCAACGGCAACATGCGCAGGCCCGACAGGCGCATCACCAGGCCCAGAATCAGCCCGACGAAGGCGAAGCAGGTCAGGTAGAACAACCCCACCAGGCTGCCCAGGTGTTGCAGCGAGTCCAGGCCGTAGGTGCTGGTGGTGAAGGCGATTGCGCCAAACACGCCGATGGGCGCCAGGCGCACGATCATGCCCATGATGCGAAAGATCACATGACTCAGTTCGTTGATCAGCCGCGAGATGCCGGAAGCGGCTTCGCCCACCAGGTTCAGCGCGCTGCCGAACAGCACCGAGAACAGCAGCACTTGCAGCACGTTGTTGTCGGCAAAGGCGCCGATCACCGAGTTAGGGATCAGGTCCATCAGGAACTGGCTGGTGCCACGGATGTGCTGGCCCTTGTCGGCCAATTCATTGAGGCCCGCCGACGACAGCTGTTCGAGGTGGATATTGGCGCCGGTGCCGATGCCAGTGCTGAACGCCATCACCAGCCCGATCACCAGGGCGACGGTAGTGAGGATCTCAAAGTAGATCACCGACTTGAGGCCGATGCGCCCGACCTTTTTCAGGTCGCCGGCACCGGAAATGCCGCTGACCACCACGCAGAACACGATCAGGCCGATCAGCATCTTGATCAGCTTGATAAAGCCGTCACCCAGGGGTTTGAGTTGTGTGGAGAATTCGGGAAGGGCCAGGCCGCAGATGACGCCGAGCATCAGGCCAATCACGACTTGCAGGAAAATCGAACGCGAGCACCATCTGAGCATGGGAGGGATCTCTATTCGGTGCCCTGGTGGTTCCAGGGCTTAATTGTTGTGGTCTTACCGGTAAGTCCAGTGCGGGGCCAGTCTACGCCGGGCTTTTTTGAAATCACAAGTAAAAAATAGGTGGTTGACCAGACCCGGTATGACCAGTTGGTCGGCGAGGGCGGTGCTTGAGCGGTTGGGGGCTCAAAAATTTTTCGCTTATCATCCGCCGCTCGGCATATGAGGTGATGGATGGACAAACCAGGGCTGACCACCGACGCAACAGGGCTTACATACTGCACCTGGCGTACGGCTGCGCCGCAATACCCGCACTACCACGACCATGAATGGGGCGTGCCGGTGGCTGATGACATCCAGTTGTACGAGAAGATTTGCCTCGAAGGCTTCCAGGCGGGCATGGCGTGGATCACCATCCTGCGCAAGCGTGAGCAGTTCCGGGTGGCGTTCGAGGGCTTTGATTTTCGGCGGGTCGCGCAGTACGGCGAGGCGGATATCGAGCGGTTGATGCAGGATGCGGGCATTGTGCGCAATCGGGCGAAAATCGTGTCGGCAATCAACAATGCGCGCCGAGCGTGTGAGTTGGTGGATGAGACCGGCTCGTTGGCGCGTTGGGTATGGGCGTTTGAGCCCACTGAAGACGAACGGCCCAACGTTGTGGATATGGCTTACTGGACCGGTAATCCAACGTCACCGGCCTCGGTGCGGCTATCCAAAGCCCTCAAGAAACGTGGCTGGACCTATGTGGGGCCAACCACGATGTATGCGCTGATGCAGGCGATGGGGATGGTCAATGATCATCTGGAAGGCTGCGCGTGTCGGCCGCAGATTGAAGCGCTGCGGCGCCAGTTCAAACGCCCCTGAACCTCGGTTTGAACACAGGTCAAACTGTGGGAGCGGGCTTGCTCGCGAATGCGGTCATTCAGTCAGTACATCTGTGACTGAACCACCGCTTTCGCGAGCAAGCCCGCTCCCACATTTGCCCTGTTGCGTGGCGGGTTATTGTGGCAGGGGCGTCAGTACCTCAGCCTTGTCATCCAGCACTATCACCACCAGCAGTTTGGCTGGTTTGGTCTGGCTGGCATTGCTCGATTCAAAGTGCCGGGAACCGGCCGGTTCGTAGAACGACTCGCCGACCTTGTAGGTCTTGGCCTTTTCATCATTGACCCGCGAAGTGATCGAGCCCTCCAGCACGTAAGCCACGGCGGTCCCGGTATGGCTATGGGGTACGGTGGCTTGCCCAGGCGCGTAGTCCACGGTCAGCATGATGGTTTTCTTGCCGGGCACATTGGTCAGGGCGTGCTCTTGCAGCACCTTGATCGATTCCTGGTTGTACACCGGTTCGTGGGCAAAGGCGCTGAGGGAGGCAAGCATCAGGGAGGCAGCGAGCAGTCGTTTCATGGCGAAGTTTCCGAGTAGTTCGAGACCTGGTCACCCTACGCCCGTGGGAGCAGGTGACCAATGTCCAATCCGGCGGAAAATGCCCTAGCCAATCTGTTGGAGAATGTCGCGCACCTTGTCCAGCGCCGGGTCGATGTCCAGGGACTCGATAGCGCCAAAACCAAGGATCAGGCCCGAGCGCACCGGCGCGTCATGGAAGAACACATCCAGCGGATACAACCCCACCTCCACCTCGCGTGCCTGGGCGATCAGCAGTGGGATATCGACCGGCACTTTGCACAGTGCAGCCATGTGGAATCCGGCGACCGTCGGTATGGTTTCGAACCACGGCGACAAGTCGCCCGCCAACCGCTTCAAGATGCGCTCGCGCCGCCCGGCGTACACCGTGTGGCAGCGGCGGATGTGCTTGAGCAGGTAACCTTCGCTGATGAACTTGGCCAGCGCCCATTGCGCCAGGGTGGAGCTGTGCTGGTCGGTGAGTTGCTTGGCCTTGAGTACCGCACCATAAATGGCTGGCGGCAATACCGCATAGCCCAGGCGCAGCTCGGGCAACAGGGTCTTGGAAAACGTACCGACATAGGTCACCACGCCACGCGTGTCCATGCTTTGCAGGGAGTCGGTGGGCCGACCTGAGTAGCGGAATTCGCTGTCGTAGTCGTCCTCGATGATGATCGCCCCCAACTCGAATGCGCGGGCCAGCAAGGCTTCGCGGCGCGGCATGCTCATGGGCATGCCGAGGGGGAATTGGTGGGAGGGCGTTACATAAATCAGCCGCGTGCCGTCAGGAATCTGGTCGGCCTGAATGCCGTATTCATCGACTGGCACGCTGGCGACGCTGGCGCCCATGGCCATGAATAATTGGCGTGCGGGGCTGTAGCCGGGGTCTTCCATGGCCACAACGGTGCCCGGCTCCAGGACCACGCGGGCGATCAGGTCCAGGGCTTGCTGGGCGCCGTTGGTGACCACGATATCGCTGTCACGGCATTTGACTCCTCGGGAGAATGCGACGTGGCCGGCGATGGCACTGCGCAACTCCGGCAAACCTTCGGGCTGGCTGTAGAACCCACTGTTTTGCGCGATACGCCGCAGGGCGTCCTGGGTGCAACGACGCCATTCATCCTGGGGGAATTGATTGCGCGACGTCGCGCCGCCGATAAATTCATAACGCAAGGTGCTGTCGCGGGTCGGATGACGCATGGGCGAGGGCAGCGCCGCCCACTGCGCGAGGCTCGCGGCGCAGGCCAGGTCGGTGGCGGTTTGCACGCGGCCAGGCTGAGGTGCCCACGCGTTGACGAAGGTGCCACTGCCGGTCTTGCCCACCAGCAAGCCTTCGTAGGTCAGGGTGGCGTAGGTGTCCGATACAGTTTTGCGCGATACGCCCAATTGCTCGGCAAGCAGGCGGCTGGGCGGCAGTTGGGCGCCAGCGGCCAGGCGCCCAGAGGCGATAGCTTCGCGCAACTGCTGATAAAGCTGGGCGGCCAGGTCCTTGCGGCCGGTGATAACGATGTGCAGTTCCATGGGGTTTTCCGGGGCTTGGGTCTGTACCAAGGTTACGCGCACACGCGTGCGCTTCAAAATCGACTTGCCGCCGGCATAGGCTTATCTACCGCTGCACCCGGTCCCTTCTAAACCACCCTGTGCCCTTCAATGGCATGGCAGAGGGAACCGCACGCATGACCACAACACAGACACACGCCAGCCTGGATGCCCACCTGGGGCCATTGGTGGTAGGCGAGCTGAAGATCAATCGCACCACATTGGCTGAGATGGGCGCGCGCGTACAGGGCATGCCCGTCAGTCCCCATCACCTCAAAGGGCGCGAAGCCGATCAGACGCTGATCGATTCGATCCGCTTCCCCGAGGCCGCGCTCAAGCAATTTCTCGGCCTTCATCCTACGCTCAGCGACAGCAGCGCCAACCTGCTGTTTGAATTTGCCAGCCTGCGTTCGCTGCAAGCGCCGCCCTTGATGCAGTCGATGCCGAATGAGGCGCTCAAAGGCTCCTGGCGAAAGCTCGACAGCCTGCTTAACGCGGTCCAGCGCATCAACCTAACCCAGACAGCCCGCCTTGAGGGCGTGCCACCCTGGGCGGACGTCGCAAAAAGTCGGGGCCTGTCGACTGTGGCGTATGGGCTGCAACTCTATGGGTACTACAGCGCGATCAATGCGTTGGTCGAGGCGATCCAGCAGGGTGATATCGAGCAGGTGCTGGAGACCGGTTCTGAACTGCTCGCGGAACTGACCGCTGGCGCACTGGAAATCGCGCTGGAGTCACTGGGCACACGGATGCTGGGTAACGGTGCCCGGCTGCTCAGAGGCTTCACCGTCAGTTCGGCGGGCCAATTGTTGCGTCGGGGGGCAGGGTTGTTTGCCTTGGCCCTGACATTGCCGTTCGACATCAGCAATGCCGTCACTTCGCTCAAGCAAGCGATAAAAACCAGCGGCAAAGAAGCCTTGGATCATTACGTCAGCGCCGGTTTCAGTATCGCCAGTGCCACCTTGGGTGTAGTGCTGGGCATCGCTGCCCTGGCGGGGTTCAGCTATACCGGCCCCTTGGGTATCGCTGCCGCCGTGGTGCTGATTGTGGGTGCGCAGATTTATGGCGCGGCGCGCCAGGTGGACGAGATAGATGATTACATCGAACTGAGTACGCATGAGCGACTGCGGGCGGGGTGGTTCACGTTTCTCGGCAAGGCACTGGATAAGGACGTTCACGACCGCTACGTCGTGGCCAAGATGGACAAGACCTACGCCATGCAGCTGACGTCTCAGGCCGAGGCTTGGCTGAAGGGGGCGCTCAAGGGCACGGTGCAGGCCGTGGTCAATGGTGCCTACGTGGTTCGCTTGATCCCTGCCCTGGGTTGGAAGCACCAATGGCACGAGGCGCTGGGGGAGTTGCCGTACGTTGATACCACGCAGCTGGGTGTCAGTGATGCGGACGACGTTATCGATGCGTCTTCGCTGACTGTTGATGAGTTACCCGGTGTAGTGAAGGGCCAGGCTTCTGCGGATGCGGGCGTTCTCTGGCGGTTGGGGGGCGGAAACGACGATGTAAAGGGCGTGGGCAACCTGCCGAATTTCTTTGCGTACGGCGAGGGCCATAAGCAATTGACCGGCGGCACGCGCGACGATCAGTTCCTGTTTGATATTCCTGCGGGCACCTTTAGCGCCAAGTCGAGTGAAAAACCTGCCAGTACGCTGCGCGGCGGGGAGGGCAACAATACGCTGCACCTGCTGAACACCAGCCAGTATCCCGAGGACACCCAGGGCTATGGGATCGACCTGGAAAAAGGCAGTGTGACCAGATTGGATGATGCCGGGCAGGCGATGGTTGTGGAGGCCATCGTAAACGTCTCGACACCAGCAGGCGTGGCCAGCCAGGTCAAGGGTTCGGCCGCCGCCAATATCTTGATCGCCCAGGGCGAAAACGACCGGGTCGAGGGCGGCCTCGGCGACGATATTTTGTTGGTGCAGGGTACATACGCCTGGGTGGATGGCGGCGCGGGCAAGGACCGTTATGTGATTGCCAGCAATCGCGGCACGGTCACCTTGCAGGAGCAGGATTGGCACGAAGACAGCCTGGTCGAAATGCGTTGGGAGGCGGCTGCCATTGCCGCCTGGAGTATTCGCGATTGCGCCCTGATCATCCTGTCACGACGGGGTGAAGACGGTGAGCTGGCTGAGCGTGAAATCAAGATTGAGGGCGTGTACACACGTGAGTCTGGCAAACGGGTGTTGAGAAACAACCGTCTGCGTTTCATCACGGCAGACGGCTACACCTTGGTGCCGGTGCTGGCGGCTGAGTTGGCTGAACAGGATGCCAGCGCGGTAACGGTCGCCTTGCACGGCCCGCGTGACGGCCCCGAGCTGCGAAACCTGCTGGGCGAGGGGGAGTTTGTGGTGCCTTCCGGCCAGGCCAGTCGCTGCTTCATCCTGCGCGGACCGGCGCAGAAAACCGTGCGCGTGCCGCTCAAAGGCGATGTCACGGCGTGTACGTTGTACCTGGACTATGACGCGTCGGAGTTGGTCCATGTGCAGGCGCGTTATCACGTGACGTGCCGACGGCTCGGAAATTTCGATGAACTGACGTATGGGCGCGTGGCCCTGACCCTTGGCTTTTGCGACGGTAGCCGCCTAGTCGTACAGGACTATGCCAGCGATAGAACTGGGACGCGTACCAATGTCGCCTCCAGCATCATGGCCAACCGCTTGAAACTCGATTGCCGGTTTGTGCTGATTCTGCGCGATGGCGTGTCTTATCGGCTTGACCCAGTGCCACAACACTATCTGCAGGATCGCGCTGAACCCGGCTTGAAGACCCTGGATGGGCGCGTCGCATTGTTGCTTCGGGCTGGGGTGTATCCGTTCGTGCGGCCACCGGTTGGCAAAGGCGTGCATTTGCAGTCGCTGCCGCAAAAGGTTGTGATTCCTGCGCCACCCCACCGGCAGGACTACGTGCTGCTGGGGCGCTCCTCGACGTATGAAGTCATCACAAGCCCCAGGGCAACCCTCTATCTGTCGACACCTGGGGCCTTGTCCAAGACCACCGATGCCTCTTCCTGGCAAGTGCGTACGGAGCCCCTCGAACACGGGCAGATCAGCCTCAAGGGGACGACATTGACCTTGGGAGACTTGACGCTGCACCTTCCCGACAGCACCGACCCGGATATCCCGCTGGAGCGCGTGAGCATCCATACCAGCGACGGGGATGTCTACGCAGTGCGCCAGGACTTGGCCAGCGTGTACCCGTCGCAACTGAACCTGCATTTTTGCACCACCGTTGCCGCTGCCTGGGCGCATTTGCAACGCTTGCGCCAGTTCCTTTCGCTGATGGTACGCACGCTGCGGGTGATCGGCCTGGGCTTGGCCGGTGACGAGCAATCAGTGATTTTTTACGACGTGCTGGGCGATTGCTGGGGGCTGGAGTCTGACCCTGCACGCGTAGTGACCCCTGCACAATTGGTGATGAGGCCTGCAACGCTATGAACAAACCACCCAAGTCGTCTTCTGCCGACACATCCACCCCTGCCCGGCGTACGCCCACAGGGGATACCTCTCGGGATTTTGCCGTGCCGCATCCGCGAGCCGTTGGCATTCCTTCCTCGCCTCGGTCTGAAGGCAGCGAGGCGCTGGTGCAGGCGCAGGTGCCAAGCCTGCTTGAGCTGCCTGATTTTGCCCCGACGGCTCCGGTTGCGGTACTGGTTCCACAGAGTGCCGCGCTGGGCGAGCCTTCGACCACCGGGGTGCGTACGTACAATCAACGTACTTACCTGAACCTGGACAGCAACGAGACGATCCTCGCGGTCTACGATGCCGCCACCGGCGATTACCGTGAGCGCCTGCCCCATGCGCTGCACGCCAGCGGTCCTGTGTTACACCCGGTGCCGGGTTCTTCGACGTGGAGCCGATTGGCGCCCGGCACGTCCCTCAGCACAGCGTCGGTGCCGTTGCCGTCCGTGCGGGTGACCGGGCGCCTCGACCTCCGGTGGGCGCTGGCGGACTACCAGGTGCACGGCCCCGCTGGGCACGCAACGCCTTCGATTGCCGGCAAGCGCTGTTTTTCGACCCCGTCGGGTGATTATTGTTTTGACCAGGCGGGGTTGCCTAAATCTGATGTTGAGAAAATCGATGCGCAGGGCAACCGCAAGTTCTGCGGGAAAATCGAAGAAAATGCAGTGATCCAGATCCATGGCGAAATGTTGCGCAGCTACCTGCTGCTCGACGGTTCGGTGTGCCGTAGTGGTTTCGACTCGGTTAGAAGCATGCGAACGGTGTGTGCTGACACGAGTACCGGCTTACCCGACATCTATATCGAAACCGGCAGTAGAATCGGCGCCTGGGTTCCGGAACTACGGATCGACGCTATCACCGACATCATTCGTGATGCGCGGCGCCTGCTGGGTTATACCCCAGACGGTGGCTCTATGGCCGTCGGGGGCATGTCGGAAAGTAATCGAAACACCTACTGCTACCTGCGCCAGTACGCACGTCAGCTCATTGCCTTCAATACCCCCTCCATCAGCAGCGCACCGGCGCTGGAGCAGGGGCGGCTGATCGACGCGCATATCTGGCAGCATGGCTACCCCTACGACACTCTGCGTGCTGCTGTCGCCGCCAAGGCCAACGCCCAGACGCTGCACGTTGGGCTGCCCCAGTTCGATGCATTTCAGGGCATGGGGCTGGTGAGTTCTACGCGCGAAGGTGGGTTCAACATCAATGCCGTGGCGGCCAGTGATCAGCTTCATTACCCGGTGCGCTCACGCACACCTGAGCTGGATGTGCTGCTCAATGAGTGGCGGGCGCTGGACAAGCGTGATCCGACGCGCGGGGCAAAGAATGAGCAGTTGTATCGGGTTTTCCTGGCCAGTGAGGGCTACCGGATCATTCCAGGAGGCAACTACCGCGGCGGGCAGAGCGGTTTTGATCTGGTGTTCGAGGGCCCAACGGACGCGGTGTATTTGCTGGAGGTCAAGCACGTCTCAACATCCCGCAGTGGCCGTTTTTCCAATGTGAACATGGCGCGGGTCAACCCGGACTTCCAGATGGAGGACGGTTGGATCAACTTTACGTTGCGCACCGAGGCTGGACGCAGCGAGGCGGGCAGGCGGGTGCAGCAGGCCATGCGGGATAATCGACTGTTCAAGGTGATCGGCGCGACCACGCCAGAGGGGCGGCTGTTGCTGTTTTTGGTCGATATGAGGCCGGTGCGCCTGTAAAGCGTGCCGCCCCTTTGTGCGGGGCGGCAGTTTCAGGTCAGGACAGGAACCCCCCATCCACATTCAGCGACACACCCGTGGTGTAGCTGGACGCATCACTGGCCAGGAACAACACCGCACCGGCCATCTCGCTCGGGTCGGCAACGCGCTTGAGGGGGATTTGCGCCAGGGCCATTTTCAGGATCGCGTCGTTCTTGACCAGCGCCGAGGCGAACTTGGTGTCGGTGAGGCCGGGCAGCAGGGCGTTGCAGCGGATGCCGAACTCGGCACATTCCTTGGCGAACACCTTGGTCATGTTGATCACCGCGGCCTTGGTCACCGAGTAGATGCCCTGGAAGATGCCCGGCGAAATGCCGTTGATCGACGCCACGTTGATGATGCTGCCACCGCCGTTTTCGCGCATCAGCTTGCCGGCTTCCACCGACATGAAGAAATAGCCGCGAATGTTCACATCCACGGTCTTCTGGAATGCACCCAGGTCGGTGTCCAGCACGTTGCAGAACTGCGGGTTGGTGGCGGCGTTGTTAACCAGGATATCCAGGCGACCGAACTGCTCGCGGATGCCGGCGAACACCTGGGTGATCTGCTCCATTTCGCCGATATGGCAGGCAATGGCCGTGGCCTTGCCGCCGTCGGCGATGATCGCGTCGGCGACGTGCTGGCACCCTTCGAGCTTGCGGCTGGACACGATCACATGGGCGCCTTGCTGGGCCAGCAACTTGGCGATGGCCTCGCCGATGCCACGGCTGGCGCCGGAAACGAAAGCGATCTTGCCGTCGAGGTCGAACAGATGGGTCTTGGACATGGGAGTTCCTTGTTATGGGCGATCAGAGCGCGGATTTGCCGATGACATTCAGGCTCATCTGCTCCAGCAGCTTGTTCATCTGGATGAACTGCGCAAAGCGTTTGTCCTGGGTCTGGCCGTGGAAGAAACGGTAGTAGATCTGCTGCACGATGCCGGCCAGGCGGAACAGGCCGTAGGTGTAGTAGAAGTCGAAATTGTCGATCTGGATGCCGGAGCGCTCGGCGTAGTAATCGACAAACTCGCGCCGGGTCAGCATGCCGGGGGCGTTGCTGGGCTGGCGGCGCATCAGTTGCACAGGCGCCGGGTCGGCTGCTTCGATCCAATAGGCGAGGGTATTGCCCAGGTCCATCAGTGGGTCGCCCAGGGTGGTCAGTTCCCAGTCCAGTACGCCGATGATCTGCATCGGGTTGTGCGGGTCGAGAATCACGTTATCGAAGCGGTAGTCGTTGTGCACGATGCTGGAAGTGGGGTGGTCGGCTGGCATCTTGTCGTTGAGCCAGGCACGTACGGCCTCCCAGCGTGGGGCGTCGGGGGTCAGGGCTTTTTCGTAGCGGTCGCTCCAGCCACGGATCTGACGCGCTACGTAGCCTTCGGGCTTGCCCAGGTCGGCCAGGCCGCAGGCGGTGTAGTCCACCTGATGGAGTTCGACGAACTTATCGATAAAGCTCTTGCACAGGGCTTCGGTCTTGGTCGCGTCCAGACCCAGTTCCGGCGGCAAGTCCGAGCGCAGAATAATGCCGTTGACCCGCTCCATTACATAGAACTCGGCGCCAATCACCGACTCGTCGGTGCAATGCACATAAGCCTTGGGGCAATACGGGAAACCGTCCTTGAGCTGGTTGAGAATGCGGTACTCGCGGCCCATGTCATGGGCAGACTTGGCCTTGTGGCCAAAAGGCGGGCGGCGCAGGACGAATTCCTGGCCGGGGTACTCCAGCAGGTAAGTCAGGTTGGACGCGCCACCGGGGAACTGGCTGATGGTCGGCGTGCCACTCAAGCCCGGGATATGGGCCTTGAGGTAGGGATCGATCAGGCTGGCATCAAGTTCTTCGCCTGGGCGAATCTGGGTCGATTGGTCGTTCAGCGCCATGCTTATCCCTTCTGCTTATTCTTAAGGCCTTGGACTATTTCCTAATCTAATGCGCACAGCCGCCCAGCGACAAGGTCGGGGCGGCTTAATAGGTTAGCGTGTTGGATGATGATCAGCGTGCCTGATCGGTCATTTTACGGCCGCGGGCAGGGCGACCGGGGTGAGCACGGGACGCCCGGCGAAGTACTCCAGCAGATTGTCGGCCACGCGCTGCACGGTGTCGTGGGCGGCCTCCGGTGAAAGGCCGGCCACATGGGAGGTGAGCACGGTATTGCTCAGGCGCTTGAGGGCGTCGGGTACCTTGGGTTCATCGTCGAAGACGTCCAGGGCGGCCCCACCGATACGCCGTTGCTCAAGGGCCGCCACCAGGTCGTCGGTGACCACCACGCTGCCACGGCCGATATTTACCAGGTAGCCATTGGGGCCCAATGCATCCAAGGCATGGCGGTCGATCAGATGGCGAGTGCTGGCGCCGCCGGGGGTGGCCAGGATCAGGAAGTCCGAAGTCCGTGCCAGTTCCACGGCCGTGGCGCAGTAGGTGTAGTCCACATCATCCCGGGGTTGGCGATTGTGGTAGCTGATCTCCATGCCAAACCCCAGGGCCGCGCGCTTGGCGATCTCCAGACCTACGGCGCCAAGGCCCAGGATACCCAGTTGTTTGCCACCCAGGGAAGGGCGCATGACTTTCGGCCACTCGCTGCGGCGCACGGCGGCGTCGGTCTGGGGAATGCCGCGCACCAGTGACAGCAGCAACGCCATGGCGTGATCCGCCACCGACGGTGCGTTTACCCCGGCACCGTTGGTGACCACGATCCCACGGTTGCTGGCGGCCTGCAGGTCCACATGCTCGTAGCCGGCGCCGATCACGCAGATGATCTCAAGCAGTGGCAGGGCGGCGATCTCTTCGGCGTACAAACCCAGCGGCCCACGGGTCAGTACGGCCTTGATCTGCCCACCGTGGGTCTTGATGGCCTGGGCACGTTCGGTTGGCGTGGGCGCCAGAATGACGTGGAAGTCATTGCTTTCGATGATTTGCAGGTATTCGTTGATGGTTTCAACTAGGACCAGAACGGTGGTGGACATCGGCAGGCTCTTCCTGAAGGGTTGGAGGGGGGCAGTATGTGGGAATGTTTACCGTAGGAGCGAGCTTGCTCGCGAAAAAACGTCAACGATAACGCGGGAAACCTGGATACCCGCAGTGCCTGTGAGTTCTTCGCGAGCAAGCTCGCTCCTACAGTATCTACAGACTTAAAACTCGACTTCGTACGTTTTTACTCGTTTTGCAAACGCCCCGGCCAGCGTTGCATTGTGATGCTCGATAATCGCCTCGGCCTTCAGCGCCGGGGTGTCCATGCAACTATGGCCGTCTTCCGGTAGCACCACGCGAAAGCCCAGTTCTACCGCCACGCGGCAAGTGGTGTCGATGCAGAACTGGGTTTTCATGCCCACGATCACCAGTTCTTTGACCTGTGCGGCGTTGAGTTGCTGCGCAAGATCTGTACCGAGAAAACAGCTGGGGCGAGTCTTGTTGAACAGGCGATCGTGAGACTCGTCGACCTCCAGCCCGTGACACACCTTCCACAGCGGGCTACCCGCTGCAATGGGCGAGCCTGCCGGGCCGGTGTGTTGGGCGACGAAGATGGGGGCGTTGGCCTTGCGGGCGCGTTGAATCAACTGATTGATGTTGTCTAGCAAGCGTTCGCGGGCGTAGGGCTTTTCCGGGCCGTCGTAGAGGCCAGTTTGCATATCGATGATCAGCAGGGCGTCAGCCATGGTGTTGCTCCTTGTAGTTGCCTGGCGGACGGCGCAATAAAAAGGCCCCGTCCATTGCTGGCGGGGCCTTGGGTTGAATCTGTGAAGTGTCTAGCTCAAGC
The DNA here is from genome assembly GCF_004682055.1 of Pseudomonas kairouanensis. Classification (GTDB taxonomy): domain Bacteria; phylum Pseudomonadota; class Gammaproteobacteria; order Pseudomonadales; family Pseudomonadaceae; genus Aquipseudomonas; species Aquipseudomonas kairouanensis. The sequence goes on along the minus strand of NZ_QUZU01000007.1, from coordinate 5,337 downwards.
ACCCACAGCCACCGCGCGACCCGCCAAAAGCGGTCGTGGTGGTGGTACGGGTGAGTTGGTGCTGAATAAAGTTCATGGGCCGATCATGCTAAGCGCGGGGCTATGTTGTCAACAAATGTGTCTAAATTAAACTCCGCGCGTCGATGCGCCACGCCACCGTTCCTCAGCTAAGTCTTTGCTTATTCACAAGAATCCCGGACAATCGCGCCCCTTCTATGTCCAGGGCGCTGCCTGTCAGGTATTTCTGACTCGTCCTGGCCGTGTAAATGCGGAGATCCCACCGGATGAATGATCAGGCCAATAGCGTCGACGAACGCTATGCAACGACACCTGCAACGCTCACAAGCTGGAGCCGCCAGGACACCACCTGGATGCTGGGCCTGTTTGGCACCGCCATCGGCGCCGGTACTTTGTTTTTGCCCATCAACGCTGGCCTGGGGGGCTTCTGGCCGCTGCTGATCCTGGCGGTGCTGGCGTTCCCGATGACGTTCTTTGCCCACCGTGGCTTGACCCGGTTCGTGCTGTCCGGTCGTGAAGGGTCGGATATTACCGATGTGGTCGAAGAGCACTTCGGCCTCAAGGCCGGTGCACTGATCACCTTGCTGTACTTCTTCGCGATCTTCCCGATCCTGCTGATCTATAGCGTGGCGCTGACCAACACGGTCAGCAGCTTTATGGAGCATCAACTGCACATCATGCCGCCGCCACGGGCGTTGTTGGCATTTGTGCTGATTCTCGGCCTGTTGGCCGTGGTGCGCTGCGGTGAGCAGGTGATCGTCAAGGCCATGAGCCTGATGGTGTATCCGTTTATCGTGGCCTTGCTGTTCCTGGCCGTGTACCTGATTCCCCATTGGAATGGCGGCATCCTCAGCACCGCCAGCGTAGTACCGGCGCCGTCCGCGTTGCTCAGCACCCTGTGGCTGGCGATTCCGGTGATGGTGTTCTCGTTCAACCATTCACCGATCATCTCGGCCTTTGCGGTTGACCAGAAGCGCCAGTACGGTGCCAACGCCGATGAGCGCAGTTCGCAGATCCTGTCCCGCGCGCACCTGCTGATGGTGGTGATGGTGCTGTTCTTCGTGTTCAGCTGCGTGCTGACCCTGTCGCCGGCGCAACTGGCCGAAGCCAAGGCGCAGAACCTGTCGATCCTGTCGTACCTGGCCAACCACTTCGACAACCCGACGATCGCCTTTGCCGCGCCGTTGATTGCGTTCGTGGCGATTGCCAAGTCGTTCCTGGGCCACTACATCGGCGCCAGCGAAGGCCTCAAGGGCCTGGTGCTCAAGACCGGTCGCCGTCCGGCGCCGAAGACGCTGGACCGTATGACCGCCGCATTCATGCTGGTGGTGTGCTGGATCGTTGCCACGCTCAACCCAAGCATCCTGGGTATGATCGAAGCCCTGGGTGGCCCGGTGATTGCGTCGATTCTGTTCCTGATGCCGATGTACGCGATTCGCAAAGTGCCGGCTATGGCCAAGTACCGTGGGCAGGCTTCCAATGTGTTCGTTACGGCGGTAGGCCTGGTGGCGATTACGGCGGTGGTGTATTCGCTGATTCCTTGAGTCGTAGTACAGTCGTTCGGGCTGCGCGGTTCTAAATGTGGGAGGGGGCTTGCTCCCGATGGCGGTGTATCAGTCACAGTAGTGCTGACTGATCCAATGCTATCGGGAGCAAGCCCCCTCCCACATTCGTTTTGTTGTGTTGCTAATACTGTATTCCAGGCATAAAAAAACGCCGCGTATCTTGCGATACGCGGCGTTTTTATTGCATCAACACCTTAGGCTTGAATCACCGGGATGTTGGCGCTTGCTGCGATCTTGCGGAACTCGGCGATCTGGTCGAAGTTCAGGTAGCGGTAGACGTCGCTGGCCATGGTGTCCAGTTTCGCTGCGTAGCCCATGTACTCTTCGACAGTCGGCAAGCGACCCAGGGTGGAGGCAACTGCCGCCAGCTCGGCCGAGGCCAGGTAGACGTTAGCGCCGTCACCCAGACGGTTCGGGAAGTTACGGGTCGAAGTCGACACAACGGTCGAATTCGGCTCTACCCGCGCCTGGTTACCCATGCACAGCGAGCAGCCCGGCATTTCCATGCGTGCGCCAGCTTTGCCGTAGATGCCGTAGTAGCCTTCTTCGGTCAGTTGGTGAGCGTCCATCTTGGTCGGCGGCGACAGCCACAGACGGGTAGGCAGCTGACCCTTGACCTGTTCCAGCAGTTTACCGGCAGCGCGGAAGTGACCGATGTTGGTCATGCACGAACCGATGAACACTTCGTCGATCTTCTCACCGGCAACGCTCGACAGCAGACGGGCATCGTCCGGGTCGTTTGGCGCGCAGAGGATTGGCTCGTTGATTTCCGACAGGTCGATCTCGATGATTTCGGCGTATTCGGCGTCGGCATCGGCTTCCATCAACTCTGGGTTCTTGACCCAGGCTTCCATCGCTTGGGCGCGACGTTCCAGGGTACGTGCGTCGCCGTAGCCTTCACCGATCATCCAGCGCAGCAGGGTGATGTTGGAGTTCAGGTACTCGGTGACGGAGTCTTTGGACAGCTTGATGGTGCAACCGGCGGCCGAACGTTCGGCCGAGGCGTCGGACAGCTCGAACGCTTGTTCCAGCGTCAGGTCGTTCAGGCCTTCGATCTCCAGGATGCGGCCGGAGAAGGCGTTCTTCTTGCCTTTTTTCTCTACAGTCAGCAGACCCGATTGGATCGCGTAGTAAGGAATGGCATGAACCAGGTCACGCAGGGTGATGCCAGGCTTCATCTTGCCTTTGAAGCGCACCAGGATCGATTCCGGCATGTCCAGTGGCATTACGCCAGTGGCTGCGGCAAACGCCACCAGGCCAGAACCGGCCGGGAACGAGATGCCCATCGGGAAACGGGTGTGGGAGTCACCACCGGTACCCACGGTGTCCGGCAGCAGCATGCGGTTCAGCCAGCTGTGGATGATGCCGTCGCCTGGACGCAGCGATACACCGCCACGGGTCATGATGAAGTCAGGCAGGGTGTGGTGGGTGGTCACGTCGATCGGCTTGGGGTAAGCCGCGGTGTGGCAGAAGGACTGCATCACCAGGTCGGTCGAGAAGCCCAGGCACGCCAGGTCTTTGAGTTCATCACGGGTCATTGGACCGGTGGTGTCCTGGGAGCCCACGGTGGTCATCTTCGGTTCGCAGTAGGTGCCAGGACGAACGCCTTTGCCTTCTGGCAGGCCGCACGCCTTGCCGACCATCTTCTGTGCCAGGGTGTAGCCCTTGCCGGTATCGACAGGTGCTTCAGGCAGCTTGAACAGGTCGGTTGGGCCCAGGCCCAGTTCGGCACGGGCCTTGTCGGTCAGGCCGCGACCGATGATCAGCGGGATACGGCCGCCGGCGCGAACTTCGTCCAACAGCACCGGGGTCTTCATTTCGAAGGTGGTGATGACTTCGTCGGAATCGTGTTTGCAGACTTTGCCAGCATGCGGGTACAGGTCGATCACGTCGCCCATGTTCATGTTGGTGACGTCGAATTCGATTGGCAGTGCGCCAGCATCTTCCATGGTGTTGTAGAAGATTGGAGCGATCTTGCTGCCGAAGCAGAAGCCGCCAGCGCGCTTGTTCGGCACGTAAGGTACGTCGTCGCCGAAGAACCACAGTACGGAGTTGGTCGCCGACTTACGGGACGAACCGGTACCGACCACGTCACCCACGTAGGCGATCGGGAAGCCTTGGCCGCGCATCTCTTCGATCTGCTTCATCGGGCCGGTCTTGCCTTGCTCGTCCGGCACGATGCCTTCGCGAGCCATTTTCAGCATGGCCAGGGCGTGCAGCGGGATGTCGGGACGGGACCAGGCATCAGGTGCAGGGGAGAGGTCGTCGGTGTTGGTTTCGCCGGTAACCTTGAATACGCGCAGGCTGATCTTGTCGGCCAGGGTCGGGCGGTTCTTGAACCACTCGCCGTCGGCCCAGGACTGGATCACGGCTTTGGCGTGCTCGTTGCCGTTCTTGGCTTTTTCGGCCACGTCGTGGAACGCATCGAACATCAGCAGGGTGTGCTTGAGCTGAGCGGCAGCAACCGGTGCCAGCTCGGCGTCGTCCAGCAGCTCGACCAGGGTCACGATGTTGTAGCCGCCTTGCATGGTGCCAAGCAGTTCAACAGCGCGTTTCTTGTCGATCAGGGGGGAAGTGGCTTCGCCCTTGGCCAGGGCAGACAGGAAACCGGCCTTGACGTAGGCAGCTTCGTCAACGCCTGGTGGAATACGGTTGGTGATCAGGTCAACGAGGAATTCTTCTTCGCCAGCCGGGGGGGCCTTCAGCAGCTCGACCAGGCCTGCGGTTTGTTCGGCGTTAAGCGGCTGGGGAACGATACCCAGGGCTGCACGCTCTTCGATATGTTTGCGGTAGGCTTCAAGCACAGTTATTACCCTCATCAGTGGTCCCACGGGACGCTCATCCAGAAATGAACGGCACGCATGCGCTCGGGGGCTTTTTGGGCCGCAAAGCCAGCGCTGCCGGCATTCCTCACAGAAGCTGCTTTCAAAGTTTTACGCCTGCAGAACGGAGCTGATGAGGGTTGGCGAGGGCATTGACCTACCGAGTCATTGACCATCGCCAACACCGTTCTGAAGGAACGACTGTGCTCGTGACGCTTTGAAAACAGCTTCCAGCGGATTATTGGCGCCTTACAAGGCCGGATGATTCTACGGCAAAAAATTTCTAAAGGTAAGTTGCCTTGGTAAGTTTGCAGGGTGATCAAGGTTAGACAAAGGGCTAACATGGCGCATTGTTTCGCTGATTTGTGTGCTGTTGCCCATGTCCAACCAAACCATCAAGACCCCCTGCGTAGGCCTGTGCTCCACGGTCTACGGCGACCTCGTGTGCCGTGGCTGCAAGCGTTTCCACCACGAGGTGATCCAGTGGAACGGCTACAACGAAGAAGAAAAACGTGCGGTGTGGCTGCGCCTTGAACAGCTGTTGGTGCAGGTGATGGCCGGTAAAGTCGAGGTTTTCGACCCCAAGATGCTGCGTGGCCAGTTGGAACAGCGCAAGATTCGCTTTGTGCCGCACCAGTCAGAATATTGCTGGGCGTATCAGTTGATTGCCCGGGGCGCGCGGGTGATTTCCAATCTGGAGGCGTATGGCATGGTGTTGTTGCCGGAGTTTCGTGAGTGGGCCTTGCCGGATTTGCGTGATGCGGTTGATCGTGAGTTTTTTATTTTGTCCGAGGCCCACTACCAGCGCTATATCGCGCCGGGGTTTCTGAAAGATGTGTTTGGTGCCTGACACCACACAGAACAAATGTGGGAGCGGGCTTGCTCGCGAAGGCGGCGGGCCAGTCGACATCTTAGGTGACTGACCCACCGCC
>NZ_QUZU01000006.1 GCF_004682055.1 Pseudomonas kairouanensis | reverse complement strand
GGCTTGCTCGCGAATGCGGTAGATCAGTCACCTGATGTGCTGGATGACACACCGCATTCGCGAGCAAGCCCGCTCCCACAGTTTGGACCGAGTCCTACGCTAGCCCGCGACCATCTCAGCCTTGAGCAGTGCCTCCTTGGCCTGCGCATCCGCCAACCGATACAACTCGATACTGCCATCCCAGTGCTCGATCAACGCCGTGCACGACTCCACCCAATCCCCGCAATTGAGGTAATCCACCTCGCCCACCTTGCGAATCTCGGCATGGTGAATATGCCCACACACCACTCCATGCAGTTCACGCTTGGTCACTTCATGGGCAATGGCTTCTTCAAAATCGCTGATGAAGTTCACCGCCGTCTTCACCTTGTGCTTCAGGTATGCCGACAGCGACCAGTAGCCGTAGCCATAACGCGCACGCCAGTGGTTGAGCCAGCGGTTCAGGGTGAGGGTGAACTCGTAGGCCGAGTCGCCCAGGAACGCCAGCCAGCGGTGGTAGCGGGTGATCACATCGAACTGATCACCGTGGATCACCAGCAAGTGACGGCCATCGGCAGTGACGTGCACGGCTTCATCCACCAACTGGATATTGCCCAGGATCAGCTTGGAGTAACGCCGCAGGAATTCATCGTGGTTGCCAGTGACGTAGATCACCTCGGTGCCGCGCTTGGCCATGGTCAGCAGGCGGCGGATCACGTTGGTATGGGCCTGGGGCCAATACATGCCGCCACGCAGTTTCCAGCCATCGATGATGTCACCCACCAGGTACACCTTGTCGGCGTGATAGCCCTTGAGGAACTGGGACAAATGTTCGGCCTGGCAATCCCGAGTGCCCAGGTGCACGTCGGAAATCCACAGGGTACGCACCCGTTGCTTGCGGCTGGGCTTGGTGAACTCGGCACTGGTCATGGGCATCCCTCGACGCTGTTTTCGCGAGCTTGCGCCACCGCGATTAATAGCCCATGACAGCTGTGGGTCAGTCTGATGACAGCGCTCGCCGGCCGCAAAGCGTTGTAGACTGCCACAGCCTGCCCAGGAGACCGCGATGCGACCGCTGCTCACGCTACGCCACTACACCCAAGCCCCCATCGCCCACAGCCATGACCATGCGCAGTTGGTGTTCGGCCTGTCCGGGCACCTGGACTTCGAGGTTGAGGGCGTGGGCAGCCAAGTGCGCCACAGCAGCGTGATGGTCCTGCCTTACGCCACCCACCACGCCTGCGATAGCCGCGATGGCAGCCGCTGCCTGGTGCTGGATGTGCCCACCGAGCACTGGGTGGTGCAGTCTTTGGGCGAGCATGCCGATGCCAGCCGCCGCCTGCTCGATCAACCCGCGCGGCTGGCGCTGGATGCGCGGCAACACCAGTTGGTGCAATGGCTGGCCAACAGCCCCGTGGATGACCCGCTGATCGTGCAGCAAGGCGCGGTGTTGCTGCTGGCCAGCCTTAATGTGTCGCAGGATCAACCGGTTCCCGGCCGGCGCCTGCCCTATGCAGCCTTCAACGCTCACATCGAGCGCCACGCGGCGCATCCGCTGCAAGTGGCGGACCTGGCGCGCATCGCCGACCTGTCGGTGGCGCGCCTGCATGCGCGCTTCATGGCCGAATGCGGGCAAACGCCGATGGACTACATCCGCAGCCGCCGCCTGCAGATGGCCCTGGACCTGCTGCGCCGCACGCCGTTGCCCATCGGTGAGATCGCTGAGCGCGTCGGCTACAACTCGCAAAGTGCATTTGCGGCGGCCATGCTTCGCGAGTTTGGCGCCTCCCCGGGTGCCTTGCGCCGCAACACGTAGGAAGAGTCTCGCGATAAACATCGCGAGTCGCACGACAGACACCCCCACAGGCGAGCCACTAGACTGCCCCTCTGTCACCCGCTTGCCTCAAGGATTGCAATGACTCCCCGCTCAGCCCTCGGCGCCCTGCATATCGGCGCATTGATGTTTGGCCTCACCGGCGTATTCGGCAAACTGGCGGCCGCCTCGCCGGCCATCATCGTGTTTGGTCGCGCCGCGTTTGCCGTGATTGCCCTGGCGGTATTTGCCCGCTTTGCCAGCAATGCCCCGTGGAAAAAACTGGAAAGCCGTGACTGGCGCCGCCTACTGGGCAGCGGCGTGCTGTTGGCCGCACATTGGGTGACGTTCTTCATTGCGGTCAAAGTCGGCGGCGTTGCCGTCGCTACCCTAGGCTTTACCGCGTTTCCCGCCTTTACCGTGATCCTGGAAGGGCTGATCTTTCGCGAGCGAATCCGCGCCAATGAAGTGCTGTTGGTGGTTCTGGTCAGTATCGGCCTGGTGCTGGTGACGCCAGATTTCAACCTCGCCAGCGAAGCCACCGGCGGCCTGCTGTGGGGCATCGCCTCGGGCTTGTTGTTCTCCCTGCTGTCGCTGAACAACCGTGCCAGCTCCGGGCGCATCCCGGCGGTGCAGGCCGCGTTGTGCCAGAACGTGGTGGTCGCCCTATGCTTGCTGCCCGTGGCCGCGCCTGGGTTGGCGCAGGTGCGCGCCATCGACTGGTTGTGGATCGGCTTGCTGGGGGTATTTTGCACCGGCCTGGCCCACAGCCTGTTTGTCGCCAGCCTGGCGGTGATCAAGGCACGTACCGCCTCGGTGGTGTTTGCCATGGAGCCGGTGTATGGCATCACCGTGGCCTGGCTGCTGTTCGCCGAAACCCCGACCCTGCGCATGCTGCTGGGCGGCGCGCTGATCATCGTCGCCATCGTGCTGTCCGGGCTGATGGGCAGCGCCAGCCAGGCCAAACAGCCTGCTGCGACGACCTGATCTATACTCTGGCGATCCGTAACAGTCTGTCGTCGTTCAACGGTTTATGACCCCTCTACGACAGTAGTAGTCCATTCAGAAGTTGCCGCGTGCGAGAGGTCAATCTCTCAACGTTTTGCACAGGTGACAAAAATGGACACGGTCATACGTACGTTCACGATGACACTTCTCATGGCAGGGTTCTTGAGTACGCACGTCGCGGCTCAAGAACGCACCCTCCAGCTGGAACTGAATCAGGGGCTGGCTCAGCTTAAACAGAACGCAGACAACGATGCTGCGATCAGAACCCAGCTGGACACACTGGCTCGGGAGGTTCCCGAGATCAACCAAACGCTGCGCGGGCTATCAAAGAAAAGCCAACAAGAGCGCGACGATCAAGCCAGGTTTGGCTTGTACCGACAGTTTTTCGTCGACATCAACGCCCTGTCTCCAGCACAGGCGCAACGTAGCTTGCAAAACCTGCTGGCCAACCCACTTGTAAAATCCGCCGAAGCCCGCGTACTCGATGACAAGCCTGCCGTGCCCCCAGGCATCCCTGTCACCTTCAAACGCAACGCCGTTACCGCTCGGCCGCTTTATCTGCTTGGCCCCACACCCACTGCCGGCTATCGCCTGGGTGGGATCAACTCTGACGCCGTCAAGGACTTGCCCGGCGCGAGAGGCGAATATGCCCGCGTCATCATCGCCAGCGAAAGCTACTGGGACACGACCCATAAAAACCTGCCGGCCAAACCCTTCCATCCCATACGCCCACCGGAACGATTGGCCTGCTCTCTGTACTGGGCAGTAGGCAACGACGGTACCCAGGCGGCCGGGATCATCGCGGATAAAGAGCTGGGGGTGGTACCGGCCGCGCAACTCACAGCCACGCCGTCATCCTGGAGGGGGAGCATTTATTTCAATGACATTGCCAACGTCAACTTGAGAAAAGGTGACGTTGTCGTCATCGACGCGCAAACAATGGAAAACGGCCCCTACTTCTACCCAGGCAGCGTGTGCCCAGGAGGCACCGTGTGCACCTTGCCCTTGCCACTTGCGGTAAGCGACGCATACGTTAACTCCAGCTATCTGCGCAACATCGAATACTTGACGCAAGAAAAGGGTGTGCATGTGGTTATCAATGCTGGCGGCGGAACAAAAAGGTTGGATGAGGCCTGGAGCGCCCAGTACCCCGAGCGCTATATGCCGATCAACCTGGACAATCCAGACTTACAGGGCAACTTTGACCAGGCTAGAAATGACGACGGCAGCATTGTGGTGGGAAGCGTCAACCCCGTGACCGGCACCGCCGAAGGCGCCAACTACGGCAAGCGCATCAACCTATCGACCTGGGCGACAAAAATTCAGACCGCCAGCTACCAGGCGGGCGTTAAAGACCTTTACACACGCTACGACGCCGAGAACCCGCTCGCCTACAAATTCTCTGCCTGGATCGTTGCCGGCGCTGTAGCGCAGATCCAAAGCATTGCCTTTGCCAAGGGCCTTGGGCCGGTGCCGCCCAAGGTCATGCGCCAGTTACTGGTCGAGACCGGACATGACTTTGCCCACGCCACGCCGGGCGTCAACCGTGGCAGGCAGCCGGACGTTAAAGCTGCCGTCGATAGAATGATCAAAGACTATGCCAATGGTTTCCCACCCGAACCGACCGGCCCGACCATCAAGCGCATTGAAGGCCCAGGTTTTGCCGCAGGGGATAGGGGAGCGTCGTTTGGGGGCCTCAGGAGCAATCACACTGCGACCTATACCCCCGTTCTGAGTGCTGCCGCCCGAGACGTCACCTTCGATTGGAAAGTTGCTGAGCCGTTGATCATTCACAGCGTCAACCCTGTGACCGGCGAGTTGAAAGTGGATGTGCCGGCGAGAGAGGGAGCCTACTGGCACCAACCTCCACCACCCAGAACATCGGTAACCCTCACGACCCATGACAGCAACGGCGTCACTGACACGCTTTCACGCGGCAGCTCCATTGTTGGCGTCTACACCACAGACAAGGCTTACTCGGCAACCTGGAACGTGCCTGACCGCATCCAATCCGGGCAGACAGCTTCATTCATCCTTGTGCCCCGGCGCTATGGAGACACCGGGTACCAAGTCCGCTGGCTGGCACCAGGGCTGTTCCCCGGCATCCAGGAAAGAACCAACGTCAATATGCCGGATACCATCACCGTGACCGCCCCCATCGTCACCAAAGATGAATACATCAAGGTCGAAGTAGGCGGCACCGCTCAAGTGCCCTACCCCCCAGACCGGACGATCACTGGGTTTTATTTGTCCAAATCGGTCCTCATCCAGGCAACTCCAGCGCCGGCACAACCGCTGACAGGTACATTGACGGCTCCCTCCTCCGTCGTCGGCGGCAAGGAAGTCTCGTTCAGCACCGATGTCAGGGACGTCAATGGCGGCGGCTTGCACTACGTCTGGACGCTACTGCCCAGTGGCTTTACCGGCCCCCTCGACCGCCCCGGATTCAGCGGTTTTGCGCCCGCGGTCAACCAGGATACGACGGGTCAGGTACAGGTGCTGGTCTCGGATACCAAGGGCCAACAACTGCGCCTGTCACAACCATTGACCGTGACCGCCAATTTGCCGAGCGTCAGCATCCTCGGGCCCGACACCATCGGGGCCAACCAGACAGTGACCCTGACCGCGCAAGTCACCAACCCGCCGGCAGGAACGCTTCGCTACAGTTGGAGAGTCGCGGCCGGGGTCAGCGCCACCCCGAGCAACAGCGCCACACTGGTGATCACCGCGCCGAACGTACAGCAAGCCACCACGGTAGTGGTCTCGGTGAACGCTGGAGTCGGTATGAACCAGGCAACGGCATCCAAGACCTTGACCATCACGCCGCCCTAGGCCAGGCGCTATTCAGGCCGCTTCGGCGGCCTGATCTATACTCTGGCAATCCGCAACAGTCTGTCGTCGTTAACGGATAAGGACTTCTCGACGACAGCCATGACGTTTGAAGTTGCTGCAAGCGAGTGGTCACGCCATTAACGCTATGCAGGGGTTTAACCATGGAAACACTTATCCAATTGCTGGTGCAGATCATCAGCGGCGCCGTCGGCGGCAACCTGGCCGGCATGACCAAGCAGAGCCTGGGTACCGGGCTCAATACCTTTCTTGGCGGTATCGGCGGCCTGATCCTTGGCCAGGTGGTTGCGCAGTTCACCGGCACCTCCGGTGGCGACGCGCTGGATGTGGCCGCAGTGGGCAGCAATATCGTCGGCGGCGGCGTGGGCGGCCTGGTACTGACCTGGGTCATCGGGTTCATCAAGCAGAAGCTGGCCGCCAACAAGTAGCCATCCGGTCACCGCTCTGGCGGGGCGGTGACCGTCACTGCGTGCGGTCGTTGTGGCCCAGGTCGCGCTGTGGGTCGATCTGGTCGCGCACGCGTTGCTTGAGCACCTTGGCCTCCGGGAAGCCACCGTCGGCCTTGCGTTCCCAGATCTGCACGCCGTCGCAGGTGATCCGGAACGCGCCTCCGGTGGCGGGCTCCAGCGACACTTTGCCCAGGTCATCGCAGAACGTACTCAACAACTCCTGGGCCAGCCACGCCGCGCGCAGTAGCCATTGGCACTGGGTGCAATAAGTGATGACGATCTCGGGTTTGTTCGTGGACATAATTTGAGAGGTTCCTGGCGTAACGGGCTCGGAGGATCGGGTGGCTATAATACCGGCCTTTATCGCCCAGCCCCGAGATTCTGATGCGCCGCCTGTTGTCCTGCCTGCTGCTGTGCCTGCTTCCCCTCCTCGCCCAAGCCGTCGAGCCCCCACGCCCGAAAATCGGCCTGGTGTTGTCCGGTGGCGCCGCCCGTGGCCTGGCCCATATCGGGGTGCTCAAGGCCCTGGAGGAGCAAGGTATCCAGATCGATGCCATCGCCGGCACCAGCATGGGTGCGGTGATCGGAGGGCTGTACGCCTCGGGCTACAAGATCGATGAACTGGAGAAACTCGCGCTGAGCATCGACTGGCAACAGGCGCTGTCCGACGCACCACCTCGAGAAGACGTGCCGTTTCGCCGCAAGCAGGATGACCGCGACTTTCTGGTCAAGCAGAAGCTGAGCTTTCGCGACGACGGCAGCCTGGGGTTGCCGCTGGGCGTGATCCAGGGCCAGAACCTGGCGTTGCTGCTGGAAAGCATGTTTGCCCACAGTAGCAACACGCGTAATTTCGACAAGCTGCCCATCCCTTTCCGCGCCGTGGCCACCGATATCACCACCGGTGAAAAGGTGGTGTTCAGCAAGGGCCACCTTCCCCAGGTGATTCGCGCAAGCATGTCGATCCCGGCAGTGTTCGCCCCCGTGGAACTGGACGGGCGCCTGCTGGTGGACGGCGGCATGACCGACAATATCCCGCTGGATGTGGCGCGGGAGATGGGCGTGGACATTGCCATCGTGGTGGATATCGGCACGCCGCTGCGCTCGCGCAAGCAACTGGCGACGGTGGTGGATGTGCTCAACCAATCGATCACGCTGATGACCCGGCGCAACTCCGAAGAGCAACTCAAGGACCTGCACCCGAAGGACGTGCTGATCCAGCCGCCGCTTTCCGCCTTCGGCGTGACCGACTTCGGCCGCGCCAGGGACATGATCGACGCCGGCTACCGCGCCACCCGCGCCCTCGACCTGCGCCTGGCGCACTTGCGCCCTGCCGAGCCCATCGACCCAGGCCTGGTGGCTGCACGCACCCCCGGCGAGCGCACGCCCGTGATCACCGCGATCAACGTGGAAAACGACTCGAAAGTCAGCGACGACGTGATCCGCTACTACATCCGCCAACCCCTCGGCGAACCGCTCAACCTGGGGCGGCTGCAAACCGACATGGGCACCCTGTATGGCCTCGATTACTTTGAGCAGGTGCAATACCGGGTGATCAAGAAAGGCCAGGACAATACCCTGGTGATCAGCGCAAGGGGCAAACGCAGCGGCACCGACTACCTGCGCCTGGGCCTGAACCTGTCGGACGACATGCGCGGCGACAGTGCTTTCAACCTCGGCGCCAGCTACCGCATGAACGGCATCAACCGCCTCGGTGCCGAATGGCTGACACGGGTGCAGATCGGTGATCGGCAGGAGTTGTACAGCGAGTTCTACCAACCGATGGATACCGGCTCGCGCTACTTCGTCGCGCCCTATATCCGCGCCCAGGCGCAGAACGTGGAGCTGATCCTGGACAACGACCCCGTCTCCGAATATCGCCTGGAACGCTATGGCTTCGGCTTGAACGTGGGACGGCAGATCGGTAACAGCGGCGAGATCCGCTTTGGCGTGGGCGAAGCCTGGGGCAAGGCAGACGTGCGCATCGGCGACCGTGACCTGCCGAGCGTGAGTTTCAGCGAAGGCTTTTATGAACTGAAGTACTCCTTCGATTCCCTGGACAACGTCTACTTCCCCCACAGTGGTGAGGACATTGGCCTGGCCTACCGCGAATTCGAACCCGGACTCGGCTCGGATCAACGTTACCGCCAGTGGGAATTCAAGCTGGACAAGGCCATGAGCCACGGCCCGGACACCCTGGTATTGGGCGGCCGTTACGGACGCACACTGGATAGATCCGACGTGGTGATCTCCAGCTTCCTGCTGGGCGGTGCGCGGCAGTTGTCGGGCTTTCGCGAGGATGCAATCTCGGGGCAGAACATCAGCCTGATGCGCGCGGTGTACTACCGCCGCCTGACGCCGCGTTCGTATCTGCCGTTGGATTTCCCGCTGTACCTGGGGGCGTCGCTGGAGAGAGGCCGGGCGTGGAACAACGACAATGAATTCGACAGTGGGTATATCAACGCGGCGAGTATCTTTTTGGGATTTGATACGCCGTTGGGGCCGCTGAATTTCAGCTATGGGTTCAACGATGACAACCAGAAGGCGGTGTATCTCAACCTGGGCCAGACCTTCTAGAAAGCCGAACACAAAACCAAATGTGGGAGGGGGTTGCCCCCTCCCACATTTTTGATCTGCGCTGTATCCGGGATCAGGACTTTTCCAGATTCGCCAGGATGTGCCCGTGCACCCGCATGCACACCTTCATATCCTCTTCATCCACCCCCACAAACAGCTCATGGCGCAGCGCAGTGGCGATGGTCTCGATCTGGTCAATCAACGGACGGGCGGTATCACACAAAAGAATACGCTTGGCACGGCGGTCTTCCACCACAGCCTGGCGTTGCACCAGGCCCTGGCCTTCGAGGCTATCGAGCAACCGCGCCAGGGTTGGCCCTTCTACGCCGACACTCTGTGCCAGTTCACGCTGAGTAGGGGCTTCTTCGAAACGCGCCAGGTGCAGCAGCACCAGCCAGCGCGCCTGGGACAGGCCCAGTCCCGCCAGGCGGCGATCCAGTTCGGCGCGCCAACCTCGGGACATTTGCGCCAACTGCATGCCAAAGCGGTGTTGATCGGTTAACGGCATAAAAAACTCATGTTTTAGACTGAAAATAAAGTGTGGCTAATTATTAGTCAGCTAAGCATGAGCCATGCCAGTAGGCAAGCCTCGCTATGTACTGATTCGTTACATTGTCGTAATTGGCACACTAAATTTCGAATTCAGACTGCAAAGCGGCCCTTACGCAGTACAAAACGCCCTCTGGCACACGCCCGGTGAACAGAGGCGCGATCTGCGCAACAGCTGGCAATTCGCCCTCGCCGTCCAGGAACGCGTCCTGGATCTCGCCGAGCAAATCCTCCGGTAAATCAAGGGCCTGCTCCAGCGACAACTGCTGTTGGCCAATGGATTCGGCGAGCAACGTATAGACGTTTTTTTCCGAACACTGCAACTGACCGGCGATCTGGATCGGGGTCATGCCGGCGCGTGCCAGGCTGATCAACTCGTGGCGGATATCGGCGACTTCCTTCGGCGCTTCGGCCTGGCCGCCGAGCACTTCGAGGAAGGCCTGGCCATAGCGTTCCAGCTTGCGCGCACCCACGCCGCTGACCCGCGCCATCTCCGCCATGGTGGTGGGCTGCTCGCGCAGCATCTCCAGCAAGGTGGAGTCGGGGAAAATAACGTAGGGCGGCACGCTGTGTTCCTGGGCCAGTTTGCGCCGCAGGGTGCGCAGCGCTTCCCACTGTTCGCGCTCTTCGCCACGTACAAGCTGGCTGGCTTGGCTGGTGCTGGTCTTGGCGGTGGTTTGCGGCTTGAGGTCGCGGCGTAGCTCCAGGCTCACTTCGCCCTTGAGCAGCGGCCGGCAACTGTCGTTCAGGCGCAGGCCGCCATAGCCCTCGATATCGATGTCCACCAGGCCACGGGCAACCATCTGCCGAAACAGCGAGCGCCATTCGCCTTCGGCACGGGCCTTGCCAACGCCATAGACCGAGAGTTTTTCGTGACCGAAGCTGCGTACCTTCTCGTTGTCCTTGCCCAACAAGACATCCACCAGATGGCCCACACCGTAGCGCTGGCCGGTGCGGTAGATGGCGGACAAGCCCTGGCGCGCCGGTTCGGTGGCGTCCCAGGTTTGCACGCCATCGATGCAGTTGTCGCAATGACCGCAAGGCTCGGGCATGTCTTCATCGAAATACGCCAGCAAGGTCTGGCGGCGGCAGCGGGTTTCTTCGCACAGCGAAAGCATGGCGTCGAGCTTGTGCTGCTCCAGGCGCTTGTGACGCTCGTCGCCTTCGGAGTTCTGCAGCATCTGCTTGAGCATCACCACGTCCTGCAAGCCGTAGACCATCCAGGCGTCTGCCGGCAGGCCATCACGGCCGGCACGGCCGGTTTCCTGGTAGTACGCCTCAAGGGACTTGGGCAGGTCCATGTGCGCCACGAAGCGTACGTTGGATTTGTCGATGCCCATGCCGAATGCAATGGTAGCCACCATGATCAGGCCTTCCTCGTTGAGGAAGCGCTTCTGGTGCGCCGAGCGCGTTTCGTTGGGCAGGCCGGCGTGGTAAGGCAGCGCGGGGTAGCCTTGTTCACACAGGAACGCGGCCACTTCATCGACCTTCTTGCGCGACAGGCAATAGACGATGCCCGCATCGCTGCGCCGCTCGGACAGGAACGCCAGTAACTGCTTGCGCGGCTGCTCCTTGGGCACGATGCGGTAGAAAATATTCGGTCGGTCAAAGCTCGACAGGAAACGCTCGGCGTTCTGCAAATGCAGGCGCTCGACGATCTCTTCGCGGGTACGTTTGTCGGCGGTGGCCGTCAGGGCGATGCGCGGCACGTCCGGGAACAATTCGGCCAATTGGCCCAGTTGCAGGTACTCGCGACGGAAATCGTGGCCCCATTGCGACACACAGTGGGCTTCGTCGATGGCGAACAGGGCGATTTCCAGGCTTTGCAGGAAGGCCAGCATGCGCGGTTGCACCAAACGCTCGGGCGCCAGGTAGAGCATCTTCACTTCACCGCGCTTGATCCGCGCCGCCAGGTCGCGCTGCTGTTCGGCGCTGAGGGTGGAGTTCAACGAAGCGGCGGCGACACCGAGTTCTTCGAGGGTGGCGACCTGATCGTCCATCAAGGCGATCAGCGGCGATACCACCACCGCCAGGCCATTGCGCAGCAGCGCGGGCACCTGGAAGCACAGGGACTTGCCGCCGCCGGTAGGCATCAATACCAGGGCATCGCCGCCACTGGCCACGCGCTCAATGATCGCACCCTGGCGGCCACGAAAACTGTCGTAGCCGAAGATGTCCTTGAGGACGCGTTGAGCCTGTTCGAGCATGTAAAACTCCAAAATATCGCCGAAATCCCTCTGTACAGGCTGGCCGAAAAAACGCGAATTTACGGGAAATAATCCGTAAGCGAAGTTTTCACGGGTTGGCGCTTGGCCTGCAAGGGCATCACAAAACGCGGCAGTATACCCGAGGGACTCCCGGCAAAGGGCGCCGCTGACGAATAGCGACGGCTATCTAAAACCTGGCAAATATGCCGTGCGGCTGGCCTGGGCGCTCAAGAAGGCCTAGAATTCAGCATCGTTTATTCCCAAGGTAGTCCTTCAATGTCCTTCGCTGAGCAACTAACCCGCCTGCAAGCCTTCCTCGACGCCGATGAGCTGCATGACGAGGCGCTGGACTACGTGGCCGCCCACGGCTACCTGACCGCCCTGTCCATCTGCGCCGAGCCCGTACCCGACCGCGAGTGGATCGACGCGCTGTTCGCCGAAGAACCTCACTACACCGACGCTGCCCAGCGTGAAGAAATCGAATCCACCCTGCTGGCCCTAAAGGCCCACATCGGTCGCCAACTGGCCTCCGACGAGGAATTCGAGTTGCCGTGCGAGCTGGACCTGGGTGAAGAGCCGGATGACTCCGACCTGCGCGGCTGGTGCATCGGTTTCATGGAAGGTGTGTTCCTGCGCGAAGCCGCCTGGTTTGAAACCGCCGAAGAAGAAGTCAGCGAAATGCTGCTGCCGATCATGGTCGGTTCGGGCCTGTTCGATGATCAGCCAGAGTTCGCCGACATCGCTTCCGACGCCAACCTGATGGACGACATGATCGTACAGATCCCGGAAGCCCTGACCGCCCTGTACCTGCTGTGCAACGCTCCTGACGAAAAACCGGCGATCCTCAAGCCACGTCACCACTGAGTCGCTTGCCCGTGACACCCATGGGCAATCGCTCTGTGCTCCTGCGCTACGTGCTGCTGGCCATCGGCTGGCTGAGCGTGGCGCTGGGGGTGATCGGCATCTTCCTGCCGGTGTTGCCGACCACACCCTTCCTGCTCCTCGCCGCCGCCTGCTTCGCCCGCAGTTCCCCGCGTTTCTACCAATGGCTGGTGGAACACCCGCGCCTGGGGCCTTGGATTCGTGATTACCTGGACGGCAATGGCATCCCCCTCAAGGGCAAGGTCTACGCCATCGGCTTGATGTGGTTGAGCATCGGCTTTTCCTGCTACCTCGTCCCCCTGCCCTGGGCACGCGCCTTCATGCTGACCAGCGCCGTGCTGGTGACGGTGTATATCCTGCGCCAGAAAACCCTGCCACCGCGCTAAGCCGCGACATCAGGTCGCGCTCAGACCTTGGTCGACACTGACTAACCCCAAGCATCATGCGAGACTGTCCAACCGGGCCTGGAAGGCCCGGTGTTCTTACGCTCGGAGTTACCATGACGCTGTCCAGCGGGCTGATCGCCGCCGTTGCCCTGGCCTATATGGCCATTATGTTTGCCATCGCCTTTTACGGTGACCGTCGCCATGCGCCGCTGCCGCCCCGTGTGCGTGCCTGGGTGTATAGCCTGTCGCTGGCGGTTTACTGCACAAGCTGGACCTTCTTCGGCGCCGTAGGCCAGGCAGCCGAACAGCTGTGGGCGTTTTTACCGATCTACCTGGGCCCGGTGCTGTTGCTGGTGTTGGCACCCTGGGTGCTGCAGAAGATGATTCTGATCAGCAAGCAGGAAAACATTACCTCCATCGCCGACTTTATTGCCGCGCGCTACGGCAAGTCCCAGTCGCTGGCGGTGGTGGTGGCGCTGATCTGCCTGGTGGGCGTGCTGCCCTATATCGCCCTGCAACTCAAAGGCATCGTGCTGGGGGTGAACCTGCTGATCGGTGCCGGCGCCGATACCACCGGTACCCGCGCGCAAGACACCGCGTTGATTGTGTCCCTGGTGCTGGCGCTGTTCACCATTGTGTTCGGCACGCGCAACCTCGATGCCACCGAACACCACCGTGGCATGGTGCTGGCGATTGCGTTTGAATCCCTGGTCAAGCTGTTCGCGTTTCTGGCGGTGGGTGCGTTTGTGACCTACGGCCTGTACGACGGCTTCGGCGACCTATTCAGCCAAGCGATGCTCGCCCCCCGACTGGATGAGTACTGGAAAGAGACCGTCAACTGGCCCTCCATGGTGGTGCAGACCGGCGTGGCGATGATGGCGATCATCTGCCTGCCTCGGCAGTTCCATGTGACGGTGGTAGAAAACATCGACCCTCAGGACCTGCGCCTGGCCAAGTGGGTG
The DNA here is from genome assembly GCF_004682055.1 of Pseudomonas kairouanensis. Lineage (GTDB taxonomy): Bacteria > Pseudomonadota > Gammaproteobacteria > Pseudomonadales > Pseudomonadaceae > Aquipseudomonas > Aquipseudomonas kairouanensis. Next base: position 198,605 of record NZ_QUZU01000006.1, on the reverse strand, counting down.
TTTCCGGCCTACCTGATTCTCGCCGCACTGTTCGTGATCCCGATTGCCCTCGGCGGCAAGATGCTGTTGCCTGCGTCTGTATTGCCCGATTCCTACGTGATCAGCCTGCCCCTGGCTGAAGCGCATCCGGCCCTGGCCGTACTGGCATTTATCGGTGGCGCCTCGGCGGCCACCGGCATGGTGATCGTGGCAAGCATCGCCTTGTCGACCATGGTCTCCAACGACATGTTGCTGCCTTGGCTGCTGCGCCGCTCCAGCGCCGAGCGGCCGTTCGAAGTGTTCCGTCACTGGATGCTGTCGGTGCGCCGAGTGAGCATTGTGATCATCCTGCTGCTGGCCTATGTGAGCTACCGCTTGCTCGGCTCCACCGCGAGCCTGGCGACCATTGGCCAGATCGCCTTTGCCGCCGTGACCCAGTTGGCCCCGGCCATGCTCGGCGCGCTGTACTGGAAGCAGGCCAACCGGCGCGGCGTATTTGCCGGCCTGGCGGCGGGCACTTTCCTGTGGTTCTACACCTTGGTCCTACCAGTTACGGCGAAAAGCCTGGGCTGGTCCCTCAGCCTTTTCCCTGGGTTGACGTGGATGCATTCCCACCCGCTGGGCCTGTCTGTCACTTCCTTGACCCTGGGCACGGTGTTCTCCCTGGCGGGTAACTTCACGTTGTTTGTGTGGGTGTCGATGCTGTCGCGCACACGGGTGTCCGAGCACTGGCAAGCCGGGCGCTTCATCGGCCAGGAGATCAGCCAGCGCGCCAGCGCCCGTTCGATGCTGTCGGTGCAGATCAGCGACCTGCTCAGCCTGGCGGCACGCTTTGTGGGTGAAGAACGCGCCCAGCAAAGTTTTATTCGCTTCGCCTACCGCCAGGGCAAGGGCTTCAACCCCAACCAGAATGCCGATAACGATTGGATCGCCCACACCGAGCGCCTGCTGGCGGGTGTGCTCGGCGCCTCATCGACGCGTGCGGTGGTAAAAGCCGCGATTGAGGGTCGGGAAATGCAACTGGAGGACGTGGTACGGATCGCCGACGAAGCCTCCGAAGTGCTGCAGTTCAATCGCGCATTGCTGCAAGGCGCGATTGAAAACATTACCCAGGGCATCAGCGTGGTGGACCAGTCCCTCAAGCTGGTGGCGTGGAACCGGCGTTATCTGGAACTGTTCAACTACCCCGATGGCTTGATCAGCGTGGGCCGGCCCATCGCCGACATCATCCGCTACAACGCCGAGCGCGGCCTGTGCGGACCGGGCGAGGCCGAAGTGCATGTGGCGCGACGCCTGCACTGGATGCGCCAGGGCCGCGCGCACACCTCTGAGCGACTGTTCCCCAACGGGCGGGTGATCGAGTTGATCGGCAACCCCATGCCCGGCGGCGGTTTTGTCATGAGCTTCACCGACATTACGGCGTTCCGCGAGGCTGAACAGGCACTCACCGAGGCCAATGAAGGCCTGGAGCAACGGGTCACCGAGCGCACCCATGAGCTGTCCCAGCTCAACGTGGCGCTGACCGATGCCAAAGGCGTGGCCGAATCCGCCAGCCAGTCCAAGACGCGCTTCCTCGCGGCCGTCAGCCATGACCTGATGCAGCCGCTGAACGCTGCGCGGCTGTTCTCTGCCGCCCTCTCCCACCAGAACGATGGGCTGTCGAATGAAGCCCGACAACTGGTGCAGCACCTGGACAGCTCATTGCGCTCGGCTGAAGACTTGATCAGTGACTTGCTGGATATCTCGCGCCTGGAAAACGGCAAGATCAACCCGCAGCGCCAGCCCTTTGTACTCAACGAACTGTTCGACACCCTGGGCGCCGAGTTCAAGGCGCTGGCCCAGGAGCAAGGCCTGCGCTTCCGCCTGCGGGGCAGCCGCTTGCGCGTCGACAGTGACATCAAATTGCTGCGGCGCATCCTGCAGAATTTTCTTACCAATGCTTTCCGCTATGCCGACGGCCCGGTGCTGCTGGGCGTACGCCGACGTCAGGGCGAACTGTGCCTGGAAGTCTGGGACCGCGGCCCCGGCATTCCACCGGACAAACAGAAAGTGATCTTCGAAGAATTCAAACGCCTGGACAGCCACCAGACCCGTGCCGAGAAAGGCCTGGGCCTGGGCCTGGCGATTGCCGACGGCCTGTGCCGTGTGCTCGGTCATCGCTTGAGCGTACGCTCATGGCCAGGCAGAGGCAGCGTATTCAGCGTCAGCGTGCCCCTGGCGCGCAACCAGGCCAGCCCAAGGGTTTTGGCCCCACAGGAAAACGGCCTGCCCCTCAGTGGCGCGCAAGTGCTGTGCGTGGATAACGAAGAAAGCATTCTGATCGGCATGCGCAGCCTGTTGAGCCGCTGGGGCTGTGAAGTGTGGACTGCCACCGACCAGGCGCAATGCGCGGCGCTGCTGGCCGATGGCGTACGCCCGCAATTGGCCTTGGTGGACTACCACCTGGACCATGGCGAAACCGGTACCGAATTGATGGGTTGGCTGCGGGCGCAATTGGCAGAGCCGATTCCGGGGGTGGTGATCAGTGCCGACGGGCGCCCGGAGATGGTGGCCGAGGTGCATGCGGCGGGGCTGGATTATTTGGCCAAGCCGGTGAAGCCGGCGGCGTTGCGGGCGTTGCTGAGTCGGCATTTGCCGCTGTAGGCACGTCCAACTCGATCAAAAATGTGGGAGCGGGCTTGCTCGCGAAAGCGGTGGATCAGTCACATGTGCATTGACTGACACACCGCTTTCGCGAGCAAGCCCGCTCCCACAATTGGTTCTGCGTTATTCGGGAAGGTGCGCCACGCCATCGGCATCGGTCATTGCCCTTTCGAGCAAATCCGCCGGCAGGCTTTTACTGGCCCGCGCCCCAAGCAACCTCAGTTGCTCGGTACGACTGACCAGATTCCCACGTCCATCTGTCAGTTTATTGCGCGCCGCACTGTAAGCCTTATCCAACTGCTGCAAGCGATTGCCCACCTCATCCAGATCCTGGATGAACAGCACAAATTTGTCGTACAGCCAGCCAGCGCGCTCTGCGATTTCCCGCGCGTTCTGGCTCTGGCGCTCCTGCTTCCACAGGCTGTCGATCACCCGCAGGGTGGCAAGCAAAGTAGTTGGGCTGACGATCACGATATGGCGGTCGAAGGCTTCCTGGAACAGGTTCGGCTCGGCCTGGAGCGCAGCGGAAAACGCCGCTTCGATGGGCACGAACAGCAACACGAAATCCAGGCTGTGCAGGCCTTCCAGGCGTTTGTAATCCTTGCCCGCCAAGCCTTTGACGTGATTGCGCAGGGACAATACGTGCTGTTTCAACGCGGCCTGGCCGATCACCTCGTCATCCGCCGCGACGAACTGCTGGTACGCCGTCAGGCTGACTTTGGAGTCCACCACCACCTGCTTGTCGCCCGGCAACATGATCAGCACGTCCGGCTGGAAACGCTCGCCATCCGGGCCCTTGAGGCTCACCTGGGTCTGGTACTCGCGGCCTTTCTCCAGGCCGGCGTGCTCCAGCACCCGCTCAAGGATCAATTCACCCCAGTTGCCCTGGGTTTTCTGGCCCTTGAGGGCGCGGGTCAGGTTGGTGGCTTCGTCCGACAGGCGCAGGTTCAATTGCTGTAGGCGTTCGAGCTCCTTGGCCAGGGAAAAGCGCTCGCGGGCCTCGTTCTGGTAGCTTTCTTCGACGCGCTTTTCGAAGGACTGGATGCGCTCCTTCAACGGATCAAGCAACTGCCCCAGGCGTTCCTGGCTGGTTTCGGCAAAGCGCTGCTCACGTTCATCGAAGATCTTGCCGGCCAGTTCGGCGAACTGCGCACGCAACTCGTCCCGTGAACCTTGCAGGTCGGCTAGGCGCTGTTGATGGCTGTCCTGCTGCTCGCGTAACTCGGCGCGCAAGGCTGCCGCCAAGGCGTCGAGGCGGCGCAATTCAGTGTCTTTGGCGCTGCGGTCGAGGTTCCAGGCATGGGCGGCGTCGCGGGCGTTGTCGCGGTCGATCTGCAGCAACTCGACTTCGCGACGCACAGCGGCCAAATCGGCTTGCTTGGCGGCATTGGCGTGGCTCAGGTCACTGATCTCATCGCGGCTGGCCTCCAGCTGGGCGGTGAGGCCTTCCTGGGCCAATTGTGCAGTGGCCAGGCGTTCTTCGAGCAGTTCCCAGCCGGTCATGCGTGCGCTCAGTCGCCGTTGGAGCTGCCAGCACACCGCCAATAACGGCACTGCAGCGCCAGCGAGGCCCAGGGCAATACTGGTCCAGTCAAACACCATAGCCATTTCTGCCATTACCGAAAAAGAGCAAGGTTAACGGAGCCTAAGGCGGGAAGACAGTTCAGTCTTCGACTTGGCCCAGTTCGCGCTGGGCGCGGCGGTCGCCGGCGCGGGCGGCCAGGCGCAGCAGGTCGTGGCCGATGCGACGGTCACGGGCGTTGCCGCATTCCCGGCACATCAGTTGGCCCAGACGGCTCTGCGCGGCCACCACGCCTTCACGGGCCGGCTGCTTGAGCAAGCGCCCGGCAAAGTGCTTCACGTTGGTGTTGTGCCCCAGGCGCGGGCTGTCGAGCAACCACAAGGCAACTTTCAAGGAAAAGCGCTTGGGGGCGGTAACAGTCTGCGGGGTATCGGTAACAGAAGGTGATACTGAGCGAAACTTCATAAAACACTGTGGGACAGATCGGAAGGCGCGCCACTCTACTCTTTTTTTCGTACAGGTAAAGCTGAAAAAACGCTGCACGCCCGTTCTAGAGCAAGCGCTCGGGACAATCCACAGAAGCTGTGGATAACTCAGTGGACAACCCCCCTTTAACTCGCGCAAAGGCCCATGGAATGGGGCTCGCAGACAAACTGACGATTTTTTCACCAATAAAAAAAAGCCAGATTTTTCATTGACTTAAATTTTCATTGCAGGCAAATAGCGATCTCGCAGCACTGTTGACAGCCTGGTTACACCCGCCGCAACTAATGTGCACAAGTACCGGCCCGGCGGTTATATCGACGGCTTTTTTTGGAGCGATTCACCCTGGAAATGTTACCGCGAGGACAAACCGGGGCCTTTTCAAATCCAGAAACGCTCGCCACACTTGCCGACCTACAGCACAACGGTGGGTGGGTCGATGAAAGGAATACTGCTGTTTGCCACGCTGTTGTTGGCCATCTGCGTCATTTCCCTGGGGATCAATGCGGCACTGCCTTCCCCGGATGGCGCACTGTTTGCCATCGCCATCCTGCTGTCGGCGGCCTTTACGGCAGTGAGCCTGTGCATCGAATTGGGCGAAGGCCGTATCAACGACATGGGTGATGTGATGAAAGCGGTCGAGACCGGCCAGTCGCTGCGCCTGACCCTGGCAGCCTACGGACTGGGTTGTTCACTTGCGGCGGCGGCCACTGTGCTGATCTATCACGGCCTGCTGGGCAGCTGATTGAAGTTTTTTTGCTATCACACTTCCCTTACCTGTTTCAATCCGTTACTATCCGCGGCGTTAGTACCAAGCTGAAAGTCAATTCTGGTCGAACAACTCCCCCGAACAACGTGGGATCGACCACCTCGATGGTTTCCAGGTATTCCTTGCGACGACACAGCCTTTGAACAAGCAAAGGGTGTCGCGAAGACTCAATACTCTGACCGAACCAGCCTGCAAATTGATCAGGATCTTCACCCCGGGCCCAGAACCTTTGCCCCTGTTGTGTTGCCTGCCCTCCTAAGTACCTACCTGCCAGCCCAAGCGCGCCTAACTTATTAGCGCTTCAAACTGGCTGCTTTGTTCCAGTCGGGTTCTTCGTTTGATCAATGGTGATCAACGTTACTGGAACGTTTTAACGTTGCACGGTTCTTAATCCGTGTCATTTGTAGGAACACCAATAATATGAACGCTCAAATCCATACTCAGGATGCCATTCGCACCCTCACCAATGCTTTTGCCCCAATGAACTGCCTGATCATGGCCGCTCGCAAAGGCTGCTTCAGCTTCACCCTGGTCAACGAACACGGCATCGCTCGTCACAGCGAACGCCTGTACCCCGATCAATACTCCAGCGCAGAACCGCTGCAGGCCGTGATCGAGCGTACCCGTCAGGCACTCACTGCCTGATCGACCGGAGTCGCTGAAACACACAAAACCCTGTTTAAACAACAGGGTTTTTTATTGCCCAATATTTGTGTTTTGAGTAATCGCACTAAGTTCAAATAGATATAAACGTTATAACTAAATGAAGAAGATGTTTTAAAAACAGTCCTTTACAACACAAATATGACACTACACTTCAACTCAAGCGGCATGATCCGCTTCCGGCGAGCCTGAGATCCGATCCACTGCTGCCAAGCCCCCACTCAGGCCTCGTCGGCCGATTTCTTCACGGATTGAGGCCTGTATGGGTATCGCCGCCAGCGAATTGTGTCGTTACGTGATCCGGCCGACGTTGATCTACCTCGGCTGCCATAACGAGACGGCTGAAGCACTGCTGCTGGGCATTGCCGCCAGCCAGTCGGAACTGGGCTCCGCCCTGCACGACCGGCGCGGCCATGGCCTGTACAGCATCACCGAGCCGCGCCATCGCGCCCTATGGGACAACTACCTGGCGCTGGACCCCGAGCGCGCCAGCCTGGTACGCGGCCTCGCCAGCCAACACGCGTTCCTCAGCGCGCCACAACTGGAACTCACCGTAAACCTGCGTTATGCCACCGCCATCGCCTGGCTGTTGGTGGAACAACACACTCCCGCACTGCCACCGCCCGGTGATGTCTTGGCCATGGCGCGTATCTGGAAAGAAATATTTCACCCCCACGGGCGCCTCAAGGATTTCACCCAAACCTGGCAAACCTGTGTTTCACCCATGAATCACGCGGTTTGCTGACCGGGCAATTTGCAAGGTTCGCCAAAAAACCCGAATTTTGGTCGGATTGTCCTACAAAACCGCTCTATCTCCTGCATTACAGCCTATAGCGCTGCCTTAAATTTATTGATACTTTCCGCAGCGGTGATCACCACGGAGTTCTAATAATGAAAAAAGTAATGCTCAAGACCACACTTAGCCTCGCCGTTGCCATGGCATCCTCCCACCTGTTCGCAAGCGGTTTTGCACTGAACGAACAGAGCGTCAGCGGGATGGGTACGGGTTTCGCAGGTCGCTCCTCTTCTGCCGATGATGCAAGCACTGTTTACGGTAACCCTGCCGGTATGTCCCGCCTTAATGGCCAGCAAATTACAGGTGGTGTGGCGGCGATTGATGCTTCCACCGACATCAGCGACACCGGTGGCAACTCTCGCGGTTCGAACAAAGGCGACATGGTGCCGTTCACTGCAGTGCCATTTGGTTTCTACACCAACAAACTCAACGATCAGTGGGCCATCGGCTTCGGTGTCTATGCACCGTTCGGCCTGGTGACCGACTATGAAAGCGGCTTCCAAGGCCGTGGTTTCGGCAGCAAGAGCGAAGTGAAGGTCATGACCTTCCAGCCGACTGTCAGCTATGCGTTCAATGACCGCGTTTCCATCGGCTTTGGCCCGACTATCAACCGTATTTCCGGCGTGCTGGAATCGGATCGCACCACGCTGCCGACCGCCGATACCACCAACGTCAAGATCAAGGGTGATGACACCGCGCTGGGCTTTAACATTGGCGTACTGGTTCAAGCGACCGATACTACCCGCGTAGGCCTGACCTACCACTCCAAGGTCAAATACAAGCTCGACGGCCACACTACCGTCAGCGGCCCAGCGAGCACTCAGTTCCTGCTGGCCAACAACCGTTACGATGCGTCGCTGAAAATCGAAACCCCTGAGTCCTACGACCTGTCGGTTACTCAAGACCTGACTGACGCGTGGAAACTGTATGGCGGTGCAACGTGGACACGCTGGAGCCGCCTGAAAGAAATCACCGTCAATAACGAAGGTATTTCGGCTGCAAGCGGTGCCCTTGGCGGTGGGCTCAGCAGCATCACCGAAGAACAGAACTGGCATGACACCTGGGCCTATGCCGTGGGTACGTCGTACCAGCTGACCAAGCAAGTGGTACTGCGTACGGGCTTGACCTTCGATCAGTCGCCAACCAACAACACCGATCGTTCGCCGCGCATTCCTACTGGCGACCGTACGATCTTCAGCGTGGGCCTGGGCTACAAAGTCATGGATAACATGACCATCGACCTGGCTTACTCGTACCTGAAAGAAGAAGACGTCAAGATCAACCAGACCGCCGACGCACCCTCGACTGCCAGCTACCGCGCCAAATACGAAAACAGCGCCAACGGCTTCGGCCTCGGCATGACCTACACCTTCTAATTCAGACGGGTGTAAAAAAGCCCCGCTCTCCTGCACAGGAGGCGGGGCTTTTCAATGGCTGGCGATCAGGGCTTGGACGCCAATGCCTTCTCCACCGCCTCGATCAAGTCCGGACTGTCCGGCTTGGTCAAGCTGGAGAAATCGGCGATCACATTGCCCTGGCGATCCACCACATACTTATAGAAATTCCACTTCGGCGCATTGCTCTGCTGCGCCAACACCTTGAACAGGTGCACCGCATCCGGCCCCTTGACCTTCTGCGGCTCGGTCATGGTGAAGGTCACGCCGTAATTCACGTAGCAGACCTTGGCGGTTTCCTCGCCGGTCTTGGCCTCTTGCTTGAAGTCATCGGAGGGTACGCCAATCACTTCCAGCCCTTGGTCCTTGTAGCGTTGATACAACGCCTCAAGCCCTTTGAACTGCGGCGCGAACCCGCAGAAGCTCGCGGTATTGACGATCACCAGGGGCTTGCCAGCAAAGCGCTGGCACAGGTCGATGGATTCCTTGGCGCGCAGCTTGGGCAACTGGCCTTCCAGCAGCGGCGGGCAACTGGCAGCCATTACAACACTGCCAATCGCCATCAGGACGGGTACAGCGAGCCAACGCATCTGCATGTGAGGTGTCCTTGAATGAAGTCAGGCCACGACGTTAACAGATCGACATGCCCAGTTGCATCAACGCCAGGCCACCGTGCTGCCAGCCCCACCAGGCCAGCAGCATCAGGATCAGCCCCGCCGTGATCACCAAACCCCGTGCCGCTGTGCTCATGCCGCCTCCATCTGCGCCTGCAATCGGGCCACTGGACGCTCGCGCACCGGCCAGTTCAGGGCCGCCGCGAGCACGCTCAACAGGATCGCCACCTGCCAGATCAAATCGTAGCTGCCGGTTCGATCATAGACCACCCCGCCCAACCAGCCGCCGAGGAAGGAGCCGATCTGGTGGAACAGGAACACGATCCCACCGAGCATGGAGAGATTTCGCACGCCGAACAGGGTTGCCACGGTGCCGTTGGTCAGTGGCACGGTAGAGAGCCACAACAACCCCATCGCCATCCCGAACAGGTAGGCGCTCACTTGAGTGACCGGTGCCCACAGGAACAACACAATGACCACCGCACGCAACAGGTACAACGCCGTCAACAGGCGGGGCTTGGACATGCGCCCGCCCAGCCAGCCGGCGGTGTAGGTGCCGATGATGTTAAACAGGCCAATCAACGCCAGCACTGTCGTGCCTGTGGATGCGGGCAGATGCTGGTCGACCAGATAGGCTGGCAAGTGCACGCCGATAAACACCACCTGGAAACCGCAGACGAAAAAACCAAACGCCAGCAGCCAGAACCCGGAGTGACTACAGGCCTCCGTCAAGGCTTCACGCAAGGTTTGTTGACCGGCCGTGACCGCCAGCGGTCGGTCCTTGAGCATGCTGACCAGCGGCAAAATCAGCGCCACCATCAAGCCCAGGGTGAGCAAGGCGGCGGACCAGCCCAACCAACTGATCAAGCCCAACGTGCCCGGCACCATGGCGAACTGGCCAAAAGAACCTGCGGCGCTGGCAATACCCATGGCCATGCTGCGTTTTTCCGGCGCGACGGCGCGCCCCACCACACCCAGGATCACCGAGAACGAGGTCCCCGACAGGCCGATACCAATCAGCAACCCTGCGCTGAGGGACAACGACCATGCCGAATCCGACAACCCCATCAGCACCAGTCCTACGGCGTACAGCACCCCACCGATAAACACAACTTTAGTCGCGCCGAAACGGTCGGCCAGCGCACCGGCAAACGGCTGGGCCAGGCCCCATACCAGGTTTTGCAGGGCGATTGCCAGGGCAAACGTGCCGCGGCCCCAACCAAACTCGCTGCTCATCGGCGCCAGAAACAGGCCGAAACCATGCCGCACACCCAACGACAGCGCCAGGATCAGCGCACTCCCCACAAGAATCCAGCCACTGGTGCGCCACATCGAGGTCATTTCTTATTCTCCGCTCGCGGGTATATACCCGCTTATGTTCGGACGAGCCCGCGTTCAGGCGAGTTCGTCCAGCAAGGCCAACAAGGTTTCGCGTTTATCCGCGCCGAGTTGATCGATCAATTTCTGCTGTGCTGCTTCCCAGGCCGGTAACGCAGCGGCCAGTCGCTCCTCACCCGCGGTGGTCAGCAACACCAGGCGGTTGCGCAGGTCGTCGCCTTCCACCAGTTGCACCAGGCCTTCGCCTTCCAGCACCCGCAGGTTGCGCCCCAAGGTGCTGCGATCCAGGCCCATGGCTTCGGCCAGGCTGGAAATGCTCGGCTGGTCCAGGCGCTGCAAGTTGCACAGCAAGGAATACTGGGCGACGTTGATCCCGAAGCCATCAAGGGCGCCGTCGTAGTGCCTGCTGACGCCACGAGCGGCGCGACGCAGGTTGGTGCATAAACATTGGGAGGCAAGCATGGAACGTGTATATACCCGCGATTAACAGAATGCAAGAAAGTGTTACAAAGCCAGGCCGACCAACACCGCCACTTCCAGCAGCTCCAGCAAGGCACCCGCCGTGTCGCCGGTGGTGCCCCCCAGGCGCTTGACCATCAGGTGGCGCAAGCCGATAAAGCACAGTGCGGCGAGCAACACGGCGATCCCGCCGCTGAACCCACCGATCACAAGGCACGCCAGACCACTGAGGATCAGCACTTGTTGGCCGACGACTCGGGGTAAATGGTCTGACAAGGCCTGGCCCAATCCCCCGGCACGCACGTAGCGCGTGGTCAGAAACAACGCCAGCATCGAAGCCCGCCCGATCAAGGGCGCCAAGACCAACGCCGCGCCGTTATGTTGCTCGATCAACGCCACCAACGCGGTGAACTTGAGCAACATCACCAGGCCCAGGGTCACCACCGCAATCGGCCCACTGCGCGGATCTTTCATGATGGTAAGGGTGCGCTCGCGATCGCCGAAGCCACCCAACCAGGCATCGGCGCTGTCCGCCAGGCCATCGAGGTGCAAACCGCCGCTGAGCAGCACCCAGGCAGTCAGCAACAACGCGGCATGCAACAACACCGGCGATCCCATCAACACGGCGTTCAGGCCCCACAACAGCACGCCGAACAACAGCCCGACCACCGGGTAAAACAGCAGCGAGCGCCCCAGTTCCTGGGGTTGCGGCATACCCGGCAGGCGGATCGGCAGGCTGCTCAGGAACTGCAAGGCAATCCAGAATGGCAACATGGTCAGACGCCTTCCTTCAATGCGCCTTCTGCACCGACCTGCAGGCTGAACAAGCCGCCGTGGGCCACTTCGACATTCAGCAGTTGCTCACGGGGCAACCCCCGCGCACGGGCCAACAGTAAGCGCATCACCCCGCCGTGGCTGACCAACAGCACGCGCTCGCCGGCGCAGGCCTGATGCAAGCGTGCGACAGCGCCCAGAACCCGGTCAGAAAAGTCGCAGACAGGCTCTCCCCCAGGCGGCGTAAAGCGGTAGGGATCGGCCCAGAAGAGGCCCAAGCCCTCGGCGTCAGTCTCCATCAAGGCTGCCGCGCTTTGCCCTTCCCAGGCGCCGAAGTGCAATTCTTGCAGATCCTTTTCCAGGCTCACGGGTACATCGAGGCGGGCCCCCAACGCCTCGGCAAACCGCGCGCAGCGCTGCAGCGGCGAACTGACCACACGGTCCCAAGGCCCTTGATTTACCACGGCGGCATGCATCTGCTCCCAGCCCTTAGGGGTGAGCGCATCGTCCAGGCTGCCGCGCAGTCCCCCCCCCAGTTCGGTTTCGCCGTGACGCAGCAGGTCCAGGAGCAAGGTCATGCCGGGCGGTCTGCCACGGCGGCTTCGGCAAACGTCGCCATTTGCCCGTGCAACGCACAGGCCAGGCGCAACACGGGCACCGCCAGCGCCGCACCACTGCCCTCGCCCAAGCGCAGGCCCAGTTCAAGCAGCGGTTGCGCGTCCAGGCTTTGCAGCACATGCCGATGGCCGGGTTCGGCACCACGATGGCCAAACACCAGCCACTCGCGGCTGGCCGGGTTCAGGCGCGTGGCCACCAGCGCCGCGACGGTGCAGATAAACCCATCCACCAGCACCACGATGCCTTCCTGGGCACAGGCCAGATATGCACCAACCAATGCAGCAATCTCGAAGCCCCCCAGATTGAACAGGGTTTGCAACGCATCACCGCGCTGCCCGGCGTGCAATGCCAGCGCCCGCTCGATCACGGCCACTTTGTGGCTCACGCCCTGGGCATTCAAACCGGTCCCAGGCCCCGTCAAGTCAGTGACCTGGCAATCGAGCAATGCACAGGCCAACGCGCTGGCGGCAGTGGTATTGCCGATCCCCATTTCGCCACCGACAAACACCTGCGCACCGCCCTGCAACGCACGCAGAGCGCTGTCGCGACCGGCTTGCAGGGCCTGGCGCCCCTGGGCCTCGGTCATCGCCGGGCCGTTGACGAAGTTGGCGGTGCCCGCGCCGATATTCAGGTGACGCACACCCGGCAAACTCAGCGATGGGGTAACCGTGCCGAGGTCGATCACTTCCAACTGCGCATCCAGCTGTCGCGCCAACACACTGATGGCCGCGCCGCCGGTGACGAAGTTGTGCAGCATCTGCCCGGTGACTTCCTGGGGATAGGCCGACACACCTTCGGCAACCACGCCATGGTCACCGGCAAAAATCGCGATCCACAGGTGGTCCACGGCAGGTTTGACCTGGCCTTGCAGGCCTGCCAATTGCACCGCCAAGGCCTCCAACTGGCCGAGGGAACCGGCCGGTTTGGTCAACTGTTGCTGGCGTGCCAGGGCATGTTCGTACGCTTGAGCGTCAATGGCCTTACAAGGGTTGAGCCACCAGGTGTCAGTCATAACGCAGTACCTTTCAAAGTCAGGGGCAGGCCGGCAACCGTCAGGACAACACGCTGACAACGCTCGGCCAAGGCTTGATGCAGCCAACCGGCTTCATCCACATAGCGGCGAGTCAATTCGCCCAGCGGCACGACACCCAGACCGGTCTCGTTGCTGACAAAAATGATTTCACCCGGCAGCGTGGCCAGGGTGTCCAGCAGTTGATCGCGCTCCACCGCCAGGCGGTTCGCGTCGTCGAGCATCAGCAGGTTGGTGAGCCACAGGGTCAGGCAATCCACCAACAGGCAGCGATCGGCGGCGGCGTTTTGCTGCAACACCCGCGCGAGTTCCAGGGGCTCTTCGATCAGGCCCCAATGGTCGGGGCGGCGCTGACGATGCAGGGCGACACGCTGGTTCATCTCGCCGTCCAGGGGTTGGCTGGTGGCGATGTAGATGACGGGTAACGCACTGTCGCTGGCGAGCCTTTCGGCCAGGCGGCTTTTGCCGGAGCGGGCGCCGCCGAGGATCAGTTGGAGCATGGGGTTATACCTTGTGGGTCTTCGAGGCTGGCACACACGGTTAAATCCCGCATAGGTTGCGCAAGAGGTCAGTGTCCAAATGGTTTTGCACCAAGTCCGCCAAGCGCTCGATATCGCGCTCGCGCAATGCGTGGTAATCCACCTCCTGCACAGCCTGCAGCCCCGCCCAGCGCAACAAGGCGCTACAGGCGGCCGGGGTTTCGAACAGGCCATGCAGGTAGGTACCAAGGATCTGCCCGTCTGCACTCTGGGCGCCGTCGTTGCGGCCGTCATCCAGCACGACCGCAGCGCTCGACAAGGCTTCGCCGGACGTCACTCCCGCATGGATCTCGTACCCGCTGACCTCGGCATCCTCCAGCCGTAAACGCCCGCGCACGTTGCGCAGTTGCTTCTCTTCTTCCAGCGTGGTGCTGAACGCCAGCAACCCCAGGCCCTCGCTGGAACCCGCCGGCCCTTCCAGGCCCAAGGGGTCGTGCACCTGCTCGCCGAGCATCTGCAAGCCGCCGCAAATACCCAGCAGCTTGCCACCGTAACGCAGGTGCCGCGCCACCGCGGTGTCCCAGCCATTGGCGCGCAGGTAAGCGAGGTCGCTGCGCACGCTTTTCGAGCCGGGGAGGATGATCAGGTCGGCGGCCGGAATCGGTTGGCCGGGGCCGACAAATTGCAAATCCACCTGGGGGTGCAGGCGCAACGGGTCGAAGTCGGTGTGGTTGCTGATGCGCGGCAACACCGGCACCACCACCTTGAGCACCTGGGCGGCTTTGCTGATCTGGCGCTGGTCGATGCCGTCCTCGGCCTCCAGGTGCAGGTCCATCACGTAGGGCAATACGCCCACCACCGGCTTGCCAGTGCGTGCCTCCAACCAATCCAGCCCCGGCTGCAGCAACGCGATATCGCCGCGAAAGCGGTTGATGATGAAACCTTTGACTCGCGCCTGTTCGCTGGGGGACAGCAACTCCAGGGTGCCCACCAGATGGGCGAACACGCCACCACGGTTGATATCGGCGATCAGCAGCACCGGGCAGTCCACCGCCTCGGCAAAGCCCATGTTGGCAATATCGTTGGCGCGCAGATTGATCTCGGCGGGCGAACCCGCGCCCTCCACCATCACCACCGGGTAAGCCGCGCTCAACCGCGCATGGGAGGCCAGCACCGCCTGCATCGCGATGGCTTTGTAGTCGTGATAGGCCACGGCGTTCATGCTGGTCACCGCACGGCCATGGATGATGACTTGGGAGCCCGTGTCGCTGTTGGGCTTGAGCAGCACCGGGTTCATGTCGGTGTGGGGCGCCAGGTTGGCCGCCTGGGCCTGCACGGCCTGGGCGCGGCCGATCTCGCCGCCCTCGGCCGTCACGGCGCTATTAAGCGCCATGTTCTGCGGCTTGAATGGCGCCACCGCCACGCCCTGGCGGATCAACCAGCGACACAGCGCAGTCACCAGGGTGCTTTTGCCCGCGTCGGAGGTGGTGCCTTGCACCATCAGCGTACTCATGAGGCGTCCTTGTAGGCCAACAGGGCTTCGTCGAGGCGCGACCAGTCGCCCTCGGTGTCGGGCAGGCCAAACCGCAGGCTGCTGTCGTGAGCAAACAAGCGCAGCAGGATGCCGCGCTGGGCCATGAATTCGTGCATGCGTTCGGCATGGGGCGTGATCAGCCACTGGAACAACGCGCAGCCGCCGTGGGGTTGAAAACCTCGGCGCTCAAGCAAAGTGAACAAACGTTGGCCGGCTTCGATACACCGTGCACGTTGCCGCGCATGCCCTTCGAAATCCCGCAGGCACACTTGCCCCAGCACTCGGGTCGGCCCGGCGACGGCCCAGGGCCCGACCTGTTCGGCGAGCAGTTTGAGCAAGCGGCGCTCTGCCAGCACAAAGCCGAGCCGCACACCGGCCAGGCCAAAGAACTTGCCGAACGAGCGCAGCACGATCAGCCCAACCTGCTGGGCATGGCTTGCCAGGCTCAATTGCGGGGTCACGTCCATGAAGGCTTCGTCCACCACCAGCCAGCCACCGCGCTGGGCCAGGCGCGAGTGCCAGTCCAGCAAGCGTTGTGGGGACAGGCTCAAGCCGGTGGGATTGTTGGGGTTGACCACCACCAGCACATCGAAGCTGTCGAGGAAAAAATCAACTTCCTGCTCCTGTACTTCGCGCACCACGTAACCGGCACGGCGCCAGGCTTGGGCATGTTCGGCGTAGCACGGCGACAGCACGCCGACTTTGCCCGAGCGGCGCAGGCGCGGCAGCAGCTGGATCGCCGCCTGGGAACCGGGCACCGGCAGTAAATGCGCGGCACCGTAGTACTCGCTGGCGGCCTGCTCCAGGCCATCGTCGGTTTCCGGCAAGCGCGCCCAGGCCCGCGAAGGGATCTCGGGGATCGGAAACGGCCAAGGCGCCAGGCCGCTGGACAGGTCCAGCCAGTCAGCCTCTGCTATCCCGTATTGAATCGCTGCCTTACGCAGCCGCCCACCGTGTTCAAGCATAGAATTGCGCCCCCGCGCACAGGATCAGCAGCCACAACCATACGCCGCGCTGCACCAGTTGCCAGCCTAGGTCGATTGAACCGGCATCCGCCGCGGGGCCTTCACCCAGGGGTGGACGTTGGTGCACTTCGCCGTGGTAGATCGCAGCACCGCCCAACTCGACGCCCAGTGCACCGGCACCAGCCGCCATCACCGGGCCCGCGTTGGGGCTGTCCCACGTCGGGCCCTGCGTGCGCCAGCACTTAAGAGCCAGTCGGGTTTTGCCGAGCAGCGCGTAGGTCAACGCCACCAGGCGTGCAGGAATGTAGTTCAGTACATCGTCGATTTTCGCCGCGGCCCAGCCGAAGCGCTCGAAGCGTTCGTTGCGATAGCCCCACATGGCATCAAGGGTGTTACTCAGCCGATAGAGCACTACGCCCGGCACGCCTGCGACCACAAACCAGAACAGCGCGGCAAACACCGCATCGCTGCCGTTCTCCAGTACCGACTCGGTGGCGGCGCGGGCAACTTCGGTGCTGTCCAGCTCGCTAGTCTGGCGACTCACCAGGTAGCTCACACGCTGGCGCGCTTCATCCAGGTTATCGCTGCGCAGGGCCTGGGCGACGGGGATCACATGCTCGCCAAGGCTGCGCATGCCCAGGGCGCAGTACAGCGCCAGAATCTCCAGCACCCAGCCGATATACGGTGCCCACGACAGGGCGGTGGCCAGCAAGGTCAAAGGTACGACGGCGATAAACCACGCCGTCACGCCATGGCTGCGCCAGCCCCGGCCACCGGTATTGAAACGTTGCTCGATGCGCCCGGCAAAATGACCGAACGCCACCAGCGGATGCCAGCGCCTGGGTTCGCCCAGCAGCGCGTCCAGCGCCACTGCCGCGACACACAGCAAGGCCACACTCATTGACTCACTCCCCACGTATTCTCGTACAACATGTCACTCAGCGGTCGAGGCTCGGTCCAGCCTTCAAGCTGCAACATCGGTGCCGGGTAGAACTCGACCACGGGCCCCAGGCATAGCACCGCCAGGGGTTTCGCGCCGGGCGGCAGGCCCAGCAGGTCGGCGAGGGCCTGGGGTTCGAACAACGAGACCCAGCCCATGCCCAAACCTTCCACGCGGGCGGCCAGCCATAGGTTCTGGATGGCGCAGGACAGCGAGGCCATGTCCATTTCCGGCAAGGTGCGGCGGCCGAAGATGTGCCGTTCGCGATCATCCATCAATGCCGCAACAAGCACTTCGGCGCAGTCGTGGATGCCTTCGACCTTGAGCTTCATGAATTCATCGGAGCGCTCACCCAGGGCCTGGGCGGTGCGCACACGCTCTTCTTCCACCAGTTGCTGGATTTGCCCGCGCAGGTGGCGGTCGCTGATGCGGATGAAACGCCAGGGCTGCATCAGGCCGACACTGGGTGCCTGATGGGCAGCCTGGAGCAGGCGCTGCAGCAACTCGGGGGCCACGGTGCCGCCGCTGAAGTGGCGCATGTCGCGGCGTTCGGCGATGGCGCGGTAGACGGCTTGGCGGTCGGCTTGGGGGAAGGCGTTGTCGGTCATGGCCCTATCGGGAGCAAGCCCCCTCCCACATTGGATTGGCAGCGTTCATTAGGTTTTTGACAAGGCAGGAGCAGTGCGGCTACAGCTTTTGGATTCGATGGGAAATAAAAGTGCACGTAGGATGCGGTCATCCGCCCGTGTCGATACACCGCTTCTGCCCCGCGTCCGCCATTGGGGCTGACGCCACGGGCAATCGGCTGGCATTCGGTGCTGGTCAGGGAGTGGTGATAGGTGTGACCCCGTAGCGTGCCTTCCGGCAACTCGACATTTTGCAGGGCCAGGGCCGCGAGTTTCTTTTGCATCACCGCATCGCCTTGCAGCAGGCCGACCAGTTCGGCGCGGGTGCCGTCCACATCGGTGAGCGAGTTCAGCAGGTACAACATGCCGCCACATTCGGCCAGCAGGGGTTTGCCCGCCGCGTGGTGAGCGCGGATGGCGTCGAGCATCGAGGTATTTTCCGACAGCGCCTTGTGGTGCAGTTCCGGGTAACCGCCGGGCAGGTAGAGGCTGTCGGCGTCGGGCAAGTGCTGGTCATGGATCGGTGAGAAAAACTCAAGCTCGGCGCCCATTGCCCGCAACAGGTCAAGGCTGGCGCCGTACGTGAACGCGAAAGCTTCGTCACGGGCCACGGCGATGCGCACGCCGGCGAGCAACGGCTCGGCCACGACCACTTCGGGCGCGGCGAAGGTGACCGGCGGCGGCAGCGCGACTTCGCAACTGCTGCCCAAGGCTTGGGCAGCGGCGTCCAGGCGCAGGTCGAGGTCATTGAGTTCACTGGCTTGCACCAGGCCCAAATGGCGGCTGGGCAACTCGATCCCGGTTTCGCGGGACAGCGCGCCGTACCAGCGCAACCCTTCGGTGAGGCTGCCTTCAAGCAGTTGTGCATGGCGCAGGGTGCCGACACGGTTGGCCAGCACGCCGGCAAACGGCAGGTCCGGCTGGTAGCGCGCCAGGCCCAGGGCCAGGGCGCCGAAGGTCTGGGCCATGGCGGTGCCGTCGATCACGCCCAGTACCGGCACGCCGAAGTGGCGCGCCAGGTCGGCGCTGGACGGGGTGCCGTCGAACAGGCCCATCACGCCTTCGATCAGGATCAGGTCAGCCTCCCCTGCCGCTTCCCACAACAGGCGACGACTTTCTTGCTCACCCACCATCCACATGTCCAACTGATACACCGGCGCCCCGCTGGCGCGCTCGTGGATCATGGGGTCGAGAAAGTCCGGCCCGCATTTGAACACACGCACCTTGCGCCCCAGGTTGCGATGCAAACGGGCGAGTGCTGCGGTGACAGTGGTTTTGCCCTGGCCGGACGCCGGTGCGGCGATCAATACGGCTGGGCAATGACGGGGCTGATTCAAAGTTCGACGCCCTTCTGTGCCTTGATACCGGCCTGGAACGCGTGCTTGAGCATGCCCATTTCGGTGACGGTGTCACCCATTTCGATCAATTCAGGCTTGGCGCCACGGCCGGTGACCACCACATGCTGCATCGGCGGGCGGGCTTGCAGGTCGCCCAGCACAGTGTCCAGGTCGAGGTAGCCGTGCTTGAGGGCGATGTTCAGTTCGTCCAGCACGACCATACCGATGGAGGGGTCTTGCAGCAGTTGCCGGGACACCGCCCAGGCAGCTTCAGCGGCGGCGATGTCGCGTTGGCGGTCCTGGGTTTCCCAGGTAAAGCCCTCGCCCATCACATGGAACCGCACCTGCTCGGGGAAGCGGCGGAAGAACAGTTCTTCGCCCGTGCTGTTACGCCCCTTGATAAATTGCACCACGCCACACTGCATGCCGTGGCCCATGGCCCGGGCGAGCATGCCGAACGCGGAGCTGCTCTTGCCTTTGCCGTTGCCGGTGAGCACCAGCAGCAAGCCGCATTCGTTGGGGGAATTGGCAATACGCTCGTCGATCACGGCTTTTTTGCGCAGCATGCGCGCTAGGTGGCGTTCGTCGCGGTCGGGGGAATCGGTCATGGCAGCTCTCCGTTGGGGCTGGACAAAAACGGCGGGCAGGAAAAAGAAACAACAGACAGCCAAGCATCGCCCACCGTGATGCTGTTGGATGCTCCGGGCCGGTCTCCGGGCTCATGAGTGGCGTGCAGGCCAACGCTGCGCCTTCCCATATCGCCGGGCGATACAGTGGCAGAAGGCAGCGTCTTGACTCATTTACCGTTGCGGGGGCAGCGCCGGAATTGCGGCAGCACTGTGTACAAGTGCGCTCACTCACCGGCTTCCCTGTTTCACTCTGTCGACCCATGGGTCACAGAGCACCTGGAACAAGTCGCGAAGGGTAGTGGGTTGGGGGTGGAGCGTCAATTAAAGCTGGCGTTGTACTTGCCCTTGAGAACACTACAAAACAACTGTGGGAGGGGGCTTGCTCCCGATGGCGGTGTGTCAGTCGATGAATATGGGGCTGACACACCGCTATCGGGGGCAAGCCCCCTCCCACATTGGGATCAGTGTTTAAACTATGGATTACGCGCCAGATTAGCCGGCAGCACACGCTTGGCGCTCAAGTAAGCATTCTGCCAATAGGCCTTGGACAAGGTATCGAGCTTCACCGTACCGCCAGTTTGCGGCGCGTGGACGAAGCGCCCTTCGCCCACATAGATGCCAGCGTGGCTAACCTGGGACCCACCACCGGTGGCAAAGAACAGCAGATCACCGGTTTGCAGGTTCTGCTCGCTCACATCCTGCGCGCGCATCACGATCAGCTCACGGGTGGTACGCGGCAAGGAGATACCCGCAGCGTCACGGAACACAAAGCCGATCAAGCCACTGCAATCAAACCCTGAGTCCGGCGTGTTGCCACCCCAACGATAAGGCGTGCCGACCAGGCCCAGGGCACGGAAGAGCACGTCTTCGGCTGCAGGCGAGAAATTCTGGGTGGAATAGTTGAACACCGGCTTGGGCTTGACGGCCACGGGCGCGGGAGGTGGGCGGCTTGCGCAGGCGCTGAGCAGCGCGACGCAAAGAATAAGGATCAGGCGGGCCGAGGTCGACATGTGCAGAACAATCCTAGTCTGGATGCGGCTTTCGCTGCCGAACGCTGAAAACCAGAACGCGCAAGCAAAGCTCGCGCGAACGGATTCCAACAATATCCAAGGATTCTAGCGCTTACACGTCAAACTTCAAGTATCACTTTAAGTTTACTTGCTAGCGGTAACCGTCGTCGGGGCCATGGCGAGTGCGCGCTTGGCTTCGATGAAGGTTTTGCTCCAGTAGCTGTCGCCCAGGTTATCGACGCGAACACCGCCACTGCGACGGCTGCTGGAGTGGATAAACTGGTTATCGCCCAAGTAAATCCCGGCGTGGCTGACGCGGCCACGGCCTGCAGTACTAAAGAAAAGCAGATCACCAGGCTTGAGGTTGTTGCGCGCGACCAACGGAGCATTAACGTTGATCATCTCGCGAGTGGAGCGTGGCAGGTTCATGCCCGCTTCTTCGCGAAACAGGTAGCCGATGAAACCGCTGCAGTCGAAACCGGCTTCAGAGGTACCGCCGAAACGGTAACGGGTACCGATCAGGGACATGCCACGTTCAAGGATACTGTCGGCCAGAACGGGAAGCTGGTAAGGCTTGCTGCCGGAGAAGTCGGCCAGTTCTTTTTCGGTCACCAGCTCTTCTTCATAAACAGAAGCAGACTGCGCAGCGACGAATTTTGCCTGATTTTGAACCTGGGGTTTTTGCTGTTCTGCCACCTGTTGAGGGTGGGAGGCGCAACCAAACAACAGGGTAACGAGTGCGAGAGGCACGAGGGGTGCGAAGCGATTTAGCATGGGCACGACCGTGGCTGATAGGTAAAGAAGCCGAGACTATGCCCACTATCAGATCGATTTGCAAATTCAATCGCGATCTATGTGACTTCTTGTTTGGACTATGACATCTAAGCCCTTAACACCCTATACCTGCCTTTTGCGTGGCTTTATTGGCCCAAACGCGGGTTTTCTGGCGCCTGTAATTTGCCGAAAGCCCCGTAGACAAAGGGCGGGCTACCAGCCGAGGGTTTCTTTCAGAAAGGGGATGGTCAGCTTGCGCTGGGCCTGCAGAGAGGCCTGATCGAGCTGTTCGAGCAAATCGAACAACGCGCTCATGCTGCGGGTGCCACGGGTGAGGATAAAGTGCCCGACTTCGTCGGTGAGGTGCAGCCCGCGACGGGAGGCGCGCAATTGCAGGGCACGCAATTTGTCTTCGTCGGACAGCGGGCGCATCTGGAAGATCAGCGCCAGGGTCATGCGTGACTTGAGATCAGCCAGCTTGATCGGCAGTTCCCGTGGCGAGGTGGAAGCAGCAATCAGCAGGCGCCGACCGCTGTCACGCAAACGGTTGAACAGGTGAAACAGCGCCTCTTCCCAATCCGCCTTGCCGGCAATCGCTTGCAGGTCATCCAGGCAGACCAGTTCGTACTGCTCAAGGTGGTCAAAGATGCCAATGCCACGATCCATCAACTCCGCCAACGGCAGGTACACCGCCGGCTCGCCCATCTGCTCGAAACGCAGGCAGGCGGCCTGCAATAGGTGGGTACGCCCTACGCCGTGCTTGCCCCACAGGTAGATGAGGCTTTCGGTCCACCCGGCGTCGGCTTCGCAAAGCCGCTCGACATAGCCGAGTGCAGCGGCATTGGCGCCTGGGTAGTAGTTGATAAAGGTGGCGTCATCACGCAGACGCACACCCAAGGGCAGCTGAATCGGTTTCATGCTGACTGAACGGCTCCAAACGAACCGTTAGTGGCCTCTGTGTAAAGTTTGCAAAGTTTATACCCGTGACGCCGGGCGCACAATGCAGCAGACCACAAGCAAAATCAAAGGTTTGCGTTAACTTGCCGGTTTTGCGCAAATTGTTTGACACCACAGACGACAAACCCGGCACAGGCCGGGTTTGTGACACCGCAATTACAGATCGGGGTCTTCCACACCGGTATACACATCCGAATCCTTGTACAGATCGTGCACATGGCGCACCAGCACCATGATCACCGCCGCCACCGGCAGCGCCAGCAGGATACCGGTAAAGCCAAACAGCTCACCGCCCGCCAGGATCGCAAAGATCACTGCCACCGGGTGCAAGCCAATCCGATCCCCTACCAACAACGGCGTCAGCACCATGCCCTCCAAGGCTTGGCCAACCATGAACACCGCCACAATCCCGAGCATCGGGTACAGGTCGCCGCCGAACTGAAACAGCCCTGCCACCAAGGCCGCGCCAATACCGATGACAAAGCCCATGTACGGCACGATAGCCGCAAGACCGGCAATCAGGCCAATCAACAAGCCCAACTCCAGGCCGATAGCCATCAAGCCCGCCGCGTAGATAATCCCCAGCGCCAGCATCACCAGCAACTGGCCACGCACGAATGCACCCAGCACCTCATGGCACTCTTCAGCCAGGGAGACGATGCGCTCCTCGCGGTTGCGCGGCAACAGGCTGCGGATCTTGGCCATCATGATGTCCCAGTCGCGCAGGAGGTAGAACGCCACTACCGGGATCAGTACCAGGTTGGTCAACCAGCCGATCAATGCCAGGCTGGACGCGGTGGCCTGGCTGAGCACCACACCCACGATATCGGTGGTCTGGCCCATGTGTTCGCTGATGGCCGCCTTGACCTTGTCGAACTTCCAGAAGCCATCCGACAACCCCAACTTGGCCTGGGCCCACGGCATCGCGGTGTGCTGCAACCAATCGAGCATCTGCGGCGCCAGCTCATACAGGCGGAACAGTTGCTTGGCCAGCATCGGCACCAGCACCAACACCAATGCCGTGATGATCAAGGTGAACAAGGCGAACACCGCCACCACACCCCAGGTGCGCGACAGGCCAAGTTTTTCCAGGCGATCCACCACCGGGTCGAACAGATAGGCCAGCAGCAACGCAACCAGGAACGGCGTCAGGATCGAATGCAGCAAGAATACAAAGACGCACAGCAGGACAACCCCACCAAGCCACACCCAACGACGCGTATCCGCCATAAACCACTCCACCTATATATAAAGAAGAAAACTGCTACCAACGAAAACGCAGTTGCGCCTGGGGTTCAGGTGCAGCAGTGGGCTGAGCGCCTTCCACCACAGCCGGAGATTCATCCACCGGCACCTCCTGCAACTTGGCCAAGCCCAACTGGCTACGCAACTGATCGGCACTGCCGTT
Source organism: Pseudomonas kairouanensis (assembly GCF_004682055.1). Taxonomy (GTDB): domain Bacteria; phylum Pseudomonadota; class Gammaproteobacteria; order Pseudomonadales; family Pseudomonadaceae; genus Aquipseudomonas; species Aquipseudomonas kairouanensis. Next base: position 174,864 of record NZ_QUZU01000006.1, on the reverse strand, counting down.
GACGCGATAGACAATGCGGTTGCCATCCACCAACTGTGGCTGAGCGCCGAAAGGCTCAAGCAGATGGCCCAGGGCGGCATAACGCTCAAGGGTCATGCCCTGCACCTCCAACAGTTGTTCGGTGCTCACGCCCGGCTTGACCGCAAAGCGCGGCGCCAGTTTTTGGCTGATCGCCAGCATCACGGCGTCGGCCACGGCGCCGGTGTCTGCACCTTGAGCCGTGCCCTGCTCGCTCTTGTCACCCAGCCACAGGCGCCATTTGGCTTGCCACTGGTTACCTTCCTGGCGCGCATGCACCGCCAGCAAGGCATCGGCGCCGTAGCGCTCGGAAGCCGCGCGCAGCGGCGTGGCATCGGCACTTTCCAGGTTCGGCGCCGTGGCGACCACTTGCTCATCCAGATCGCCCAGCGGCAGACGCAACGGCAAGCCGCGATGTTGTGCAGCACGGCGTAGCGCCTGGGCGACGGTCTGGCCATCGCCCACCAGGCTGCTGCCTTCGGTGGAATCGTTCAGCCACCAACCGAGAATCGACGGACGATTACTGCCCCAAATCGACAAGCCCGCCTCACGCAGGGCGCGGTCGGTGCTGACCGGGTCGAAATCCACTTGCAGGCTTTCCGGCGGGCCGGCGTCGTAGCCGTACTGACTGATGATTTGTTGCGGGTCTTTACGCACCGCCGCCAGGCCTGGGCCATCGGCGGCCTTGGCATCGCCGGTCAGGCGAATCACCAGGGTCTGCACCGCTCGCTGGGTAGCCTGGTCACGCTCTTGGGGCGACTGGCTGCTAACCGGTTCGAGGACTTGATAGAGGCCATTGAGGGTTTCGGCATGACTCGCCAGGCTGACCAACGACAAGCAGCCCACAAAGAAGAATTTACACAGACGCATGGAAGATTCCCGAACGACAAATTTAGCGGCTGGAACAGACCGCGTGAAACCGGTGAGACAAGGCTGTGACCACAGCGACCGGTAAAACATTCACAGGGTCCTGGTAAGTTTTCGTACTGTCATAACGCTAGCGCAGTAAAGGCTATACCTTAATACGCAGCAAGACAGGGGCGATTAGCATTTTTTTAACCTCATATGGCCCTGCTGTCGGCCCGAGGATGGCCGCTGCCCTTCAAGCCTGATAAAATCGCGCGCCTTCGCAGACCGTCAACGGCTGGGCCTTTTACCAAAAGCGCCTGCCTGCTCGGTCGTTACCCCTGAATCCCCCCTAAAGGCCTGGATCATGAGCAAGCAACCCTCCCTGAGCTACAAGGACGCCGGTGTAGACATCGACGCCGGTGAAGCATTGGTCGAACGCATCAAGAGCGTCGCCAAGCGCACTGCGCGCCCCGAAGTCATGGGCGGCCTGGGCGGTTTTGGCGCCCTCTGCGAGATCCCGGCCGGCTACAAACAGCCTGTGCTGGTGTCCGGCACCGACGGCGTGGGCACCAAGCTGCGCCTGGCCCTGAACCTGAACAAGCACGACAGCATCGGCATCGACCTGGTGGCCATGTGCGTCAATGACCTGGTGGTGTGCGGCGCCGAGCCGTTGTTCTTTCTGGACTACTACGCCACCGGCAAGCTCAACGTCGAGACCGCCACCCAGGTGGTGACCGGCATTGGCGCCGGTTGCGAACTGTCGGGCTGCTCCCTGGTGGGCGGCGAAACCGCTGAAATGCCTGGCATGTACGAAGGCGAAGACTACGACCTGGCCGGCTTCTGCGTCGGCGTTGTAGAGAAAGCCGAAATCATCGACGGCTCCAAGGTTGCCGCGGGTGATGCCCTGCTGGCCCTGCCTTCGTCCGGCCCGCACTCCAACGGCTACTCGCTGATCCGCAAGATCATCGAAGTGTCCGGCGCCGACATCGAGAACATCCAGCTCGACGGCAAGCCGCTGACCGACCTGCTGATGGCCCCGACCCGCATCTACGTCAAGCCACTGCTCAAGCTGATCAAGGACACTGGCGCGGTTAAAGCCATGGCCCACATCACCGGTGGCGGCCTGCTGGACAACATCCCGCGCGTGCTGCCAAAAGGCGCCCAGGCGATCGTCGACGTGGCCAGCTGGCAGCGCCCTGCGGTATTCGACTGGCTGCAAGAAAAAGGCAACGTCAACGAAACCGAGATGCACCGCGTGCTGAACTGCGGCGTGGGCATGGTGATCTGCGTGGCTCAAGAGCACGTCGGAACCGCGCTGAATGTATTGCGTGAAGCGGGCGAGCAGCCTTGGGTCATCGGCCAGATCGCGACTGCCGCCGAAGGCGCAGCCCAGGTTGAACTGAAGAACCTCAAGGCTCACTGATGCCCCAGACCTGTGATGTCGTGGTGCTGCTCTCCGGCACCGGCAGTAACTTGCAGGCCCTGATCGACAGCACGCGCACCGGCGACAGCCCGGTGCGCATCGCTGCGGTGATCTCCAACCGCAGCGACGCCTACGGCCTGCAACGCGCCAGGGACGCGGGTATCGACACTCGCTCCCTGGATCACAAGGCGTTCGAGGGCCGCGAGGCCTTCGACGCAGCCTTGGTCGAACTGATCGACGCCTTCAATCCCCAACTCGTGGTACTGGCCGGTTTCATGCGCATCCTCAGCGCTGATTTCGTACGGCACTATGACGGGCGCCTGCTCAATATCCACCCTTCCCTGCTCCCCAAATACAAAGGCATGCACACGCACCAGCGGGCGCTTGACGCCGGCGACAGCGAACACGGCTGCAGCGTGCACTTTGTCACCGAGGAACTCGATGGCGGGCCTCTGGTCGTACAGGCAGTGGTTCCGGTAGAGTCTGACGACTCGGCGCAGAGCCTTGCGCAACGGGTTCACACCCAGGAACACAGGATTTACCCGCTGGCAGTACGCTGGTTTGCCGAGGGCCGGTTGATTCTTGGTGACCAGGGTGCATTATTGGACGGTCAGTTACTTGCGGCCAGCGGCCACTTGATTCGAACCTAGGAGATTTTATGCGTCGCGCCTTGCTCTTCGCTTTTGCTCTGTTTGCCTTGCCTGCCGTGCAAGCAGCGGACCTTCACCCTTTCTCCGTGAGCTACACCGCCGACTGGAAACAGTTGCCCATGAGTGGTTCGGCTGAACGCAGCCTGGCCAAGAATGGCGATGGCACCTGGACCTTGAACTTCAAGGCCTCGATGATGATCGCCAGCCTCACCGAAACCAGCGTGATCCTGTTCGACAAGGACACCCTGCAACCCAAGAGCTACACCTTCGAACGCGGCGGCCTGGGTAAAGCCAAGAAGATCAACCTGGACTTCGACCAATCCGCCAAGAAAGTCACCGGCTTTGAAAACAAAGACCCGGTCAATGTGCCCCTGCAAACGGGCATGCTCGACAAGTCGACCTACCAGTTGGCCCTGCAGCGCGACGTTGCTGCCGGCAAGAAAAGCATGAGCTACAACGTGGTCGAAGGTACCGATGTCGACACTTACGACTTTCGCGTAATCGGCCCGGAAAAGGTCCAGACCAAGGTCGGCTCCATTGACGCGATCAAGGTTGAGCGCGTGCGTGACCCGACGCAAAGCAAGCGCATCACCCAGATGTGGTTTGCCAAGGACCAGGGCGGCATCCTGGTTGCCCTGCGTCAGGTCGAGACCGACGGCAAGGAATACAACATCATGCTGCAGGACGGTACTGTTGACGGTAAGGCTGTCAAAGGTAGCTGATGCACTGATGAGTCAAAAAGGAGCCTCGCTGAATGCGGGGCTTTTTTTTGCCTGAAGATTTTGTGCTCAAGCCTCTACCGCTATCGGGGGCAAGCCCCCGATGGCGCCGGTAGGGCCAATACAAGGCTCAAGCCTGAACTGAACATGAAACTTCTGTCATAAAACTCTGCACCCCGCGAGCAAACCCTACGGTTTACGCGGCCTCCAGCACTGTTGCATTTCACGCAAAGACTTGTTGCGCGAAAAGTCGGTTTACTTAGCAAGCTAACAAAACATATAAAAGAGGCCTGCGACGACTTGCCGCAGATCCACCAGAGATTGGAGCAAGCAGATGACTGTAAAAGTAACTGAACGCGACGACGAACATATGTCCCACGAAGCAGTGGCTCATGGGATTCACATCTGGGATGTACATCAACAAGACATGCTGGTCGGCATGTTTCATAACGAAAGCGACGCTCACAACTATAAAAACGAGCTTGAGTCGCTTGAGATGAAACGCCAGGCACAAAGCTCCTGAGTATTGAAAATACGATAGGTACTCCAGCCCACGCAGCCGGAGTACCTAAAACAAAAACCCCGCCTTCTGAGCGGGGTTTGTTGTTTCTACAGCCTTACCACATCAGATCATCCGGGATCTGGTAAGCCGCGTACGGATCATCCTCATCCGGCACTTGGCTTTCGGTGAGGATATTGAGCTGCACGATACGCTCCGGTGCACGCTCCTGGATCTTCAGCGCCGCCTCACGCGGGATCATCTCGTAGCCGCCACCGTGATGCACGATGGCCAGGGAGCCGTTGCTCAGTTTGTTGCGCATCAGGGTGTTGACCGACAGGCGCTTGACCTTCTTGTCATCCACGAAGTTGTAATAGTCCTCGGTGGTCAGCTTGGGCAGGCGCGAGGTTTCGATCAGTTGCTTGACCTGGGCCGTGCGGGCTTTGGCCTCGGCTTTTTCCTGCTGCTGGCGGTTCAGCTCCTGGTCGCGCTTGACCTTCTCGGCCTTGGCTTCGGCAGCCAGGCGGGCCTGGGTGTCATCGGCCTCGATCTGGCCCTTGTGGACCAGGCGCTGCTGCTTCTGTTTCTCTTTGCCGACCTGCTTGGCCTGCTTTTGGTTGACCAGACCTGCTTTGAGCAACTGATCGCGAAGGGAAATGCTCATGGTGCTTACTCACTTAGGCAGCCGCTCAACCGCAGCTGGACATGTTCTTTTCCTGACGTTTGGCTTCACCCCACAGGGCGTCCAACTCTTCGAGGGTGCAATCTTCTATGGGTTTGTGCGTGTCGCGCAATGCCTGCTCGATAAATCGGAAGCGTCGCTCGAACTTGGCATTGGCGCCACGCAGCGCGGTTTCCGGGTCGACCTTGAGATGACGGGCCAGGTTGACCGCTGCGAACAGCAGGTCACCGACCTCATCGGCGATGGCGACCGGGTCGTTGTCAGCCATGGCTTCGAGCACTTCATCCAACTCTTCGCGCACGTTGTCCACCACCGGCAAGGCGGACGGCCAGTCAAAGCCAACCTGGCTGGCGCGTTTTTGCAATTTCGCAGCGCGAGACAGAGACGGCAGTGCAGTGGGTACATCGTCCAGCAGGGATAATTGCTCTGGCGCGCCGGACTTTTCTGCACGCTCCTCGGCCTTGATCTGCTCCCAACGCTGCTTGACCTGCTCTTCGGTGAGCTGCGGGATATCCAGCGGCGCATACAAGTCGCCCGTGGGGAACACGTGGGGATGGCGACGGATCAGCTTGCGGGTGATGCTATCGATAACGCCGGCGAATTCGAAACGCCCTTCTTCCCGCGCCAGCTGGCTGTAATACACCACCTGGAACAACAAGTCGCCCAGCTCACCTTGCAGATGATCAAAGTCACCGCGCTCGATAGCGTCGGCAACTTCGTAGGCCTCTTCCAGGGTATGCGGCACGATAGTGGCGTAGGTTTGCTTGATGTCCCAAGGGCAGCCGTACTGCGGGTCGCGTAGACGGTTCATCAAATGCAGCAGGTCGTCTAATGAATACATCGATCTCTTTCCGATGAAGTGGGAACGCTGAAGATCAAATGTGGGAGCGGGCTTGCTCGCGAAAGCGGTGTGCCAGTCAATACACCTGGTGACTGAACCACCGTATTCGCGAGCAAGCCCGCTTCCACACAAGCCCGCTCCCACATTTTAGTCCGCGTTCATTCCGCTAATCATGGGGTGCGGTTACGCCGCGTCTCAATGATGTTCGGCAACTGGGAAATCCGCCCCAGTAACCGCCCCAACGCGTCCAACCCCGGAATTTCGATGGTCAGGGACATCAACGCAGTGTTGTCCTCTTTGTTCGAGCGGGTGTTGACCGCCAGCACGTTGATGCGCTCATTGAGCAGCACTTGGGACACATCCCGCAGCAAGCCGGAACGGTCGTACGCACGAATGACGATATCCACCGGGTACGTGAGCACCGGCACCGGCCCCCAGCTGACCTGAATGATCCGCTCCGGCTCGCGCCCGCCCAGTTGCAGCACCGACGCACAATCCTGGCGGTGAATGCTCACACCTCGGCCCTGGGTGATGTAGCCCACGATGGCATCGCCCGGCAACGGCTGGCAGCAGCCGGCCATTTGCGTCATCAGGTTGCCCACGCCCTGGATCTGTATATCGCCACGCTTGCCGGGCTTGTAGCCGGTGGCTTTGCGTGGGATCAGCTCCAGTTGCTCGCTGCCACGTTCCGGCTCTACCAGTTGTTGGGCCAGGTTGACCAATTGCGCCAAACGCAGGTCGCCGGCACCGAGGGCGGCGAACATGTCTTCGGCGATCTTCATGTTGGCTTTTTCGGCCAGCTTGTCGAAGTCCACCTGAGGCAGGCCCAGACGTGCCAGTTCGCGTTCGAGCAGGGTCTTGCCGGCGGCGACGTTCTGGTCACGCGCCTGCAACTTGAACCAGTGAACGATCTTCGCCCGCGCCCGCGAGGTGGTGATATAGCCCAGGTTCGGGTTCAGCCAGTCGCGGCTCGGCGTGCCGTGCTTGCTGGTGATGATCTCGACCTGTTCACCGGTTTGCAGGCTGTAGTTGAGCGGCACGATGCGCCCGTTGATCTTGGCGCCCCGGCAGTTGTGGCCGATCTCGGTGTGCACGCGGTAGGCAAAATCCAACGGCGTGGCGCCCTTGGGCAAGTCGATGGCGTGGCCGTCCGGGGTGAAGATGTAGACCCGGTCCGGCTCGATATCCACGCGCAGCTGCTCGGCCAGCCCGCCGATATCGCCCAGCTCTTCGTGCCATTCCAGCACCTGGCGCAGCCAGGAGATTTTCTCTTCGTACTGGTTGGAGCCGGCCTTGACGTCTGTGCCCTTGTAGCGCCAGTGCGCGCACACACCCAGCTCGGCCTCTTCGTGCATGGCGTGGGTGCGGATCTGCACTTCCAGCACCTTGCCCTCGGGGCCGATCACGGCGGTGTGCAGCGAGCGATAGCCGTTTTCCTTGGGGTTGGCGATGTAGTCGTCGAACTCTTTGGGGATGTGCCGCCATAGGGTGTGGACGATGCCCAGCGCGGTGTAGCAGTCGCGCATCTCTGGCACCAGCACGCGCACGGCACGTACGTCGTAGATCTGGCTGAAGGCCAGACCCTTGCGCTGCATTTTGCGCCAGATGGAATAAATGTGTTTGGCACGGCCGCTGATGTCGGCATCGACGCCGGTGGCCTGCAACTCGGAGCGCAGCTGGTTCATCACATCGGTGATAAAGCGCTCACGGTCAAGCCGTCGCTCGTGCAGCAGCGTGGCAATCTGTTTGTATTGGTCGGGTTCGAGGTAGCGGAAGGACAAATCCTCCAGCTCCCACTTGATATGGCCGATGCCCAGGCGGTGGGCCAACGGCGCGTAGATGTCGAACACCTCGCGGGCCACGCGGTTGCGCTTCTCGTCATCGGCGGTCTTGACCGCACGGATCGCGCAGGTGCGCTCGGCCAGCTTGATGAGGGCGACGCGAACGTCGTCGACCATTGCCACCAGCATCTTGCGCAGGTTCTCGACCTGGCCCTGGGTACCCAACACCATGGACTGGCGCGGGCTGAGGCTGGCGCTGATGGCGGCCATGCGCAGCACGCCGTCGATCAGCTTGGCCACCACGGCGCCAAAACGCTGGCTGACGGTGGGCAACGGAATGTGCCCTTCACGCACGCCGCGATAGAGCACGGCGGCGATCAGCGAATCCTGGTCCATCTTGAGATCGGCAAGGATCTCGGCGATTTCAAGCCCCGTGCGAAAGCTTGAAGTGCCCTCGGCCCACAGGTTCTTGGCCGCATTGTCTTGCTGCTCAGACTCACGAGCGAACTCGCAGGCGGCTTTCAAGGCTTCACGGTCCAGTGCCGGGTCGACACTGATGGCATGGTCCAGCCATGCCTCCAGATTGATACTGCCGTCGGTGTTGATCGGCTGGTGTGCTCTCACCTGTACCATCTTGCTTACCTTCCCTACGACGCACCTTCGATGCGCCAGAAATCATCGCTGACCTGCTTTACCTATTAAAGCTTACACACACGCCCTGGCAGGTCACGGCCAGGGCGAGTGCAGGCCAGTCGGATTAAACGGGCATCCTAGCCCGCTTCAAATAACGCCATGGCCTCGACATGCGCTGTCTGCGGAAACATGTCGAGGATCCCGGCACGTTTTAGCCGGTAGCCTTGCTTGACCAACTCAACCGTGTCCCGCGCCAGCGTGGCCGGGTTGCAGGACACATACACCAAACGCTTGGCTCCCAAGGCGGCGAGCTTGCGCACAACCTCCAGGGCACCGTCACGGGGTGGGTCCAAGAGTACCGCAGAAAAGCCCTGTTTGGCCCATTCCGCGTCGGTCAAAGGCTGGGACAAATCGGCCTGAAAAAACTGCGCATTATGCAAATCGTTGCTGACGGCATTGAGGGCCGCCCGGTCCACCATGGCCTGTACACCTTCCACCGCCACCACTTCACGCACCTGACGCGCCAGTGGCAGGGCGAAGTTGCCCAGGCCGCAAAACAGGTCCAGCACCCGCTCATCGGGTTGTGGCGCCAGCCATTCAAAAGCTTGGGCAACCATCGCTTCATTGACACCGGCGTTGACTTGCACGAAGTCGCCCGGGCGATAAGCCAGCTCCAAGTCCCACTGTTCCAATCGAAAACCCAACGCCGCGTCGGCGTCTACCGGCTCCGGCTGGCCCTCGCCATGCAGCCACAATTGGGCTTCATGGAAGGCGCAAAATTCTTTCAACACCTGCAAATCCGCATCGGACAACGGCGCCATATGCCGCAGCAACACGGCAATGGTCGTACCACTGAACAACTCCACATGCCCCAGGGCCTGGGGTTTGCTCAGGCGGCGCAACATGTTTGGCAGGCGCTGCATGATCGGTTGCAAGGCCTGTACCAGTACCGGGCAATCATCGATGGCAACGATGTCCTGGCTGGCCACGGCCCGGAAACCGACTTCGAGTTTTTTCGCCTTGGCATCCCAACGCACCGCCACGCGGGCGCGGCGGCGGTAGCCGAATTCCGGGCCGCTCAACGGCGCTGCCCACTCTTGCGGTTCGACACCGGCCACGCGGGACAGTTGCTCGGCAAGCATGCGCTGTTTCAGGGCAAGTTGTTCGGCATGGGGCAAGTGTTGCACGCTGCAACCGCCGCAGCGGCCAACGTGGGCACAGGGTGCCGGTCGGCGCAGTTCGCTGGCCGTGAACACTCGTTCGGTACGGGCCTCGACGATCTTGCCGTGGGCGCCCAACACCCGTGCCTCCACTTCTTCGCCGGCCAGTGCGCCATTCACAAACCAGGTGCGGCCTTCGAAGAACACAATGCCTCGGCCATCGTTGGCCAGGCGCTCGATGGTCAGGCGTTGTTTCTTGCCCACCGGAATCTGTGGGGCTCGGCTGCCGCCCGTCGGTTGGAAGCGCAGGCCTCTCTCTTGCTTGGCCATCAGTTGGGTTCGTCGAAGATGCCGGTCGACAGGTAACGGTCGCCTCGGTCACAGATGATCGCGACGATCACCGCGTTTTCCACTTCTTTGGACAAACGCAACATACCGGCCACGGCGCCACCGGAGGAGACGCCGCAGAAGATACCTTCTTCACGGGCCAGGCGACGGGTGGTGTCTTCGGCTTCACGCTGGGCCATGTCGATGATGCGGTCCACGCGGGTCGAATTGTAGATCTTCGGCAGATACTCTTCGGGCCAGCGGCGGATACCAGGGATGGCCGCGCCTTCCATCGGTTGCAGGCCGACGATCTGGATCTCGGGGTTCTGCTCCTTGAGGTAGCGCGAGTTGCCCATGATAGTGCCGGTGGTGCCCATGGAGCTGACGAAATGGGTGATGGTGCCCCCGGTCTGGCGCCAGATCTCCGGGCCGGTGGTGGTGTAGTGCGCCTCGGGGTTGTCACCGTTGGCGAACTGGTCCAGCACCTGGCCACGGCCTTCGGCGGCCATACGCTCGGCTAGATCGCGGGCGCCTTCCATGCCCTCTTCCTGGGTCACCAGTACCAGCTCGGCGCCATAGGCGGTCATGGCGGCCTTGCGCTCGGCGCTGCCGTTGTCGGGCATGATCAACACCATCTTGTAACCCTTGATCGCGGCGGCCATGGCCAGCGCGATGCCGGTGTTGCCCGAGGTGGCTTCGATCAGGGTGTCGCCGGGCTTGATCTGCCCGCGCAACTCGGCGCGGGTGATCATCGACAGTGCCGGGCGGTCTTTTACCGAGCCAGCCGGGTTGTTGCCTTCGAGCTTGAGCAACAGGGTGTTGCTGGTTTCTCCCGCCATGCGTTGCAAGCGGACCAGGGGCGTGTTGCCGACGCAATCGGCGATTGTTGGGTACTGCAAGGTCATGGCGTATTCGCAATCCAGACTGCGGGGGCCAACATCATACCGGCAAACGTCGGCGGGCCATATCACGCAAAGTATGGTGCTTATGGCTGATAGATATAAGCAGGGTCTGCGGCCCCATTCAGGTTGGTCCACTCGCCCAGAGTCAATGCCAGAAGCAGGGTGCCCTCATCGACTCGGCGCTGGGCCGAAAGCTCGTCGATTAGGGCCAGGTAAGCCCCTTCGGTCAACTCTGCCGAATTGACGCGATCCAACGCAATCTCTAGCTCCCGATCGTAATGACCCAGCGTGGTTTGAAATTGCGCCGAGTATTTTGCTTGCACAAACAGCACCCAATATTCCTCCTGAACCAGCAGCGCAGGCCAGTCCAACAGCGCCTCATTGGCAACGATGTTGTTGCGCATCGCGGCGACCGACTCCGGGCTGGGGGTACCCAAGGTTCGGTCCAGTCGCTGATCGAATCCCAGTGGGAGGTCCAGGGTCTGGGACAGCGCGATTCGGTAGGCCAATATGCGCGTTCCCGCCAGCTCCGGCGCCTGATGAGGCTCAACCAACAGGATCGCGTTCGTGATGGCTGCCCACCGGCTTGCGGCGCGAAAACAGTTCAAGAGAGGCATGGCATCACTGCCGCCCAATCGGAGCAGCTCGAACATCCTGAACTTCAGTTCCAGATCGTTGAGCGACACCATCCAGCCATTCACACCACGATTCATTTCATACCGATGATTGAACATGATCGTAGCCAGTTCCTGGTGATTGGCGGCCCCTTCGATCAGCCCCCAGACCCTTCGGGCCAGGTCTTCGCGCAGGGTTCTATACCCCGGCGCAACCAATTTTGGATCAGCGGAAATACGCTCGATCAGGGTGAAAAAACCACCGAAAATCTCACGCGCCTGCAGGTCTTGCCACAGCGCCAGGTGCAACGGTACGTCCCTGACCGCCAGCACCGCCAACCAACGATCGGGACTGGCTGTGATGCGCACGTTATGCGGGTGCAACCCGAAGTAGATGTCTGAACGCCCCGGCTGCTCACGGTAGAGACGAAGCATCTGGAGTGTGCCTTGCGACAAAGGGTTGCCGGACAGATCCATGGCACGGTGGACATCAGGGTTAATAAACAGATCAGAATGCGTGAGTACTGTGATTCGGTTATCCCGCAGGTCAAAGACCTCAAGCCAGCTCAGGGTGACAGCACCTTTGGGCAGGTTATCCAGTTGAGTGTTGCGCACGCTCAAATACCGCAGGTAGCGCAATCCATACAGGTTCAGGCGTTGCCCCTGCCGGAGTGGGTTAGAGGACAAATCCAATACCCGCAGTTGGGTCATTTCGCTCAAATGGATCACATCCCCCAGGTTGAATTTGAGTCGATTGTTATTCAGGTACAAGGCTCTGAGGTGCGGCATTCTGGAAAGCCCCACCGGGAGTCGCTCAAACAGGTTATGGCTCAGGTAAACCCTGGTCACGCCCGGAAAGCACCGCAGGAAACGCTGGGGCAATTGAGAAAGCTGGTTATTTTTAAGGCTCAGCACCTCCACATGACCAAAATGAGCACCCAACACCGGCAGATCAGTCAGGTCCAGGCCATCGAGGTTCAGCTCCTTGACCATCGCGGTCCCGTGAGCGGAGGGCTCCTTCGCCCAGCATCTTTTTATCCGCTCAACCGCCAACGCCCGTGCATCGCGCGCCTGGCCGTCCGGCGCAACTAGAAGCCATTGCGCCAACGCAGCGTTCATGGCTTCACGTTCCCTGTACAGATAGTCAATCATTGCATCGCGCTCTTGAACCGAGTCGCCAGCGTCCCTCCATAGCTGCAAAACTTCGTCGTCCGTTCTTGACGGATACAACACGCGCAAGCGAGCGACCTGCTGACGCTCCGTCGGCCCCAGCCCCCAACCGCTCAGCGGGTAACCGATCCGCCCATCCGCCACACGCTGTGGGGGATGAAAATGAGGCCGACGCCCGATTTCCCGGAAGGTTTGGGCATACTCCCATTTTCTCTGCAGGCGGGAACAGACCTGCGCCACCAACTCCTCCTCTCCAGCACCCTCGATATAACCCAACGATTGACGCTCGGCCAGCGGCATCGACGCCAACAAAACTTCAAGAAACGGACCGACGCGGCCGGTCGGCTTGCGCTCTCCGTTCGCCAATGGAATATAGACCTGGTACTGATTGGATACGGCCACCACGATGCGTTTGAGCGAACCGTCGAAAGGGCCCACGCTGGCACGCAGAAAACCGTCCTTCCACAGCTCCACCCGCAAATGTGCCGGCCAACCGTCGATCTGCGGCAATGCATGCAGGATCGCTGTGGAGCTGTCCTCATTGGCTGCGGCAGGCAGGTGCACGCTTTCCAGGGCCCTGGTTTTGCGCAAGTACTCTACCCACCAACGGATCGCTGCGTTCAGTGATGCGGGGACTTTGCCGTTCTCCAGGCTTTGGCGCTCGGCCGGTGTGATGTCGTGCACAAGGTCTTCAGCGATCTGTTTGGTCAGTCCGGGGTTAGCACGCTGTAGCACTTGCGCCAGAGGGTTATCAGAATGCTGGCTGCCAGCGCACAACACCTCGAAAAAAAGGTGCTCCATCAAAGGCTTGTCCAACGCGACTTTGGTTTCCAACACAGTGACCTGATCTGCACGTTCGACGCCATTGCGCCCCACCAATGCATCCGCGCTATCAGGACCGACTTCGCCAAGCAACTGGTCGAAAAAGTCCGCCCCGGTCTCCACCCCCGACTTGACCCGCTGGTTCACCCTGAAACGCTCGACGGTCTGCACGAGAATGGCCGGAGGGCGCTCATTGCGCACATGCACCCGCCGCAGAATATCTGGGGTGATGCCACTGATCTGCTGGATCTGCGTGATTGCATCCGGCGACAACAAGCGCACCAGAGGCCCCAGCCGATAAAACGGCCGCTGCCCCTCCCAGGTCAGCGGGTTTTCCCACTCATGGCGCCAGGCGCCTGCACCGTTGTGTGTCAATGCAGGCGCATACGCATCGTTCAATAGCGGATGCTGGATGCGCCAAGGCTGCGCAGGATCGACCTGTGTGACCCGCAAATATTCGCCGTCGATAAACAGGAAGTGGTCCGAACCCAAGCGGTAAAAACCGAGGGCGTCGGGCACGTTGGTGATACCCGAGGTATCGACCGCCCGGGCGTACTGCGTGATCTCTCGCCGATACGGATAAAACGAACCATCGAGCGCACGATTGCGCAGCACTGCACTGCCAACCTGTTGGCGTAGATCAGCGATGGCCTGCTGCGCAGAAAGGCTTAGCTGAATGCGCTCAGGCCCGGACAGTTGCCGCACGACGGCGTCATAGAAGCTATCGACACCGGTCAGCATTTCACTGGTGCGCAGTGCGTGTGGGTCATACGCAGAAAACCGTCCTTGACGATGATCAATCACGACCAGCGTGCGATCCTTGCTGTCCTTGGCAACATAAGGCACGCCGCGTCCGGCCGGGCTGACGACCAACGCTCGCCCGGTGAGATCACTCAGCATCCCTTTGACGAACGCAGCCGCCCAGTTCTGGGTTTGCCGGTCAAAGCTGCGCCCATGGAAAAGCCCATCCACAATGGCCTCCCGACGCGCTGTCCGCCGTGCAGCACGCAAGGCCAGGTACAACGCCTCAGGCTGCAACTGCGATTCCAGCAATTGGGTTTGCTGATGCTCGGACAATGGGTGCCCACGCAGCACCTCAAGCAACCGTTCCTGGCTCAAGTGCGGGTGCAACGCCCGCAACTGCGCAACCACCGCGGGGACATCACCCTCGGCGCCCACATGATCCGGCAACAGGCGACGCACCGACGCGCTGGCGCCCTTGGCCCCCAGGCGATTGGCTTGGGCAAAGCGCGTGAGTGCGTCAAACAAATCGGCGCCCAGGGCTTTGGCCTTGGCCGCCAGATGTTGGCGAACCAGCGGCTCACCGCCAGGAAATTGGCCGGGCAGCAACGCCACGATGGCGCTCGGCAAATGCATCGTAAGGCGAGGCGGTGTGGCATAGGCGAACAGAAAGTTTTCCTGCACTGTCACGTAGAGGGTAACCGTCACCGGCTGCGCCGGATCTTTGCTGTAGCGACGCAACTCCAGGCCTTGTGGGTTGGTGATACTCAAGGCCGTGCCCGCTGGCCACTGATCCAACTGGGTCAGCAGCGGTGCCATGACTTCAACCACGCCGGCGGGCGCGGGGCGTTCAGGGCCCGCGCCATTAGCGACCCACTCTATCAATCGATCGGTCCTGAACCGATGCGACGCCTCTGCCAACGACGCCGAGGGTGTGGCGCCCTCCCACACTTGGTTCAGGGTTTCGTGGGAAGTGCCACTGATATCAAGCACGTTCGTCAGGGCCCGGGCAGGCGCGTCTGGGCTACCGAGCATTCTTTCGAGCAACGGCGGACCGGTCGGCTGCGGGGTGTCGGCAACGGCACTGCGTGGCTTCGACAGTTGCTGATACAAACGCTGATGGCGGCGTAGCACGCTCTTGGCCAAGCGGGTGTGTAAACGGCCACTGACCAGCAAGTCCGCCAGGTCGATCAGCCCTTGCAACACGTCGCCAGGCTCGTTCTGGAGCGCCTGGGTACCGCCCCCCACCAGCGACTGTGCCAGCGCCACGAACATCCCGAAGGCACGCGCCCGCCCCAGGCCTTTCAAGGCGCCAGGCACCGGGATCAGCAGCACGTTGAGGACTTCACTGAGCACGGTCTGAAACAGCTCAATCAACGTCGACATAAAACCCGGCGTTTCGTTGGCGAGTTCTTGCAGGTTGGCTCGGCAGCGCTTGATATAGAGGTCGTGCATGGCGACAACCGGCGTCTTTTTTATTACGACGCGTACATAGCCGATGGTCCCCGGGTGATCGACCTTGGGCATCGCCTGCACCAAGTCATAAAGAAAATTGGCAAAAAAATTCAGGTTTGGCGGGCGCGCCGTGACCTTGGCAAGCTGGATGAGACGAGCAGCGTCACGCAACGACATCATCTGGTACAGCCAATCGACCTTGCCCCTGCGGTAGAACCCATGAAAGGCGACATGGAACTCTGCGCAGGCGGTTCGGGCACTGTCATGGTGACGCAAAGCCCCCCCGGGCCGATTCGGGAAAAAACTGAATGCCCCCGCACAGCCGCTGACCGAAAAGACCAGGTGGGGAATACTCAAGTGATCGCCCGGCGGTGGCGCTACGTATTGCCCGGTCAAGCCGATACTTTGCGGCAACAAGCTGACGTTGTCCGCTCCGTGGGGGACAAACAGGCGCATTTCTTCGGTTAAGCCCCAGGGAGTCGCTCCTGCCAGGGCTCGTTTGACTTGATGATATTTGGCACGATCAATGTGACTGAGCGTGGTGTTTTTCAAGGCGTCGATCAAAGCGAATTCAAATTCGGCACTGGCCAAGCCCAGGAAGCTTTCACCCAACGCACCATTGCCGCGCAGCGCATCATTCAATTGCTGTTTGAGTTGCCCGCCGAGATTGAGCCGACGCACCAGCGCGATGAATTCGCCAGCGCTGGCGTTAATGTTGCTGTCCAGATAGCTGGCATCGGCCAAACCCGTTCGACCCGGGTAGCTCCAACCGGTCAACCCGTCATAGTTGCGGCAAGCGGCGTCCCACAGCGTGAGGCTCGCCACTTTTATGACCTCACTTTCATTCGATGCGCGCCTAACACGCTGGGAAGACGCGAGGTAGCGGGTATGGATTTTCGCCACGGCGGGATCGATATCCTGACCCGTCAGCGTTTTAAGCTCGCTACGCAACAGGCCCATTGCCTGCTGCTCAAAGGTTTGGGTGAATTGCGCAATGGCCCGCTCGACCGTACGCTGGGCCTCGATCCAGCCCCTTTGCAACCGCACGTACTCAAGTTTCTCCTCGTCATTGAAGTTGGCGAGGAAACTATCGAAATTTGCCCGAATCAAGTCCAGCGCCTGCAAGGCGGTCCATTCTGGAGCCGTCATTAACGGTGACTCTTGATCGGCGATGAATTCGGACACCGGATCTTGTGATGCAGCAGGGTTCAGCGGCTCGGCCATTTTTCTGCTCCCAGAAAAAAGCTCAGCCTATCCAATCGCCGCCAGCCGCTTCGGTAGCTATGTAGTACCAGGGTTCAGCCGTGGTTTTTTTCGAAAACACCGGGGCCCATTGCGGCAATCTGCCCTTCGATCAGCGCGTCAAATGGGTTGAGCAACGCCTCGAAAGACGTCGGCGCCTCTAGCGCCTGCAAGGCCTGAACGATCGCTTCCACCGTCGATAACGCACCCGGCGCCGGAGCCTTGCGCAGCCGGTAGCGCGAAACTGCGCCCTCGGGCAAGGTCACCCGAGGCAACGCCGCCAACAACGGGTTGAGGTGCAGCATCTTGCGCGCCTTGCGCCACGTACCATCCGGCACCACCAGCAGCAAGGGCTGATCCTGGGGCTCATAGGCCTGCAGCGTCTGCGCATCGTCCGCCGGAAACAACAACCGCGCCTGATAGCCCGGCACGTTCAGTAACGTCGCCAACTCCTCAAACACCTCGCCCACCACCAGTTGCGCATTGTTCAACCCCAACGCCGCCAACCGCGCGGTATTGAGTGCATGGTTGACCTCACTCGGATGTTGCAGCAGCAATATGCGGGTGCGGCTGTGAAGGCTGGGGATCAAAGGGCACAGGCAATGGGTGACAGGCCTGAGGCAACGGGAACACTGGGGTCTGGACATGGTTTATCAGGCCTGGTTGAGCTGGGTTTTGAGCAAGTCACGAAAGGTCTGGATCAACGGCTCGCGGCTGCGACCACGGCGCATGATCATCGAGAACGGCGCCTGGTAGCCAAAGGTTGCCGGCAGCAGCACGCGCAAATCACCCTTGTCGGCCCAGGCCTGGGCGTAGTGTTCCGGCAGGTAGCCGATATAGGCGCCAGACAGCACCAGAATCAGTTGGGCCTCCATGCTTTCCACCGTGGCCGCGCTGTGCTTGAAACCGTGGCGCGCCAGTTCCGCCTGGCTCCAATAGCCACGGCCCACCATGCGTTGCTGGGTGATGACTTGTTCGGGAATGCGCCGCTCGTTGAACAACGGGTGGCGGGTGCTGCAATACAGCCAGTGCTGTTCGCGATACAGCGGCATGTAGATCAACCCGCTCATGCGGTTGGAAAAGGCACCGATGGCCAGGTCCAGGCGGTTGTCCTGAACGCCCAGTTGCAACTCGTAAGG
This sequence comes from Pseudomonas kairouanensis, assembly GCF_004682055.1. Lineage (GTDB taxonomy): Bacteria > Pseudomonadota > Gammaproteobacteria > Pseudomonadales > Pseudomonadaceae > Aquipseudomonas > Aquipseudomonas kairouanensis. Next base: position 157,197 of record NZ_QUZU01000006.1, on the reverse strand, counting down.
GCTCATCACCGACAAATGCAGGTGTACCGCCGGGTGTTCCAGGCTGTAGGCGCCGATGACTTCGGCGAATGGCAGGGCCTTGTCGCTGACGGTGGAATCGAGCACGCCGAGTTTCAGGGTGCCGCGCAGCTCGCCCTTCAACGCGGCCGCGTATTGCTCGAAGCCTTCCAGTTCGCCCAACAGGCGCAGGGTTTCCTGATAAAACAACTCGCCCTTGCTGGTCAGGCTGAACCCGCCACGCCCGCGATGGCACAGCACCAGGCCCAACGCCGATTCCAACTGGCTCATATAAGTGCTGATAGCCGAGGTGGACAGGTTGAGTTCGTGCTGGGCGTTGGCGAACCCCTGGTGACGCACGACGCTGACGAAGATGCGCAGGAGTTTCAGGTCGGGCAAGGCGTTGGCCATAAGATTTCCACACTAACTGTAGGAGCGAGCTTGCTCGCGAAGATCGTCAACGATCACGCAGGAAACCTGGAGGAACGCGGCACTCTCAGGTTTTTCGCGAGCAAGCTCGCTCCTACAAGGATTGGGGAGTTTACCCCAGGCATTAGTTTAGAAAAATCTGAACTAAGTATTTGCCCCTGCCGATTCTTTCGTTTCCACACATTTCGCAGAATCGGCCCCTAACAAACAAAACAACGATGAGGCACTCCCGTGGACAAGATTTTTCACCAACCACTGGGCGGCAACGAAATGCCGCGCTTTGCCGGCATCGCCACCATGATGCGACTCCCCCACCTGCAAACCGCCAAGGGCCTGGACGCCGCCTTTGTCGGCGTGCCCCTGGACATCGGCACCTCGCTGCGCGCCGGCACCCGTTTCGGGCCCCGTGAAATCCGCGCCGAGTCGGTGATGATCCGCCCCTACAACATGGCCACCGGCGCCGCACCGTTCGACTCACTCTCGGTGGCCGACATCGGCGACGTGGCGATCAACACGTTCAACCTGCTGGACGCGGTGCGCATCATCGAAGAGGCCTACGACGAGATCCTCGAACACGATGTGATCCCCATGACCCTGGGCGGCGACCACACCATCACCCTGCCGATCCTGCGCGCCATCCACAAAAAACACGGCAAGGTTGGCCTGGTGCACATCGATGCCCACGCCGATGTGAACGACCATATGTTCGGCGAGAAAATCGCCCACGGCACTACCTTCCGCCGTGCGGTGGAAGAAGGCCTGCTGGACTGCGACCGTGTGGTGCAGATCGGGCTGCGCGCCCAGGGCTACACCGCCGAAGACTTCAACTGGAGCCGCAAACAGGGGTTCCGTGTAGTCCAGGCCGAAGAATGCTGGCACCACTCCCTCGCGCCATTGATGGCCGAAGTGCGTGAAAAGGTCGGCAACGGCCCGGTATACCTGAGCTTTGACATCGACGGCATCGACCCGGCCTGGGCACCGGGCACCGGCACTCCGGAAATCGGCGGCCTCACCACCATCCAGGCCATCGAGATCATCCGTGGTTGCCAGGGCCTGGACCTGGTTGGTTGCGATTTGGTAGAAGTTTCGCCGCCCTACGACACCACCGGCAACACCTCGCTGCTGGGCGCCAACCTGCTGTACGAAATGCTTTGCGTACTGCCTGGCGTGGCGCATCGCTGATGAGCGCGCAGCCGGTTCTGCAAGCCGCCGCCGACCTGGTGGCAGCCTTCGCCCGCAATGACCGCGCCGCCTACTTCGGCGCGTTCACGGCCGACGCCAGCTTTGTGTTCTACACCCTCCCCCAGCCGCTGCTCAGTCGCGATGCCTACCAGGCGTTGTGGGACAGCTGGCGCGAGGACCAGGGGTTCGAGGTGCTGTCCTGCACATCGAGCAATGGCTTCGTCAGCCTGCAAGGCGACGTGGCGATTTTTATTCATGACGTGGCCACCGAGCTGCGCATGAACGGGGAGCAATTCTTTAGCCAGGAACGCGAGACCATTGTCTTCAAACGACAAGGATCTGGCACACAACAAAAAGAAGGCCTGTGGCTGGCCTGTCACGAACATTTGTCCGCTATGCCGGAAGGGCTGCCGCCCCCTTAGCCAATGTGATCGGAGCTGATCATGAATAATAAAAACAACGATAAACGTATTCGCAAGATAGAAACCAACGGGGTCGAACAGATCCCGGACCATGAACGTACCGCCGGCCCCAAGGATCTGTTCCGACTGATCTTCGGCGGTGCCAATACCTTTGCCACCGCCGTGCTGGGTTCCTTTCCCGTGCTGTTTGGCTTGTCGTTCCAGGCCGGTGCCTGGGCGATTGTGCTGGGCGTGCTGGTGGGTGCGCTGATCCTGGCGCCCATGGGCCTGTTCGGACCGATCAATGGCACCAATAACGCTGTGTCTTCCGGTGCGCACTTTGGCGTGCACGGGCGGATTGTCGGCTCGTTTCTGTCGCTACTGACGGCGATTGCCTTCTTCTCACTGTCGGTGTGGAGTTCAGGCGATGCACTGGTGGGCGGTGCGAAACGTCTGGTGGGCCTGCCGGAAACCGACCTGACCCTGGGCTTGGCCTACGGCGTGTTCGCGATCCTGGTACTGACCGTGTGCATCTACGGCTTTCGCTTCATGCTGTGGGTCAACCGCATTGCGGTATGGGCGGCGAGTCTGCTGTTCCTGTTGGGGATCTTTGCCTTTGCGCCAGCCTTCGACAGCCACTTTGCAGGCACTGTCGCAATGGGCCAGACCGGCTTCTGGGCTGCCTTCATTGGCGCTGCGCTAGTGGCCATGAGCAACCCGATTTCCTTCGGTGCGTTCCTGGGTGACTGGTCGCGCTACATCCCGCGTGAGACGCCGAAAATGCGCATCATGCTGGCGGTGGTCTTGGCGCAAATCGCCACGTTGATCCCGTTCCTGTTCGGCCTGGCCACCGCGACCATCGTAGCGATCAAGGCACCGGACTACATCGCGGCCAACAACTACGTCGGCGGCTTGCTGGCGGTAGCACCGACCTGGTTCTTCCTGCCGGTGTGCCTGATTGCGGTGATCGGCGGCATGTCCACCGGCACCACCTCGCTGTATGGCACGGGGTTGGACATGTCCAGCGTGTTCCCGCGCCTGCTGTCGCGGGTCAAGGCCACCTTGCTGATCGGGGTGATGTCGATTGCCTTCATCTTTATCGGACGTTTCGCCGCCAACCTGGTGCAGAGCGTGTCGACCTTCGCCGTGCTGATCATCACCTGCACCACGCCGTGGATGGTGATGATGATCATCGGCCTGATCGTGCGTCGCGGCTTCTACTGCCCGGATGACTTGCAGGTGTTCACCCGTGGAGAAACCGGCGGCCGCTACTGGTTCAGCCATGGCTGGAATTGGCGTGGGCTGGGAGCGTGGATTCCGAGCGCGTTGGTGGGGCTGTGCTTCGTCAACTTGCCGGGGCAGTTTGTCGGGCCCTTGGGCAATCTGGCCGATGGCATTGATATCAGTTTGCCGGTGACGCTGGGGTTGGCGTCGGTGGTTTACCTGACCTTGCTGCGCGTTTTTCCTGAGCCGGCTGCGGTGTATGGGCCCGCGGGAGCCAGCTCCCTTGCCACAGGCAGTGCACTTACCACAGCCCACTCCCCTACCTAAAAAAATAATCGGAGAACCGCCGTCATGGCTTTGGATTTATTCGTCGTACTCATCTACGCCGCTGGCATGCTGGTGCTCGGTTACTACGGCATGCGCCGTGCCAAGACCCACGAAGACTATTTGGTGGCCGGTCGCAACCTCGGGCCGTCGCTGTACATGGGCACCATGGCCGCCACGGTCTTGGGCGGTGCCTCCACCGTCGGTACCGTGCGCTTGGGTTATGTACATGGCATCTCCGGCTTCTGGCTGTGCGCCGCGCTGGGCATGGGGATCATTGCGCTGAACCTGTTCCTGGCCAAGCCGTTGCTCAAGCTAAAGATCTTCACCGTCACCCAGGTGCTGGAAAAACGCTACAACCCCATGGCCCGCCAGGCCAGCGCGGTGATCATGCTGGCCTACGCGCTGATGATCGGCGTCACCTCGATCCTGGCCATCGGCACGGTGCTGCAAGTGCTGTTCGGCCTGCCGTTCTGGATCTCGGTGCTGTTGGGCGGTGGCGTGGTGGTGGTGTATTCGACCATCGGCGGCATGTGGTCGCTGACCCTCACCGACATCGTGCAATTCGTGATCAAGACTGTCGGCCTGATGTTTATCCTGCTGCCAATCTGCCTATACCGCGTTGGCGGCTGGGACGAACTGGTGGCCAAGCTGCCGGCGTCGAGTTTCAGCTTCACCGCGATTGGCTGGGACACGATCATCACCTACTTCATGATCTACTTTTTCGGCATCCTGATCGGCCAGGACATCTGGCAACGGGTGTTCACCGCCCGTGACGAAAAGGTCGCCAAGTACGCAGGCACTTTCGCTGGCTTCTACTGCATCCTCTACGGCCTGGCCTGTGCGTTGATCGGTATGGCCGCCCATGTGCTGATCCCGGACCTGGACAACGTCAACAACGCCTTCGCCGCCATCGTCAAAGCCTCGCTGCCAGATGGCATCCGTGGCCTGGTGATCGCCGCTGCACTGGCCGCAATGATGTCCACCGCCAGTGCCGGCTTGCTGGCAGCCTCCACCGTGCTGACCGAAGACCTGCTGCCGCGTTTGCGTGGCGGTAAACAGTCGAGCCTGGCGATCAACCGCCTGTTCACAATGTTGACCGGGATTGCCGTGCTGGGCATCGCGCTGGTGGTCAACGACGTGATCAGTGCCCTGACGCTGGCGTACAACCTGCTGGTAGGCGGCATGTTGATCCCGCTGATCGGTGCGATCTTCTGGAAGCGTGCAACCACATCCGGGGCGATTACGTCGATGACACTGGGCTTTGTGACGGCGCTGGTGTTCATGTTCAAGGATGGGCTGGATGCGAACACGCCGATCTACTACAGCCTGACGGTGGGGTTGGTGAGTTTTGTGCTGGTGAGTTTGTTGTCGCGAAAGCCTGCGGCGGTGGCAGCTCGGGCGGTGTGATGTGTAAGGGCATTTAGAGCGGTTTCTTCAGCGGGCACGACGTCGGATGTCGTGCCCGTTTTTTTGTTATTCAACTTTCATGTTTGAGCTTGGCCTGGATAACTTCCTGTACCAAACATGCCCACACCAAGGCCCGCGTTGCACTTGCGCAATAAGTTTCGTCGGTCGCAATTCGATGATAAGCACCGCAATAAACAATCGAATGCCCGTTCTCCCCTCGCGTCGCAGTAACGACGCAGTGCTCTCTACTCAGCTCAGCAATTTTGGCCAGGCTCAGAGGCGCGGATACGAACTCCACACCGGAGCGCTGCAAAAGCGCCTCCAGTTCATTCATTAGATGGGCAGTGTCCATTGCCAACGATTGATTATCGGCAATGAGTTTTTCAAACAACGTGATACCTGCACGATTGCACTCAATGGCCAAATACTGATCGGCGCAGTTGTGACTGGTGCCATCGTTCTCCTGGTTTCCTCCGTACACCGTAACCTGATAATTCGCCAGACGAAGCATCACCGCCTGCAGCAGGCCGTTGATACCTCTACCGATAACCGACACACGCGCAGCCCCGGCATCTACCGGCTGGGCGGGGATCGTCAATGATTGTGCGAGCTTGCGCCTCACAAGACCGTGCAAGGCCATCACGCTCACACATCACCGGGTATGGAGCCATCGGCCTGTGTCAGCCAATGTGCGATGTAAGCCGCGACGTGCGGCGCGTTGACCCCAGGCGTATGATCACTCGAATGTCGTTGGACCGGCACAGGTCCAGCCTCACCCTATCCAGACTTGTGCCCCTGCGGACCAAGCGCAGTTCTGCGAAGGGGTGAGATACCCGCCATTGGCCAATGATGTCTGCATCGATGACTTGATCCCCAACAATGATCACTGATGGACGCAGGAGTGCGATCTGTATCAGCAGGGCTTGCTTGGTCAATGTTGAGGGAAGAAATACCACGTTGCTGGGTGCATCGGTCCTCCAGCGTTTCGACACAGGTGCGATATGCAAGATCGTTTCGGTCGTGGCTATCAGTGACGCGGTGACTGGCGCAGCGCTTGAGAGCGACATGGCTAGGTCTCCATCAATACGGACTTATCGATGAGTCAGGCCACTGCCGAAATACGTGTGCGCGTTGTCCGATTACAGTGGCCGTACTGGCTGTCGGCACTGAACCTACGCGCATCTGAAAAACTAAATAAGCCAGGTGGTTCTGATAAGCAGGTAGCTCGATTCCTACGCTTGAATGTCATTGGCGTACTGGGGAGGAGGATGTGGCGAATAGCTGGATAGGAAATGGTTACTTCAGCGGGTGCGACACCGGATGTTTCACCCGCCAGTTGTGCCTGGCACACAACCGACTGTGGGAGCGGGCTTGCTCGCGAAGGCGGTGTATCGGCCAATTATTCATCGACTGACACACCACCTTCGCGAGCAAGCCCGCTCCCACATTTTTAATTCGGCTGTGACTGGCGATTACCTGCGACGCGGCCGGCGCTGCTCGTCATCCGTACGAATCGGTATGGGTTGCATCGGCGGCTCGATCAAGCCCAGTGCAACACCAAGGTCGTGGAGCCAGTTTTGAATTTTCTCTTTCATGGTTTGCCCCCTTTGAGGGTAATGCTGGCAGGCGCCAATTCTGTCGCCTTTTCCTACACTGATAGTAGCCCTAAGTCCTACGTAATGCTTGAACGAAACCACAACGAACTATTACTGAATTGATTCAAATCCTGACGGCTCGTTCAAGCAATGGCCCGTGTGTCTTGCAGGACTTCGGCCTTGCCCGCCTGCTGCAAGTCAATCCATGCGTTGAGGTTAGCGCCGAGCATACCCTTTCGCCACATCAGCCAGGTGGTTGCAGTGGCAAAAGGCCCTGTCAGCGGATGAACGGACACGCTGTCCTTGCCCGGCAGGCTGTCGAGCATGGATTGGGACATCAATGCCACCCCGGAACCGGCGATCACACACGCAAGCATGCCCTGATAGGACTCGATCTCAATCGCACGGCCCATGGCCACGCGCTCGTGGGAAAACCAGGTTTCCAGCCGGGTGCGATAGGCGCAGCTGCGTCGGAAGGTGAACACCGAACGTCCGGCGACATCTTGCGGCCCGCGCACCGGCGGGTGATCAGCCTCGCAGATCAGCACCAAGCGCTCTTCGCACAGCGCTACGCCGTCCAGGGTGGCAATGGTGACGGGGCCGTCCACAAAACCTGCGTCCAAGCGACCGGTAATCAAGCCTTCCAGCACCTCACCACTGGGCGCCGATTGCACCTGCAGGTTCACCATCGGGTACGCCTTGTGATAACCGGCCAACAACTTTGGCAAATGAACCGCCGCAGTGCTGTACATGCTGCCCAGCACAAAATCGCCGGCCGGTTGGCCACCCTGCACGGCGCCATGGGCTTCGTCGTGCAAGGCCAGCAGGCGGGTGCTGTAGTCCAGTAACACTTTTCCCGCAGGAGAAAGCTGTAAACGCTGACGTTCACGCACGAACAACTCTACCCCGAGCTGCTCCTCCATTTGTTTGAGCCGGGTCGACAGGTTCGACGGCACACGGTGCAAGCGCTCGGCCGCCCGAGTAATGGAGCCCTCTTCCGCCACGGCCTGGAAAATGCGCAATTGACTGAACTCCATACCTTTCTCCAAAACTGAACAAGTTACTCACTATTATTCAATTTTACAGAAAGTCAATCAGCTTTAGCCTGAAGGTCATTCGCTGCCTTACAGGAACCCCGACCATGTCACGCCTGATTCGCTTACTCGCCAGTTGCGTCGCCCTCATGATGGCCATGGGCATCGGCCGTTTCGCCCTCACCCCGCAAATGCCGCATTTGCTCAGCGAAGGGCAGATCGACTTGACCGGCGCCGGCTTGATCGCAGCGGCGAACTATCTGGGTTACTTCGTGGGTGCGGTGGACTCGATCTTTGCGCGCAGCCATCACCACGTTCGTGGTCGCTTGTACGGTGGTCTGTGGTTGTGCGTGCTGCTGATCCTGGCGTCGTACTGGGCTCACGGGTTCTGGGCGCACCTGCTGTTACGCTTTGGTACAGGCGTGGCGAGTGCCTGGGCGTTGGTGATGATTACCAGCCTGAGTCAACCGCTGGCGCTGGCGGCCGGGCGCCCACGCCTTGGGGCGTTGATATTTGCCGGGCCTGGATTGGGGATTTTGCTGACGGGGTTGCTGGCGTTGGGCTCAAACCTGCTGGGGCAAACCTCGGCGACGTTGTGGCTGGTGTATGGCGGGGTGGCATTGCTGATGTTGCTGGTAATTCTGCCGTTCCTGCCACAGCCCAGCCCGACCAGCACAACCGAGGCAAAGACTGATGAGAATGCAAGCATCGCGCACCTGGGCTGGATCTATTTCCTGTTCGGCTTGGGCTACATCATCCCGGCGACTTTTTTAGCGCAAATGGCCAACGCACAGTTCCAAGGCGCCTGGCAGGCCGACCTGTTCTGGCCGTGCTTTGGCCTGGCCGCAGCGATTGGCGTGGGGGTGGCAAGCCTGCGCCGTAAACACCCGCAAACCACCCGCCGCTGGTTGATGACCACGTTATGGCTACAAGCTGCCGGAGTATTGGCGTGCCTGCTGGGCAATGGCTGGGGGCTGGCGCTGGGGGTGTTGCTATGCGGCGCACCGTTCCTGGCCTGCATGCAATTGGTGATGGCACGCCTGCGGGACATCGCGCCCCACGGCTATCAGCGCAGCACCGGCCTGCTCACCACCAGTTTCGCCATCGGCCAGTTGTGTGGACCGTTACTGGCGTCGGTGAGCAGCCATGTGAGCGGCGGCCTGCAACCGGCGCTGGTGATTGCCGGCGCCGGCTTGATAGTGGCGGGCTCGATATTGATCAGCCGGCAACCATCGGCGCTGGCGCACGAAGCTGCTCGCGCCGCGCCAACACCAGGAAAAACAGCCCACCCAGGAAGCACCCGGTAAACCAGGCAAAGTTGGCCATGCCCTGCAACGCGGGGGTGAACGTGATGGCAACGCCCACCAGTGTTGCCGGCACCAAGGCCTTGACCGCCGTCCAGTTCACACCGCCATCGAAGTAATAGCGCCCGCTGGGGCTGTCATCGAACAGCGCATCCACATCGATCTTCTGTTTTTTGATCAGGTAGAAGTCCACCAGCAGGATGCCGAACAATGGCCCGATAAACGCGGCGAGGATGTCCAGGGTGTAGTGGATCATCAGCGGGTTATTGAACAGGTTCCAGGGGGTGATAAAGATCGAGGCCACGGCAGCAATCATGCCGCCAGCACGCCAACTGATCTTGCTCGGAGCAACGTTGGCGAAGTCGAACGCCGGGGACACGAAGTTGGCGACGATGTTGATGCCAATGGTGGCGGTTACAAACGCAAAGGCGCCAAGCAGTACCGCCATGCTGTTGTCGATGCGCGATACGGTGGCAATTGGGTCGTGGAGCATTTCGCCAAACACCGGCAAGGTGCCGGAAACGATTACGACGGTGACGAGCGAGAACGCCAGGAAATTCACTGGCAACCCCCAGAAATTGCCACGACGTACATCCTGCATGCTGCGGCAGTAACGGCTGAAGTCACCGAAATTCAGGGTGGGCCCGGAGAAGTAGGACACCACCAGCGCCGTGGCCACGATCACCTGGCCAAAAGCCTGCCAGCCCGATAGGGACTTTTCCGACAGGGTAAAACTGATATTCGCCCAACCTGCCTTCCATACGATCCAGCCCGCCAAGGCAAACATCACCGCATACACCACCGGCCCGGCCCAATCGATAAAGCGGCGGATGGACTCCATCCCGGCCCAGAACACCGCCGCCTGCAGCACCCATAGGCTGAGGAAACCAAACCATCCCAGATAGGAAAGGCCCGCAAAATGCGGCTCTGCATATACCGCCATCTGTGGGAAAAAACGCAGCACCACAATGATCAAGGCACTTGACGCCAAATAGGTCTGAATCCCGTACCAGGCCACGGCGATCAATCCTCGGATCACCGCAGGAATATTCGCGCCGAATACGCCAAAGGCCAACCGACAAATCACCGGATACGGTACCGCCGCCTGCTGGCTGGGCTTTGCTACCAGGTTCGCGATCAACTGCACGATGCAGATACCCGCGAGCAACGCGATCAATACCTGCCAACTGGCCAGCCCCAAGGCAAACAGACTGGCGGCGAATACATAACCACCCACGCTGTGCACGTCACTCATCCAGAAGGCGAAGATGTTGTACCAGGTCCACTTTTGCGGCAGTGGGCCCAGGTCCTGGTTGTACAGGCGCGGGCTATAGCCTTTGGGCAATTGTTCGGTCATCGCTGGGCTCCTCGTAGTACCGGCCTGCGCCGCCGTTGCGGGTATGCATACGGGGGGCGGCGTGGTTTGTATACGAAGCAGTCAGCAGAATACGTGCCAATGGCACACAATCCCTGCGGAACGGCGACCCAAAGGGACGGGATGAAGTTTAGATACCGGGACTTCGCTCAGCAACGGTGCACAAAAAACCTGTACACAATCATTGGCGCACTCGATGTGCACATAAATACCCAAACGAGCAACATAGCGCCGTAAGAACGGTACCCCAGGCCATGTCCATCACCGCAAGCGTCGCCGACCAGCCTTGCAGCGTGGCCCAATTGCTCAGGTCATAGGTGCCATAAGCCACCAGGCCCAGCAAAGCGCCCAGGCGTGCCGCGCGCTGCCAGCTGGCGCTGGGCAAAACCACGAACACCACGCAACCGAGGACATAGAGAAGGTAGAAGAGCGTTGCTGGCAACAGGCGGGGCTGATCCAGCATCAGCGAGCCCAGCAGGGACTTGTAGGTCGGCCCCATCAGCACGCCGAGCCAGAGGCCATCGAGCACCAGGAAAGCAACCAGGGTGCCGAGGTAAGCGAATAACACTTTTTTGGACATTGGAAGACCCACCGTAGGAGCGAGCTTGCTCGCGAAAAACGTACATCCGACGCGGTGATGCGCCTGGAATACTTTCGCGAGCAAGCTCGCTCCTACAGAAGAGCAAGCGGCACTCAGCTTAGTTCAATGCGATCCGCGTGAATCACAATCTGGCCCTGCTTATAGAGGGCGCCAATGGCCTTCTTGAAGTTGCCCTTGCTCACCCCGAACAAGTTGCTGATCACCGCCGGGTCGCTCTTGTCGCTGACCGGCAGAGTGCCGTTGTTTTCACGCAACTTGGCGAGGATCTTCGAGTTCAGGCTGGAGGCCGCTTCCTGGCCGACCGGTTGCAGGCTCAGGCTGATATTGCCATCGGCGCGGATCTCTTTGATAAAGCCCTTCTCTACCTTGCCCGGACGCAGGAACTTGAATACTTCGTTCTTGTGGATCAAGCCCCAGTGCTTGTTGTTGATGATCGCCTTGAAGCCCATGTCCGTGGCTTCGGCCACCAGCAGGTCGACTTCCTGGCCCACCTGGTAGTTGGCCGGGGTCTTGTCCAGGTAGCGGTCCAGCCGCGCAGTGGCGGTGATTCGCTTGGTGTGCTTGTCGAGGTAGACGTGCACCACGCAGTATTCACCGGCCGTCATCTGGCGCTTTTCTTCCGAATACGGCAGCAACAAATCCTTTGGCAAACCCCAATCGAGGAATACACCAATGCTGTTGACTTCCACCACTTTCAAACTGGCAAACTCGCCCACTTGAACTTTCGGTTTTTCGGTCGTGGCGATAAGTTTGTCATCGCTGTCCAGATAGATGAAAACGTTAAGCCAGTCTTCATCTTCACTGGGGATATCTTTGGGGATATACCGATTAGGCAAGAGGATTTCACCGTCTTGCGCACCGTCCAAGTACAAACCAAAGTTAGTGTGTTTAACCACTTGCAAACTGTTGTAGCGCCCGACTAAAGCCATGTCCAATACCCTCATTACGTGGGCGGCATTCTACCCGAGTTGCGCCCGCCACGCGCGCACGCCTGAAAAATCACGGGGTTGCGTGGCGTTCCAATGGCCCTGCCCCGCTCGTCCGATCATTTGGCTGAATTTTGCTGAGTCACTCAGGCTAACCCCGCCCTTCGGTTTTGAGTTAAAACAGTAAGTTAGGGGCATATTTCAAAGATAAACTTGGGTTATTTTCAGGCGCGCGCTTTATTCCTGGAGGATATTTGCCAAGCAATTGTCAAGTATTTCCTGTACGATGCCTGGCCAAGTTAATTTTCTACAGGTTAGTGGCCGCCATGCGCGTAAAAGCATCCAACAGCAAAGCAAAGCCAGCTCCCGCCGTTGAAACCAGCGAATCGATCAACAGCCAGATTGCTGCATTCCTCAAGTCCGGCGGCGAAATCCAGCAAATTGCCAAGGGCGTAAGCGGCCAGACTTTCGGCCCGTCCAAGCAGATCAGCCTGGGCAAGAAGTAACACCGCGCAACACACCTGGTCCCTAAGCGCCTTGCCATCAAGGCGCTAGGACTAGAGCCCGAAACACCTCCCCCAACGCATCCATGTTTGTGCCAATCGACGAACGGGCCTCACCTTCCGGCATTCGTCGGTATGCTTGCACACGTCTAGCACGGGCATCTGCCCGATTTTCTCCGTTACTGCTCCTCGCTTTTCATGGAGTGAAGCATGTTCAAGCCCTGCATATTCCTGGTCACTGCCCTGGCAGCCAGCCCACTCGCCGAAGCGCAGATCTTCCAGCGCGAATTGGGTGACTTCGACCTGAAATTGGGCACCACGCCCAGCCGCAGCATGGCCCAGGGGCTGGTCAAGCCCACCTCCCCGGGCAGCGATTCGTTCCATGGCGGGCTAGACCTGAGCCACGACAGTGGCCTGTATATCGGCCAATTCTCGCCGAGCATGGGCCTGTCCCCAGACAGCACTCTCGAAGTCGACTCCTATATGGGCTTCAAACACCCCTTCGACCAGACCCTGGGCTATGAAGTGGGCCTGATCCATTACAGTTACCCCAAGCTCAGCCCCCTCGACAGCCAGGAGTTCTATGGCGGCCTGAACCTGCTGGGCAACCGTTTCGGTGCCTCCTTCAGCAATGACCCGGACCGCCAGGACAGCACCCTGTTCGCCGACCTCAGCGGCACCCAGCCTTTCGGCATTGGCGTGAGCATGAAGTACACCACTCATCAGTTGGGCACTCCGGTATCAGTCGAGGGCGGCTCCATACGTACCTTCAGCGACTGGTCGGTGCAATTCTCCAGGCAGTGGATGGGTGTGGACCTCAACCTGATCTACAGCGACTCCAACCTCAGCGGCGGCGATTGCTCGGCCTACTCCGGACACAATTCGCAATGCGATGGGCTGTTGACCTTGAAGGCGGCGCGGTCGTTTTATTGATGGGCTGAACTGTCGCCCCCAGCGAGGGTTCACATGCAATAACCCCTCAATTCAAGGACTCGCCCATGCTGCGCCGGTTCAAACTCCTGATGGTATTGCTGACCCTGAGCCTGGTGCTCAGCGGCTGCAACCGTGTGGGCCTGGCCTACCGCAACCTGGACGTGATCATCCCCTGGACCCTCAGCGACTACCTGGACATGCGCCCCGGGCAGAAAGACTGGTTCAACGACAAACTCAAGGAGCACCTGGCCTGGCATTGCACCACTCAATTGCCGGGTTATCTGGACTGGTTGGACCGCCTGCAACACATGGTCGACGACAATCAGGTGACCGATGCTGCCCTGCAGGCTCGTACAACAGAAGCCAAGACAGCCATCGCCGAGACCGCCCGCACCATCAGCCCCTCGGCCATAGAACTGCTGCAAGGCCTGGATGACCAGCAGGTCAAGGAGATGAACGACGCCCTGGCCAAGGACCTGCGCAAACGCCAGGACGAATACCTGAAGCCGCCTCTGGAACAACAGATCAAGGAGCGCGCCGTACGCATGAGCAAGCGCCTGGATGCCTGGATTGGCCCACTCAGCACCAGCCAGCAAAATCGGGTCATGGCCTGGTCCACCGCCCTCGGCAATCAGAACCAGGAATGGATCGGCAACCGCGCCCGCTGGCAGGCACAATTCATCGATGCCGTGCAACAGCGCAAGAGCGCAGATTTCCCGAAAAAAATTGAGCAACTGCTGGTCAATCGAGAAAGCCTTTGGACACCACAATATCGCGAGGCCTATGCCCAAACCGAAGCAGCAGCGCGCAGCCTTCTGGTGGACTTGATAGCCCAGAGCACGCCGCAACAGCGGCTAAAACTCACCCAGAAAATCGACGGCGTGCGCAGCGACTTCAAGGCACTCAAATGCCTCAAGAACGCCTCGAACTAATGTGGGAGGGGCTGCTCCCGATAGCGGTGGATCAGCCACCTACTGAATTGACTGGCACTCTGCTATCGGGAGCAAGTCGAATCGTCGCACCGCCCCTCCCACAGTGGATCTTCATACATTGATCAGGCGATTTGAGCCTTGGAGGCCACCTCGGCAAACGTCGCTGGGTCCAGCGCATCCACTTGTTCATCCAACACCTGACGCGGGTGGTCATTGCCAGGGATCGAACTGTCGATCAGCGCCAGCAGCTGCGCACCCAATGGCGTCAAAATGAAATTCTCACCATTGCCACCCTCCTCTTCAGGCCGCGTTTCGATAAACCCGCGCTTAAACAACAGCGCCTCGTAATCGGCAGCCGTCTTTTTCAACGTATCCAGATTCCCGGTGGACTCGCCCGCCGTGGCCTTCTCGGCCGCTTCCTGCTCGGCATATTTGCGCGGTGCGAAACTGCCCTCACCGTTCTGCACTTCGTGCAGCAAACGCTCGATCAGATCCCAGTTGTAAGTCGTCATCCTGATTCCTCCTGCAGGCCAAAGGAAAGTAGCCCGTCTGAAAATGGGACACGCCTCGTGAGCCGCCGTTCAGCCTGACTGACGGGCGTGAGTTCTCTGAACTTTCCAGACGTTCGCGCCCTCAACTGCTCATAACCGCCAAGGAGGTCTGATCATGAAAACCCTGATAAACCTGGCCATTGCCACCGCCCTGTTCTGCGCCCTGCCCGCCTGGGCCTGCACGCCAGAAGAGGCTACCCAGAAACGTGAGCAACTGGCCGAGAAAGTCAAAAGCGTCACTGATGAGGTCAAGGCCAAGGAAATCAACGAAGAGTTGCGCAAAATGGATATGGACACCACTGCTGCCGATCTGCCCGACAAATGCCAACTGATTGACCAGCGCATGAAGGATCTGGACGAAGCAGCAGCCAAAGCCAAAAGCTGAGGCAAAAAAAACCGGACAAATGTCCGGTTTTTTTATAGCAGCCCAACCTTACTCGGCAGCCGGCGCTTCTGGCTTGCGACGCTTGAGCGGGGCCATGCCGTCTTTGCTGACCAACGACAGGTTGTCGGTCTTCGGACGGTTGGCGATCTTGCGCTTGGTCGGCGACTTGGCGCCGGTCTTCTTCTTGTCACCCTTGGCGTCGGTCTTTTTCTTCTTCACGCCAACGGCCTTGCCCGACGCCTTGACCTTCTTCGGCCCGGTGTAGGTGCCTTTGACTTCCTTGATGGTGCGGCGCTCGAACGACTGCTTGAGGTAGCGCTCGATGCTCGACATCAGGTTCCAGTCGCCGTGGCAGATCAGCGAGATGGCCAGGCCATCATTGCCAGCACGCCCGGTACGGCCGATGCGGTGCACGTATTCGTCGCCGCTGCGGGGCATGTCGAAGTTGATCACCAGGTCCAGGCCGTCCACGTCCAGGCCGCGAGCAGCGACGTCGGTGGCTACCAGGATCTTCACGCCGCCAGCCTTCAGGCGGTCGATGGCCAGCTTGCGGTCTTTCTGGTCTTTCTCGCCGTGCAGCACGAACGCTTTGTAGTCCTGAGCCACCAGGCGGCCGTAGATACGGTCGGCAGCAGCACGGGTGTTGGTGAAGACGATGGCCTTCTGATAGGTCTCATTGGCCAACAGCCAGTTGAGGATCTGCTCTTTGTGCACGTTGTGGTCAGCGGTGACGATCTGCTGGCGCGTGGTGGCGTTCAGGTCGCTGACGTTGTTGACCTGCAAGTGCTCAGGGTTGTTCAACACCTTGGCAACCATGTCGCGCAGGGTGGAACCGCCGGTGGTGGCGGAGAACAGCATGGTCTGCTGGCGATTGACGCACTCGCCCACCAGGCGCTGTACGTCATCGGCAAAGCCCATGTCGAGCATGCGGTCGGCTTCGTCCAGCACCAGTACTTCGACTTCCTTGAGGTCAAGGTTGCCGGCGTTGAGTTGCTCGATCATGCGGCCTGGCGTGCCGATCAGGATGTCTGGCACCTTGCGCAGCATGGCGGCCTGGACCTTGAAGTCTTCACCGCCGGTGATGATGCCGGACTTGATGAAGGTGAACTGCGAGAAGCGCTCGACTTCCTTCAGGGTCTGCTGGGCCAGCTCACGGGTTGGCAGCAGGATCAGGGTCTTGATGCTCACACGGACCTTGGCCGGGCCGATCAGGCGGTTCAGCACCGGCAGGACAAAAGCGGCGGTCTTGCCACTACCGGTTTGAGCCGTCACCCGCAGGTCACGCCCTTCGAGCGCGAGCGGGATGGCCGCTGCTTGCACAGGCGTAGGCTCGACAAATTTAAGCTCGGCCACGGCTTTGAGCAGGCGTTCGTGCAGGGCGAATTGGGAAAACACGGGTGCTACCTCGAAGAAATACAAAATATCAGCGGCATAGGGTACCGGTTTCGGGCGCTCAAACCGAGTTTCTTTACGCGAACGGCACTAATCAGTCGCTTTTTTGTGAGCACTTTTGTCCGTGAGGCCAACTTTGTCGCCCATCAATGCTCTAATCGCCCCGTCTTGTCTTACAGAAGAACCGGTTTCACCCATGGATATCAAACAGCTCTGGCTCAACGCCCAGGACCTCTGGGGCGCCCTTGATGAACACCCAATCCTGCATGCCAGCCTAGGTTTGCTGGTACTGCTGGTAGTGGCCCTGCTGCTCGGACGGGTGGCGCGCTACCTCATCCTCCACACGGTCAAGCTGCTTGGCCGGCAACCTGCCTTGCACTGGCTCAACGACCTGCGGCACAACAAAGTCTTCCATCGCCTGGCCCAGATGACGCCTTCGCTGGTGATCCAGTTCGGCCTGTACCTGGTACCAGACCTGAGCAAAACCGCCATCCTGTTCATCGGCAACGTGGCCCTGGCGATCAGCATCCTGTTCCTGATGCTGGCAGTGAGCGCCCTGCTCAACGCCCTGTTGGATATCTACGCCCGTACCGAACACGCCCGCACCCGCTCGATCAAGGGCTATGTGCAGTTGGCGAAAATGGTTCTGTATGTGTTTGGCGCGATCATCATCGTCGCCACCTTGATCGACCGTTCGCCGCTGTTGCTGCTGTCGGGCCTGGGAGCCATGTCGGCGGTGATCCTGTTGGTGTACAAGGACACCCTGCTGTCGTTCGTCGCCAGCGTGCAACTGACCAGCAACGACATGCTGCGGGTCGGCGACTGGATCGAGATGCCCCAGGTCGGCGCCGATGGCGATGTGGTGGATATCACCCTGCACACGGTCAAGGTGCAGAATTTTGATAAGACCATCGTCTCCATCCCCACCTGGCGCCTGATGTCCGAGTCGTTCAAGAACTGGCGTGGCATGCAGGCCTCCGGCGGTCGGCGGATCAAGCGCAGCCTGTTCATAGACGCCAGCGGCGTGCGCTTCCTGCGCGACGATGAAGAACTGCGTATGACCCAGGTGCACCTGCTCACCGACTACATCGGGCGCAAGCAGGCCGAACTCAAGGCGTGGAACGAAGCCCAGGGCCACAGTGCGCAACTGTCGGCCAACCGCCGCCGCATGACCAACCTCGGCACGTTCCGCGCCTACGCCCTGGCGTACCTGAAAAGCCATCCGGACATCCAGCCGAACATGACCTGCATGGTGCGCCAGATGCAAACCACCGCTCAGGGTGTGCCGCTGGAAATCTACTGCTTTACTCGCACCACCGCGTGGGCCGACTACGAGCGCATCCAGGGGGATATCTTCGATTACCTGCTGGCGGTGCTGCCGGAATTTGGCCTGAGCCTGTATCAGCAACCCAGTGGCAATGACCTGCGCGCCGGGGTATTGCCTGCCGTGCTGGGTGCCAGCCACTTGCCAGAGCAGCAAAGAGCCACGATCTAGAGCGATTGAGCACAGCCGTTCAATCGCTCTGCTAAAAAAATCGCGACGCTTGCCTCATTGGAAATCCTTTGAGGCAACGCCGATGCGCGCTCCAACCCTGCTTTCACTTTTGCTGACCGGCACCTGTAACAGCGTGCTGGCGGCTGGCCTGATCGAGGATTCAACCCTCGATGTGCTCAGCCGCAACTTCTACCTCGACAACAAAGAGCGCTCACCGTCCAACAAGCCCCACAAGGAGGAATGGGCCCAAGGCTTCATCGCCAACTTCGCCTCAGGGTTCACTCCGGGCACGATTGGCTTCGGGGTCGACGCCCACGCCTTTGTCGGCCTGAAACTCGACGGTGGCAAGGGCCATTCAGGCACAGGGCTTTTGCCCGTGGACAGCGACGGACGCAGCGAGCGCGACTATTCCAGCGCCGGTGGCGCGCTCAAGTTACGGGCCTCCAAAACCACCTTGTCGGTAGGCGAAATGACCGTCGAAACCCCGGTATTCGACACCTCCGACAAACGCCTGCAACCCGAATACGCCACCGGCCTGCTGCTGGACAGCCGCGAGATCGACGCCCTGCACTGGCAGGCCGGGCACTTCACCGCCTTCAAGAACCAGGACAGCTCCAACGGGCGCGGCGACTTCAGCGGCTACGGCGCCAGCACCCGCAGCGGCGCCATCGACTTTATCGGCGGGCAATTCTTCGAAGGCCAACCGGTGGGCGGTGCGCTGTACACCTCGCAATTGAGCGACACCTGGCGCCAGTACTACGCCAACCTGCATTGGTCACCGGCCAACTGGATGCTGGACAGCAATATCTACCGCACCCAAGACCAGGGCCGTGCCGAGGCCGGCGCCATCGTCAACACCGCCTACAGCCTGGCGGGCAAATACAGCTTCGCCGCACAGTCGCTGACCCTGGCCTACCAGAAGATCAACGGCGATACCCCGTTCGACTTTGTCGGTGGCGACTCCATCTACCTCGCCAACTCGATCAAATACGCCGACTTCAACGGCCCCGGCGAAAGCTCGTGGCAGCTTCGCTATGACCTCAACCTCGCCACCTTCGGCATTCCTGGCCTTAAGTTCATGACCCGCTACGTCACCGGCCGTGGCATCGACGGTACCCATGCACCACAGGACGGCGCCTACACACTTGCGCAAGGTCACGGCGGCCGCCACTGGGAGCGCGATATCGACCTGCACTACGTGGTGCAATCCGGCCCGGCCAAGGACCTGTCGGTGCAACTGTCCCATGTCAGCCATCGCGCCAATACAGCCCAGGCCGGGGACGATATTGATCGGGTGTATGTGGTGATCGAATATCCACTGACGCTGCGCTAACCCGCAAGCGCCGGATGCTCAACCAGCCGCCGTTTCAGTTTCAAAGAATCACTGAGCGGCGTCGTGTCTTGCAGTCTCCTTCCACCGACTCCAATCCACCAAAGCGGTTGGAAGTCGATCATGGCTTTTGATCCAGACACACAGATTTGGATCGATCCATTGCACGATTTCAGTGATATCCCGATGCAGGTCGAAAAGGGGTTGCCACAAGAGCGGCTCATGGTGGAAACAACGATTTCGTAGGTCCCTCGCCTTGTTCAACCGACTGCGAATGATGTCCGCCTTTTTAGGGGTTCTGGGACAGTGGAAAAACACCTTCATCAGAGGTTTTGAAACGTCAGGGAATGCCTTTCGGTTGAACAGCGAGGTCCAAAAGCCAAAGCTCAGCTCGGCAGTGATCTCGTCCGGGCCAGGATGCACACCTCTTTTCCTGAGAGCGGTACATGCGTCGTCCACTTTTTGATAGCTGGAGCGAAGCTCTGCGTTAGTGCTGGTCCTGAATGCTTCGTACCAGTCGTCACGCTGATATTCACGCACCATTTCGCGTTGGATAGCGTTACGCAAACCGACCTCAAGCACGTGAAAAATAGAGACCAGGGACTCTGCGATCCGCATGTTGTGCACATAAGCCGCAGCTGCGTGATCTCGATTGCCCTTATGCCCCTTGAGATAACGGCGCATTCTTGGAGTGGAGAGCTTTGCCTCCAGCGTATGCCAGACCATCTATGCGCGAACTCCTTTCGACGCCAGGAAATGTCACCAGCGCGAGCGATGGTACAGGCAGGGTTTCCTGCTCCAAAGCATCAGACTGTTGCCAAATTATTAAGCCGCAGGCGAGGGGTTGACCTGAAAACTGGAGATGGTAATCTGCCCCGGCAGCCCTAGGAATCTCCACTCCCGTGCTACACGAAACGGTGATGAGACTAGGTTATGTGACGGCCCCGCTCTGCGGGGCCTCCTCTTTTCTGACGATTCGGTTTTCCGGGCAGTGCCTTTGCACTAACCCTGCAAAAAGTGCCGAATCCCAATCTTCACCCCCTCGGTCTGATACCGCCGCGCCGCCGCTTCAATCTTCAGTTCGGCACGGGTCACGCGCTGGTGGTGGCGCAGATGACCGAGCCAGGATTCGTCGTAGAACACTTCGCACCAGCGCCGTGGGCTTTCGCTGTCTTGCACCAGGCTCCAGGAGAACGAGCCGTTGCGTTGGCGCATGCGGCGCACCGGGCTCATGGCCTGGGTGAAGGCCTGGATGTGCTGCGGGTCGATGTCGTATTCGAGCGTCACCATCACCGGGCCGCGCTCCTGGTCCTGCCCTTCTGCCAGCAGCGGCTGTGGCCAATGCAGCGACGGCGCCAGGTCTTCGGCTTTGCGTTGCGGCAAGGCCACGCGCCACGTCAGCAACACGCCTAGCACCAACACCGAACCGGCAGCGCTGAGCGCCTGGCTCATGGAACTGTGGCTGGCCACCCAACCCCAGAGCAAACCGCCCACGGCCATGGAGCCGAAAAACATCAGGATATACACCGCCAGCGCACGGGCTCGCACCCAGGCTGGTACCGAGGTCTGCGCCGCCACCTGGAAGCTGGACAACACCGCGATCCACGCCGCGCCGCTGATCAGCATCACCGGGATCAACACATAGAAATCCCGCACCCAGGCCAGGGCAAACAGCACCAGGGCATAGACCAGACTTGCAATCGCCACCAACTTGTCTACCGCCAGTGCCTGACGCAAGCGCGGCAGCCACATGGCGCCGAGCACCGCACCGATGCCCACACTGCCCAGCAGCACACCAAACTGCGCCGCACTGCCGTGTAACTCACCGCGCACAATCAGCGGCAACAACGACATCCCGGCACTGGCACCAAAAAAGAACGCCAACGTACGCACCAGTACCCGTTGCAATGGCCGCGAACTGCGCGCGTAACGCCAGCCCACACGCACCGCGCTGAACAGCCGTTCGGCCGGCAGCACCGCCACCTGGGTTTCACGCCGCCACAGGCACAGCACCGAAATCACCGCAAAAAACGACAGTGCATTCACCGCAAACGTTGCCCATGGCCCCACTAGGCTGACCAGCACCCCGGCAATGGCCGGGCCTACTGCACGGGCGAGGTTGGTGCCTACGCTGCTTAACGCAATCGCCGACGGCACCTCGTCGGCCGGCACCAGTTCCGGTGTCAGCGAAGACCAGGCCGGCATCATCAACGCCGTGCCGACGCCCATGCCCAGGGTCAGCAGCAGCAACAGCGGCACCGTCATCATCCCGCTCAAGGTCAGCACCGCCAGCAGCAACGCCACCGTGGCCATCCACGCCTGCACCATCAACAAGTAGCGACGTTTGTCGACGATATCTGCCAGTGCGCCAGCCGGTAGTGCCAGCAGGAACATCGGCGCCGCGCTGGCCACCTGCACCAGGGCGACGGTCATCGGGTTGGCCGACAGCGAAGTCATCAGCCAGCCGGCGCCGACCTCGTGCATCCAAGTGCCGATGTTCGAAGCGATGCTGGCGAGCCAGAGCCCACGGAAGATCGAGTGTTTCAACGGGCTCCACGGGGAGCGAGCGGTGGCGGTTGTCATGGCGCAAACCTGTTCGAAAAAAGCGCAAAAAAAAGCCACAGCCCGAGGGCTGCGGCCTCCAATGTTGTTACTTGACCTGACGCTGCGGCGCACCGTGCACCATGGTGTAGGCGTAGTCCACGCCCATGCCGTAGGCGCCGCTGTGGTCGCGTACCAGGTCCATCACTTCGTCGTAGGTTTCTTTGTGTGCCCAGTCGCGTTGGTATTCGAGCAGCACTTGTTGCCAGGTCACCGGCACCGCACCGGCTTGGATCATGCGCTGGATCGACATGTCATGGGCTTCCTTGGTGGTACCGCCGGATGCGTCGGTGACGATGTACACCTCGTAGCCTTCAGCCAGGGCTTCCAGGGCCGGGAAGTTCAAGCACACCTCGGTCCACAGCGCGGCCATGATCAACTTCTTGCGGCCGGTGGCTTTCACGGCAGCGACCAGCGCCTTGTCTTCCCAGGAGTTCATCGAGGTGCGCTCGATCGGCTGTTGGTCGGGGAATACGCTGAGCAGTTCCGGCCAGATGTAGCCGCTGAAGCTTTTGGTTTCTACCGAGGTGAAGATGGTCGGCACGTTGAAGATCTTGGCTGCCTTGGCCAAGGCCACGGTGTTGTTCTTCAGGGTTTGGCGGTCGATGGACTGCACGCCAAAGGCCATCTGTGGCTGGTGGTCGATCAGGATCAGGGTGGAGTTGGATGGGTTGAGCAATTCGCGAATGGACATGGTGGCTTCCCTTTAATGGTCTGTAGTTGGTTTTTTAAGTGCTTCCAGCGTTGCTGGCGGCTTGGAAGTAACTTTACGGGCTGGCCAATATCGAAACAATTACCTAAAATCTGGATTCATTGATTCTAAAAAAGGGACAGTCATGGACCGCATCGAGTGCATGCGTGCATTTGTCGTTACCGTCGGTGAAAACGGTTTTGCGGCCGCAGCCCGCGCCATGGACGTGCCCCGCTCCAAGGTGAGCAAACAGATCCAGGCACTGGAAGAAGCCATCGGCGTGCAATTGTTGCAGCGCACCACCCGCAGCCTGCATTTGACCGAGGCTGGTGCCGAGTACTTCGAGGCGGCGCGGGAAGTGATCGCGGCCCTGGACGAGGCCGAGCAGCGGGCGCGGGATGGGATTGGCGAGTTACGCGGCGTATTGCGGGTGAATGCACCGATGTCGTTCGGTTTGCATCGATTGGGGCGGCTGATTCCGTTGTTCCATGAACAGCACCCGAACATCGAGCTGCAACTGGTGCTCAGCGATCAACAGGTGGACCCGGTGCGCGGCGGTTTCGACGTCACCATCCGCATCGCCAGCCTGCCCGACTCCACCATGATCGCCCGCCAACTGGCCCCCGCGCCGCGCATCATGGTGGCCTCGCCAGCCTACCTGGAGCGTGCTGGCACGCCACAATCGCCCCAGGACCTGCGCCAGCATCAATGCCTGAACTACGGCTACCTGCAAAGTGGCGTGAGCTTGCAACTGAGCAACGGCAAGGACACCCAGCGCGTCAACGTCACCGGCCCCTTGCACGCCAACAACGGCGACCTGCTGGCCCAGGCGGCCGAAGCTGGGATGGGCATTGCGCTGCTGCCGGACTTTATCGTCGAACAAGCCCTGGCGGCTGGCCGGCTGGTGCCCGTGCTCTGTGAATGGCAGGCGCCAGCGATCACGGTAAACGCGGTTTACTCGTCGGCGCGGCGAGTGCCGCAGAAGACGCGGGCGTTTATTGAATTTTTGGTGGCGCAGTTGGCCATCGAGGCTTAACCGCTTTAAATGTGGGAGGGGGCTTGCTCCCGATAGCGGTAGGTCAGTTATTGATGCTGTGACTGATCTACCGCTATCGGGAGCAAGCCCCCTCCCACATTTTGACCGAGTATTACCTTACTGCCCGGGTACCCGCTCAACGCGTGCACCCAACCGACTAATCCACACCGCCCCCAAAATCACCACCCCACCCAACGCCAGCCGCCCCAGCGGCTCATGCTGGTTCCAGATCAGCAGATTCAGCAGCAGCCCCACCGGCACATGCAGGTTGTTCATCACCGCCAGCGTGCCGCCCTGCACCAGGCAGGCGCCCTTGTTCCACCAGTACATGCCAAGCGCAGTGCTGACCAGGCCAAGAAACACCAGCACGCCCCACTGCAGCGGCGCATCGGGCAGGTAGTTGGCCTTGCCGAACAGCAGGAACGCCGGCAGCACCACCAGCAGCGCACCTACGTAGAAAAAGCCGAAGCGGCGGTAGTGCGGCAGGTCACTGGGGTGGCGCTTGACCAGGTGTTTGTACATCACCTGCCCGGCGGCGTAAGTGAAGTTGGCCAGTTGCAACAGCAGGAAACCACCCAGGAAGTGCGGGGTGATCTGGTCGAAGCGAATCACCGCCGCCCCCGCCACCGCCACCACTGCCGCGATCAGCGCCCAGGGGTTGAAGCGGCGGTTGAGGGCGTCTTCGATCAAGGTCACATGCAGCGGCGTGAGGATGGTGAACAGCAACACCTCCGGCACTGTGAGCACGCGAAAGCTCAAGTACAGGCACACGTAGGTCACGCCGAACTGCAGCGCGCCGATCACCAGCATGCCGCGCATGAAGGACGGCTCCACTGAACGCCAGCGGGTCAGTGGGATAAACACCAGCCCGGCCAGGAGTACGCGCACCAGCACCGCGAAGTAACTGTCGACGTGACCGGCGAGGTATTCGCCGATCAAGCTGAAGGAAAATGCCTGAATCAGGGTGACAACCAGTAGATAGCCCATGCGCGCCTCGTTTCGAATGGGCGGGACATTAAAGGTTTTCGGCGGTTGAAGAAACTCGGGGCAAAAAAAACCCGACCTCGCTAAAGCGTCAGTCGGGCAGGAGCACTCAGGAGCAAAAGTGCAAAGGGAGGTTCATTACGCGTACTTGAAGGGTTTGCGTGGAGCGATATAAACATCGCGGGATTATCTGACGATTAAAGGATCCTCACGCGACCTGCGCGATCAGCGCCTTGGCGTGGTTGATGCCTTTTTCCTGGAAGTCACCGCTCAGGTTCACGCCCTCTGCATGGATGAAGGTGACGTCATGAATGCCGATAAAGCCCATGACCTGGCGCAGGTACGGTTCCTGGTGATCCGAGCTGGCACCGGTATGAATACCGCCGCGAGCGGTGAGCACGATGGCGCGCTTGCCGGTCAGCAGACCCTGGGGGCCGGTGGCGGTGTACTTGAAGGTCACACCGGCACGCAGCACATGGTCCAGCCAGGCTTTGAGGGTGCTGGGGATGGCGAAGTTGTACATCGGCGCGGCCATTACCAGCACGTCGGCGGCCAGCAATTCGTCGGTCAATTCATTGGAGCGAGCCAGGGAAGCTTGTTCAGCAGCGTTGCGTTGATCTTCCGGTTTCATCCAGCCGCCGAGCAGGTTGCCATCCAGGTGCGGCACCGGGTTCTGGGCCACGTCACGCACGGTGATCTGGTCTGCCGGATGGGCGGCCTGCCATTGGCTGATGAACTGTTGGGTCAGTTGGCGGGAAATTGAATCCTGCTGGCGGGCGCTGCTTTCGATGATCAGAACGTTGGACATGGCTTCGTAGGCTCCATCTGAAACTGCTGTAAGTCGATGGAGAAAAGATTAACCAGGGATCATTCGATTAAAAAGCGCAAAAAACTGCTATAACCCATCTATAAATTTGTTTATAAGCGGAGCATGCTCCGCCGCTGTCTACTTCGGCGCGCACGCCAGCGCGATGCGCATCTTGATAATGGCGCGGTTGAACTTGACCGTGGTGTTGGTGCTTTTGCCCGCCGGTACCGTGACGGTGCGACGACGTGGCGCCTCGGGGCCGTTGGTGAAGACTACCGAGCACAGGGCATCATTGGTGCCGTAGTTATTGAGTTGGATCGAGCTGATATCGCCATCCACATCGGAGGGGGTGAAATCAATGCTGACGCCGTCGATCTTTTTAGTCACGTCGATGGGGTAGGCAAACGCGCTCATTGGCAGCAGCGCCAGCAACACACAACAGAATTTTCTCATTCGGCAGTCTCCAATAGGGACTGTCAGCTTAGGACAAGAGGAACCCATCTTGAAAGCGCCCCGCGTTACCCTCGATCAATGGCGAACGTTGCAGGCCGTGGTCGACCATGGCGGCTTCGCCCAGGCGGCCGAAGCGCTGCATCGTTCGCAGTCCTCGGTCAGCTATACCGTGGCCCGCATGCAAGACCAGCTTGGCGTACCGCTGCTGCGCATCGACGGGCGCAAGGCCGTGCTCACCGATGCCGGTGAAGTGCTACTACGTCGCTCCCGGCAGTTGGTGAAAAACGCCAGCCAACTGGAAGACCTCGCCCACCATATGGAACAAGGCTGGGAAGCCGAAGTACGCCTGGTGGTGGACGCCGCCTACCCGAATGCGCGCCTGGTACGTGCCCTCTCCGCCTTTATGCCGCAAAGCCGTGGCTGCCGCGTGCGCCTGCGCGAGGAGGTACTGTCCGGCGTTGAAGAGTTGTTGATCGAAGGCGTGGCCGACCTGGCCATTTGCGGCTTCAGCATCCCTGGGTACCTGGGCACGGAAATGAGCGATGTGGAATTTGTCGCCGTGGCCCACCCCGAGCACGCCTTGCACCGCATGAACCGCGAGCTGAGCTTCCAGGACCTGGAGAGCCAGATGCAGGTGGTGATCCGCGACTCCGGCCGCCAGCAACCCCGCGATGTGGGCTGGCTTGGCGCCGAACAGCGCTGGACCGTCGGCAGCCTGGCCACCGCCGCCTCCTTCGTGGGCAGCGGCCTGGGGTTTGCCTGGCTGCCCCGGCACATGATCGAACGCGAACTCGCCGAGGGCGTGCTCAAGCAGCTACCCTTGGAACAGGGCGGCAGCCGCCACCCTACGTTCTATCTGTACTCAAACAAGGACAAACCTCTGGGGCCCGCGACGCAGATCCTCGTGGAGTTGCTGCGCACCTTTGACACCGCCCCACTGGATGCGCCTTTCGCCGCTCCCCGGCAAGCCTGAAACGGAGTTCACCCATGGCCTGGTTCGACCACGAAGGATGCAGCCTGCACTACGAGGAATATGGTCACGGCACGCCCCTGATCCTGATCCACGGCCTGGGCTCCAGCAGCCAGGATTGGGAGCTGCAAATCCCGGTACTGGCCAGGCATTACCGCCTGATCGTGGTGGATGTGCGTGGTCATGGCCGCTCCGACAAACCCCGCGAGCGCTACAGCATCCAGGGGTTCACCTTTGACCTGCTGGCGCTGATCGAGCACTTGGGGCTGCCACCGGCCCACGTCGTGGGGTTGTCCATGGGCGGCATGATCGCCTTCCAGCTCGCGGTGGACGAACCGGCGCAGGTCAAGAGCCTGTGCATCGTCAACAGCGCGCCCGAGGTCAAGGTACGCAGCCTCAACGATTACTGGCAATGGGCCAAGCGCTGGAGCCTGGCGCGGGTGCTCAGCCTGGCCACCATTGGCAAGGCGCTGGGCGACCGGTTATTCCCCAAACCCGAGCAAGCCGACCTGCGCCGCAAGATGGCCGAACGCTGGGCAAAAAACGACAAACGTGCTTATCTCGCCAGCTTCGATGCGATTGTGGGCTGGGGCGTGCAGGAACGACTTTCGCGGATTACCTGTCCAACCCTGGTCATCAGCGCCGACCACGACTACACCCCCGTGGCGCAAAAAGAAAACTATGTAAAACTGCTGCCCGATGCGCGCCTGGTGGTGATCGAAGATTCCCGCCATGCCACGCCCTTGGACCAACCTGAAGTCTTTAACGCAACCCTGCTCCACTTTCTAAAGACAGTCGAAACCACTACCCAGGATCACTGACCCATGCTGAAAAAAATCGCCTTCTTTGCCGGTTCCGTTCTGTTCGCTGCCAACCTGATGGCGGCCGAGCCTGCCAAGGCGCCCCACGTACTGATCACCACCACCAACGGCGAGATCGAAATCGAACTGGACCCGGTCAAGGCGCCCATCAGTACCAAGAACTTCCTGGCCTATGTGGACAAGGGCTTCTACACCAACACGATTTTTCACCGCGTGATCCCGGGCTTCATGGTCCAGGGCGGTGGGTTCACTGCGCAGATGTCGCAAAAGCCGACCGAAGCGCCTATCAAGAACGAGGCCAGCAATGGCCTGCATAACGTGCGCGGTACCCTGTCCATGGCCCGCACGTCCAACCCCGACTCGGCCACCAGCCAGTTCTTCATCAACGTGGCTGACAATGCCTTCCTCGACCCCGGCCGTGATGCCGGTTATGCGGTGTTCGCCAAAGTGGTCAAGGGCATGGACGTGGTCGACATCATCGTCAACTCCCAGACCACCACCAAGCAGGGCATGCAGAACGTGCCAATCGATCCTGTCATGATCAAGTCGGCCAAGCGCATCGACTGAGGTCTGCAGGGCTTTTTCAGGTAGCCCCGTGCGCGACCCACAAGGCCGCGCACGCATTTGAACGGAGAGCCCGCCCTGCGGGCGTCATACTCAATGCTCTATCGTCGTTTTGAACAACTGATCGATATTTTCCGCGACGCTCCCAGCGACGCCCCGCCCGATAAAGTCCTGCCCTTCTACCTCTACTACCTGCGCCAGGTGTGGCCGCATTTTGCCGCGTTGCTGGTGGTGGGCCTGATCGGCGCACTGATCGAAGTGGCGCTGTTCAGCTACCTGAGCCGCATCATCGACCTGGCCCAGGGCACGCCGCCCGCCAACTTCTTCCAGGTGCACAGCACCGAGCTGATCTGGATGGCCGTGGTTGCCCTGCTGCTGCGCCCAATCTTCGGCGCCCTGCATGACCTGCTGGTGCACCAGACCATCAGCCCCGGCATGACCAGCCTGATCCGCTGGCAGAACCACAGCTACGTGCTCAAGCAGAGCCTGAACTTCTTCCAGAACGACTTCGCCGGGCGCATCGCCCAGCGCATCATGCAAACCGGCAACTCCCTGCGCGACTCCGCCGTGGCCGCCGTGGATGCCATCTGGCACGTTGCAATCTACGCCATCAGCTCCCTGGTGCTGTTTGCCGAGGCCGACTGGCGCCTGATGATCCCGCTGGTGACCTGGATCATCTGCTACAGCCTGGCGCTGCGCTACTTCGTGCCACGGGTGAAGGAACGCTCGGTGATCTCCTCCGAGGCGCGCTCCAAATTGATGGGGCGTATCGTCGATGGCTACACCAACATCACCACCTTGAAGCTGTTTGCCCATACCCAGTATGAGCAGCAGTACGCCAAGGAAGCGATCATCGAACAGACCGAAAAAACCCAGCTGGCCAGCCGTGTGGTCACCAGCATGGACATCGTGATCACCACCATGAACGGCCTGCTGATCGTCACCACCACCGGCCTGGCCCTGTGGCTATGGACGCAGTCGCTGATTTCCGTGGGCGCCATTGCCCTGGCCACCGGTTTGGTAATCCGCATCGTCAACATGTCCGGCTGGATCATGTGGGTAGTCAACGGCATTTTCGAAAACATCGGCATGGTGCAGGACGGTCTGAAAACCATCGCCCAACCCCTGGCGGTAGTCGATCGCGAAAACGCGCCACGCCTGAAGGTGCCCCATGGCCAAGTGCGCTTCGAGCAGGTGGATTTCCACTACGGCAAGAAGAGCGGGATCATTGGCGGCCTGAACCTGCAGATCAAGGCCGGGGAAAAGATCGGCCTGATCGGCCCCTCGGGTGCAGGCAAATCCACCCTGGTCAACCTGCTGCTGCGCCTCTACGACCTGCAAGGCGGGCGCATCCTGATCGATGGCCAGAACATTGCCGAAGTGGCCCAGGAGTCGTTGCGCGAACAGATCGGCATGATCACCCAGGACACATCGCTGCTGCACCGCTCCATTCGCGACAACCTGCTGTACGGCAAGCCGGACGCCACCGACGAAGAACTCTGGGCGGCCGTGCACAAGGCCCGTGCCGATGAATTTATCCCGTTGCTGTCTGACTCCGAAGGCCGCACCGGCCTGGACGCCCATGTCGGTGAGCGCGGGGTGAAACTCTCCGGCGGGCAACGCCAACGTATCGCCATCGCCCGTGTACTGCTCAAGGACGCGCCGATTTTGATCATGGACGAAGCCACCTCGGCCCTGGACTCGGAAGTGGAAGCGGCGATCCAGGAAAGCCTGGAAACCCTGATGCAGGGCAAGACCGTGATTGCGATTGCGCACCGGTTGTCAACCATCGCGCGGATGGACCGCTTGGTGGTGCTGGAGAAGGGCAAGATCGCCGAGAGTGGCAGCCATGCCGAGTTGCTGGCCCATGGTGGTTTGTATGCCAGGTTGTGGCAGCACCAGACCGGGGGGTTTGTCGGTATCGACTAATAAATTAAAGCCCGTGCACAGTTGATTAGAGCCAGGCCCTTATTTCATTGGTCCCGCCCACATCATCGCCTGGATTTGCGCCACAACCGTGCTGTACTCACAGCAGTGCCCAGACGGGCGCTGAAGTAAATCTGCAGGGAGCATCACTGATTTACTGAGTCGGTAGAGCGATCTATCAAGGACGGGCTGCATGTCTTTGTTCAAGCGTTCAATCACAGAGGGGTTAGGCACGTTTTGGCTGGTGTTGGGCGGTTGCGGGAGTGCGGTGTTGGCCGCAGCGTTCCCGGCAGTCGGGATCGGATTGCTGGGGGTGTCCCTGGCGTTCGGGCTTACGTTGCTGACCATGGCCGTGGCCATCGGGCATATCAGCGGTTGTCACCTCAACCCGGCGGTGTCGGTGGGGTTGGTGGTGGGTGGAAGGTTCGCGGCCAGGGAGCTGCCGGCCTATATCGTTGCCCAAGTCATCGGCGGCACCGTTGCCGCTGCGCTGTTGTACTTCATCGCCAGCGGCAAGCCGGGGTTCGAACTGGCGTCGGGGCTGGCGTCCAACGGTTATGGTGAGCACTCGCCAGGCGGGTATTCGATGGCAGCGGGGTTGGTGTGCGAGCTGGTGATGACGGCGATGTTCGTGGTGATCATCCTCGGCGCCACGGATCGCCGCGTGCCCAAGGGCGTTGCCCCCTGCGCCATTGGCCTGGCGCTGACATTGATCCACCTGATCTCCATCCCCGTCACCAACACCTCGGTCAACCCGGCCCGCAGTACGGGCCCGGCCTTGATCGTCGGCGGGTGGGCGATCCAACAGTTGTGGATGTTCTGGCTCGCGCCGATCCTGGGCGCGGTGATCGGCGGTTTGACCTATCGATGGCTGGGTAAGGAGGAGCCGGGCAACTGAAGCAATGCGAATCGAATGTGGAGGCGGGCTTGCTCGCTCCCACACTCGACCTGTTGTGCCTGGGTCTTCGCGTTACACCTGCCGATACGGCAACGCCGTGCGCGCCTCTTCGGCATAGGCCACAATCCCCACTCGCTCACGTTCCAGAAAATCCTCCACCGCGTTCTTCAACCCCGGATGGCGCAAGTAGTGCCATGACCGCGTAATCACCGGTTCAAACCCGCGAATCAACTTGTGCTCACCCTGGGCGCCGGCGTCGAAGCGTTGCAGGCCGTGGGCGATGGCGTAGTCCATGCCCTGGTAGAAGCAGGTTTCGAAATGCAGGCGATCGAATTCCGCCAGGCAGCCCCAGTAACGACCGTAGAAGCTGTCGCCACCGATCAAGCTGAAAGCCATGGCCACCGGCCGCGTTCCTTGTTTGGCCAGCACCACGCGGATGGCCTCGGGCATGCGCTCGGCCAGCAGGCTGAAAAACGCGCGGGTCAGGTAGGGGGATTGGCGGCGTACGGCGTAGGTATTGGCGTAGCAGGCGTAGACAAAATCCCACTGCGCCTCGCTCAGTTCGTGACCTTGCAGCCACTCGAAGTCGATACCCTGCCCCGCCACTTGTTCGCGCTCTTTGCGCATTTGTTTGCGCTTGCGTGAACTGAGCGCGTCGAGGAAATCCTGGAAATCGCGATAGCCGCGGTTCTGCCAGTGAAACTGACACCCCAGGCGCTGCAGCCAGCCGGGTTGTTGCGCCAGAGCTGCATCGGCCAGGTCGTCGGTGAAGT
The DNA here is from genome assembly GCF_004682055.1 of Pseudomonas kairouanensis. Classification (GTDB taxonomy): domain Bacteria; phylum Pseudomonadota; class Gammaproteobacteria; order Pseudomonadales; family Pseudomonadaceae; genus Aquipseudomonas; species Aquipseudomonas kairouanensis. The sequence continues at coordinate 125,349 of NZ_QUZU01000006.1, read as the reverse complement.
TGATATGGGCGCTGGAGAGCCCTTCGATTTCCAGGTAGCCCGGCAGGCTCTTGATCAGCTCCAAACCCTCTTCGGCACTGGCCGCCAGCAAGCGTGAACCACTCACGGGACTGAAAGGCACCGCCGTCAACAGCTTGGGGTAGTACTCGATGCCAGCGCGCTCGCAGGCGTCGGCCCAGCCATGGTCGAACACGTACTCGCCATAGGAGTGCCACTTGCGATAACTGGGCAACGCCGCCACCAGCCGCTCGCCTTCCCAATGCAGCAAATGCTCCGGTTGCCACCCCGAGTGCGGGCCCACGCTGCCGCTGTCTTCCAGCGCACTCAGGAACGCGTGCCGTACAAACGGCTGGGCGTGCGTAACCAGTGCATCCCAGGTCGTCGGGGCGATTTCGGACAGGCTGTCCAGGCGTTGCAACGGCATTGGCATCCTCACTGAATCGGGGCGTGAAAGCCTCGCGAGTATCGCCTATCGACGGCCCCGATACACCCCCGAATCGCCGGACAAGGCTCTAAACCAATAGTTCCCATGATGAACAATTTGTCATCTAGATGACATCACTTAGCCACTGCTCCGTCATAAACGATCGTGATACTGACGCCTGTTTTTAGAGCGCCTGGTTCTAGCAGGTGGTTATTTTTTCCGTCCCTTATCGGTCGGTAGTGTCCTGGATGGTTTGCCATCCCTCCTCACCTTCGGAGATTGATATGCGTCTTGCTTCCACTAAAACTGCGGCGATCCTGTGCGGCGGCCTGTTACTGGCCCTGAGCGTTCCGGCCAGCGCTGCAGTCGACGCCAAGTTGCTCGACATGCTCAAGGCCAACGGCCAGATCACCCCGGCGCAATACACCGAACTGCAGGCCGAACTGGCCAATGACCAGAAAGAAAAGCAGATCGCACGCCAGGCTCAACAAGAGACCAACGAGCAGATCGCGGCCACCGCGAAGAAAGCCGATGCACTGAGCACGTTCGACCAAAAACTGGCGTGGGCCGCCAAGACTCAGTTCAAGGGTGACGTGCGTATGCGTCATGAGACCATCAAGGTCGAAGGCGAAAATGGCGTAACCCGCGCCGGCGTCACCGGTCGTGACAAGGACCGTGAGCGTATCCGCGCCCGTCTCGGTGCCTACACCGAGATCAACCCGCAAGTGGACACCGGTATCCGTATCGCCACCGGCGGCGGCAGCGATGCACGCTCCACCAACCAGGACCTGGACGGTTACTTCGATAAAAAATCGATCTGGCTCGACCTCGGCTACATCGACTACCACCCGGACCAGATCAAGAACCTGCACATCATTGGCGGCAAGATGCTGCAACCCTGGGTCAACATGGGCGACGTGATCTGGGATAGCGATATCAACCCAGAAGGCCTGGCAATCACCTACAAGTACCCACTGGGCGGCAGCGCCGAACTGTTCGGTAGCTTGGGTAACTACAACCTCAAGGACAACGTCGACGGTGACGGCGTGCAGTACCGCCATGACCTGCGCCTGACCACCGGCCAGTTGGGTACCCGTTTCTCGGTCACCGACAACTTGAAAATGACCCTGGGCGGCAGCGTCTACGCCTACCAGAACGATGAAGACAGCCGTGCCTCCGGCACCAGCACGCCAAACGTGTTGGCGACCAACGGCAACACCCCTAACGGCGAGTTCCGCCTGTATGAAGGCTTCGGTCAAGTCGATATCGGCGGCCTGGCAGTACCGCTGTCGTTCTACGGCCAGTACGTGAAAAACAACGACGCCATCGACGACGAAGACACCGCCTGGTTGCTGGGTGCCAAGTCCAAGGTGTTCGGGTTCAACCTGGACTACAACTACCGCGACGTGCAGAAAAACGCGGTGGTGGGTGCCTTTACCGACTCCGACTTCGGCGGTGGCTTCACCGGTTCCCGTGGTCACAAGTTCAAGGTTGGCTACGACATCGACAAGAACTTCTCCGTCGGTGCCACGTACTTCCTGACCAAGACCGATACCTACAGCCGCACGATGCTGAACGACAGCGCCAAGGCCAACACCTTCCAGCTGGACGCCGAAGCCAAGTTCTGATTGTAGATGTGATAAGCCTTGGGCCAGGACGGCCCGAGGTCGCTGCATCAGTCTTGCGCGGTGGGATCGGTCCCCATCATCCGTCCGATCCCGCCACGCAGGCCTGCTTACTCCCCGCCTTTCTGATCCTTGAGCCGCTCTTGAGCCAAGCGCTGGGCCAAGGCATCCACTCCTTCCACCGGCTCATCCGGCATTATCTTCAGCGTGGCCTGCATCAGGCGCATCTGGCGGATAAAGCGTCGGCAGTTCGGGCAAAACATCAAGTGATGACGCACCAGCAGGCGTTCGCGAAAGGTCAGTTGACCATCGAGAAAGTCACTGGAACGTGCCACTTGTTCTTTACAGGTCAACATTCGCCCGTTTCCTCAAAATGCTCCACCGTGGCGAAGACTTTAAGCCGTGCTCGATGCAGCAGCACACGGACATTGGAGAGCGAAAGCGTCAGCAGATTACAGATTTCTTCCAACTCCAAGCCCTGGCGTTCACGCAACACCAGCACACTGCTTTGCAGCTCGGACAGGCTCAGCAGGGTATGTTCAAGGCAATCGCGCAGCTCATCTTCGGTCAGCAGCGCCTCTGGGGTGTCCTGGTGCCAGGCATAGGGAGCAACGGCCCAGTGGCCATCGTCGGGAGTGAAGCGATCGTCACCGATGGTGCCATGCGGGGACGGCAGGTCATCGAGCAGCACTTCGCGGCGGTTCTGTTTATAGCGGCCCTTGGCAGCGTTGGCAGTGATGGTCAGCAGCCAGGTCTTGAGGCTGGAACGGCCTTCGAATTTCGACAGGCTACGCACCACCGACAGCCAGGCATCCTGGACGATTTCGTCGGCGTGGCGCTGGCCGACAATGGCATAGGCCACCGCCCGCATGGCGCTCTGGTAGGTGCTAACCAACTCCTTGTAGGCCCGCTGCTCACCCTTGAGCAGGCGTTCAAGCAGGTGCGCGTCGTCCGCTGCTGCCATGGTCTACCTCAATTTCACCTTGAGAATGCAATTCAATGGGGGAGCGGGTTTGCTCGCGAAGGCGGTGTGTCAGCCTGCACATGTTTCTACGACCCACCGCTTTCGCGAGCAAGCCCGCTCCCACATTTTTGACCGAGCAAGACCTGACGATCAGCGTTTGCGCAGGATCACGCTGCCGATCGAATAGCCCGCACCGAACGAGCTGAGTACGGCCACGGAGCCCTGGGGCAAATCGTCCTGGTAGGTGTGGAACGCAATCACCGAACCCGCCGAGCTGGTATTGGCATAGGTATCAAGGATCACCGGCGCCTCTTCCACCGTGGCTTCGCGGCCCAGCAGTTTCTTCACGATCAGGTGGTTCATGCTCAGGTTGGCCTGGTGCAGCCAAAAGCGTTTCACATCGGCCACGTCCAGCTGGTTTTCAGCCAGGTGCACGCCAATCAACTCGGCGACCATTGGGCACACATCACGGAAGACCTTGCGGCCTTCCTGCACGAACAGTTTGTCTGGCGCGCCGATGCCCTCTTCCGCTGCGCGGTTGAGGAAGCCGAAGTTGTTGCGGATGTTATTGGAGAACTTGGTCAGCAGCTTGGTGCTAACGACGTCGAACTGATGCTCGGAGGTCGCCAGGTCTTCGCGTTCCAGCACCACGGCCGTGGCTGCATCGCCAAAGATGAAGTGGCTGTCGCGGTCACGGAAATTCAGGTGACCGGTGCAGACTTCCGGGTTGACCATCAGAATCGCCCGGGCCTGGCCCAGCTGGATGCTGTTGGCGGCGTTCTGGATGCCGAAGGTGGCCGAGGAGCACGCCACATTCATGTCAAAGCCGAACCCTTCGATACCCAGGGCTTCCTGCACTTCGATAGCGATGGCCGGGTACGCGCGTTGCAGGTTGGAACAGGCGACGATCACGCCGTCGATATCGGCAGCGGTCTTGCCGGCACGTTGCAAGGCCTGTTCGGCAGCGCCGACGGCCATCTGGCAGAGCACCGACCATTCGTCGTTGCTGCGCTCGGGCAGGCGCGGGGCCATACGTTGCGGGTCGAGGATGCCGTCCTTGTCCATCACGAAACGGCTCTTGATGCCCGAGGCTTTTTCGATGAAGGCTGCGCTGGATTCGGTCAGCGCCTGCACGTCGCCACGCTCGATGGCGGCGGCATTGTCGGTGTTGAATTGCTGAACGTAGGTATTGAAAGACTGCACCAGCTCTTCGTTGGAGATGCTGTTGGCCGGGGTGTACAGGCCAGTGCCGCTGATGACGACGTTATGCACGGTCGTTCCTCTAAATCTGTCAGGCAGGGATATTGGCACCTTAGTACCAAACTATAAGTAGTCCGATTCCGCCCAGCGGACATCAAACTGGCATCGCTTTATTCCATCGCGCCGTGGCTGCAACAGTCAGCCTGTAACGACGATCCCGGCATTTATAGGCGCGAAGTTTGCCACAAACCTTGGATTTTGGCGCTATATCCGGACAAACACCTTTTCCCCTTGAAATGCGATCCCATGTGGGAGCGGCGGTGCGACGACTCTACTTGCTCGCGAAAGCGGTGTATCAGCCAAAGCTGCATTGACTGATATACCGCTTTCGCGAGCAAGCCCGCTCCCACAGGGGTTTTGCGTTGGCCTTCAGGCTTCGACTTGGCTCCATTGCTTGCTCAGGCGCTTATCGGAAATCGGCACCTTGGTGCCCAACTGCTGGGCAAACAACGAAACGCGATATTCCTCCAGCCACCAGCGGTAAAGCTCCAAGTGAGGATCGCGCTTGCCCTCCTGGGCGTGTTTTTTCAGACGGTTCTCGTATTGCGCCCACAGGCCGCTCAGTTCGCCGCTCCACACCCGATCCTTTTGCACTTGGCTCGGCAGTTTTTCCAGACGCAGTTCGACGGCCTTGAGGTAGCGCGGCAGTTCCTTGAACCATTGCGACGGCGTTTCGCGGACAAAACCTGGGTACACCAAATGGCTCAGTTGCTGCTTGATGTCGTTCAAGGCCACGGCCTGGGCCAGGTCGATCTTGCCTTTGAAACGCTTTTGCAAACCGTGCCAGAGCTTCAGGATTTCCAAGGTCAGGCGCGCCGTGCGCTCTGCGTGCTCGGTCCAACTGCCACGCTTGCGCTCGGCAAGGGCCGCCAATCCGGCGCCATCACGCGGCAGGCTGGCTTCGCCTTCGAGCACGCAGGTGTCGAGGCTGGCCAGCAGGATGTCTTCCACCAGCGCGTCGATGCGCCCCAGTTCGCGGTACATCAGCCCCAATTCGGTCAGGCCCGGCAATTTGCCCCGCAGGAATTTCGCCGGTTCCGCCAGTTGCTGCATCAGCAAGCGCTGTAAGGCGCGGCGGTGTTGGAACTCGGCTTCGGCGGCGGTGGAAAACCGCCCTTCCTTGACCGTGCCGTTTTCTTCCACCAGCGCCGGGTACACCGTCATCGACAGCCCGGCGATTTTCTGCTGGGTCTTCTGCGCCACCGCCGCGAACACCTTGGCCTCCACCGGCTGCTGGCTTTTTGCGGTTTGCGGCACGGCCAAGGCAGCCTGGCTGGCCTCGGCAAAACGTGCGGTCAACTCGGCCAGGTCACGGCCTTCACCGAGGAACTTGCCCTGGCCGTCGACCACTTCCAGGTTCATCTTCAGGTGGTTTTCCACCTGCTGCGCCGCCTCGGCCCAGGCTTCATCACTCACCCGCGCGCCGGTCATCCGCAGCAATTCACGCCCCAGGGCCTGGGGCAGCGAACCCTGGCCAAACTCCATGCGCTGCAGCGCAGCCTTGACGAAGTCCGGCACCGGCACGAAATTCTTGCGCAGCGCCTTGGGCAGGTTGCGCACCAGGGCGATGCACTTGGCTTCGATCACCCCCGGCACCAGCCATTCCAGGCGCTCCGGCGGCAGGGCCGGCAACAGCGGCGCGGGCACCCGCAGGGTCACGCCGTCGCGGGGGTGGTTGGGCTCGAAGTGGTAACTCAGCGCCAGTTCCAGGTCGCCCAGGTGCAAGGTGTCCGGGTAATGCTGGGCCGTGACTTCACTGGCTTCGCGGGCCAGAACGTCCTCTTCGCGCATGATCAACAGCTGCGGGTCTTTCTGGCTGTTGATCTTGTACCAGCTGTCGAACGTTGCCGTCTGGTGGATCTCGGCCGGCAACCGCGCATCGTAGAAGGCGTAGAGGGTTTCTTCGTCGGCCAGAATATCGCGACGGCGCGCCTTGGCTTCCAGTTCGTCGAGTTGCTCCAGCAGTTGCTGGTTGGCAGTGAGGCATTTGGCACGGGATTGAATCTCGCCACGCACCAGGCCTTCGCGGATAAACAACTCGCGGGACACCACCGGATCAACCGGCCCGTAATGCACCGGGCGCCGCCCGACCACGATCAGCCCAAACAGGGTGATCTGCTCAAACGCTACCACCTGGCCGCGCTTCTTCTCCCAATGGGGTTCGAAGTGGTTTTTCTTGATCAGGTGCCCGGCCAGCGGTTCGATCCAGTCGGCGTCGATCTTGGCCACCATGCGCGCATACAGCTTGGTGGTTTCCACCAGTTCGGCGGTCATCAGCCATTGCGGGCGCTTTTTGCCGATGCCCGACGAGGGATGAATCCAGAAACGCCGCTGACGTGCGCCGAGGTAGTCGCCGTCTTCGGTCTTCTGGCCGATCTGGCTGAGCAGCCCGGAGAGCACCGCCTTGTGCAGCTTGGGGAAATCCGCCGGTTCTTTGTTGACCGTCAACTGCATGTCGCGGCAGATCAGGCTCAACTGGCGATGGGAGTCGCGCCACTCGCGCAGGCGCAGGTAGTTGAGGAAGTTCTTGCGGCACCAGTTGCGCAGCGGGCTGGCGGTCAGTTCCTGGCGCTGTTCTTCGAAGCCGCGCCACAAATTGACCAGCCCGGCGAAGTCCGAGTCCGGGTCTTTCCACTGGGCATGGGCCTGGTCGGCGGCCTGCTGGCGCTCCGGCGGGCGCTCGCGCGGGTCCTGGATCGACATGGCGCTGGCCACGATCAGCACTTCCTGCAGGCTGCCCAGCTTGGCCGCCTCCAACAGCATGCGGCCCATGCGCGGGTCCACCGGCAGGCGTGCCAGTTGGCGGCCCAGCGGGGTGAGCTGGCTGTTGCGGTCGACCGCCGAGAGTTCTTGCAGCAGGTTGAAACCGTCGCTGATGGCCTTGCCGTCCGGCGGCTCGATAAACGGGAAGTCGGTGATCTCGCCCAGGCGCAGGTGCAGCATCTGCAGGATCACGGCGGCAAGGTTGGTGCGCAGGATCTCCGGGTCGGTAAATTCCGGGCGGCCGATAAAGTCTTCTTCGCTGTACAAGCGGATGCAAATACCCGGCTCAACCCGACCGCAACGGCCCTTACGCTGGTTGGCGCTGGCCTGGGAAATAGCCTCGATGGGCAGGCGCTGCACCTTGGCGCGGTAGCTGTAGCGGCTGATGCGGGCGGTGCCACTGTCGATCACATAGCGAATGCCCGGCACCGTCAGCGAGGTTTCCGCGACGTTGGTGGCCAGCACCACGCGCCGCCCTGGGTGGGACTGGAAGATCCGCTGCTGTTCGGCCGGTGACAGGCGCGCATACAGCGGCAGGATTTCGGTGTGCTTGAGCTGGGCCTTGCGCAGCATGTCGGCGGCATCGCGAATCTCGCGCTCGCCAGGCAAGAACACCAGCACATCCCCTGGGCTGCGGCGCTCGCTACGCTCATAGGCGGCAATTTCATCGAGGCTGGCGAGAATCGCCTGGTCAACCGTGAGGTCGTCCTCGACGCGGTTGCCCTCCTCGTCCTGTTCCAGGGTCAGCGGGCGATACCAGGTGTCCACCGGGAAGGTGCGGCCGGAGACCTCGACAATCGGCGCATCGTCAAAATGCTTGGAGAACCGCTCCAGGTCGATGGTCGCCGACGTGATGATGACTTTCAGGTCCGGACGGCGTGGCAGCAAGGTTTTCAGGTAGCCCAGCAGGAAGTCGATGTTCAGGCTGCGTTCGTGGGCTTCGTCGACGATGATCGTGTCGTAGCGTTCCAGGTAGCGGTCGTTCTGGGTTTCCGCCAGCAGGATACCGTCGGTCATCAGCTTGATCAGGGTGTTGGAGTCGCTCTGGTCTTCAAACCGGACTTGATAGCCGACCAACGCACCCAGGGGCGTGGCCAACTCTTCGGCCACCCGGCTGGCCACGCTGCGCGCCGCGATTCGGCGCGGCTGGGTATGGCCGATCAGGCCGAACTGGCCACGGCCGATCTCCAAACAGATCTTGGGTAACTGGGTGGTTTTGCCCGACCCGGTCTCGCCGGCAATGATCAGCACCTGGTGCTTGTTCAGCGCCGCTTTGATTTCATCGCGCTTGGCCGCAATCGGCAGGCTGTCGTCGTAGCGGATCACCGGCACGCTGGCGCGCCGCGCCGTGACCTGGGCGCAGGAGGCCTGCATGCGCGCCACCCACTGCGCCAACTTGTCCTCGTCGGGCTTCTTACGCAGCTCCAGCAACTGCCGGCGCAAGCGGTGGCGGTCGGCGAGCATGGCGTGATCGAGGGTTTTGAGCAGTTGGTCGATAGTGGGCGCTTGGTCGGTCATCGGGTACGCAAGGGTCGTCTTATGTAGGCAGGGGGCGGATTGTCGCAGAAAACCGTCCGCCCGCGCGCCCCTCATTCGCTGTCGCGGTCCTTGCGCCGATAAGGGAATACATCGATGACCTTGCCCGCGCGAATCGCCTCCTGCAGGCCTTTCCAGTAGTCGGCGTTGTACAGCTCGCCATGGAGTTGGTCGAACAGCTTGCGCTGGCCGGCGTCGGCAAACAGGAACGGCGGGAACTCCTCCGGGAACACATCCAGCGGGCCGATGGAGTACCAGGGCTCGGAGGCCATTTCGTCCTCGGGGGTACGCGGCGCGGGGATATGGCGGAAATTGGCCTCGGTGAGAAAACAGATTTCGTCGTAGTCGTAGAACACCACCCGGCCATGGCGGGTGACGCCGAAGTTTTTCAGCAGCATGTCGCCGGGGAAGATATTCGCCGCCGCCAGTTGCTTGATGGCCAGGCCGTAGTCCTCCAGGGCTTCGCGCACCTGGGCGTCGTTGGCGTTGTCGAGGTAGAGGTTGAGCGGGGTCATGCGCCGCTCGGTCCAGCAGTGGCGGATCAGCACCGTTTCGCCCTCCACCTCGACGGTACCGGCGGCCACTTCCAGCAGTTCGGCCAGGCACTCGGGCTCGAACTTACTCAGGGGAAAGCGGAAGTCGGCGAATTCCTGGGTGTCGGCCATGCGCCCTACCCGGTCGACGCTTTTGACCAGGCGGTACTTCTCGATCACCGTGGCGCGGTTGACGTTTTTCGACGGTGAGAAGCGGTCCTTGATGATCTTGAACACGGTGTTGAAGCCCGGCAGGGTAAACACGCTCATGACCATGCCGCGCACGCCGGGGGCCATGATGAACTGATCGTCGGTGGTGGCCAGGTGGTTGATCAATGCACGGTAGAACTCCGACTTGCCGTGCTTGTAGAACCCGATGGAGGTGTACAGCTCGGCGATGTGCTTGCCCGGCAGGATGCGCTTGAGAAAGCCGATGAATTCGGCCGGCACCGGCACATCCACCATGAAGTAGGAACGGGTGAACGAGAAGATGATCGACACGTCGGCTTCGTCAGTGATCAGCGCATCGATCTGGATGCCCTGGCCTTCGCGGTGCAGCAGCGGGATCACCAGCGGCCATTGTTCGTCGCGGGTGTAGATACGCCCTACAAGGTAGGCGCCTTTATTGCGGTAGAGCACCGAGGAAAACAGCTCGACCTTGAGGTCCGGGTCCTTGCAGACCCAGTCGGGGAGGTTCTCCCTTAATTGGGTTTCCAGGCGCTGAAGGTCGGCGTCGAGGTCGGCATAAGGTTCGCTGAAACGGTAGTCTGCGAAGATCTGCGCCAGCATTGCCGGGATCTTGCCCACAGGCGTGTAGGTGCGCGTCTGCGCCGCCCGTGCCCGACGCAGGCTGGGCCGGGTGGTGTGGATGAACATGCAGCCGTCGCTGATCAGGTCATGGCTGAACAGGCCGCAAAAGATCGAGTTGTACCAGGTCTCGGACAGCTCATCGTCGAAACGCAGGTCGATCAGGCCGATGTAGGCGTTTTTCACCAGGGGCCACAGTTCGACGTCCAGCAAGGTGGCGCCTTCGAAACCGTTACGCAGGCGTTCGCTGACTTCACCCACCTTCTCTTCATACAGGTTGATCCGCGCCGCCGAGGCCGCCTGGCCCTGTTGCCACTGGGCCTTTTCGAAGCGCTCGCGGGCGCCGTCGGTGATCTGGCGGAAGTGCTCACGGTAGTCGTCGAAGCCATCGAGGATCATCTGGGCGATAGCGAGGGCGGGCTGGGACATGCGGGAAACCTCTACGGGCATCTGGAAGACCTGAGCTTAGCCAGTGTAGGGAGGCAGGAGAAGGCCGTTTTTTTGGCCCTCGTTGTACAACTTCGTACATTTCGTACATTTATTTTCGAATGTCATAAATCGACCAACTGGTCAGATAACGCACTGAAAAAGTTGCACGCCCTCTCATCGCGGCGCCTGCAACGCTGTGGCTCGGCGCTCAAAGCGCGTCATCGTACAGGCGTAGCTGGGCAACATGCCTTTGTAACCAACGTGATACAGCGTAAGGGAAACCCTGATTACCACAGTAATGGCACTTTGCTATATAGCGCGCCCGTTCCCACCCTAACAAGGTCTGAAGACCGATCCGGGATACGGTTTTAATCGCCCAAGGAGCATTGAGATGTCATTGAGGAATATGAAGATCGGCCTGCGCGCCAGTCTGAGTTTTGGAGTATTGGCCAGTCTGTTGGTAATCGTCGGCCTGTTTGGCCTGGGCCAGATGGCCAAGCTGCGCGAGAGCGCGCTGGTCATCGAAGAGACGTGGATGCCGAGCATCGAGAACATCCACGACAGCGCCGCCCTTGTGGCCAGCATTCGCCTGGAAGCCCTGCGCCTGGCCACCAGCGACGAATCACGGGTTCGCGACACCAGTAAAAACCTGATCGCCCGCCAGCGCGGCGAACTGCAAACCCTGCTGGACCGCCACGAAAACCTGCTGAGCAATGACGAGGAACGCGAGTTGCTCAAACAGGTGAAAAACGACATCAGCACCTACCTCACCATCGTCGGGCAGATGGTCACGCTGGTGGACAAGGATCAACAGCAAGACGCCATCGACCTGCTGACCAGCCGCCTGGCGCCCCAGGGCGTGATCCTCAACCAGAGCCTGGAAAACCTGATTGTGTTCAATCAGAACGGTGTCGAGGCTGCGGCGGATTCGGCCGCGCAGATGTATACGAGTGCGCTGTGGATCGTCGGCCTGATCATCGTTGTCGCGCTGATCGTCACGTTGCTGCTGGCCTGGCTGCTGACCCGCAGCATCACCGCGCCCATTGGCCAGGCGCTGCGCGTGGCACGCACCATTGCCGCCGGCGACCTGAGCCAACCGATTGCCGTCAGTGGCCAGGACGAACCGGCGCAGTTGCTCACGGCATTGGCCACCATGCAGACGCAGTTGCAATCGACCATCCGAGGCATCAGCGAGTCGGCGCAGCAGTTGGCGTCGGCCGCCGAAGAGATGAGTTCGGTGATGGAGCAGAGCACCCAAGGCCTGCAGACACAGAACGATGAAATCGAACAGGCTGCCACCGCCGTCAACCAGATGAGCGCCGCAGTGGATGAAGTGGCGGGCAATGCGGTGTCCAGCGCCGAGGCGTCCAAGGCCTCGGATGAAGACAGCAAGCACGGTCACTACCAGATCAGCGAAACCATCAGTTCGATCCAGAACCTGGTGGACGAAGTGCTCGGTGCTTCGAACAAGGCCGAAAGCCTGGCGCTCCAGGCCCAGGGCATCAGCAAAGTGTTGGAAGTGATCCGTGGCATCGCCGGGCAAACCAACCTGCTGGCCCTCAACGCTGCAATTGAAGCGGCGCGTGCCGGCGAGGCCGGGCGTGGGTTTGCGGTGGTGGCCGATGAAGTGCGCTCCCTGGCGCAACGCACCCAGGACTCCACCGAAGAAATCGAGCAGATGATCACGGGCATCCAGCAAGGCACCCAGGGCACCGTCGATGCGTTGAACAGCAGTGCCGAACACGCCGGGCAGACCTTGCAACGGGCCAACAGCGCCGGCAGCGCCCTGGAAAAAATCACCGCAGCCATCTCGCAGATCAGCCAGCGCAACCTGGTGATCGCCAGCGCCGCCGAGCAGCAGGCCCTGGTGGCGCGGGAGGTGGACCGCAGCCTGGTGAATATCCGTGACCTGTCCACCCAGACCGCCGCCGGCGCCACCCAGACATCCGCCGCCAGCCAGGAATTGTCGCGCCTGGCGGTGGACCTGAATGGGTTGGTCACGCGGTTTGTCCTGTAATCAATCGAGGCGGCGTGCAACACTCGCCGCCTTATTGAGGTAGGAGCCTACCGTGAGACCTGTCGACACCCTTTACTTGCTGGGACTCGCCGCCATTTGGGGCGCAAGTTTTCTGTTCATGCGCATCATCGCGCCGGAGATTGGCGCGGTGCCGACTGCGTTTTTCCGCGTATCCATTGCCGCCGCCGGGTTGCTGGCGATCCTGGCGATGATGCGGGTGAGTTGGGATTTCCAGGGCAAGTTCAAGACGGTCTTGCTCTTGGGCGTGATCAACTCCGGGGTCCCGGCGACCATGTATTCGGTGGCCGCCCAAGTGTTGCCGGCGGGTTACTCGGCGATCTTCAACGCCACCACGCCGTTGATGGGCGTGTTGATTGGCGGGCTGTTTTTCAGCGAGCGGCTCACTGCGTCGAAAGTCGCCGGGGTGTTCCTCGGCCTGCTGGGCGTGGGCGTATTGACCCGCGCCGGGCCGGTGGCATTTGACGTGCCCTTGTTGATGGGTGCCGTGGCCTGCCTGGTGGCCACCACCTGTTATGGCTTTGCCGGGTTCCTCGCACGGCGCTGGCTGGACCAGCGTGGCGGACTGGACAGTCGCCTGTCGGCCTTGGGCAGCATGCTCGGCGCCAGCCTGTTCTTGTTGCCGTTCTTTGCCTACAGCGCGCTCCGCCACCCCCCTGCCAGTTGGGGTGGATGGCAGGTGTGGATGTCGCTGTTGGGCTTGGGGCTGGTGTGTACGGCGCTCGCTTACGTCCTGTACTTCCGCTTGCTGTCCGCCATCGGCCCGGTGAAGTCGATGACCACTACCTTTTTGATCCCGCCCTTTGGCGTGTTGTGGGGTGCGTTGTTGCTGGATGAGCCGTTGTCGATGGCCCATCTGTATGGCGGGGTGTTGATTGCAGGGGCGCTGTGGTTGGTGTTGCGGCCCAAGAGGCTGTAGCCGCGAGCGTGTTGCCGAAGATCAAAGCGTCCATCACCGCAGCCTGCAGCATCGGCTTGCCGGGGCGCTCGCATGGAGGAGGTTTCATCCAAGTGGCGTAGGACTGGTCGCTATAATGCCGCCGAGTTTTTCCCAAGGATCCCCCATGATTGCACTGCCCTGGCTGTACCTGGCCCTTCTTTCCATCGGCTATGCAATGGCCCTGACCTACGGGCAGCTGGGAATATTGGCGGCGGTGTCCGTTGCCCTGCTGCTGATCGCAGGCTTTGCCGTGCGCCAGCAACACACACCCTGGGCACGCTACCTGGGCCACGGCTTGTTTGTCGTGCTGGCCGTGAGCCTGGCGATGCATTGGCTGCCGGGCTTCTACAACGGACGCGGCATTGCTTCCCAGCATTTCACCGCTGACGCCGTGCCCTTCTCGATGTACCTGAACCAGGACAAGCCGCTGATTGGCTTCTGGTTAATGCTGGCCTGCCCGTGGATTGTCGCGCGGCGCAGCCTGCGGCTGACGTTGTGTGTCACGGCCCTGGCCCTGACCCTCACCGCCATCGCCGCCCTGGGTGGCGCGGCTTTGCTGGGGGTGATTAGTTGGGCACCGAAATGGCCCGAACAAGCCTGGCTGTGGGTGCTGAACAACCTGTTGCTGGTCACCCTGGTGGAAGAGGCGTTGTTCCGGGGCTACGTCCAGGGTGGCCTGCGCCGGCGCTTCAAGCACCTGCCCTACGGCGAGAACCTTGCGCTGTTACTGGCCTCGCTGCTGTTTGGCCTGGTCCACCTGGGCGCGGGCTGGCACTGGGTGCTGCTGGCGAGCATTGCCGGCGTGGGCTATGGCCTGGCCTATCGCTTCGGCGGCCTTGGCGCAGCGGTGGCCACGCACTTTGGCTTGAACCTGTTGCACTTTGGCTTGTTTACCTACCCGATGCTGGCGGGCTGACCCTCCTCGCGTTCGCGCAATCGCGCACTACCTATCCGAACGGTCAGTAGCCGACCGTTCGTCCCATGGGCAGAATTGCCCAAGCCCCTTCATTGCCTGAAACCGTGCAATAACGCGCAGCCGCTGCCCTGACAGGCGCGGCTCTGCGTTTACGGCACCTGTGCACCCGCGTTTCAGGCGTCGGTTTTTTCCTCAAGACAAGAAGCCCTCTATGCCCATCAAGACGCTGTCCGTTTTCGGCACCCGTCCGGAAGCCATCAAAATGGCGCCGATGGTTATCCATCTTGCGGACGACGACCGTTTTATCTCCAAAGTCTGTGTCACGGCCCAACATCGGCAGATGCTGGACCAGGTACTTGAGTTGTTCGAGCTGACCCCCGACTACGACCTGAACATCATGAAGGCCGGCCAGAGCCTGACCGATGTGACCACGGCGATCATCCAGGGGCTGCAAGGCGTACTGGAAGACTTCAAGCCCGATGTGATCCTGGTGCATGGCGATACAGCAACCACCTTCGCCACCAGCCTGGCCGCGTACTACCAGCAGATACCCGTGGCCCATATCGAAGCCGGGCTGCGCAGCAACAACCTCTACTCGCCATGGCCCGAGGAAGGCAACCGCCGCCTTACCGGCAGCCTCGCCGCGTTGCATTTTGCGCCCACGCAAACCGCCCGGCAGAACCTGCTCAATGAAGGCGTCGCCTACGGGCGTATTCATGTGACGGGCAACACTGTGATTGATGCGTTGTTCAGCGTGGTCGCCAAACTGTCCCCCTCGACATCATCGTTGCGCACCCGGCTGGACCAGCAATTTGCGTTTTTGCCCCAGGGCCAGAAGATGGTGCTGGTGACGGGCCATCGCCGCGAAAACTTTGGTGAAGGTCTTGAACGTATTTGCCAGGCGCTGGCCGAGGCCGCCGCGTGTTTTCCAGCGGTGGCCTTTGTCTACCCGGTTCACCTCAACCCCAATGTGCAGGAGCCTGTGCGACGCCTGTTGGCGGGGATCAACAATGTGCACCTGATCGAACCTCAGGATTACCTGCCGTTCGTTTACTTGATGACCCGCGCGTACCTGATCCTCACGGACTCGGGCGGTATCCAGGAAGAAGCCCCTTCCCTGGGCAAGCCGGTCCTGGTGATGCGCGACACTACCGAGCGCCCCGAAGCCGTCGAAGCGGGAACAGTCCGCTTGATCGGTACCGAAATCGCGTCGATTACCCACCACCTCAAGGACCTGCTCGGCGATGAAACCGCTCACCACGCCATGAGCAGTGCCCATAACCCCTATGGCGACGGCAATGCCTGCCGGCGCATCTGCGAAATACTGGTCACCACCTGGCAAACAAACGAGGCGGCCGCATGAGTGTTTCAACCCTCTGCGTGATCGGCCTTGGCTACATTGGCCTGCCCACTGCCGCAACGTTCGCCTCCCGTGGCCGGCACGTCATTGGCGTTGATATCAACCCGCACGCGGTGGACAGGATCAACCTCGGCCAGGTGCATATTGTGGAGCCGCAGCTTGAGCAACTGGTTCACGCGGTGGTCAGCCAAGGTTATTTGCGCGCGACCACCCGGCCCGAACCGGCCGACGCTTTCTTGATTGCCGTGCCCACGCCGCTGACGGAAAACCGTGAACCCGACCTGAGCTGTATCGAGGCAGCGTGCCGGGCAATCGCCCCGGTGCTGAAAAAAAAGGACCTGGTGGTCCTGGAATCCACATCACCGGTCGGCACCACCGAAGGGGTCGCCCAGTGGCTGGCCCGCGCTCGACCAGACCTGACATTCCCAGCCACCCACGGGCAGGCCAGTGACATCCGTATCGCCCATTGCCCTGAGCGGGTATTGCCGGGTCATGTGTTGCGCGAGCTGGTCACCAATGACCGGATCATCGGCGGCATGACCCCTGCCTGTTCCGCAGCGGCGGTGCAGCTGTACCAGCAATTTGTCGAAGGCCAATGCATCGTCACCGACACCCGCACCGCCGAGATGTGCAAGCTGGTGGAAAACAGTTTTCGCGACGTCAATATCGCCTTCGCCAATGAGCTGTCGATGATCTGCGCCCCGTTGAAGATCAACCCCTGGGAGCTGATTCGCCTGGCCAACCATCATCCGCGGGTGAACATCCTGCAACCGGGGCCGGGCGTCGGCGGCCATTGTATTGCGGTCGATCCCTGGTTCATTGTCAGCAAAAGCCCGGACTGTGCGCAGTTGATCCGCACGGCTCGCGAGGTCAATGCGCGCAAATCCCAATGGGTGATCGAGCAGGTCAAGCTGGCAGTGGCCGACCTGCTGTTCAGGCAGCCTGGGCTGAGTGCGCACACCGTGCGTATTGCCTGTTATGGCCTGGCGTTCAAGGCCGACATCGATGACCTTCGCGAAAGCCCATCTGTCGCCATCGCCCGCCAGTTGGCTGCCGAATTGGGGGTAACGCTGCTGCTGGTGGAGCCGAATATCGACGCGCTGCCCGCCGAACTGCGGGGGCATGCATTGACCGATATCGCCTGTGCCCGCGAGAGCGCGCACATCCATGTAGTGTTGGTGGGGCATCGCGAATTCAGGTCGATGCCCACGCTGCATCCCCACGGCGTGGTGATTGATGCCGCCGGGGTACTGGCCGATGTCAATGGATGAGGCCCAGGCGCCTGTCGCCGCCCAGCACCAGCAACTGGAGGCTCTCAGGGCACAGCTTCGTCAGCTACAGGCCAAGTGTCACCGCCTGGAAAGCCGATTGATCCAGACGCGCACCAGCACCACCTATCAGTTGGGTTACCAATTGCGCCTGGGGGTGACTTCGGTGCGTGGGCTCCTGCAGTTGCCGGTAGCCCTGTTCAAACTCTACCGAGCCGCCAGTGCGCGGCGCAAAGCCCGAGCACCGCAAGTAATACCACCGACGGCCCTTGCATCACCGGACCTCGTCGTTCACCCGCCGACGCCCGCGCCGCGCCCGTTGCCACAGGCCGAATACCTGCGCAGCCAGTTGATGATTCCCCCCCAGGAGCGGGCAAACTCCGTCAAGATCGCCTGCGTGCTGGACACCTTCAGCTACGAGGCTTTTCGCTATGAAAGTGAGCTGTTGCAACTGACCCCGGAGCAGGCGCTGGCCGAACTGCACGCTTTCCAACCCGACCTGTTGTTTGTCGAGTCCGCCTGGTGCGGCAAGGATGATCGCTGGACAAGAAAGATCGCCCCCAACTGCCAGGAACTGCGAGACGTGTTGACCTGGTGCCGAACGCACCAGGTGCCCACGGTGTTCTGGAACAAGGAAGACCCGGTGCATTTCGAGACCTTCCTCGGCACCGCCAAACAGTTCGATATCGTCTTTACCACGGATATCGACTGTATCGCGCGCTACAAAAGCGCGCTGGCCCATGAGCGGGTCTATCTGCTGCCCTTTGCCTGCCAGCCTGCCGTGCACAATCCGATCGAGTTGTTCGAGCGCAAGGAGGCCTTCTGTTTCGCCGGCTCCTACTATGCCCGCTACCCCGAGCGCAGCCGCGACCTCGCGCATTTGGCCAGTGCCCTGTCAGCCTGGCGGCCGTTGGAAATCTATGACCGCAATGGCGGTAAAACAGCCCTCGACTACCAGTTTCCGCCGGCCTATCGCGGCTGCATCGTCGGCACCCTGGACGCGGCAGAAACCGACCTGGCCTACAAGGGCTACCGCTACGCGCTCAACCTCAACTCGATCAAACACTCTCAATCGATGTTTGCCCGTCGTGTCTTCGAATTGCTGGGCTCCAACACGCTGACCGTGAGCAACTTCTCCCGGGGGCTTCGCATGCTGCTGGGTGACCTGGTGGTCTGTTCCGATCACGGCGAGGAAGTACTACGCCGGCTCGACAGCCCCGCCGCGCATGCCAAATGGCGCTTGCTGGGCTTGCGCAAAGTGATGCAGGAACACACCTACGCCCACCGCTTGAATTACGTACTGAGCAAGGCGAAAGGCCACGCGCAGGAGGTGCCGCTACCGAGTATCTGCCTGTTTGCCACGGCGGCCGATGACGCTCAAATGCACGCTCTGGCACAGCATCTGCAACGGCAACGCTACCCCCACGTCAGACTCTGTGTGGTCAAAGCCGCAGGCGTCAGGGGGCCCATTGTCGCTGATTCGCGCATCCAACTGATCGACTGCAAACGGCTCGGCGGCCTCACGCTGGGCGAACTGGCAGGCGACGCGGCGTGGTTTGGCGTCCTGCGCGCCGAGGATTACTACGGGCCCCACTACCTGCTCGACCTCGCCCTGGCCACGCGTTACAGCCAGGCCCGGGTCATCGGCAAGCGGGCTCACTATGCCGCCCACGCACATGACATCCAGTTGCAAAACGCCGGCCAGGAGTACCGCTGCTGCCCAGGCATGGCGGCGCGCCGCGCCCTGATCAAAACCTGCGTGCTGGCGCACCAACCGGCCCGTGATTGCCTTGAAAACCTGGCAAGCCTCACCTTCACCCACCCGCAATCGCTGGCACTTGACCCTTTCAACTATTGTGAAAATGCCGCCCACTGCGATCAACAGCAGGTCCAGGCCGTGGTGGACGATGTTGCGCTGTTTACGGGCGTCGACTGGCCAGGCCTAGTGCGCAGCAGCGAAGCGCTTGGCCCACAGCAAGCGCCTGTCACCTGCCCGCAAATCAGCGGAGCGGCCCTGGCCAAGTTGTTTGGCCCTGTGCGCAGCAAGCACCTGAACGTCCAGGTCGTAGAGGAGGGCTGGCACCTGCGCGCCACCCTCGCAGACGGGCAACATGAATACTGCTATGCCCGGCAGGATTGGAGCATTGACGTGCTGGAGGACCGCTCCACTCTGAGGCTACTGCTCGACGCCACGCCCGGCCTTCACCTGCAGTGGGTCGTGCTGTTCCTGGATGCACACAAGCAACGCATCAGCCACGTCATGCAGTTGGCCAATCGCAATCAGGCCTGGGAGGTTCCACCCGAGGCCGCCTACCTGCGCCTTGGCCTGCGGGTGTATGGCAGCGGCAGTACGACGATCAAGGCCCTGATCAAGGGGCACCGCGACACACCGCCCTCGACACTGCTTGCAAAGGCGCAACACCTGCTGCTGACCAACCACTACCCGGCCTATGACGACCTGTATCGTAACGGTTTTATTCACACGCGTGTGATGGCCTACCGAGCACGCGGGCTCGAGATGGATGTGTTCCGCTTGCGGCTCAATCAGGCGCTGGATTTTCAGGAATTCGAAAACATCGATGTAACCACCGGCCCGCCAACCGCCCTGGCGAATCTGCTGGGCTCGGGTTGCTACCGGTCAGTGCTGGTGCACTTTCTCGATGCCCCGATGTGGGAGGTGTTGCGCCCATTCCTGCCCACCCTCCAGGTCATCGTGTGGGTCCATGGCGCCGAGATCCAACCCTGGTGGCGCCGCGCTTATAACTACAGCGACGCGCAACAATTGCAGTTGGCCAAGCTCGACAGCGACCAGCGCCTGGGCTTCTGGCGCGGCGTGCTGCAGCCGATGCCGGCCAACCTGCAACTGGTGTTCGTGTCCCGCCAATTTGCCGACGAAGTGATGCAGGACCTGGGGTTTGAGCTACCGCAAGAACACTATCGGATCATCCACAACCCCATTGATACCCGGCTGTTTTCCTTCCAGGAAAAACCGCCGCAGCAACGCCGGAAAATCCTGTCGATCCGCCCCTATGTGTCGCGCACCTACGCCAATGACCTGAGCGTGAAAGCCATCCAGCTGCTGGCCAGCAAACCCTGGTTCAACCAGCTTGAGTTTCTGATGGTGGGCGATGGGCCGTTGTTTGAAGAGACCCTGGCGCCACTGCGCCACTACCCGAACGTGAAAATCGAAAAGCGCTATTTGAAACAAGCCGACATCGCCAGGCTGCACAAAGACTACGGGGTGTTCCTGTGCCCTAGCCGAATGGATACGCAGGGCGTCTCCCGTGATGAGGCGATGGCCTCGGGGCTGGTGCCCGTGACAAGCCGGGTCGGGGCCATTGCCGAGTTTGTGGATGACCGCTGCGGCTTCCTGTGTACCGCCGAAAGTTTCAGCGAGCTTGCCGAGGCGATAGAGGCGTTGTTCCTCAACCCGGCACTGTTCACGCAAAAGTCCCTCAACGCCAGGCAGCGCGTGTGCCTGCAACGGGACATGCACCCGGTGTGCACGTCGGAGCTGAGCCTGATCCGAGAAGCGCTCCCGTGACTGAACGCGTCAAACCGCTGTACCAACGCATCGCAGCGACGCTCGCCTGGTGCATCTCTCTGGGCCATGACTTCATGACAATCGCCCCACGCACCACCCTGACGGTGCAGGTGGCGCACCTGTGCGCCCAGGTGTTGCTGATCCTGACGTTTTTCCTGCCGATCAAGATTGTCGTGCTGCTGGGCTCCGATACGGTCCCCGCCTACTTGCCGCCGTGGCTGCAGGGGGTGCAGAAAAACGCCCTGATCGTCGGCCTCAGCGTGCTGACCGTGCTGTTGTACGCACTGCATCTAGGCGCTGGGATCGTCGTGAATCGTTACGCCAGGGCCGGTGCGCGCGCGCTGATAAACCAAGGCGAAAACGCCAGCGTGCTGGCGGCACAACTGCCGCTGGCGACTCGGGTGTTTTCCAGGTTCACCCGGGGTTTATCGGACGCATCATTTGCCCTGATGGCCTTCACGGGGCTGCTGTGCCTCTACCCGTCCCTGATGCTGGTCTGCCTGGTTTATTTTGCACTCGCAACCGCTGCACTCATGGCCTTGCACAGCCGGCACCCACGGATACGGTCGATCCTGGCGTGCCACCCGCTGGCCGTCTGCGACGCCTTCTACTCGACGGGGTTTCTCGCCACATTCGCCTTCATGATCCTGGACTTTCTCTACCTGATACCGCCGCCGCTGTACGTCGCGCTTATCTCGCTGATTGTGCTGCGCCAGAGCCTGAACCGGTTGAAATCCATGAGCCAGGACATTCTTTTTCTCAGCAGCCATGCCCGCCACATCACATCGATGCGTCCTGCGGCCAAGCGTTGCCCCTGAGGTTTTACCGTTAACAGGAAGCAAGACCGTGCCCCGTATTGCCATGATCGTCTGGAATGAATTTCGCAATGACGCCCGTGTATTGAAAGAAGCCCAGACGCTGCAGTCGGCGGGCTACCCAGTCACGGTCTTTGCCCTGCACACGCCCGGCGTCACCCGCCGCCATGAAGTGCTGGCCGACGGTATCCGCATCGTGCGCGTGGGGCATGGGGGGCGCAAGGCACGCTCGCGATCAGAACGCCCCGCCGCTGCCCCAACGCGTCTGCCCCTACGGCGCGTGCTTTCACGGCTGTGGGTAAACGCAGGACTGGCAGTGCGCATTGCGCTGCACCGTGCAGCGGTGGTGCATGCCCACGACGTCAACACCCTGCCCACTGCCTGGCTGGCTGCTCGCCTGAGCGGCGCCAAGCTGGTGTATGACGCCCACGAGATCAGCACCAGCCGTGAAGGCTATGGTCGCTTTCGCCGATGGGTAGCACGTATCGAAGGGCAACTCATGCCCAGGGCCCAGGCGACGATCACCACCACCGACAGTCGCGCCCGTTTCTTTGCCAGGGCCTACAAGATTGCACGCCCGCTGGTGCTGCAAAATCGTCCGCGTTTGACCGACTACCCCAACACCCAGCGAATTCGCCACGAACTGGGCCTGCAACATCCCTGGCCCATTGTTCTCTATCAAGGTGGCCTGCAGCAGGGGCGTGGGCTGGAGCGCCTGCTGCGGGTTTCGGCAACACTGCCTGAGGCTTATTTTGTATTGATCGGCGACGGCAAGCTGGCCCCGCCGCTCAAGCAATTGAGCGAGGACCTTGGCCTGACCGGGCGGGTGCATTTTATCCCCACCGTCGCGCTGGCCGATTTACCGAGCTATACCGCATCGGCCGATATCGGGGTTCAGCCGATCGAAAACACCTGCCTGAACCATTTCACCACCGACTCCAACAAGCTCTTCGAATACATCATGGCCGGGCTGCCAGTAGTGGCCACGAACTTCCCGGAAATTCGCGCCGTTGTGCAGGCCCACGCTACCGGCCTGCTGATCCGCGCCGAGGGGGACGCTTCACTGCGCGAGGCGTTGAAGCAGTTGATCGATGACCCAGGATTGCGTAGGACACTGGCGGTTAACTCGACACACGCCGCGCAGCATCTGAACTGGGAGCAGCAGGAAAGCAAGCTGCTGGCGGTGTATCAACAATTGCTCGCCAGGCCTGTCGAGGTGCGGCCATGACCACGCGCATCCTGGTGTTGAGCTACTACTTTCCACCGGATCTGTCGGCGTCTCGCGCCCAGGCCCTGGTCAATGCGCTGTTGGCACACGACGAGGTCGAGATTGACGTGGTGACAACCCGTCCCAACCGGTATCGGTCCTACCGACCTGGAGATGATCACACCCCCTGCCCGCCTGCACTGTCAGTCACCCGTGTCGGCCTCCCCCCGTGGAGCTGCGGGCTACTGGGCCAGGCGCTGGGGTTCGCTCACTATGCCTTCGGCGTGCATAGAGCGATCAGGGGCAAACCCTATGACGTGATTGTCGCGACCTCCTCCCGGCTGATGACGGCGGCCTTGGCTGCGTCGATCACGCGCAAGACGCAGGTGCCGCTCTACCTGGATATCCGCGATATTTTCGTCGATGTGCTGCCCGAGCTGTTTCCTGGTCGCCTGGGCAAGGTCCTGGCTGGGTTGTTTCGTCGCGTGGAAGCGCTCACGCTCCAGCGCGCTGCACACGTCAACCTGGTGTCGCCTGGGTTCCTGGACTACTTTTCGACACGCTATCCGCACAAGACGTTTTCCACTCACACCAACGGCGTCGACGAACTGTTCCGTCAACCAGTGTGCTCAGCGGGTACGACAAACGCCCCCAACGCTCCACTGAACATTGTGTATGCCGGCAATATCGGCGTGGGCCAAGGCCTGGAAAAAATCCTCCCGCAACTGGCGGAACGCTTGGCAGGCAAGGCCTGCTTTTATGTGATCGGCGATGGCAATACCCGGAACAAACTGAGGCAAGCCCTGAAAAGGAGACAGGTCTACAACGTCGAACTGATTCCCCCCATGCCTCGCGAACGACTCATTCACTACTACCAGCGGGCCGATGTACTGTTTCTGCACCTCAATGACTTCAAGGCGTTTCTCAAAGTCATCCCGTCAAAACTGTTTGAGTATGCCGCCACGGGAAAGCCGATCCTGGCGGGTCTGGACGGCTATGCGAAAGCGTTCACCCTTCACTGCATCAGCAACGCGTCGGTGTTTGCTCCCACCAACCCCGATGCGGCCGTGGCTGCGCTGGCCAAGTTGAGCCTGACGGCCACTGACCGAAGCGCGTTCATACACGACTACGCCAGGGCTTCCATCCAGCAGCGAATGGCGATCGACATTCTCAAAACAGGAAACCCCAAATAGAACAGTGAGGTACGTATGGCCCCCGGATTGTTGCAAAAATAAGTTAAATAAACCCACGCAACGGCCGATACCCCCTGAAAGCCTTGCGGATTGAACAATCATGCGTAATAACCAACCCGTTACCCAGCGCGAACGTACCTTCCCCGCTCAGCAACGGTTGATCTCCACCACAGATGCCAAGGGCGTGATCACTTACTGTAACGACGCGTTCGTCGAGATCAGTGGGTTCACCCGCGACGAGCTGCTGCGTGCGCCGCATAACCTGGTACGTCACCCGGATGTGCCGCCGGCCGTGTTCGCGCATATGTGGTCCACGCTCAAACAAGGCTTGCCATGGATGGGCATTGTCAAGAATCGCTGCAAGACCGGTGATCATTACTGGGTTAACGCCTATGTCACGCCGGTGTTCGAAGGCAACCAGGTGGTCGGCTATGAGTCGGTGCGCATCAAGCCCACCGCCGAGCAGATCCGCCGCGCCGAAGCGCTCTACCAGCGCATCAACCAGGGCAAGTCGGCCGTTCCCCAGCGCGACAAGTGGCTGCCGGTGTTGCAGGACTGGCTGCCGTTTATCCTGGTGAGCCAACTCAGTTTCATGATCGGTGCCACGCTCAACTCCCAATGGGGCTTCGCCCTGGCGGCGGGGTTGTCGGTGCCGTTGGGGCTGCTGGGCCTGAGCTGGCAACAACGCGGCCTCAAGCGCCTGCTGCGCCTGGCCGAGCAAACCACCTCCGACCCTTTGATCGCGCAGATGTACACCGACAGCCGTGGCGCACAGGCGCGGTTGGAGATGTCGATCCTCAGTCAGGAAGCGCGCCTGAAGACCTGCCTTACGCGCCTGCAAGACACCGCCGAGCACCTCAACGACCAAGCGGCGCAATCCAACACCCTGGCGCACAACAGCTCCAGCGGCCTGGAACGCCAGCGCGTGGAAACCGAACAGGTGGCCACCGCCGTCAATCAGATGGCGGCGACCACCCAGGAAGTGGCCAGTCACGTCCAACGCACCGCCGATGCCACCCAGGAAGCCAACCGCCTGACCGGTCGCGGCCGCGACATTGCCGGGGAAACCCGCGAGGCCATCCAGCGCTTGTCCGTTGCCGTCGGTGAAACGGGCGTGACCGTCACCCAGCTGGCCAAGGACAGCGATGAAATCGGCGGTGTGGTTGATGTGATCAAAGGCATTGCCGACCAGACCAACCTGCTGGCCCTCAATGCCGCCATCGAAGCGGCCCGCGCCGGTGAGATGGGCCGTGGCTTCGCGGTAGTGGCTGACGAAGTGCGCCAACTGGCGCAGCGCACTGCCGAGTCAACGGGGCAGATCCACGCCCTGATCGCCAAGCTGCAACAAACCGCCACCGCCGCCGTGCAAACCATGGACGCCGGGCATCGCCAGGCCGAAGAGGGCGTGGCGCGGGTAATGGAAGCGGACCAGGCGTTGGTGGGAATCAGTGAAGCGGTGGCGCATATCACCGACATGACCACGCAGATTGCGGCGGCGACTGAAGAGCAAAGCTCGGTGGCCGAAGAGATCAGCCGCAATATCAGCACCATTGCCCTGTTGGCGGATCAGACGTCGGAGCAGGCGTTGAACTCGGCGCAACTCAGTGAGGAGCTGACCCATACCGCGAATACCCAATATTCGCTGGTGGAGCGTTTTAACCGGTAAATCGCTATCGGGGGCAAGCCCCCTCCCACAGTTAACCGCGTACATCCCTTGGAATGCGGTCGAATGTGGGAGGGGGCTTGCCCCCGATGGGGCCCTAATAGCCCACCAAAAACTTGGCCACCTGCACCGCAGCAGCCTCCAAATGCTGCTCATGACTAAACCCCGAAACCTTAAGTGGCTTCAAGTCATGATCCCCCGCCACCAGCCACATCACCTCGATGCTCGGCGACAAGTCATACGCCCCCACCGCCGCCCGATTGCCCAGGGCATCGCGCTCGCCCTGCACGATCAAGGTCGGCGTCTTCAAACCGGCTAAATGCTCAACCCGTGGTTTCTCCGGCTTGCCCACCGCATAGAACGGATACCCCAGGCACACCAGCCCATCGGCGCCCAGTTCATCGGCCAGCAAACTGGCCATGCGCCCGCCCATGGACTTGCCGCCAACGGCCAGCTTTCCCGTGACATGACGTCGCACCTCGGCATACACCTCACGCCAGGCTTGGAGCAGTTTCGGCGCCGGGTTCGGTGGGCGTTTGCCGCCGTCCGCACGACGTTGGGCCATGTAGGGAAACTCAAAGCGCAACACGTTGACGCCATGCCCGGCAAGGCGTGCAGCCATGTCGCTCATGAAGGATGAGTCCATCGGTGCGCCAGCGCCGTGGGCCAGGATCAGCGTCACAGGTTCATGCCCTGCCACGCCCGTCGCGGCATCCCACAACCACCCGTGTTCCCGCACACACTGCGCCCATTGATCCCCGTCAATACTGGCCTTGTGCTCTTTGGACATGCTTGCCTCGCTATTTAGTCTGCCTATAACTCCAGCCCAAGTGCCGCATTTGCTTGGGTTGAACCGTGGATGGGGAACCATGAACACTACATTAAGTACCGCCTATAACTACAAGGTGGTCCGCCAATTCGCCATTATGACGGTGGTGTGGGGCATCGTCGGCATGGGGCTCGGGGTTTTTCTCGCCGCCCAATTGGTCTGGCCTGCTCTGAACTTTGACCTGCCGTGGACCAGCTTCGGCCGCCTGCGCCCGTTGCACACCAACGCGGTGATCTTCGCCTTCGGTGGCTGCGCGCTGTTTGCCAGCTCCTTCTACTCGGTGCAACGCACCTGCCAAACCCAGCTGTTTGCGCCGAAAATCGCCGCATTCTGCTTCTGGGGCTGGCAGTTGGTCATCCTGCTGGCCGCGATCTCCTTGCCGCTGGGCTACACCAGCTCCAAGGAATACGCCGAGCTGGAATGGCCCATCGATATCCTCATCACCATCGTCTGGGTGGCCTACGCCATTGTGTTCTTCGGCACGGTGATGAAGCGCAACACCAAGCACATCTATGTGGGTAACTGGTTCTTCGGTGCGTTCATCATCACCGTGGCCATTTTGCATATCGTCAACAACCTGGAAATCCCGGTCAGCCTGACCAAGTCCTACTCCCTCTACGGCGGTGCGACGGATGCCATGGTGCAGTGGTGGTATGGGCACAACGCGGTAGGCTTTTTCCTCACCGCAGGCTTTTTGGGGATGATGTATTACTTCGTGCCCAAGCAGGCCGAGCGTCCGGTGTATTCCTATCGCTTGTCCATCGTCCACTTCTGGGCGCTGATCACCCTGTACATCTGGGCCGGCCCTCACCACTTGCACTACACCGCGCTGCCGGACTGGGCACAGTCGCTGGGCATGGTGATGTCGCTGGTACTGCTGGCCCCAAGCTGGGGCGGCATGATCAACGGCATGATGACCCTCTCGGGCGCCTGGCATAAGTTGCGCAGCGACCCGATCCTGCGCTTTCTGGTCGTCTCCCTGGCCTTCTACGGTATGTCGACCTTCGAAGGCCCGATGATGGCGATCAAGACCGTCAACGCCCTGTCCCACTACACCGACTGGACCATTGGCCACGTACACGCAGGTGCCTTGGGTTGGGTGGCGATGATCTCCATCGGCGCGCTGTACCACATGATCCCGAAAATCTTCGGTCGCGAGCAGATGTACAGCCTCGGCCTGATCAACGCGCACTTCTGGCTGGCCACCATCGGCACCGTGCTCTACATCGCCTCGATGTGGGTCAACGGCATCGCCCAGGGCCTGATGTGGCGTGCGGTCAACGAAGACGGCACCTTGACCTACTCCTTCGTCGAAACCCTGGTGGCCAGCCACCCAGGTTTCATCGTGCGGTTGGTGGGCGGTGCGGTGTTCCTCAGCGGCATGTTCCTGATGGCTTACAACACCTGGCGCACCGTGCGTTCGGCGCAGCCTGTCGAAGCTGCCACCACTGCGCAGCTGGCCTGAGGAGTCTGTGATGAAACACGAAACGATTGAAAAGAACGTCGGCCTGCTGATGCTGCTGATGGTGCTGGCCGTGAGTATCGGCGGGCTGACCCAGATCGTCCCGCTGTTCTTCCAGGACGTGACCAACAAACCGGTAGAAGGCATGAAGCCCTACACCGCGCTGCAACTGGAAGGCCGCGACATCTACATCCGCGAAGGCTGTGTGCAGTGCCACTCGCAGATGATCCGTCCGTTCCGTGCCGAGACCGAACGCTACGGCCACTACTCGGTGGCCGGCGAGAGCGTATGGGACCACCCGTTCCTGTGGGGCTCCAAGCGTACCGGGCCAGACTTGGCCCGCGTCGGCGCGCGCTACTCGGACGACTGGCACCGCGCGCACTTGTACAACCCGCGCAACGTGGTGCCCGAGTCGAAAATGCCGGCCTACCCGTGGCTGGTCACAGCCCAAGTCGACAGCAGCCACACCGAGAAAAAGTTGAGCGTGATGCGCACCCTCGGCGTGCCGTACACCGACGACGACATCAGCGGTGCAGTGGCCAGCCTCAAAGGCAAGACCGAAATGGACGCGCTGGTTGCGTACCTGCAAGTACTCGGCACAGCCATCAAGAGCAAGAGGTGAGCCATGGGATTTGAATTCGATGCGGGCACCATCCGCGGCCTTGGCACGCTGGTGGTCGCCATCGCCTTTATCGGCCTGTCGCTGTGGGTGTTCAACAACCGGCGCAACGCGGAATTCGAGCAGGCGCGCCTGCTGCCGTTCGCCGACGAACCCACTCCATCCGACGCTCAAGAAGAGCCTGCAACAAGGAGCAATCGGCCATGACCCTATTTTGGAGTACATGGATCTGCGTACTGACCCTCGGTAGCCTGTTCGGCCTGACCTGGCTGTTGATCGGCACCCGCAAGGGCGAGACCAAGGGCAGCGTGGACCAGACCATGGGCCACGCCTTCGACGGGATCGAGGAGTACGACAACCCGCTGCCGCAGTGGTGGTTCATGCTGTTCGCCGGCACCTTGGTGTTTGCGGTCGGCTACCTGGTCCTCTACCCGGGCCTGGGCAACTGGAAAGGCGTACTGCCGGGCTATGAAGACGGCTGGACCTCGGCCAAGGAATGGGAAAAGGAGATGGCCAAGGCCGACACCCGGTTCGGGCCGATCTTCGCCAAGTTCTCCGCCATGCCGGTGGAAGAAGTGGCCAAGGACCCGCAAGCGCTGAAAATGGGCGGTCGCCTGTTTGCCTCCAACTGCGCGGTGTGCCACGGCTCGGATGCCAAGGGCGCCTTCGGCTTCCCCAACCTGGCGGATAACATCTGGCGCTGGGGCGGTTCGGCCGAAGCCATCAAGACCACCATCATGAACGGCCGCCACGCGGCGATGCCGGCCTGGGGTGGCATGCTCGGCGATGAAGGTGTGAAGAACGTTGCCGCCTATGTGCGTCATGAACTGGCCAAGCTGCCATTGCCCGCCGATAGCACTGCCGATCTGGCCAAAGGCCAAGCGTCGTTCAGCACCACTTGCGTGGCTTGCCACGGTCCAGAGGGCCACGGCATGGAAATCATGGGCGCGCCCGACCTGACCAAGCCCGCCGGCTACATTTACGGCACCGGCCTGGCGCAGTTGCAGCAGACCATCCGTCACGGCCGCCAGGGCCAGATGCCGGCGCAGGACGTGCTGCAAGGCAATGACAAGGTGCACTTGTTGGCGGCGTATGTTTACAGCCTGTCCCATACCGCTGATGGCGCAACGCCAGAAAGCCCCGCTCAGTAACCCTTTACTGCCGCTACCGATCAGGAGCGGCAGCCGCTTTTTCTGTAGAAGCGAGCTTGCTCGCGAAGAACCTGAGGGCGAAGCGTTTATCCAGAATCAACGCGGCGCTGTTGAGCTCTTCGCGAGCAAGCTCGCTCCTACAGTGATCCTATGTCGTTTTCACTTACGCGACCAAGTGTCGCACCCTTCCAAAGCACAACTTTCCCCCCCTGCCATTCGGGTCTACGCTTGCTCCACAGCAGGCCGGTTTTGGCGTGCGCAACGGCATTCGTTGCACCCCCTAAAATTTCCTGTCCACTTGATCAGCTTTCGATTTTGGATTTTGTCCTTACACCAAACAGGGAAAGGGCGCAGAATCTGGCGTGGAACGCCTTGACGCAGGTCAGCGTTGCGTTGCATTGGCCTCTCGCTTTCTACATACTTGCGGCCGATTTCTACCTATAAAAATACTTAAACCGTGGAACCTTAGAATGAGCACAGCAATCAGTCCGACTGCTTATAACTATAAGGTAGTCCGCCAGTTCGCCATCATGACGGTGGTCTGGGGGATCCTTGGCATGGGGCTCGGGGTGTTCATCGCCTCGCAACTGGTCTGGCCGGAGTTGAACTTCGACCTGCCCTGGACGACCTTCGGTCGCCTGCGCCCACTGCACACCAACCTGGTGATCTTCGCCTTCGGTGGCTGTGCACTGTTTGCCACTTCCTACTATGTCGTGCAGCGAACCTGCCAGACGCGACTGATCTCCGACGGCCTCGCCGCCTTTACTTTCTGGGGTTGGCAAGCGGTCATCGTCAGCGCCATCGTCACCCTGCCCCTGGGCTACACCACCACCAAGGAATACGCCGAGTTGGAATGGCCCATCGCCATTTTACTCGCCATCGTGTGGGTGACTTATGCCGTGGTGTTTTTCGGCACCATCGTCAAGCGCAAGACCAAACACATCTATGTGGGCAACTGGTTCTACGGTGCCTTCATTCTGGTGACGGCGATGCTGCACATCGTCAACCACGCGTCCCTGCCGGTGAACCTGTTCAAGTCCTACTCGGCCTACGCCGGGGCCACGGATGCGATGATCCAGTGGTGGTACGGGCACAATGCGGTGGGTTTTTTCCTGACCACCGGTTTTCTGGGGATGATGTACTACTTCGTGCCCAAACAGGCCGAACGTCCTATTTACTCGTACCGTTTGTCCATCGTGCACTTCTGGGCGCTGATCACCCTGTACATCTGGGCTGGCCCGCACCACTTGCACTACACCGCGCTGCCGGACTGGGCGCAGTCACTGGGCATGGCCATGTCGATCATCCTGCTGGCCCCGAGCTGGGGCGGCATGATCAACGGCATGATGACCCTGTCGGGCGCCTGGCATAAATTGCGCACCGACCCGATCCTGCGCTTTTTGGTGGTATCCCTGGCGTTCTACGGCATGTCGACCTTCGAAGGGCCGATGATGGCGATCAAGACCGTCAACTCGCTGTCCCACTACACTGACTGGACCATCGGCCACGTACACGCCGGTGCCCTCGGGTGGGTGGCGATGATCTCCATCGGCGCGATCTACCACATGATCCCAAGACTGTTCGGCCGCGTGCAGATGCACAGCGTCGGGCTGATCAACGCGCACTTCTGGCTGGCCACCATCGGCACCGTGCTCTATATCGCCTCGATGTGGGTCAACGGCATTACCCAGGGCCTGATGTGGCGTGCAATCAACGATGACGGCACCCTCACCTACTCGTTCGTCGAAGCGCTGCAAGCCAGCCACCCGGGCTACATCGTGCGCGCTCTGGGCGGTGCGTTCTTTGCCGCCGGCATGCTGTTCATGGCCTACAACGTCTGGCGCACCGTACGTGCCGCCGACCCTGCAGAAGCCGAAGCCGCCGCCAAGATCGCCGTTGTGGGAGCCCACTGATGAAGCATGAAGTCGTCGAGAAGAATATCGGCCTGCTGGCCTTCTTCATGGTCATCGCCGTGAGCATCGGTGGCCTGACCCAGATCGTTCCGCTGTTTTTCCAGGACGTGACCAACAAGCCGGTCGAAGGCATGAAGCCGCGCACCGCCCTTGAACTGGAAGGCCGCGACGTCTACATCGCCAACGGTTGCGTGGGCTGCCACTCGCAGATGATCCGCCCGTTCCGCGCCGAAACCGAACGCTACGGCCATTACTCAGTGGCCGGTGAAAGCGTGTGGGACCACCCGTTCCTGTGGGGTTCCAAGCGCACCGGGCCGGACCTGGCCCGTGTCGGCGGGCGTTACTCCGATGACTGGCAACGTGCGCACTTGTACAACCCGCGCAACGTAGTGCCTGAATCGAAAATGCCGGCGTACCCGTTCCTCGTGGAAAACAAGCTCGACGGCAAGGACACCGCGAAAAAAATGGAAGTCTTGCGCACCCTGGGCGTGCCCTACACCGACGAAGACATTGCCGGTGCAGCCGCAGCCGTGAAGGGCAAGACCGAAATGGACGCACTGGTGGCCTACCTGCAAGGCCTGGGCACCCTCATCAAAAGCAAACGGTGACCTTCATGGATATCGGGATGATTCGAGGCCTGGGCACCGTTGTGGTGATGGTGGCCTTTATCGGCCTGGCGCTGTGGGTGTTCAGCCCACGGCGCAAGTCGGAGTTTGACGACGCGACCATGCTGCCCTTTGCGGATGATCCCGAAGCCATCAAGCACGTCGAGCAAGCTTCTAGGAGTAACAAAGAATGACTACGTTCTGGAGTCTGTACGTCACAGTCCTCAGTCTGGGTACCATCTTCGCCCTGACCTGGCTGCTGCTGTCGACCCGCAAGGGCCAGCGCACCGAGCAAACCGACGAAACCGTCGGCCATTCGTTCGACGGCATCGAGGAGTACGACAACCCGTTGCCCAAATGGTGGTTCATGCTGTTCGTCGGCACCATCATCTTCGCCTTGGGTTACCTGGCGCTGTACCCCGGCCTGGGTAACTGGAAAGGCCTGCTGCCGGGCTACAACTACCTCGACACCGACAAGCAAACCCCTTTCGCCAACGGCCAGACCGGCTGGACCGGCGTGCACGAGTGGGAAAAGGAAATGGCCAAGTCCGACGCCAAGTTCGGCCCGATCTTCGCCAAATACGCCTCCATGCCCATTGAAGAAGTGGCCAAGGACCCGCAAGCCTTGAAAATGGGCGGCCGCCTGTTCGCCTCCAACTGCTCGGTGTGCCATGGTTCCGACGCCAAGGGTGCCTACGGCTTCCCCAACCTGACCGACGCCGACTGGCGCTGGGGCGGGGCGCCGGACACCATCAAGGAAACCATCATGAAGGGCCGTCATGCCGCCATGCCGGGCTGGCTGGAGAGCTTGAAGGAACAAGGCGTGAGCGATGTGGCCGCCTTTGTGGTGACCAAGCTCGACGGCCGAAAACTGCCCGAAGGCGTCAAGGCTGACGTGGCCAACGGCGAGAAAATCTTCGGCACCTACTGCGTCGCCTGCCACGGCCCGCAAGGCAAAGGCACCCCTGCCCTGGGCGCGCCCGATCTGACTCATCCGGGTGCATTCATCTACGGCTCAAGCTTTGCCCAACTGCAGCAAACCATCCGCTTCGGCCGCCAGGGCCAGATGCCGGCGCAAGAGCAGTTGCAGGGTAATGACAAGGTGCATTTGTTGGCAGCGTATGTGTACAGCTTGTCTCATGGGGATAAGAAGGCTGAGGAGCAGTAGGGTTTCTGAAACCACAGAAATACCAATGTGGGAGGGGGCTTGCCCCCGATGGCGGTGTATCAGTGCCAGATTAACTGACTGACACACTGCCATCGGGAGCAAGCCCCCTCCCACATTGAATCTCCAGTGCTTTGAAGACCGAGACCGGAAAAACCGACCATACTTGCCAATTCAATTGATCCAGATCATAGAGGTCGCCCCCGTTCAACATCATCGGGGGCGTATCATGACGCCACTGCAAGACCTTTAATTTGACCCCGTCCGGCATGTACTGGCCGAGGCAAATCTCCACCGCCGTGGGATGCAATGATGAGCAACCAAATACCGGTCCATGACGTAACGCCCCCTGCCAAAACCGTCGACCTCTACGCCTCGCGCGAGAAAATCTACACCCGCGCCTTCACCGGCCTGTTCCGTAACCTGCGCATGCTCGGCGGCGCCGCCCTGTTCCTGCTCTATTTCGGCACCGTGTGGCTGAACTGGGGTGGTCACCAGGCGGTGTGGTGGAACCTGCCGGAGCGTAAATTCTTCATTTTTGGCGCGACCTTCTGGCCCCAGGACTTCATCCTGCTCTCGGGCATCCTGATCGTCGCGGCGTTTGGCCTGTTCTTCATTACCGTGTACGCCGGCCGCGTGTGGTGCGGCTACACCTGCCCGCAAAGCGTGTGGACGTGGATCTTCATGTGGTGCGAAAAAGTCACCGAAGGCGACCGCAACCAGCGCATCAAGCTCGACAAGGCGCCCATGGGCGCCAACAAGTTCCTGCGCAAATTCAGCAAGCACACCCTGTGGCTGCTGATCGGCCTGGTCACCGGCCTGACCTTTGTCGGCTACTTCTCGCCGATCCGCGAACTGGTGGTCGACTTCTTCACCGGCCAGGCCGATGGCTGGTCGTACTTCTGGGTGGGTTTCTTCACCCTCGCCACCTACGGCAACGCTGGTTGGCTGCGTGAACAGGTGTGCATCTATATGTGCCCTTACGCGCGGTTCCAGAGCGTGATGTTCGACAAGGACACCCTGATCGTCTCCTACGACCCGCGCCGTGGCGAACTGCGTGGCCCGCGTAAAAAGGGCAGCGACTACAAGGCCGAGGGCCTGGGGGATTGCATCGACTGCACCATGTGCGTGCAGGTATGCCCCACCGGCATCGACATCCGCGACGGCCTGCAAATCGAATGCATCGGCTGCGCCGCCTGTATCGATGCCTGCGACAACATCATGGACAAGATGGAATACCCCCGCGGCCTGATCAGCTACACCACCGAGCACAACCTGTCCGGGCAGAAGACCCACAAGCTGCGCCCACGCCTGATCGGTTACGCGTTGGTGTTGCTGGCGATGATCAGCCTGTTGGTGGCAGCGTTCTTCATGCGCTCGTTGGTGGGTTTTGACGTGAGCAAAGACCGCGTGCTGTACCGCGAAAACGCCGAAGGCCGTATCGAAAACGTCTACAGCCTGAAGATCATGAACAAAGACCAGCGCGACCACACCTACGTGCTCGATGCCGCCGGCCTGCCCGACCTCAAGCTGCAAGGCCGGCGCGAGATCAAGGTGGCGGCTGGCGATATCGTCAGCATGCCCGTGGAGTTGTCGAGTGCGCCGGAGCAATTGCCGTCGAGCACCAACGAGGTGAAATTCATCCTCACCGATGCCGATGACGCCAGCGTCCGTGTTGAAGCCAAGAGCCGTTTCATCGGCCCCCAAGTTCGTTAACGAGAGAGCAGAACAATGTCCGTCGCAACTGCCGCAAGCCCTTGGTACAAGCACCTCTGGCCCTGGATCATCATTGCCATCCTGGCCTGCTCGGTGACCTTGACCTTGTCGATGGTGACCATCGCGGTGAACAACCCGGACAACCTGGTCAACGACAACTACTACGAGGCCGGCAAAGGCATCAACCGCTCCCTGGACCGTGAACGGCTGGCCCAGACCCTGCAATTGCGCGCCAAGCTGCACCTGGACGAATTGACCGGTGAAGTCGAGCTGAACCTCACGGGCTACAGCAACCCGAACACGCTGGAACTCAATTTGATTTCCCCGACCCAGCCAGACAAAGACCGCAAGATCAACCTGGCCCGCAGCGACAGCGAGCCGGGTCGCTATATTGGCCAGGTTACCGACAAGGTCGAAGGGCGGCGTTTTGTCGAGTTGCTCGGAGTAGAAGGTGACAAGACCTGGCGCCTGTTCGAAGAAGAAGAGGTCAGCCATGACAAGGATTTGCTGTTGGGGGATGAACCGTTGCAAGGTGCCGAAGACCTGAAAAAGTAAACAGCCGGCGCTTCGCGCATCGGGGGCAAGCCCCCTCCCACCTTTTGATTTGTGAACACAGTCAAATGTGGGAGGGGCGGTGCGACGATTCGACTTGCCCCCGATGAGGCCCTCCCAGCCACCATAGATTCCAGCCCATGACCACCCCCTGCTACCACTGCGCCCTCCCCGTCCCCTCCGGCAGCCGTTTCACCACGGTCATCCTCGGTGAGCGCCGCGAACTCTGCTGCCCCGGCTGCCAGGCCGTGGCCGAAGCCATCGTGGCCGGTGGGCTGGAAAGCTATTACCAGCACCGCAGCGAAGCCTCGGCCAACCCCGAGGCATTGCCGGTGCAACTGGTGGACGAACTGGCGCTGTACGACCGCGCCGACGTGCAAAAGCCCTTCGTGCGCCACGAAGGCGACCTCGCCGAAACCACCCTTTTGATGGAAGGCATCAGCTGTGCCGCCTGTGGCTGGCTGATCGAAAAACACCTGCGCAGCCTGCCCGCCGTGGCCGAGGCACGGCTGAACCTGTCCAACCATCGCCTGCATGTGCGCTGGGCCGATGGGCAATTGCCCTTGAGCCACCTGCTCGCCGAGTTGCGGCATATCGGCTACGCCGCCCACCCCTATCAAGCCGACCGCGCCGCCGAACAACTGGCCAGCGAAAACCGCCGGGCCTTGCGCCAATTGGGTGTGGCCGGGCTGCTGTGGTTCCAGGCAATGATGGCCACCATGGCCACCTGGCCGGAATTCAATATCGACCTGAGCCCGCAGTTGCATGTGATCCTGCGCTGGGTGGCGATGTTTCTGACCACGCCCATCGTGTTCTACAGCTGCGCGCCGTTTTTCAAAGGCGCCATGCGCGACCTGCGCACGCGCCACCTGACCATGGATGTGTCGGTGTCCCTCGCCATCGGCGGTGCCTACCTGGCGGGCATCTGGACGGCGATCACCGGCGTCGGCGAGTTGTATTTCGATGCGGTGGGCATGTTTGCGTTGTTCCTGCTGGCCGGACGCTATCTGGAGCGCCGTGCACGGGAACGCACAGCGGCGGCCACCGCGCAGTTGGTCAACCTGCTGCCCGCCTCGTGCCTGCGCCTGAATGCTGACGGCCAGAGCGAACGCATCCTGCTCAGTGAACTGGCCGTGGGCGACCGCGTGCTGGTACATCCCGGCGCGGTGCTGCCCGCCGATGGGGTGATTCTGGAGGGCCAGTCGAGCATCGATGAGTCCCTGCTCACCGGCGAGTACTTGCCGCAGCCCCGTCAGGCCGGGGATGCGGTCACCGCTGGCACCCTCAACGTCGAAGGCGCACTGACGGTGCAGGTGCGCGCCCTGGGGCATGACACGCGCCTGTCCGCCATCGTGCGCCTGCTGGACCGGGCCCAGGCCGAGAAGCCGCGCCTGGCACAAATCGCCGACCGCGCCGCGCAGTGGTTCCTGCTGTGCTCGTTGATCGCCGCTGCCGTGATCGGTGTGGCGTGGTGGGAACTGGATTCATCGCGGGCCTTCTGGATTGTGCTGGCGATGCTGGTGGCGACATGCCCGTGTGCGCTGTCCCTGGCAACGCCGACCGCCCTCACCGCCGCCACCGGCACCTTGCACAAACTCGGGTTGTTGCTGACCCGTGGCCATGTGCTGGAAGGCTTGAACCAGATCGACACGGTGATTTTCGACAAGACCGGCACCCTGACCGAAGGCCGCTTGGCACTGCGCGCCATCCGGCCCCTGGGTGCGCTGGGCAGCGATGACTGCCTGAGCTTGGCCGCCGCCCTCGAAAACCGCTCCGAACACCCGATTGCCCGCGCGTTTGGCCGCGCACCGCTGGCCGCCGACGAAGTACTCAGTTCCCCCGGCCTTGGCCTGGAAGGGCGTGTCGGTGAGCGCCAATTGCGCATCGGCCAACCGGGCTTTGTCTGCGCGTTGAGCGGTTGCCCGATCCCGACCTCACCGGATGAAGCCGGGCAGTGGTTGCTACTGGGGGATACCCATGGCGCCCTCGCCTGGTTCGTACTCGATGACCGCCTGCGCAGCGACGCGCCCGCCCTGTTGGCCGCGTGCAAGGCCCGCGGCTGGCGCACGCTGCTGCTGTCGGGGGACAGCTCGCCCATGGTGGCCGGTGTCGCCGCCGAGTTGGGCATCGACGAAGCCCGTGGCGGCCTGCGACCCGACGACAAACTGCAGGTGCTGCAACAGTTGCACAAGGAAGGCCGCAAGGTGCTGATGCTGGGTGATGGGGTGAACGATGTGCCCGTGCTGGCCGCCGCCGATATCAGCGTGGCGATGGGCTCGGCCACCGACTTGGCCAAGACCAGCGCCGATGCCGTGCTGCTGTCCAACCGCCTGGATGCCTTGGTACAAGCCTTTAGCCTGGCACGCCGCACCCGCCGCGTGATCGTTGAAAACTTGCTGTGGGCCGGGCTGTACAATGGCCTTATGCTGCCGTTTGCTGCCCTGGGTTGGATCACACCCATCTGGGCAGCGATAGGTATGTCTCTCAGTTCGTTGACCGTGGTGCTCAACGCCCTGCGCCTGACTCGTCAGCCGAGCACGCCAGCCGCCAGCGCCCCTACAGTCACCCGTCCGCTGCCGGCATGAACCGCGCGGACATGGAGTACCGATGCCAGCTCTCTACGTGATGATTCCTGCGGCGCTGCTATTAGTGGGCGTGGCCATCTACATCTTCTTCTGGGCCGTGGACAGCGGCCAGTACGACGACCTCGACGGCCCGGCCCACAGCGTGCTGTTCGACGACCAGGACCCTAACCACCTGGCCGGCGTCGAACAAGCCAACCACCCCGAGCAACCGCCCAAAGACCCGCCCCATGCTTGAACTGGCGCCGTTGCTGGTTTCTGCGCTGATCCTCGGCCTGCTCGGTGGCGGGCATTGCCTGGGCATGTGCGGCGGGCTGATGGGCGCGCTGACGCTAGCCATCCCCAAGGAGCAACGCAGCCGGCGGTTTCGTCTGCTGCTGGCGTACAACCTGGGGCGCATCCTCAGTTACACCGCTGCTGGCGTCTTGATCGGCCTGGCGGGCTGGGCCGTGGCCAACAGCCCGGCGGCGATGTTCATGCGCGTGCTGGCCGGGTTGTTGCTGATCAGCATGGGCTTGTACCTGGCTGGCTGGTGGAGCGGCTTGACGCGCATCGAAGCCCTCGGGCGCGGACTGTGGCGGCATATCCAGCCGGTTGCCAGCCGGTTGCTGCCGGTGTCCAGCCTGCCGCGCGCCTTGCTGCTGGGCGCGCTGTGGGGCTGGCTGCCGTGCGGGCTGGTCTACAGCACATTGCTGTGGGCCGCCAGCCAGGGCAATGCGATTGACAGCGGCTTGCTGATGCTGGCGTTCGGCCTGGGTACCTGGCCGGTGCTGCTGGCAACCGGTTTGGCGGCAGAGCGGGTCACGGCGCTACTGCGCAAACGCAGCGTGCGCATGGCCGGTGGCTTGCTGGTCGTGCTGTTCGGGATCTGGACGCTGCCCGGTCCGCATCAGCACTGGCTAATGGGCCATTAAAAGGCCATGTGGCATAGCGCCGCTCCCCGTTGATGCAAATCAAGATGCCCTCCCTGCCACGCCCCTAGACTCGGCCCATTAGCCTATCCGGGGGAACGCCCGCATGCTCGACGCCATTCGTTGGGATACCGATCTGATTCATCGCTACGACCTGGCGGGACCGCGCTACACGTCCTACCCCACCGCCGTCCAATTCGGCAGCCAGGTCGGCACCTTTGACCTGCTCCACGCCCTGCGTGACAGCCGCAAGGCCGTGCGGCCGTTGTCGCTGTATGTGCATGTGCCGTTCTGCGCCAACATTTGTTACTACTGCGCCTGCAACAAAGTCATCACCAAGGACCGTGGCCGCGCCCAGGCTTACCTGCAGCGCCTGGAGCAGGAAATCCAATTGGTGGCCTGCCACCTCGACCCCAAACAGCCGGTGGAGCAACTGCATTTCGGCGGCGGCACCCCCACCTTCCTCAGCCACGACGAATTGCGCCAGGTCATGGGCCGCCTGCGCCAGCACTTCAATTTGCTGGACGACGACTCCGGCGACTACGGCATCGAAATCGACCCCCGCGAAGCCGACTGGGCCACCATGGGCCTGCTGCGCGAGTTGGGTTTCAACCGCGTGAGCATCGGTGTGCAAGACCTCGACCCCGAGGTGCAACGGGCGGTCAACCGCCTGCAAAGCCTGGAAGAAACCCGCGCGGTGATCGATGCGGCGCGTACCCTGCAGTTTCGCTCGATCAATATCGACCTGATCTACGGCCTGCCCAAGCAAACCCCGATCAACTTTGCACGCACCGTGGAAGAAGTGATCCGCCTGCAACCGGATCGCCTATCGGTGTTCAACTACGCGCACCTGCCGGAGCGCTTCATGCCCCAGCGGCGCATCAACGCCGACGACCTGCCGTCCCCGGCCGAAAAACTGCTGATGCTGCAAACCACCATCGAGCAACTGACCCAGGCCGGCTATCGCTACATCGGCATGGACCACTTTGCCCTGCCGGATGACGAACTGGCCATCGCCCAGGAAGAAGGGACATTGCAGCGCAATTTCCAGGGCTACACCACCCACGGCCATTGCGACTTGATTGGGTTGGGCGTGTCGGCCATCAGCCAGATCGGCGACTTGTATTGCCAGAACAGCAGCGACCTCAACGCCTACCAGAACACCCTGGCCAGCGCGCAACTGGCCACCAGCCGTGGCCTGGTGTGCAACCCCG
Source organism: Pseudomonas kairouanensis (assembly GCF_004682055.1). GTDB lineage: Bacteria > Pseudomonadota > Gammaproteobacteria > Pseudomonadales > Pseudomonadaceae > Aquipseudomonas > Aquipseudomonas kairouanensis. The sequence goes on along the minus strand of NZ_QUZU01000006.1, from coordinate 85,348 downwards.
ACGACCGGTTGCGGCGCGCCGTGATCCAGCAACTGATCTGCAATTTCAGCCTGGCTTTCGAGACGATCGAACAGGCCTTCAACATTGATTTTCGCGGCTATTTTGATGAGATCTGGCCCCAGCTTGAGGCCATGGCCGCAGACGGCCTGATCGAGCTGAACGCCCAGGGCATTGAGGTGTTGCCGGCCGGCCGGCTACTGGTGCGCTCGGTGTGCATGGTGTTTGACGCTTACCTTGAGCACCAGAACCGGCAACGGTTCTCGCGGGTGATCTGAGTGCGGTTACTTCATCAGCAGACTGGTCACTTTCATCGCTTCTTCGGCGCCCATGTCTTTCATCACCTTGGTCAAAGACGCCTGGGCGGTAGTCAAACTGGCCTGCAGGGCACCTAACGCCGATTGCAGGGCCGCGATTTTGGCCTGGGCCTGTTCGGGGCTCAAGGATTTGTCAGCCATGACCGCTGCCAGTTCGGCTTGCTTCTCGGCGATCTGCTTTTTGATTTCACGGATCATCTTCAACAGTTGCTGGACGGTATCCGACAAGCCGCTGTCTTCGATATCACTGTTGGAGGTTTTCTCGGCGGCTGCCGCTTTCATCGCAGCACCGGAAATCACCACCGAAACCGCAGGCTTGGTCTCATCGGGCGTCGGTGCATTGGCAACTGCAACAGCGGTGGCGGGCTTTTTCGTTTCAGGCGCTGTCGCAATCTGCGTGCGCAGCGCCAGATCGAGCGTCAAGGAAGGCATGGTGAACGTCCAGGTTCCATGGTTGATAGCAGGCCATCGGCACACCGTGAAAATTCTTTATACCCCTGTCGGTTTTTTGTACAGGCTGGCCTGACCCTCACTCAGTGCGTTACCCTTACGTCTTATGTGTGTTTTCCCACAAGGATTTAAGATATGTCCGAGCCAGTCAAACTGCGCGCTCACAGCCAGGCTCATTGCAAGGATTGCAGCCTGGCCCCCCTCTGCTTGCCACTTTCGTTGAATTTGGAAGACATGGATGCGCTGGACGACATCGTTAAACGTGGGCGCCCGCTGAAAAAAGGTGAATTCCTGTTCCGCCAGGGCGACAAGTTCGATTCCGTTTATGCCGTGCGTTCGGGCGCGTTGAAGACGTTCAGCCTGAGCGACAGCGGCGAAGAGCAGATCACCGGCTTCCACCTGCCCAGCGAACTGGTGGGCTTGTCGGGCATGGACACTGAGATTCATCCGGTGTCGGCGCAGGCCCTGGAGACCACCTCGGTGTGCGAAATTCCCTTCGAACGCCTGGACGAGCTGGCCCTGCAACTGCCGCAATTGCGCCGCCAGTTGATGCGCGTGATGAGCCGCGAGATCCGTGACGACCAGCAAATGATGCTGCTGTTGTCGAAGAAAACCGCTGACGAGCGCATCGCCACGTTCCTGGTCAACCTGTCGGCACGTTTCCGTGCTCGGGGCTTCTCGGCCAACCAGTTCCGCCTGAGCATGTCGCGCAATGAAATCGGCAACTACCTGGGCCTGGCGGTGGAAACCGTGTCCCGCGTGTTTACCCGTTTCCAGCAGAACGAACTGATCGCCGCCGAGGGCAAGGAAGTGCATATCCTGGACCCGATCCAGTTGTGCGCCCTGGCCGGTGGCTCGCTGGAAGGCTGACCCAGACACTGCGGCCGCGCCAATCGGCGAGGCCGCAGGTATACTTCGAGTCCGTTTCCAGCCCCAGGACTCTTCGACGATGACCTTCGATTCGTTCGACATCAAATCCCTGATCCGCCCCGTCATCGACTTCCCCAAGCCTGGGGTGATCTTCCGTGACATCACGCCGCTGTTCCAATCGCCCCGCGCCCTGCGCCTGGTGGCCGACAGCTTTGCCCACCGCTATGTCGAGGCCGATTTCAGCCATATCGGCGCGATGGATGCGCGGGGCTTTTTGATCGGCTCGATCATTGCCTACCAACTGAACAAGCCGCTGATCCTGTTCCGCAAACAGGGCAAGCTGCCAGCAGACGTGCTGGCCGAGGGTTACCAGACCGAATACGGCGAGGCGCTCCTGGAAGTGCACGCCGACAGCCTGTGCGAAGGCGATTCGGTGCTGATGTTCGATGACCTGATCGCCACCGGCGGAACGTTGATTGCGGCGGCGAACCTGGTAAGGCGCATGGGGGCAAAGATTTTTGAAGCGGCGGCGATTATTGACCTGCCGGAGCTGGGCGGGTCGCAGCGTTTGGAAGATATGGGGATTCCGACGTTTTGTTTGACGCAGTTTGCGTTGACTGAGCAATAACGGGTTTCTTGACTGTCGGTACCGGCCTCTTCGCGAGCAAGTCGGACCGTCGCACCGCCGCTCCCACAATTAACCGAGTACATCCTTTGGAACGCGGTCGACTGTGGGAGCGGGCTTGCTCGCGAATGCGGTGTATCAGACACCAAGATGTTGACTGACCCGCCGCCTTCGCGGGCAAGTCGAACCGTCGCACCGCCGCTCCCACATTTGACCGAGTACATCCTTCGAAATGCGGTGTGTTTTAGAGCGCGATTGGCTTGCGGCCCGCAAACGAATGCGCCAGCGTGCCGCCATCCACCAACTCCAGCTCCCCACCCAGCGGCACGCCATGGGCGATACGCGAGGTGACCAGGCCTTTGTTGCTCAGCAATTGGGCGATGTAATGGGCCGTGGCCTCACCTTCCACCGTGGGGTTGGTGGCCAGAATCACTTCAGTGAACGTGCCCTGCTCTTCGATACGTGCCACCAACTGCGGAATACCGATAGCCTCCGGGCCCAGGCCGTCCAGCGGCGACAGGTGGCCCTTGAGCACAAAGTAGCGCCCGCGATAGCCGGTCTGCTCCACCGCATATACGTCCATCGGCCCTTCCACCACGCACAGCAAGGTGTCGTCGCGGCGCGGGTCGGCGCATTGCGGGCAGAGTTCTTCCTCGGTGAGGGTGCGGCATTGACGACAGTGGCCTACCCCGGTCATGGCCTGGCTCAGGGCCTGGGCCAAGCGGGTGCCGCCGCTGCGATCGCGCTCCAGCAGTTGCAGCGCCATACGCTGGGCGGTTTTCTGGCCCACGCCCGGCAAGGTGCGCAGGGCGTCGATCAGTTGGCGAATCAGGGGGCTGAAGCTCATGGGGCTAGGGTCCGACAAAACAACGAGACGCGGTTTATACCCGCGCCTCGGATTAGCGTCAAATGCTCAATCTTGCGCGACGCGCACCACCAACTTGCCGAAGTTGCGCCCTTCGAGCAAACCGATAAAGGCCTCGGGCGCTTGCTCAAGGCCGTCCACCACGTCTTCGCGGAATTTGACTTTGCCCTCGCGCACCCAAGGCGCCATGGCCGCAATGAACTCGGCGTGACGGTCACCATAGTCGTCAAACACGATAAAGCCCTGGATGCGTACCCGCTTGGTCAGCAAGGTGCGTTGCAACGCCGGTAGCCGGTCGGGGCCGCTAGGCGCCTGATGGGCGTTATAGCCGGCGATCAGCCCGCACAGCGGAATGCGCGCCTTGGGGTTGAGCAAGGGCACGACCGCATCGAAGACCTTGCCGCCGACGTTTTCAAAGTAGATGTCCACGCCCTTGAAACAGGCTTGCGCCAGTTCATCGGCGAAATCTGCGCTCTTGTGGTCGATACAGGCATCAAAGCCCAGTTCGTCCACTACATAGCGGCACTTGTCCGCACCGCCTGCAATACCCACCACACGCAAGCCCTTGAGCTTGGCCACCTGCCCCACCACCGAGCCCACTGCGCCGGACGCCGCCGCCACCACCAGGGTTTCCCCGGCCTTGGGCTGGCCGATGTCGATCAGGCCCATGTAGGCGGTCATGCCCGGCATGCCCAGCACACCCAAGGCCATGGACGCACTGGCCAGGCCCTTGGGCACCGGCATCAGGTTGCGGCCATCGGAAATACTGTGGCTTTGCCAGCCAGTGGAGCCAACGACCAGGTCACCCACGGCGAATTTCGGGTTGCGCGACTGCTCGATTCGGCTTACCGCCCCACCGGTCATTACGTCGTCGATTTCTACGGGCGCGGCGTAGGATGGCGCATCACTCATGCGACCGCGCATATACGGGTCCAGGGACAAGTACAGGGTTTTGAGCAGCACCTGGCCGTCTGCCAACTCCGGCAGGTTCACGCGCTCCAGACGAAAGTTTTCTGGGGTCGGTGCTCCCTGGGGGCGTGAGACCAGGACAATGCGTTGATTCAGAATCGGTTGTTGAGGCATCAGGGGCTCCTTTTACGAATTCATCGGTATAGGGTGCAGACCCTGTTTGCAGGGCCAGGGTTCGATCGGATCCACACAAACAAAAATGCCAGGCACTGGGCCTGGCATTTGATTCTAGCTAACGCGCACCGATTAGAACGGCAGCTTCATGCCCGGCGGCAGTTGCATGCCGGCGGTGACGCCGCCCATTTTTTCCTGGCTGTTGGCTTCGATCTTGCGCACCGCGTCATTGACGGCCGCGGCGAACAGCGCTTCGAGCATTTCCAGGTCATCTTCGCCCACACCTGGCAATACGCTTGGGTCGATGCTCACGCGCTTGATGTCGTGACGACCGGTCATCACCACGCTGACCATATCGCCACCGGCTTTACCGGTGACTTCGGCGTTGGCCAGTTCTTCCTGCATCTTGGCCATCTTTTCCTGCATCTGCTGCGCCTGCTTCATCAGGCCGGCCATGCCACCTTTCATCATGGGAATTCCCTCAAAGTTCGTGGATCAAGTGAGTAGCCCGGTGTCAGGACGCCTGGGGCACCGGGGCTTCGACAGGTTCAATAGTATCGTGGCGGACGACCGCACCGAACTGTTGCATCATTTGTTGGATGAGCGGATCGCCATGGATCGAGTCTTCGGCCTCGCGCTGGCGGTTGATGCGCCGGCGGGTCGCAGCCTGGGCCGGGGTTTCCTGCTCGGGCTTGATCAATTCGATGGCGATGGTCAGCGTGCGCTCATGGTACTGGTTCAGCGCATCGTTGAGGCGACGCTGCTGGGTGGCGTTGAACAGGGCGCTGTGGGCCGGGTCCAGGTGCAGCAGCCAGTGGTCGCCGTCAATGGCGATCAGGGTGCAGTTGGCGGCGATGCTGCCGGTCATGCCCGAGATCGGCAGTTTCGGGAACAGCTCCAGCCATTGCAGGGCCAGCCCGGTGGCCGGCGCCGCAGCAGGTTCCGCCTCGGGCTCAGGGGCCGGCTCGGCGGTATGTTCGCTGGCCAGGTCGTCCAGGTAGCTGTAGGCCGAATCCATGTCCGGCTCGATGTAATCTTCGTCCAGCGGCGGCTCATCGTCGTCGATACCCGGAACGGCCGCTTCCACTTGGGCGACGGTCGGCTCGGGCACCGGTGCGCTGACCCATTCCGGCGCCGCAGGCACGACGCTGTCCGGCGTCGGCGCAGGCATTGGCGTCAACTCGGGCTGCTCGCCAATGGTCTCCAGCACCGGTTCCACGGCGGGCTGCTGCTCGACTTCGGGCTCGGCCTCGGCTTCTACAGGGTCATTCCACGGCAGATCGACCACCGGCTCAGGGTCCACAACCGGCTCAGGCGCTGGGGCAGGTGCGGCAACCACTGGCGCAACCACCGCCACGCCAGCCACTGGTTTGGCGGAATCAACTGTGGCCTGGCTGATCCCCACTGGCTTTAGCGGCTGTCTCGGCGCGTCTGCCGTATCGGCGGGCCGGAAGGCCAGCATCCGCAGCAGGACCATTTCGAAACCACCGCGCGGGTCCGGTGCCAGCGGCAGGTCACGGCGGCCGATCAGGCCCATCTGGTAGTAGAACTGCACATCTTCGGCCGGCAACGCCTGGGCCAGGGCCAGCACGCGGTCGCGGTCTCCGTGGCCGTTGTCGACGCCCTCAGGCAAGGCCTGGGCGATGGCGACGCGGTGCAGCACGTTGAGGATTTCCGAGAGCACGCCGTTCCAGTCCGGGCCTTGCTCCGACAAATGGCGCACGGCTTCGAGCAAGGCCTTGGCATCGCCTTCGATCAGCGCGTGAAGCACGTCAAAGACCTGGCCGTGGTCCAAGGTGCCGAGCATGGCGCGCACATCGGCGGCCATCACCTTGCCTTCACCAAAGGCGATGGCCTGGTCGGTGAGGCTCATGGCGTCACGCATCGACCCATCGGCGGCGCGGCCCAGCAGCCACAGTGCGTCGTCTTCGAACGGTACGTTCTCGACGCCCAGCACATGGGTCAAGTGCTCGACCACCCGCTCGGGGGTCATGTTTTTCAGGGAGAACTGCAGGCACCGCGACAGGATGGTTGCAGGAAGTTTCTGCGGGTCGGTGGTGGCCAGGATGAACTTGACGTAGGGCGGCGGCTCTTCCAGGGTTTTCAACAGGGCGTTGAAAGAGTGGCTGGAGAGCATGTGCACTTCGTCGATCAGGTAGACCTTGAAGCGCCCGCGACTGGGCGCGTACTGCACGTTGTCGAGCAACTCGCGGGTGTCTTCGACCTTGGTGCGGCTTGCGGCGTCGATCTCGATCAGGTCGACGAAGCGGCCTTCGTCGATTTCCCGGCACACCGAGCAGGTGCCGCAGGGCGTAGAAGTGATACCGGTTTCACAATTCAGGCATTTGGCGATGATGCGCGCAATGGTGGTCTTGCCCACCCCACGGGTACCGGTAAACAGGTAGGCGTGGTGCAGCCGCTGGCTGTCCAAGGCATTGATCAGAGCCTTGAGCACATGGGTCTGGCCGACCATTTCGCGGAACGAGCGCGGACGCCATTTACGTGCAAGAACCTGATAACTCATCGAAAACCGTCGCAACTGGGAAACAGAAGCCGGTAATGCTAGCGGAGCAAGGGGGAAATTGCATCCGGCACGCTCGCCTAATCTGACTAAGCTCTCCTGACTGGCCCGCGAAAGGCCTGAACCCGGAGAGCATATGCGCGTAGTCCTGGGCGCTTTATGGATGATCACCACGGCAAGCCTTGCAGCGCCCGCACCGCTGCGCTTCTCGGTTTCCGACAGTTGGGCGATGCCCATGGTGCAACTGGAGGACGGCCAGCCCACCCAGGGCATCCTGTATGACTTGATGTCGAGCCTGGCCACCCAGGTGGGGCACCCGGCCCAATTCCATGTGCTGGCTCGCGCACGCATCGCAGGGGCCATGGAGCACGGCGACATTGATGTGCGCTGCTATGTGGCCCAGTCGTGGGTCGACAATATGTCCGGCGACTACACCTGGAGCGTGCCGCTGTGGGTACAGCGCAACCTGTTGGTGGCCACCCACGTACCGACTCAAGCCGTGCAGATCGATAAACTGCCCGCCCAGTTGATCGGGACGGTACTCAACTACCGTTACACCGCGCTCGATCCTCTGTTTGCCAGCGGCCAACTCATTCGCGACGACGCGCGCAGCGAAGAACAAGTGCTGCACAAACTGGTGGCCGGGCGCTTCAAGTACGCGGTCACCAACGAATGGATCCTGGACCGCTTCAACCAGGGCCTGCCACCGGGCCGGCGCCTGCATAAAGTCGCGGTCATAGAGGAACAAAGCCTGGGTTGCACCGTACGTAACGACCCGAATGTGCCGGTGCAGCGCATTTTGCGCACGTTGTTGCGGATGAAGATGTCAGGCGAGATCGACGACATTATCAAGCTGTACACCGGGGAGCGCGCGTCCAGCGCCCTTCCAGACTGACCGCCGCGACACTGGCCAGCACGACCACCCCGCCCATCACCACCTGCAAGGCAATGTGTTCGCCGAGCAAGGTCGCCGCCATCAGCATCGCCACCGGCGGGATCAGGTACATCGCCACGGATGCCCGGCTGACGTCGACATGCTTTAACACGTACCCCCAGGCCAGGTAGGCCAGGGCACTCGGGAAGATCCCCAACACCAGCACCGCCAGGTTCTGCGCCAACGGTGCCTGCATCACGGCGGCGGGCAGGCCCGGCAGGTTTATCAGGAGCATTAAGGTGCCCGCCCACACCATGTAGCACGCCATGGTCAACGGGCTGTAGCGATGGGCGTAGCGTTTCTGGATGGCGAAATACACGCTCCACGCCACCGCCGCTAGCAGGATCAGCAAGCCGCGAGGGTCAATATCGCCCAAGCCACGGTCGCCCCAGATCACCACCAGTACGCCGAGCCCCCCCAGCAGCACGCAGCCCCAGCGCCAGGCGCTGACCCGCTCGTTCAAGCAAAAAAACGCGATCAGCACACTGAACAGCGGTGCTGACTGCGCCAGTACGCTTGAGGCTGCTGCCGTGACGAATTGCTGCCCATAGTTGAGGCTGGTGTGGTGCAGAAACACGCCGAAAAAACCCAGCACCAGCAACCACGGAAGATCTCCCAGGCGCGGCCGGCCGATACCCACCACCAACGCCACCCCGGCCATAAACACCGATGCGATCAAAAACCGCAGCAACGCCAACTGGCCTGGGGTGTAGCTGAGCAGCCCCACGTGCACTCCAATCGGCGAATAGGCCCAACAGAGGATGACGCTGGCAATCACTAGCGTAAGCTTCACGGGTGACGGGGGATTCATCGACGGTATCCAGAAACGGAGAAGGAATACCGCCAGTCTTAGGCCGGGCATGGCGTAGGACAATTAACCGTTTCTGACTTCTGAAATCATTGGAACTGAGCAATGGAACTGGCCCAACTGAAAATGGTGCGTGCCGTGGCGCAAACCGGCAGCGTAGCCCAGGCCGCCGTGCAACTGCATTGCGTGCCGTCCAACATCACCACGCGCATCAAGCAACTGGAAAGCGAGTTGGGCACACCGCTGTTTATCCGCGCCGGGCGTGGGCTGGCCATCAGTGCCGCCGGTGAGATTTTTCTGGAGTACTGCGAGCGTATCCTGGCGCTGGTGGATGAGTCCAAGCGCGCCGTGGACGCCAATGCCATTCCCCGTGGCACCTTGCGCATCGGTGCGGTGGAGTCCAGCGCCAGCGGACGGCTGCCGCCCTTGCTGGCGGAATACCACCGACGTTATCCGGACGTCAGCCTCGAACTGGTGACCGGCGCCTGGGGCCAGTTGCTCGATGACTTGCAACACCACCGCCTGGATGTGGCGCTGGTGGCGTCCGGCGGTAAACGCGCCAAGCTCGAACACAGCGTGGTCTACAGCGAACGCCTGGTACTGATCGCCAGCGCCTCCAGCGACCCGATCCGCAGCGCCGCCGACCTCGCCGGCCGCACGTTGCTGGTGTGGCCGGCCGGCTGCCCCTACCGTGCAGCGCTGGAAAACTGGGTCAAGCCCCACGACTTCAAGCCCAACATCGCCAGCTATGCCAGTTGGGGCACGATTATCGGCTGCGTCAGTGCGGGAATCGGCGTGGCCTTGGCGCCTGAGGGCATCCTGGCGCGCTATGAGCTGGCCAATCAATTGGCGTCGTATCGCTTTGAAGCGTTGCAGGCGGTGGACAACCTGCTGTTCTGGCACAAAGACACCCAACGCCACCTCGCCCGCGATGCGTTTGCCGAGCTGCTGCGGGAGACGTTCGGCTAACCCGCAACATCTTGTTTCATGTATCCTCCCGCGCAATTAATTCTAATTGTAAGGGACTACCATGAATTACTTCCGCCTGCTATTGGTGGCGGCCGCTCTGAGCCTGCCTGTTGCACCCGCTTTTGCTACCAAACCACCCGCCCCTGTCGAACAAAGCGCACCTGCCGAAACCGCCGAGCACTTCCTCGCCTCGCTCAAGCAAAAGACCGGTACCGTGACCCTGCCCAGTGGCATTGCCACCCTCAAGCTCAACGACGAGTTCTATTACCTCGACCCGTCCGACACCGAACGCCTGCTGACCGACGGCTGGGGCAACCCGCCGGGCTTCAAGACTCTGGGTATGATCGTGCCCAAAGCCGTCAGCCCGCTGTCGGAACGCGGTTGGGGCGTGATCGTCAGCTACAAGGCTGACGGGCACATTTCTGACGAAGACGCGGCAAAAATCGACTACGCCGACCTGCTCAAGCAAATGCAGGAAGAAGACGAAGCCGACAACCAGGAACGCCAGAAACAAGGCTACGCCGGCCTGCACCTGTTGGGCTGGGCCGAGCCGCCGCACTACGACGACACCACCCACAAGATGTACTGGGCCCGCGAGCTGAAAGCCGACGACGCCCAGCAGAACACCCTCAACTACAGCATCCGCGTGCTGGGGCGTGAAGGTGTGCTGGAGCTCAACGCCGTTGCCGCCATGGCCGACCTGCCCACCATCAAGCAGGAACTGCCCAAGGTGCTGGCCTTTACCAACTTCACCGACGGCAACCTGTACACCGACTTCAACCCTAAAACAGACAAGTTGGCCACTTATGGCCTGGCGGCCTTGGTGGCTGGCGGCATCGCGGCCAAGGCCGGGTTGTTCGCCAAGATCGGCATCTTCCTGCTGGCCGCCAAGAAGTTTCTGGTAGTGGGCGTGGTGGCGTTGTTCGCGGTGATCCGCAAGCTGTTCAACCGTAACAAGGCTTAAACCCGCACACGCAAAAACGCCGCAATCTGCGTGGGCAGGTTGCGGCGTTTTTTATGGGCTCAGTTCAGTGCAGCAGGTGCAGCCAAGCGACGGTATTGGCCCTGGCTGATCCAACCGGTGAACGAGCGGTCGTCAGCGTTGATGAATTCAACCTGCGCCCAGCCGTCCTTGAACGCCAGTACGCCGACCACATCGTCCTTGACGATATAAGGGCGCTTGGCGGCCTTGGCGGTTGGGTTTTTCAGCAGGTAAGCCTTGTCGGCAGACACGGTGACCAGGCCGATCCATTTTTTGCTGGCGGTCTGGGTCAGGTCCAGGCCGGTGGCGATCTCGGGCATCAACACATTGATGCAGCCGGGATGCTGACGGCCTTGCTCCACGGTTAAGGTCACGCCATCGGACGAAGGCGCCACGCTGCCGGGATAGGCGTCGTCAAGCCAGGTAGTCAGTGCGCCGGGCTTGCCTTGCAGGTAGAACGCGCAACTGCGGGTGACGCCCTCGCCCATGGACTCGGAGTAGAAACCTTCCACCTGATGCTCTGGCGTCACCGCCAGCATCAACCCTTCATACTTGCCCGAATGCAGCGCGCTGGAACCCGCAAACGCCGGTACTGCGGCGCACAACGACAACACACTTACCGCCAGAAAACGGATCATCTTATTTTTTCCCTTCAAGTTTGTCGTAGGCCCTTTGCATAAGGACGTCATAGTTGCCGTAGTCCTCACCGTTATAGTTACGCGCCATACCGGTAAAATCTTTAGCCTTCATGGCTTTCATCAACGCCGGGCTCTTGCTGCAAAAGCCGAGAAACGCCTTTAGTTGGTTGCCTGCATTGACTTTCAATGCCGCAGAAAACTCAAAGACCGTCTTGTAGCCGCAGGATGCAAAGTTGAAACCCATGATCTGGAACATGCCCCACGACGCCGACATCAAGGCCGCTTCCTGGTCAAGGGCAAACGCTGTGGCCATGGTTTCCCAGGCCTTGGTTTGGTCCTTGTTATTGGCCTGCCACTGCGGCCCGGCCTTTTTCTTGTAGGGGTACGACAATAGCGGGTGCGCCTGGTCGTAGATGTGCTTGGTGTACTTGCGGAACAAGTGGCCTTCGAATGCGATCACCGGCAATTTGGCCGGCCCAAAGCCCGAACGTCCACCCGACTCCACAGTGGCGAAGGCCTTGATGATATTCACCGAAATCCCACTGCCCAACTGCGTGGCAGCGTTCTGAAAGTCCGTTTCGCTGAGGGTCATGCCCCCGTCGCACGTGGCCTGCAGCATCAGCTGCCGGTTACGCCGCTCGGCCTCGATCATCGCCCGCATGCGGTCCAGGTACACATTGACGGTGGCCTGCACCGCATCGCCCTGGTTAGTGGCGAATACATTCAAGAAGCTTGGGATACGCATGCTCGGGAATGACTTTACCGGCACTTTCACGGCCTCTTCGATCAGGCTGTTGAAGGTGCGGCCGGTGGGGTCGATCACGCCATCGGGGTGGGCGTACTTGAGGTGGCGGAACTGATATTGGCTGATGCATTGCACCAACTGGCCGTCGCACTTGCCGTTTTCCACCAGCGGAAAACCCAATTTGGGAATGATCAGATTGAATAAATACTGGATGCACTGCACATCGGCGGGCAAGTTACGGGCTTTACCGGGCGCGCCGACTGAAGCGCTGATAAGTCGGGGCAACCCTTGCAGGCTTTTCATCACAGACATCCTTGTTAGCTCATGAAGTGATAGCACTTCAACATCAACCCAATGCCACTGTTATATTCTGAAACAAATGGCGGGCGGAAACTAACAAGGCGATTTTGGCTTGTAAAGCGGCGAGGTTAAAAGTTGTGAAAGAACTCGCACAGGCCCGGGCATTTGCATTTAAACGGAGTATTGGGCCGCGTATTAGGCTACTGTCACTCGCGCAAAATTCTCCCGACGCATACTTTCAAGGATTGAAATGAAAGCCACACTGCTCGTTTTGTCTGCCCTACTCCTTCTCTGCGGCTGCGCCACACAGCGTGCCAACGTCTCCACCCCATCGAGCCCCTCGATTGCCGAAACAAAATCGGTGCAGTTTGCCGGCAAGACGTTTGTCCTGAAATTCCAGAAAGCGGGCCTGTGGGAGTATTTCCCGGCAGATGAAAGCGTCGATGCCTGGACCGAAATGGTCGACTTCACCGTGGTCCCTCGCGAGATGAACCATCTCAAGCCCCTCGACATCGGCAAACGCGCGATCGCGCTGCATCAGCAGGAAAACCCGAACCTGCCGGCGATGCTGATGACAGACAATCGAACCGGGGTCGATTACGCGATGATGTTTTATCCCAACTCACTGCGCAAAGACGGGCAATTCTCGGAGATCAGCTACTTCAAGTATTACAAGGACGGCGCCAGCGGCCAGACCATCATCTTCCACTACGCCAGGAATATCCCAAAACCGAATGACCCGTCGGACAGCGCCGAAAAGGTAGGCCAGGAGATACCGCCACTGATCGAAGCCTTTCCGCTTTACCGGCCTTAATGCCGTCAAGCGCACAGCACAAAGCGATTCGCCGGCAGTGGTCGCCAGCAAAGCATCTAAACAATTGGGATTTTGAAGGGTGTTGCAGGAAGAGCGTTATGGAGGCAACCCCACCAGCCACACCCCGGCACACAATGTTCCCGCTGTGGCTGCTGCCTTCCGGCTCTGACCAGGTTCACGGGTAATCGTTGCGGGGGGACCGATGGGGTCACCATAACGACGCATGCCTCTCGGCAAGCGGGGCCATTGTACCGATCTAATCAGAAGTTACAACCGTTCGGACCGGATTAAAAATCAAAGGGGTTCAAGCACTTGCCGTAGAACCCGACATCACCGCTATCCAATGTGGGAGGGGGCTTGCTCCCGATTGCAGTGTGTCAGTCACACAATGGTTGACTGACACACCGCAATCGGGAGCAAGCCCCCTCCCACATTAAAGCAATCACTGGGCCTGCAAGACCTCATCCGCCCTGCCGCCCTCTTCCTGGATCACCAGGTGAATAAAGTGCAGCTTGGCAATCACCGCCGGCGGCAGCACAAAGGGGTAGAAATCTGGCTGGCCCATGGCGCGGGACAATTCGTTGAGCATCCCCGCCAACTCGATCCACGCGTTGACGAACGACAGGAACGCCGCGCCGCCGGGGTGTTCTGGGTCGTACAGCGTGGTGAGCGGAAACGGCTGATAGTCCAAGTCCATCTCGCGGGCGCTCATGCCAAAACCCAGGGCGGTGTCGACCGCATCCATCATGTGCAGGTAGTGGGCCCAGGTTTCGGCCCAGTCCTCCCAGGGGTGCATGGTGGCGTAGGCGCTGACGCAGGTTTGTTGCCAGTCGGGGCGCGGTCCATTTTGGTAGTGCTGGTCCAGCGCTTGGGCATAACTGGCGCGTTCGTCGCCGAACAGGTTGCGAAACCCTTGCTGCCAGTGGGTATTGGCGATCAGCCGATCCCAGTAATAATGGCCGACCTCGTGACGAAAATGCCCGAGCAAGGTGCGGTACGGCTCGCGCATTTGGACACGAACCTTCTCGCGGTGGGCGTCGTCGGCTTCCTTGATATCCAGGGTGATCAGGCCGTTGGCGTGGCCGGTCATGGGCGCATTGCCTTCCAGGTCGATGCCCACGAAATCAAAGGCCAGGCCGTTCTCTTCATCCACAGTCTTGGGCACCACTTGCAGACCGAGGCTGATCAGTTGCGCCACCAGGCGGCGCTTGGCGGTTTCGACTTTGCGCCAGCGTTCGGGGTTTTCCGGGACCGACAGGTCGGGGATGGTACGGTTCAAGCTACAGGCCACGCACAGCGGCGCGGTGCTGTGGGCCGGGATCAGCCAGTTGCAGGCGGCCGGGGTATCGAGGTTGGCGCAGCGGCGGAAGGCGCCGGCGTCGAGGTTGTCGTCTTGCAGCCAGGTGCCTTCGACGGGGCCGGGTTGCAGGGAGGCCAGGCGGCTTTGCTGGGGTTGATAGCCCAGCAAAGCCTGACAGGCCAGGCACTGGCTATTGCGAAAGAACAGGGACTGGCCGCAACGGCATTGCCACACCTTGCTGTTGCGGGAGGGCGCGCTGAACGGTGCGGCGATGCGCGAACTGAGTTGCTCGAAGTAGCGGAACATGGCGATCTCTCCCTGGGTGACTGAGACTAGATCATTTTCCGTTACCGATCGTTCAACATGCCTTCTGTAGGAGCGAGCTTGCTCGCGAAGAACGTCAACGATGACGCAGCGTTCCTGGTTTATCGAGGCGTTCTCAAGTTTTTCGCGAGCAAGCTCGCTCCTACAGTGGGATCGGTTCAGACGGTGATGTTGTGTTTGGCCAGGAAGGCGACGAAGGCTTCTTCATCCAACACTTTAAGGCCCAACTCGCTGGCCTTGGCCAGCTTGGAGCCCGCGCCCGGCCCGGCCACCACGCAGTGGGTCTTGGCCGAAACCGAGCCCGCCACCTTGGCGCCCAGGCTTTCGAGTTTGTCCTTGGCCACGTCGCGGCTCATCAACTCCAAAGAGCCGGTGAGTACCCAGGTGTGCCCTGCTTCGGGCAAGCCTTCGACGACTTTCTTTTCGCTGTCCCAGTGCATGCCGAAGTCCTTGAGCTGTTGCTCAATGGCCAGGGCACGGTTGGCGTTGTCGGGATTGTCAAAGAAGTCACGCACAGCCTTGGCCTGCTTCTCAGGCAGGGCCTGGCGCATATCCAGCCAGTCGGCCTTGATCACGCCTTCGAGGGTGCCGAACTTGTCCGCCAGTTTCTGCGCAGCGCCGGGGCCCACGCTGGGTACGTGCAGTTTGTCGAGCAAGCCACCCAGGGTGGTACTGGCAGCGAACTCGGCACTCAGGTCGCCCTGATCCTGCAATTGCAAGCCGCATTCTTCGGGCGACAGCAGCGCGCCGATCACGTCTTGGTTATGGCTGTCTTCAAAGAAACTGTGGATCTCGTGCGCCACTTCCAGGCCCACGTCCGGCAGGTAGGTCAGCACTTCCGGCAGGGCCTTTTGCACGCGCTCAAGGGACGCCAGGGAGCGCGCGAGCACCTTGGCGGTCTCCTCACCAACATCCGGGATGCCCAGGGCGTAGATAAAGCGTGCCAGGGTCGGGGTCTTGCTGTTTTCGATGGCAGTGATCAGCTTCTTGCTGGAAATATCGGCAAAGCCTTCCAGGTCGATGATCTGCTCGTACTTGAGCTTGTAGAGGTCCGCCGGCGAGCCGATGAGTTTTTCATCCACCAGTTGCTCGATGGTCTTGTCGCCCAGGCCGTCGATGTCCATGGCCCGGCGCGAGACGAAATGGATGATCGCCTGCTTGAGCTGCGCACCACAGGCCAGGCGCCCGACGCAGCGGTACACCGCGCCTTCGCTGACGGTTTCCTTGCCTTTGCTGCGCTTGACCAGTTGGGTGCGCTCCACATGGGAGCCGCACACTGGGCAGCTTTCGGGGATTGGCACCGGGCGGGCGTTGTCCGGACGGCGCTCAAGCACCACGGATACAACTTGCGGGATCACATCACCGGCACGGCGGATGATCACGGTGTCACCGATCATCACGCCCAAACGCGCCACCTCGTCCATGTTGTGCAAGGTGGCGTTGGATACGGTGACACCCGCGACCTTGACCGGCTTCAAGCGTGCCACCGGCGTAACAGCGCCGGTACGACCCACCTGGAATTCCACATCCAGCAGTTCAGTCAGCTCTTCCAACGCCGGGAATTTATGCGCAATCGCCCAACGCGGCTCGCGGGCGCGGAAGCCCAGCTCGCGCTGGTAGGCAATGCTGTTGACCTTGAACACCACGCCGTCGATTTCATAGGGCAGGCTGCTGCGGCGCTCGCCGATATCGCGGTAGTAGTCCAGGCAATCCTGAATGCCCTTGGCCAGCTTCAGCTCGTGGCTGATGGGCATGCCCCACTTCTGCAGTTGTTGCAGGTTGCCGATATGGGTGTCGCTGATGTCGGTGGTCACGCCATAGCAGCAGAATTCCAGCGGGCGACTGGCGGTGATCTTCGAGTCCAACTGGCGCAGGCTGCCGGCGGCGGCATTGCGCGGGTTGGCGAAGGTCTTGCCGCCCACTTCCAGTTGCGAGGCGTTCAAACGCTCGAAACCGGCCTTGGACATGAACACTTCGCCGCGCACTTCCAGGGTTGCAGGCCAGCCAGTGCCGTGTAGTTTCAGCGGAATGTTGCGCACGGTGCGCACATTGACGCTGATGTCTTCGCCGGTGGTGCCGTCGCCACGGGTGGCGCCGCGTACCAATTCGCCATCCTGGTACAGCAGGCTGACCGCCAGGCCGTCCAGCTTGGGTTCGCAGCTGTACTCCACCGCCGCGCCACCGCCAAACAGGTCGCCAGCCGGAAGGTCCAACCCCTCGGTGACCCGGCGATCAAACTCCAGCATGGTGGTTTCATCAAACGCGTTGCCGAGGCTGAGCATCGGGATCTCGTGCCTGACCTGGGTAAACGCCGACAACGCCGCACTGCCCACCCGCTGTGTCGGCGAATCACGCGTTACCAGCTCCGGATGCTCGGCCTCCAGGGCCTTGAGCTCGTGGAACAAGCGGTCGTACTCGGCGTCCGGAATGCTCGGCTCGTCGAGGACGTGGTAACGGTAGTTGTGCTGATCCAGTTCAGCGCGCAGTTCGAGGATACGGGTGTGGGCGGCGGTCATGGGTGTTCTCTCATAAAGCAAAAGAGCAGCCGAAGCTGCTCAAATGGTGGTGCTTATTCTGCTTAACGTTTCTGGGTCAGGGCGCGACGCTCAAACTCGACGATGCGCTGACGGTAGTGCTCGATGGTCTGGGCAGTGAGGACGCTGCGTTGATCGTCCTTGAGCTCGCCGTTCAGTTCCTGGGACAGCTTGCGGGCTGCGGCCACCATCACGTCGAAGGCTTGCTTTGGATGACGTGGGCCTGGCAGGCCAAGGAAGAAGCTCACCGCGGGGGTGCTGAACAGGTCGATATCGTCCAGATCGAAGGTGCCCGGCTTGACCGCGTTGGCCATGGAGAACAGCACTTCGCCATTACCGGCCATGCTTTCGTGGCGGTGGAAAATATCCATCTCGCCAAAACGCAGGCCGCTTTCCAGAATATTTTGCAACAAAGCCGGGCCCTTGAAGCCAGCGGCGTCGCGACAAATCACGCTGATCACCAGCACTTCTTCGGCAGCCGGTTGATCGGCCACCGATTGGCGTGGCGCGTTCTTGCCGACGTTTTCGTCCGGGAAGTCATCGTCGCGGCTGCTGAAGCTGGGGCCTTCATCGACGTCCAGGTTCAGGTCGCCCTGATGCGGCTCGGCAGCGGCGGGAGCAGCACGCTTGCCACGCTTGGACGACGGCTCGCGGGCTTCACGCACCGGCGCGCTCATCGACGGCAGGTCGTGCTCGTCCAACTGCGGTTCTTTATGGGTATCCAGCACACGGGGTGGCCCCAGCAGCTCGGCGCTGCCGTCGTCGTCGGGCAAGTTGGACAGGTTGCGGTCCAGACGGAATTTGAGCTTGCCCTTGCCACCGCGCATGCGGCGCCAGCCATCAAAAAGAATACCGGCAATGACAATAATGCCGATGACGATCAGCCACTCGCGCAGACCGATTTCCATGTAATCCCGTGCCTCTAATAAAAAATGCTGAAAAATAAGGGGTTTAGCACCGTGCAAACCGCTTTAAAACGTGGCGCCAACTCTATGTTCTGACTGACGTTTTGCCCACGCACACGAAAAATTGACATTAAACTAGCACGACCAAAGATAACTTTACACCGTCTGTCAAAATGCCTTGGACAATTATGTCGTTTAGCCATCTTTGTCACACGGGCAAAAGACCTTACATCGTGCCGATAATTCTCTTTCCAGGCGCGGGTCAGGATTCCACCATCGCCATCGCCTCTTCCACATCCACTGCCACCAAACGCGAACAACCAGGCTCATGCATGGTCACCCCCATCAGTTGATCGGCCATTTCCATGGCGATCTTGTTGTGGGTGATATAGATGAACTGCACGGTCTGGGACATCTCTTTAACCAGGCGTGCGTAGCGTCCAACGTTAGCGTCATCCAGCGGTGCGTCAACTTCATCGAGCATGCAGAACGGCGCCGGGTTCAACTTGAAGATGGCAAATACCAGGGCCAAAGCCGTCAGGGCTTTCTCACCGCCGGACAACAAATGGATGGTGCTGTTCTTCTTGCCTGGAGGCCGCGCCATGATCGTTACCCCTGTATCGAGTAGATCTTCGCCCGTCAGTTCCAAGTAAGCGCTGCCACCGCCGAAAACTTTCGGGAATAACGCCTGTAAACCACCATTAATCTGATCAAAGGTATCTTTAAAGCGGTTGCGGGTTTCCTTGTCGATCTTGCGGATCACGTTTTCCAGGGTATCCAGGGCTTCGACCAAGTCGGCGTCCTGGGCATCCAGATAACGTTTACGCTCGGACTGCTGCTGGTATTCGTCGATGGCCGCGAGGTTGATCGCGCCCAGGCGTTGAATACGCGCAGCAATGCGCTCAAGTTCTTCTTCGGCGTCTTTCTCGTTGGCCTGGGCGGTCAAGGTATTGAGCACGCCGTGCAGGTCGTAGCCGTCTTCCAGCAATTGGTCTTGCAGGGTCTTGCGGCGCACGGTCAGGGCTTGCCATTCCATGCGCTGTTGTTCGAGTTGGCCGCGAATCAACTGGGATTGCTGTTCGGCCTGGGTCCGGCGTTTTTCCGCGTCGCGCAATTCGCGGTCGGCGTCTTCCAGGGCGATCTGGGCGGTCTTGAGCTCTTCGTCGACGCTCATGCGCTTGTCGAGCAACTCTTCGAGCTTGAGGCGCAGCTCTTCCAGCGGCGCTTCGCCCTCCTCCAGGTTGAGGCTTAACTGCTCGCGCTTTTCGGTCAGGCGTTCGGACTGCATCTCCAGGCGCTCAAGGGCCTGGGCGGTGGACGCGTGCTGGGCTTTGAGCGAACCCAGGCGCACCGCCAATTGATGGGCATGATCCTTGTGCTGGCGCGCTTCCTGGCGCACACGGTCGAGGCGTTCGCGCAGGCTGTCGCGCTGGGCCAGCAGCAGTTCGCGCTGTTCGGTGTCCAGGGCCATGCTGTCGAGGGCTTCCTGCAGGTGCAGGCGTGCTTCGCCGATCTGTTCGTGTTCCAGGGCGCGTTGCTCGCCCATCTCGGCCACTTCTTCGTCGAGACGGGTGCGGCGCAGAGTCAGTTGTTCGGCCTTGGCCTTGCTCGCCGAGAGCTGGGCCTTGAGTTCGCCTTGCTGGCGCGCCTCGTCCTGCAACAGGCGGCGCAGGTGTTCGCGGCCGGTCTCTTGCTGGCGCTGGGTGGCGCGCAGGGTTTGCAGTTGGGTTTCCAGGCTTTCGAGGGTGGCTTCGCGCTCTTCGCGCTCGGCAATCAGGTTGACGATTTCCTGGCCGCGAGCCAGCACGCCGCTTTCGGCTTCACTGGCCCGGCGTACCCGCAGGAAGTGCCGACCAACCCAATAACCGTCGCGGCTGATCAGGCTTTCGCCCGCTGCCAGCTGACCGCGCTGGGCCAGGGCTTGCTCCAGGGATTGAACCGGTTTGACCTGGCCCAGCCACGGCGACAAATCAATTGGCGCCTCAACCTTGTCCAGCAAACTGCCCGGCACCCGCGCGCCATCGCTGGCGGGGCTGAGCAAACGCAAATCGCCTTGGGTGAAACCCGCAAGGTCGAAGCCGCCAAAATCATCCACCAGCACCGCCTGCAGATCGGCGCCCAGCACGGTTTCCACCGCCAGCTCCCAACCGGCTTCGACTTTCAAACCTTCGGCCAAACGCGGGCGCTCGGCCAGGTGCTGGTCACGCAGCCATTCGGCGGTGCCGGTGCCAGGGTCCAGCGCGGCTTGCTGCAAGGCTTCGAGGGACGCCAGGCGCCCGTTCAAGCGCTGCAAATCGCCCTGGGCCTGCTGCTGCGCCTGGGTCGCCTGTTGCAGTTGCTGACGCAGTTGCTCCAGGCGCTCCACTTGTTGTTCTTCGCTGGCTTCCAGTTCCTCCAGCGTCATTTCGCTTTCGGCCAGTTGCTCGCTCAGTTCCATGATCGCCGCGTCTTCCGGGTCGGCGGCAAGCAAAATGCGCTCTTCCTGCAGGCGGCGCTGGCGCTCGGCCAAACGCTCCATGCTGGTTTCCAGTTGTTGGATGCGCGACTGCTGCACCTCAGCCTGGCGGCGCGGCTCGGCGGATTGCAGGTTGAAACTGTCCCACTGCTCCTGCCAGCCGTGCATGGTGGTTTCGGATTCTTCCAGGGCGGCGGCGGCCTCTTCGGCGGCGGCGCTGGTGATTTCCTGCTCGGGGGTGAGCATGTCCAGCTCCTCCCCGAGGGTGAGCAGCAAGGTGCGGTCATGGCCCAGGTGAGACTCGGTTTCGAGGCGCGCGCGTTCGGCTTCCTTCAAGTCATCCTGCAACTGGCGCAGGCGCTGCTGGCCGTGCTGAATGCTCTGCTCGACGCGGGCAATATCGCCGCCCACCGAATAGAAGCGCCCCTGCACCAGATTGAAGCGCTCGGACAAATCATGGTGCCCGTCCCGCAGGCGCTCGATGCTGGCGTCGGCATTGCGCTGCTCGGCCACCAGCGCTTCAAAGCTGATTTCCTGGGTGCCGATGATCGCTTCGCGCTGGCCCACCTGGTCATTCAACGCCTGCCAACGCAGGGCCGACAGTTGGGCCTTGAGCTGGCGCTCCTCGCCCTTGTACTCCTGATACTTCTCGGCGGCCTGGGCCTGGCGGTGCAGGCGCTCCAACTGGCGCTCCAGCTCTTCGCGCAGGTCGGTGAGGCGGGCAAGGTTTTCGTGGGTACGGCGAATGCGGTTTTCGGTCTCGCGACGGCGCTCCTTGTACTTGGAGATGCCGGCCGCTTCTTCGATAAAGTTACGCAGGTCTTCGGGCTTGGCTTCGATCAGCTTGGAGATCATGCCCTGCTCGATGATCGAGTAGCTGCGCGGGCCCAGGCCGGTGCCGAGGAAGATATCGGTGATGTCCCGACGGCGACACTTGGTGCCGTTGAGGAAGTAGCTGTTCTGGCTGTCGCGGGTCACTTTGCGGCGAATGGAGATTTCGGCGTAGGCCGCGTATTCGCCAATCAAGGTGCCATCGGAGTTATCGAACACCAGCTCGATACTGGCCTGGCTCACCGGCTTGCGACTGGTGGAGCCGTTGAAGATGACGTCGGTCATCGACTCGCCACGCAGGTTTTTGGCCGAGCTCTCGCCCATCACCCAGCGTACGGCGTCGATGATGTTCGACTTACCGCAGCCATTGGGCCCCACCACTGCCGCCATGTTACTGGGGAAGTTCACCGTGGTCGGGTCGACGAAGGATTTGAACCCCGCCAGTTTGATGCACTTGAGCCGCACGTTTAGGCGTCCGCCAACGCAGCGATGACCAGTTCGCAACTGCGCTGGCCATAGTTGGACAGCACGTAGCGGATCTGCGGCAGGTCACGGGCGAGTACGGCGGCGAGCAGTTGCTCGAAGAGCGCCAGGTATTCGCTCATGGAAGCCTTGCGCTGATCCAGGGCCAGGTAATAGGCACGATTCATCGCCGGCTGCAGGTTCTCGACGGTTTCCTGCAGGTACGGGTTATTGGCGAAGGGGTACGCGGCGCGCATCACGTTGAAGCACTCTTCGACAAAGGCGCGGATGTCCTGGCGTTCGAAGTTGCCCACAAGGCGCTGCTGGATTTGCACGAACGGCGCCATATCCGCCTGGGTCTGCCAGCCTTCGGCAACCGCATTGCCCAGCAGAATGTACAGCTCGCCCATCAGCGTGCACAGGCTCTGCACCTTATGCGCGGTAAGTTCGGTAACGTGGGCGCCCCGGCGCGGCAGGATCGCGATCAGGTGGCGCCGTTCAAGGATCAACAAGGCTTCGCGCACGGAACCACGGCTGACATTGAGTGCCAGCGTGACCTTTTGCTCCTGGATCCGCTCCCCAGGCTTGAGCTCGCCGCGAATGATGCGTTCGGCGAGGTGGTGAGCGATTTGCTCGGCGAGACTGTCCGGCGCCTTGAACGTCATGTTTTCCCTTCAAAATCTTCTATCGGTACAAGCGCGGCAGTGTAGCGCATTGGCCCGCTGATGGCGCTACGCCCACCGTGGCGAATTTGGCACGGAATAAGCAACGCTCAACAGTCAAAAGCCCCTGAAAACGCCGGTTCCAGAAGACTGGACCATAATTGAAAGTGTTGCGACTGCATTTTCTTGACCCTTAGGTCAGAAAATCGTTGACCGAAAAGTCAGACATGACTAGATTCGGCGCAAAGCGGTTAACAACAATAATGAGTCTGCGAGGCCTTCCGTGATCCAGTTTTTACTTAACCAGGAACTCCGTAGCGAGCACGCCCTGGACCCCAACCTCACCGTGCTCAACTATTTGCGTGAGCACTTGGGCAAATCCGGCACCAAGGAAGGCTGCGCCAGCGGCGACTGCGGTGCGTGCACCGTGGTGGTCGGCGAGTTGCACGTCGATGAGCAGGGCATCGAGCAGATTCGATATCGCAGCCTCAACTCGTGCCTGACCTTTGTCTCGTCCCTGCACGGCAAGCAATTGATCAGCGTCGAAGACCTCAAGCACCAGGGCCAACTGCACAGCGTGCAACAGGCCATGGTGGAGTGCCACGGCTCTCAATGCGGTTTTTGCACCCCAGGTTTTGTGATGTCGTTGTTTGCCCTGCAAAAGAACAGCGACGCCCCCGACAGCCAAAAAGCCCACGAAGCCCTGGCCGGCAACCTGTGCCGCTGCACCGGTTATCGCCCGATCCTCGCCGCTGCCGAACAGGCCTGCTGCAACAAGCCTGCGGACCAATTCGACAGCCGCGAGGCCCAGACCATCGCGCGCCTCAAAGCCATCGCGCCGACCCAGACCGGTGAACTCAACAGCGGCGACAAGCGCTGCCTGGTGCCCCTCACCGTCGCCGACCTGGCCGACCTCTACGACGCCTACCCCCAAGCCCGCCTGCTGGCCGGCGGCACCGACCTGGCGCTGGAAGTCACCCAGTTCCACCGCACCCTGCCGGTGATGATCTACGTGGGCAATATCGCCGAGATGAAGCGCATCGAAGCCTTCGACGACCGCCTGGAAATCGGCGCCGCCACTGCCCTGTCCGACTGCTACACCGCGCTGCACCACGAATACCCGGACTTCGGCGACTTGCTGCACCGCTTCGCGTCCCTGCAGATCCGCAACCAGGGCACCCTGGGCGGCAATATCGGCAATGCCTCGCCGATTGGCGACTCGCCGCCACTGCTGATCGCCCTGGGCGCGCAGATCGTGCTGTGCAAGGGCGATGTGAGACGCACCCTGGCGCTGGAGGACTACTTCATCGACTACCGCGTCACCGCGCGCCAGGACAGTGAGTTCATCGAGAAGATCATCGTGCCCAAGGGCCACACACTGTTCCGTGCCTACAAGGTGTCCAAGCGCCTGGACGACGATATTTCCGCCGTGTGCGCCGCGTTCAACTTGAAGATCGACAACGGTGTGATCAGCGAGGCCCGCGTGGCCTTCGGGGGCATGGCCGCTACGCCAAAACGCGCAAAAAGCTGCGAAGCCGTGCTGGTCGGCGCCACCTGGAACGCCGCCACCGTGGAAAAAGCCTGCGCGGCCCTGGCCGAGGATTTCACCCCGCTGTCGGACTTCCGCGCCAGCAAGGAATACCGCCTGCTCAGCGCGCAGAACCTGCTGCGCAAGTACTTTATCGAGTTGCAAACGCCACACATCGAGACTCGGGTGACCGCTTATGTCTAACCATCACGCCGTCGTTAAAACCCAGGCCGAGCTGGCCGAGCTGTTCGCCCAGGACCTCACCTCGGGCGTGGGCCGCAGCGTCAAGCATGACAGCGCCGCCAAACACGTATCCGGCGAGGCGCAGTACATCGATGACCGCCTGGAATTCCCCAATCAACTGCACCTGTATGCACGCATGTCTGACCGCGCCCACGCCCGGATCATCAGCATCGACACAGCGCCCTGCTACGCCTTTGAAGGCGTACGTATCGCCATCACCCACGAAGACGTGCCAGGCCTGAAAGACATCGGCCCGCTGATGCCCGGCGACCCGTTGCTGGCCATCGACACCGTACAGTTCGTTGGCCAAGTGGTGCTGGCCGTGGCCGCGCGGGACCTGGACACCGCACGCAAAGCCGCCATGGCAGCGGTGATCGAATACGAAGACCTGGAACCGGTGCTGGACGTGGTCGAGGCCTTTCGCAAAAAACACTTCGTGCTCGACAGCCATACCCATCAGCGCGGTGATTCGGCAAGCGCACTGGCGAGCGCCAAAAACCGCATCCAGGGCACCCTGCATATCGGTGGCCAGGAACACTTCTACCTGGAAACCCAGATCTCCTCGGTAATGCCCACCGAAGACGGCGGCATGATCGTCTACTGCTCCACGCAAAACCCCACCGAAGTGCAGAAACTGGTGGCCGAAGTGCTGGACGTGTCGATGAATAAAATCGTGGTGGACATGCGCCGCATGGGCGGTGGTTTTGGCGGCAAGGAAACCCAGGCCGCCAGCCCCGCCTGCCTGTGCGCCGTGGTGGCGCGCCTCACCGGCCAGCCGACCAAGATGCGCTTGCCGCGTGTGGAAGACATGCTGATGACCGGCAAGCGCCACCCCTTCTATATCGAATACGACGTGGGCTTTGACGACACCGGCCGCTTGCACGGGATCAACCTGGACCTCGCGGGTAACTGCGGTTGCTCGCCGGACCTGTCCAACTCGATCGTCGACCGTGCCATGTTCCACGCCGACAACTCGTATTACCTGGGCGACGCCACGGTCAACGGGCATCGCTGCAAGACCAACACCGCCTCCAATACCGCCTACCGTGGCTTCGGCGGCCCGCAAGGCATGGTCGCCATCGAGGAAGTGATGGACGCTATCGCCCGCCACCTGGCGCTGGATCCGCTGGCGGTGCGCAAGGCCAACTACTACGGCAAGACCGAGCGCAACGTCACCCACTATTACCAGACCGTCGAGCACAACATGCTCGAAGAGATGACCGCCGAGCTTGAGGCCAGCAGCCAATACGCCGAGCGCCGCGAAGCGATCCGCCTGTACAACGCCCACAGCCCGATCCTGAAAAAAGGCCTGGCGCTGACACCGGTAAAATTCGGCATTTCGTTTACCGCCAGCTTCCTCAACCAGGCAGGCGCCTTGATCCACATCTACACCGACGGCAGTATCCACCTCAACCACGGCGGCACCGAGATGGGCCAGGGCTTGAACACCAAGGTCGCGCAGGTGGTGGCCGAAGTGTTCCAGGTGGACATCGACCGCGTACAGATCACTGCCACCAACACCGACAAGGTGCCCAACACCTCGCCAACCGCTGCCTCCAGCGGTGCCGACCTGAATGGCAAGGCCGCGCAGAATGCCGCCGAAACCATCAAGCAGCGCCTGGTGGAATTTGCCGCGCGCAAGTTCGATGTGAGCGAAGCGGATGTGGAATTTCACAACGGCCATGTGCGAGTGCGTGACCAGATCCTCACGTTTGAGGCGCTGATCCAGCAGGCGTATTTCGCCCAGGTGTCGCTCTCCAGCACCGGGTTCTACAAGACCCCGAAAATCTTCTACGACCGCAGCCAATCCCGTGGGCGGCCGTTCTACTACTTCGCGTTCGGCGCGGCGTGCTGCGAGGTGATCGTCGACACGCTGACCGGCGAATACAAAATGCTGCGCACCGACATCCTCCACGACGTGGGCGCCTCGCTGAACCCGGCCATCGATATCGGCCAGGTGGAAGGGGGGTTTATCCAGGGCATGGGCTGGCTGACCATGGAAGAGCTGGTGTGGAACAACAAGGGCAAGCTGATGACCAATGGCCCGGCCAGCTACAAGATCCCCGCCGTTGCCGATATGCCGCTGGATTTGCGGGTGAAGCTGGTGGAGAACCGCAAGAACCCGGAAGACACCGTCTTCCATTCCAAGGCCGTGGGTGAGCCGCCATTCATGCTGGGGATCGCCTCGTGGTGTGCGATCAAGGATGCGGTGGCGAGCCTGGGTGGTTATCGCCATCAGCCGAAGATCGATGCGCCAGCGACACCGGAGCGGGTGTTGTGGGGGTGTGAGCAGATGCGGCAGATGAGTGTTGCGAAGGTGGTTGAGGCTGACACCGAGATGGCTTCGCTCTAAGACCGAGGTGCTGCCTTCGCGAGCAAGCCCGCTCCCACATTTCGATTTGTGAATACATTCGAGTGTGGGAGCGGGCTTGCTCGCGAAGACGGACGAACTGACAACAGAGATGTTGAGGTAGACATGAACAATTGGCTCAGCGCCCTCGCCCACCTGCAAACCAGCGGCGAACCCTGCGTACTGGTGACCATCATCGAAGAACTCGGCTCAACCCCGCGCAACGCCGGTTCCAAGATGGTCATCAGCGCCGCCCAGAGCTTCGACACCATCGGCGGCGGGCACCTGGAATACAAGGCGATGCAGATCGCCCGCGACATGCTCGTGCGTGGCCAGCAGAGCACCCACCTGGAGCGCTTCAGCCTCGGTGCCAGCCTGGGCCAGTGCTGCGGCGGCGTGACCGTGCTGCTGTTCGAACCCATGGGCCAGGTACAGGCGCAGATCGCGGTGTTTGGCGCCGGCCACGTCGGTCGCGCGCTGGTGCCGCTGCTGGCAAGCCTGCCGTGCCGGGTGCGCTGGATCGATTCGCGCGAACAGGAGTTTCCAGAACATATCCCCCAAGGCGTGCGTAAAATCGTCAGCGAAGAGCCGGTGGATGAAATTGCCGACCTGCCAGCGGGCAGTTACTGCATCGTCATGACCCACAATCACGCGCTGGACCTGGAACTCACCGCCGCCCTGCTCAAGCGCAATGACTTCACCTACTTCGGCCTGATCGGCTCCAAGACCAAGCGCGTCAAGTTCGAACACCGCCTGCGTGACCGAGGTTTCGACGCCGCACAGCTGCAACGCATGCGCTGCCCCATGGGCCTCACCGAGGTGAAGGGCAAATTGCCGGTGGAGATCGCCATCTCCATCGCCGGCGAAATCATCGCCACCTACAACGCCAATTTCGGCCAGCACACAGCCAATGCCGAACCCATTGCCAAACTGCTGCCGGCTTCACGCCGCAGCCAAGCCACTTCTTCTTTTGCCAAGAACTGAGACCACCATGCCTTTGACTCGCAAAGCCTACCGTGCTGCCATCCTGCACAGCATCGCCGACCCCGCCGAAGTGGGCATCGACGCTTCCTGTGAGTATTTCGAAGACGGCCTGCTGGTGATCGAAAACGGCCAGATCAGCGCCGTCGGCCATGCCGGTGATTTGCTCCCGACCCTGCCTGCCGATATCGAAGTCACCCATTACCAGGACGCGCTGATCACCCCCGGCCTGATCGACACCCACATTCACCTGCCGCAAACCGGCATGGTCGGCGCTTATGGCGAGCAGTTGCTGGACTGGCTCAACACCTACACCTTCCCGTGCGAAAGCCAGTTCGCCGACAAGGCCCACGCCGAGGAAGTCGCCGATATCTTCATCAAGGAACTGCTGCGCAACGGCACCACCACCGCGCTGGTGTTCGGCAGCGTGCACCCGCAATCGGTGAATTCATTCTTCGAGGCCGCCGAGAAACTCGACCTGCGCATGATCGCCGGCAAGGTGATGATGGACCGCAACGCGCCCGACTACCTCACCGACACCGCCGAAACCGGCTACCAAGAGAGCAAGGCGCTGATCGAGCGCTGGCACGGCAAAGGCCGCCTGCATTACGCGGTTACGCCACGCTTTGCCCCCACCAGCACGCCGGAACAGTTGGCACTGGCCGGGCAACTGCTGGGGGAATACCCGGACCTGTACATGCAGACCCACATCAGCGAGAACAAGCAGGAAGTGGAGTGGGTAAAAGAGCTGTTCCCTGAGCGAACGGGTTACCTGGACGTGTACGACCATTACAAGCTGCTGGGCGAGCGCTCGGTGTTTGCCCATGGCGTGCACCTGTGTGATGACGAGTGCGCACGATTGGCGGAAACCGGCTCGGCGGTGGCGTTCTGCCCGACGTCGAACTTCTTCCTCGGCAGTGGTTTGTTCAACCTGCCGATGGCCGAGAAACACAAACTGAATGTGGGACTGGGTACGGACGTGGGCGGCGGCACCAGTTTCTCGCTGCTGCAAACCCTGAACGAAGCCTACAAGGTGATGCAGTTGCAGGGCGCGCGGCTGAGCCCGTTCAAATCGCTGTATCTAGCCACATTGGGCGGTGCGCGGGCGCTGCGGTTGGAAGACAAGATCGGTACGTTGCAGCCGGGTACGGATGCGGACTTTTTGGTGCTGGATTACAACGCTACGCCGCTGCTGAGCTATCGCTTGAAGCAGGCCAATAACATTGCCGAGACGTTGTTTGTGTTGATGACGCTGGGGGATGACCGGACGGTGTTGCAGACTTATGCGGCGGGGGCGCTAGTCCATCAGCGCTGATTTTTCAGACACACCCCAAAACAAATGTGGGAGCGGGCTTGCTCGCGAAAGCGGAGTATCAGTCGATAGATGTGTTGACTGATCCACTGCTTTCGCGAGCAAGTCGAATCGTCGCACCGCCCCTCCCACATTTTTTGTCCCAGGTGAGTCAGGACGATCAGAGTTTGATCGACGAACGCCCCGGCTTCTTGGTTTGCAGCAAATGCGAAAACACCGCATGCAAATCATCCGAAGCACTCTCCTCATCGAGGTTGAGCTTGCTGTCGATGTGATCCATGTGATGCATCATCAAATCCACCGCCAACACCGCGTCCCGCGCTTCGATCGCGTCGATCAACTGGGTGTGTTCGTCGTACGAGCAATGCGAGCGGTTGCCGCTTTCGTACTGGGCGATGATCAATGAGGTCTGGGACACCAGGCTGCGCTGGAAGCTGATCAGCGGCGCGTTCTTCGCCGCCTCGGCCAGCTTGAGGTGGAATTCGCCGGAGAGGCGGATACCGGCACCCCGGTCGCCACGGGAGAAGCTGTCGCGTTCGTCGTTGACCATCTGGCGCAATTCGGCCAGTTGCTCGGCCGTGGCGTGCTGCACCGCCAACTCAGTGATCGCCCGTTCCACCAGGCGCCGCGCCATGAACACCTGGCGGGCTTCCTCGACACTCGGGCTGGCCACCACGGCGCCGCGATTGGGCCGCAGCAGCACCACGCCTTCATGGGCCAGGCGCGACAGGGCGCGACGAATGATGGTGCGGCTCACGCCAAAAATTTCGCCCAGTGCCTCTTCGCTCAATTTGGTACCGGGTGCCAGGCGTTGTTCGAGGATGGCCTCGAAGATATGCGCATAGACGATATCGTCCTGGGTGCCGCTGCGACCGGCCTTGCCAGCTCGCGGGGTTTTCTTGAGAGGTTGCAACTGTTCGTTCATGGGCACTCGGGTTTGGAGAACGGCGGCGAAATAACGGTAATACGGCAACAACGGGTTGCTGGCAAGTATCACCTAAAAACAGCGCACATTGTACACAACCGATTGCGCCAACACACTGTACGGCTGTTTGCGGCTTCGGCTGTATCGCAATGAGTGGTTACGTTTGAGTTTAGGCTTGAATCCACGATTTCCCACTGTAGGAGCGAGCTTGCTCGCGAAGCTCTCCAGAGCACCACGTTCACCCAGACTCTACGCGTGATCGTTGACGGTTTTCGCGAGCAAGCCCGCTCCTACAACTTAAGGCAAGGAACACCCTTCATGACCGACGCCACCCAAGCGCCCCTGCGCCCGCTGGCCGACACCTCACCATCGGCTATTGTCGCCGGTTTTATCGCCATGATGACCGGCTACACCAGCTCCCTGGTGCTGATGTTCCAGGCCGGGCAAGCCGCCGGTTTGACCACGGCGCAGATTTCCTCCTGGATCTGGGCGATTTCCATCGGCATGGCGGTGTGCAGCATCGGCCTGTCCCTGCGCTATCGCACGCCGATCACCATTGCCTGGTCCACCCCCGGAGCGGCATTGCTGATCACCAGCCTGGGCGGCGTGAGTTACGGTGAAGCCATCGGCGCCTACATCACCTGCGCGGTGCTGGTGACGATCTGCGGGCTGACCGGCAGCTTCGAGAAATTGGTCAAGCGCATCCCGGCGTCACTGGCAGCGGCATTGCTGGCGGGGATTCTGTTCAAGATCGGCAGCGAGATCTTCGTCGCGGCCCAACATCGCACCGGCCTGGTGCTGGGGATGTTTTTCACTTACCTGATCATCAAGCGCCTGTCGCCACGCTATGCGGTGCTGGCCGCATTGGTGATCGGCACGGCCTTGTCAGGGCTGATGGGGCTGCTGGATTTCAGCGGATTCCACCTGGAAGTGGCCACACCCGTGTGGACCACCCCGCACTTCTCCCTGGCGGCGACCATCAGCATCGGCATCCCGCTGTTCGTGGTGGCCATGACCTCGCAAAACATGCCCGGCGTTGCGGTGCTGCGCGCCGACGGCTACAACGTGCCCGCCTCGCCGCTGATCACCGCCACGGGCCTGGCCTCGCTGGTGCTGTCGCCCTTCGGCTCCCACGGCATCAACCTGGCGGCGATCAGCGCAGCGATCTGCACAGGCCCACACGCCCATGAAGACCGCAACAAGCGTTACACGGCCGCCGTGTGGTGCGGGGTGTTCTACGGGATTGCCGGGGTGTTTGGCGCCACGCTGGCGGCATTGTTCGCCGCCTTGCCCAAGGAACTGGTGCTGTCGATTGCGGCATTGGCGCTGTTTGGCTCGATCATCAATGGCTTGAGCATCGCCATGAATGAGCCGAAGGAACGGGAAGCGGCGCTGATCACCTTTATGGTCACCGCGTCGGGCTTGACGCTGTTTTCCATCGGGTCAGCGTTCTGGGGGATTGTGGCGGGGGTGTTGACGCTGCTGATTCTGAATTGGCGCAAGGCATAAAAAAACGGCGACCCTAAGGTCGCCGTTTTTTCAGTATCACTTAGCCGCGTTGATCGGCTTTTCCGGATACCACACGTCCAGCAGCGGGCTGACTTCAGCGCTTTTCAGTTCGCTGCGGCCTTTGAGCCAGCTTTCAACAGCGGCACGCTGTTCTTCGTTGACCGAGCCACGCTTTTGCAGGCAAACCAGACCGAAGTCATCGCCGCCAACATAGCCAAGACCGTTGGCTTCCATGGCTTCTTTGATGAATGCTTCGAGGAAAGCGTCGGTCGCCTCTTCACTCAGGTCTTCTTTGAAGTCCAGGTTCAGTTCGAAACCCAGCTCTTGAAATTCATCAACGCACAGTTTTTTGCGCAGACGCTGGGAACGGTTAGTCGCCATTGGAACAATCCTCTTAAGTAATAACGGGCGGCACTTTAGCAGTTTAAGGCGGTGATTGCCCGACTCTCTGGGACGGGCGGCGAAATGCCTGTAAAAAAACGCCGATTTCCAGCTATCGTTCAGCTACAAGTGGCCCCACCTTGGGGCATAATGCCGACACTTTCATGACCAATGAGGGATTTTCTTACATACCCCTCGCCTTTTTCCACCCTCCTCAGCAGTAGGGTCTTATTCCTTATGATCAAATCTTTGCGTCCATTACTCCTCGCCGGTTTTCTTCTTCCGCTGGCCTTCAATGCTACCGCTGCCCCCGTCAACAACAGCCTGCCGCCCAATGTCCAGCAGGCCCTTTCCAAAGCCAAACTGCAAAACACCGCCCTGTCCCTGGTGATGATCCCCCTCAATGGCCCCGGCACGCCTACCGTCTTCAACGCCGATGTGTCAGTAAACCCGGCGTCCACCATGAAGCTGGTCACCACCTACGCGGCCCTGGAAATGCTCGGCCCCAACCACCAGTGGAAAACCGAGTTCTATACCGACGGCACCCTCAGCGGAGGCGTGCTGCACGGCAACCTGTACCTCAAGGGCGGCGGCGACCCCAAGCTGAACATGGAAAAACTCTGGCTGCTGATGCGTGACCTGCGTGCCAACGGCGTGCAGCAAGTCACCGGCGATCTGGTACTGGACCGTGGTTTCTTCATTCCGCCGCAATTGCCCGAGTTCAATGACGACGGCAACGATGAGAACAAGCCGTTCCTGGTCAAGCCCGATGCTCTGCTGGTCAACCTCAAGGCCCTGCGCTTCGTGACCCGCAACGATTCCGGCCGGGTGCTGGTGTCGGTGGAGCCACCGATTGCCAGTATCCGCATCGACAACCAGGTCAAGGTCTCCAACGCCAAGCAGTGCACCGGGGACGTACGCTACAACCCAGTCACCGCCGCCGATGGCAGCGTGACCGTGACCGTCAGTGGCCAGTTGGCCGAGGGCTGCAGCTCGCAGACTTATCTCTCGCTGCTGGACCACGCCACCTACACCGCCGGTGCCGTGCGCGCGATCTGGCAGGAACTGGGCGGCACCATCCAGGGCCGCGACATCCAGGCACCTGTGCCCAAGGATGCCAAGGTGCTGGCACGGGCGTTCTCGCCGGACCTGGCGGAAATCATCCGCGACATCAACAAATACAGTAACAACACCATGGCCCAGCAGTTGTTCCTGAGCCTGGGCGCGCAGTTTCGCAACGATGCCGACGGTGACGACGCCAAGGCCGCACAACGGGTCGTGCGCCAGTGGCTGGCGAAGAAAGGCATTACCGCGCCGCACCTGGTGATGGAAAACGGCTCCGGCCTGTCCCGCGCCGAACGGGTCAGCGCGCGTGAAATGGCGGCAATGCTGCAAGCTGCCTGGAAAAGCCCCTACGCGGCCGAGTACATCAGCTCGATGCCCATTGCCGGCACCGACGGCACCATGCGCAAACGCCTTAAGACCACCGCCATGCGCGGTGAAGCCCACGTCAAGACCGGCACCTTGAACACCGTGCGCGCCATCGCCGGGTTCAGCCGCGATAACAACGGCAATACCTGGGCGGTGGTAGCGATTCTGAATGATCCGAAGCCATGGGGCGCTTCGTCGGTGCTGGATCAGGTGTTGCTGGACCTGTATCGCCAGCCGAAAATCGCGCAGGCTGCGCCTGTGCTATAGAGAGCGCCGCACTACCCTGTGGGAGCGGGCTTGCTCGCGAAGACGGTGTATCAGCAACAGATGTACTGACTGATCCAACGCTTTCGCGAGCAAGCCCGCTCCCACATGGGCCCTGCGTCGGCCTTCAAGCCCGCACTCGCTCTGCTTCTACCCGATCCCTGCCCGCCTGCTTGGCCACATACACCGCCGAGTCAGCGCGCAGCAGCAGCCCGTCAATGCCTTCGTCGATGCGCCAACTGGCCACGCCAAAGCTCGCGGTCACAATACCCACCGGCTCCATCGGCACCTCACGCAGCGACTGCCACAACTCCATCGCCAGGCTATAGGCCTGTTCGCCATCGGTGTTGGGGCACAGCACCATGAATTCCTCGCCACCGAGGCGGCAGAATACATCGGTGCGGCGCACACGCTGGCTGATGCGCTTGCACAGTTCCTGCAGCACGCTGTCGCCTACCCCGTGCCCGTGCTGGTCGTTGATGCGCTTGAAGTGGTCGATATCCAGCATGATCAGCGACAACGCCCCCGACGTGCGGTTGAGCCGCACCATTTCAGCCTTGAGGCGATCCTGGAAATAACGGCGGTTGTGAATGCCCGTCAGGGAGTCGGTGATGGACAGCGCACGCAGCTCTTCTTCCACCCGTTTGAGATCGGAAATATCCGACACGTAGCCATGCCATAACGTACCGCCGCCAGATAATTCTTCCGGGGTGGCCTCGCCCCGGATCCAGCGCAGGCCTCTTTGGGGCAATTGCACCCGGTACTCTTCGCGCCAATGGCTCAACTGCAACGCCGACAAGCGAATCGAGGCACGCACGCGCTCCACATCCAGCGGGTGGATGCGCTCGAAGACCTTCTTGGCATCCTGTTGCAGCACGCCCGGCTCTATTTCGTAGATGTCACGGATGCCGTCACTGGCGTAGATAAAACGCCAGTTGTCGTGGGGCTCCAGGGTGAACTGGAAGATCCCGCCGGGCACATGGGCACTGAGCTTTTTCAACAAGCGATCCCGTGCGGCCAGCGCTTCATAGGCACGCTTCTGTTCGGTGATATCCAGGTAAATCGCCAAGTGGCCAATCCACAAGCCATGGTCATCCAACAGCACGGTGGCGAGCATATTCACGGTCAATTGGCTGCCGTCCTGGCGGATCAAGCTCCATTCGCGGGCCTCGTGCAGGGTGTCCGGGCTTTCCACCAGCATCGCCTGACTTGCCGGGATACGCTTGCCCAGGGTCACGCTCAGGCTGGCAGAGCGAGCTTCGAGCTCCGTCGAAAGGTGCAGGCTTTCCAACGTCACCTTGCCCACGACTTGCTCGGCCTTGAAGCCGAGCATCTGTTCGGCACCGGCGTTGAAGGTATTGATGACACCGCGCAGGTCGGTGGCAATGATTGCGACCTGGGTAGCGGCGTTCAAAACGCTGCGCAGTTGGCCATGGGCACCACGCAACTCCTGCTCGCGCAGGCGCAACTGCACGGTGCGCTGCTCCACCAGTTTCAGCGCGCGCTGGCGCTGGCTCACCAACACATAGAGCAAGGCGCTGAGCAACAGGCTGAGCAAACCGCCCATGGTCAGGATGGTGGACAGGGAAGAACGGTTGACCTGATCAAACACCTGGCTGGGGCGCAGGCTCAGGGTATACACGTGATCGCCCAGGCTTAGCCGCCGTGCGGCAGACAGGTCGCTGTCGCCCACGCTATTGCTGGACTCGTAGAGCACGCGTTTTTGCAGGTCGGAGGTGTCGACGATCTGCATCACCAGGTTGTCCCGATCCGGCTTGGGCAAACCATCGGCCACCAGCTGGCGCATGCTGATCACCGCCATGACATAACCATAGGGCTCATTCTGGGACTGCCCGGCAGCGGGCAGGTTGCTCACCGGTGCCACCAACAACACCCCGGTGGCGTAGGCCGGCTCTACCCCCACCAACTGCATGGGTTGCGACACCGCCAGCTTGCCGGTCTTTTGCGCCCGCTCCAGGGTTACGCGCCGCAGCGGCTGGGCCAGCAGATCAAAGCCCAGGGGCGCGCCCAGCAGGCTTTGGGTCTGACTGTAGAGCACCGGCACGTACTCATCACGCTCGGATGCGGGCGCCAGTTCGCCGGCTGCGTTCAATTCACGAATGATAAAAGGCGCGCCGCGTTGGTGGGACATTTGCTGTTCGAACTGGCTGCGCTGCTCGCGAAATACCCGGGGCGCCCAGGAATAGGCACGGGTGCGCAGTAACAAGGGTTGGGCAAAACCGTCGAATTCTTCGCGGGAAACGTCATCGGAATTGACGAAGAAACGTCGCAGGCTGTTCAGGCGCTGTTCCTGGTCCTCGAAGCGTTCCTGCAGGCGGGTATAGCGCTCATTGACCAGCAACTGAAAACGCTGGCGCACCTGTTGCTCATAAAGATCGGACGACGCCCAGGCGATGATCACCGTGAGCGCACACCCTGCCAACACCACCACCAACGCCACCAGCCAAGCCGACGCCTGCTCACTGATAAAGCCTAGGATTTTCGGGCGAACAGCTTGCAACGGCATAGGCAACACTCACAACGCCAGCGTGCGGGGGGTGTCACTTTGGCTAGGCTTTAAGTTATAGCGATAGGCCCAGTGTTTGACCAGCGCAAAACACCTGCAGGAGCGAGCTTGCTCGCGAAGAACCTGAGATCTACACGTTTATTCAGAATAAACGCGGCGACCTTGAGTTTTTCGCGAGCAAGCTCGCTCCTCCAGAGGGGGGCAATCAGCGCGCGGTGATTTTCCACGCCCGGTGGATCTTGGCGTTGCGCGCAAAATCCGGGTCGATGGTTTTGTCGCTGATCTCCTCGACCACATAACGTTCGCTGAGGTTGTCCTCCAGCGCGAACTTGCGGAAGTTGTTGGAGAAGTACAGCACGCCGCCTGGTGCCAGGCGCGCCATGGCCAGGTCCAGCAACTGCACATGGTCACGCTGCACGTCGAAGATGCCTTCCATGCGCTTGGAGTTGGAGAAGGTCGGCGGGTCGATGAAGATCAGGTCGAACTCATCGCGGCTGGCCTCCAGCCACGCCATCACATCCCCTTGCTCCAGGCGGTTCTTGTCGGAGAAACCGTTGAGCGAGAAGTTGCGACGCGCCCAGTCCAGATACGTCTTGGACAGGTCAACGCTGGTGGTGCTGCGCGCGCCGCCCTTGGCTGCGTGCACACTCGCGGTGGCGGTGTAGCAGTACAGGTTGAGGAAACGCTTGCCGGCGGCTTCTTTCTGGATGCGCATGCGCATCGGGCGGTGGTCGAGGAACAGGCCGGTGTCCAGGTAGTCGGTGAGGTTGACCAGCAGCTTTACGCCACCTTCGCTGACCTCGGTGAACTTGCCCTGGGCGCTCTGGCGCTCGTACTGCTTGGTGCCGCTCTGACGCTCGCGACGCTTGACCACCACGCGGCTCTTGTCGATGTTCAGCGCCTGGGGAATCGCAGCCAATGCATCGAACATGCGTGCAGAAGCTTTTTCGGGGTCGATGGACTTGGGCGCGGCGTATTCCTGGACGTGGACCCAATCGTGGTACAGGTCGATGGCCATGGAGTATTCCGGCATATCGGCGTCATACACACGGTAGCAATCCACGCCTTCACGCTTGGCCCACTTGCCCAGCAGCTTGAGGTTCTTTTGCAGACGGTTGGCGAACATCTGCCCGCCTTCGCTGAGGCGCGCCTGTTCAACCACCGGAGCCGGGGCTGGCTTGATTGGGTTGCCGTTCTTGTTGTACTGGCGCTCTTGCGGCTCGGCCGGGGCTTGATCGTAAGCGGCTTGCTCACGTTCGGCCTGGCGCTGCTCGGGCGTGCGGCGCTCGCCGGTAACGAACTGGTCCGGGTTGACCTTGATCAGCAGCAATTTGCACGGCAATGCGCCGTTCCAGAACGAGTACTGCTTGTGGCTGCGGATACCCATGCGCTTGCCCAAGTCCGGTGCGCCGGTGAACACCGCCGCTTCCCAACCCATGCAGGCCTGGCGCAGACGCTCGCCGAGGTTCTGGTAGAGGTACAACAGGCTGGCTTCGTCACCCAAGCGCTCGCCGTACGGCGGGTTACAGATGACCAGGCCTTTCTGGTTCTGGTCCGGGCGCGGCTCGAAGGTGCCGACTTCGCCCTGGTACACCTTGATCCAGTGGCTCAGGCCTGCGCGTTCGATGTTGTTGCGCGCAGGTTGGATCAGACGCGGGTCAGCTTCATAGCCACGCACCCACAACGGCGGTTTGTTCATGCCGATGGCGGCGCGTTCCGACGCTTCGGCGTGAAGTTTCTTCCACAGCGCCGGGACGTGACCCAGCCAGGTGGTAAACCCCCACAATTCGCGGTTCAGGTTGGGGGCCATGTCGGCGGCGATCATCGCGCCTTCCACCAGGAAGGTACCCACACCGCACATCGGGTCGGTCAGCGCGCCGCCTTCGGCCGCAATGCGCGGCCAGCCGGCGCGGATCAGGATCGCGGCGGCCAGGTTTTCCTTCAACGGGGCAGCGCCCTGCTGCAGGCGATAGCCGCGTTGGTGCAGGCTATGGCCGGACAGGTCGAGGGACAGGATGGCTTCGCCACGGTCCAGGCGCAGGTGAATACGCAGGTCCGGGTTGATCTTGTCGATGGACGGGCGTTCGCCGGTCGGGGTGCGCAGCTTGTCGACAATCGCATCCTTGACCTTCAGCGCGCCGAAGTGGGTGTTGTCGATGCCCGAGCCGTGACCGCTGAACTCCACCGCGAGGGTGCCGTCCGGGACCATATGATCGGCCCATTCGATATCCAGCACGCCGTGGTAGAGGTCTTCGGCGTCCTTCATCGGGAAGCGCTTGAGCACCAACAACACGCGGTTGGCCAGGCGCGACCAGAGGCACAGGCGGTAGGCGGTTTCCATGTCGGCCATGCCGCGCACGGCCGAGGTGTGCTCGCGGGCTTCCTCAAGGCCAAGCCCGACGGCTTCCTCGATCAGCAGGCCTTCGAGGCCCTTGGGGCAAGTGAGGAAGAGTTCAAAACGGTCCGACATGGGGCATTCCAGGCTTTTCAGCAATAAATGAACGGGCGACGCATCGCCGGCTCGGTTTTCAATCAAGCACTTTTCTTGAAGAGTGCTCGCGTGGCACGAATGTGCCGTCCCACCCCGCCTGCCGGGCCTTGAGGCCTTGATTGACGGGGCAGATGAATAAACTGGTGCAACAAAAAGAAATATTCCGACCCTTCGTCGAATAGTAACCGACTACAACGGACGGACATTCTCACTTAAGGATTAAACACATCCTCTGCGCAGGGTGCATCATAGCTGGCTTTGCCCAATAAATGGGGCGAAAAGCCATCCCAGCTTATGGCTATAGCATCGTTATCGTTACGTGCTTATGACAAAACGATCATTGAATCCATGTGACCTATTGGTTAGAACTCATCACAGGTTGGCGCCGTAACGACGCCGACACATCGGCTCGCCACGCCGGCAGCGAGCCCACCAACGGCAGAAAAACTCTGCCCGACCTCAGACGAGGTCGAAGGATATCAAGACAGTCAACAAGTGAGGGAAACACCCTATGAGAAGACTTAAGCGTGATCCGTTGGAAAGAGCATTTTTACGCGGATATCAATATGGCGTTCATGGCAAATCCCGTGAGCTTTGCCCATTTACTCTACCGTCGGTACGCCAAGCCTGGATCAACGGCTGGCGAGAAGGACGCGGCGACAACTGGGACGGTATGACTGGCACTGCGGGAATCCACAGACTCAACGAACTTCACGCCGTCGGCTAATCAGGGCACTCAATTCCGACATTACACTGTTGAAGCGTTAACGACTTAACCACGCACGTCCCATCCGGGCGGCGGGCTTCGGCCCAGGGGGCTCCTTAATGGAGCCCTTTTTAATATGGGAGGGGGCTTGCCCCCTCCCACCTTAAAGCATCAGCGCAATGCTGCGATTGCATCCACCGACTGGCGAATCAACGCCGGGCCCTTGTAGATAAAACCGGAATACAACTGCACCAGGCTGGCACCCGCGGCGATCTTCTCGGCGGCGTGCTTGCCTTCGGTGATGCCGCCTGCGGCAATGATCGGCAAACGCCCCGCCAGCTCGGCGGCCAGCACCTTGACGATATGGGTGCTCTGCTCGCGCACCGGAGCCCCCGACAGACCGCCGGCTTCGTCGCCGTGAGCCAGGCCTTCGACGCCCACACGGCTAAGGGTGGTGTTGGTGGCGATCACCGCGTCCATGCCCGAGTCCACCAGGGCCTGGGCCACGAGCACGGTTTCTTCATCGCTCATGTCCGGGGCAATCTTGATCGCCAGCGGCACGCGCTTGCCATGGCGCACGGCCAGGTCTTCCTGGCGCTGGCGCAAGGCTTCGAGCAGTTGCTTGAGGGAGTCACCGAATTGCAGGCTGCGCAGGCCCGGGGTATTGGGCGAACTGACGTTGACGGTCACATAGCTGGCGTGGGCGTAGACCTTATCCAGGCAGATCAGGTAGTCATCCACCGCACGCTCGACAGGGGTATCGAAGTTCTTGCCGATATTGATGCCCAGGATGCCCTTGTACTTGGCTGCTTGAACCCGCGACAGCAAGTGATCGACGCCCAGGTTGTTAAAGCCCATGCGGTTGATGATCGCCTCGGCTTCCGGCAGGCGGAAGATACGCGGCTTGGGGTTGCCCGGCTGTGGACGCGGGGTCACGGTGCCGATTTCGACAAACCCGAAACCCAGTTGTGCAAAGCCATCGATGGCCGCGCCGTTCTTGTCCAGGCCAGCCGCCAACCCGACCGGGTTGGGGAACTCCAGCCCCATCACCGACACCGGCATTTTCGCCGGCGCCTTGCAAACCAGGCCATTGAGCCCCAGGCGGCCACCGGCACCGATCAGGTCCAGGGACAGATCGTGGGAGGTTTCCGGGGAGAGTTTGAACAACAGCTGGCGGGCCAGGGTATACATGGGCGGGCTAGACTCGGGTGGCGGCGGAAGGTGGCGGCGATTATAGCCGGGGTAGCCGGTTGCGTGCGAGGCGTGCCGTCCAATCATCAGTAGCGAAGCGACACCAACGCCTCATAGCGCGCCCATATCTTCTGGGCATACCGCATGCGCAACGCCTCCCGTTCGGGCCCTGCCCCCGGCCCCGCGTTATAGGCGCCCACCGCCGTCCAGTTGTAACCGAAGCGCTGGATGAAACCGGCCAGAATCGAAGCCCCCACCTCCACAGACAAGCAAGGCTCAGCCAATAACCGCTCCTCGGTAATGCCCAGCTTGAGTAAACGAGGCAGGTGGATACTGTTGATCTGCATCAGCCCTATGTCCCAGGTGCCATTGCGGTTGGCATGGTTCATCGCATCGGCACGATACCCGGACTCCACAGCGGCAATCGCCTGCAACAACTCAGGCTCAATGTCATATCGGCTGGCTACCTCTCCCCAGCAGTAGGCAAAGGCCGGGGTTACGCTCGTCAGCCCGCCCAGTAACAGCCACACGGACAAAAACCTAAACATGGCGGACCTGACCGCAGGCAAAACACACCTGTCCTACTGGGTCGATACGCCCCACCCCTTGCCATTCGGCCCTCACCGCACAGGTAAACCGGTACCCACGCCCGTAGATGGTCTTGATGAACCCTTTGTCAGCCCTCAGATGTTTACGCAACGAATAGATACAACGGGTCAATGATTCTTCAGCCACCTCCCCCTGGGGCCAGGCCATCTCCAACAACCGGTCCTTGGTCATCAGCGCACCACCGGAGACCAGCAGCAGCCGCAGCACCTGCCACTCCTTGGGTGGCAACTGCACATCAGTGCCGTCACCGGTCAGGCGACCATCTGCATGCAGGGTCCAATGGGAGAAGACCAGGGACGTGGTCATTCCCTGATCATTTGCGACGGCCATAAACACCTCTGCATCCAACTTCCCACATTCAAAACCTTCGTTGCGTTGCTGGCCCGCAGACCAATGCCTGGACTATAAAAACCTGCGCCGCCCCCAACCCTAGGAAAAAACCCATACATTCCAGTGCCTTGCGAAGCTCATCCGTAAGATATTTCTCTATCCACACCGGCCCGACACCCACTCCGAATAAACCTCGTAAAACTCAACGCCTAAGCGAACCTCCTTATCTACGGAAAAACATCGCGCCCAGGCCGGACAAACGCACGCTGTACACGCTCGTACTGGGGTGCGGTCAGAGGCGGCGGGCCGATGGTTCCAGCCGTC
Source organism: Pseudomonas kairouanensis (assembly GCF_004682055.1). Taxonomy (GTDB): domain Bacteria; phylum Pseudomonadota; class Gammaproteobacteria; order Pseudomonadales; family Pseudomonadaceae; genus Aquipseudomonas; species Aquipseudomonas kairouanensis. Next base: position 43,855 of record NZ_QUZU01000006.1, on the reverse strand, counting down.
GTTTTCAGCTCTTCACCCACGGCGCGGGCTTGAATCACAAACAGACGAACCCGTGCCGAGCCACCCGGCGCTGCACTGCGCCCCAGGCGGGTCTCTTGTCGAAACGCCCCCACCCACAAACGCTTGCCCTGCGGCACACGCACGACGCCACTCATCCCAACGCGCCCTACCACAGTCGGCTCTGCACGTTGCCCCGCCTCAGTCACCTGACGGCCATCCTCGACTTTCAGGAGCATCTCGACCTGGTGCGCCTGTGCAAATCGCGGCAATACGCTGACCTGGGCGCCGTAACGCACGGGCGTCCAGTCGACGGGGTCTTCTCCGGGGCCCGGCAGATAAAAGGTGTGATTGTCCTGGAACACCGCTGGCACATTCTCCTGAGTGAGGATCACCGGCAGCGTGACCACCCTCGCCCGCCGCCGACGCTCCAGCGTGGCGATCTGCGCCATCAGGCGATCATCCTCCAAGGGTTCCATGATTCGGGTGGTCGAGGCGTCGCTGTCCCACTCAAGCCCCAGCGTCTTCAATTCGCGACGGTCCACATCTACCAACCACAACGCCACCTCGATCGGTCGCTTGGGCATGTCCAACTCCGCCACCAACTGCTCGATGATCTTTACCTGCTCGGGCTGGCCTTTGATCAGCAGGCTGTTGGTGTCGGGGTAGGCAATGACTGAAAGATTGCTGTCGGCCAACGGTCCCTGGTGCTCACCGGCCAGTAGGGTCGTGATCATCGAGGCCATCCCCGGTACGGTGACGGGGCCATCGCCCATGGCGTACTGACGGTCCGCCACATGGGTGTTGAGCACCTGCACCACGCCAAACGACTGGCTACCCACGCGCAGCGCGGCCCTCTGCCGGTCCATCAATTGGGCCAGGCGCAGTACCTGGTCGACATAACTCGCAGGGCCAGACACGTAAAACGTCCGCGCGCTGGCCGGGCGCAGGGGATAGGGCGATTCATCGAGCCCGGAGCGGCGCATGAGGCCACGAAACCTGTCGACGGAAATATGCCGCAGGGCCACTGCCGAACTTTTGGCCTCGCTGGCGTCGTAGAGAAAAAGCGCCTGCCCATTGTTGTGCCCAATCAGGCCCTGCTGCGAAACAAGCGCGTCCAGGGCGCGTTGCGGCGCATCAAGGTCCAGCTCACCACTGAAACGCTTGAGAGCCACCTGGCGACTGACCACGATGGGCAACCCGAGGGGCACCGACAGCGCAGTGAATACGGTATGCAAACTTTCGTCCTGCGCCTGATAGACCTCGCCCCAGGCAGGCGTGCTTCCCAGCAGCAGCACGATAAGCAGCAGCCAGCAGCGAAGCATCGTGAAGGGAGAGACAGCGTACACCGTGGGGTTTCCTGGGCGGCCTGGCGTTAAGAAGCGGCCATACTGAAAGGCCGCCCCGTTTCAATCTTGATGGAAAGCTGACGGCACTCCCCGCCCTTCTACCCATGGCATGTGCCTTGCTATGAACTCCCTACTAGAGCACGCACCAACGACGGCGCGGGCTTACGGACAAAGGCGTCGTTACCCGCAATGGCCTACATCGCCATCTGAGGGAGCGGCGCTTTTTTTTGAAAGAGAAGGTAGGTGTTGATGAACGATTCGGCAGGCAACAGCCCGATGAACGACCCACTGGCGTGGGTCAACGGCAGTGATGCCCCGGAGAAAAGCAGCCTCGACCTGGGCTTCATGGCCTTGAGCGATTGCGCCTCGCTTGTGGTGGCCGCCACCCAAGGCTTCGCCCAACCCTACGGCCTGACCTTGAACCTCAAGCGCCAGTCCTCATGGGCCAATCTGCGGGACAAGCTGGTCAGCGGAGAACTGGACGCCGCCCATAGCCTGTACGGGCTGATCTATGCCGTGCACCTGGGCATCGGCGGCGTGGCCCCCACCGACATGGCGGTACTGATGGGGCTGAACCAGAATGGCCAAAGCATCAACTTGTCCCACGGCCTGCAACAGCAAGGGGTGATCACTCCTGAAGCATTGGACCGGCGCGTGCACCAAAGCAGCACAAAACTGACCTTCGCCCAGACCTTTCCTACCGGCACCCACGCCATGTGGCTCTACTACTGGTTGGCGAGCCAGGGCATTCACCCGTTGCAGGACGTGGACAGCGTAGTGGTACCGCCACCGCAAATGGTCGCGCACCTGCAAGCCGGGCGCATCGATGGCTTTTGCGTCGGCGAGCCGTGGTGCGCCAGCGCCGTAAAACAAAACCAGGGCTTTACCCTGGCCACCACCCAGGCGATCTGGCCGAATCATCCCGAAAAAGTACTCGGCTGCACCCAGGCCTTTGTCGACCAATACCCCAACACCGCGCGTGTGCTGGTAATGGCGATCCTGGAGGCCAGTCGCTTTATAGAAGCAAGCACCGAAAACCGCCGCTCCACCGCCCAACTGCTCAGTGGCCGCGACTACCTCGACGCCCCGCTCGACTGCATTGAACCGCGCCTGCTGGGCGCTTATGACGACGGCCTGGGCAACCACTGGCAAGACCCACATGCCCTGCGGTTCTTTGCCGATGGCGAGGTGAACCTGCCCTACTTGTCCGATGGCATGTGGTTCATGACCCAGTTCCGTCGCTGGGGCCTGCTGCGCGAAGACCCTGATTACCTGGGCGTCGCCCGCCAAGTGCAGCAACTGGCGCTGTACCGCCAGGCGGCCGAAGCAACGGGCGTTGCCGCCAATGTCCGGGACATGCGCAGTAGCCAACTGATCGACGGCAAGGTCTGGGACGGCTCGGACCCTGTCGGCTACGCCCGCAGCTTCCGCCTGCATGCCATGGTCGATCACGCCAGCCGCCAAGCCTTGCGCTGACAGGAGCCCACCTATGCTGCGAATCCTGTTGATCAACGATACCCCGCGCAAGGTCGGTCGCCTCCGAACGGCGCTGATCGAAGCCGGTTTCGAGGTGATCGATGAGTCTGGCCTGATCATCGACCTGCCGGCACGCGTCGAAACGGTGCGCCCGGATGTGATTCTGATCGATACCGAGTCACCGGGTCGGGATGTGATGGAGCAGGTGGTGCTGGTAAGCCGCGACCAGCCTCGGCCGATCGTGATGTTTACCGATGAGCACGACCCGGATGTGATGCGCCAGGCCATCAAGTCCGGCGTCAGCGCCTATATCGTCGAAGGCATACAGGCCCAGCGTCTGCAACCGATCCTCGACGTTGCCATGGCGCGTTTCGAAAGTGACCAGGCCTTGCGCGCGCAGCTGCACGCACGCGACCAGCAGTTGGCCGAGCGCAAGCGTATCGAACTGGCCAAGGGCATGTTGATGAAAATGAAGCACTGCAATGAAGAAGAGGCCTACACCCTGATGCGCCGCCAGGCCATGAGCCGCCAGCAGAAACTGATCCAGGTGGCTGAGCAGATCATCGCCATGAGCGAGCTGCTTGGCTGATTTGGCGCAGCTCTTGCTAAGGGATAGTCACAGGTAACCAACGGCGGTTGCCCCTTCCACGACAAAGACGTCGCACACCCGGTTTGCCCACGCGAACCCGGTGGCGGCGTTTTTTCGTTTTGGCCCTGATCGCTCGGGGCCGGTGGGGCGGCCATCAGCGGCGGCTCCATCACCAGGCCTTCTTACAAGACTCCCAACCGTTGAGGTGCGTGATGAAATCAAGCTTCTGGAAATCCGGGCACACCCCGACCCTGTTTGCCGCGTTCCTGTATTTCGACCTGAGCTTCATGGTCTGGTACCTGCTGGGCCCGCTGGCCATACAAATTGCCGCCGACCTGCACCTGACCACCCAGCAGCGCGGTTTGATGGTGGCAACGCCGATCCTGGCCGGCGCGGTCCTGCGATTTTTGATGGGCATGCTGGCCGACAAGCTGTCGCCCAAGACGGCTGGCCTGATCGGCCAGGTGATTGTGATCTGTGCATTGTTCGGCGCGTGGAAACTGGGCATCCACAGTTACGAGCAGGCCCTGCTGCTGGGTGTGTTCCTGGGGATGGCCGGCGCATCGTTTGCGGTCGCCCTGCCCCTGGCATCCCAGTGGTACCCCGCTGAGCATCAAGGCAAGGCAATGGGCATCGCGGGCGCAGGCAACTCGGGCACGGTGTTCGCCGCGTTGCTGGCACCGGTCCTGGCGGCGGCATTCGGCTGGAGCAACGTGTTCGGCTTTGCGCTGATTCCGTTGATCCTCACCCTGATCGTGTTTGCCTGGCTGGCGCGCAATGCCCCTGAACGGCCAAAAGCCAAATCCATGGCCGACTACTTCAAGGCCCTGGGCGACCGCGACAGTTGGTGGTTCATGTTCTTCTACAGTGTGACCTTCGGCGGCTTTATCGGCCTGGCCAGCGCCCTGCCCGGCTATTTCAACGACCAATATGGCCTGAGCCCGGTGGCCGCCGGTTACTACACCGCCGCCTGCGTGTTCGGTGGCAGCTTGATGCGCCCATTGGGTGGCGCCCTGGCGGATCGCTTCGGCGGGATTCGTACCTTGCTGGGCATGTACAGCGTGGCGGCGATCTGCATCGCGGCGGTGGGTTTCAACCTGCCAAGTTCCTACGCGGCACTGGCGCTTTTCGTCTGCACCATGCTCGGTCTGGGCGCAGGCAATGGCGCGGTGTTCCAACTGGTGCCGCAACGATTCCGTCGTGAGATCGGCGTGATGACCGGCCTGATCGGCATGGCCGGTGGTATCGGCGGTTTCGCCTTGGCGGCGGGCATGGGCGCGATCAAGCAAAGCACCGGCAGTTACCAGATGGCCCTGTGGTTGTTCGCCAGCCTGGGTGTACTCGCCTGGTTTGGCCTGCACGGCGTGAAGCGCCGCTGGAGAACCACCTGGGGCTCGGCTGCCGTGACGGCTGCGCGGGTCTGATGAGCCTGCAACTGAGCGTCGCCCACGCCAGCACCATCGGCCCGCGGGCAGAAAACCAGGACGCGCTGCGGGTGGTCACGCCCGTGGCCGAACTGGCCGCCAGCAAAGGCTACCTGTGCGCCATGGCCGATGGCGTGAGCCAGTGCGCCGACGGTGGCCTGGCGGCGCGCTCGACCTTGCAAGCCCTGGCGCTGGACTACTACGCCACACCTCAGACCTGGAGCGTGGCCCAGGCGCTGGAGCGCTTGCTGCTGGCGCAGAATCGCTGGCTGCAGGCCAATGGAGGCGGTCAGCCGTTGCTCACCACCCTCAGCGCCCTCGTGTTTCGCGGCCAGCGTTTCACCTTGGCCCATGTCGGCGATTGCCGTGCATACCGGTGGCTGGACGGCGAGTTGCAGCGCATCACTGAAGATCATGTTTGGGAACAGCCGGGCATGCAGCATGTGCTCAAGCGGGCCCTCGGGCTGGATCAACACCTGGTGGTGGATTTCCTGGATGGCCAGCTGCGCGCCGGCGAGTGCTTCCTGCTGCTCAGTGATGGCGTATGGGCAACGCTGGGGGATCACAGCATCAGCGCGATCCTGCGTGAACAAGCAAACCTGGACCTGGCAGTCACCACGCTGGTGAACGCAGCGCACCTGGCGGGCAGCCAGGACAATGCCAGCGCCTTGCTGGTGCGCGTCGATAGCCTCGGCGCGGCCACCCTTGGCGATGCCCTGGTGCAATTGCAGCAATGGCCATTGCCACCCGCCTTGAAAGTCGGACAACACTTTGAAGGTTGGCAGGTGGACGCTGTGCTGGCCCACAGCCGTCAGTCGTTGCTGTACCGGGTACGCGATGCCCAGCAACAACCCTGGCTGCTCAAAACCCTGCCGTTGAGCCGCGACGACGACACCGACGCAGGCCAGGCCTTGCTCTCGGAGGAATGGTTTTTGCGCAGGGTTGCCGGGCGTGCCTTTCCAGAAGTCCACGCCGCCAGCGGGCGCCAGCATCTGTATTACGTGATGCGTGAATACCCTGGGCAAACCCTTGCCGAACTGCTTCAACGTCACGGCCCGCTGCCCCTGGCGCAATGGCAATCCATTGCAGAGCGCCTGCTTCGGGCAGTGGGTTTACTGCATCGAAGACAGATCCTGCACCGCGATATCAAGCCCGAAAACCTGCTGCTGGGAGACGATGGCGAACTGCGCGTGCTGGATTTTGGCCTGGCCTACTGCCCTGGGCTTTCGGAAGATCATGCCCATGTGCTGCCGGGCACGCCGAGCTTTATCGCGCCCGAGGCATTCAATGGTGAACATCCTACGGCCCAGCAAGATTTATACAGCGTAGGCGTCACCCTCTATTACCTGCTGACCGGGCATTACCCCTACGGTGAAATCGAAGCATTCCAACGCCCCAGGTTCACCCAGCCGGTCAGCGCCAGCCGTTATCGCCCCGATTTGCCGGACTGGCTGCCCCAGTGCCTTGAGCGAGCAGTGGCCGCGCAACCGGCGCAACGTTATGAAACGGCCGAAGAATGGCTGCTGGTACTGGAGCAGGCAGACCGGCAGGCGCTGAGCATTCGCCCAAGGCCTTTACTGGAACGCGAGCCGTTGAAGGTCTGGCGCACGCTGGCCCTGGTCTCGATGCTGATCAATCTGGTGTTGCTGTACTCACTTTTTCACAGCTGACGTCATCCCTGGACGAGGAAAAACCTATGAACGCAAAAGTCTGGCTGGTGGGCGCTGGCCCCGGCGATCCGGAGTTGTTGACCCTCAAGGCTGTACGGGCCTTGAGTGAAGCCGATGTGGTGCTCATTGATGACCTGGTCAACCCTGCGGTACTGGAACATTGCGCCAATGCACGGGTGATCACGGTCGGCAAACGCGGCGGCTGCCGTTCCACGCCACAGGCGTTTATTCACCGCCTGATGCTGCGTTATGCCCGCCAAGGCAAGTGCGTGGTGAGGCTCAAAGGCGGCGACCCGTGCATTTTCGGGCGCGGTGGTGAGGAGGCCATGTGGCTGCGTGAACGGGGTATCGAGGTGGAACTGGTCAACGGGATCACCGCCGGGCTAGCGGGCGCGACCAATTGCGCAGTGCCGCTGACGCTGCGCGGGGTGAGCCGGGGTGTAACGCTGGTCACGGCGCACACTCAGGACGACAGCAGCCTCAATTGGCGCGCATTGGCAGAGGGCGGAACGACATTGGTGGTGTACATGGGTGTGGCGAAGCTGGAGGACATTCGCCAGCAACTGCTGGAGGGTGGGATGGCGGCGGATATGCCGGTGGCGATGATCGAAAACGCATCGCTGCCCCAGCAACGGGAATGTCGCAGTGAGCTGTCGCGGATGTACGAAGATGCCCAGGCATTTGCATTGAAGAGCCCGGCAATCCTGGTGATCGGCCGTGTTGCCGATGCCGGGCAAGCGGCATGCCTCGCAACGGCAGCCAGCGCCTGAGGCAAATGGCGGGCGAAAAAAAGCCCGGCCTAAGCCGGGCTTTTTTCTAGCACTCAGTAATTACTGAGCTTGAGCTTCAACCGACGCTTCTACGCGACGGTTAACAGCACGGCCAGCTTCAGTTGCGTTGTCAGCAACTGGGCGGGATTCGCCGTAACCTACCGCGGTGATGCGGCTAGGCTGAACGCCGTCTTTAACCAGGACTTGCTTAACAGCGTCAGCACGACGCTGGGACAGCTTCTGGTTGTAAGCGTCTGGACCTACGGAGTCAGTGTGACCAGCAACTTCTACGTTGGTAGCTGGGTACTGAGCCATGAAGTCGGCCAGGTTTTTCACGTCGCCGTAGCTGTTAGGCTTAACAACGGACTTGTCGAAGTCGAACTTAACGTCCAGCTCAACACGAACTACCTGAGCAACTGGAGCTTCTGGCTCTGGAGTTGGCTCTGGAGCTGGTGCTGGAGTAGGAGCTGGAGCTACTGCGCCAGCGTTACCGCCGAAGTTCACACCCAGGCCGACCAGTGCGGAGTAGTCCCACTTGCCGTTGTCCAGACCGTAGTCAGCTTCAACACCGGCACGAGCGTACAGGTTGTTGGTGAAGTAGTACTTAACACCGGTACCTACGATGGCTTGAGTGGTCTGATCGCGACCGCTGTGGCCGTCAGCCTGCACGTTGGTGCGGCTCTGGTGACCGAAACCGCCTTCTACGTATGGACGCAGGCTGTCAACGCCAGCCTGACCGAAGTGGTACTGAGCAGTCAGGCTGCCAGTGTCACCTTTGATCTTCTGGTTACCAGTACCGTCGTTCGAACGGGTGTGGTTGGTTTTGTCGTAGGACAGGTTCAGCGACAGGTCGTCGGTCAGGAAGTAACCAATGCGAGCGCCTGGGTTGAAGCCGTCTTCGATGTGCTTGACGCTATCGTTGTACTGCTTCTTGTAGAACAGCTCGCCTTCAACTGCGCCTTGGCCTTGTGCCAGAACGCCGAAAGAAGTAGCGGCAATAAGAGAACCAATGGCCAAGCCCAAGGTGTTTTTCAGTTTCATCCGTTAAATCCCCATCTGGTGATTGTAAAGCAGTCCCACAAACCGGGGGACAACTCGGCGACAAGTCTAACAGAACTTGCCTACACGTAAGAGATATTTGCCACGCACTAAGTTTCAGTCTCGCCCGCAAATTTCTCACGTAATTTATCTAGAGCACGTTTGTAACGCATTTTTGTAGCACTCAAACCCATGTGCATGATGTCGGCGATTTCCTGAAATTCCAGCTCTGCGACAAAACGTAGCACCAGAATTTCCCGGTCAATCGGGTTCACATACACCAACCAGCGATCAAGTCCGCCCTTCTCCTCGGGTGCCGGCGTCTTTTCTTCAGACGCCTCCTCAAGGGGGTCAAGACTCAACGCGTCCATCAAGCGACGCTTGCGCCGTTCTTTTCGATACTGCGTGATGCACTCGTTGTACGTGATGCTATATAGCCATGTCTTGAACTTCGATTTACCCTCGAAGTTCTTCAGGCCGTACAGCACCTTGAGCATCACTTCCTGACAGACATCATCCGCATCTCTATCGTTCCCTAAATACCTTGAACAAACGTTGAACAAAGTGCGTTGATATCTGCGCATCAATTCTTCGTACGCGCGTGTTACGTGAAACAGCTCCGTGTGCGAGCGCGCGACCAACTCCTCATCAGAGAGCTCACGGGGGTCATAGCGCGTGGACAGCGTTTGGGCTTTATTCAAAACAAGTCGTGCCGACAGTCAGGTCAATGTCCGCCACAGCCCGGTCAGCCGGGTTTGCGGCGGCGTACATTAGCAGGGTTTGCCGGATTAGCGGCTACTGACCTGCTGCTCCAGGAGTATCCGATTGGACAACGACACGAGGTCGCCATCATCGGTCAGCACCGTCGTCTTGACCGTGCCGATCTCCTCGATCTGCCCTTCGACCTCGCCTACACGCACCTGTTGCCCAACCTGATACAACTCACGCACATAGATTCCCGCAAGAATCTGACCGGCAATTTCCCGGCTCCCCAACCCCATGGCCAGCGCAACGGCCAGACCAACGGTAATCAAAACGATCACAATCACATGGTTGAGCAGGTCAGTCTTGACCTCCAACTGGCTGATCGCGACCGAAATACTGATGATGATCACCAACCCCTGGGCAATTCGCCCAAGGCCGGCGGCATAGTCCAGCCCCACGCCTTCAGCGGCACCGCGCACCAGCCCATTGGCCAGTTGCGCCAACAAGACGCCTACCAGCAGTACCAGCGCGCCGCCGAAAACTTTCGGCAAATACAGCGCCAGCATGTCGAGCGTAGCTGAAACTCGCTCAAGTCCAAGGGATTGAGCCGCAGAAACCAGAAAAATCAGCAAAACAAACCAATAGACGATCTTGCCGATAAGCGTGGAGATCGGCACCTGCAGCCCGGCGCGTCCCAACAGCTTGGTCAGGCCAGTACCGGCCATCAGGCGGTCAAGGCCCAGTTTTGCAAGCAACTTGGACAGCAGGGTGTCGAGCAGCTTGGCCACGACAAAACCCAGCAACACCAGCACCAGGGCACCAAACAGGTTGGGAATGAAGTTCGCCACCTTGGTCCACAATGCGGTCATCGCGGTGACCAGGCTCTGGGTCCAGAGATCAAGTTCCATATTCAATCAGCCTTATCAGCAGTGCGAGCAAGAGGTTTACGACGGGAAACCGGGGAGACATGGGCCGAACCGTTGTTCAGGGCCATCATCAACGCCGGCAACCAGCGCCCGAGCAGACCGAACAGATCGCCCGCCCCTACCTGGCGGTTGGCGGTTTTCAACACGCGGCCCAGGCAGGCATCGTCATCCCGGTTGGAGGGCGAAGCATTGAGCATGTCACGCAAAGACTGTTCGAACGGATCGTGCATAAAGACCTCTCGCAAGTGTTTTAAAAGACGAGGGTTAAATTCTTGGGGTCACATAGGACCCTTCCTACGTTCAGGTCATATTCAGGTCAAACCCAGCGTAATCGTCGAAATAGCCACCATTGTCCCAGCGCAACCGCCACCATCATCAGGCAGGCAATCATGAATCCGTAGGGGCTGGCGGAGAACGGAATTCCGCCCACGTTTATACCCAACAAGCCGGTCAGAAAGCTCATTGGCAGGAAGATCCCGGTGATGATCCCGAAGCGGTACATGGTGCGGTTCATGCGTACGCTCAAGCGCCGGTCTTCGGCCTCAAGCACAAGCCCCACGCGCTCCCGGGTCAATTCGAGCTCTTCCAGGTAACGGGTCAGGCTGTTATTCAATTCGTTCCAATAGTCGGCATCGTCATCGCAGAACCACGGCAATTTGATCCGCGTCAGTTGGGCAAAAATATCCCGTTGCGGCGCCAGGAATCGCTTGAGCCCCGCCGCTCGCCGACGGATCTGCAGAACGCTGCCATGCTCCGGGGTATACCGTTCGTCGGCATCGAGCTTTTCTTCTTCGGTATCGACGATTTCAGACAGATCGGTGACCAGGTCCTGCACCTTATTGGTCAGGTACTGCGCCATATAAAGGATAAGTTCCGACGCGGTTTTCGGCCCTTTGCCATCCGCCAATTGCACCAGCAGTTCATCGGTGGCACGCAGCGGGCGCAAGCGCAGGGAAATCACCCGGTTGGCGGCAGCGAAAATGCGTACCGACACCATGTCTTCCGGTTCGGCGCCTGGATTGAGGTTGACCCCACGCAGGAACAGCAACAACTCGGACTCAGGCAGCGGCAACAGGCGCGGGCGGGTGTTTTCCTCCAGCAGCAGGTCACAGGCGAACTCGCTCAGGCCACTGGACTTGCGCAACCAGGTCTGGGTTTGCGGATGGCTGCGATCCCAATGCAGCCACAGGCTTTCCTGCGGCTGCAATTGCAAGTCGTCGAGCTCAGTCCGGGCTATCGAACGCGCACCGCCTTTACCGTCCAGCACCAGGGCATGCACCAGCCCCCATTGCGCGTTTTCTTCCTCGAACATCCTCACCCCTATCGGTTATTGCGGTTTATTCAGGCATTTTCAGCGGGCTGGGTGACACGATCACGCCGTTGTTGTCGGCATAGATGTATTCACCCGGACGGAACGTCACGCCGGCAAAGGTGACCACCACGTTCAGATCACCGATGCCGCGTTTGTCGGTCTTCATCGGGTGGCTGGCCAGGGCCTGCACCCCCAGGTCGGTCTGGGCAATGACATCGACATCACGGATGCAACCGTAGATCACCAGCCCTTCCCAACCGTTTTTCGCGGCTTTCTCGGCGATCATGTCGCCCAGCAGCGCGCGGCGCAGGGAACCACCACCGTCGACCACCAGCACCTTGCCGGCGCCCGGCTGGTCGGCTTGTTCCTTGACCAGCGAGTTATCCTCGAAGCACTTGATGGTGACAATTTCGCCACCAAAGGAATCTCGGCCGCCGAAGTTGCTGAACATCGGCTCGACGACCTGCACCAGGTCCGGGTAGGCGTCGCACAGGTCGGGGGTCACGTAATGGTTCATCGAAAAATTCCTTTCTGCCAAAGAAGTGTCTTTCAAGGAAGTACCGGTCGAAACAGGTGGGCAACATCCCACTCGTTTCGCCGCAACGCAATAGCCGCTGCGCGACTGAATATGACCAGAAGCGTTCAGCGCGTCATATCTTAGCCCCAACCCGACGGGAGCGAAACGCCCTTGGCAGAGCGCTCCATCAAACCGTTGCCAACGCTGGCGCTTCAAACAACGCTGTGAGCGGGCCCTTCAACCATCGCTCCACCAGTGGCCACACTTCGGCCTGGGCGGGTTTGCTGACCAGCATTTCCACGTGCCCGTAATCGCTGCTGAAGCCTTGCTGGCGCCCCAGGCATAGGTACTGGCGATGCTCCGAGCCCACTTGTTCGAACAGCTTGCGACAGGCCCAGTCCGGGTCTTGATGGTCCCCCGCAGCGCTCACCGCCAACAGCGGTACATCGACATCCGCCAAGCCTTTCCACCAATCATTTTTACCTTCACCGAAGCGGCCAAACAGGCCGTTCCAGCGCATGGCTTCGATCAGCACGCCTGCCGGCTCGTCCTCAGGACCACGCTTGAAGCGTGAGCCGGAAACCTCGCCGAAACGTTTCAACAGCAAGCGCCCCGTCCACTCCACCGGCGGCAGTTTCAACGGCCAGTGAGTGCGGCTGACCTGACAGCCAAACAGGGCCACTGAAGCCACTGCCGGCGCCCCCAGATGCTGCCCACCCAGGGCCGCAGCCAGGCTGATGCCGCCCAGGGAATGGCCGATCCAATGGGGGATTTGCCCACTTTGCTCACGCACAAATGCGCCAATTGCCGGCAAATCGTAACGCGCATAGTCGGCCACGCGGTTGCGGGCATAGTCCTGATTGCGCTTGGACAGGCCATGGCCACGCATCTCCGGGATCCATACATCGAACCCCTGGCGCGCCAGGTAGGCACCCAGGCCGATGCCCTTGGGCGAGTACCAGAAGCGTCGATTGGAAAAACTGCCATGCAACAAAATAACCGGGATGCCCCGGTTTTGCGGGGCATCGGCCAAGCCCAAGCGAGTAACAGCCAACTCGACGGTGCCGTCGGGGCTGTTACCGGGCTTGAGCCGGTACACATCTTCACTCAGGTCGCCTCGACGCTCAGCGCTGATCAAGGCGACGGGAAACAGGTTGCTGCTGCTTTGCATAATGCTCTTGCACAAAAAAGGGCGACGTCCGCAGGGATTGCCGCCCGGTACAGATAAGAATGCCGGCCACCCTCGACGGGTGACCGGCACTTTTGACGTAGCGACCTTAAGCCGATGCTTGGCCTTCCGCCAGGAAGAACCAGGTCTCCAGCACGGAGTCGGGGTTCAGCGAGACGCTTTCGATGCCCTGCTCCATCAGCCAACGGGCCAGGTCAGGGTGGTCGGAAGGGCCTTGGCCGCAGATGCCGATGTACTTGCCGGCCTTGTTACAGGCCTGGATGGCGTTGGACAGCAGCTTCTTGACCGCAGGGTTCCGCTCGTCGAACAGGTGGGCGATGATCCCGGAGTCGCGGTCCAGGCCCAGGGTGAGCTGGGTCAGGTCGTTGGAACCGATGGAGAAACCGTCGAAGAACTCCAGGAACTCTTCAGCCAGGATGGCGTTGGACGGCAATTCGCACATCATGATCACGCGCAGGCCGTTTTCGCCACGGGACAGGCCGTTTTCCGCCAGCAGGTCGATCACCTGGCTCGCCTCGCCCAGGGTGCGCACGAACGGCACCATGATTTCGACGTTATCCAGGCCCATCTCGTTGCGTACGCGCTTGAGGGCGCGGCATTCGAGTTCGAAGCAATCACGGAACGCTTCGCTGATGTAACGCGAGGCGCCACGGAAGCCCAGCATCGGGTTTTCTTCTTCGGGCTCGTAGAGCTTGCCGCCGATCAGGTTGGCGTATTCGTTGGACTTGAAGTCCGACAGACGCACGATGACCTTTTTCGGATAGAAGGCTGCTGCCAGGGTGCTGATGCCTTCCACCAGCTTCTCGACGTAGAAGCCCACCGGGTCGTTGTAACCGGCGATGCGCTTGTCGACGCTCTCTTTAATGTCCAGCGGCAGGCCGTCGTAGTTCAACAGCGCCTTGGGGTGCACGCCGATCATGCGGTTGATGATGAACTCCAGGCGGGCCAGGCCCACGCCGGCGTTCGGCAACTGCGCGAAGTCGAAGGCGCGGTCCGGGTTGCCGACGTTCATCATGATCTTGAACGGCAGGTCCGGCATGGCGTCGATGGAGTTTTGCTTGATGTCAAAGCCCAGTTCACCTTCAAAGATGAAGCCGGTATCGCCTTCGGCACAGGACACAGTCACGCCCTGGCCATCTTTCAACAGTTGGGTGGCGTTGCCGCAGCCCACGACGGCTGGAATCCCCAGCTCACGGGCGATGATCGCCGCGTGGCAGGTACGCCCGCCGCGGTTGGTCACGATGGCGCTGGCGCGCTTCATCACCGGTTCCCAGTCCGGGTCGGTCATGTCGGAGACCAGTACGTCGCCTGGCTGGACCTTGTCCATCTCGGACACATCTTTGATGATGCGAACCTTGCCGGCGCCGATGCGCTGGCCGATGGCGCGGCCTTCCACCAGCACAGTGCCGGTTTCTTTCAGCAGGTAGCGTTCCATGACGTTGGCCGAAGTGCGGCTCTTCACGGTTTCCGGGCGGGCCTGCACGATGTACAGCTTGCCGTCGTCACCGTCCTTGGCCCACTCGATGTCCATCGGGCACTTGTAGTGCTTTTCGATGATCATCGCTTGCTTGGCCAGTTCGCTGACTTCGGCGTCGGTCAGGCAGAAACGCGCACGCTCGGCCTTGTCGACATCAACGGTTTTTACCGAACGACCGGCCTTGGCCTCGTCGCCGTAGATCATCTTGATGGCCTTGCTGCCCAGGTTACGGCGCAGGATGGCCGGGCGACCCGCTTCGAGGGTGCCCTTGTGGACGTAGAATTCGTCGGGGTTGACCGCGCCTTGTACGACGGTTTCGCCCAGGCCGTAGGCGCCGGTGATGAACACCACGTCACGGAAGCCCGATTCGGTATCGAGGGTGAACATCACGCCGGCGGTACCGGTTTCCGAGCGCACCATGCGCTGCACACCGGCAGACAGGGCTACCAGCTTGTGGTCGAAACCCTGGTGTACGCGGTAGGAAATGGCGCGGTCGTTGAACAGCGAAGCGAACACTTCCTTGGCGGCGCGGATCACGTTTTCCACGCCACGGATGTTCAGGAAGGTCTCTTGCTGGCCGGCGAAGGAGGCATCCGGCAAGTCTTCGGCGGTGGCCGAGGAGCGTACCGCAACCGCGACGTCCGGGTTGCCGGCCGACAGGGTGGCGAAGGCGGTGCGGATTTCTTCGTTGAGCTTCTCGGGGAACTCGGCTTCCATGATCCATTGGCGGATCTGGGCACCGGTCTTGGCCAGGGCGTTGACGTCATCGACGTCCAGTGCGTCCAGCGCGGCGTGGATCTGAGCATTGAGGCCGCTCAGTTCGAGGAAATCGCGGTAGGCCTGGGCCGTGGTGGCGAAACCACCGGGCACCGACACACCAGCGCCTGCAAGATTACTGATCATCTCGCCGAGGGATGCGTTCTTGCCCCCTACGTGCTCTACATCATGGACGCCGAGCTTATCGAGGGAAACTACGTACTCTACCAAGGTGATCTCTCCACTAACTGTGTTGGAAAAGCTCAGGACGCCGGCTGCTCAGTAGGAGCAAACGCCAGCGCTTGTGGCCTGGACCTGGAAAATAAGTGAGAATGCGGCCCACTGCGGGACGGCAAAATCGCGCCTATCATATCCAAGATTCGCCATCAGCTTAAGGCCCAGGGCTCAAATGAAACGATCTGCTTTCTTTATCTCCGACGGCACCGGCATCACAGCCGAAACACTGGGTCAAAGCCTGCTCGCGCAGTTCGAAAACATTACCTTCGCCAAATTCACGCGGCCCTATATCGACAGCGTGGATAAAGCGCGGGCCATGGTACAACAAATCAATCTGGCGGCTGAAAAAGACGGCTTTCGGCCGATCATTTTCGACACCATCGTCAATCAAGACATCCGTGAGATCCTCGCAACTTCGAATGGTTTCATGATCGACATTTTCTCCACCTTCCTGGCGCCGCTGGAGCAGGAGCTGAGCGAACACTCCTCATACTCCGTAGGAAAGTCCCATTCCATTGGCCACAACTCCAACTATATGGAGCGGATCGAGGCGGTGAACTTCGCCCTCGACAATGACGACGGCGCCCGCACCCACTACTACGACAAGGCCGACCTGATCCTGGTGGGCGTATCCCGCTGCGGCAAGACCCCGACCTGTCTGTACATGGCCATGCAATTCGGTATTCGCGCAGCCAACTACCCGCTGACCGAAGACGACATGGAACACCTGACGCTGCCGGCCGCCTTGCGTGCCCATTCCCACAAGCTGTTCGGCCTGACCATCGACCCGGACCGGCTCACGGCGATCCGCAACGAGCGCAAGCCCAACAGCCGGTATTCCAGCTATGCCCAGTGCGAGTTCGAAGTGCGCGAAGTAGAAAATCTGTTCCGTCGCGAGAATATTGCGCATATCAATTCCACGCATTTTTCGGTGGAAGAGATCTCGGCGAAGATTTTGGTGGAGAAAGGGGTGGAGCGCAGGTTCAAGTAAGGCTGGTTGCCCGACAGCGCCGCAGTCCAATGTGGGAGCGGGCTTGCTCGCGAATGCGATGCGCCAGTCAATAGATTCATTGGCTGATACACCGTATTCGCGAGCAAGCCCGCTGCCACATTTGGTTCAGTGGTTATCCCTGCCTAAAGATGAAATCTGCCCCCACCCTGCCCCAGCGCAGTAGCCAACGCATCAAACCCCGCCAGCAGCAACTGATCATCCCCCGACGTATTACAGATGCTCGCCCGAATAAACTGCGGCACCGCCGTCTGCCCCACGGCAAACGCCTCGGCCGTGGCGATCAGGTAATTGTTCTGCTTGAGCTCCGCCTCGATTTCCGACGCACGCCATGGCTCCGGTACCTCGATCCAGAAATGCGGGCTGTTGAGGTGGGTGCGGTACTCCAGGCCGTCGAGCAAGTCACACACCAGGGCTTTGCGCCGGCTGATCTCGTTGATTTGCTGGCGCAGCAGATACTCGGCGGTGCCATTTTCAATCCACTGCGTAGCCAGTTCCAATGTCACCGGGGTGGCCATCCAGCAGGTTGAGCGCAACGCCGCCGAGATGCGGCTGACCAGCGCCGGCGGCGCATGCACATAGCCCACACGCAACCCGGCCGACACCGCCTTGCTCAGGCTGCTGATCAAGATCGTACGCTCGGGAGCGAAATAGCTGAGGGGCGGCGGCCGGTCTTCCACCAGCACACCGTGGGCTTCGTCCTCAAGAATCAGCAGATTGTGTTCGCGGCAGACTTTGGCCAGGGCTTCGCGGCGCGGGATCGATAACACCGCTGTCGTCGGGTTCTGGATGGTCGGCGTGCAGTACAACGCTGAAACCCGGTGATTACGACAGACTTCATCCAGCGCACCGGGCAGCACGCCCTCTTCATCCATTGGCAGGCCGATCAGCCGGATGCCGAGCATCCGCGCGGCGGTGATCAACCCCGGATACGTCAGTTGCTCGGTCACCACCGTGTCGCCCGCCCGCAACAACGCCATCATCGCGCAGAGCAGGCCATGCTGGCCGCCATTGACGCAGATGACCTGCTCAGGAATAGGATGAAAATCGCGTTGAACCAGCCACTGCGCACCCGCCTCGCGATAACGCGGCAGGCCGGCGTCCGGGGTGTAGGCGCTGATGTCCTGGAGGAACTTGGCGTTGGTGGACAAGGTTTGGAGGCTTTGGGCCAGGAACGTGGTTTCCTGCCCCGGAATGTGCATGTTGCGGCTCATGTCGAAGTACTGGCGCGGCTCCTCGCTGAAGTTGCGAAAGCCTTCGTCGCGCTGGCGCTCCATCCCACGCTTGCGCACGAACGTTCCGTCCCCCACCCGCGCCACTACCAACCCCAGGCGCTCCAACTCGCCGTAGGCCCGACTGATGGTGCCAATGGTGACGCCAAGATTGTCGGAAAGCACCCGATGGGGCGGTAGTTTTCTTCCCGGTTCAATCAAGCCTTCAAGGATGCCCCGTTCCATGACATCGGACAGGCGCTTGTACTTCACGCCCTGCCCGCTGGACAACCCCTCACGCATAATTGACACCATGTCAATATTTGTTTTGACAGCCATCTTTTGCCCTAATAGTGTGCTTTTACGGGTTCAATCGCCGATTTTTACAACTAATTACAAGCTCAATATAGAGTTCAATTTCGGCTCAGGGAAGCAATAAACGATGCCAATGTCCGCCGTTCTCGAAAACACAGCCAAAACAAAAACCCAAAGACAGTGGCTGGCAGGCCTGGTCACCAGTGTGATGTTCCTGATCGTGTGCCTGAGTTGGGGCACCACCTGGCTGGGGATCAAGATCGCCGTCGAGAGCGTGCCACCGCTGACCTCCGCCGGCCTGCGCTTTCTGATCGCCTTCCCGCTATTTTTGTGTTTTGCCCTGGTGCGCCGCGAGCCCATCCTGTTTCCCCGTGAGAGCCGTTGGTTCTTCGTATTCGTGACCCTGTCCTACTTCAGCGTTCCCTATTACTTGCTCAACTACGGCGAGATGCACGTCTCCTCCGGCCTTACCGCCCTGCTGTTCAGTTGCATGCCGGTGTTTATCCTGATTTTTTCCGCGCTGTTCCTGCGCGAGCGCATTTATTTCTCCCAGGTGGTCGGCATCGGCATCGGTTTCGGCAGCCTCTACATGATCATCAAAAGCCAGGGCCTGCACCTGGATCACGCCGAATTCTTCGGGGTACTGGCCATCCTCACAGCCGCGATCATGCATGCCCTGTGCTACGTGATTACCAAGCAGAAAGGCAGCGCCATCAGCGTGATCACCTACAACACCCTGCCCATCGGCATTGCCGGGCTGATGCTGTTCGTCGCCGGCCTGTGGTTTGAAACCCCGACCTTCGACGCCATCACCCTGCGGTCCTGGGGCGCGCTGTTCTACCTGGGGCTGGTGGCCTCGGTGGGCGGGTTCATCGTGTACTTCATGCTGCTCAAGCGATTGAGCCCGATCATCCTGTCGTTCGTGTTCATCATTTTTCCGGTGTTCGCCGTGATCATCGGCGCCTGGTACGAAGGCGTAGCGATTTCCCGCGACCTGATGCTGTACTCGGCCATCCTGCTGGCCGGCTTTGCGATCACCAAGTTGCCCGTTGAAAAACTCCTGGCCAAGAAAAATTGACCCTCCATCAACGGGAGAGAAACATGGACGTCCTCCACCCCCAAGCCCTGGAACGCATCTACGCCCACGCCAGCCGCAGCTACCCCGAGGAGTGTTGCGGTTTTGTCTTCGCCGACGGCAGCGTGTACCTGGGCAGCAATATCCAGAATGAGCTGCACCGCAAGAACCCGCAGGCGTACCCCCGCAGTGCGGCCAACGGCTACACCTTCTCGGTGGCCGACACCCTGCTGATGAACAAAGCGTTTCGCAGCGACAACCCGGTGGTGGTGATCTACCACTCTCACCCGGATGTGGGTGCCTATTTCAGCCAGGAAGACCAGGACAAGGCGCTGTACATGGGCGAGCCGATCTACCCCGTCAGCTACCTGGTGGTCGACGTTCGCCAGGGCCACGCCCTGGGCTCCAAGCTGTTTGCCTGGGACGGCAAGCAGTTCGCCCTCAACCCTTTCAACGACCTGCACACGGAGTTGTCCATGAACGCTGTCTCTTTCCCCGACATTCTGGTTCGCGTGGCCAAGCTGCCGGAATCGACCCTCACGGGCACCGGATCGACATTGCGCGAAGTCATTGAAAACCTCTGCGACAGCCACCCGCAGCTGCGCCCGCACCTGTTTCACGAGACCAATAACCAGCTCAAGGAGCACTTCCTGTTTACCGCCGAGCAAGCGCTTATCGAAGCGGACGACGTGCTGCCTGAACACGCCACTATTGAAGTGCTGCTCGCCACTTCAGGCGGCATGGATGTCGACACCCTGAGCAATGAAGAAGTCCAGCGCTACGTGCGCCACATCACCCTGCCCGGCGTCGGTCGCGAAGGCCAGTTGAACCTCAAGAAAGCCAAGGTGCTGATCATCGGCACCGGCGGCCTGGGCTCGCCCATCAGCCTGTACCTGGCGGCGGCCGGCATCGGCACCCTGGGCCTGGTGGATTTCGACGTAGTGGAAAGCAGCAACCTGCAACGCCAGATCGTCCACGGCAACAGCACGCTGGGCATGCCCAAGGTCGAATCCGCCAGGCAGCGCCTGCAGGACCTTAATCGGCATATCCAGATCAATGCCCACGACACCGCCCTTGACGCCGACAACGCCCTGGAGCTGGTGGGCGCCTATGACCTGGTGATCGACGGCACCGATAATTTCGACACCCGCTACCTGGTCAACGACGCCTGCGTCCAGCTCGGCAAACCCCTGGTGTACGGCGCCATCTACCGCTTCGACGGGCAGATCAGCGTGCTCAACTACCAAGGTGGGCCGTGCTACCGCTGCCTGTTCCCCAAGGCGCCGCCGGCTGAATTGGCCCCCAATTGCAGTGCCGGTGGCGTCATCGGCGTGCTGCCCGGCGTGGTCGGGATGATCCAGGCCACCGAGGCGATCAAATTGCTGATTGGTATTGGTGAGCCCTTGTCCGGACGCTTGATGCGCTTCGATGCACTGGCCATGAAATTCAGCGAAATCCGCTTCAAGCGCCGCGCCGATTGCCCCTGCTGCTCGGCACTGCGTCGCGGTGACACCCTCGCCCCGACGGCCTGCGCCGATGGCGTTCCGAGCCAACCGTCCCTGGCCGAAGAGCGCTACATCAAGCCCCGCGTACTCAAGCAGTTGCTCGATCACCCGCGCAGCGCCGATGTACTGCTGGACGTGCGCGACGCCAGTGAACTGGAGGTGTGCAAGTTGCCAGGCGTGGTGCACATCCCCCTGGCCGAACTGGACGGGCAACTGGGCAACCTCAGCCGCGACAATACCCACTACCTGATCTGCTACGCCGGCACCCGCGCCGAGCAGGCCGCCAGCACGCTGTTGGCGGCCGGGTTCGCCAATACCAAAGTCCTGCAGGGTGGCATGAAACATTGGGTTCGCGACGTCGAACCCGACATGCCGCTGTACTGAGCCGGGAGCTGACAGATGTTGCACAACTCTATTCTCGATGCCATCGGCCACACCCCCATTGTGCGCCTGGCGCAGTTTTCCGAAGACCTCGGCATCGAGGTCTACGCCAAGCTCGAATCCCTCAACCCCGGTGGCAGCCACAAGGCGCGCATCGCCCTGGGCATGATCCTCGACGCCGAGCGCCGTGGCGTGCTGATCCGCGACGCCGGGCAAACCATCATCGAGCCCAGTGGTGGCAATACCGGCATCGGCCTGGTGATGGCAGGCAACGTGCTGGGTTACAAGGTGGTGCTGGTGATCCCCGACAACTACAGCCCCGAAAAACAGAAGCTGCTGCGCCTGTACGGCGCCAGGGTGGTGCTGTCGGACAGCCGCCGTGGCAACAATTCCCACGGCGAAAAGTGCATGGAACTGCAGCTGGAAAACCCCAGCTACGTGATGCTCAACCAGCAGCGCAACGGCGCCAACCCACAGACCCATCGCGACACCACCGCGCAGGAAATCCTGCGCAGCTTTGGCGACCGGCGCGTGGACTATTTTGTCAGCGGCATCGGCACCGGCGGGCATATCACCGGCGTCGGCGAAACCCTCAAAGCCGCTTGGCCGGCGGTGCGTGTCATGGGCGTGGAGCCTGAGGAATGCGACCTGCTCAAAAACCAGCACGCGCCGCATCATATCCAGGGCCTGTCGATCGGCCTGATCCCCAGCATCCTCAACCTGGAGGTGATCGACGGCATGCTCAAAGTCTCGCGCCAGGCCTGCATCGACATGATGAAACGCATCATGCGCACCGACGCCATCAGCCTGGGCCTGTCCTCCGCCGCCAACATGGTGGCCATCGCCCAGCTCGCCCCCGAATTGCCGCCCGAAACGGTGGTATTGACCCTGGTCTACGACAATGCCGACAGCTACCTGCCCAGTTTCGAATAACCGGTTTGCCAACCAACCAGAATGCGGGGGTGCCTCCATGGGCGGCTTTATCGACATGCAACAGCTGCACGATGAGTTGCTCACCCACCTCATCAAGACCCTCACGCCCGCACAGATCAAGCACTTGGAGCCGCACCTCGCACCGCTGGTCCAGAACGCCGCCCAGGCGGTGGCCGAGGACCTGATCGCCTACGCCTACCGCGACCCGGCGTCCCGTGGGCGGGGCGAGCTGATCCTGGAGTCCTATGCCTCGTTCAAGGCGGTGTTGTATTACCGTCTGGCGCACCGGGTGTGGCATTTCCCCGACAAGCCCAATGGTGTGTTTTCGCGCATCGCCCTCAA
Organism: Pseudomonas kairouanensis; assembly: GCF_004682055.1. Taxonomy (GTDB): domain Bacteria; phylum Pseudomonadota; class Gammaproteobacteria; order Pseudomonadales; family Pseudomonadaceae; genus Aquipseudomonas; species Aquipseudomonas kairouanensis. The sequence continues at coordinate 21,652 of NZ_QUZU01000006.1, read as the reverse complement.
GTTGAGCAACCAGGGCAAGATCCTCTCCGGGGCCGAGATCCACCCGGCGGCGCGCATTGGCCGGCGCTTTGTGCTGGACCACGGCTACGGCACGGTGATCGGCGAAACCTGCGAGATCGGCAACGACTGCTACATCCTCTGCGGCGTCACCCTGGGCGCCCGTGGCATTGCCAACAACCCCGACGGCAAGCGCCACCCGCGCCTGGGCAATAACGTCGAGGTCGGCTCCGGCGCGCGGGTGCTGGGGTATGTGCAGATCGGCGACAACGTGTTTATCAGCCCCTCCTGCGTGATCACCCAGGACGTGCCGGCCGGCACCAAGGTCAAGGTGGTCAACCAGGTTCAATTGCAAAAGAACGATGAATCGGATCACAGCAACTACCTGGGTGCCTTTGCCCTGGATGAGCGCTTGCATGTGGTTGGCGAAATCAACGCCAGCCACAAGATCACGGTACTGGACGCCGACTTCCACCCCTTGCCGGGGCTGATGCTGGAACCCACGGTCAAGGAGCGCCATCACCTGCAATTTCGCCTGCACCGCGTGGAGTCGGGTAGCCCTTCGCCGCGCCTGCCACTGAACCTGAAAGTCTGCGGCCCGGAATTCGAGGTCACCCTGCTCTCTCCCCCTGGCTTGAGTGCAATGGTGCGATCCCTGTTGCAAGCCAGCCCACTGATCGTCGGAGGTTGAACATGTCTGTGCACACCATGGAAACACTCGCGCTGTACGACAGCGCGCCCTACCAGAGCGCCTTCAGCGCACGGGTGATTGCCGTCAGTGAACACGGCGTCGCCCTGGAGCACACCTTGTTCTACCCCACAGGCGGTGGGCAGCCAGGCGACACCGGGCACTTCACGTTCGAGGACGGCACGCGGATCGAGGTTACCGGCACGGTGCGCGACCCGGTGCTGCGCTCGATCATCTGGCATCAGGTAGAGCAATGGCCTTCGCAGTTGGTCGCGGGCGCGCAGGTGGAAGCTGGCATCGACTGGGACCGGCGTTACCAGCACATGAAGATGCACACCTGCCTGCACTTGTTGTGCTCGATCATCGACGCCCCTGTGACCGGTTGCAGCATCAGCGCTGATAAAGGTCGCCTGGATTTCGACCTGCCAGAGATGACCCTCGACAAGGACAGCATCACCCGCGACCTCAACGTCTTGATCGAGCAGGGCCACCCGGTAAAAACCCTGTCCATGCCCGCCTCGGAGTACTCCACGCTGTTGCAGATCACCCGCACCCAGGCCGTCGCGCCGCCGGTGGTTCAGGGCTCGGTAAGGGTCATTGAAATTTCCGGTATCGATATCCAGCCGTGTGGGGGCACCCATGTGATCAACACCGAGGAAATCGGCCGGGTGTTTTGCGAGAAGATCGAGAAGAAGAGCAAGCACAACCGCCGGGTAATCTTGCGGTTTGAATAGATTCTGAAACCGTACACGGTCCACATGTGGGAGCGGGCTTGCTCGCGAATGCGGTGTGCCAGCTACATTTTAGGTGACTGGCACACCGCCTTCGCGAGCAAGCCCGCTCCCACATTGATCGGGTTCCCACAGATCAACATGCACTGTTGGTCAGATTACGAACAGGTCCACGAACCGGTTGACCGGTGTGGCCTCAAGCTTCGCCTGATCCTTGCACAACGCAAAAATCTCGCCACTGCGCTGTGCGGTAAACCGCGTGGCCAGGTTGGCCTTGAACTTGTCTTCCAGCAACGGGATGCCGTCCGCCCGGCGACGGCGATGGCCAATGGGGTATTCCACCGCCACTTGCTCGGTGCTGGAGCCATCCTTGAAGAACACTTGCACGGCGTTGGCGATGGAGCGTTTGTCGGCTTCCAGGTATTCGCGGCTGTAACGGGAGTCTTCGACGATCACCATCTTGTCGCGCAACTGATCGATGACCGGGTGCGCCGCGTGGAACTCATCCTCGTAGTGCTCGGCCACCAGGTTGCCAAATGCCAACGGCACGGCGGTCATATATTGCAGGCAGTGGTCGCGGTCGGCGGCGTTGGCCAATTGGCCGACCTTGGAAATGATACGAATCGCCGATTCATGGGTGGTGATGACGATACGCTCGATGTCATGCAGGCGATCCTTCACCTGAGGGTGCAAGGTCACCGCCGCTTCACAGGCGGTTTGTGCATGGAACTCGGCGGGGAAGCTGATCTTGAACAGCACGTTTTCCATCACGTAGGTGCCATAGGGTTGGGACAGGCTGAAGCTGCGTTTGTCTTCGGGCTTGAGCGCCAGGTCCTTGTTGGTATGACTGAACAGCACGTCATAGAACCCCCACTGCGGTGCGCTTAGTACACCTGGAATCCCCATTTCCCCGCGCAGCGCGATATCGGCCAGGCGCACGCCACGGCTCGATGCATCCCCGGCCGCCCACGACTTTCGCGAACCGGCATTGGGCGCATGGCGATAGGTGCGCAGCGCCTGTCCATCCACAAAGGCATGGGACAACGCCGCCAACAGTTGCTCACGGTTGGCGCCCATCAGCTTGGCGGTCACCGCGGTGGAGGCGACTTTCACCAGCAACACATGGTCGAGGCCGACACGGTTGAAGGCGTTTTCCAGGGCAATCACGCCCTGGATCTCGTGGGCCATGATCATGGCTTCCAGCACTGCACGCACGGTCAGCGGCGCATCGCCATTGGCCACGCGCTTTTGCGACAGGTGATCGGCCACGGCCAGGATGCCGCCGAGGTTGTCCGAGGGGTGGCCCCATTCGGCGGCGAGCCAGGTGTCGTTGTAGTCGAGCCAGCGCACGATACAGCCGATATCCCAGGCGGCTTTGACCGGGTCCAGGCGCAACGAAGTGCCCGGTACACGGGCGCCGAACGGCACCACCGTCCCTTCCACGATAGGCCCCAGGTGCTTGGTGCACTCGGGGAAACGCAAGGCCAGCAGGCCGCAGCCCAAGGTGTCCATCAGGCAGTTGCGGGCGGTGTCCAGTGCGTCCTGAGAGTCGATGCGGTAATTGAGGACGTAATCGGCGATGTCCTGCAACACCTGGTCGTAGTCGGGGCGGTTGTTCTGGTCGACGTTGGCGCTCATGGCAGTGCTCCAAAAAATGGGTTGGGATAGTCCTCAGGGTCACGGTTGTCAAAATGCAGATCTTGGATGCCTGCCTTGGAATAGATGACCCCTTGTGGGAGCGGGCTTGCTCGCGAATGCGGCGTGTCAGCCACAGATGTGTTGACTGATCCACCGTATTCGCGAGCAAGCCCGCTCCCACATTGGGCCGGTGCATGTCGCTAAAATGAGTCGCCAGGGACGCGCACAAAACCTTCCATCAACACCCGCGCACTACGGCTCATGATGGCCTTCTTCACCACCCATTCGCCGTTCACTTGGCTCGCCTCAGCCCCCACGCGCAACGTACCGGACGGATGGCCAAAGCGCACCGCATTGCGCTCCACACCACCGGCCGCCAGGTTGACCAGGGTCCCGGAAATCGCCGCCGCCGTGCCAATGGCCACCGCCGCCGTGCCCATCATGGCGTGGTGCAACTTGCCCATGGACAGCGCGCGTACCAGCAGGTCCACATCACCGGCCTTGATCGCCTTGCCGCTGGAGGCCACGTAGTCCGCTGGCTTGGCCACAAACGCCACCTTGGGCGTGTGCTGGCGCTGGGCGGCTTCGTCCAGGTGTTTGATCAGGCCCATGCGCAGCGCGCCGTAGGCCCGTACGGTTTCAAACATTGCCAGGGCTTTCGGGTCGCTATTGATCGCGCCTTGCAGTTCGGTGCCGGTGTAGCCCAGGTCTTGGGCGTTGATGAAGATGGTCGGGATACCGGCATTGATCAGCGTGGCCTTGAAGGTGCCAACGCCGGGTACTTCCAGGTCGTCCACCAGGTTGCCGGTGGGGAACATCGAGCCGCCGCCGCCCTCTTCTTCTGCCGCCGGGTCCATGAATTCCAACTGCACTTCGGCGGCCGGGAAGGTGACGCCGTCCAGTTCGAAGTCACCGGTTTCCTGCACCGCGCCGTCAGTGATCGGCACATGGGCGATGATGGTCTTGCCGATATTGGCCTGCCAGACACGCACCACGGCCACACCGTTGTGGGGCACGCGGGCCGGGTCGACCAAGCCAGCGCTCACGGCAAACGACCCCACTGCCGCCGACAGGTTGCCGCAGTTGCCGCTCCAATCCACGAACGGCTTGTCGATGGAGACCTGGCCGAACAGGTAGTCCACGTCATGATCAGCGCGGGTACTCTTGGCCAAGATCACCGTCTTGCTGGTGCTGGAGGTGGCGCCGCCCATGCCGTCGATCTGCTTGTCATAGGGGTCGGGGCTGCCGATCACCCGCAGCAGTAAGGCATCGCGTGCAGCGCCCGGTACCTGCGCCGATTCGGGCAGGTCCGTGAGGCTGAAAAACACGCCCTTGCTGGTGCCGCCACGCATATAGGTGGCGGGGATCTTGATTTGCGCTACGTGTGCCATGGTTATCCTCTTCAGGCCGTCGCCGCCGATTCCAGGAAGTCCTGGGCGAAACGCTGCAACACGCCACCGGCTTCGTAGATCGAGACTTCTTCGGCGGTGTCCAGGCGGCAGGTCACCGGCACTTCGACACGTTCGCCATTCTTGCGGTTGATCACCAAGGTCAGTTGCGCACGCGGGGTGCGCGCGCCGACCACGTCATAGGTTTCGCTGCCGTCGATCTTCAAGGTATGGCGATCGGTGCCCGGCAGGAACTCCAACGGCAACACGCCCATGCCCACTAAATTGGTGCGGTGGATGCGCTCGAAGCCTTCGGCGGCAATCGCTTCCACACCCGCCAGGCGCACGCCCTTGGCCGCCCAGTCGCGGGACGAACCCTGGCCGTAATCGGCACCGGCGATGATGATCAGCGGCTGCTTGCGCTCCATGTACGTCTCAATGGCTTCCCACATCCGCGTGACCTGGCCTTCCGGCTCGATGCGCGCCAGGGAGCCCTGCTTGACCTTGCCGTCTTCCAGCACCATTTCGTTGAACAGTTTCGGGTTGGCGAAGGTGGCGCGTTGCGCGGTCAGGTGGTCGCCCCGGTGGGTGGCATAGGAGTTGAAGTCGACTTCCGGCAGGCCCATTTTTGCCAGGTATTCGCCAGCGGCGCTGTCGAGCATGATGGCGTTGGACGGCGACAGGTGGTCGGTGGTGATGTTGTCCGGCAGCACTGCCAGGGGGCGCATGCCCTTGAGCGGACGGGCCCCGGCCAGCGCGCCTTCCCAGTAAGGCGGGCGGCGGATGTAGGTGCTTTGCGGGCGCCAGTCATACAGTGGCGCAACTTTCGGGCCGGTGTCTTCGTGGATGGCGAACATCGGGATGTAGACCTTGCGAAATTGCTCGGGCTTCACCGCTGCCTTGACCACGGCGTCGATCTCTTCGTCGCTCGGCCAGATGTCCTGCAGGCGGATTTCCTTGCCGCTGGCGTCCAGGCCCAGCACGTCCTTTTCGATATCGAAACGGATGGTGCCGGCAATGGCGTAGGCCACCACCAGCGGCGGCGAGGCGAGGAACGCTTGCTTGGCGTACGGGTGGATACGCCCGTCGAAGTTGCGGTTGCCCGAGAGCACGGCAGTGGCGTACAGGTCGCGGTCGATGATTTCCTGCTGGATCACCGGGTCGAGTGCGCCAGACATGCCATTGCAGGTGGTGCAGGCAAAGGCCACCACGCCGAAGCCGAGTTGCTCCAACTCATGGCCCAGGCCAGCTTCTTCCAGGTACATGGCCACGGTTTTCGAACCCGGCGCCAATGAGGATTTGACCCAGGGTTTGCGAGTCAGCCCCAGCTTGTTCGCATTGCGCGCCAGCAGACCTGCGGCAATCACGTTGCGCGGGTTGCTGGTGTTGGTGCAACTGGTGATGGCGGCGATGATCACGGCGCCGTCGGGCATTTGGCCGGGCACTTCTTCCCACTGGCCGCTGATGCCTTTGGCCGCCAGGTCGCTGGTGGCCACGCGGGCGTGCGGGTTGCTGGGGCCTGCCATGTTGCGCACCACGCTGGACAGGTCAAACGTAAGGCCACGCTCGTATTGCGCGCCTTTAAGGTCGTCTGCCCACAGGCCGGTGTGGCGAGCGTATTGCTCCACCAGGGTGACTTGCTCGTCTTCACGGCCGGTGAGTTTGAGGTAGGCGATGGTTTGCTGGTCGATGTAGAACATCGCCGCCGTGGCACCGTATTCCGGGGCCATGTTGGAGATGGTCGCGCGGTCGCCGAGGGTCAGTGCCGATGCGCCTTCGCCGAAGAACTCCAGCCAGGCGCCGACCACTTTTTGCTTGCGCAGGAACTCGGTCAGCGCCAACACCATATCGGTGGCAGTGATGCCTGGTTGCAGCTTGCCCGTGAGCTCTACGCCGACGCTTTCCGGCAGGCGCATCCACGAGGCGCGGCCAAGCATCACGCTTTCGGCTTCCAGGCCGCCGACGCCGATGGCGATCACGCCCAGGGCATCCACATGGGGCGTGTGGCTGTCGGTGCCGACGCAGGTATCCGGGAAGGCCACGCCGTCGCGCACCTGGATCACCGGGGACATTTTCTCCAGGTTGATCTGATGCATGATGCCGTTGCCCGGCGGGATCACGTCGACGTTCTTGAAGGCTTTTTTGGTCCACTCGATAAAGTGAAAACGGTCTTCGTTGCGACGGTCTTCGATGGCGCGGTTCTTCTCGAACGCCTGCGGGTCGAAACCCCCGGCTTCCACCGCCAGGGAGTGGTCGACGATCAGTTGGGTCGGCACCACCGGGTTGACCTGTGCCGGGTCACCACCTTGCAGGGCGATGGCATCGCGCAGACCGGCCAGGTCCACCAGGGCGGTCTGGCCGAGGATGTCATGGCACACCACGCGGGCCGGGAACCAGGGGAAGTCGAGGTCGCGCTTGCGTTCGATCAGCTGGCTCAGGGACGCGTTGAGGGTGGCCGGGTCGCAACGGCGTACCAGGTTCTCGGCCAGGACGCGGGAGGTGTAAGGCAAGGTGGCGTAGGCGCCGGGGGTGATCGCCTCGACAGCCGCACGGGCGTCGAAGAAATCCAGGCGGCTGCCGGGGAGCGGTTTGCGAAATTCAGTGTTCATCGTCAGGACTCGGTCACGGTAGTTGCAAAAGGAAGACCAGCGCCAATCCAGAATTGAAATGCGATCCAAGTGTGGGAGGGGGCTTGCTCCCGATAGCGGTGGTTCAGTTGAAACATGTGTCAACTGACACACTGCCATCGGGAGCAAGCCCCCTCCCACACTTTGATCCGGCTTCCACTTCAGGATCGTCGGTCTTCTTACTCAGCGACGTTCGATTGCCACGAACTTGCGCTGCTCAACGCCGGTGTACTCGGCGCTTGGACGGATGATGCGGTTGTTGGCACGTTGCTCGAATACATGCGCGGCCCAGCCAGTCAGCCGCGAACACACGAAGATCGGGGTGAACAGCTTGGTCGGGATGCCCATGAAGTGGTACGCCGAGGCATGGTAGAAGTCGGCGTTGGGAAACAGCTTTTTCTGTTCCCACATGGTTTTGTCGATGGCTTCGGAAACCGGGAACAACACCTTGTCGCCCACTTCGTCGGCGAGTTTTTTCGACCAGCCCTTGATCACTTCATTGCGCGGGTCGCTGTCTTTGTAGATCGCGTGGCCAAAGCCCATGATCTTGTCCTTGCGCGCCAGCATGCCCAGGGTGCCTTCGACCGCCTCTTGAGCCGACGAAAAACGCTCGATCATTTCCATTGCCGCTTCGTTGGCGCCGCCATGCAACGGGCCGCGCAGGGAGCCGATGGCCGCGGTGACGCAGGAATACAGGTCGGACAGGGTCGAGGCGCACACACGGGCAGTGAAGGTGGAGGCGTTGAACTCGTGCTCCGCGTAGAGGATCAGCGACACGTTCATGACCTTGACGTGCAACTCGCTCGGCGTCTTGCCGTGCAGCAGGTGCAGGAAGTGGCCGCCGAGGGTTGGCTCGTCGGTCACGCAGTCGATGCGTTTGCCATCATGGCTGAAGCGGTACCAGTAACACATGATCGCCGGGAACGCGGCCAGCAGGCGGTCGGTGACGTCGCGCTGCGCGCTGAAGTCTTTCTCCGGCTCGATATTGCCCAGGAACGAACACCCGGTGCGCATCACGTCCATCGGGTGGGCGTCGGCGGGGATGCGTTCCAGCACTTCCTTCAAGGCCTGGGGCAGGTCGCGCAGCTTGGCCAGCTTGGCGCTGTAGTCGGCCAGTTCGGCCTGGGTCGGCAATTCGCCGTACAGCAGCAGGTAGGCAACCTCCTCGAACTGCGCATCGGCGGCCAGTTCGCGCACGTCATAGCCGCGATAGGTCAGGCCGGCTCCGGCCTGGCCCACGGTGGACAATGCCGTCTGCCCGGCCACCTGGCCACGCAGGCCGGCACCACTCAGTACTTTTGCTTCAGCCATGTCGGTTCTCCAATCTTGAATTTATTAGGGAGGCTGTTCTTTACTTCTTGGCTGCGAACAGCGCGTCGAGCTTTTGCTCGAAGGTGTGGTAGTCGATGCGATCGTAAAGCTCCATACGGGTTTGCATGGTGTCGATCACGTTCTGCTGGGTGCCGTCGCGACGGATCGCGGTGTAGACGTTTTCGGCCGCCTTGTTCATCGCGCGGAACGCCGAGAGCGGGTACAGCACGATGGAAACATCCGCCGATTTCAGTTGTTCGGTGGTGTACAGCGGCGTGGCGCCGAACTCGGTGATATTGGCCAGGATCGGCGCCTTTACCTTGGACGCAAACAGCTTGTACATCTCCAGTTCCGTGATGGCTTCCGGGAACACCATGTCAGCGCCAGCTTCGATGCAGGCGGCGGCACGTTCCAGGGCCGACTCCAAACCTTCCACGGCCAGGGCATCGGTGCGCGCCATGATCACGAAGCTGTCATCGGTGCGCGCATCCACGGCGGCTTTGATGCGGTCGACCATCTCCTGCTGGGACACGATTTCTTTGTTTGGGCGATGGCCGCAGCGCTTGGCGCCCACCTGGTCTTCGATATGGATGGCGGCAGCGCCGAACTTGATCATCGACTTGACGGTGCGCGCCACGTTGAACGCCGAGGAGCCGAAGCCGGTGTCCACGTCCACCAGCAGCGGCAGGTCGCACACGTCGGTGATGCGGCGCACGTCGGTGAGCACGTCATCCAGGCCGGTGATGCCCAGGTCCGGCAGGCCGAGGGAGCCGGCGGCAACACCGCCACCCGACAGGTAGATCGCCTTGAAACCGGCACGCTTGGCCAGCAACGCATGGTTGGCGTTGATCGCGCCGACCACCTGCAGGGGATGTTCACTGGCGACCGCGTCACGGAAACGCTGGCCGGGTGTGCTTTTATTGTTCGAACTCATGACTCACCTCTATCAGTAGCACCGCCTGGGAAATGACGGGCAATGTTGCGTTTGGACGCGCCGATGTGGCGGCGCATCAGCAGTTCGGCCAACTCACCGTCGCGGTCGGCAATCGCATCAAGAATGCGGTGATGCTCGGCGAAGGCCTGGCGTGGACGATTGGGGGTGGCGGAGAACTGGATGCGGTACATGCGCACCAACTGGTACAGCTCGCCGCAGAGCATTTGCGTGAGGGTGCGGTTGCCGGCGCCTTGAATTATCCGGTAATGAAAATCGAAGTCGCCTTCTTGCTGGTAATAGCCAAGGCCCGCCTGGAAGGCTTCGTCACGCTCGTGGGTGTGGAGCACCTGGCGCAGCTCTTCGATTTCAACATCGGTCATACGCTCGGCCGCGAGGCGGCAAGCCATGCCTTCGAGGGACTCGCGAATTTCGTAAAGCTCGATCAGTTCGGCGTGGCTCAACGACACCACCCGTGCGCCCACATGGGGAACCCGTACCAGCAGGCGCTGGCCTTCCAGGCGGTGGATGGCTTCACGCAGCGGGCCACGGCTGATGCCGTAGGTGCGGGCCAGTTCCGGCTCGGAGATTTTGCTGCCGGGGGCGATCTCACCCTTGACGATGGCGGCCTGGATACGACGGAAGACGTTCTCCGACATTGTCTGGGATTCGTCCGACATCGCCACCACGGCTTCCGATTGATCCAGCATATTGTCGACACCTTTAAAATCAATGTGGCAAAAACTAGCCAATCAGCCCCTGTTAGTCAAAGAATAAATGAACATTGTCGACAATCGTCTAATAACCACTTCTGCACCCTTCAAGGGCATGGCCGCCTGCCAGCGCTGGCGCCAGAAAAGCATCATGTTAGAATGCCCGCCGCTTTTGCCTGACATCACTGGATGAAACGGCGTACGAGGGAGTTTGCGCAGTAATGCCAGTCGCCTTGAACCACACATCGCACTGCATAGCCTCAGGATTTATGAGACTCAAGCCCTTCCTTCTATTGTTCTGCCTGCTGCTGACACCAGGCCTTGGCGTTGCCGCCGAGAAGACCGTGTACGGCCTCAATGAATACGCCCAACTGGCCGGCATCGACCTGGAAGTCGCCGCCAAACTGGACACCGGCGCCAAGACCGCCTCCCTCAGTGCCCGCGATATCAAGCGCTTCAAGCGCAATGGCGAATCCTGGGTGCGCTTCTACCTGGCCATCGACACCGCCCATTCCCACCCCATCGAACGCCCGCTGGCCCGCGTCAGCAAGATCAAGCGCCGCGCCGGTGACTACGACCCCGATGAGGACAAGAACTACACCGCCCGCCCAGTGATTGCGCTGGATATCTGCATGGGCACTGCTCTACGCAGCATCGAAGTGAACTTGACTGACCGCAGCGCATTCCAATATCCGCTGCTGATCGGCTCCGAAGCGCTCAAACGCTTTGATGCGCTGGTCGACCCCAGTCTTAAATATGCAGCAGGCAAACCTGCCTGCGCCGCCGACGCTCATACCGCCGAGTAAACCGAATGCGCTCTCTTACCCTGCACCTGAAAATCCTGATCGCCATCCTGGTGGTGCTGGGTATTTCGGTCACCGCCTATCAGATTTTCGTGCTGGGGATCCCCGTCACCGAGGACGCCACCGACGACTTGTGGAACATCGACGCCAAGGTCGAGTTCGTCGCCAACCCCAAGGACCCGGTGAAGATCCAGATGTTCGTGCCGCCGCTGAGCCGCGACTTCGTGAGCCTCAATGAGAGTTTTATCTCGAACAACTACGGGGTGAGCGTCAACCGCACCGATGGCAACCGCAAGGTCACCTGGTCGGCACGCCGCGCCAAGGGCAACCAGACCCTGTATTACCGCCTGGTGCTGACCAAGCGCTACAGCGGCGAAAAGGTCAAGGTCAAAGGCCCGACGTTCCGCGACAGCATCGCCGTGGAAGGCCCCGAGAAAATCGCCGCCGAAGCCCTGCTGGCGCCGATCCGCCAGCACTCGGCCGACGTCGAGACCTTTATCACCGAAGCCATCAAGCGCACCAACAACCTCAACGACGACAATGTGAAGCTGCTGCTGGCGGGCGACCCGTCCACGCCGCACAAGGCCAAGATCGTCGAATTGCTGCTGTCCATCGCCCACGTACCGGTGGAAAAAGTCCACACCATCCGCCTGGTGGCCGACCAGCCGCAAACCCCGGAACTGTGGCTGCGCAGCTTCAACGGCAATGACTGGCTGTACTTCAACCCGGAAACCGGCGAACAAGGCCTGCCTTCCGACCGCCTGCTGTGGTGGACCGGTGATGAAAACCTGATCACCGTCGATGGCGGCAAGAAAGCCATGGTGACGTTCAGCCTGAACAACAGCGAAATGAACGCGATTCGCCTGGCCAAGCTGACGGACGAGAACACCGACGCCAACTTCCTCGAATACTCGCTGTACGGCCTGCCGCTGCAAACCCAGCAGACCTTCATGATCATGGTGATGATCCCGATTGGCGTGCTGGTGATTCTGATCCTGCGCAACCTGATCGGCCTGCAAACGCTGGGCACGTTCACCCCGGTGCTGATTGCCCTGGCATTCCGCGAGACGCAGCTGGGCTTTGGGATTGTGTTGTTTACGATTATTACGGCGTTGGGGCTGTCGTTGCGCTCATACCTGGAACATTTGAAGCTGCAGATGCTGCCAAGGCTGTCGGTGGTGCTCACATTCGTGGTGGTGCTGATCGCGGCCATCAGCCTGTTCAGCCATAAGCTGGGCCTGGAGCGCGGCTTGTCGGTGGCGCTGTTCCCGATGGTGATTTTGACCATGACCATCGAACGCCTGTCGATCACTTGGGAAGAACGCGGCGCCAACCATGCGCTGAAAGTGGCGATTGGTACGCTGTTCGCCGCGTCCCTGGCGCACCTGATCATGAGCGTGCCGGAGTTGGTGTACTTCGTGTTCACCTTCCCGGCGATCCTGCTGATCCTGGTGGGCTTCATGCTGGCCATGGGACGTTATCGCGGCTACCGCCTGACGGAACTGGTGCGTTTCAAGGCGTTCTTGAAGGCTGATAAGTAATGTTCGGTTTCTGGAAGACCTGGAAGGCCCTGGAAGCGCGGGGAATCATGGGCATCAACCGGCGTAACGCCGACTACGTGCTCAAGTACAACAAGCGCAGCCTGTACCCGATCGTGGATGACAAGATCATCACCAAGGAACGGGCCATCGCCGCTGGTATCCATGTGCCAGAAATGTACGGGGTGATCTCCACCGAAAAGGAAATCGACAAGCTCGACGAGATCATTGGCGGGCGCAGCGACTTCGTGATCAAACCCGCCCAGGGCGCCGGCGGTGACGGCATCCTGGTGGTGGCAGACCGGTTTGAAGGGCGCTATCGCACGGTGTCCGGCAAGATCATCAGCCATGAAGAGATCGAGCATCAGATCTCCAGCATCCTCACCGGCCTGTATTCCCTGGGCGGCCACCGCGACCGCGCGCTGATCGAATACCGCGTGGTGCCCGACCAGATCTTCAAGAGCATCAGCTACGAAGGCGTGCCGGATATCCGCATCATCGTGCTGATGGGCTACCCGGTGATGGCCATGCTGCGCTTGCCGACGCGCCAGTCCGGCGGCAAGGCCAACCTCCACCAGGGCGCCATTGGCGTGGGCGTAGACCTGGCCACCGGCCTGACGCTGCGGGGCACCTGGCTGAACAACATCATCACCAAGCACCCTGATACCACCAACGCGGTGGATGGCGTACAACTGCCCAACTGGGACGGCTTCATGAAACTCGCGGCAGGTTGCTATGAGTTGTGTGGGCTGGGTTATATCGGCGTGGACATGGTGCTGGACCAGGAGAAAGGCCCGCTGATCCTGGAGCTGAATGCGCGACCGGGGCTGAATATCCAGATTGCCAATGATTGCGGGCTGACCTTGCGCACCCATGCGGTGGAAGCGCGCCTGGAAGAATTGAAGGCCGCTGGCGTGACGGAAACCCCGGAAGAACGGGTGAAGTTCGTGCAGCAAATGTTTGGGCATATTCCGCCGGTTGAAGGCTAAACACCCAATCCAATGTGGGAGGGGGCTTGCCCCCGATAGCGGTAGTTCAGTAACAAATATGCTCGCTGACACACCGTTATCGGGGGCAAGCCCCCTCCCACATTTGAAACCGCGCTCTAGGACCAAACCCTTCGGCAGACTACAATCTCCTCCCCCAAGCCAACGGCTGATCCATCCCACGCATGTCGACCTGCTCCGTACACCCACTGCCCTATCGAGCCAACCCCGCCGAGTATTTTGCGGCCATTCGCCATGCACCAGGCTCTGTGCTGCTGGACAGCGGCCGGCCCGCTGCCGAGCGCGGGCGTTACGACCTGCTCAGCGCATGGCCTGTGGAAACCTTGACCGTATCGCCCAACGAAAGCGGCAGCGATTTCCTGCAACGTCTTCGGCAAAACCTCACGCAACTGGGTGAGGCGAATTTACCCGCCGGGTACGAACTGCCCTTTGCCGGCGGTTTGATCGGCTATTTGAGCTACGACTTCGGCCGCCATCTGGAGCAGATGCCCACCTTGGCCACCGACGACCTGCACCTGCCGGATGCACGCTTTGGGCTATACGCCTGGGCGCTGATCAGCGATCACCAGGCGCAGACCAGCCAGCTTGTCTTCCATCCGGCATGTGTCGATAGCGAGCGCCAACGCCTGATTGGGTTGTTCAGCGCACAGACCCTCGATACCCCGGCTACCTTCAAACTCCAAGGCCCCATGGCCCCGGACCTCACCGCCGAGGCTTATCGCCAGGCCATTGTGCGCATCCAGGACTACATCCAGGCCGGCGACTGTTACCAGGTCAACTTTGCCCAACGCTTTCGTGCGCCGTGCAGCGGTGATCCGTGGGCGGCTTATTGCGCCTTGCGCGAGGCTTGCCCTACTCCGTTCTCCGGGTTCCAGAGCCTGCCGGATGACGGCGCAGTGTTGAGCCTGTCGCCAGAGCGCTTCGTGCGCATCAGCGAGCGACAAGTCGAAACCCGCCCGATCAAAGGCACCCGCCCCCGAGGCTTAACGCCCGAGGAAGACGCCGCCAACGCCGCCGAACTGCTGGCCAGCCCGAAGGACCGCGCCGAAAACCTGATGATCGTCGACCTGTTGCGCAACGACCTCGGTCGCACCTGCCGCACCGGCTCGGTGAGCGTGCCAGAGCTGTTCAGCCTGGAAAGCTACCCCAACGTGCACCACCTGGTGAGCAGCGTCATCGGCACATTGGCCGACGACAAAGACGCCCTCGACCTGATCGCCGGCAGCTTCCCCGGCGGCTCCATCACCGGCGCGCCGAAGATCCGCGCGATGCAGATCATCGATGAGTTGGAGCCGACTCGACGCGGGCTCTATTGCGGCTCACTGGTGTACCTGGACGTGCGCGGCGAGATGGACAGCTCCATCGCCATCCGCAGCTTGTTGGTTAAAGACGGGCAAGTGTGCTGCTGGGGCGGCGGCGGGATTGTCGCGGACTCTGAGTGGGAGGCGGAGTATCAGGAGTCGCTGACGAAGGTGCGGGTGTTGTTGCAGACACTGGAAGGTTTGTAGTGACTGGGCTGGCCTCATCGGGAGCAAGCCCCCTCCCACACTCGATCGCATTCCAAAGGATGTACTCGGTCAAATGTGAGAGGGGGCTTGCCCCCGATAAGGCCATCAGCCACGCCGCATAACCTACAGGCTCAACTGCCGATTCGATGCCTTGATAAATTCCTGCTTCAAATCCTCAAACGTATGCACCGCCGGGAACTGCGGGAACTCGCGGATCACATTCTCTGGCGCATGGAACAAAATCCCACGGTCGGCTTCGCCCAGCATGGTGGTGTCGTTGTAGGAATCGCCCGCTGCGATCACGCGGTAGTACAGACTCTTGAAAGCCAGCACCGACTGGCGCTTGGGGTCTTTCTGGCGCAGTTGGTAACTCACCACCCGGTCGGTTTCGTCGGTGATCAGGCGGTGGCACAGCAAGGTCGGGAAACCGAGTTGGCGCATCAAAGGCTGGGAAAATTCGTAGAAGGTGTCGGACAGGATCACCACCTGGAAGCGCTCGCGCAGCCAGTTGACGAACTCGATGGCGCCGTCCAGCGGCTTGAGGGTAGCGATCACTTCCTGGATGTCGGCGAGCTTGAGCCCATGTTCGTCGAGGATGCGCAGGCGTTGCTTCATCAGCACGTCGTAGTCGGGAATGTCCCGCGTGGTGGCCCGCAGGGATTCAATACCGGTTTTTTCGGCGAAGGCGATCCAGATTTCCGGAACCAGTACCCCTTCCAGGTCGAGACAGGCAATTTCCACAAGACACTCCCATTTAGATGTTGTTGGTTGAGCGAGCAAAAGGACTGCCGAACTCTAGCGATTCAAGCTCGCCGCCGCAACGCAGAGCGGATTTTGATACCATCGCTTCCCTATAGAGCGCTCAGCGCCACTGACCTTGTAGGAACCGTCCTGATGAACCAAGCTTTCGACGTCGCCGAACTCGCCGCGACCTATGCCAACAAGTCTGCCCAGGACATTCTCAAGCTGGCTTTCAGCCAGTTTGGTGATGACCTGTGGATTTCCTTCAGCGGCGCCGAGGATGTGGTGCTGGTGGACATGGCCTGGAAGCTGAACAAGAACGTCAAGGTGTTCAGCCTCGACACCGGTCGCCTGCACCCGGAGACTTACCGGTTTATCGAGCAGGTGCGTGAGTTCTACAACATCGACATCGAACTGATCTCGCCAGACCAGAGCAAGCTGGAACCCTTCGTCAAGGAAAAGGGCCTGTTCAGCTTCTACAAGGACGGCCATGGCGAATGCTGCGGCGTGCGCAAGATCGAGCCGCTGCGCCGCAAGCTGTCTGGCGTGAGCGCCTGGGCCACCGGCCAGCGCCGCGACCAGAGCCCCGGCACCCGCAGCCAGGTGGCGGCGCTGGAGATCGATTCGGCGTTCTCCACGCCGGAGCGCACGCTCTACAAGTTCAACCCGCTGGCGCAGATGACCAGCGAGGAAGTCTGGGGCTACATCCGCATGTTGGAGCTGCCATACAACAGCCTGCATGAGCGCGGGTTTATCAGCATTGGCTGCGAGCCGTGCACGCGCCCGGTGCTGCCGAACCAGCATGAGCGCGAGGGGCGCTGGTGGTGGGAAGAGGCCACGCAGAAGGAATGCGGGCTGCATGCGGGGAATATCATCAGCAAGGCGTGAAGCTGATGCGATAAACAGGTCGGCGCGGTTTGTGTGGGAGCGGGCTTGCTCGCGAAAGCGGTGTATCAGTTGATGTATTCATCACTGGCACATAGCTTTCGCGAGCAAGCCCGCTCCCACATTTGTTTCGCATTGCCAATTCAATATGTACACATACCTGTAACCATCGGTGCCATTTATGTGTGCAATTTCTCTTGGCTTGCACCATTGCGTAACACCTCTGCCCTCCTCTGTTTCACCTTCGCGAATCGCCTTGTTCCCACCGAAAAATAAATACCTGTTCAAACGGTCAATTTATATTTCTTCTAATTCAGCAAGTTACTAAAACAACCTATAAAAACGAAATTACCCAAGGCTTTCATAGATCGAAAACTGGCACGCATGTGGCTTAAGGTGAAAAGAGCTTTGTATACAATAAATACAAAACCTACATACACTTTGCCATCTGCGGCTCGCTCGCTGATGAGCTGGAGCCTGCCGGAATGCGTACAAGCCTCTCGAATAACATCGCACTGGATCTGCCCTCCTCCCTGAACACCACGGCCCCCGGCCCGTTGGTCCTAAGCCCGCGCCTGCACAACAAGGACCTGGCGCCTACCAAGGTCGAAGGTCGGCGCTGGGGCCGCTACAGCATCTTTGCGTTGTGGACCAACGACGTGCACAACATCGCCAACTATTCCTTCGCCATTGGCCTGTATGCATTGGGCCTGGGCGGCTGGCAGATTCTGTTGTCCCTCGGCATCGGGGCGGCGCTGGTGTACTTCTTCATGAACCTGTCGGGCTATATGGGCCAGAAAACCGGTGTGCCGTTCCCGGTGATCAGCCGCATTAGTTTTGGTATCCACGGCGCACAGATTCCGGCGTTGATCCGTGCAGTGATCGCGATCGCCTGGTTTGGTATTCAGACCTACCTGGCCTCGGTGGTTTTCCGCGTGTTGCTGACGGCCATTCATCCAGGCTTTGCCGAATACGACCACGACTCGATCCTCGGCCTGTCGTCCCTGGGCTGGGCCTGTTTCGTGGCGATCTGGCTGGTACAACTGGTGATCCTGGCTTACGGCATGGAGATGGTGCGCCGTTATGAAGGCTTCGCCGGGCCGGTGATCCTGCTGACGGTGGCTTCGCTGGCCGGCTGGATGTATTTCCAGACCGGCGGCAACATTGCCTGGTCGATCCGCGAGCCGCTGAGCGGCGGCGAGATGTGGCGCAATATCTTTGCCGGTGGCGCGTTGTGGCTGGCGATCTACGGCACGCTGATCCTCAACTTCTGCGATTTCGCCCGCTCCTCGCCGTGCCGCAAGACCATCCAGGTGGGTAACTTCTGGGGCCTGCCAGTGAACATCCTGGTGTTTGCCGCCATCACCGTGCTGCTGTGCGGCGGGCAGTTCCAGCTCAATGGCCGAGTGATCGAAAGCCCCACCGAAATCATCGCCGCTATCCCGAATACCTTCTTCCTGGTGCTGGGTTGCCTGGCGTTCCTGATCGTCACCGTGGCGGTGAACATCATGGCCAACTTTGTCGCACCGGCGTTTGTGCTGAGCAACCTGGCGCCCAAGTACCTGAACTTCCGTCGCGCCGGGTTGATCAGCGCCATGGTGGCGGTGCTGATCCTGCCGTGGAACCTCTACAACAGCCCGCTGGTGATCGTGTACTTCCTCTCCGGCCTGGGCGCGCTGCTGGGGCCGTTGTACGGGGTGATCATGGTCGATTACTGGTTGATCCGTAAAAGCCGGGTAGATGTGTTGCAGCTGTATAGCGAAGACCCGAACGGGGCTTATTACTACAGCCGCGGGGTGAATTTGCGCGCCGTGGCGGCATTTATTCCTGCAGCGGTCATCGCCATTCTGCTAGCCCTGCTGCCTGGTTTTGCCAGCGTCTCACCGTTTTCCTGGATGTTTGGCGCCGGGATTGCAGGGTTGCTGTACCTGCTGATCGCCAAGCGCCAGCCGTTCTACGCCGATGTCAGTGGCGAAAGCATTGCCGTCGATAACGTCAGTCATTAATAAGGACCTCCCATGCGTATCCTTGTGGTCAACGTCAACACCACCGAATCCATCACCGACACCATTGCCCAGCAGGCACGAGCCGTGGCGGCACCGGGTACTGAGATTGTCGGGCTCACGCCTTACTTCGGCGCGGAGTCGGTGGAGGGCAATTTTGAAAGCTACCTGGCGGCTATAGCGGTGATGGACCGGGTGATGGCCTACGACCAGCCATTCGATGCGGTGATCCAGGCCGGCTATGGCGAACATGGCCGTGAAGGCTTGCAGGAGTTGTTGAACGTGCCAGTGGTGGACATCACCGAAGCCGCCGCCAGCACTGCAATGTTCCTGGGCCACGCCTATTCGGTGGTGACCACCCTGGACCGTACCGTGCCGCTGATCGAAGACCGCCTGAAACTCGCCGGGCTCTACCAGCGTTGCGCCTCGGTGCGGGCCAGCGGCATGGCGGTGCTGGAGCTGGAAGAAGACCCGCTGGCCGCCATGGAGGCCATCGTACGTCAGGCCGAGTTGGCGATCAGCGAAGACAAGGCCGAGGTGATCTGCCTTGGCTGCGGCGGCATGGCTGGGCTGGATGAGCAGATCCGCCAGCGTACCGGTGTACCGGTGGTGGATGGGGTAACGGCGGCGGTGACGATTGCCGAGTCGCTGGTGCGGTTGGGGTTGTCGACGTCGAAGATCAGGACTTATGCGACGCCGAGGCCGAAGAAGGTGATTGGCTGGCCGGGCGAGTTCGGCCGCTGAAGATCCAATGTGGGAGGGGGCTTGCTCCCTCCCACATTTTGAGCCGTGTACAGTTTTAGATTGCGCTGAACCGCTGACCTAACCGCTGCTCGGTAAACTGCTCGATGATGAAATCCACAAACGCCCGCGTCTTGCCCGGCAGCAATTTGTGCTCGGCGTAGTAGATGGAAATGTTGCCGTCATCCACATACCAATCCGGCAACACCCGCACCACCGCGCCACTGTCCAGAAACGGCACGGCCATCGGCATGCTCACCAACGCAATCCCCAAACCCTGGGCGCTGGCGCAGCAGGCGGCTTCGGAGTCGCTCATGGTCATGCTGGGTTTGAGCACCAATGGGCGGTGTTCACGTTCGCGGCTGGTCAGTTGCCATGAGCGGATACGCCCGGTCTGCGGCGAACGGATAAGGATGCCGTGGCAGTGGGACAGGTCTTCGGGCGTTCGCACCGACGTGCACCGCGCGAGGTAATCCGGCGAGGCCACCAACACGCGGTGTGCAGGCGTGAGCTTGCGCGCCACCACGCCCTGAGGCAGCTCGAATCCACCGCCGATGGCCGCATCAAAGCCCTGGCCGATCAAGTCCACCTGGCGGTTATCAAAATGCCAGTCCGGGCTGATATCCGGGAAACGTTGCATGAACGCCCCCAACAGCGGCACCACATAGCGATTGCCAAACACCGTGCCCATGCTGACCTTGAGCGTGCCCACCGGCCGCCCTTCGGCGCTGGCCAGGTTGGCCACGGCATTCTGGATGGTGGTGAGGCTGCCACTGACTTCGTCGAGGAACAGCTTGCCCGCTTCGGTCAGGGTAAGGCGCCGGGTGCTGCGCTGGAACAGGCGCACCCCCAAGCGCGCCTCCAGCTTGGCGACGCTCTTGCCGACCGCTGCCGGGGTGAGGCTCAAGTGCCGCGCTGCCTCGGCAAAACTGCCACCCTCAGCGCTGCGCACAAAGCATTCGATACTGCCAAAGCTTTCCATCTCACCCCACTCTAAACTTTTGGTTTACACAGACTATAGCAATCACGGTCTACCGGGGTGGGTCGGTGAGGTCGATACTCGGCTCCAACAACAAGGCATTCCGCCTTGAACAGCTAGGAGATCGACATGACCACACAAAACCTCAGCGGCAAAGTCGCCTTGATTCAAGGCGGTTCCCGCGGCATCGGCGCCGCCATCGTCAAGCGCCTCGCCGCGCAGGGTGCAGCAGTTGCCTTTACCTACGTGAGTTCGGCCGCCAAGGCTGAAGAACTGCAAAACAGCGTGATCAGCGAAGGCGGCAAGGCCCTGGCGATCCACGCCGACAGCGCCAGTGCCGAAGCAATCCGCAACGCCGTCAACGCCACCGTCGAAGCCTTTGGGCGCCTGGACATCCTGGTGAACAACGCCGGTGTACTGGCCATCGCACCGCTGGAAGACTTCAAGCTGGAAGACTTTGACCAGACCCTGGCAATCAACGTGCGCAGCGTGTTTATCGCCACCCAGGAAGCGGCCAGGCACATGGGTGACGGCGGCCGGGTGATCAATATCGGCAGCACCAACGCCGAGCGCATGCCCTTTGGCGGTGGCGGCCCCTATGCGATGAGCAAAGCAGCGCTGGTGGGCTTGACCAAAGGCTTGGCGCGCGACCTGGGGCCTAAGGGCATCACCATCAACAATGTGCAACCTGGGCCGGTGGACACCGATATGAACCCGGCAAACAGTGATTTTGCCGAGAGCTTGATTGGGTTGATGGCGGTGGGCCGGTATGGCCATGTTGAAGAGATTGCCAGCTTCGTGGCTTATCTTGCAGGCCCAGAGGCCGGTTACATCACGGGTGCGAGCTTGACCATCGATGGTGGTTTCAGCGCCTAAGCTGCCAGGAACACTGCAAAACCAAATGTGGGAGCGGGCTTGCTCGCGAATGCAGTGGATCAGTCGATTAATCTGTCGACTGACACTCCGCTTTCGCGAGCAAGCCCGCTCCCACACTTTTTACCGCGTTTTATTCAGCGCATTGGTGGTAAGCCATACGCCGCCAAATCAAACTCTGCGAGTTTGCGAATGATCTGGTCAGCATGGTGATACTTGCTGTCCGCCATGGCCTCATCAGGCACAGCGATGGCCGTCATGTTGGCAGCCTTCGCCGCCGTCACACCAAACGGCGAATCCTCGAACACCAGGCAGTCCTCAGGCGCCACACCCAGGCGGCGCGCAGCAGTGAGGAAGATATCCGGTGCAGGCTTGGCCGCGCCCACTTCCGGGTCGTCAGCGGTGACGATGGTGTCGAACAAGCCAAACCACTCGCGGTGCAAGGTGGTCTTGTGGCCAAACGAATTGCGCGACGAACTGGTGCCCACAGCAATCGGGATATTGTGCGCCTTCAAGTGCCGCACCAAGGCTTCGGCGCCGGGCATGCCCC
>NZ_QUZU01000005.1 GCF_004682055.1 Pseudomonas kairouanensis | reverse complement strand
TATACCCTGAGCAAACATGAAAACATCAGCCGCCGGGCTCGGCGCGAGATTTTCCATAATGGGACGGTCGTGACGGGCTGACGAGAAGCCGTAGAGACTGACCAGGAATCCTGCCCAAGGATTCCTGATAAACTCACGCCCTCTGCCCTGCCCATTCAGATTGCCCAATGCCCCTGACGACCGCTTTACCACGACCTCTTTCTCGGCGCTTTTCCGTTGCGCCGATGATGGATTGGATCACCAAAGCCTTAATTCATTGGGGTTTGCTGTGATCGTGTACATTCTGTGTGCAGACATCGATACCGCCCTCCTACCCTGACAGCGAAAACATTGGACAGACCGATTGGACTCCACGCTGAGCGCCAGTGCCTCCAGCCATAGCACTACCGACTGGCACTACCTACTTTTCCCCTCTCCTGCTCAGTGAATAGCTGCCACTTTCATGCTATGAGTAGTGGCACATTGATCTATGCCAGCCTCATGGAGACACAATGCTGACCATCCGCTATCCACATCTGATGCAGCACGTGAGAGATCTACATCACGGGATAAGTACGATTGCAAACGACAAGGAAGGTACGCTCCTCCTCATAATTAAAGTGCCCAAGGAGGCCGTACTAGCCGCAAAAGCCAAGCAGCGCATCGGGTTCTATCTAGCCCCATGTCGGATGAACGGAGAGACTTACCACGGTCTGGTCACTACATATGAAGATGATGAGCTCAACCCACTGATGGTTGTTACTCCCCTGCTAGACGATGAGATGGGACACTCCATATTTGACCTGCTTTCATCGGAAAGCTTCGACATTCATTTCTTTGACGACAACAATCGCGAACTTCTTGGCTACAGGTCGCAGAACACAAAGTTCGCAGAGTTCGACAAAGGCCAATACAAGCTTGCCCCATCAAGCCTTGAGGCTGCTTATGAAATTCGTGACTTAACTAATCACTGGTTCATGCGCAGATCGCTTCAGGATGATAAGAACTCGATCAAGGTTAATTTCCTTGAACCTCTAATGATCGAGGATTTATTCATTCTAGACGCAGTACCCATGAACAATCTGTTTCAAAAAGGCCCACCTGTGAGCCACTCGACCCTTGAGAGGCTAGAGCCAGGTAGCTTTCAAGAGATGGATATTGTTAAGCTACTTCAGAAAGTATTTCATGAAGACTCAATATTCCTGAACCCACTTCGCACAGATAACAATGAAGAGTTCGTCGACGTTTTAGTTGCCTCCGACGAATATCTGCTGCTGATTCAGGCCAAGGACAGTCCAAACACGGAGAAGTCCTTAGATCGAACTCTAAAAAGAAAGATCTCGACAGTTTCAAAGGCTCTTGATAAAGCTATTGATCAAACGAGAGGAGCAATTAAGTACCTCAGACGTGGTGAGAACCTGCAGTTTCACTTTGGCGAAGATATCTTTGAGATTGAAACGCACGACAAAGTGATCCGAAATCTTATAGTTATCCAGGAAACTTTTATCAATGAATGGGAGAGCTACTCGGAACGAGTTCTTGGGCTGGGTAAAGAAATGAATTCTTCATGTTACGTAATGGGATATCCAGAGCTTGTGACATGGACAGCAAAGCTCAGTACACCAGAGAAGTTCTTTGATCCATTTGACAGTATCATTGAAGAAGGTAAAGAGACTGGTATATTCCCAAGTATAACCTTCTACAACTGATATACCTTCCATATTACTTACTGTCAAAGCGAAGTCGCAAGACCATACTGCGACTTCGCACTCATCCCTTGTGAGCTCCGCACTTACCTAAAGTAAAACCGCACTCGACCAGAGTGATTTCGCACTCCAATACTACGATTTCGCATTCACACCTTGCGAAAGTTTCGGTATACAAGCAAATAAATCAAAATAATTAGCAAAACCACTAGCCCCACCTAAAACTCTTTTTGCACAATAGATCTAGAGCTTCTTTTTAGCCAGTTGTGTCTATGTCAGACAAGTAGGGCTAGATACTCACATCCCTACGGGTGTTGCGTTAGAACAAAGCTCATATAAAAACGATAAAGGTGAGCCAAGATGAAAACTATTGAGAGACAAAACAAAGAATCCCGCATCACCCTGCGACTAAACAAAACGGAGCTCGATGCCATGAATGCTAAAGTCGTTGAGGCAGGATACAAGTCCGCTGGAGCGTTCATTCGCGATTTCGTTGCTAACGGACAAGTGAAGCCTAAAGTCGGTCAGGACGTTGTTCAGATCGCCCGTGAGCTCATGAATCTGGCATCAATGATCAACGCCGACCGTCCAAGCTCCGAACTGCTTGAGAAAGTGAAGTACATCGCTCAAGTGAATCTTGGGGGTGTGAAATGATCGGCAAGATATTTCCCAAGTCCGCAGGGTCTTTCAAGAACCGCATCAGGTACATTTTCGGCTGCACGAAGCACGACCACGAGATCAGTGGCATCCGAACCATCAGCTTCAACACAATGAGCCGCGATCCCCTGCCATGTGTTCTCCAGGGTAACGAAGACGATCTCGCAGAGATGATTAGAGAGTTCGACCAAGTCGAGACGCTCAGGCGCTTCGCTATCGACTCCGACAAGCCCATCAAGCCGGTCTTCCACGCGATGATAAGCCTGCGCCCCGGCGAGTCCCTGACAACCCCTCAGTGGCGCTTAGCTGTCGAGAAATACATGACAGACCTGGGCTTCGACGAAACCAACCAATACGTCGCTGTGATGCATCAGGACAAAGACCATCAACACGTCCACATCGTCGCCAACAGGATTCGCCTCAATGACGAGTTCTCCATGGTCAAAGACAGCAACGAGCGAAGCATCAGCCTGGACTCAGTGTCGGCCATAGAAGCCCGCTTCAGCCTGTCAAAAGCACCGAAGCCGAAGGACACCTGGGGCGTTTCCATTACCCACGCAGAGCTACAAGCATCGATCCGGGACGGTGACCTACCGCTCAAGCACAAAATGATCGCCAAGATCGCAGGCGCTATCGAAGCCACCAACGCCGTCGATGGGGATATGTTCACGTTCACCCGGCTGCTCAGGAAGCAAAAGGTCTACATCAACCTGACGCTCAACGGCGAAGGCGAGCCCAAGGGCATTTCGTTTGAGTTTGACGGCAATCATATAAGCGGCAGACAACTAAAGCGCTCCAGACTGACGTGGCACAAACTAACCACACAAGAGGGAATTCACTATGACCCAGAAACCATTCATCAACTTCAGGTTGAAATTGCTCGCCGAGATAGCGAGGAACAAGAAAGAGCTAGAATCTACTACTATGAACTCATCGCAGTTAACGGGAGCAGAAGAAAGCCTGTCTACGTCAGATTCACGGCAAAAGACTATGACGTCCAGAAAATGATTCAGGAGATTCTGGAGCTGCTGGATGATATTTTTGATGAGCTATTTAAGCCAAGGGAGTGCAGGTTGATACGCAGTTACATAGAGTACATACCAGGCCAGCCGCTGGAGCTAGAAGAGGAACTGGCTCCAGCGCTATAAGATCTCGTTAGTCAGTTAGTACGCAGTAGGGCTGAGTCAGCCTTCCTTTACTGCGCCTTCTATCTTGGACTCTATGGCTTTGGCTCAGTAGAAGATATTGGCGCTTAACGGGTAGCTGGAGGTGTATTTGGTGGCTCACCAGATGCCTGTAACGAGCTGTATAAACGGGCCTGGAACAGGGTATTTGAGTAATGCTGACAGCATGCAAATTCAGTCAGAGAGCTTATTCATGCAGAACGGCATTTGGCACGCCCTTCGGGCCAGCTGTCGTGAATCAAGCCAACCATTTTCAATGGCTATCTTGCCCCTCCGGGCTTCCATCTTCGTGCCTGCATGCTCCGCTTGCCTGATGTGACAGTCCTCCAACGCATCAGTCCCAGCTGCCGTGCTTGGGCAAATCTGTATCTCTTAAAAAAATCGCTTCAGGCTCAAGGTTTTCCGAAACCAACCGTTTGTGATGAGTAAGTACCCTTTTTGAGCGACGGCTTTGACCTTCTCTACACATGACTTCTCACGGCGCCTGAACAGCGCCTTATCGTTCCCCTACACGATTATCGGCAACCGCCAACGGCGGACATGGGAGCGGCTGATCGGCTACATCGAATCCTCAGCCTGCACATCCGAATTCAACAAGGCGGCAGCCTATGCCGAGGGCTATGCGCATGCATTGGCCGATAGCGGGCAGATCGATATTTCCACAGATCGGGATCTGCTGATCATTGCAACGGTGGATGCATGGCGATGCACTCGTACTTACCCGAATACTTCGACCAACCTGAGCTGCCCAGGAAAACTATGACCTCGCTTTTTAAACGTTACGCCGACGGCGGAACATCAGACATGCACATCCATATGCCGCAGCGTCTTCTGCCCACGACCGTCAGTCATTGTCCCCTCGAAGTCTTAGTCGGCAACTGGGAAAAGTATCTGGTAGACCCCTCCTCCGTTCGGGAGCAGTTTCCGTGGGCGGCGCGATTCGTTATGGGCATGCCCGTTCCATCGTGGGCGCGCGGGCTGGAGTGGAACCTTGGGCAGAAGGCTCGTTTCATTTCCGCAGTATGGTCGGGCGCGGATCTGGGGAGCTACCTCACGAATGACTGGTACGAGCCAGTGATCGGTAGCAGGGCATTAGCCGAAAACAGTGAAATTTTGATTGATGGCCAACAACGTCTGCACAGTCTGGAAGAGTATCTCCTCGACCGGTTGGCGATTCCTGATGCACAAGGACAGCCTAGAATTTGGTCTGAGCTCGGCAACGGCGAAAGGAAACGCTTTCTGTCGACGATCTTTACTCATGTCAGGGTGTCGTCTGGTGACGAGGTGGCATTGCGCAGGACATACGATCTTTGCGCACAGGGAGTTGTACCCAGGTCATTCGATCAGCGTACTTCTCGATAGTTATTGAAGCACCATTGGCCGTAGCATGCCCTTGCAGGGACGGCTGTCGTTAACCAAGCCCTGTCTACGACAGGTCTTGGCCCTTCGGGCTTCCATCCTCATGCCCTTCGACCCTCCTGGTCTGCGCGCTCCGCTTGCACAATTATCAAAGTCATTACCCAGCTTGGACATTCCCTGCGGCTACCACATACTAGCTTCTATACATCGTGGTGGGAGGCTAGGCGAAATGGCATGGTCATTTTGGAAGGACAAACGTCCTGAATGGGTTCAGGCAGAGGAGCGAGCGTTTATCAAGGCAGCCAACGGGCTGAAGACTCTGCAAGTGACACCACGAGGCGGCATGCGGATTGACCCCGAGGAGATCAGGGATCAGATCCTTGAGGCCCGTGAGTTATACAAAGACCTGGTTCAGAAATAACGGCAGCGTGTAAGCAACCTGCTTGCAGCCACAGCCGATTCGCACGGGTTCAGAAATTTAAAAATGGTGCTCAATGGAGGTCTATTCACTGACGCCATGGCCCCCAGTTCGGTGGGTTCTCAATGATATCGATTGAGGTGCTGAGCTCATCCTGCATGCGCTCAAAGACTCCATCTAGGGTCGGGTAGGCATTCGACTCCCTGAGTGTGCTCACCAACTGCAGAAGCTCTCTGCCCTGCGCCAAGGGCATTTGAATGTCGCAATAGACAGTGTCTTCATCGTCCGTCATGCCCATCTAATTTCTCCACTCAATCTAGTCGGCTCTGCGCTCCGCTACTGCGATAGTTGTGCGTGCCTAAAGGGAAAAGGCTCTCGTAATCCCTGGCTCCGGTGAAGCACGCCCGTTGATGCCGAATGCCAGCTGCCGGACGATGACGCGACGCCCTTAACCTGAGCCGTGACTCGGCAAGCTCAGTGACATATACCCTGCCAATCTTCCGCGAGGACAAGAAACTTTTTCATATCATCTCGCATCATGTACTGCCAAATAAGCGCTTCATCCTCAACATTCTCATCAATCTCCGGCTTACCCACCAGATTGATCAGATCTACCATTTTTCCGAGTAGCTGCGTTCGATCAGCGCGCTCACCATGGTCTTTAATCCTAGCTACACAATCCGTTAAATCCATCCAAACTCGAGCATGATCAACACCGAGTGAAACGGCCAACTGCAATGAGTTTGAAAATTTTGGATATCCCCACTTGGCGATGAAGGCTAAAGATAGAAACTGTCTCAAATCGGGCTTGCCATTTAGCAGAGTCCTGGACTGGGCGACTTCTTCGACATCTAACGCATGAAATTTACCGAGTGGCTCTGCGTGAGCCATCACTCGGTCGTGAAGGAAGGTTTCAACTAAAGATGACACCAACGTGCTGAGTATTGCCTGAGTTTTTTTCTCGGATCTTCGTCTCGGTATTAACTCAATAATCAGGTAAAAGAAATACGCTGATATCACCCCCGTCAGCAAATCGCCCGCGATATCTTCGAAGGCATCAGACTGAAGCGCCGTAATCAGTCGGGGCCATTCATTCATGCCAGCCGGCACATCAAGCTTTATCTTCACGATTAGCAGTAGGCCGAACGCAATCCAAGCACCGCAAAACAACCAGAATTCCCTGCGATCCTTCAAGAAACTAAACATCCATATCTCCGCGATAACTGGCCACGTATAGCCCAGGCAGACATGCGAGCGGTTAGCTTACTTTGGTAAGCCAGCGCCAGCTGCCTCATTTCGGTTGATGTGTTCTAGCACGCGTTCTAGGAATCGGCGCTCTTCCCCATAAAAGAATGCAGAGGGTTCATGAACCGCCAAGCGCTTGATGTCCTCCTCCCACTCGCCATACCAAGCGTCTGGTTTGTCGACATAGATACCAGGTCGGTCGGCGAATTGGTCGCCGGTGATGTCGACGATCAGGCCGTCGACTTCAAGCCAGGCATGTGAAGCGCCGTCCTTCATCCCGCAAACGTAGAAGAATTCGCCGCCCCCTACGGTGTTCAAATAGTCGCCCATGAGCTCAGAAATGATCCCGCAGCATCCGCGTGGAAAACCTTGGATGTGCATAGGGACATTGCCAGTCTGTACCATCGTCTCGACTGCCGACCTGAAGGCACCTGCCAACTGAAACACTGCTGAACGAAGCATCTCCTATTCCCCATAAAGAAGGGCCCCGCAGGGCCCTTTATTTGTACTCAACCGAATTTACTGAGCCAGCCAGCTCTCGACGGTGTCGGAACCGTATTCAGCTTTCCACTCCTTCAGCACCTTGTGATTGCCGCCTTTTGTCTCGACGACTTCGTCCGAGTGGGGATTTTTGTAAACCTTGACCGCCCGAGCCTTACGGGAGCCCTTGGTTTCAGCAGTGGCTGGAACACGGCGGTTTGAAGACTGCGGATCGAGAATCGCGACAATGTTGCGCAAGCTGTAACCATACTCACCAAGCAGGTCACGTAGTTTCGTTTCGAATTCAATTTCGCGCTTCAGACCATCATCGTTTTTCAGTGTTTCAAGCTCTGCCAATTGGGCAGCAAGCTGTTGTTCAAGCGCGCGGAATTCAGCGAGACGGGACATGTAACACCTCAGATATTTAGTGTTGCCAGTATAGTCAGCACTATCCAAAGTAGACAATCGAAGGTGCCCTCCGACGCCTAACGCTGACGCTCACGCCTTGCAGACATGTGAGCATCCAAGTGCTTCATTTCAGCCTGCCATTGAGTCAGAAATTTGTCCCAGTCATGGGCGTACGGGCCAACGACCAAGCGCGTCGAGCCGGTGCTCGCTTGTAGAAAACGCTCACGCCACGGCTGTGGAATACTGGCCTCGTCAACGATATTGATACCGGAACTGTGGCGCTCAATCAGGACTGCTTTGCGGACAGCATCAATATCGAGATGCGGATGACCCTGGTTTAAGTCGACGCGCTCTTGGTCTTCAATGTCGTCAAGCACATTCAAAATAGCGGCAGCTGTGGGTCGCCCGGCACTAGGTGCGAAAGTGTCCAGAGGGCTTTTCGCCTGACAGACTCACGCGTACGAAGATCATCAGCCATGTTCAATGTCTCGATTGGAACCGGCAGTCAGTCGACGATAAAGGTCGGCTAAGAGGCGAGCATCTAGCAGCGCGTGATGGGGAAGTTCCGGGAGCGTCACGCTGCCGATATCATCCGCTTCGAGATGCCTGAATAGTAGGATGAGGTTTGTTGGACGATTGGCAACATTAGCTGGCCAACGATGATTTACGTAGGCCAATAGGCAGAAGAGATCCCAGTCCCAATCCGGAGCGTCCGAGCAAATCTCGAGCGGGCCTTCAAGGTAGCTTAGGAAAGCGAGCAGTGAGATTTGAGCTTCGACCAGGGGTTGCCCATGTTCAGGTAGGTTAAGCTGAGGCAGGACGTTCTGGATCACGAAGTCGCTGCAGTCTCCCACTAGGTAGGTGTCTGTGAGTTCAACGTAGTATTCGTGGCCGGCCTCGGACACGAGTGCCAGCGAAATCAACTTTGTGTCCCGGTTGAGCTGGGTGAACTCACAGTCCAAAAATAGCTTCATCTGCTCCTCCCTGTGAGTACCTGGTTCATGCATGCCGGTGTACCTTTGGCAAAACGATCAGCCGACTGGTTTCTTTTATGATTTTATCCGATTGTGCTGACGAGTCTGTGCCTGCCTCACAACCAGTGGCATGCGGCATGCGGCATGCGGCATGCGGCATGCGGCACACAATGATTTGTCCGAAAACATGCTGATGGACGACTTCGAGCACGACCGTGGAGTAGTGCTGGACAGAGAGAAGGTCGTTGCCACGAAGAGAATGCCTAGTGTTTGAGAGCAGCGCTCTAGGTATTGAGGCCCCCCATGCTGCGGGGATGCCTTTAATTGATAGGCGGCTTCCTAATGCTTAAAGCCCAATTCAGGTAACCTTCCGTATTCTATTTCCGGCTGGTGCTCGCCACAGGATTTCGAGGAAGGATTTGCTTGGAACAGCTGATACGCGTGACTTCGTAAGCGTTTGAAGCCTTTGGTGTCTCTTTGACACGGAAAACAAGCCTGGTGCGAAGCCTTCAACGATTCGGAGCACGATTCCGCTCTATCTACGCTGTTCGTTGCCGATAACCTGTGCGTAGACTAATTTCGTGGTGATTTCGGGTTGCTAATGCGAAATCGTGTGCTTGACTCACCCCGTGTACGCAAACGTATCAAACCCAAGAACGAATTCAGTGTCCTAACTATGAATTCTATTGCATTCGTCGAGTGGTTCGTAGGAAAGTGAATTCTGGTGATGAGTTTTTGATCATTCACCAGTAGAATCACCGGTCGCTTCAGTCCCTTGACACCTGAAGCACCTTACCGACCATTAGATTGTGTTCGATGATGCCTTCGAAGCTCGCACCCTGAATGCGAATCTTCCGCGCCCTTTGGACGAGATAGCCATGAGCCTGCAAGCACTGATTTCCCTGTCCCGTAGCCCTAACAAGGTTGACGCTGACCGAAATGTCTCTAAACGCCTGGAGCAATCGCGCAGGCAGATGGAAATATACGACCGTGAAATCGAGAACCGTATCGCTGCCAAGGCAGTGACCCGTGAGCAGCTGGCGAAGACCTGCAGCCTCTAACCACTTTTTCAAGGAAAGCAGCCGAAAGGCTGCTTTTTTTATGCCTATGACTCCGTATCTCGTATCCCAATTCGCGCAATCCACCATGACCAACCTGGTTCGCGAATGCTTTGGTTACGATTTTCCGGATATCCTAACGAAGCGCCAGGTAGGTTACATCTTCAACTACCTGAATCGGCTCGACGCGAAAAACGTACTGCTTGAGTTTGAGTACGTGGACAAGGATTTCCTGGAAGATTTCTCGCGCTATTACGCCAAGCGTTACGGTAATGACGGGCACAAATGCGCCCGGATGCATTTCTTCGCCTGCCCACTGGATCACGGGATGGTTTCTGAGATCCTCGCCGGTGGCCCTGAGGCCGAAAAGCTGATGAGGACACTGCAGGCCAGCTATCTCGGCTTCATGGTCATCAAACCGCTTCCTAAAACCTTCATAGGCAAGACGTGCCTCAAGGTGATGGAGGACGAGTCTACGAATGAGAAACGCAAACGTAGGCTCAGCCGGCAGTACAAGGTCGATCTGTTCGGGATCAGCCTGAGTGTCGAGTCCCTAGCCTTCCAGGAGCAGGACAAAGTCATCGCCGCCTGTGCAACGACCGCGATCTGGTCTGCCCTACATGCGTTGCAATGGCACAGCATCCGAAGCGTACATTCGTGTAGTGAAATCACGATGAACGCCTTGAACGACCGCAATGGTTCGTCGAACAGCTTCCCCAACACTGAGCTGAACGCCGAGCAAATGCTGCGTTCAATTGACGCTGAAGGCTTGAGGCATCACCAGGAGAACCTCCGAGGTACCGACGAAAAGCGATTTTTCGAGACTGTGGTGAGCCACATCGATAGTCAGCTGCCCCTGATTTTCATCGGGGACGTGCATTCCCTCGGCGGGCCAGGCAAGAACAGGCCGAAACGCGAAGGCGACCACGCCATTTGCATAGTGGGCTACAAGCAGGATCATGAACAGATTCTGTACATCCACGACGACCGACTAGGGCCATACGTCCGAGCGAAGCTCATTCCTACAGCAGGCTACTCCACAAAGCGCAAACAGATGCGAGAAGTGTGGGCACTTGGCTTACAAACGATGAACCCGGATGGTACGTGGAGCGATCCAGTTGAACTCTTCGAGCCTGACGTACTGATCGTGCCTACAGATAAAAAAGTCCGCCTACCCTTTTACTATGCACTGGAAACCTGCGACCGAATAAAGCAGCAGGTAGCTCAGGACTGGAAGACATGGTTCCCTGCTGACGAATACAACATTGTGGAAGGCATTTCCTTCCGAATCCGCCTGAGGGAGATATCCCACATCCGCCAGGAAGTGAGGACTCAGTCGTTCGCGTTCAACGCCCCAGACCTATCCGAACTGAATTCCGAGGAGAAAGCTGAAGCGGAAAAAGGAGTATCCAACAACCCCAACGCTACTGAGATTACCGCAAGCAGCGATGACCTTGAGCCATCCGAGGAACAGATCAAGCAGTGGGAAAAAGACAAAGTCCGATTTTTGACCAAGGGCTTTGCCCGTTTCCAGTGGGAAGCACAGTTTTTTTACGAGGGCACACCCGCCTTCAAGGCGTTCATTGATGCCACTGACGTCCCCCAGGGGGACGCGGTTTCTGCTGTTTTTACTGACGATATGTTCTACGGCAACGTCGTCCTAAACCTCCTGCTAAGCAACCACACTGCCAAAAGCTTCAAAGCTAAAGACGGCCAGTTCTTCCCTTCGTTCATGCGGCGCCTCGTGGAGAAAGACACCTCCATGGATCGCTACTTGGATGAGACGTACGGTGAACTGAGAGCCCCACTCTACCTTAAAGAGCAAGAAATCCGTGAGCAGGATATCTTCAAGAACCCTACTGCAGTCTGCCTTTATGACGCACCGCGTATACCTATCGTAGAGCTAAATACCAAGTTTACGAGGGGGGCTAGCTACCTAATTTGGACAATATCTAAGGATGGGGCCTTGATCATTGGCAAGGAGCTCACCGTAAAGATTAATGGCCGGTTAGAGAAGTGCGGCCACCCCAGCATCACCGGGTTCAAGCCAGCCCGCATCGCTGGTGAATTGCATAAAGCCGGAAAGGGTAACTGGAAGATCAACTCCAAGTCCGGGCGGTACAGCGGTGACTACCCCAACACTGATGAGCTATTACAGAACGCCCTACATAAATTTCAGCAGTTCTTTCCAAAGGAGGGTTTTGCCATTCAGGCTCCCAAGGCACCTGCCTCCCTCTAACTATGTGTGTAAAGGTCGAAACAGAATGATTGTTACGGTAGCACCGCAGCGGCAGAAAACTCCGCCTGCGCTAATGCTAGTTCGGGTTGAAAGGCGTAATGATCAGCAAGGTGAATCCGTCGCGGACTCCTTGAAAACCGATTCGAGGAATGGATATTCGCCTGAGGCGCGGAGCGTAGTGATCAGCTCCTAAAGTTCTCGGCCTTGGGCCATCGGTATATGAGTGCTGCAATACACCGCGTCCTTCGCGTCCCTGCTCGCAGGTACTTCAGGATTTCGTCATAGTTGAGCCTGCACTTACGGGTCGACTGGCGTGAACCGAGCCACCTTTCGGCGTCTCGGCCCTTTGGGCATTCATCCTCGTGCCTGCGCGCTCCGCTTGGCAGTAACCCACAACTCATTATCCGACGGTGGGGTGCAGCGAGGCGATAATCAAGCCACCCTCCTCTCTACTTATGGAGTTTGTGAAAGGGTGTTGCTAGTGTCGCAGGCTTTATCAACATCCAGCTTTGTGGATAATATGCACAGTTTAAAACATATGCGCAAACATCATATGACCCCGTGTCTATGCCCTTTTGTGCAGAATCTATGACCGCAGTCTTGTCAGTGAAAATTGCCCTTGGCTTTTTCGACTCGTAAAGTAATTGCCTCTTAATACGTCACCCTCATGACCATAAAGCTTAAGAATTGATGCACCCTCATAACCGCCTCCAACCGCATCGTTACAACCTTTCGGGATTATCCTATAAAAATAGTAAAGCACAGGCCGAGCAGAGTTGACATCTTTCAGAGTTTTAACCACAAGCGTTTCGGAGTCAGAGCTTTCAGAGTGAACTTCCATGCTCACTGAAAACAAGCTTTGCTTAATATGTGCGACAGCTTTTGCTGAGCCACCTTTACCGTCCCAAACATACGTGATACTCATATCCCACATACCATTCAAATCCGGAAACACCCAATCATTAAGAGCTGGAAAACGCCTCCACAACTTTCTCCACAGGAAGCTGCCTAACAGAAACAATGAAATCTCTAATACTACAGCTCCGCCAACTACAATCCTGAGAGCGTGCTGGAGCGTCACGTCCACGCCACAGACAAACATTAAAAAAATCAATAAAGTCACAAAAAAAGCATAGATCTTAGCAACAAGCACCATAGCTTTTAACGGAGAAAGTGTAGAAAACATTTATGCCTCCTGAAAATAGACTTCACTGCCATTTTTAAACACAGCCACACCCAGCTTCGGCGTGGAAATCCCAGTAAAGATCACCCCAGGCAAGCTAGAACCAAATAGAGCTGCCAAATATCGCCCTCCGAATACACGATTTCGGTTTGGCAGAACACCGGGCGGAATCGGAGGCGAGAAATACTGCGCCAACGAAACAACTTTTAGATCAGCATTCAAAACATGAAAACCATCGTGCAAATCGTTGTTAGGATTAGATATCTCCGCCAAGTAATGCGCACTATCCAAGGAGCCATCAATCACAAAATCAATGCGCATTGGAAATATTGGTAGACTGACATTATCCTCCAGTACAATCACGCCCACTCCTGAGAATTCTTCCCGTGAAAGCGCAGTTACTTCCCTAAGCATATCGACCAAGCGTTCCAATTTCACGTTATCGCCCACCGAGTTAGCGCCATAAAATAATTTCTGGCTTAATTATTGATCCGATTGATGCGCTCGACATCGAAAGCCACGCCAGCATAGCTGTCAGCGGTGCTTACGGAAATAGCCTGTGGCAATACGGTTGGAGATCATTTTGTCGGATTGGCCGACTCAGATGCTTTCACTCGTCTCGTCGGCAAAAATGTATATGCTCAAGAATTAGCCACCTGCCAATTCGAAAAATC
Organism: Pseudomonas kairouanensis; assembly: GCF_004682055.1. Classification (GTDB taxonomy): domain Bacteria; phylum Pseudomonadota; class Gammaproteobacteria; order Pseudomonadales; family Pseudomonadaceae; genus Aquipseudomonas; species Aquipseudomonas kairouanensis. The sequence goes on along the minus strand of NZ_QUZU01000005.1, from coordinate 201,556 downwards.
TACACCATGTGAAGATCGGCCCATCCGACGATGAGGGCCAAAAGGTACCTTCCGTCGATACGCTCTGCAGCTAAAATCTGACACTCCATGAGGTCTATTGATGACCCGATGCTTACGGGGCAATACTTTGCGGATCTATACATAGCGGCCACGCAAGGGGATGAAGGCCCAGTGAATTTCTGCGACCATTGTGAGCATGGTTCATGCGTTGCAGATAAACAACGCTGCGCTATCTGTGGAGACGGCCTAAAAGCTCCCGAATGCATGCAATGTGGTACCTCACTTGATGAGTGATACTGATAACGTGCAATCCGAAAAAGCTGTGTCCCCATTTCCAGTACGTGCTCGAAATGGACTAAGGACACGAACAGAAGATTTTACTACTCGAATCGGATCCTGTAGTTGGCTGATACCCTAGGCTCCAGCACTAGACGAGTCTGCTGGCACTTGGCATAAACAACGAACGGAGCGGCGAATGTAGAAAGGTCGTAGAATCGTAGATCTCCCCCAATCAGATGGCCTGTTGGACTATGCCTATCCGAGTAATACAGAGCATTTACCACGACCTCAAGCGGTTCCGGTATCTTTTATGCGTTGACCTTGAGGCCACCTGTGATGAGATAGAGGTGGGTGATCATTCGCGGGCCTTGGTTGTGAAGCCCAGTGAAATGGAGACTATTGAGATCGGCCTTGTCGTGATAGATCTTCATAGGAAGCAAAAGACGAAAAGCTTTCAGACTTTTGTACGTCCCCACCTGCACCCGGTACTCACTCCTTTCTGTAAGAAGCTGACGACCATAGCGCAACGCGATATTGATTCGGCGCCCAGCTTTACTGACGCAATGCAGCGACTCAGGGACTTCATTAGTACCTATGATGATGTTGCTTGGGCCTCATGGGGTAGTTACGACGCCGTCCAGATTCAACGCGATGGGGCAATCAATCAGTGCAGCGCCATCCTGGAAAGCATCCCCCACTTCAATGTAAAAAATTGGGTGGAATACGATTCTGGTCAACGGCCCTCTGGCCTAAAGCCTTGTATAGAAAAGCTGGGGATCGTATGGGACGGGACTTATCATCGAGGAATTGATGATGCAAAAAATGTGGCCTCGCTGGTTCTGCAACTTCTAGATAGCTCAACTAAATGACGGTTATCGAATGAGGCTTTCAGCACGCCAGAGCGTTGCTCCATCATGTACCCACACTCCAAATCCCATTGGTGCAGGTGCGGTGCCAAGGATCATGAATACCAGCCCCTGGTAACCTGATTTTCCAGCTCGTGCCTGTTCCTCAGCCATGGCAACGTCAGTCGGCGAAATATGTGGCTCCAGCTCGGGATGCGAATGCCAGAAGCCGATGCAGTGAAGTCCCTGAACAAACAAGCGATCTCGCTCACGACGTACAGCCTTCATATCTAAACGGACAGAAGTGAACCTGGCCCAGAGTGGCGCAATTAGCGTTACGTGGTCTACCTGCACTGAAAGAGCCTGAAGATCACGGGTGTATAGCTGTCCAACCAACTCGCGTGACTGCCCACCCTTCTGGGCAAGCGCCTGTAGCTGAAGCACCGCTTCCTTAGGAAACTCCAGACACCAGGCTGCATCTGGTATTTGGAAGCGCAAAGGATATCTACCCTCCATAAATATCATGGAATGATCGAGTCAACTGAACAGAGTCAAATATGCTTTTCGTCTTTGGGACATACGGGCCACATACTGCTGCAACGCTGAGAGTGCTGAAAAACCCTTCAGATCTAACCCAACTCCACACTTGGGAGTCTTTAGCCACACCGTCTATTACAGCGAGCGTACGCTCTGATACAAATCCTGCGACCTGAGCGACATCAGATGATCCATAGGGATGAAACCCTGTTCCGCAAGCAGGTAGCTGGATGAGGGTGCCGGATGGCCACTGGGCGACGTTCACACCAACCGCTGGCTCTTCAACGGGGTATTGATCCGCCGGAGCCAGGTGGACTAGGTGGGCTGCTGCGCAAAACGGTTCCATCCAAGCGTGGAAAATTGCTGAGCCATCGAAACACAGATTGCGATACCGAACGAGCATGCTGCGCACGGCAGCTTCACCCGTCAGATCAACCACAACCTCGTACTGTCCTGGCCTACACTGTGAAGGAACCCAGCGCTCTGCCTTAACGCGATGTGCATTCACCTGTACTGAAGGGACGAGTCGCAGCAGACGGGAAGTCATTTCATTGGCCTTGCCCAAATCGATACTATCAGCACCGAGCACATGTCTGGCGCAGTTCGCAGCGTCGAAACTCTCCTTGTCGACGATGTCAATGCTGCCCACTCCTGCTCTCGCCAAGTGTTCAATGACCATTGAGCCGAGTGAGCCACAACCTAGAACCAAAGCCTTAACGCTTCGGCGCCGATCCACCGCCCCCAGGTTTTGATCCCGCGCTAAAGCCCAATTAGCATCCACACGGTCAAAGTAAATCGGAGTGATACGCGGCCTGCTCATACCCGGAATCGTTGGAGCCTCAAGTAGGTAGCCATAACAGACATCGGACTGAACGAAAACAACCATCAGTATTTGTTCAAATTTTTGGCTCTTTTCTATTAGCCAAGCTTTAAGCCTGTGAGTATCGCCGGTCAAATGGCTTATTAGCGCATTGAGTTCATCGATTGAGGTCGGCCAGGCGTCGGGAGTCCAAAGAAACGAGTCCGGTAAAGGAATAAATAACGAGCCCCCCCTTTTCAAAGTGCCGTGCGACCAGCCGTGACGGGTGGCAAGGGAATGCGGGTCTGTATCACCTAGGTTGGCGAGCAGGCTCGTAATTCGTTTCTCTCTCTGCCCTGAAAAATACGCTGCGACCCGACCTTCCACTGGATCATCTACCTGCGAATAATTTACTCGAGCACAGATTGGCGCCACTCCTCCATTTAAAGCTCTTTGCCTCAGACAAAAACGCGCCCAGTACGACAAGCTTTCTCTCTGGAACTCTGTCTGAATCCAAGCTGGATCCTGAGTGTTTTGCCAGAAGTCCTCTAGCTTTGTCAGCACTGCTTTCACGGCACCCACAGGGTTGTCGTAGTCATCCGGCGAGGGTTGCACACCGTGGCAGAACAAGCCTGTCTCTTCCACATGCGGCCATACTAGGCAAAGTCGCTTGGATAAATAAACGGCTGGGGGCACAGCCGGAAAATCTATAGAAATACAAATCTCGGCACGTTGGGAACCTTGGCTAGGATGTACCAACTCAAGATCCCAGACATGCATCTTTCCCCTGTTGTGCGCGCGGCGAGAGGGTACCGCGAATGTCGAGCCTGGCCCATCAAGCCAATCTTGTATGGCCTGTGCCGCAAGCTCATACGGCGTCCTTCCAAATCCCGGATCAAGCAAGCGTGTCGCGCTCCCCTGTAGAGCGAGGCCGTTGAGGCTGCGTTGCCGAGTTGCCTGGCGCAGTTGCCAGGAGGCCACCTAAAATACCCGTTGGCTGGGGCTGCATTTCCTTCCACCCAGACACACCGACCTCCCCGAAAACGGCACGAATTTTTTCTTCCGAGCGCTTACTGTAACCGGCTACGAAGAGCGCGAAGAGATCATCGCTCAGTTGACGGTGCCATGTGTTGAACTCTCGGGCACGAAGCCCACCGTCATGATTCCACTTATCAGCGAAGTTTTCTGGATAAGGGCCTTCTAAAGCAGGGTTGTTAACCTCGAATTGGCGGTCACGCTTGATATAGACAGGCATGCGCTCGACAACTTCCAAAACCACGTCAATTGCCGATACAAAAGCATTGGGCTCTTGAGTTGCCATATCCTGGTACGCCTTGGTCGCAAGCGTAACTAAGATCACAGAAATCGGCATTGCCATGCGGCGCTCATCGGGTAGCTTTCGGAAATAGCTATCACGGTGCAGCTTCATTAACTGTACCAGCCGACGCAAAATGTCATCGATCCGCACAGGCTCACTGGGGAGTGGATCTACCTTAACAACAGCGTCTTCGGCTTTGATCAACCACCGGCGCTGCTCAAAAGCAAATCTGAGCTGAGCAATTGAACAGAACCAGCTAGCGAACTCTTCAGGGTTTGAAGGGCTCCAACCTTTCTCCTGATCGCGTACCCGCAAGTCCGCACCCGTAATGGCGTACGAAACGGGAACGGCAGGAGTAACGTCGAAGTAGAACGACTCCCCGGGGTATCGCAGTCGCCAACAACGGTTCTTCGCCTCAGGTTCACCAGCCCCAGGGATCCCCCGGAGTGCCTCCCCGAAGGTATTGAAGAACATGTCGGGTGGCATAACTGATAGAGGCCCACCGCGTACCTTAATCACTATATCGAGGTCGAACTTTTCCGGCCCGTAGCCCGCAACGGTGGTTTGGGTACGCATCGAACCCTGTACGACGACATGCACGTTTTCTTCACGCATATTCAGCTTATGCGCCACATGTCGGGCGAGCTCGTAATACCGAGCCTCAGCGGCCCTTCTCTTCTCTTCTGGCAGTTCAAGTTTTTTCAGCAGCTTGACAATAAAGGACTCCCACTGGGTCTCCTCATTCGCCACCTGAATGGTTTTCGCCAAGAGGCGGGTTTTCGGCTCAAACATGGGCAGCATGGACACCTCAGGCGTAAGCAGTTTGAATTTCTGTGGGAACGTAGGTAGCAGAAGCGCCTAGCGTCAAGGGCATCCGGACACTCCATGGGTAAGCAGGTGTTTGTCCTTTCTCCCACTGGTAACACTGCAGCGCCGGCATATTGCGAGCGTCATAGGCTTTACCGAATCGAATGGACAAGCTGGCTGAGGCGGCGAGAACGAGATGTATACACGATACCCCACGATTCTGGAGCTCGGACAGAACGCCGAGGAACTGATCAGTAAGAGCGACTTGTTCTTTCTCTGACCACAAGGCGTTAACACGTGGGTAAGGGCGAAAGAGATGTATCAGGGGCATACCCGGAAACGTTTCTCTAATATCAGCAAGTTCCGCAGTGTAAGAAGCGGAAACTGCCATTACGACCGGGGCACTGCGCTTTGCGTCATCCAGTCCGTCGACCTCGAAGCGATTGCCAGAATCAATGTCCGTCAACTCCCGCCATTGTTCCTTTGTACGATCCCAATCCATAAGCGTCACGCGACCTTCGTCATCAAGCAGCACCCCCGCGTAAAACAAGAGCGGAACCTGCATCACGCCGCCAGCGAAAACCTGTACATCGGATCTCGAAGTGTCACCGCGCCGAAGCCTGAGGTTGCGAGGTATGTGTGCCAATTCTGCGAGCGCAGCTGGAACATTTAGTTCGCTTGGCGAAACCATGCTGCGCAGTTCTACTCGGCTGTCTTCTCTGCGCCCAATGAACCTCGCAGGAATAGCGGAAATCAGTGGGGCATCAGAAGTATCAACCAAGCCTCGCAGTTCAACGACCACAACCCGCTTGGTATCAGCCTCCTTCACCTCCCTCCTATAGATCACGAGGGTGAGCACGACCGCTACAAGGAAGCCAAGCATAAGAGCCCATGCGATCAATGTGGTAACCGCCGTCGGCAATCCACCGGTAACGGAAACTTTCAAGAACTCGATGAAACCGCCTATCTGTCGACCTTCGACTGTGAAATCGCCGAGAGACATGCTGACGAGCCCACCTACGCAAAGGGTTGCTAACGCCAGCCCCAGATTTCGCTTCCGCATGTGCCAAGCGGCGAAGGTACTGATGAGCGAAATAGCCCATTGAATGAAACTTGACATGGATCGCCCTGCTGTGATTCCAAGTAGCCTCTACCATATGTAGTATTTAAAAAACTTTCAAGCACTACATGCTGTGCCTAAGGCGTCCTTGGACTCTGGAGCTCTCGGATGTGAAGGCTGCTAGACTTGCATCACCACGATTACTCGACGCAAAGGCGATTCCTCGTAGCGACACCGGTAGAGCCCCAAGCGCTGAGGAGCAATCAAATGACTAAGCCGCTTTTCGACTTTGACCTCAAACGCGTCTCGCATCAGCACTACATAACAGGGAAAGCCGCCATCAATTTTCCACATCCAGGAAGCACCACGGGTGGGTGGCATTTCCTTGCATATTTTGATCGGGAATCCGGCGTGGCTAAGGTGTCGTTAGCAGGCATTCATTACCCTGACACCACAGCCTACTTTGGTGACCTTGGCATTATTGACGTGACCGATGAGCTAGCGGAGCGCGGCTGGTCTGTGGGTGGTCATCGCCCATTCATGGCCGATCACTACAGAGCCGCTGCGGACATGATCGTTAGGTGGGCATTGAGCGAGTCCATTCACTGCAGCGTCGAGATTGATGATTGGTTTCCCTCTCGTGCGGAGAGACAGCGACTGCTTGAGATTCTAGATGCAGGAAGGTCGAAGCTTTCCGAGGTTGGCCGATGGCAAAAAGTAGAAGCGTGGTTGCGTACACAAACCTTCAGCTAGGCGCTTGAACAATTCAATTGGCTGTCGCCGACTCCCTGCGTGGCAGCTGCCGGGCCGACCGTGATCATGAGTCTTATCCAGTCGGCGCGCTTCGATGGGCTGAATCCGTGTGAATATCTCAGGGACGGTTGGCGAGCCTGCGAGCGCAGGTGGCGAGAAAGCTTGAACAGCAACGACTTTGCCAATGGCCACAGGCCCATTCGGGCGGTGTGAGCAATGATTATCGAGGCGGTTCTCAATCCAATGGAATCGACGTGGGTATTTGCCATTCAGGTTTTTTATCAACCTGGCTGTCGAAAATCTGCCGTGCCTTGCGGAAATCCTCGGCGTTCGAGACTACCCAAGTCCAAATAGGGGACATACGAACCAACAGCCCCATACCGAGCGGAGTCAGCTCATACTCGACACGTGGCGGAACCTCACAGAACTCGCGGCGAACCACTAGGCCATCTCGCTCCATGGAGCGTAGCGTCTTGGTCAACATCCGCTGAGTTACACCAGTCATCTGCCTTTTTATTTCGGCATGACGCATGGTGCCGTACACCCCCAAGGCGTGCAGGATGCCCAACGACCAGCGGCTGCCTGCGTGAGCAAGCACTTCCCGCCTGACACCATCATCATCTTCCCTCAACGTTCGGCAGATTGTCTCTGCCTGACTAAGAGCCTCCTGATCGGTCATTTCATTGTCTGGTATCACAGGTGTGCCTTCTTACGAGCGTTGCCTAATCGTGCAAGCATTGGTTCATCTTACAGGCAACAGGTCTCAGGAGAAATCATGACCGAAGTGACCCAATTTTCCCCGCAATCCATTCTGGTTCTAGGCGCCGGTGAGCTTGGGCTCGCAGTCTTGCGCAATCTCGCGAGCGTGGCAGCGCGCGCGCCCGGTTCCACAATCAGCGTCCTTCTCAGGGACTCGACCATCAACACTCAAGTGCCTGAGAAAAAGGCCGAAATCGATGGGCTTCGGGGCCTAGGCATCCAGATGGTGGCCGCAGACCTTGTGAACGACTCAATCGATCAACTGGCTGAGGTATTCGCACGCTTCGATACCGTAATAGGCTGTGCAGGCATGGTCGCAGGCCGGGAAACTCCGATGAAGCTGGCTACCGCTGCGCTCAAGTCCGGTGTGAAGCGCTACTTCCCGTGGCAGTTTGGTGTCGACTTCGAGGTCATCGGTCGGGGCAGCCCTCAGGATCTGTTCGATGCTCAGCTTGATGTCCGCGAATTGCTTCGTGCCCAGGATAAAACTGAATGGGTGATCATCTCGACGGGTATGTTCACCAGCTTCCTGTTCGAGCCTGTATTCGAGGTGGTTGATTTCGAAAACGATACCGTCAACGCGCTTGGTAGCCTCGAGACCAGCGTGACACTCACGACTCCAGACGACATCGGTGCATTGACAGCGGAAATCGTTTTTTTCGAACCGCGCTTTAACAATGAAATCGTTTATCTCTCAGGAGACACAGTGACGTATGGAGAGGTTGCGAGCCTTCTCGAACGCGTACTGGGCCGTCCATTCAAACGTAACGTGTGGACTGTTCCGTACTTGCTCAAAGAGTTGGAGAAAGATCCAACGCATCACATCAAGAAGTATCGCGCTGTATTCGCCCAAGGCAGAGGTGTGGCTTGGCCAAAAGCCAACACCTTCAATGCGCAGCATTCGATTCAAGTCACGACCGCTCAGGAGTGGGCGCAGGCAAATCTGGCATCAGGCTCACCAGCCGATTGATTAATGAGCTAAAGCCGTCCACGGGAGGGCAGGATGTCTCGCTCGAGAATATCGAGCACGTGTGTCACCTCTGGATCTACGAATAGATAACTTGGCCGGGCGGTTTCAGATAACCGTCCAGCAAAGTAGTTCAAGCTTCGAAAAAAGCACGGCAGGCGTTCATCAGAGCAGTCGCGTCATGCAGAGCTCGATGGGGCCTAATTGTCGGCAGTCGCCTGTAGATTTCACTGGCAGCCTCCCGGCCTACAAATGTCTCCAAAGGCTTCAACTCGAAGGTGGGCATCAGATCTGCGGCCTCGAAAAGCACATCGAACCAAAAACTGTCTTGAGGTGAGTCGCTGCAAAGCACGTGGCCTGAAAACAGCTGATTCATATTTGTCGCAACAGCGACTGGGGTATCGCCTTCCTGAAGCAAATGATCCTGAGTGAGACCATGCATGTCTTGCGCATCGAACGACCAGTGCGTCCAGTACCGGACTGGCTTGATAAGCGAGCTGAAGGAGGTCTCACTCGACACGACAGCGACTTCGATAGGATAACTGTCAGGCGCTATTCCAGAGGCTTCAAAATCAATAAAAAAAGAAGGTCGCTCCACCATGCCGCTCCTGTTTAAGGTTGCGATTTTCAGCGGTCACCGACTGCTTGTGTGCTTGCGCCGCTATCGCTCGAACCAGCCGCTCTAGCTGGTAGCAGCCTGCGCAACTCGGTGATTTTGCAGATGCTGCATCTCACGCTCCCATTCAGTCAGGAACTTGTCCCAGTCTGTGGCGTAGGGCCCATCAGTAACTCTGGTTGATCCGATGCTCGCTTGCAGAAAGCGTTCTCGCCAGGGCTGCGGGATATCGCGCTCCAAAATGATGTCGATTCCGGAGTTATGACGCTTCGCTGAGACTGAATTATGAACCTCAATGATCTCGAGTGGCTTATCGCTGCAGGGAGTGTCGTTTCGCTCTTGGTCATCGAGATCATCTAGGACGGCAAGGAGGTCGGATGCATTTGAATCACCGGGGTGTAGGCTGGCAAGCGCCCACAGAACCCTTCGTCTAGTTCTCTCACGCTCGCGGAGTAAATCGCAGGTCATTTCAGCCTCCTTTTCACAAAGCTGGGCGGTGGTTATGGCGTGCCACCTTCGGCGGATGGCTGGCGTGAACCGAGCCACGGCAAACCGCGTCTCGGCCCTTCGGGCGCTCATCCTGCACGCCTGCGCGCTCCGCTTGCCTAATGTGTAGTGCGCCGGGATTTGACTGAGTTCAGTTCCTAGCGAACTTGTGGGCCAATCATTTCGCTTTTCCCGCCAGCCGCGAACATTACTCCTTATGAAACTTGCTGAAGCGACTCGACAGCGTGGAAGGGGCAATAATTTCCCACGATTCCGGCCTTGAGGTGGCACTGAAAATTACCCAGGCGCGCCAAAGGAAAAACAGCGCAACCAGCCCTGCTTCAAATATGGTAACCACTGTAGCGTTATACATGTAGCTTTGATCTTGTCCGAATAAGAAGATCAATGCGAATAAAGAAGGAAACCAGCCGATGAGAAATACCATGCAGAACCCGAGAGCGGCGGCGCCCGCCAAAATCATTGGTACCATGAGCCTAAAGGAAGTAGCGAACATTTTCTCGCCACTTTCTTTTTGAACACCATAAATCACACCAATATTTTTTTCTTTTTTACTACTGTTCTTGAACATCCCATAAAGTGTCACACTTTGGCCAACCTCTAATTCTTCGTAAATTTTATTGGTCAATGTCAAATTAGGAATTATAGATCCATCAATACTGACCTTGGCTTTATACCCACCGTTCATGGGCATCACAGATCGTACATAGTCGAGCGTTCCGGAAACTTTTACGCAATCAAACTTCATTACAACATTTACCTTTTATTCACGTAATAGAGTTCTGGAGCAGTTGAAATCTACAGCTTCCCCAAATGTAACCATGTTCCGGTAGCAGGGAGGTGCGCGCGGAAGACCCTGCTGCGAGGAGCTCTGGCGTTTCCCTGCTGGTAGGCGATACGCAGGTGATATCAACCAGCCATGCCCGAAGCTGAATATATTAGATGGAATGGGTTTTAGCAATGTGGCCTTATCCTCGCATTTGGAGATTCCAATGCTTGCTAGGGACTCACTTGCCGCTGTCCTACGCGTTCTCAGACGTGCCCGTGATCTGAAAGCAGAGGATTTTTCGACTGGCATCGACCCCACTCACGTGAACAACCTTGAAAACGGTAAAGTCAGCGTATCGCTTGAAACGCTCGAGTCCGTAGCAAAGATCCTTGACCTCCGAACCGTCTCGTTGCTGGTGCTCGCAACAAGTCTTCGCGAAAAAATATCGCCTCATGAGTTACTGGCCGAAGTAAAAACGGAAGTACGCGAGTTTTCTTCGCCACGTTTTTTGGCCGATTTCGCAAGCCAAATAGAAAATGGCGAGTTGGTACGCAGACCGTCGGGAGCTCAGGTTTCCCAGAAAAAATTGGCTGCTGTACGAGAGTGCAAGGTTGCGGGCATGACTCAGCGCGAGACAGTGATCAAGCTCGGTTTACCTGCCTCCACTGTGCAGCGTTACTGGCACAAGGAATAGTTTTCTCACTACAGTGCTGTCGGGATTCTCAGAGGCTCTCCACACCCACCATTCCCGACTTGCCCATGCAGACCACTGACCAAAGCATTCTGATATCGTTGGGGCAACAATCCATTGGCTCTACGTCATAAGCAGCCAATATCAGAAATGGATGGAACGCGCTGCGTGCCAGCCTGTGAGAGTTTTCGATGAAGCATGTCAGGCTAATCAGGCACGGTGAAAGCGCGGCCAACGCCGGCAAAGCCAGCCTGGATCACTCGAGCATCCCTCTTACGCCAAAGGGTGTCGAACAAGCGCGCCTAGTGGCCGGGTCATTCGTCCAAGCCCCAGGTCTGATTGTTACCTCTCCGTTTTCCCTAGCTCAAGCAACGGCGATGCATACACTCGCTGCTTTCCCCTCAGCGCCGTTCGAAATATGGCCCATCCACGAGTTCACGTACCTTGAACCTGCACGGTGTTTCAACACGACCGTAGCCCAGAGACGAGATTGGGTGGAGAGATACTGGGCCAAGTCAGACCCCGCGTTCACGGACGGGGAAGGCGCCGAGTCATTTCTAGACTTTATATCTCGAGCTAAGTCTTTCCTGGATCGACTTGCAGTGCATCCTGCTCATGACATCGTAGTGTTTTCGCACGGGCAACTTATCAATGCCGTCGCGTGGCTGATCAAGCGCAACCCGCTGACAATCGATGGCCAGGCAATGACCGAGTGGCGCGAGTACGAGATCACCAACCACGTGCCTAATTGCTGTGGCTACAAGCTAACCAAGCACCCAGAAGATGCTGGCTGGAGATTAAGTCCTAGAGAGCCGCGAATTGACGTAGCTCAATGCGTGCCAGGCAGAGCCTACCAAGCAGTTCGCGATCCGGAGCGTTTGCTCATTGAAGAGCGCGCCGAAGCTCTCTCAGCTGCAGGCTATCCACTGCCAGTTGATGATCCGGCTATGTACGCTGAGCAAAGGCTAGAAGAGGCCAGAGCGGCAGCTCGTTCATCCCAAGTAAGTAGCGTTAGCGGAAACACTACGGCGGAGATCTCAGCGAGAGAGGTATGCCAGGTATTGCGAGAGGTCGCCTTCGAGCGACGGACGATGACCAAGGTGAGTCAGGCGTCTTGGGATGAGATTTATGCGGGCCATTTCGTGGTGAGCGTCGAGGGTTGGCGGATATCGATCTACAACGACTGTGACACGCTCGACTACTGCGAAGAGTGCATCAGCTCTGATGGGCGACGCTGGTCGTTTGACTCTGGAGATCGCTTTGGTACTGACCCGATAGCGTTGCTCAGCACTTGGGAACATCAGACGCTTAAGCGTCTCCTGAAAGCGCTCTAGGGAGTCAAGTTCGAGCGGGCCTCTACGAGGACGGCTGTCGTAAACCAAGCCTCGATGTTGCCGAGTCTTGGCCCTGTGGGCTTCCATCCTCCCGCCTGCGCGCTCCGCTTGCTAATGACCCCAAGTCACCCTTCCAAGAGATTTGTGGCCCAATAGCCTCGTCGTAATTTGGACGTGCTGCTTGGATGGAAGTGAGTTGTGCATACCTGCCCTCGTACCCCCGCAGCCCGCTGATGGACAGTTCTAGAGGACGGAGGCGATAAGCGTTAAAGGGAGCACCCCTGTCGAAACGTCCTTTTCCTTACTCAGCGGCGAAAGAGACGGTCTAGAACCAGCAGAGCAATTGCACCAATCGCGATTGCAGCAACTGGTTTCTCTTTAACGAACGTGGATACGCTGTCCAGGGCATCGCCATAGGTTTGAGTCAGCTGACCGGCAGCTTGGCGTCCCGCACCTTCGGCTTCCAGCTTCGAATCACCAAGCAGTTTTCCGACTGCGCTTTGGGCTTTGCCGGCAACCTTTTCTACAACGCCTTCTACCTGTTCGCTCTTCATGATTCACCAAACCTTCGTGTGTGATTGAGTAACCCAGAAAAACCTGGGCTTAAAGCAACCTGCACGGAGTTAGGGGGACGGGCGTAATGATTAGTTCAAAGTTGATGAGCCTCTGGATTTGTCCGCGAAGCACCTGACCTTTTTTATGATGCGCTATGCTGAGCATCCCTGAAGGAGATCACATCAATGCCAAAGGAATACTCGTTGTCAGATGTGCTTGAAAGAATGTACCAAAACCAGCTCGCCCTGGAGGCTGCCCTGATGGAACTGACGCTCTAGGTAGAAGCCCAGGGACATGCGGAGGTCGGCGACAACGTCCGTGGTGCGCTTTACACAATTAGTGAGAACGCTGGCCACATCAAACAAGGTTTGGCTCGCCTCAAACAGAGTGAATGATTACCCCTTACAATTTTTTCACATCCATCGGCGTACGGTGACGTCAGCTTCTTTTAAGATTCACAGCCCGCACTCCCCATCGCGGGCTTTTTTTTGCCCGCAACAATACTGCGAGTGACCTAGAGCCGACCTGACTTATGCAATGTGAGCTTGGTGGAGGCTGAAATTGATCAGGCATTACGCAGCTGACGTGGGAGATGGTCTACGAGAGCGCAAAGATCGATTGGGGCGCTACGCCAACAACAGTCATCTCATCGTCTGTTTCAGGCTCATCCGCGATTATTGTCTGAATGCATAACAGTCTTTCCCAAATTCGCGTCTATTTCCCCATGGCCCGGCGGGAATAAAGTTTGTCCTGTCGCGCAGCAAACCACTTACAGCCAGCAGTTGCACAACTGGCGAGTACGTCGATTGAATCGTCAGCAAACAATAGTTTTCGCTTAGAGAGATCACTAACTCCGTGCGTCTCTTCGACCAAGTTTCGATTACCCATACAGATTTAAATATTAAAGGAAAGCCCCCATGAAAGTTCCAGTAGCAATGATCGCACTCTTTGGCTTTAGCGCTATGGTTATGGCGCAGGAAGGCCCTACTTCAGTGCAAGTCCAACAAATTCCTATTGAGCAGTACAGCTATTCCACGCATCTCGACGTTGCCAAAGTAATCTCTCAAACTGAAGTAGCCGATGTGTGCGGCGTGGTACCGATGCGCATGACCTATGAAGACTCACAAGGCAAACAGCATATTTTGGCATACGAAGTGATGGGAAGTGGCTGCAGCAATGGCTAATTGATTAGAACTTAAAATAACTGCGTCTCAGTTTTTACACTGAGGCGCAAAAAAATTAAATACTTCTAACTTTTGGTTTTCGTCTGCGAGGCGATTCATGCCTGGCATTATGTAACTTTACTCCACTGCAACTGCAATACCTCTTCAAGCCTTAATTGGCTTTCTTCAAGCAATGAGTTCCTGAGCGGTATTCATCAGCTCGGTACCTACCCGATTTTTTAACGTGTCGATGAAGCGAGCGATTTTTGCATCAATGAACTGGCGTGATGTGTAGACGGCGTAAACGTTGCGTTCGTAGGTATGATACTGGGGCAACACACGCACTAGCCTGCCTGAACGCAAATCCTCAATGGCTGAAAAACCGGCCAGTAAACCTATGCCTGCTCCCTCTCTAATGGCGACCGCCATTGCGTCCATATCATTGACGCTGAAACTCGGGCCTTTGGGGGCAAATGTGGCATCCCCGGTCTTGCTCTTCAATTGCCATTCATCCCGCACGTAATCGACGGTGCCCAACAACAGACAATGATGATCGTTGAGATCCTCTGGCGTCGCAGGGGCAGCGTGTCGCTCCAGATACTCTGGAGACGCAACCAGCACACAATGGCTTACTCCGATTTTTTGGCTGACGTACGCTGAGTCAGGCAGCGTTCGAGCAATCAGTATCGAAACGTCCAGTTGGTCTTCTAGAAGGTTAGGCATTCGCTGAGAAAGCATTAAATCCACGGTAACATCGGTGAATTCTCTGCGGTACTCCAGCACGGCAGAGGTGACCAGTTGTCGCGCGAGCCCCGGCACACAATGCACACGCAATGTTCCCCTAGGTTTCAACGCCGCGTTACTCGCCTCCGCCTCTGCATTTTCAAGGTCTGCCAGAATTTTGGTACAGCGCTCATAGAAGCGCCGGCCAGCGTCTGTCACCGAAAGCCGGCGGGTCGATCGCTGCAACAGGCGAGTGTCTAGCACGTTTTCAAGCGCGGAAACCGCACGCGAGACGTTGCCAACCGTAGAGTCCAGATGGTTTGCCACAGCAGTGAAACTGCCCATCTCAACAACTTTCACGTACACGGACATGTTCGTAAGCTTATCCATCCAACTCTACCTATCGATCTAATTCCAAGCGTTCTTCACTTCAGAAGTACGCGACCCTAGAACCATTGAAACCTTGAGCCTCGAGCCGGACTGCCTTCACCGCGTAACGTGGGCGGTGATTGCAGATGCTACACGCTCCTGGCTGCGCTCGATATTACCTCCAGACACAACAATGATTCCCTCCTTGCCGGCTAAATCAAACGGCTCGTACTCCATAGACTTGGTTGCACAGGGCGCCAGAACAAGCACTGCAGGCTGACAACCCAGGCGCCGAGTTTTGTACGAACTTTTGATAGACCAACCGAAGGGCAAACCCATGAACACGTCTTACGACCCGCTTTATCTTTTTATCGGTGGAGAATGGATCAGTGCCGAAGGGCGCGCAACCGCCGCTGTCGTTAACCCCGCAACCGCACGTGAGATAGGGCGCGTTCCACTCGCTACAGCAGGCGACCTTGATCACGCACTCGAAGTGGCAAAACTGAGCTTTGAACAATGGCGCCAGACCGTCCCTGACCAGCGCGCAAAGATTCTCAAACGAGCCGCCGATCTCATCCTGGAACGGGCTCCACATATTTCCGAGCAAATGACACTTGAAGAAGGCAAACCGCTCGGGGAAAGCCTGGATGAAGTAACGCGTGCGGCTGAATACTTCGAGTGGTTTGCCGAAAGCGCCCGCCGTATTGATGGCCGTGTAGTCCCGGCCAACCGTCCTGGTGTGCTGCAAATGGTAAAACGCCAAGCTATCGGCCCAGTTGCTGCATTCACGCCTTGGAATTTTCCGGCTATTACCCCAGCTCGCAAACTCTCGGCGGCATTGGCCGCAGGTTGCAGTGTCATTCTCAAACCCGGTGAAGAAAGCCCCTCCACAGCGCTGGCCCTGGCACGAGCTCTAGATGACGCAGGATTGCCTAAAGGCGTGCTGCAGGTAGTGTTTGGCGTGCCGGATCAAGTGTCCAGCCACCTGATCGCTTCCTCCATCATCCGCAAGGTGACCTTCACAGGTTCTGTACCCATCGGTCGGCTGCTTTCAGCCCGCGCTGCCGAGGGCGTCAAGCCGATCACCCTTGAATTGGGAGGCCATGGGCCGGTGTTGGTATTCGATGACGCAGACATCGAAAAAGCAGCCGTCGAAGGTGTTGCCAATCGGTTTCGCGGGACTGGTCAAGTCTGCATCTCGTCAACGCGGTTCCTGATTCAGCGTGGCGCCTATCAAAGATTTGTTGATCACTTTGTGACGGCCACCCTCGCGTTGAAAATTGGTGATGGCCGGACGCCTGGCACCCAGGTCGGGCCGCTAGCCAATCCAAGGCAGCTCGCCAAGATGGAAGAGCTGGTGGCTGATGCAGTTGCCAAAGGTGCACGCGTATTGGCCGGTGGTAAGCGCCTGGAATGCAGCGGCTACTTTTTTGAGCCCACCGTGTTGGCGGATGTATCTATGAACGCCCGAGTCATGCATGAAGAACCGTTCGGGCCAATCGCCGTGCTGATGCCATTCGATCACTTGGCTGATGGTTTGAAGGAGGCTAATCGCCTGCCATACGGGCTTTCAGCCTATGCGTTCACTTCTAGCGCTCGGACTGCCATCGATGCCGCTGACGGGTTAGAGGCCGGGATGATCGGTATCAACCAATACCGCATCGTCGCCACTGAACTTCCTTTCGGCGGCATGAAAGAAAGTGGCCATGGTTCGGAAGGTGGCATTGAAGGCATCGAGCATTACCTCACCAACAAATTCATCAGCCAGGTTTAAGGAAGCATCATCATGTCCAATATCAATTTCAACAGCCCTCGTGAAGCGGCCCGGGCGTTTACACCCAAGCTATCGCAATTTGTTGATTCGACGCTGTACCCGCAAATATGGAGCGATCCGGCGCTGTCTCCACGCGACCGCAGCTTGATCACAGTCGCAGCACTGATTGCCGGTGGTCACTCCGAAGAGTTGCCTGCGCATCTGCGAAGAGCGTTGACCAATGGGGTGACCCATGACGAAATCGCCGCCGCGATCACTCACTTGGCTTTCTACGTAGGTTTTCCAGGCGCTATTACCGCATCCGCTATCGCCAATGCCACGTTTACCGAACCGGAGGAACAATGATTATGAAAGCCATCAACATTAGAGAGTTCGGCGCGGCAGATGTACTTGAGCTAGCAGATGTTCCCAATCCTGAAGTACGCCCGACTGACTTGCTGGTGAGGGTTTATGCCGCTGGTGTGAACCGTGCAGATCTGACTCACCGAACCGGCGGCTATGGTAATCCTAATTTTGGTGACTCACTGATTATCGGGCTGGAGATCGCAGGTGAGGTAATCGCCAAGGGTGATTTGGTCTCGGGCTTCGAAGTCGGTGATCGAGTAATGGGCGTCGTTGGAGGTGGGGCCTATGCCGAGCTTGCACGCATCGACTACCGCATGGCCATGCTGATACCTGCGCAGTTGGACTATGTGCACGCAGCGGCTATTCCCGAGGTCTTCGTCACCGCCCATGAAGCAATGATGCACCTGGCTCGCCTCAAGTCTGGCGACTCGGTATTAATCCATGCCGCTGCGGGTGGTGTGGGTTCTGCCGCCGTCCAACTGGCATACGCCACCGGAGCCACGGTATATGCGACAACCGAAGGCAGAAAGCTGGCGCGTGTCGAGCATTTAGGCGCGGATGTCGCCATTGACTACAAGACGCAGGACTTTGCTAAAGTAATCGCAGACAAAACCAATGGCCGAGGGGTTGATATCGTCATTGATTTCGTTGGCGAGCTCTACTTTGCACGCAACATCGCATCACTTGCTCATGGAGGCCGGCTTGTCCAGGTCGGCATCTTGGGCGGAGGCGGCAGGGTCAGCGTCGAGCTGGAGCATATCCTTTACCGTCACTTGCAAATCATGGGTACGGTGATGAAGTCCCGCACACAGCCAGAGAAGCACGACATGATCAAGCGCTTCCGCGAGCATTGGCTTGATCGCTTCGATGGCGCTGGAAGTCTGGAGCCGGTAGTTGATAGCACTTTCCCGCTGTCACGAGCTGCCGATGCCCATCGCCGAATGGAATCTTCCGAAAACGTTGGAAAAATCATCCTGACGATGCAACCTGCTGACTTGGTTTGAGCACGGCTTTAGATTGCGATCTTCAAAGAAAGGCCAAGGTGCTTCCCATGCATCTTTGCACTCTCCAGGTGATGGGCGTGCTTTGTACGCCGAGCTCACCCTGGACTTTTGATTGGCATAAGTGCTGGGGCCATTTGGCCTCAGCAGTACCGAGTGAATCCGCATCAAACCTTTAATCGTCGTGAACCAGAGGTAATAAAATGCCAGCTCATTTCGCGAAAAAATCCTGACTTCATTTGCGTTGCTTGCATCCTTTGCAACGGCCACATGGGTGTTTGCACATACCCACCTGAAGAACGAAATACCGGCTGCTGATAGCACGGTACATAGCCAACTTCTGCGTACATAGCTCAAGCAAGCTACAAGTTTCATCTCTGCTTCACTGGAGCATGGAATCCAGGCATATCATGATAGGCTTGCACGTAACTAGAATGGCTCCTTCCAGGTTATCCATGCTCGAAGGGACTGGCTCAAATCAGGAACGCGTTTATGTCACTCAAAAATGCCTTCGCTGCCGTGCTTAAAGCGATGCGATCTGGTAAAGGACTGACTCAGCGGAACCTGGCAGAAGTCAGCAGTCGAACATACGTCTCGAAACTAGAGCGCGGTCAATCAAGTCCGACGTTAGAGATGATCACCGCGCTAAGTGGCCAGCTCAATGTAAATCCTCTTACCCTAGTAGCCATTACTCTTTGCGCCGAATCGGGCCAGCCGGTCAACGCTTTGCTGCGCCAGACTCAAAAAGAACTGGTGGGTCTAGCCCATGACGGAATTCTGCAAAATTTGACGATTTCGTCGGGCGATGAGTTGCTAGTGGCAAGTCCTTCTACTAGCCCCTCAAGTAATCGCTCAGCGACGAATGCCCTGCAAGTAGAATTCTGCTTCGCGGAATAGGCGATCACCCATTCAGCAACATTGGTAAAATACTGGCCACGTCAAGCAGGAGCTTGTGCTTCTCAGAGAGCGCCCATGACCCTGCCGCTGTTAGACCTTGCTCTCAGGCGCGTGTCACGGCAGCCCTACATAAATGGTAGAACCCAAAAAAATCTCTCTGGTAGCGTGGCCAGACGATTTTCGCCAGACTCGACATATGGGAGTCGTTTTGAGGAAGAGTGAGCTCCCAGTTAAAGCCTGCCTTACCTGCGGACTTCCATTCACATGGAGGAAAAAGTGGGCACGCTGCTGGGAGGAAGTGCGCTACTGCTCGGAGCGCTGTCGGCGCAGCAAAAGATGAACAAAAAAGAGCCGTATCAGGCCCTTTTTGTACTCAAACCAAAATCACTTGGCCAGCCAGAACTACAAGGTGGTTGATGGAGGGCGGTCATTTGATGCGAATGATCCGCCTCGCATACGACGGATGCCCATACGGATCCGGTTTAGGTTGAACCTCTGTTACTTAGGAGGACTCCCAAATCTAAATCCAGGAGAAACGTATGACCCAGACAGCTTTGGTTGTGGGCGCCAGTGGCATCGTCGGCAGCGCCATCACTCAGTTACTAATCGACAACAAGTGGCAGGTCGCCGCGCTATCGAGGCACCCGTCGCAATCGCAAGACGTGATCCCCGTCGCGGCAGATCTCCAAGATCCAGCTTCGCTGGAAGATGCGCTTGCGGATCTGAAACCTACTCATGTGTTCATCACCACATGGTCACGGCAAGCCACGGAGGCCGAAAACATTCGCGTTAATGCCGCGATGGTTCGCAATGTGCTCACCGCCATTCGCCCAGCCAAGAGCGTCGAGCACGTAGCGTTGGTCACTGGCCTGAAACACTACCTCGGCCCATTCGAAGCCTATGGAAAAGGCAGCCTCCCGCAAACGCCGTTCCGCGAAGAGCAGGGTCGTTTGTACGTTGAGAATTTCTACTACGCCCAAGAAGACGAACTCTTCATTGCTGCTGAAAAGGACGGCTTCACATGGAGCGTTCATCGCCCGCATACCGTCACCGGGGTTGCTGTAGGTAATGCTATGAACATGGCAACTACCCTCGCCGTCTATGCCTCGATTTGCAAACAGACCAATCGCCCTTTTGTGTTTCCCGGATCAAGGGTGCAGTGGGACAGCCTCACCGATATGACGGACGCCCGGCAGTTGGCGAAACAACAACTGTGGGCGGCCACCACACCGGCTGCGGCCAATCAAGCATTCAACGTCACTAACGGCGATGTATTTCGTTGGAAATGGATGTGGAGCCGAATTGCCGACTACTTCGACTTGCCTGCCCCCAATTATCCCGCTTCACTCTCCCCTCTTGAGAAGCAGATGGCTGACGATCAAGCCGTATGGACGCAAATAGTCGCGGAAAACGGCTTGAAAGAATCCGATATTGGTCGCCTGATATCCCCATGGCATACCGATGCAGACCTCGGTCGACCAATCGAAGTAGTAACGGATATGTCGAAAAGCCGTGCCATGGGCTTCACTGCCTACCAAGCGAGCGATCAAGCATTTTTCGATGTGTTCGACAAACTACGCGAGATGCGCTTGATACCCTAGGTCGTGCCACAACGGATATGCTCAGATGATTCCAAGGAGAGGAGAGGGAAAATGGCAAGCGAATATTCGTTATCAGACGTTCTGGAAAGAATGTATCAAAATCAGCTCGCTCTCGAAGCTGCACTCATGGAATTGACACTCCATGTGGAGGCCCACGGACATGCGGATGTAGGAAATAACGTTCGTGGCGCTCTTGAAGCCATTGGCGAAAACGCCGGACATATCAAGCAAGGTCTAGCCCGGCTCAAAAAAACCCCATGAGGCAGCCGCTTTTTGATTTTGATCTCAAATATCCGCGATCCTAGCCTAGATGATGACAGCTATCTCTCAGGCCTACCAATCCTCCTTTCTCGGAAGTGCTCTGTAGACAAGGTCGTTTTTTAACCCTCTACTCAAGTTTTCAATTTCGCCTCCGTTTAAATAGTCATGCAACTTATTTTCTGAGGAATATCGACTATGAGTACAGAGCTGCCCCCGAACAGATTCTTCACGTTCAAGGATGGTTCGCCCGAAGGTGACTTAGACGAAATTAGGCTCGCCGTCTTCACTCGGCCCGGCACTGCCGAGGGTGAAGTCATAGACGATGACAACAGCTACGCAGTTCTCCTGGATACAGAATCCAATGGCGTAATTTCCATCAAAATCGATGAGTCGCGCTTTAGGCTCACGCCTCAGCAGGCGGCTGCGCTAGCCTCAGCACTCACTGACCTCTCGAGAAAGGAAGGATGAGTCCCCCCTTGCACGGGAGTGCATCTAGAGTCAGCAATCTTCATCATGGAGAGGTGGCCATTACGCGCAAGAAAACCTTAGAGGCTTGCTGAGGAGATAGCGATTGCACGGGTTACCAGTTTGGGTATAAGCGTGCCCCTGCGGGGATGGTTGTCATGAACCGAGCCTGGCGGAGCCAAGTCTCGGCCTTGCCGGGCTTCCATCCTCACGCCTGCGCGCTCCGCTTGCCTTTTTATGTTTTTTGGTGGTCATCGGATGGTACATCTCGACGATACTGACCGCCTCGCAACGCTTTGTATTTGACTGGGCGTGCGCCAGAGTTTGATGCCAGCTCCGCCTGCCACGTCCTCGGCTTGTAAGGTCTCATCAATCGCGTATCGTTAGACACAGGCCACCCAGACCGACTTTTGTGGCCATGCTATCTGGAGTATCACAGGCCCATGCAAACAATAAGAAATGATATGGGACGCGCGGATTTTCAACGCGTCATGGCAGATAACTTTGCCATAGGATTGTCCGTACGACCCACGGATTCACAGCCTTTCTGTAGCGAATTTTCCGCTTATTGTGGTCGTAACCTGCAGTTCGCGTCGTTGAGGTTCTCGGCGCACTCAACTTCCAGCGCCCCATCAGATACGCATCTGCGTTCTCCATCGAGATTACTCGTCACACTCCAGGAGGAAGGTGAAGCAGAGGTCTCCCAAGGTGGAAGGACAAGCTATATACAGGCCGGGCAAATTTTCATAGTGGATCCCAGCCGAGCTTTTCACATAAAAACCGGGCAAATCCATACGCGCTCAGTGTATCTGCCCATCGCACCATTACGCGCTTTAGTCCCGATAATTGATGACCTTACAGCCGTTGCCATAGACGCAAGACAGGGCGTGGGTACGCTGTTCGGTAGAGTACTCGACCAGCTGTTTGAGTTAGCACCCACACTGAGTGAAGGCGTAGCGGATCGAATTGCCGGAACCTTGCCGCACTTATTGTCGACAGCGTTGCTGTCACTGGAACAAAGCCATGACCTATCTCCAGATCGACTGAAGGAAATGCATCGGCAGCGTATCAATCAGTTTATCGATGCTCACGTTGATGACCCTGAATTAGACGCCGAAGCAATTGCGAGAGGAGTCGGCCTGTCAACCCGTTACGTGTATGAGCTCTATTCGAAGGAACCGGAAACCCTCATGAGAACAGTGTGGCGCCTGAGACTTGATAGATGTGGGGCAGATCTGAACAACGATCAGCTCCGTAATCGATCTATCGGCGAAATCGCCTTTCGCTGGGGATTCAGCGATGTCGCACATTTTAGCCGAGCCTTTCGAGAGAAATTCAACTGCACCCCTCGGGACTGGCGCAAGCGCCTCATAGCAAGCTAGGTCATCCACCGTCATTGCTGAAATCAATGACGGTGCTTTATTACCTCAACACATCGAGTAAAAATTCAGCGGTATTCTCAGCAAACGCTATCGGTGTTTCGACGCAACTTAGATGTGCAGAATCAGCGAGCGTAAGCGATTGGCCGCGTGGCAACCCCGCAACCATGGTCTGCACCACCGAAACGGGAACAGCAAGATCGTGGAGACCAGCGACTGCTAATACTGGAAGCTCCAAAGACTTAAGCGATTGTCGATGATCCAATGCTTGTATCGCACGAATGGCGTCGGCATACCCATCAATGGAAGTGTTTCTTATCAGCCTGCTAATCCACCGCATGCACAGTGGCGACCTGGAAGAAAATCCTGGTGTAAACCACCGCTCCAACGTTGCTTCAACCTGTCCCTCCATCCCCATGTGTTCAGCACTCGCCAAACGCTGATCCCAAAGCCGCTTGACGGGCTCGGGGGTAAAGTTCGAGCAATTTGCCAAGACCACAGCCTGCAAACTCTCTGACGTGGCGGCAAAAGCTTGGGCGATCATTCCGCCTAGAGAAATTCCGAGCATCGCTTGAGGGCGCAACTGCAAAGTCTCAAGTACCTCATGTACGTAATCGGCATAGTGTTTCATATCGGCGGCTACTTTGAGCCGCGGCGCGTCTCCGTGCCCCGGAATATCAATACAGACCACATGAAACGCACTTGTATAGAGTGGCGTCAGCGGCTTCCAGATTTCGCTACTGGTGGCGATTGAATGCAGAAGAACCAATGTCGGTTTAGAAGCATCCCCCTCGATAGATACTCCCGGAAGGGGCCTACTGGTCATTTTGATATTCCTCGCAAGCCCACTCCATCAAGCCGATTCCCGTGTACCAATTGGCAACGGCCTGGTAGAACGTCCGCACGCCTGGCACACCTTGCGCCGCACCATGAGCTATAAGCCAAGTCCTGATCTCTTCAGCCCCGTTACCTGCGGTATGCACTTCTTCGGCCGCATGCTTGAGCAACGCTTCATTATCGTTGCCCTCTAGTAATTCGAGGAACCTGCGATCAAATGCTTCATTCACCAGGCCCATGCGTGGTGTCGCGATATCGTGGCTAATGCCTCCTGTCGCTAGGATCGCCACGCGCACAGGCATTTGGAAACTATCGATGGCCTGCCTGAGTAACCCACCCCATTGCAGGCAACGCGACATGGTTGGTAAGGGTGGCTGCACGCAATTTACCAGTAGTGGAACGATGGAAACCTCACCAGAGAGCCCTGACAGCTCAAGCGGTGTGAGTACGCCGTGATCCAGCGTGAGATCCATCGAAAGCGAGGGATCGAAGCCGTTTTCGAAAGCAGTCGAGATCAAATGGGCGCTAAATTGAGGTGCGCCACGCAACTGGCGCTTCGGTGCCTTTAACCAATGCTCGATCGGAGTGGCGTAGCTATCCGCTGCCCCAACACAAAATGGAGGCAGGTTATCAAGGAAAAAGTTGTGAAGGTGATCGTCCGAAATGACTACCAGAATATCTGGACGAGCCTCTCGAATGCGCCGACCGAGTGACTTGAAGGCGTCGAAGATCTCCAGACGTTGATCGTCCGGAATAGCCTCGGGAAAGTTGAGCATCACCGGTGTATGACTCGCCGCGAATATACCTACGAGCTCAGCCATTGTTGACGTCCCCTTTGATTTTACGCAGTGATGCCAGAAACTCATGCTCTGGAATATGTAAGCCCAGACAATGGGCACGCAACAGATAAGGGTTGACGCCCGCGAGATACATGGCTCCGATATCGTTATCACGAATTGCGTCACGTTGCTCCACGCCGAGATTGATATCGGCCATGTACAAATCAGGACTCTGTAAATAACGCTTCAAATGATCGGGCTTGTGATGCACGTCGAACAGCACTCGATTCATCCTGTAGGCTTCGGGGGTGGGCATATTTTGTTGCCAGTTGCTCGAGCTCATTTGGTGACCCCCAAGTGCTTCACAACCCAGTCCACAATGGTTGGCAATGTCTGCGGGGTGTTGCCCATATGTCCGCCAGGAAACAGACGAACGCTTTTTGGTGAACCATGGTCGAGGAGCAGTTGGATATCTTCAATTGGGCATTGACGGTCATGTTTCCCGTTGACCAGCAACAAAGGAGCACTCGGAAGATCGAGGAGGCCTTGATCTAGAAGTGACAGTTGCTTGAAACCTGCGATGTACTCTTCATCACTGGTTGCTCCCAGCATGCGGCATCGAGTCTCAACCAGCTCCATCAGATAGCTGTCTGGGTATCGCGAAGCCTCAACCCATGAGCGCTCGAACATATAATGCGCACCACCTCCCCAGTTGACGGCTGCTGCTATTTTAGAGGCGGCAGTGTGAGCCAGTTTCGTGGCCCAATATCCTCCAAACGAGCGCCCCAACAAGGCAACTCGATCACCTTGCAAATCTTCCTGCTCTGCAGCCCAATCCAATGCCGCTAAAAATTGTCGCTCAGCATCGACGACGCCTTTTACAGGAGACTCGCCGGTACCAGCATTATCAAGTGCCAGGGTGGCCACGCCTTTTGCAAGAAAAGCATTACACGCAGCCGTCATTTGCTCTTTCCATGCATCGACACCTCCCCACATGATGACCAAGGGTGGTGATTTGATTCCTACAGGTTTTCTCAGATAGCCAATGACTTCCGTTCCTTCATCCGATCGACCTGCAAAAGGAATAGCAATTCGTCGAATCGGCTCTTTCCAACTACGACTGGCCGCCAGGTAAGTCTCACGCTCCAGTCCAGCACAACGTTCCTTATCGGGGTGGTTTGGGCATGGGAAGCGACCGAGGAAATATAAACCGCTGGCCTTCATGTAAAGAGCACTTGCCAGCTCCTTATCGCCCGAGGCCTCTGCTCCCTTGGCTTGTTCAACGACAGTATTCCCCGCCTTCAACCAGACGGCGGCCCAAGCGGCGCCATCAAGGCCAGTGAGGCTATCGATCAATAGCGGGCCCTCATCAGAGTCAAGCATGTTCAGGGGGTGTACGCGTTTTTGCAGGCGATCCTTCATCCAAAGTTTGACTTCAGCCAGTGTCTTCGGACGCCCTTGTACATTGAAGTCAGTAAGCGGCTGGTTGCTCATTACTATCTTTCCAATTCAAAAGTGAGCGCCCATGGTATTAACTGCAATACACGCAATCTTTACCCTGTCCGCATTGCTTTTTGACTAGATCAGCGCAACTCGACCCTGCGCATGCAGAAACAATTTCGACTGCTAAGCGAATCAATTTACCGTGCCATCGTCGGGGTAACCTCGCCGCTATCTTTATAGGAGCAGGTTCATGAGCGCGATACAAAAAGCACTTGTCGTAGGAGGAGGTATTGGAGGGATGGCGAGCGCAATATCGCTGGCTCGTCTTGGTATCGAAGTTGATCTAGTGGAAATAGATCCCAATTGGCGAGTCTATGGCGCAGGCATTACAATTACCGGCCCTACCCTACGCGCGTTCCAGGAGCTAGGCATTTACGAAGAAGTGAAAGCCATCGCATACACGGGGCACGGCATTCGAGTATGCGATATTTCAGGCAAGCAGCTAAGAGAATTGCCAACCCCAATGCCTGCGGACTCTAACGTATGTGGAAGTGGAGGCATTATGCGTCCAGACCTGCATCGTATACTTTCCGAACTCACCCTCTCCAGTGGTGTAAACGTTCAACTGGGAATCACAGTAAATTCTCTCGATCAAGCGTTAAATCATGCCAATGTAGTGTTTAGCGATAACCGCACTGAGCAGTACGACTTAGTCATTGGGGCTGACGGCATCAATTCCAAAGTCAGAAAGTTAATTTTCCCACATGCACCCGAAGTGTTTTTCACGGGGCAGAATGCGTGGCGACTTGTAGCACCTCGCCCCTCAGAGATTGACTGCAGACATTACTTTCTTGGGGGGCCCGTAAAAGTTGGACTGAGTCCAGTGTCTGACAAGCACATGTACATGTTCCTCTTGGAGAATTCGCCCTCTGCAAAACGATTTAGCGAATCAGAGCTTCACTCTCGACTACGTGAATTGTTAATTCCCTATGGTGGGGTAATCGGCGCCTTACGCGAAGAACTTAGTGTCGAGTCTGCAATCATCATGCGACCACTGCAGGGTTTAGTCTTGCCGGCGCCCTGGTATCTTGGAAGAGTTCTGTTGATCGGTGATGCTGCACATCCGACCACACCTCAACTGGCCTCTGGCGCAGGCATGGCGGTCGAAGATGGAATCGTTTTGAGCGAGGAAATTGCCAAGGGTGATGCGATTGAGCTCGCGTTGCAGCGCTACATGGAACGCCGTTATCCACGTTGCCGGCTAGTCGTGGATAACTCTTTGGAAATTGGCCGCCGAGAGCAGGCGGGTGCCCCCATCAGTGCGCAAACCGAATTGGTTGAAAGCACCCTCAGAACGCTGTCAGAACCTGCTTGATAATCACCGGGAGTTAATTATGAGTAATGGATCCAGGTTGCCCGTCCTGCCTGAGGCAGATCTCAACGCAAAGCAAAAACAGGTATTGCAAGAAATCCTGCAAGGGCCAAGGGGGAACCTTGACGGGCCATTTTTGGCCTGGATTCATAGCCCTGAACTGGCTAATCGGGCACAGCATTTAGGTGCCTTCTGTCGTTACGACACGCAGTTACCTACACGATTGACAGAACTTGCAATATTAACCACGGCGGCTTGGTGGCGATCGCAGGCGGAATGGCAGATTCATGAGCCCATCGCCAGAAAAAATGGTATTTCGAGTGATGTTATCGATGCGATTCTAGCTGGCGCACCACCTCCTTTCGTAGAGCAGGATGAAGAGTTGGTGTACCGCGTCACTCAAGGCCTGTACAGCACCCGCAGAGTTGACACCGCGCTTTATAAGGATGCGGAAATGCACTTTGGCACGGCAGGAGTCGTCGAATTAACGGGCCTATTGGGCTATTACGCTTTGGTAGCGATGACCCTGAATATATTTGATATTCATCTTGATAAAAATTGCGAAAACCGTCCATTTGAAGAAACTGTCGATGGCGATTAAAGAGAAAACCGCCGTAAACAATTCTTATTAAATTACGACTTACCCACTCCCCTACATTTACCTTTCGTCAGCGTGCTCGCACTAAGTACTTGCAAACCATAAAAATAATAGGCATTTCAATATGAATAGTATCCTTGCAGCAAAACCACAAACAATACAGCTATTCAATAGCGTATTGGTACTCGGATTGTTGTCATTCACGCAGTCTTCGTATGCAACCGAAGGAGGAGGAACGGTCTATCCCCTGGGCGTTAACACCGTGCTAGCCGGCAGAATGCCGCCGCCGGGACTGACCGGGTTTCTTTACTTATCCGACTATCAAGCTAACAAGACCCTGGATGATTCGGGTAATCGCAAAGCCGGCGTTCATGATTTTGATATCAATGTCCAAGCCATTTCTGTTCGTATGGATTACGTTTATACGGACTACACACTCCTGGGAGCTAAACTTGCCAGTCGCTTAGCCTTGCCCATGATTAAAGGCGACATCAGCTTTGATGTGAATACCCCAGTGGGCAAAGTGCATCGTAGTGACAAGGAACAGGGGATCGGCGATTTGACGATTGTACCGATAATTCTGGGTTGGAGTTCACCCCGCGTCCAACAAATGACAGGACTTGAGCTCTATGCTCCGATAGGCGCTTACGATAAGGATAATTTATTCAATCCGGGCCGAAACACATGGTCATATGCACCGTGGTACTCATTTACAGCCTATCCTCTCAAGGATATAGAAATCAGCTCCAAGATCGCATACATCGTCAACACTGAAAACTCGGCTACCCATTACAAATCGGGCCAGGAATTCATTGCGGACTACAACATTGGTTATAATGTCGATAAACAATGGCAGGTTGGCTTGAATGGCTATCTTTATAAGCAGCTGACTGACGATGAGCAACATGGCGAGTCCGTCTCTCCAAATGGAAACCGCGGCCAAGTGCTCGCCGTGGGCCCGTCGGTCAAATACCAGAACTCGGGAGTTGGCTTCGTTCTGAAGTGGCAGCACGAAACCAAAGTCGAAAATCGAGCCGCAGGTGATCGCCTCTGGCTGCAAACGACCTATCATTTTTAGGTGCCTGAAAATTGGCGCGGGCACAGAGTTTACTTATCAGCCCTCCGACTCAAGCCCAAAACAATAAAGAGATAAATATCATGGCTAAAATTTCAAAATGGCACGTACTGATTGGTGGGTTTATTGCCTATTTGTTCGATGCGATGGAAATTATTCTATTATCACTGTCACTGTCCGTTATCAGCAAAGACCTTGGCTTTAGTATCAACGAAGCGGCGATGCTGGCCACAGCCACACTACTGGGCATTGGCGTTAGCAGCATTACCACTGGTTGGTATTCTGATAACTTCGGGCGACGCAACGCCTTACTCGCCTCGTTAATCACGTTCGGTGTTCTTACCACTGTGATCAGCAGCATGGACAATCTCTACGTACTGATTGTCCTGCGGTTTCTTTCAGGATTGGGACTAGGTGGAGTGTGGAGCATTGTCTCCACTTATGTAGTGGAAACCTGGCCGCCGCACCAGCGCGCACGCGCTACGTCTTTTGTTGTCAGCGCATTTCCGATTGGGGCTATGGTTGCCGCTTTCGGCGCCAAATTTCTGCTGCCCGAGTGGAGAACGATGTTCTTGTGGTCGGGTATTGCAGTAATTTTGCCGGTGTTGTACATCTATTTCTGGGTACCTGAATCTCCAACCTGGATCACTCAGAAAGCACAACGCTGCGACAAAACTGAAAGGGTATCGATAAAGGAAATTTTTGTTGGAGAACTTCGGCACTCGACAGTATTTGGTACGCTGGCTGCAAGCCTCGCACTCATCGGTTACTGGGGCAGTAGCACGTGGCTTCCTACTTACCTTGTTCAAGATCGTGGTTTGAGCCTGAGCGCAATGGCAGGCTTTATGGCAATGCTGAATCTCGGAAATTTCTTCGGTCTGAATTTTTTCGGGTACGTAGGAGATAAGATTGGTAAACGCAGGAGCATCATACTTTCATTGTTACTTACAGCAATGTTGGTACCTATCTACATCTTCACCTCCAACAGCGAATACCTTTTCTGGATTGGGCCCGTGTACGCATTCTTCCTGGCCTTCCCCGGCATTTTCGGAGCCTATTTCAGCGAGCTCTATCCCACTCGAGTTCGTACCATGGGTGCAGGTTTCTGCTTTAACGCCGGAAGAGGCGTCGCAGCACTTGCTCCTATTCTGCTGAGC
This sequence comes from Pseudomonas kairouanensis, assembly GCF_004682055.1. GTDB lineage: Bacteria > Pseudomonadota > Gammaproteobacteria > Pseudomonadales > Pseudomonadaceae > Aquipseudomonas > Aquipseudomonas kairouanensis. The sequence continues at coordinate 171,724 of NZ_QUZU01000005.1, read as the reverse complement.
GGGATTGCAACTTATTACAGCCTGGCAGCAGGGCTTCTTGTTTGCGCGGGTTTCTTCGTGCTGTCGGCTCTGGTCATATTGACCCTGCCCGAAAGCGGTAAAATTCAGCAGCAATTCAAAAAACCAGCCGTTCTGTGATGTAGTAGGTTTTGTACGAAAAGTCGGTGCGGGGTGTATTGTTGCCGTGACTGGCTGCAGGCGGCAATGGCAAAGCATTGTGACGCCTGCGACGCACTTCAGGAATTGATCAACGATCTGGCTGCAGAAATGGAGCGCCCCCTCAGAGATGATCGCCAGGTTCTTCATGGAGTCCTGTGGACTCTGTGGTGGGGCGCCGCCTGGCGAGCAGCGCCGAACGCCTGGGTCTTGCTATCCGACCTTCACGATGACAGCGTTGCACTCAAGCATGACAAGCGCATCACCTTCAATCTTGCAGGGCACGCTTTCGAGACGCGCACCGGCGCAGGGGCCATCCACACACAGGCCATCCTCGAAACGGAACATCGCCGAGTGGTGCGCGCACATGATGAGCTGGTTTTTGTAGGTGCAAAATTCACCAGGGTTGTAATCCAGCGGCACAGAGAAATGAGGGCAGCAGTTGCGGTACAGCCAAACATGCTCACCTCGTCTCATCGCTACCAAAGGCTGCTGTTTTCCATTGATAACTGTCGCCAACGCTTTTGCCCCACCCTCAGGGATTTCATCCAGCCGGCAGAGATTCAGTTGAACGCCCGTCATCAACATAGCTCCGGGTTGCCCAGGCCCCAGCTCCAGGGTCTCACCACCACCTGCTCAAAGATGCCAGCCTGAATGTAGGGATCATCCGCCAGGAAGGCTTGAACATCTTCAGCCGAGTTGGCTTCGACTACCAGCAGCGTGCCATTCATCTTCCCACCCGTACATTCCAGGGTTGGCCCGCCAAGCCTGACCACGACAAAATGCGGTGAAGGGTTGCGCAGGTAGTGCCGATGGGCCGCACGCACGCGATCTCGAACTTGCCACTGCTCAGGTTTGTCTGTGGCGAAAACGGCGAAGTACTGACTCACGATGGCACCCTGGGCAAGATAAAATCATAGGTCGCGTGTTGGAATGCCACTTTGAAGCCAAACGTCTTGGCCAGGGGGTTGTTGTACTCGCACGGCTTATAGGCAACCCGCAGCGAATCTTTCACGCCGAACACGGCATCGGAATCCAAATAAGGGTCGTCGTGATTGAACAGGTGTGTCACCAAGGTTCGATACCCCGGAGCCTCAATCATGAAGTGCAGGTGAGCAGGACGCCAAGGATGCCGGCCAGTGGCTGACAAAAGTTGCCCAACCGGGCCATCGGTGGGAATCGGGTAACTCACCGGTACCACGGTACGGATGGCGTAACGACCTTGCTCATCAGTGTGGTAACGCCCGCGCAGATTTCCAATCGGCTGTTCGGTGTCCTGGCCGGAGTACATACCGTTGGTAGCGGTCTGCCAGATATCCAGGGTCGCATTTGCCAAAGGGGAACCGTCAGCGTCGGTGACCTTGCCCGTCACCAGTGCTGGAACACCTGGTGTGAAGGCCATGTTCTCGCCAAACTCACGATCAGGCATGCCCTCGATGTAGAACGGCCCGAACACGGTACTTTCAGTAACCGTGTGCTGAGCTCGGTGGTTGATAGCGTCGACCAGCATCGACACCCCGAGCACATCCGACAGGAGAATGAATTCCTGGCGCACCAGGCCATCGCACATCTGGCCAGTTGCGGTCAGAAAGCGCACTCCCGCCAGCCACTCCTCCTCGCTCAGCTCCACCTCTTGAGTAAACGCATGAACGTGGCGAACGAGGCTTTGCACTATTTCGCGGAGCCTGGCATCTGGTGTCGTACTGAAGCTGGCGACCGCCTTTTCGGTGATCGTCTCTTCTGCAGGGGTCTGTTTCATTGTTATTGGCTCCCTGATAAAAAAAGACGCAGGCTCTCCGCATGGAAGCCTGCGCCAAAAGGTGAATACGTCAGGCGGGTGCCATACCCGACCTTGCCCGCTGCAGCATCTGCTCAATCGCCGCACGCTCAAATGGTCGCGGGTTGTAGTAAGGACTTTCGCACGCAATCCTCGCCGTTTCAGCCGGCCCTTCGACAGGGAAGCCAACGGCTTCCAATGCCAATGGGATTCCCAGCTTACGGTTCAGCTCGTAGATCAGAGGCCCGACCTCCTCCGCTTCCACGCCGCCCAATGCGCGCGCAGCGCGCCTGAGCTGGGAGGCTGCTGCCTCTCGGTTGTAGTGGGCTGAGTGCGGCAACATTATCGCGTGAGCTTGGGCGTGGGGCAGATTGAAGGTGCCGCCCAGGGTATGGCAGAGCTTATGGTGGATCGCCATTCCAACCGCCCCCAGGCAGATGCCTGCCAGCCAAGCGCCGTAAAGTGCCTCCTCGCGCGCCGATGCATCATGAGGGTCAGCCACTACCGCAGGTAGCGCATTGGCCAGGGCCCGAATGGATTCCTCAGCCATCAGACTGATCACAGGATTCGCATCCTGCGCATACAGTGCCTCCACTGCATGGGCCATCGCATTCATGCCGGAGCAGGCAGAGATTTCAGCCGGCAAGGTGTGGGTGAGTCGAGGATCGTAAATCACCGTCCTTGGCAGGACACGGCTATCTCGCCCGGTTTTCTTCAGGCGGTTTTCCGTCAGGCCCCAGATGGGCGTCATTTCCGAGCCAGCGTACGTCGTCGGCACCGCGAGAATCGGCAGTCCGGAGTCCAGCGCAATTGCTTTGCCCAGGCCAATGGTGGAGCCGCCACCGACCGCCACGCAGCAATCTGCTCCACGTTTGGCAGCTTCCGCGCAAGCCGCTTGTGCAACCTCCAATGGCACATGCATGACCGCTTCTGCATATACACCAGCACTGCGTTGACCAATCAGTTGGGAAATTTCCTCGCCCAAGTCCCGTTGCTCTGGAGTAGTGAGAATGAGTGCGCGCTCTGCACCCAGGCGCTCGATTTCTTCCGCCAATTTCTGCAGCGCACCTGTGCCAAACACAACGCGGCTGGGGTTACCTTGATACGTAAAAGACTTCATGGCGACCTCAGCGTTTGTAGTGCGGTGGGATAGTTGCATCCACGTTGACCCAGACCGAGTGCGCCTCGGTGTAGTCATGAATGGCCTCGAAGCCCATCTCACGGCCATAGCCTGATTGCCCCACGCCGCCGAACGGGCTACCTGGGCTAACACGCTTGTAGCAATTGATCCAGCACATGCCGGCGCGAATCTTGGACGCCATCTTGTGGGCACGCTGCAGGTTCTGCGTCCACAGACCGCTGCCTAAGCCATAGGCAGTGCCATTGGCGATGGCCAGTGCTTCTTCGTCAGTAGAGAACCGCATCACCGTCACGAACGGCCCGAACACTTCCTCCTGCGACACTCGGTGGTGCGGCAGGGCCTCAACGACAGTCGGTTCGACATAGTATCCATCCACCAGACCAGGTGCGGTTGGCGCGCGGCCTCCGGTGAGGATCTTCCCTCCTTCCTCCTGGGCGATAGCCACAAAGGAAAGGACGCGATCACGGTGCAGGGCTGACGTCAGCGGGCCCATCTCGGTGTTCGGATCCATGGGGTCACCCAGGCGGATGGATTCGGCTAGCTTGATGAATTTTGCCAGGAACTCATCGGCGATACTTTCGTGCAGCATCAGACGAGAGCCCGCAATACAGGCTTGGCCTTGGTTGTGGAAAATGGCCCAAGCTGCCCCATTCACTGCAGCGTCGATATTGGCATCTTCGAAGACGATATTTGCGCCTTTGCCGCCCAGTTCGAGCTGAACACGCTTGAGATTTGCCTTGGACGCCTCAACAATCCTTTTACCAGTGGCCGTCGAACCGGTGAAGGCAATCTTGCCCACGTCGGGATGATCAGCCAGCCGTTGGCCAGCTGTATGACCGAAACCCGGCACCACGTTAACGACACCGTCTGGGAAGCCGACTTCTTTCATGAGCTCGGCGATGCGAAGCGTGGACAACGGTGTGATCTCGGACGGCTTGATTACAACGGTATTACCCGCTGCCAAAGCCGGGCCCATTTTCCAGCTGGTGAACATAAGCGGGAAGTTCCAAGGCACGATCTGCCCCACCACCCCGATCGGTTTACGCTGGACATAGTTCAGGAAGCCCGCCTCGACAGGAATCACCGAACCTTCGATCTTGTCCGCCATGCCACCGAAGTAACGGAAGCATGCGGCAGTGCGTGGCACATCCAGGTTACGCGAATCGCGGATAGGGTGACCGGTGTCACGCGACTCAAGTTGTGCCAGCTCTTCGGCATTAGCTTCAATGGCATCAGCTAGCTTGAGCAGCAAACGACCGCGTTCAGCCGGCGAGAGCGCTGCCCAGGCAGGGAAGGCACGCTGCGCAGCAGCAACAGCCAGATCAACATCCTCCGCTTCGGCGGCAGCGATCCGAGTGAGCAGCGAGCCGTCGAGGGGGCTCATCACATCGATTTCGCCGCCTTTGATGGCAGGTACAAAACGTCCATCGATGAAAAGTTGGTTTTGCATGGCAATAACTCTCCCTACGCCGCAAGGGCTGCGGCGTGGTTCAAAAAGTTCGACGGAACGAAAAAATTAGAAGTCGACGGGATATGGCTTGAGTTCGCCACTCTCGTAGCGCTGAGGCAGATTCGGGGTGGCGTTCTCCCACACCATCAACATCGAACGCTTGGTGGAGTAGCCTTGGTGACGGATGTCGGCAGGCATGGCGGCGATGTCGCCGGCTCGCATGGTCAAACGAGCGCGCGGATTACCGTCGTCCTTGTCACACACATCCCAGATGATTTCGTCCGACATCTGCAGGAACCACTCAACACGGTCATTGCCGTGGAAGATCGGCAGGATGTATTCCTCGGTGGTTGGACAGAACAAGCTGGCCTTGCAGACCGAGCTGACCGATGGGTTCCATGTAACGTCAGAGCGCGACAAGTATTTGAATAGGTTGAAGGCATGCAGCTGCCCTTCAAAACCGGCGGCGACGTGCACCTCAGGTTCATCTTGAACGACATCTTCAAAATGGCGGTTGACCGGCAGGTCGTTACGCAGCGGCGAATCGCCGGGCAGACCAGGCATGCGCTTTGTAGCAATGCGGAAGCGCTCGATGGCCTCAATGTTGTCGCCGTGCTTACGCCCGAATGCACTACCGGTTTCCTCCGGCGCGGCAAATGGATCGAAGCCTTCGTTCGTCCAGTCACGCAGGATGGCCTTGAAGGTTGCCATGATCTTCGGGGTTTCGAACTGCTCGACGTAGTCAACGCCGGCAGCGCGCAGCACGCCGTTGAAGGCGCCGGCGTACAGGTCGACTTTGCCGTAGTGGTTCTGGGTGCCAATCACGGAGTCAAAGTTGACCCAGCCGTAGAAGAAGCCCCAAGCAACGTCACGCATCAGCGCACGCAGGAATGCATCTGCCGGGATCAAGTGCGAACGGGCTTGGCCCTTGGCCGGCCACTCGATACGCGCGAAGTATTCATCGCGGGAGATGGTGAAAGCGCCTAGGCGGAAGGTTCGATAGCCGGTAACAGCGTCGGGCGAACTGGCATCTACTTCTTCGAGCAGTGGAAGCGTGTGTTCTGCGGTCTCAAGCATGGCCATGTTGCGTTCTCCTTAGTCATTAAAAGTCGGATTACTTCAGGCAGATTTCTGCCCACTTCTCGACAGAGAGAGAGCCTTGAATAGTCTGCTGGAGGATCACGCCAGGGCGTGGACTTTCAAAACGGTAGGCGCAGCCTGCTGGCAGCAGGGCTTGGTGGCCACGGCGCAGAATGACGTAGCCCATGGGGCGCCCCTGGGGCTCACTTCCCGCTAGTTGAGTGCCTTCGGCACCTTCGAATGGCTGATCGAGTTTGAGGAAGTCGATGCGCACATCGCCGTCCATGCAGATTGCGAATTCATCATGTGCACAGGTGAACCACGGCGAGCGCCCCTCGGCCCGGAGCACCTCCATCACATAGCCCAGGTTCAGGCCAACGATGACCTTTTCATAGGGGGCCGACTTATCGGCGACCTCAAAGACGTTGGAAAACGCGTAATGACGGGCATCACCCTTGATCAGTTCGATGGTGCCCTTGCGGTAGTTCGCCAGAGAACCGAAGACAGTGCGATAGGCAGCACTCATGTCGGATTACCTTTGTTGTTGTATTCGTGAGTCAAAGGTAAATCCCATAAGGATCACCAACAATCCCACATCCACCGACTTCAGTGTTTGCGAAATCCAAACAACCGAGACGCGCGCGCTTGAGCCCCTCTTGGCCGGCCCTAAGTCCTAGCGAATCCAGCCTTTTTCAAGCAAAGGCTTATCCCAGAAAGGGTCGTCTGCCATGCGCTCAACCAAAAAGTCAATGAGCGTGCGCACCTTTAGCGCGTTGCGCTGGGTTGCCGGGAACACTGCCGAGAAGTTGAAAGACGTAAGTGGGTAGTCCGTGAGCAAGGGCACCATGCGCCCGCTGAGCAAATCAGGGCTAGCAACCAGCGTGGGCAGGCAAACCAGCGCCTCGCCGGTTAGGGCGTAATCCCTGAGCAGGTGCACGGAATTGGAACGGATGTGGCCAGGCAGGCTGAGTTCGATTACGCCCGAGCAGTGATGGAAGTGCCAGCGGTTGCGGGTCGGGTAACCCTCATACAATGCGATACAGTGATTCAGAAGGTCTTCTGGGTGCTTTGGAACACCGTTCAGCTCAAGGTAGCCAGGAGTGGCGAGGAACAATCTACGGACGCTGAACAGCTTGCGCTCGATGAGTGCTTCGGCTTGAGGCGCGAACATCTGGAAGGCGATATCAAACCCCTCCTCAATCGGGTCTACGACGCGGTCATTGACGATGACGTCGAGTTCGATATCGGGATAGAGCGTCGTGAATTCCGCAAGCAATTTGCCGAAATGGTTGATGGCAAAACCGGGCAGCATCTGCACCCGAAGTTTGCCGACGGGCTTGGCGCGCTGATCGCGCATCTGCTCGGTCAGGGCATTGAACCCTGCGACCATATCGGCACATTCTCGATAGTAATTGGTACCTATCTCGGACAACCGGACATGGCGTGTACTGCGGTGAAACAGCGGAGCTTTTATGAACGCTTCCAGCTGTTGAATGCGGTGCGTGACCACGGAACGCGTCACACAAAGCTGCTTCGCAGCACGCGCGAAATTGCCGGTCTCAGCGACACGAACAAATGCCTCAATGCTCAGTAGTTGATCCATTGAACAACTCCATTCTTTTATTCTTATGAATGTAGCAAAGCCAGCGAGACCGTATGCATGTAAAAGGCAAGGCCGATTAGACCCAAAATCATGACGGCGATAGTCCGGCGCAAGGCGGTAGCGATTTTCGTGTAATGCGTGTTCACGGTACAGGTCTCTCTACAGCCGAGCTTTACAGCTGTCGATTCAGGAGCCACTCTACCGCCAATGATTGGTGCTAAAAAGTAGACAATGCGGAAATGTCTGTTCACCCCGGAGTAAACAATGAACCGCATTGAAGCCATGAATGTCTTTGCACGGGTAGCCGAACTCGGAAGCTTCTCTGCTGCTGCTTCGCAGCTCGGCATTGCACGCTCTATGGTCACTCGCCAAATCGCTAACCTAGAGAAATTCCTCAGTGCCAAGCTCTTGGTGCGCACGACCCGACACGTCTCACTCACCTCTGCGGGACTGGTTTACCTGGAGAAATGTCGAGAGATTCTGTCGTTGCTGGAAGAGGCAGAATCCGGGGTTATGGAAGAGCGGCACACACCCAGTGGACGCCTGCGAATCAGCCTACCATTGAGCTTCGGCCTCAGTACGTTGCTACCGCTGCTGATGGATTTTCAACGGGAGTATCCCGATATCCGTCTTGCCTTGGACTTCAGCGATCGGACGATCAATCTGGCTGAAGAAGGCATCGACCTTTCGATCCGGATCACCAGCTACCTTGATCCCATTATGATCGTTCGCAAGCTCGGTGAAGCACGTCTGCTCACTGTCGCCTCGCCCTCCTACCTGCTTGAGCACGGAGCACTTGAGCACCCGGCCGACTTGAGCCGTCATGCGTGCCTGGGTTATTCCCCCCAGGTGAACAATCGCCCGTGGGCGTATTCCATAGATGGCAAGCCGGAGCTGTTCTACCCCACCTTCGTGCTGCAGTCGAACAATGGCGATGCCATGGCCCAGGCAGCGGTAAAAGGCTTGGGCATCACATTGCTCCCGGACTTCATCGTTGCACCACACATCCTGAACCAGGAACTCAAGGCCGTGCTGGAAGCCTACGAGCCCTCGCCTCTTGGAATTTATGCTGTACTGCCCAGCAACATTTACGTGCCATTCCGTTTGCGAGTGCTAGTGGAGTACCTGTCGGAGAAAATTGGCAAAATTATGCCTGCACTGAACCGCTCAGTCAGTGCATGAACGGCGGCACACCTGTTGGGCACCGCCGAGGATCAAGCTTTGATCGGCGTGGCCTGATAGGCGGCCAACTTCCAATGCTCGTCCAGCTTCACCCATACAGCAAGACTTTTGTTGCGCATCGAACGCGCCTCGCCGTTGATGATCATTTCGGCGTTCATTTCCCCGATGACTAACACGGATTCGCCATACACGCGGATTTCATCGACTGGGTGATCGATTGACTTGTAAACATACCAGCCGCTGGAGCATTTCTTCAGGTAACTACTCAGCGTGTCGACTGTGCCGCTCGAATGCACGTAGGCGAGTTCTGGGTGCGCTAGAGCCTCAAATTGATCGAAGTCGCCGTCAATAACCGCCTGGAAACGCTGATTTTCAAGACTGCGGATAAGCTGCTCGCAGGCTTGTTCTTTGTCTTGTTGCACTATTGCCTTCCTCTTTCAGTGTGGGATCAATGGGCTCGTGGCCCGGCAGCTAGACCGACCAGTTCGCCACGCGGGAATGGACGGGTTCCCCAACACGTTCCAGAAATGCATCTGTCCCAGCTACTCCCTTTGATCTCGTAGTTGGAAACAAACGAGAGGTGCGGCTTGGCATTCAGCCATTCGCAATTCGCGCCGCTAAGTTGGGCAAAGGTACGGACTTCAATCATGATCATCTCAATATACAACTTTCGATTAGCCATATTTTCGACCGAGACAACCGATTAAAAAAAGCGCAAAAAATCATCCATACACAGCAAAAATATCGATAGTTGCTCAACTTTGAATAGATTGTTCGAAAATAGCGCAACAATCAAGTGGCATATGCCCTAGCCTTAATCACCTCTGGCTTCATAGCCACCTTGATGTCTTATAGTAAAATTAAAAAAATACCACTCAGCTCGTAACGCTCGATGCGACAGCCGCGCCTGAGCTCGCCGCAGTTTCTGGGTGGGTTTGGGATAAAGAACAGGCAAATATCAGTGCGCTTTTAGACAAAAATGTAGCTCCGGCTCGGCTATCATCAGGTAGGAATTGACAATAGGTGAATATCTTGAAAACAATAAAACCCGATTTACTACTCGAAACGCCTACCCAAAATCCGCAGCGTGATCAGCGGAGCTCTGCCAAAGAGGCAGCTTTGCCAGCGGCAGTGAGCGTTGATCCTGAAAATAACGGACGCGTAGCCAGTTCGAGACCACTCAAGGTCATCTTGTCTTCGACCAAGCACCCTTCGATGTCCCGAGCACAGTTTTTTAACCACCTATCAAACGTCCATGCTCCCCTAGTGCAGAGCATTCCCGGAATCAATCAATATGTCCGCAAGTACGTTCAGAATCACACTCGATTAAAGGAAGATCTCGCCCCAATCAATACCGTTTATCCACACCTCGAGACGCGCGATTCGGTCATCGAACTGTGGTTTGATAGTAATGAAATGTTTTTAAATCTGATGTCTGCGCCGAGCTATGCGGAAATAGTTCGTCCTGACGAAGCGCGCTTCAATGATCTGAGCAAGCTTATTATTCTAGCAGCTCATGAAGAAAATAAATATTACAATATATCGATTGCGGCTACAAACGAGCCAGCGAAGATCAAAACGTTCGACTTTGTAAAACGCAAAGAGGGGATATCACCTGAAGAGTTTTTGATAGGATTAAAAAATTACGAAAAAGCACTCATCGCCAGCCGAGCTTATGAAGAAAATGTCACGGCTCATGTGTGGAATAGTGCGTTGCCTACGGCCAGCAACCCTTTTGGAACCGCGTCGGACTACGATGGAGTCATCGAAACTTGGTTCCAAAGCTATGAGGCTTTAGAAACATTCCAGCAAAAACACTCTGCGCTAGAGCATATTTTTGGACTTGAGTTAGAGTTCGCTGATAAAATTAATTCATTTTCAGTTGTCGCTGAAGAAATGCCTATATACGACGACTCCCAGAAATAATGTATTACGCACCAAAACAATTAATACAAATTAAGTAACGAGAAGCCCCTATTTACTGAAAAAAAGATTTGCAACAAGTCCATGACTTCAATCGCATTGCGCGGGTTAAGCAAAAGTTGGAGTTCACCGCACGCCTTGTTTGATACCGCGACAGTGCGCCGAGCCTTTGGCGCACTCGCTCGCAAACCAACACTGATCTAAAAAAACAATAAAATAATGAGGTGACTCAAATGCTTTCTCGCAAGCGCGCACCCACTCGGCCGTTCCCACCACTCAAACCTCTTGCATTCGCTATAACCATGTTAGCGATCACCGCGGGATTACCTGATGCTCACGCATTCGAATTTGATACGGGGAATCCCGATTTTCGAGCGCGCTGGGATAACACCTTGAAATACAGCGCGGCGTGGCGAACAACTGGTCAGAGTGACAAGTTGATAAATGGCCAAACCGCGCTCAATCTGGATGACGGTGATCGCAACTTCGATAAGGGGCTTATATCCAATCGTCTGGATTTGCTCTCGGAAATGGACATCTCGTACAAAAACGTTGGAGCTCGCCTGAGCGGAGCTGCATGGTACGACGACGTCTACAATAGCGGCACGGACAATAACGATCCAACCCGTGCTAACAGTTACTCCGTTAGTTATGACGAGTTCACCGATGATACCCGCACTCTGCATGGTCGTAAGGGTGAACTGCTGGATGCATTTCTTTTCGGCAAAACCGATATCGGGGACATGCCAGCCTCAGGCCGTGTTGGTCAGTACGCAATGCAGTGGGGTGAAAGTCTCTTCTACGGGATGAATGGTATCGCCGGTGGTATGGCGCCCATCGATGCAGTCAAGGCCTTGTCGGTACCGAATACTCAGTTCAAGGAGCTGATTCGCCCAGTCCAACAGATCTCGGGGCAGCTCCAATTAACACAGGATGTATCGATCGGCGCGTATTACCAATTCGAGTGGGAGGCTAACCGTCTGCCGGCCGCCGGCAGCTACTTCTCGACCATTGACACTTTCGGAGACGGCAACGAACGTCTGTTCATTGGTTCTCCGCTGTTTCCGGGCGCCCAACCGTTAGCTCTTTATCACGGCAATGACAAAGACGCGAAAAACTCCGGACAAGGCGGTGTCCAACTTCGCTGGCGCACCGAATCGGTGGACTGGGGTTTCTACGCCATCCGCTTCCATGATAAGACCCCTCAGCTTAATGTCCGTCCGGATTTCGCTAATCTGAACTCTCAGTCGGGCAAAGCCGGCGAGTACTATTGGGTTTATCCGGAAGGTATTGAGTCTTTGGGCGCAAGCTTCTCGACCACTGTTGGCAACTACAACATTGCTGGCGAAGTCTCCGCGCGCTGGAACCAGCCTCTGGCGTCAACCAATCAACACGCCCTTGCCCCAGACGAGTCGATCAACAACGACGATTCTCCCCTGTATGCGACAGGGAAAACGTTGCACGCGAACCTATCCTGGCTGTCCAGCCTCGAGCCAAACTTCCTCATCCCGGAAGCCAGCTTCCTCGGTGAAATTGCTTGGAACAGAGTCATGAGCGTCAGTAAAAATCGAGACGCTATTGACCCAAATGCAGACCGCGACGCAACCAGTCTTCGTCTTGTTTACGAGCCTATGTATCGCCAATTCCTGCCAGGCCTGGATTTGTCTGTGCCGATCGGAGCCAGTTACACAAACGGTGCTTCCGAAGCCTTAGGTTCAGGGTTCGGTGCTGATCATGGGGGCGACCTCAACATCGGGCTTAAAGGCAATTACCTGAATACCTGGAATTTGGGACTGACATACACGCACTACTACGGCCCGGAAAATACCTTTCTGGACGCCAAAAATAACTACACCTTCGAACAGTCGCTTAAAGACCGCGACTTCCTTGCTTTCACTGTCGGCCGCACATTCTGATCGAGGATTATCCGATGATAAACAATAAGAAATTTGTATCGCTGCTTACAACCTTGAGTGCTTCCCTTTTATTTGCACACGGGGTAATGGCCGCAGTGTCCGTGGATGAAGCGGCAAAATTGAGGTCGACGCTAACTCCGTTCGGAGCGGAGCGCGCAGGAAATGCCGACGGTAGCATTCCCGAGTGGAAAGGCGGCCTCACTAAACCCGATCCCTCATTCAAGGATGGTGGTAAACGCAGCGATCCATTCGCGGCCGATCAGGCACAACTGACCATTACGGCTCAGAACATGGCGCAGTACGCTGATAAGTTGACCCCTGGCATCCAGGCCATGCTGAAAAAATACCCGAACACCTACAAAATCGTGGTGTACCCCACCCATCGAAGTGCCGCTGCCCCGCAGTCGGTTTACGATGCAACTTTCGCCAATGCCACCGGCGGTAAGCTAGTGAATGGCCCGGCCGGCCCCATGCCTGAAAATGCTGCCGGCGGTATTCCGTTCCCAATCCCCCAGAATGGTGAAGAAGCCATCTGGAACCATCTCCTGCGATGGCGCGGAGCTTCGTGGCACACCAACTTCACTCAGTACCTCACCACTGCCGATGGAAAGCATGTACTGACTAACGACTCCCGGGCAGACCAGCAAATGCCTTGGTACCTCCCCGACTTCAGCAGTAGCAAAGGTGTGTACTGGGCAATCCGGATGACAAACGACGGCCCTCCGCTGCGCGCCGGAGAGGCGATTCTAGGTTTACAGAATATCAACGCCGAAAACTCCTCAGGCTGGACTTACTTGCCTGGCCAGCGTCGAGTACGTCGTCTTCCTAACGCCTGTTGCGACACCCCTACCCCTGCGACCGCTGGGGTGATGAGTTTCGACGAATTGACTGTGTATGACGGCCGAATTGACCGCTTCGACTGGAAGCTGGTTGGCAAAAAAGAAATGTATATCCCATACAACTCTAACCGGGTATTCACCGCCTCCAGTCCCGAAGCACTTTTCGATGAGCACCACATGAAATCCGACGCCGTGCGTTGGGAACTGCATCGTGTTTGGGTAGTAGAGGCCACCCTGAAGAACGGAGCACGGCACGTCATGCCAAAGAGTACCTATTACCTCGACGAGGATACCTGGACTGCGGTTTTAGGTGATCGCTACGACGCCCGGGGGCAGCTCGCAAAAGTCTTGTGGACTTCGCCAGTTGCTCTGCCTGACCTCCCAGGCACGGCATCAGTCACTACCGGGTTTTACGACCTGCTCTCCGGTACATGGTTTGTCGGTGACGTTTTTGCCGGGAAGAGCGAGCAATTTCGCATCGTCCCCCCCTATAAGGAGTCGGTTTTCACCGCCGACGCGATGGCTGGCGAAGGCGTCCGGTGATTTTGGCGGGGCGTAAGCCTCGCCTGCTTCAAATAAGAACAATAAAGGTTGTGTGCGATGAAGAAGATAGTCTCCAGTTTGCTCGTGGCAATAAGCTGCGCCTGGCTGCCAGTTCGGGCAGCAGATACGGTAGATGTCCTTTCCCAAAAGGCCGTGCTCGGATCTCAAGCACTCCATGCAGTGCTCCTGGACATTAATCGGGCCGGCTCGCGGCTGGTTGCAGTTGGCGAGCGCGGAGTTGTACTGCTATCAGATGATGATGGCCAGCATTGGCGACAGTCTGCGAGTCCCGTCAGTGCTACTTTGACTAGCGTGCAATTTGTCGACGCCAGTAATGGCTGGGCAGTGGGGCACTCTGGTGTCGTGCTGTATAGCGGCGATGGCGGTGAAAGCTGGCAACTGCAGCTAAACGGAAAGCAAGCGGCCGCCATTGAGTTGCAAGCCGCTGAAAGCTCTGGAGATGCAAAGCGTATCGCTGTAGCACAAAGGTTGTCAGATGACGGTGCGGACAAGCCTCTACTGGCGGTGAACTTTGCAGATGCAACGCACGGTGTGGTTCTTGGGGCATACGGTCTTGCTCTGATTACTAGCGATGGAGGCAAAACCTGGCAGTCTTGGATGAGCAATATTCCAAATCCACGAGGGTTGCATCTTTATTCAATGGCGCGTAATGGCGATGAAATAATCATCGCTGGTGAACGAGGTTTGCTGCTGCGATCCGTCGACAGCGGCGTCAATTTCGAAGCTCTGCAAGGGCCCTATGAGGGTAGCTATTTTGCCGCTGCGATACTTCCAGACAAGCGGATTCTGGTCGGCGGTCTGAGGGGTAAGCTTTTCTCCTCCGATAACGGTGGCATCAGCTTCCAGTCTGTCGACAACCCTGTTCCTGCCTCCCTAAATGCAATTCGCATCGCGGGGCAAAGCCTGTTGTTGGTTAATCAGGCCGGCATCCTTCTGAGAAGCGGGCTTACAAACCTGCGCTTCCAATCAATCGCAGTATCCGAAGGACTTCCTTTGACCGCCGCTACAAACACAGCCGATGGTGCCTTGGTCGCTGTCGGTATGGCCGGTGCGCAGCGCCTGGCACCATCCTCCCTCACCAAGATCGCGGACTGAGCCATGCACGTACAGACCTCCCCTACTCCGTCGACAGGCAGTCTAAACGATTTTGACAGCGCCTCTGGTTCCGTACTGGAGCGCGCGCTGTTTAACCATCGCGCCTTCGTTATGCTGCTTTGCCTGGCCGCCACTCTTCTGCTGGCATGGCAGGCGACACATGTGACGCTCAATGCCAGTTTCGAGAAGATGATCCCGCGTGAGCATCCTTACATCGCCAATTATCTTGAGCATCGCCAGGAACTGGCCGGTCTTGGAAATGCTGTGCGTATTGCCGTAGTGAATCCAGCGGGAAGCATCTACGACAAAAATTATTTGCACACCCTCCAGCAGCTCAACGATGAGGTATATCTGCTTCCGGGGGTCGACCGTGCAGCGATGAAGTCGCTGTGGACTCCTTCTACTCGTTGGACGGGTGTCACCGAAGAGGGCCTGGAAGGTGGCCCGGTGATACCAGATGGGTACGACGGCGGCACTTCAAGCTTGGAGTCGCTTAAGCGCAACGTTGAGCGCTCTAACGAAATTGGACAATTAGTGGCCTTCGACCAACGCTCAAGCATTGTTTACGTACCTCTGCTGGAGCGGACTCCGGATGGTCAGCCACTGGACTACACAGTCTTCGCTCACGAGATTGAAAAGCTGCGTAGTAAGTATCAGGCGCAGGGCGTTGAGATCTATATCACCGGGTTTGCCAAAGTCGTCGGCGACCTGATCGATGGCCTCAAGCAGATTCTGATTTTCTTCGCGGCAGCCATCCTGATCACCGCAGCAGTGCTCTATTGGTATACCCGTTGCGTAAGAAGCACGCTCTTGGTGGTGACATGCTCTTTGGTTGCAGTGATTTGGCAATTGGGTTTACTGCCGTTGCTCGGGTACGAACTCGATCCGTACTCTGTTCTAGTGCCGTTCCTGGTGTTTGCAATTGGCATGAGCCATGGCGCGCAGAAAATGAACGGCATCATGCAAGACATGGGACGTGGGATGCACCGCTTGGTTGCTGCGCGTTTTACATTCCGCCGACTGTTCATGGCCGGGCTTACCGCTTTGCTATGCGACGCGGTGGGGTTCGCGGTTCTGATGATCATCAAAATCCAGGTCATCCAGGATCTGGCAATTATCGCCAGTCTTGGTGTAGCAGTCCTCATTTTCACGAACTTAATTCTGCTGCCGATACTGCTCTCCTATGTCGGCGTTAGCACGAAAGCGGCTCGACGCAGCCTTCGCGGCGAAGAAGCAGAGGCGAGTGGCGCGGAGAAGCATGTTGTATGGCGCTTTCTTGACCTTTTCACCACCAAGCGTTGGGCAACAGTATGCGTGATCGTAGCGGCGTTCATGGCCTGTGGTGGATATGCGGTAAGCCTGAAGCTTAAGGTCGGAGATCTTGATGCCGGCGCGCCAGAGCTACGGCCCGACTCTCGTTACAACCGTGACAATGCGTTCATAACGCAGCACTACGGTGCAAGCAGCGACGTATTCGCCGTGATGGTGAAGACTGCTGCGGGTGAATGCTCGTCGTACAGCACATTAAAGCGTGTTGACGACTTGGATTGGCAGCTTCGCGGACTAGAGGGCGTCGATTCAACAAACTCTTTGGCCTTATTGAATCGCCGTATGCTGGTTGGGCTCTCGGAAGGCAACCCAAAGTGGTATGAGATTGTGAACAACCAGGCGACCTTGAACATGGTCACCGCGGGTGCTCCACGCGGTCTGTATAACGACGACTGCAGCCTTTTGACACTCTATGCCTACCTCAAAGATCACAAGGCTGACACGCTCACCAACGTAGTCGAAAATATTGAAAGCTTTGCCAAGAGCAATACTTCTCAAAACGCCACGTTCCTTCTGGCCGCGGGCAGTGCGGGTATTGAAGCGGCCACCAATATCGTTGTGAAACAAGCGAACCACGACATGCTGTGGTGGGTGTATGGAGCAGTCATTCTGCTATGCCTAGTGACTTTCCGCTCCTGGAGAGCAGTGCTCTGTGCGGTACTGCCCCTGATGCTCACCTCAATTCTTTGTGAGGCGTTGATGGTCTTGTTAGGCATGGGCGTCAAGGTTGCCACCCTGCCAGTCATCGCCCTCGGAGTAGGCATCGGTGTCGACTATGCGCTGTATGTCATGAGCATCGTGCTGGCACAGCTTCGCCAAGGTGAAAGCCTATCCAGGGCCTATTACCAATCGCTTCTGTTTACCGGCAAGGTAGTCATGCTGACCGGTGTGACACTCGCGATCGGCGTAGGTACATGGATCTTTTCGCCAATCAAGTTCCAAGCAGACATGGGTGTACTGCTTGCCTTTATGTTCGTTTGGAACATGGTCGGCGCTCTAGTGTTACTGCCAGCCTTGGCTTACTTCCTACTCCCACAGCGTGCGGGCGAAGCAAAAAAAGTCGCGAACTCTGAGCCAGCGCAAGCTTGTGCATGATGGTTTGGGGATTACCAAGGTGTTGGATTACACCTCAAGCGCTGGGCGGCGTTGAATCGTTACCTGGATGACGGCACCGTCCCCATAGATAATAATCACATCGAAAATCAGATACGGCCGTGGGCGCTTGGACGCAAAAATTGGCTCTTTGCTGGTTCGTTACGCAGTGGTCAACGTACGGCAGCGCTGATGAGCTTGATCCAGTCGGCCAAGCTTAATGGGCATGATGTGTATGCCTATTTGAAGGATGTGCTCACGCGCTCGCCGACGCAGCGGGCAAGTGAAATTGAGGAGTTGTTGCCGCATCGATGGCTACCCGCTTTGTTGCGCAAGACGGGATGTCCGGACGCTTACGGTAAAACAGTACTTATCACTGGCGCAACACGAGGGATCGGGCTGGCGCTTGCTTGGGAGTTAGGACGTCCAGGCGCCAAGTTGGTTGACAGCAGCGAAGACATATATGCGTCCGCGAACATAACGGCGACGCTGTCCGGTGCAGGAACAGTTTCAAATGCCGAACGAGCCGTTGGGTCTGCCGGGGTTTCGGAGCTTAGAGGTTTAGAGGTATCGAGACCATCGCTGAGGGTGCTCCTCGCACCGGATTCATGCGATTCGGTGACCGGATACGGATGGCCAATCCACCACGAGCGTTCCGAGTGACCAGATTGGGGCATTTGGAGACCTGGCAATGAGAAGAAACGCCGACAACGTGCTCGACTCGGCATCGCATTCCAGGTAGGTAGTGCGCCCTGACCAATCCTTCCAAGCGAATGCTCAGGGTGCTACAACGCCTCTTAGACTTCGGCGAGTGTAGACATCGATGTCTTCCGGCGTTTCATGAGCCAGTAATAAGCGATTGCAGGGAAGACCAAGCCTGCAGCCCAAGCCAGATCAATGCCCTCCAGCTGTTGAGCTACCGGCCCTACGTAAAGGGAGGTACTCATGAAGGGTACTTCGAGGATAATGGTTGTGAGGAACACCGTGATGGCTATCCAATTCACCTTCCCATAGACGCCATTCGGCTCAAAGATATCTGCGATCTGGTAGACGCCTTTCCGTAGGGCATAGTAGTCCACTAGATTGATTGCTGTCCAAGGGATGAGGAAATAGCTCATGAAGAAAATGAAATTCAGGAAGAACTGAAGGAAATCATCCTGGGCGAGAGTGCATAGTCCTGTCGCTGCTGAACAAATGACCAGCATGAAGCCGGCGCGTACTCCAGGCGTCACCTTCAGTCTTGAATAGGGCTCTACTACCGTTACGGTAGACATGAAGGCCCCGTATAGGTTGAAAACGTTGATGGCGATTTGGCCGTACAGTACGAACGCGAAGGTGAGAATAGTGCCACCACCCAGTACGCCAACCAAGTTCAAGCCCACGTTATTCGAAAATCCAGCCATGCTCTTTGCAAGCACCGCTCCCAAGATCATCATCCAGCTCCCGCCAATCACTGTTCCGAGGTAGCTGTACCAGAAAACTTGCTGGCTAGATGTCTGTGTGGGCAAGTAGCGCGAATAATCGGCCACATAGGGAGCGTAGGACAATTGCCAAGTCACTGAAATGCTCACCGACGCTAGGAAGCTCACCCAGCTAAAACCTTGTAGTGTCCATTGTCCAGGTTCAATTGCCATGGTGAGAGCGTAATAACTGGCGATACCAAAGACTACTATAGATACCAATGACAGAATCTTTTGGAAACGATGGATCAGTTGGTAGCCAAACAAAGCTACGAGGAAGCAAACCGCACCTAGCAGCACGATATTGGTCTCATTGCTCAATGGGCTCGCGTTTACGATGGCCTGAGCGGCGAGCAGCGTATTACTGACAAAGAAACCGAGATATATCATCATGACGAATATCAATGGTACGATTGCACCAAAAACACCGAATTGTGCCCGGCTTTGAATCATCTGAGGTATGCCCAACTTGGGCCCCTGTGCGGAGTGTGAAGCCATGAAGATTGCGCCAATCATTGAACCCGCCAAGATAGAGATGACGCTCCAAAACAGGTTAAGTCCCAGACTAATTGGCAATACGCCGGCCGCAACGGTGGTGATATTGGCATTCGCACCAAACCACACAAAAAACAACGAACGAGGCTTACCGTAGCGCTCATTTTCGGGTACAAAGTCAATACTTCTATTTTCAACTTTCATTTTGACTCTCCAATCAGATTTCTTTGATAAGGCTATTTTCAAGGCGTCGGATTGCGTCGACAAACGCCGAAGGCTGGAAGGCGAGGTGATCGGGCTTCGAAGTTAGCAATGAAGTTGCTGGCTCACTGCGTAAGCGTCTTATTAACTGCTCCGTAGAAATGATCTCAAGCCCGTAGACCCAGTTGGAGAGAATGAACAAAGCCGAATAATGAGCGGCCAATGTGGTGGCGGTACAAGCGTCATTGACAATGGTTATTTTGAAATCGTGCTGGTAGGCATCGAAAACAGTGGTCATCACACAGACGTCAGTCAATACACCTATTACAACGAGATGTTTGATCCCCCTGCGGTGAAGCATTTGAGCCAACCTAGTTCCGTGAAATGCACTGTAGCGGTGCTTATCGATTATTAAATCGCCCTCGACTGGAGCAAGCGCATCGAGAATCTCAATTGCATAAGTGCCGGCGAGGTAGGTAGTTGGGTGGCCATGACCGTCCACGGGCTCACCAAGCATCAGGTCATCACCTAAGGCTTCATTAACATGCCGGGTATAGAACAGAGGGATTCCCAGATTTCTGGAGATGTCTATCAACGCGGCTGCGTTCTCGACCACCTGATCAAAACGCTCAAGAAAAAAGCCGTCTTCTTTTTGTAAATCGATAACCAATAGGGCTGTATCGTTGCTCATTAACATTTCTTCCGAGTGCAGAACTCCGCAGTAAGCGCCTTCGCGGGCATACGGGAGGGTTATCAGGAATGTGCTGAGTGATGCGGGATCACTCCTAACCGCGAGGTAGATGCTCGCGGAAGAGATTTACCTGACTATCTGCCAGAAACCGTTTTGCTTTGCTGCCACACAGGCAGGCATACGTCCTAGTTCCACCTGGGATGGCGTGAACGTTCGACGAAGGTAGGCCTTCATAGCCCCAGACGGCAACGCATTGCCACAGCTTGGGCTGCGGACTCTTGCATTGATCTGAACGGCTTTGAGGTTGAGCATTGAAAATTTCTCTGCTAGGGCTGCCTTAGAAAGGCAAAAATCAAGCCAACACTTGCGCAGCGTCTGGCCTGCCTCTTTGCGAGGAACGGATATGAAAGTTCGTTACCGTTGGTATTCGGTATGCCGTAATACGGTGGTACTAAACGTAACGAAGGGATGCCTTAGCTACTTTCACTTCCCTGATGCTGCATCGTGCCTGAAGGAGTAGTCCCAGCGCTAAAGTACGTCTCAAAGTGCCACGATGCTGCAGGTGACATACAGAAGTCGTCGCGTTCGAGGAAGGGAATCATCCTTACCGACCAGCTGGTGTTTCACATCGTTTGTGGACGCAGGCGCCACGCCTAACAGATTTTCATAGCTGAACAGAAATCCGCCTGCGTCATCATCGTTCGCTGTTGCGAATTTGAGACCCAAAATATCTCATGAGATCGCCCTCTCCGCAGCAATCAGCGTAGGAAATCCGTGACGTCAGACCAATGTTTTGAGGCTATCTAAGCACGACCACGGCAGAGACTTCGTGGTCGGTGATATCTATTTTAAGACGATTGATCTTCACAAAGGTCTTTCCACACTCGACTTCGACAAGGGAGGTTGATCGGGTGCCCGAACAAGCACTCACTCGACTGGCTGCTTGTACGATATTGAACGCCAAGCGCGGGACACGAGCGATGAGGATCGCTGGCGAATACGCCAGGAAAAGGCAGCGCCGATAATCAAAACGCTGCATGAGTGGATGTTGGCCCTGCGCGATCTGGGGCTCAATGGATCAGCAACGGCCAAAGCCTTGGATTACAGCCTTAAACGCTGGGTAGCGCTGACGCGCTACCTGGACGATGGGGCTATGCCCATCGACAACAACCAGGTCGAGAACCAAATCCGACCGTGGGCACTCGGACGCTCGAACTGGTTGTTTGCCGGATCACTACGCAGTGGCAAACGGGCGGCGGCGATAATGAGTTTGATCCAGTCCGCCCGCATGAACGGGCACGATCCGTATGCTTATCTGAAAGATGTGCTGGCGCGGCTGCCGACACAGCGGGCCAGTGAGATCGGGCAATTAGTGCCGCATCAGTGGGCTCCGGCCTCATCGTGCAATCCTCGTCACCCATGTAATTAGCGCGAGATTGCCATCCACCCGGCGCACCCAGTCATGACGCTTGCGGAGGTTCGATTCAGACGCTTCATGGCTTTAGGTGACCGTATCGCCTGTTTAATACGTGAGGCCAATGTGAGATAGGTCAGTTGAATGGTGAGGTCAATGCTAATCCCTAGAGCGATTATGAATCCCGCTTCTGGAACGGACAGAGCAGTGAGATCAAAAGCATGTGGCAATACTGCACCGAAAAAAACTACCGCTTTAGGATTGCTCAGCGTCAACAAAGCACCGGATAGCAAACCACAGCCTGCGGATCGCTGCGCAGGAGCAGAGGTGTGCTCAGTATTTTTTGACCATAGGTTCCACGCGACGAAGAGAATGAAGGCAACGCCTAGCCACTTGACTGCGACGAACACCTGCTCAAATTGGAGTGCTAAAGCAGCAAGGCCGAGAGTCGCGACGAGCAGCCAAACTGCGTTTCCGAATACCATCCCGGCGAGGAATGGGAGGGTTGATTTGGTACCTCGGGCAACCACCTGTCCCAGTAGAGCGCCTTGAGCGGGGCCAGGTATAGCGGCTGCGATAGCAAACGGAACTACAAAAAACCAAATGGACGACTGAGCCAGCACGGTACGCTCCAATCTCTTTAGCTAAAAATCGGATCGTCGCACCACAGCACAACCACAGCAAGTGAAATGGAGGAGTACGGGGAGCGTTTGCCTGGTTGGGGCGAGGACACGCGCCTGTATGCGTTGACGACATCATGAAGCTGTGAGTAATAGAGTTTCAAATATAAATTTTGTAGAAGGTTTATTCACTGAACGCTTACAAATGACGAACTGCTTGGCGTATCGACCATATCGCACTGAGTAACCAACGCAAGCGGAGCGCGCAGGCTTGCACAGCCGAAGGCGTGAAGGATGGACGCCCGCAGGGCCGAGATACGGCGGAACGCGAGAGCTCGGTTTACGACAGCCTGGCAGCGCACAGCGGCTCGCCAACATAGGTAAGTCAGTCAGATATTGCGGCTCGACTAAGTAGCGCCACCGTAATGGGCCGAACAAAATTTACAGAGCAACTGCCCTCCTACAAGGCTGCGCTATCTACTCAGCCTGGCTTTTGCTGCGCACGTAGCTCATTCCACGTAACCGAGCCACAGATACGTCCGACCGGAAATCGCCTGCGCGACTGCAGAGATGCGTGTTTGTAGGTCTTCCTCGCTAGTGTTGTAAAGCGTACAGAAGTCTCTGGCTACGACGTTAGCAAGTGATATATCAGGCGGCTCAGCACGAACGAAGCCGATGTAAGAAGCACCTACGCCCATCAACTCATAGCCATGGGCTTCTGAAAAGTGACGCGCAACCGCAAGGTTTTTTGCAGGATCCAGGTCGGAAGATAAATAGCCTTTCGGAAAAGCCGCGAGTGCCTGGCAGGACTGCTGAACGGGTACCAAGAGCGCTGAAAGGGGCTGCTCTAGAAGAGAGATAGGGTTGTTCTGGTAACCGACCCACTCCTGCAGTGCCTGCTCATCAAGCGTCAAACCATGAGCGCAAGCATCCTCGAAAGACGTGGCTGCAACCAGGTTCATGAAATTGCGAAGACAGATTGCGAACTCCGCTTTCGTAGTCGGATAGCCTATGTATTCACCATTCTCAAAGCACTCCGGAGGCAAGCCCGCTATGTCATGCACCGACGCATCGTCCATACCCAAATTATTGCGCACATGCCCCGAGGTGTAACGGGCTTGGTGCAGATCATCGAGCGAGAACAGAGGCTTAAAGCCTGGGTGCGTTTCAGCAATCTTACGCCGAGCTTCGGTCAGATCGTCAAAGCTGGTAATCCCGCTCACGCCGTACTCGTCGCATGTACCTATGGACGGGTTGTCACGCATGCCATTACCGCGAAATTCGATATCCATAAACCGTGGCCTGCTCCATGTTGCTACTGAACTGAGTAAGTAATCCTAAGCGTTCCAGGATCATCATTGAAGGTCTGCCGCCGAGCGAAATAGGTCTTCCTGCCATCACATAGCAGCACGCTACGCTAACTTTGACGTTCGCACTTCGAGGTAATGTTGATGTCCGAAACTGGCCTACCATGTAATTTCTAATCGACTCAGGGAAGAAACTGATGACTACAGATCCGTTATGTCTAGTCTTCGTGCCGGCTCTTGCGGCAGTGCTGCAAGCCGCCGAGGATAAAAAGGGCCAGCCGCTTACCGAGATTGAGGTGTGTGAAATCCGAGACAGATCCACCTGCATCGCATTGCCTTTCAGCGCAGCGCTGGCAATGGAAGAAGATCGTGGCTATCCAGACCTCAGCGCTGAGGCCTGCTGGAATGAATGGCAACGTCTACGCTCCCAGTGATTTGCGCCTGTACCAAAACAACGCAGCCCTTCTGTGATCAGACAATCTTCCGACTGTAAGCAACCGTTGCTTTCTGTCGACCACGAGACGCTGATAGCAAACCGAGTACCTTCCCTATCTGCCAAAAGTGAGTCATTCCCTTATGAACGAAGGTTGGCAACACGACGACTATTTCATCGTCTTCGCGGAGGATGAGAGCAAAGCTGCCATGAAGGCCTACAGATTTGATCATCATCTGCCGGGGTACACGCTATTAGGTCTAAAAGGATGGGACGACTTTATCGTCATCAACTCTTTCGGAGTAATGTTTACCATTCCGACGCTGCCACTCGATGCGTCCTATGCCGCGCCGTTTGCCCGGACGAGCGTTTCGCTGGCAAGATCAAGTGGTATACGAAGCCCTTAGTTTTTGGGGGCGACGCGGCGGACAAAACAAATTTCGCATGGATCACTCACGAGCAACATGCTGAGCTTGTCACTTGGTGAAATGATCAATACAGGAGCGTCAAAACACAGAATTAGTGCAATTGCATATAAAGCCTAAATCGCAGCACATCCTCACGTGGCGTGCTGAGGCACTCACGACTAGCCGACACCCTATGTTTTACCAGAGCTGCTCGGTGCTATCGATGAGTGTCCGACTCCTCAGCCGGATAAAAATCGCCTTCCTTCCCCATCTTTTCCAACCGTTCGCGCACCATCAACTCAATGTTGGCTACTGCAGCTTGATCGTCAGGATTGACCACTTTCACGCAAAGACGTCGGACATTCTGATCGTGGGTGCCCTCGCTCATCATTTCGTGTTTGAAAACGTGTTCGCCACGCCATAGGCATAGCCGGGTATGCGTCCCGCTCAACCATATCTCATTGATTGATCCAAGGTCGGTGGTAGCCAGTTGATCGACGGGGATTGTCTTATCCATTGCTCTGTACCTTACCGATGTGTAGATACAGGTAGACTTTCAGGTATAGCGGGTCGTTCCAAGCGTCGGCAGCTCAACCGCGCAGACGGCAGTAAGCCACTCACCAGATAAAGGTCGGGCAATCGACAATTGACGACGGCAAGCACGAATAGCCAAGTGAAATCATGGCTGAGCAAACTATCTCAAAGCTGCAGAAGCAAAGGCATTCAGATGGGGTAACTCACAATCGACTGAGTACCATTTAGTAGAATCATCTGATCCCCTTTCAGCCCTGCATTGGGAAAAGCAGCATAAGGGAGGTGTCCTGAGTCGAGTTTCACATTAAGTGTTTTATCAGTGGGCTTCATAGCCGTCGCACCGGAAGGATAAATCCCCTGACCTTTTTCTGTGATCAAAAACGCAAGCGGAAAAAATGACAAGAGACTTAGGGTGGCAATGTGTCCCTGGTTTTTGCAAGTAAACATCTTGATGCTCATGTGCCTACGGTGAGGATAGAACCAGGTGTAGAAATCATGGGTGCTATCAGTGGCGGTATCGTCACCCATGACAAACTTTTGTAACGGAGCATAGTAAGGAACAGGCAAAGGCTCTTGAAGGCACTCTTTTACAGTGGTTGCTGAAAGCACATGTCCCACCATAGCGCGGCAGAATTTCATCCCATCAAATGGCAAATGCACGTGATTGACTGGGCTGTCTGCCTTCAAGAAATACTGTTTGATCTTCTCTGATATGCCTTTGTAGACCCGCGCGACCTCTTGGTCATTAGCACCGAGATGTGAGCTATTGCAATGCTTGCAGATAGTTCTGAACTTGCTACCGTTAGAAGACTTCACGCCAATGACAGGATCAGAATTGACTCCCATAACCTCCGTCAGGTGAGCCTGCTCAATTTTGGTTATTGTTATACTGCCCTGAGGCGGAACATGATCCCAACTGAGAGGGCCGAAGGTTCCACAGATCAGGCAATAGCCCTCTCTGAGCGGTGTGTGATGACGGCGCTCTGTGAGTCCTTTCGTGTAGTTTCCCATTACTGCACCCCCAGGCAGGTTTATGCCTCGATCTTAGCAGACCTGCCCTCAACCGCTGCTGGTTAAGCAGACGTATTGAGCGCCTGCTCTCGGTACCTTGCAGACACTGTGACCGGGCTTCAGGCCGAGAGTCCCGAGTCGTATACTGCAGTAGCCGCAGAACTCAGACACGACTCTTCGTGCAGTCAAATTAAATTAAACAGACCGAGATATGAAATGGTTGCAGTGCTCTCCGGCAAGCGCACCAGCGGCTCTACTTGGGTAGAAGTCGAACGACGGTCACCCCAGATGGCATTCGAACCCACCATTATAAAATGCGTGAACTATCCTACCCTAAAGCTGACCAGCGCTCTCTCGGACTGACTGCGGATTTGCGCTATGACGTCTTATGGGGTGCCGGCAAGCTCAACGAAATCTGAATCCATATAGAATCCCAACTCCTTCGCTAGTCGCCAGGTTGGATTGCGGTCTTCCCACGAAATGTACTCGGCTTCGCTTACGCTTTCAGGGGGCGCTGGCTCCCACTGCTCAAACACAAGTTTCTTCGCCTCGGATTCAGTGGCAAAATTGGCACCGAAGAGATGGAAGGGCCAGCAGCGATCTTGCATGACACGATCTCGATTGTTGATGAGTCGTCAGGATCGTAACTGATTACAATCGGAGGAGCAGCTTGTCAGGGAAGCCCGACGGGAAAAGATGCTCACAATCCGACCTCGTCCTCATCGTTGTACCAGGGTTGAAATCTGCCCGTCCGTCCAGGTGCAATAGGCTGCCCGTCAAGCGTCCGAGAGTAGTGATCTGACGCGTAGGGTGATATCACTGGAGTATCATCATTCTCTGTGACACAGCCGCACGGCTTTAAAGGACTTCGCCATGCACCAAGCTATCAGCGCCGCCTACCACCGACCTGGATTCGCCAGGAGCGCTTGCGCATGGTTAATGATTGACGGCATTGGAATTGAGCAATGGCTGTCCACTCATCTTGAATGGTCAGACGTCGCAAGCCTTGGTCTTTCTCTGATCTGGCTTATCGACGAAGACGAAGACGCTCTTGCGAACCGTCGCATAATCCCAGCCGAAGATGGAAGCTCTACAATCGTGCCGTTACTGGTCTGTAGCGATGACATGAATTTTGACTGCATCGTCTTGGTCGCAGAGCAGGTAATCGATGCTAACACCGTACACTGGCGGCGCTTCGGTCGAAGTATTTCGGACAAACTGGAGGTTGGAATCTCGACAAAATGGATCGCCGAGAGCAAGCCGGTAAGCTTTGCATTAGAGGACTTCCAAAACGCATTGGAGCAGTTCACTCAGTTGTCGAAGACGAAGCCAGCCAACCATTGCGATGAACCCTTAAGCCCTCAATAGCCTAGCTTACGTTGCATCATTTTTATCGCTATCAAGCCCACTACCACGTTGACATGTTGTGACCACGTAGCCCGAATTCACAGTGGCCATACATGCTCCCAGAGGACACGCTGGAGCCGCCATCCTAGTAGAATTCGTCGATCTGAATACCGCCCACTTTGAGATGTTCTATGAGCACTGAATTAACTGAAGAAGAAATGCGTCGTGCCCTATTCGGTACGCCTCAGCCCGAAGAGCAGATATCTGCTCCTCTAGTAAATGAGCCTGTGGAAGAAGTTGTGCTCGCGAAACCCGTTGTCGCTCCAGCAGCCAAGAAGAAGGTGGCGAAAGCATTTACGCCCAGGCTGCGAGTCACGCTACGGGTTGGAAACGAGTTCGAGGGAAAAATGACCGAGTTGATTCACGAGGCTGATACGTTGAGCTCGTTGCTTGCTGAGCAAGAGGCCGTGAAAGCCGCTAGGAAGAAGTACAAGTATGTGGACGTCGTCTCGGTAAAGTCGATGTAGCCACGCCCAGGTTCGCTCTCCCTCCAAGGCTCTTATAAGTGGCCTTCAACGCTGCGGGTAGGGGTATTCAGTATTCCTGTTGCTGTAGCGTCTCTGTACGAGTTAAACAGCCGGAGAGTGACGGGGAGTACGATGACAATTCAGACACCACACGACACCGGAGACCAGAAGTGCAATCGCCGCAATTTCATATGAGTCGGGCAGCCGATGCTCCCATAGAAATCCAAACAACAGCGCCGCTAACGTCTCAATCACGAGCACTTGTCCGCTTAGTGCCAGTGGTAGAAGTCGGCTCGTCTGATTCCAGCACGCATTACCCACAACCGAAGATAAAAACGCTACGCCACCGGCTACCATGACAAAGTGTAGCCATTCGGAGTTACCATGCGTTCCGACCTGCCAGCCCAGGACAGGTACCGCCAAAAGCAGTGACTGAGCACCAGTCATGACCCCTGTCAGCAGTGCCCAGTCATGGGCGGAAACGCTGACTACTTGAGCCAGCCGTCGAGCGTTGCTCACTGCGAACCAACTCCATGTCACTAACGCGCCCGCTGCGCATAGAATTCCGGCGACGTTTGTCAGTATGTCTGGCTTGTCGCCGTTGATCAGTGCGTGCCAGCTGATGAGTACGACCCCGCCCACAGCGCAGAACAGCGAGGGAGTGAGCTTGCGCAAAGAAATAGCGTTGACGTCATGACGACCTGCCAGCGTGACGAACACCGGAATGAGTCCGACGATCAGAGACGTTGTGGCAATGCCAACCAACTGCACACCGGTGCCCACTAGCGTGTAGTAAATGAGGTTCCCAATCAGGCTAAGCCAGAAGAGTGACTTCCAGTCGGCGATAGTGAGATTGGCGCAAACGCGCCTCCAGCGGGGCATAAGCAAGGCCACCGAAATCGCGCCGTAGCAGAGAAATCTCAGAACGGCGAATTGCAGGCCGCTCAGCCCCGGGGTGAGCTGGGGGCCGAGGAAGATCACTCCCCAACACAGGCCCGCGCAAACTCCGTAGACAATGCCCTTCAGCAGTAATCGATCAGCAAACATTTCATCCGCGCTCCAAAGCGTTATGGGTAAAGTTTGGAGCAACTGATTCGGGGAGTATTGTCGGTAACTACGGGATTTTTTACCCAGACTGTTTTTGCGTTTTACGATAAACCGCCGGGGTCGTGGCCCTCACGCGCTGCATGGCACGGGTCAACGATGCCTGGTCGCAAAAGCCGGCACGCAAGGCAATCTCGGATATGGTCAATGAGGTTCCAAGCAACCATCGTTGAGCTTCTTGCAGGCGTAAATCAGTCAACCAAGCTTGCGGACTCATCTCGAACATTAGCCGGAAACGTTGGTGCATCTGACTCATGCTCATTTTTGCTACTTGAGCCATGCTTTCATTGCTCCAGTTCGCTCCAGGATCCGCCTGAATACGAGCGATCAACTGCTTGATGGGGTCTGGAAAGCGGGAGATATCCGGATTTAGAGACGACAAAAGCAGAGGCCCCAATTGGGAGGCCGCGATGGACAATTGTGCATTGCCGATTAGCTCAGCGAACTCTATAAGCCGACGAGTAGCGGGGGAAATGGGCACATATATTTTCTGAGCAAGACGCTCGATCTGGAGCGTTTCCATAATCGTGGGCGCACAGTCCAAAACTAAAAAACGGCTATCGAGGTTAGTCTGCTGCGAATGGATCGAGCCAGGTGTCACAAGCGCTGCCAATGACTGATCAATGCAGCCGCCGCGACCGTTTACGTCAATTTCCATTTCGCCACGAATCGGGAGTACCAATTGAGCATGCTCGTGGTGGTGGTGACGGTCTTCCCTCTCATAGCTGCGAACTTCAAGACTAAGAAACATTAATGCACCTTCCGGCCCGTCTGGTTATCCAAGGTTGACGTCCCAAAAAGCCCAATGCGCGCCCGCGTTAGGTCAGACTTGCCACTGATTCTAACATCTACGGATCAGACCGTTGATCGCACAAGCTGTATTGGCCATACGCTAACACTTACGCCGCTTATGTTGCAGATGAGCTATTGCGCTCATCCCAGTCGCTAAGCTGTCGCCGGGCTAGAAGGGAGCCCGGCTGAGGTTGCTCTGGGTATGCACATGGGGCACTTACTAATCAGAGGCTAGTAGTTTTTTAACTTCGGCAATGATCAAGTCGATGTTGAATGGCTTTGCCAAAACCGCATCAAACAGATCCGATCTTTCCATACCGATGTGGGCCTGAGCTCCGCTCATCAGGATGATCGGCAATTGATTCGCCGAAGGCAGCGCTCGAACGGCAGTCGCGAACTCAAGGCCATCCATGACCGGCATCATAAAGTCAGTAATGATCAAGGCGGGCCGCTCTCTATCGAGCACCTCGAGCCCTTTCTGACCGTTGCTGGCCGTCACCACCATGAACCCCTCATCCTCCAGCGCAAAACTGAGAATGTCAGCGATCAAATACTCGTCATCGACGACCAGGATGGTGGTCATGTTAAATTCAACCCGCACAAAGGCTTAAGATTTTGAACCGGGCGATGTCTCAGTCGGGACTGAAGGTTCATGTCTTGAAGCCTTTTTCAGGAAAACATCTTGATCACGGATGACGACCTCAAAACGCGAAGGGTCGTAAGAGCTGTCTCGTACTTTAAGAATGGAAAGCGTCCTGCTTAGTTCAGAGTGATTCTCATAGAATCGCATCAGCATCAGGTTGTCGACGATGCTGGACAGGTCAGAGTTTGGTGCGCTGACCTCTGAACCGAACAGATCGCGCATTTCCCAGGATGCAAATACCGTAACGCCCCTAGATCGCAGCTCGTTCATCAGAGCACTGAAGAAGTCAGTAATCCGCGCTGGATTTGTCGTGATTCGCCTCATGCCGCTCAGGCTATCGATGAACAGACGTTTGATGCCCTTTTCTTCAACGATACTCAACAGCCGAGCGCCCAGCCCATCCAGAAGCCCCTCTGTGGTGGGCTGCCAGGCAATGCTCAACGCGCCGCTATCTTCCATGCCTTTGATATCGATACCCAGTGATTGGCCTTTGAGCCGCAGCCGTTGTGGGCTTTCGTAGAAACCAAAATGAAGGCCCGGCGCTTCCACAGTCGACTCGGCCAGGAACTTAAGGCCCAGAGTCGTCTTTCCGATCCCAGAAGGGCCTATGACAAGAGATACACTAGAGCTGTGCAGACCTCCGCCTAATATGTAGTCCAGTGATTCAATGCCACTCGCGATGCGCGTCATATCGGCGCTATCGGGAGAAGACGGGTGGCTGTAGAGACTTTCGAGTCGCGGGTAAACTACCAAGCCCTTGTCGGTAATTTCACACTCGTGAAGACCGGTCATGGCTCCACTGCCGCGAGTTTTGCGCAGCTGAATTCGACGCACTGAGCGAGTGCCATATAGCTCTTCACCCATCTCAATCACGCCATCAACCATGGTGTGCTCAGGACTGCCGTCGTCGAGGCGGGAGCTGGTAAGAAACAGCACCGTGCAACCAGCAAAAGCGGCATGCCCTTGCAGTTCAGAAATGAATTTCTTGGTGTCGATGTGCGAATCGGCTTTTGAACGCGCATTGAGCAAACCGTCTACCACCATCACTGTGGCTTTCTGACGACGTATCTCACGCCGAAGCAGTTTCACTACTTCATCCAAACCGTCGTTTTCCAGAGTGTCAAACGCGCTGACAAACTGAATTTCGGCGCCTACCTTGGAAGAGTCGAAAAAGCTTAGAGTAGAAAGGAACTGAAAGAGACGGTCGTGCGATTCGGCCAGTAGCGTGGCGACCAGAACCCGGCCTCCATTACTCGCATGATGGAACCCAAGCTGGTTCGCGAGGATCGTTTTTCCAGACCCTGGGCGCCCTTGGATTATGTATGAAGAGCCTGCTACCAGCCCGCCCTTGAGCAGAGCGTCAAGCCCTTCGATTCCACTTTCGAGGCGTTTTAGCTTTTCCACAATGCGACCCTGATCTGAAAAACAGGCTGTTTAAGCCGAGTGGACGGAATGCTAACGCCATTTACGCTCAAGAGCCATTCAGAACTAAAGCATGGTTGTTTAACCATCGCGGATGTAGTCCCTGAATCGAAGTTCATCGTCTCTCCCACGTACAAACTGACCAGCATCTCATGCAGAAATGCAGTTGCAATCGCGAAAAGTATCGCCCTGCAACCTCCCAAGATTACCGAGGTACGCCCCGTGGCCTGCGTCGGCTTCAGTACAGCTCCTCGCATGGCTATCCGGCTCTGAATCAGTCTTAAAGAGATTGGCGCTTCCTAATCGGACACATGGCGACGAATGGCACCACGAAATACGTTGAAAATGGATCTTTTATCGAACCATTTATCAGCTATCGTGAGGCCAAACGCCAGGCAGCGACAGGAACTCTCGATTCAGCTAAAGCGTTTAAAAAATCATTTGCGGAAGATCAAAATGAATTATAAAAACTACTCCATTGGCATTGGGGCATCCGCTCTATTAGTGCTATCAGTCCTGCGTTTGTCTACCATACAACCTCCTACGCGAGAAGACTTTGTAAAATACCCTTCTCTTCGGCAGAAATGGTTCACAACATGCGACTTACGCAGCAACCTCGCAGAAATTAATGATGTAGGTTGCAAGCATTTACACGAATGGCAGGCGGCAAACAAATTACCTGTTCTTGATAATTTGATGAGTCAAAATTTAGGTAAATAACTAACCGGATATCCGTCGGAGGATTACGTCTTACGCTCAATAGAACCTGCTGGAGCAGAAATCCTAGTAGAATTAGTCGAGCTGATTACCGCCCCCTTTGAGATATTCTGTGAACTCTGAACTAACTGAAGAAGAAATGCGTCGTGCGTTATTCGGTAAGCCTCAGCCCGAGGAGCAGATGTCTGCTCATGTAGTAGAGGAGCCAGTGGAAGAAGTTGTGCACGCGAAATCGGTGGCCGCTCCAGCAGCCAAGAAGAAAACGGCAAAAGCATTCACGCCTAGGCTGAGGGTCACGTTACGCGCTGGAAACGAGTTTGAAGGAAAAATGGTCGAGTTGATTCACGAGGCTGATACGTTGAGCTCATTGCTTGCTGAGCAGGAGGCTGTGAAAGCTGCTAGGAAGAAGTACAAGCACGTGGAAGTGGTATCGGTTAAATCCATGTAAACGCGCCAAATGACCTAGTCGTGCAAAGGGGGCGGCCCGTAAATGGATCATTGATCAAACATCTTGCCTAGCCAAAAGGGCCTTCAGATCGCTTGCATGCAGCTGCTCTTGATGCCTGTTGATGCCATTGGCGCTGATGCTATAGGATCAGAACAGGAGATGGCATTCCTCCTTTAACCGCCTTCGTGCTGATGATGCCTACGTGAACCCTGGACAGGGTGCGTAGGTGTGTCTCCCTGTCCTCCAATTTAGGACAGGCTATGATCTTACCCTTCGAGTTTCCCTTTTCCTTCAGCGCGAGCCGCTTGCCAGTTAGTCCACTCAGATCTGATGAGGAGGACTCTCCGTGCTGAAGTCATTATTCGTCATTGCCGTTGGCGCTTCACTTGGAGCCTGGTTGCGCTGGCTGTTGGGCCTGAAGCTGAATGCTCTTTTCCCGACGATCCCGCCAGGTACTGTGGTCGCGAACATGGTTGGGGGCTACATCATCGGCCTGGCCATCGCCTTCTTGGCCGCTTCTCCTACCCTCAGTCCAGAGTGGCGTCTCCTGATCATCACGGGTTTCTGTGGTGGGCTTACCACCTTCTCTACATTTTCCGCCGAAACGGTTGCCTTGATTCAGGAGGGCAGACTGGTTTGGGCGCTCGGCTCAATTTCGTTGCATGTCTTAGGCTCGTTAGCGATGACCGCTGCCGGGCTTCTGTCCTACCAAATGATTGGTACTCGCTGAGGAGATAGAAATGAAAGGCTATATGGTCGTTTTCTTCACCCAACAAAACCGTCGTTATCAGGGAAAGATGCTAGGCGAATGGATCGTCGACGTGGCTAAAGAAATGGGGTTGCGAGGCGCCACGCTCTGCACCGGAATCGAAGGGTTTGGGCACACAGGAAAACTGCATTCATCACACTTTTTTGAGCTGGCGGATCAACCCACGGAGATTCGCTTGGCCATCACGGAAGATGAGGCAGAACGATTGTTCAAACGATTGGACTCTGAGGAAATATCGGTGTTTTTCACGAAGACGCCAATCGAGATGGGCACACTTGGAAAAACGCCCTCCAGCTCAACACCCTCCACAACTTCGGAGCTATGAACATGAGCTACGCGGACATCCCAGCTGGCACCGCCATCCCCGACGACTTTTTCACCGTTATCGAGATTCCTGCAAACCACTCGCCGATCAAGTACGAAGTGGACAAGCCAAGCGGACAAATTTTCGTTGACCGCTTCCTCAGCACACCGATGTTCTACCCGGCCAACTACGGGTTCATTCCCAATACGCTCAGCGATGACGGAGATCCCTTGGATGGGCGGATCTCGGCATGCACTAGCAGGCCAGAAGAGGAAAGTGCGATTCGTGCTTTCTCCAACTCATTCTGGTTTTCTTCAGAGTCCGTGCCAACCATGACGATATGAATCGGCAGGCCTTCGCACAGCGGGCTTGAAGCAAGCATCTGTACGGTCTTGTGGCCTGTAGCGCTGCCGTCAAATGCCACCATGACCGTTTCAGGTTTCCTGAAATGGCTGGTTGTAATCAGGATGGGGCGGTGGATAGTTCGGACTACCGCTTCAATCTGGCTGCCAAGACTTTGGGCAGTGCGAGTGCTGTCCTCACCGACTCTTCCAATCACCAGTAATCGAATATCGTCTTGGAGATCGCTCACGCTCTCGACGAGATGGCCATGGCGCTGCTTCAGATCAGGTGACATGGCGCCAGAGTGGACTGTTCGCTCGCGAGCTTTTTCAAGCATGTGCTGCCCATGCTCCAAGGCCAGTTTTGCACGCTGCGCATCCAGCCTGGCCAACTCTTCCAGTAGATGTTCTCTGCTACCGAGACCGATATTGCCGCTGAGGTCAGCGGATGCAGGATATTTCTCCTTATCCAGCACATGAAGCAAGGTCAGGGGAGCGCTGAGTCGTTGCGAGGCCCATGCTGCGTAATCGCAGACCGCCAATGAGGATTGTGAGTTATCAATGCATGCCATTACGTGGGTCATTGTCGTTCTCCTAGTGGCTCATGAGCTTGTCGATGGCGCCGGGTTTGTCATGCACGCCGAAGCGGTCAACGATTGTTGCGCTGGCTTCATTGAGACCGAGCACTTCAACCTCAGCGCCTTCACGGCGGAACTTGATCACGACCTTATCCAGCGCTGCAACGGCGGTGATATCCCAGAAATGCGCCTGTGTGAGATCGATGGTGACCTTGTTGAGCGCTTCCTTGAAGTCAAAAACCTCAGTGAATTTGTCTGCAGAGCTAAAGAACACCTGGCCCACGACGTGGTAAGTCCGATGCGATTTCGTATCTTCCAGAGTGCTCTTGATATCCAGGTAGTGCCCGACCTTATTGGCAAAGAACAGCGAAGCCAGCAGCACACCTACCAGTACGCCGTAAGCCAGGTTGTGAGTGGCCACGACGACCACGACAGTCGCCACCATGACGAGGTTGGTCGACAGAGGATGCTCTTTCAGATTACGCAAGGAATCCCAGCTAAAGGTGCCGATGGACACCATGATCATCACAGCCACGAGTGCCGCCATAGGGATTTTGGAGAGCCATTCGCCAAGAAATACCACCATCAGCAGCAGGAAAACGCCGGCACACAATGTCGAGAGACGGGTGCGGCCACCAGATTTCACGTTGATGATCGACTGGCCGATCATGGCGCAACCTGCCATGCCGCCAAGCATGCCGGCAGCGATGTTGGCCACACCCTGGCCTTTGCACTCGCGGTTTTTGTTGCTGGTGGTATCGGTAAGGTCGTCGACGATGGTCGCGGTCATCATTGACTCGAGTAGACCCACTACGGCCAAGGCAGCCGAGTACGGGAAAATGATGCGCAGGGTTTGAAAGTTCAGCGGCACTTCGGGCCAAAGGAAAATCGGCAACGTATCCGGCAGTTGGCCCATGTCACCGACGGTGCGGATATCCAAACCGAGGTAAATGGCGACGGCAGTCAGCGTCAGGATGCACACCAACGGTGACGGAATCAGCTTGCCGATCTTCGGTACGTATGGGAACAGGTAGATGATCCCGAGGCCCGCTGCCGTCATGGCGTAGACGTGCCAGGTGACATTCGTAAGTTCCGGCAACTGCGCCATGAAAATCAGGATCGCCAATGCGTTTACGAAACCGGTGACTACCGACCGTGAAACGAACCGCATCAACGAGCCAAGCTTCAGGTAGCCGGCAAGGATTTGAAGTACGCCACATAGAAGGGTCGCGGCCAGCAAATACTGAAGTCCGTGTTCTTTAACCAACGTAACCATGAGCAGTGCCATGGCGCCGGTAGCCGCCGAGATCATTCCGGGGCGCCCACCGACAAAGGCGATGACAGCACAGATACAGAATGAGGCGTAGAGACCGACTTTGGGGTCTACACCGGCGATGATGGAAAAGGCAATTGCTTCAGGGATAAGCGCGAGTGCGACCACTAACCCCGCGAGCACGTCGCCACGGACATTGGAAAACCACGTTTGTCTAAGTTTTTGCAGCATAAAAAATATCCAAGGCAAAGCATCGCGCACGCCAAGGGAACGGCGAGCGAATCGATACAAATTCAAATTTTGAGGATTTTTTGCTGTGTGCTTAAGGTGTAAAACCAGGCGTACAGCAGTGCGCACCCGCGAGCGAGGCTAGCGGAAGCAGGATGTTGCGAGGGGGCGTAGCGCTAAGGCGGCGTAGGCTGCCAGTAGATCGTTTGGAGTACAGTCATGCGAGTGTTCCTGTAGCTCAAGGGTATGCAGAGCCGGCAGTATACAGTAAATCCACCCTTGATCGCGACCCAGTGTCAAGCTCCACGAACATTTAATGCTAAAAGAGAGGTAGCTGAAGAGTTGGTTTTTGAGCAACGTCTAATTTGCAAGTATGGCTCTGTTACGGGTGGCAACGGTGAAAGCGGTAAGCATCTCGCGAGACCCGCTTAGAGCTCGAACTGGTTTTCGCTGAGTTGGTACATCATTATGAAACCAAGTTCTGATCCACTCGCAGGGCTAGCCGCGTATGCCTAAGGAAGGCCATCGGTTAGCCTATATACCGTTGGCTCCAAAGTATTTGGTTTTGTGCAGCCGTCATTTTGGGAGGGATGGATATTGTCAGCCGAAGGTAGTGTAAAGGCCGTCACGACTGACTCCCCTTGGGCGGTTTTTCTGGTGTTTCTGCGCCTAGGGCTCACCTCCTTCGGAGGCCCGATTGCACATCTAGCTTACTTTCGCGAAGAATTTGTCGCTCGACGCCAATGGCTGAGCGGGCGTAGTTATGGGGATTTGATTGCTCTGTGCCAGTTCTTACCGGGGCCCGCCAGTAGCCAGGTTGGAATAGGTTTAGGACTATCTCGTGCCGGGGTTCCTGGAGCAGTAGCTGCGTGGGCAGGCTTCACATTGCCTTCGGCAATAATCCTGGTTTTATTCGCTCAGGGTATGTCCTCGTGGGGAGGGGCTCTTCCGAGCGGTCTTTTACATGGTCTTAAAATTGTCGCAGTGGCTGTCGTTGCTCAAGCCGTCTGGGGAATGGGCCGTAGTCTTTGCACTGATGCCCCTCGAATAACCGTCGCCGTGTTTGCTGCTTATGCTGCACTGCTTTGGCCGCATGCTTGGGGGCAGATTGGCGTGATTTTCTTCGGTGCCGTCATAGGATTGATGCTCTTCAAAACCCATCAGAGCCAAACTACGGAGTCTTTGCCGATATCGGTGAGCAGGAAAGTCGGTGCGGTGTTATTGCTGCTGTTCTTCGGCCTGTTAGCTGGCCTGCCATTACTGGTTCAAGTGTGGCCCTCTCAAGCGTTAGCTGTGGTAAACGTCTTTTTCCGTACTGGGTCATTAGTTTTCGGAGGTGGGCACGTTGTGCTGCCGTTGCTTCAGTCAGCTACCGTACCGAACGGATGGGTAGCCAATGACACGTTTCTTGCCGGATATGGTTTAGCACAGACCGTACCAGGCCCGCTTTTTACATTCGCAGCATTTCTTGGCGCGTCCATGAATGCCCAACCTTCTGGTTGGCTCGGGGCTACCGCGTGCGTCGTTGCAATTTTTGCTCCTTCGTTCTTGCTCGTAATCGGCGTGTTGCCATTTTGGGAGCAACTGCGGAAAAGCTTACGCACCCAAGCCGCACTTTCAGGCGTAAACGCAGCAGTTGTAGGCCTTCTCCTGGCAGCCTTGTATAACCCAGTCTGGACGAGCGCCATATTGACTCCAACAGACTTTGGCTTGGCGCTGATAGCGCTTGTGGCTTTGATGTTCTGGAAGGTTCCTCCATGGTTGGTCGTCCTGGTGGGAGGTCTTCTCGGATGGTTACTCAGCATAGAGTTTTGAGGTCGGCTAAACAGATATGTGCGTGCCTCGAATTTTGGGTAGTCGCTGTGCCCACAATTTTTGCGACCGCGCTCAAGCAGACGTCGACTGCAACACACTGTAAAACTCAGCGTGAGTGATTCCAGCGATCCTCCAACTCAGCCTGCTCATCAATCCCAGATACGTTCTACTTCTACAGGATGGCAATCCCACGGCGGATATCAAAGAGTCGAGCTACCGGTGCTCCGCAGGCCCGGAGCACCTAAACCCCACTTGAAAGTTGCGAACTACCTGATAAAAATTGATAGTTTATGCACGCAACGCTCCAGTAAAGAGGGCTATAACTACATTTGAAACTGCTTTACCAGCCTGTTCAACTCGACCGCTAGTTTTGTGAGTTCGGACGTTGCAATAGCTGTCTGACTTGAGCCCTCTGCCGCTTGATTTGAAAGATCACGGATACTCACCAGGCTGCGATCTACCTCCCTTGCAACCTGAGCCTGCTCCTCCGATGCGGTCGCAATCAAAACGTTGCGCTCAGTAATATTGTCGATAGATTCGGTAATCTCCACCAACGCGGAACCAGCGCCTTGAGCAGTGTCCAGTGTTTTCTGGGCTTGGGTGTTTGTGTGAGTCATTGCAGACACAGCAGACCCAGTGCCTTTTTGAATTGAGCTGATCATCTGCTCAATTTCACTGGTTGATTGCTGAGTACGATGAGCTAAAGCTCGGACTTCATCAGCGACTACTGCGAAGCCTCGACCCGCCTCACCGGCACGAGCGGCTTCGATAGCCGCATTCAACGCAAGAAGATTGGTTTGTTCGGCGATAGCGCGTATCACATCCAAAACCTTGCTGATGTCGGTGGCCATTACGGCGAGCCCTTGTACCTCTTGGGATGCGTCTTCAACATTTGCGACCATCAGGCTGATGGCCTGCACGGTTTCATCGACGCGTGCACGACCAGCCAACGCGGCGGAGTTGGATCGATTGGCTGCTTCAGAGGCTTGCGAGGCATTTCTAGCTACCTCTTCTACCGCTGCACTCATCTCAGTGACGGCAGTGGCTGCCATTTCAACTTCGTTATTTTGACGCAGCATGCCTTTATTTGCGTCTTCGGTGACAGCATGCATTTCTTCAGACGTCGAAGCCAACTGGTTGGAGGAATCAGATATCAAAGAAAGGGTATTTCGTAGACCATGCTGCATCACACTTAAAGCTCGCATAAGTCTAGCCACCTCATCGTGTCCTTGAGCTTCGATAACTCCGGTGAGATCGTTTTTAGCAATGCGCTCGGCAATAGCTAGTGATTGGCTGATCGGGCTGGTAATACTTCGGGTGTACATCAAGGCCAGTGCAATAGCTGCCAAGGTACTGATCAATATAAATGCCCCAACGATTAACTTAGCTTGCTCATAAGTTTGACTCGCCTCCTCCCCGGCTCGTTTAGCCTTGTTATTATTAACGTCTATCATTTCTTCGATATGGCCTTCAACAGCATCAGCCGATTGTTTCATCGACTCGCTGGAAAGCTTGACTGCCTCATCTAAACGTCCTGAGGAAATTAGAGATAAGTATTGATCTTGAACAGTTTGATAGCTGGCAAGGCTTTTTGAAAGCTCATCAATTTTCTGCTTGCCTATCGGGGTTACGATTAGAGGTTGCAAAATCGTCAGCGAATTCTGGATATTAACTCTAGCCTTATTTAATTCCTCTAGAGCTTGAGTTTTGCGACTTGCGGGCTCTACAGGGTTGCGCAACCGTGCGTTGCTACCTCTGATGCTTACAAACTCCCTGTCAATTATCCCAAGTATGGATATGCTGGGAACAACATTCGTTTCAACGAAACTTTCAGAATCCTTCAAACTTGACGTCTGCTTAAGGGCGATGATCCCAAGTGCAATAATCATAAGGCAAAAGAAACCAAAGCATAGAGCCGAGCGCGGAGCAAGGTTGAGTTTGCGCAGTATCATAATTAGAACCTCGTGTGAATTATCAGCAATGTCGTCACTCGCCACGCGAGCTTGAGCACCGTTCGTCGGGAAATTCAATGTAGCTCGAGAAGGCTGGCTTTCTATTTTAGGTATTATGTTTCTGAATGTGAGCATTGAGGATTTATGCGGAGGCGTCGACCGAAATAGGATTTAGGGCATGCTTCACTTGAACATATAGAAATTTTAAATTAGCGCTTACCAAGTAATAACTCAGTAAATCATTTATAGGGTATTCGCATTGCATATGAGTGCTTTCGCCATCACCCAGTGAGGTATTTTCACTTGCTTCACTATATTCAGAGCGGCGAGTGTTAATTCGATCAATGTAGACCAGGCAAGCTCCGCCCAATCTCCATAAGCCACCATTCGCAGATCAAATGAGGCGACACTTCGAATTCCATACAAGACGACTTTGGCGTCATTACCAGCGATTCGTAGATTGCCCAGATGATCGAGCGCTGGAGCAAACCCAGTAAACAATATGATGGTATCGAAAAGCGTCTCGTAGTTCGATGTGCACTCTCCGGTTGGGGATGGGTTTGAGGGGAAATTATTGAGTTGATTCACTAGGCTGATACGTTGATCTCGTTGATTGCTGGGCAAGCGGCTCTAAAGGCTACTAAGAAGAAATGCAAGTATGTGGACGTAGTTCCGACCAAATCGTTGCAGACGCCCCATCTGCCCTACTTAGGCGAATGGCAGCGCCCGTAACATTTCTCTATCTCGAGCATGTCCAAGGCTGATCTAAAAAGGGTAATGTTCAGCTTTCGAATCAGGGACGACATACATGGCTTTGAAAATCCGTACGGCGGCGGTAGCAGATGCTGTAGCCATACAGCGCATTTACGCCCCCATCGTTTCTAAAACAGCGATCTCCTTCGAAGAGATTCCGCCAAGCGCTGAGGAAGTCGCTCAGCGAATAGCTACAACGCTTCAGACATATCCCTACCTGGTGGCCGAAGAAGGTGGGGAGATCAAGGGCTACGCCTATGCCAGCCAGCACCGCGCACGTCCGGCCTACAGGTGGGCGGTGGACGTGACGGTATACATAGCTGAATCGGCTCGCCGACAGGGCGTTGGCCGTAAGCTTTATGAGACTTTGCTTCCTATACTTGAAAAACAGAGATTTCGCGCAGCTTACGCCGGAATTGCTCAGCCCAATGAAGGCAGTGTGGGTCTGCACGAGTCGCTGGGATTCGTCCATATCGGTACATATCCGGAGGTTGGCTTCAAGCTTGGGAAATGGCACGACGTCGGCTACTGGCGGCTCGGACTGTGCCAGGCAACTCCGCCACTGGAGCCTATTCTCTTCCCCCAGCTGGAAGTCGCATCACAGTAGGCTCACTCGATTTGCGTTGCGAGCCACTAGGATTCGCTTATGAGATAGCTTTGCACTTGCTTGACTACATCTCGAGCGGTGCGGGTTACTCCGATCAATGTCGCAGAGGCGAGCCCCGTCCAATCGCCGTAACCCACCAGCCACAGATTGGGTGAAGCAACACTCCGGTTTTCGTTCACAGCCACTTTGCCATCCTGGCCTACAATGCCCAAGCTGTTTAGGTGGTCGAGCGCTGGGGAAAACCCAGTGCACCAGATGACGACATCCGCCGTTGTTTCGTCTCCTGATGACCAGACAACGCCTGTTGAAGTGAAGTGCGTAGCGTACCTGCCGTCGCAACGTTCAATCCCTGTTGAAGT
Source organism: Pseudomonas kairouanensis (assembly GCF_004682055.1). Taxonomy (GTDB): domain Bacteria; phylum Pseudomonadota; class Gammaproteobacteria; order Pseudomonadales; family Pseudomonadaceae; genus Aquipseudomonas; species Aquipseudomonas kairouanensis. The sequence continues at coordinate 130,025 of NZ_QUZU01000005.1, read as the reverse complement.
GTCGACATTGCTGTTTCAATACTCTTCAGCGCAGTTTTTTCTTTGTTAATGCTCAGCGGTCGGCCTGCAATGTCCTTCTCTGCGAGTAGGGCCTCCTTCTCTATGCGCTCCCGATCAAGCAGATCCGTGTACAGACATTCCTTATCAATACTCGCGGCAGTAGTCGTACTCTTCAGGCCCTGAAGCCATTTTGCTTCGGCGGTGTGACTTAGCGTTTCTGGGATGGCAGGTAACGCTTTGCTGAGTAGCGCCTTCTCTGTTGAAAGCTCTGTGCTAACAGCGTCCGCTGTGACGATCAGTGCCGATACAAACTTCATCCGACTGGGCTCATAGCATGCCTCAGTCCTGCCCATGTACTGCTGCGCGGCCTTGCTATCGAACACCTGTGCGTGCCGTAAAGCTTTGTGAGGGCCGCTTGGGACGTCCCAGTGAACATCCGCTGGCGTACCGTCTATAGACACCTTGAAATGAGCACGGCAGGGCGTGGGCGTTGCATCGAAAACGTTGCTGCGTATCTCGTCCTTGGAGCGTGATCCGCAGATCTCCTTCAACAGCCGCGCAAATCCGCTCTTGCCAGTTCCGTTCTGCCCGTAGATCACCGAGAGATTGCTCTTGCCAAACGGGAGGTTGGCGCCAGCCTTGATGGCATTCAGCCCATGCACATCCAGGATCTCTTCAATCCGGAGCAACGGTCTATTGGCAACCTGCGATAACGTGCCGGGGGTTACGGTCAAAAAACCTGGATCAGCTTCATCCTTGGCTTCGAGCTTGCAAAGCCTAGCTAGCGTTTTGATCTCGTCCTGGTTCAGTTGCCGCTTCGAGTCGATGATCATTCGAGCTGCGGTCTGCAACCATTTGGGGCGCGCATTCAGCCATGTCTCGAAATCATCAGCTACTGCCGGCCCAGCCTCAATCTTAGTCATGGTGCGCTCATCTCACGGAGGAATTCCTGAGCGTAGGCACTAACTGGCTTTTTGCCGTTATTTAGCCATCATAATGATTGCAAGATGTGGCTGTGAGGCATCTAAGGTGATTTACGGGGCTGCGTCGGATGCAGGATTGAAGAACAGCTGGGCCAGTGCTCAAAGTGAAGGTGGCCTGACGAGCGTCAACATTTCTTCAGTCAAACCTTCTTGGACGTATAGTTCTGGTATCGATTCCTCACCAGGCGTCTCCATTGCAATCAAAGCTTTGGCTTGCTCGAACGCCTTGGTGATGGAAAGTCCAAAGCCGATTGCAGAGTAAAACTGCGCAGAGAAAATTCGTGCAGGTAAATCCCCGACATCTCTGTTCATTCCGATGGTCGCGGGCACGTGCTGCAGGCAGCCTTGGGCTTGATTGAACGAGAAACAAGTATTGAAGAATACCAATTTGACACTCTCCGCACCAAGAGCCATAGCACTGACGATAGCCTCTTTGGTGACGTGCTTTTCCTCACCTTGATCATCCTGTAATACGAGCATGTCAGCGCTTGTTCCGTGCCCACTGAAATGAACAACGGTCGGCTGTAGCTCGTTAATGGCTTGAAGCACGTCTCGCGGTCGTACAGCCCACCTAGTATGAAATACCACTACGTTTCTGTGTTCCGATGCACGTATCCGCTCCCCTATTAGGCGTGCTTCTTCATCCAGAGCAAGCTTCGTGGTGGAGGTGCTGCCTGGATCAGCTGCGAAGAAAACGACGGTGATTTTCTCTGGGAGGCTCTTTAAGCGCTCAATCTCTAGAGCGGTTTGGCGGTGTAAATGTTCGTGCCTTGAAAGGCCTTGGGTAATGTCGCGAAGCGTGCGCTCTTGCTTAAGCGTGACTCGCTTCTGCTCGACCATTAGTTTCTTTTCTTCCGTAACTCTCCTAGCGTGGACAGCATCTTGCTTTTTGCGCTCCTTGCTCAGCTCATCCTCCAGGCGCTTTTGTGCGGTAACGAGCTTTATGTGCTCAGCAGCAATTTTATGTTCGATTTTGCCGACTTCAGTTTCAGCTTTTGCCTGCTCGTCGGAGTATCGAATCGCCTCCCGTCGTTTAGACGCCGCAGCCGACGACGAGGATGTACGCGCTGCTGCTGCCAAGGCATCATGACTTTTCTTGCCGGCTTTCGCAGCGGCATCGACCTTCTTGGCCTTGTCGCCCTGCAGCTTGGCAATGCTTTTTTGAATATTGGCAACTTGCGTACGGTACTGATCAGCGCTCATAACAAATTCCTTTCTGTCGATGCTTTCATATCGCTACTATACCGCGATTAGGTTCGAGGGTGATTGTGCCTATGGGCCGCTCAGCATGGGAATTACTCTTCGATGAATGAAACGATTTCGTACCTGAAAGATAGGTTCAAAGAGGAGCAATCTCGCTTCGATCAGGTGGAGAATAAGAGTGCTAAATTTTTCACAGCTGTGTCAGTTCTGGTTGCAGGACTTAGCGCCTTAGCGGCAATGAAAAATGGGATTATCTTCCAGCTACAAACGCCGCTGGCCTTGGGGGCGTTGGTTGCTTTTGTGGTGGCAGCGTTCGCTATAGCATGCGCTTGGGGGCACGCTCTCAGTGCACTTAGCATTAAAGCCTACCCGAGTCTCCCATCAAGTCGTGAAACCGCAGAATATTTGAAGGCGGTAGATGATGACGCTCAGAAAACACATATCTATAACTGTTATGTCGACACGCTTGAGATCCTCAAAGCGGCTATCGACGAGAAGTCAAAACCTCTAGGTTTGGCCTACCAAGAAATCACTATAGGCGCTGGTGCATTTGCCGTACTCGCCGTACTTACCATTGTCAGGGAGTTGATCGCATGACGGATGAGAAAAAGCCACAAAGTAGCGAGCAGAAAACGCCAACCCCTCCACCGACCACTGAGTACCAACGGCGCGATAAGGAGTCGCCTTTGAGCCATCAGGAGCGTCATAAACGTCAATAGAGATTAATGCAAGACATTGATATTTATGAACATCAAGGATGATGCTTCTCAGCTTATCCAGTAGAAGAACAGGTCGAAGTCTTGGTCGATTACGACAAAATGTCTGCCGAGAATTTCAAGCACTAGCGACGAGGGGGCGCGCGATTTTGTTGATGGGGCTGCAAAGTGGCTGAGAAAGACGGGATTTCTTCTGGCTGTCAAGCCTCAATCAGCACGAACGCTTCGTCGAACTGGCTCTGCACCATGACTGAGGCCGGGCCTTGTAGAAAGTGCTCCTGGCTGCTGATATCGAAGCACACTGGATTGATATGAACGACAGTCGCCCCGCTACCCAAAGCACGTAGCGGAAGTTCTGCAACCGGGTACACAATCCCGGACGTCCCTATCGAGAGGAAGACATCGCATTCCTTTGCGGCTGTGAGGCCTGCGCTCCATGCACCTTCGGGCAGCATCTCGCCGAACCAAACAACACCTGGTCGAATGTACCCGTTAGGAGGCACGCCTTATTGCAGCAGGTGCGGGGATAGATGATGCTGACCACTAGACAGCCGTAGGTATTGGCGGAGGCTCGCACGTCCATTATCCCGCTGGAACGTTGCTAGTACATAACGCGAATTCACGGTTGTCATCACCCAAAATCGCCCTTCACGCTCGACTTTCAACACGTCAGAAGTCCTGATCAGGTGGCCATCGCCAAACCGCCCATACTGGTCTTTACGCTTGTGGCCAAAAACAACACCGATTCCTGCGCGCGACCTGATGGAAACACCGCAAAGGTAAGCGGTCACCGGCACATCAAAGCCTTGCTCCTGGGCTTTAATGATTCGTTTGAGATCGAAATCTGTATGGCGCTTTCCGTGAAAATTTACATCTATCGTGTCGAGCATCACTGCGCTCCGGTTGCGATCTGTAGGGAGTTATCAAGAATTGCACACGCAACCAGGAGCGCTGGTATCGTGGGGGATTACTGGTAAATTTCAGGCTGATCGAATCATGCTTGAGAGAAAGACGGGCCTCAGGTTAGCCAGCGCTTCAATCTTGAAGTCTCGCTGGTGTGAGGTGTGATACACCGCCCCCTTAGCCACTTCCAGCAAGCAAACCTCAGAACCAGACCTGTCCTCACCTACGGTTACTCTGGTTAACCGCTCCATCTGCCAGCCCCCGGACTTATTCATCCAAGATGGCGTCACAGCCATAATCTCGGTGATAGCTAAATCCGCACCTTGGCTTACCAACATTTTTTGAAGCTGGTGGGTGTCGTCAATCATCACCGCGCACTCGCTGAGCCGACCCTCGTTTTCGACGCTAAGGGTTAAGTGATACCAAGGTGTTCGAAGCAGCCTTGAAACTCCACGCCAATGGGACACGCCCTCCCCGAACATTCCTGGGACGCCTATCAGGTCGTTGTCTAAGGTTCTGAACATGTGTCGCCTCAAGCTGCTTGAGCAGGTCAGTTGCCCAGCAGAACCGGTGGGTAATCAGAAAAGGGAAAATATCGCTTCGATAGAAGCAGACTTACGATGGCCTGGCCCGAGCAAGACGTAGACGGAATTCCGAGTTTCGAACAGAAAACCGTCGTTGAACGCAGTCCCCATACTCGACCTCACCCAATGGCCTGGCTCGAAACGCCTCTGCTCATCGTCAACAACTTTGTGGGCAAACATAAACATTGGTTGGCAGCCTGCGGCGGCTACTTTGGCTCGCTCGGCGTCGGTGACGATGGCGTCTAGGATGATCCATTCCTCGACGGCGCATAGGGGCATCCATTTGTAGCGTTTTCTGGCCACTGCGACGGCTTCATCAAGGGAAAGTGCGGAGCCCATTAATCGGATACCAAGATCACCTAGCAGACCGTCTTCGATGATCCCATCCATCGCCCAAGCCCTCTCTGTCAATATCCAATAATTAGCAACTGAGGCACAATACCGCCACACCCACAAATATATCTGTTTGTGTGGCGGCATGCAAATGCGACATACCGTCTCCTTTTATCGGGATAGTGAAATGTCGCTGCGCAAATCTTATGCAGCAGTAGTTCAACTGCTTCGCACTCAGAAAGGTCTATCTCAGGCAGGTCTTTCGGGCTTCGTCACGCAAGCGCACGTCAGCGAGCTAGAGCAAGGAAGGAGCTCAGCGACCGTCGATATGAGTGCACGTCTCGCCTTAGCGCTGAACGTAGAACCGATCACACTGCTGGCACTCACTGTTGCATCCCATGAAAAACGCTCAATGCGCGAAGTTCTTCTGGCGTCGCTAGCTGAGGCTGAGGCGCTAGGGCTGGCAGATAGACCGCTTCCAACCGAACCGAAAGCCATCAATCCGCCTCGAGAGTTGGAGGCTCAGAGGAAATGGTTGGCCGTGCAGGAGCTTAAGACGAAAGGGCTTAGCCAGAGTGAGGCAGCGAGACAGCTAGGGCTGCCGGAATCGACGTTGCGCCGGTTGTGGCACCAACCACCAAAGGAATGAATATCAGTCCTGATAGCGGAAATAGCCTTCCATTTGTCAACACTGATCAACTCCGCGATTCGCCTCGACGTGCGTGCGTTGCATTTCGTAACTTGCTCCGCTCGACAGGCCAATCCAGATTGCTGATCAATTCATCTGATTAAGATAATCCGCTGCCTCCGCACACAGGCGCAAACATGCCTGCGATAATCCTGGCGTCGAGCAACGCATGGTGGGGGCAGCTCTTCACCCTCGCTAGTCTGAGAAAGCATTGTTGCGTCAGTAGGAAAATTACGAACGATTCTGGGCCAGTGCCCATCGTCGTAGGCGAGATCACAGAAGAGCTCCCAGTCGTATTGGGGAGCGTCTGTGACAATTTCTACAGCCTGATCAAAGGATATGCTCAAAGATCTCGCGATTGATTTCAAAGCCGTTACAAGAGTGCCCAGGAGGATCACAAAACTCCTCCTTAGGAAAGCGGCATTCAGTCCTTCCCGGCAGACAGAATTGCACTTCAGCGACTGAGGTCGCGATGGGGCTGACGCAGGTTGATACCCGAGAGCGGGGCGAGCCTTGTTAGCTGATAGATAGCAGTAGGAAGGGAGTCCGGAAGTGATGTGGGTTGAGGCACTTAGCACTGATGACCAATCAAATACCTCCCCTGCTGTGCCAGCGGATGTTAGACCTCCTAAGATTCTCAGACGGAGCTATCCCTCACAATTTCTGGCTTTTTTGCTTCTTTTTGAAATCAAAAAATAGCAGCGCCTTACGGCGCAAAGAGGCGACATCTCACTGCCCTACGGGCCTATATCCAACACCGCAGGTTAAGCTGTGCAACAGCCATCATTTAAAAGTAGACAGGGAAAACAGCCTAAAAACCAAAGCAACAGCAAAGCAATCGAGTCGATTGCCTTAAAAGCTCGTGGAAAAACCAAAAAAGCGAGGCTGTCGGGATCGCTGCTTTTCTTTTGTCCTCAAATATAACATCTCCGGTTTTGAAAAATGATTTCAAGGGGGGTAACGAAAATATTTTTTTGATCACCCTCGATCTCGCTCTATATTGCACAGGCAAAACCCAGCCTTAGTAAGCATCCAGAAGACATCCTGGGCGCAGCGTCCCGCCCTTTTGGTCAAGCAGCTGGATCACCCAATCGAGTAATCCATGTCATCGGAGCCATGCAGATGCCCCGGTCGGCATACTCTGAAGAGAGCTTAGTGGAAGCCCGGATAATCCTCAGATTGAAGAGGTCGCACCGGGGGGCGCGTGAGCACATCATCAAGCATTGTCGCGACGGAGTTAAAAGTGCCTAAATGGTATGTGCAGGTCACACCGGATTCCACGCCCTATTCGCCCTGGTAACTTATTGGCTACGGACTGCGCCCGTGGCGGAGACGGCCCGCTGGCAATTATTGCGCGCAGGAGGACGTCACATTAGTTGATGATCGCTCCGTTTCCCCCCAAGGCATGGACTTGTAACAGAGCAGTCGCAAAAGCTCGAACACACTTTTCCAACCTGAGCACGGCCTCTCAAGGGACAAGTTCATTGAGTTATGGCAATCGCTCAACAGCAATAAAAATCACCGAACCTGCTCAAGATAATATTGCAAAAGCCACAAAAGCCCACATGCGACAGCTTAGGGAATCAGTTGAAATTGAAGGCCATATAGTCCTAGCAAGAATTAAACAAATCTCCGGAACTAATGGATCCCATGCACAGAACGGAATCTCTTGTTTAGTATCTTGACAACAAGCCATACACACATCAAAGGATATAACATAAGAAGTAGCATCTCGAAGTTTACTTTCCGTTTCTTCTGGGCATACCCATAAGCTGCACGGCCAATCTCCGGCGTTTTTTTATACAAGTGGCCTTTTGGTTAAGACTACCAAAGTATATTTTTAGCATACTCTAGCTAACGGTATGCCCTACGTAGACTGTTTAAAAAATTTGCCCTGCGCCTTGACGGCATCTGGAAAAACATATTCCATATATTGACAAAGCAACGGTACGACACCGTTTTTTTTGAGAGCTCAGGGAGCACTGACGGTCATGATGACGGGTGCTTTCGGGACAGAAAAATGCAAAAAGGAATCGCGCAGGAAGTGGGTTTTCTTACTGAAGATGACGTAGCCCACCTATATAACGTGAGCAAGTCTACACTCGACTACTGGAGAGGAAATAGCCATGGCCCGGCTTACGCATATTTAGGGAGTAGCTTCTTTTATTCTGCGGACGGAGTAAGCACGCTCCCGATGTTCAGGCTCAAGGGCTTCGTTTTCACTCACGGAGGAGCGATCTGACATGAGCGACATCAGAAGTAAGATTGCTCACGAGATCAACTGCTACACCGCCGAAGATATCAGTGAACTCGCTAAGGTCAACCTTGATACTTTGGCGTACTGGAGAAAGCACGGCAAGGGGCCGAAACCTATCCGCTTTGGCTCTGCTTACTTGTATCCAAAAAACGCTGTGATGGAATTCATCGGCAGTCTGATGGAATCCGATTCGGACGAGTTCATTAGACGCTGCATTTAAAATGAAGGGGCCAACTGGCCCCTTTTTTCATGCCTAGGCGCTTTTGAGTTCACCAAGTTGCTGCAAAATCAGGGCGAGTTGTCCGTTGATATTTTTAGCGTCCTGTTGCTTGATGTTCAGCGCGTTGTAAGCAGTGTGGACATCAGTCGCTTTGACGTGTGTGTATCGTTTCAAAGTCTGCCAATCACGGTGGCCGCTCATCAGCGCGACTTGGGGAACGTTCAGGCCAATGCCGAAAAAGTCAGTGATCGCTTTGTGCCGAAGATCGTGAAAGCGAACTGGTCGAGACACTCCAGCTTCCGCCCGTGCGCGTGTGAACGCAGTACAAACGGACTTCGGATTGTAGGGAAAAATGCAGCCCGATTTCCGCCCCCCGATAAAGCTCTCTACAAGTTCCCAGGCTGAAGGCAGCAGTGGAACAGTCTCATCGTTACCTTCCTTTAAGTCAGGATGCTTTCGGTCACGAATAATGACTGTCTTATTCTCCCTGTCCAAGTCTTCAATTCTGATTCTGCAGATCTCTGCTTGTCGCATAGATGTGTAGAGACTGAATCGGATCACCTGCGGCATGTCGATCTGCTGACGGGTTTTTGTAGCAAAGACAGCAGTGATAGCGTCGATCTCCTGCTGTGTTGGTACACACTCCACTTCGCGACTTTTGATTCTCATTTTGTGACTTGTCTTCAGCCCCTTACGCGCCTTGTCGGCCAGATCTGGGTCAATATCAAGGTGCTTGGTGTCATAGCAATAGCGAAGCACAGATGACAGCAATGAGAGATCACCAGCAATTGTTTGACCCTGGACGCCCTCTTTTTTCCTGGCATCAATAAACGACTCCAGGTGACTCTTCGAAAGCCGTTCGATGCCGATCTTGCCCAGGCGTTTCTTCAGAGCTTTGTAGATGAACAGTGCGCTCCGCTGAAGGGTACGGCCCTGCTGTATGTAATCGAGGTAGTCATCGATATAATGCGCGACAGTTGAACCCTTGGGAGCAGCGGCCCTGCCGGTGGCTTTGATCTCTTCAAGCTGACGTGCTTTTTCCTTTGCAAACGCCTTTGCAAGCTTCTCTGTCGTGAACGTTTCACTGATCGCCTTGTGACCCTTTGATCGAATCAGCACACGCCAGTTGCCGCTTGGAAGCTTTTGGATTGAAGCCATGGTCGTGTTCACTCAGTGTTCATTTATCCATACCCGATGCATACCTTTGATGCACACGGCGTGTACTCCAGGTGTACCCAAACCGTTATTTTGGCCCCTGAAATGTACACGAACGATAGCACAATAACCTGCTTAAGGGCTTTAAATACAAGGCTTTATGAATCGTAAATTTTCTGTAGCACCCATGATGGATTGGACCGACCGCCACTGCCGCTACTTCCTACGCTTGCTCTCCAAGCACACCCTGCTCTACACCGAGATGGTCACCACTGGCGCGATCCTGCACGGCGATCACGACCGCTTTCTGCGCCACAATGAAGCCGAGCACCCGCTGGCGCTGCAGCTGGGCGGCAGTGTTCCGGCGGATCTGGCAGCTTGCGCACGCATGGCTGAGGCGGCGGGTTATGACGAGGTGAACTTGAACGTCGGCTGCCCCAGCGACCGCGTGCAGAACAATATGATCGGGGCGATCCTGATGGCCCATCCGGCCTTGGTGGCCGATTGTGTGAAAGCGATGCGGGATACGGTGTCGATTCCTGTCACCGTCAAGCACCGCATCGGGATCAATGGCCGAGACAGTTATGACGAGTTGTGTGATTTCGTCGGTCAAGTAAAGGACGCGGGCTGCACCAGCTTTACCGTGCATGCACGCATTGCGATCCTTGAGGGGTTGTCGCCGAAGGAAAACCGGGACATTCCACCCTTGCGCTATGACGTGGCTGCGCAGTTGAAGCGTGATTTTCCTGAGTTGGAGATCGTTCTCAACGGCGGTATCAAAACGCTGGAAGAATGCCACGTCCATTTGCAGACATTTGATGGGGTGATGTTGGGTCGCGAGGCTTATCACAACCCGTATTTGCTGGCGCAGGTGGATCAACAGTTGTTTGGCTGCGAACAGCCGGTGATCACGCGTGCCGAGGTGCTGGTGCAGTTGCGTCCTTATATCGCCGAACATTTGGCAACGGGTGGTTCGATGCACCATATCACTCGGCACATCCTGGGCCTGGGCACAGGCTTCCCCGGTGCGCGCAAGTTTCGGCAGTTGCTGTCGGTGGATATCCATAAGGCAGCCGACCCGTTGGCGCTGCTGGATCAGGCCGGCGCGTTGCTGGAAGGTCGTTGAATACGCCTTCGATTTGAACCTGCGGGACGTTTTGCCCTCCTATTTAACAGTCAGGCCCGTCATTCAAACGATCGTTCTCAGGTTGTTGCTGCGACGGGCCGCTGAACGCATTTGCGCCCTTGAGCGGCTGTCTGCGCTCGGGTAATGTCACCAGACCCATAGGACAGAGCACGCCCATGACTTCCAAGCTGGAACAACTCAAGCAGTTCACCACCGTCGTAGCCGATACCGGCGATTTTGAAGCTATCGCTCGTGTCAAACCGCAAGACGCCACCACCAACCCTTCCCTGCTGCTCAAGGCCGCGTCGATCCCGGCGTATGCCAAGCTGCTGGATGAGTGCGTGCAGGACTGTAACGGTGACGTCGGTCTGGCCAGCGATCGCTTTGCTGTGGCAGTGGGTCAAGAAATCCTGAAGGTGGTACCTGGCCGCATTTCCACCGAAGTGGATGCGCGCCTGTCGTTCGACACTGACGCCGTACTCAAGCGTGCGCATCGCCTGATCGATCTGTACGAAAAGGCCGGTATTGGCCGGGATCGTGTGCTGATCAAGATCGCGTCGACCTGGGAAGGCATTCGTGCCGCCGAGAAGCTGGAAAAAGAAGGCATCCAGACCAACCTGACACTGCTGTTCTCCTTCGCCCAGGCCGTGGCGTGCGCAGAAGCGGGCGTATTCCTGATTTCGCCGTTCGTAGGTCGCATCTACGACTGGTACAAGAAAGCCAACGGCAACGACTACACCGGCTCCGATGATCCGGGCGTGCAGTCGGTGACGCGCATCTACAATTACTACAAGGCCAATGGCTACAAGACTGTGGTCATGGGCGCAAGCTTCCGCAACCTGAGCCAGATCGAAGAACTGGCCGGCTGCGATCGCCTGACCATCAGTCCGGACCTGCTGGAGAAACTGGCTGCCGACAATGGCAAGCTGGAGCGCAAGCTGTCGCCGGGCCATGCAGGTGAGGCGCGTGTGCATCTGACCGAAGCGCAGTTCCGTTGGGAGTCCAACGAAGATGCGATGGCGACCGAGAAGCTGGCAGAGGGTATTCGTCAGTTTGCGCGGGACCAGGAGAAGCTGGAGGCGTTGCTGACTGCCAAGCTGTAAAGCCGGCAGCAGCAAAAAAAGGGCGGTACCTGTGAGGGTACCGCCCTTTTTTTGCTGTCTCATGCCGATCACTGCTCAACTGTGGGAGCGAGCTTGCTCGCGAATGCAGTGGTCAGTTATGAATTCACTACTGACACACCGCTTTCGCGAGCAAGTCCGCTCTCACATTCAGATTGTGTTTCAAGTCCAGATCAGTGGCGCTCTAGCGCGTTGACCAAGTCGTGGAAGGCTTCACGGTTGGACTCGTTCAAGCCCATCAGGATCTTGTGCGCTTCCAGCACCTTGATCCGTACGACTTCCTCGGACTGGTCCTGGGATGGCAGATCGGTCAGGCATTCCGGGCAGGGTATCGGGCGATCAACAATGTTGAACACCTGGTCAAAACCCATGGACTGCAGCAGACGGGTGATGTCTTCGTGGGTGGTGACGACCGTCGGCAACAGGCCGACCTTCTGCCGAGACAGAATGGACAACTTGGCCAACAGCCCAAGGGTGGTGCTATCGATGCTGCGGGTTTCGGTCAGATCGATCACGATCGCCGAGAAATTCAACGCTGTGAAAATCCGCTCAATCGTCGCATCCAGCGCCGAACACAAGGTCAGGCGCACTTCACCGACAAATTTCAGGACAAAGGTCCCGTCCTGCTCGGCGAATTGGATTCTTCCGGTACTCATCAAAGATTCCTGCTCAACACCAGTAGGGCGATATCATCCGGCATCTCCCCCAGCGTGGCCAATCCAAACACTTGCCGCAGGCCATCCAGGCTGCCGCCCGCTGCCTTGACCTTTTGGGGCAAGGCGGCTTCTTTCTCCTTGAGTGTAGGCTCTGGAAGCAGGTCCAGGATGCCGTCGGACATCAGCGTAAGGCTGAACGTCGGTGGCAGCTCCAGGATGTGGTCTTCGTAGGTCGCTTCATTGAACAAGCCTACGGGCAAACCACGCCCTTCCAGGTAACGCACACTGTCGGGAGTGTATAAAACAGGCATCGGCAGGTGACCGCCAATGCTGTAGGTCAAAAGACCGGTTTCTTCATCGATCACGCCGCCGACCATCGTCACATGCTTGCCCAGCTTGCAACTGATCAGGCCCCGGTTGATGTGGCCCAGCACCTCGGAGGGGGTGAATTCCGGCAAGGTGCCATTGCGTTTGGACTCGAACAACAGCCGGGTCGTCATGAATTTCAACAACACCGTGACAAACGCCGAGGACGCGCCATGGCCGGAAACGTCGGCCAGGTAGAACGCCACACGCCGCTCATCAACGCGGAAATAGTCAACGAAATCACCCGACAGGTACAACGACGGGATGATCTGGTGAGCGAACTGGAACTCGTCGATGGTCCAAGGGCTGACCGGCAGCATGTTCATCTGCACCTGGCGACCGGCATTCTGGTCTTCCTGGAGCAGGTTCAGGCTGGCTTCGAGTTCGCGGTTGGCGGTTTCGAGCTTTTCGCGGTAACGCTGGTTTTCCAGCAACAGTCGTGCACGATCCAGGGCACGGCGTACCGAGTGCTCCAGCACCGCCAGGTCTTCCAGGGGCTTGATCAGGTAGTCGGCAGCGCCCAGGCGCAAGGCCTCGACGGCATCGTTCATCACCCCGGCACCTGACACGACAATGACTGGCGTCTGCGGGGCAAGCTCGGTCACCTGGCGAATCAGCTCCAGGCCGCCCATCTGGGGCATGCGCAGATCGCAGATCACGAGGTCGGGCTTGTCGCGCTCGAATACCTGGAGACCCTGTTGGCCATTACTGGCCTGCAGGACGCTGAAGCCACTGTCTTCCAAATAGGCCGCGAGGCTCGCGCGCACTACTTCGTCGTCATCGATTATCAGCAGCGTGGCACTGGTTTTTTGCATGTGGGCAAACGGCGCCAGAATTAGGTTGGCGTAAGTGGCCAGGCAATGGCCGGGTCACGTACTGGATTCGCTTTCTAGCCTCTCTGTCCTACAAAACACGGGCTTTTGGCCCACGCACAACGGTAAAGCAGAGGTGCCCTTCTAAGGCGCAGACGGTACTCCCATCCGCCAGGGGTTTCAAGCTCATGCCGATGGTCGCTGGGCGTCTTTACACCGCAAATCACCGGGAGTTATAAGAACAGCCACGACCACAACACAAAGTAAGGATGGAACCCATGAGCGAACACGAGCGCGACTACGCCGAAAAGCGCGATTTCATCCGTATGCGCGTGGATGCCGACGTGTCCCTGATCCACGCCGGGCAAGAGATTGCCGGCGTTTGCCTGGACCTTTCCAGCTCGGGCATGCAGGTGCAGGCGCCGCGCCAGTTCCAGGTAGGCGATCGCCTCACCGTGCGCATCGATTCCGAGCACGCCGCCCTCAAAGGGCTGGAAGCGGACACCGAGGTGGTGTGGGTCAAGGGGGCAGACGACGGCCAGCATTTGGGCCTCAGGATCTTGAAGATGCACTGAAACCAGCGCACAAAAAAGGCGACCCTCGGGTCGCCTTTTTTATTTCAAAACATCACGATTTAAAAATCGTCGACAACCTTGCCGTCCTTGACCTTGAACTCGCGGTTCTGAAGGTAAGCATTGCGAATAAAGGTGTACTTGTCGCCGGTGATCAGCTTCTCGCTGTCGAGCAGGCTGGCACGGGTATCGACGATGCCCAGGCCCATTACGCTGTTACGCAGGGAGACATCGTCCATGTAGCGGTACGGCTGGGTGTAGCTGTCCACGTATTTGGACGGCGCATCGCGCAAAGTGCTAGGGCCCAGCAGCGGCAGCATGACGTAAGGACCACTGCCCACACCCCAGTAGCCCAGGGTCTGACCGAAGTCTTCATCACTGCGCTGCAGCCCCATTTTGGTGCCCACATCGATAAAGCCCAGCACGCCAAAGGTCGTGTTGACCAACAGGCGGGCGGTATCGACGCCGGCATTATGGGGTTTGAGTTGCAATACGTTGTTGGCCAGGTTGCCAACGTCACCGATATTGCGGAAGAAATTATGGATACCGTCTTCAACGAATTGTGGCGTGATCCACTCATAACCCTGGGCCAGTGGCTTGAGGGCATAGGTATCAACGGTGTCGTTGAAGGTGAAGATCGGGCGGTTGACGCTTTCCCAGGGATCATCTTCCGACGCAGCTTGTACGGCGAACGGGGCCAGCAGGACAGTGGCACACACTGACAGCTGAGCGAAGTAGTGGCTCCAGCGCATAGCTTTTGCTCCTTGAATGGTCTGTCATGGGCGCTATGCCCTGAATAAGGCCGTGAGTATATGACGGAAGTGTGCATTTAGGCAGCAACAGGGAATAGTCCTAAGACAAATTGACTAAAATCCCACAATTAACGCCCATGTCATCGGCTTGTCATCCTCGCTCGGTAGCGTCTCAGCTATTTCAGGGATGTCGATATGCCCCACGCCGAAATTGCCATCGCCAGCGCGCCTGCCCTGACTGCCGTTTTGTTTGGCCTGAGTGGCTGCCTGGTGGACTTCGGTTCCCAGGCGCGTACCGATTCGCCCTGCGCCGACTCCCAGGCCACGCCTGGCGCCCTGAAAATCCTGCGCAGCTTGAAGGAGCAAGGCGTTCCCTGCGCCTGGCTGGATGAACTCCCGCCCGCTGTCACCACGCCCCTGGCCGCTGTGTTACCCCGCTGGCTCAAGGCGACGCCGCCCTCCTCCATTCGCTGGCCCGCGCCCCATGCCTGCTGGCAAGCCTTGATGGCGTTGAACATCGAACGTTTGGAAGGCTGCGTGCTGGTCAGTGGTGAGCCACGCTTGCTGCAATCGGGACTCAATGCCGGGTTGTGGACTATTGGGTTGGCGTCTTGCGGATCCCTGTGCGGCCTGGCACCGGATCAATGGCAAGCGCTCAGCGATCGGGAGCGTGAACACATGCGCGGCAAGGCGACCGTAGCGCTGTACGGGCTGGGGGTGCATTCGGTCATCGACCATCTCGGCGAGCTCGGTACTTGCCTGGCCGACATCAGCTTGCGCCAGCTTAAAGGCGAGAAGCCCTGATCGAGATCATGCACAGTCGCCGCAGGTGGATTAATCTACAGGTCAGCCCGTAGACCTTTCACGGCGTGCCGCGGTCTATGCCAGTGACTATCGATAAAAGGAAGAACGCCATGCCTGATCGCAAAAAGCTGGAAGAACAGGTCGAGATTCTGCGCGGGCAACTTGAGCAGCAACCGCCGCTGTCATTGGAAAAGCGTGAAGCACTGGAAGCCTTGATTGCTAAGTTTGAGCTGCAACTGGAGCTGGAGCCGGCGACCCAGACCGCCAGTATTTCCGATGATGTGAATCAAGCCGCCATAGAGTTCGACGCTGAACACCCGGTTATTTCCGGGACCTTGCGCAATATCATGATCACCTTGGGCAATATCGGGATTTGATTCCAATCTAAGCCAAGTACAAAAGCAAAATGTGGGAGCGGGCTTGCTCGCGAAAGCGGTGTATCAGTCAGCACAGCTGATACTGACAGGCCGTATTCGCGAGCAAGCCCGCTCCCACATTTGGTCTTGCGTGAAGGCTACTGGCGGGCCAGACGCACGTTTTGGAACCCGACATCTTCAGTGCTGCGATACGGGTTGATATCCAGCCCGCCACGGCGCACATAGCGCGCATACACGGTCAATTTCTCTGGCTTGAGCAAGCGCTGCAGGTCCAGAAAGATGCGCTCCACGCACTGCTCGTGGAAGTCGGAGTGCTGGCGAAAGCTCACGATATATTCCAACAGGCTCGCGTGGTCCAGCGCCGAACCACGGTATTCCACCACCACACTGCCCCAATCCGGCTGACTGGTGACCGGGCAGTTGGATTTGAGCAGATGGCTGTGCACGCTCTCTTCGACCACACGCGAGTCATCACAGCGCAGCAGCTCCGGGCGCGGGTGCTCGTAGTTGCTGACGCTGATATCCAGGCCGTCGATGCACACACCCGGCAACGCCATAACGCCCTCAGCCTCGATCTCGGCCAGGCTACGGATACGCACGCTCACAGGCTTGCCGGCGGCGGCGCTGAGGTCGGTACGCAGGGTTGCTTCAAGGCTGGCCGAATCAGCAAATGCGGTCTGGTTCAGCGAGTTGAGGTACAGCTTGAAGGACTTGGACTCGATGATATTCGGCGAGTCCGCCGGGATACTGAATTCACCAATGGCCACCACCGGCTTGCCCGACGGCAGCAGCCAGGACAATTCAAAGCAGTTCCAGAAGTCCACGCCCTTGTACGGCAGGGTTTGTGCGCTCAATCCCAGTTCGGCCCATTTGGCGGCCCGCGGAATCGGGAACAGCAACGAAGGTGTATAGGTGGAGATGTATTCACTGGACTTGCCCAGCGGCGAATGTTCGGCTGCGGGATGCATGGCGGAAACCTGGCTAAATTAACCGCGCCAGTCTACCAGCCTTTGCCCCCACCTTTACGGCCTACTCGACGTTCAGCTTGCCGACCATGCCCGCCTGGTAGTGCCCGGGCAGGTTGCAGGCGAATTCGAGCCCAGTGGCTTTGGTGAAGGTCCAGGTCAGCTCGGCGGTTTTTCCGGGCTCGACCAACACGCTGTTGGGATCATCATGCTTCATCGCACCATGGCCCATTGCGCTGTGGTCCATCTTGCCCATGCCGGTGGAGGTCAACATACCGCTGGCCTGCATCTGCAGCATTTCCTTCTGGTGCTCGGCATGCATCGCCGCATCGCCGAGGTTGAATTCGTGGAGCAACCGCCCCTTGTTGATCAGCACAAAGCGCACGGTCTCACCGGCTTTTACGTCCAAAGACGTGGGCGAAAAGGAAATATCCTGCAGTGTCACCTCCACCGTGCGTGTCGCCTGGCTCGCCGTTGCGGCATGGCCGAACCCATAGGTATGGGCGGCATCCGCCACAGCCTCAAAACTCAACGCCAACAGGCAACCGGCCAACAACAGGGGGGTACGCAACGCCATCGCTCTTCTCCAAAACTATGTGACCAGCCTGGCGGGCACTCTAAGATGACGCCGCTGCCAGTCAGCTGACTGCTAGATTACAACTTTGTCAGGTTGCGCCCTCCCCTCGGAGCCCACGGTATAAAGCCCGTCGCACCCCATTACCCAGAGTCGTCCATGAAACTGCTGATCGTCGAAGACCAACCGAAAACCGGCCACTACCTGCGCCAGGGCTTGGCCGAAGCAGGTTTTACCACTGAACTGGTAGCCGATGGCACCACCGGCCAACACCTGGCCCTGACCGGCGACTATGACCTGCTGATCCTCGATGTAATGCTGCCGGGCCGCAATGGCTGGCAGATCCTGCAAGCCGTGCGCAACGCTGGGCTGGAGGTTCCGGTGTTATTTCTCACTGCGCGCGATGCGGTGGAAGACCGCGTGCATGGCCTGGAACTGGGCGCAGACGACTACCTGGTCAAACCCTTTGCATTCTCCGAATTACTGGCCCGGGTGCGCAGCCTGTTGCGCCGTGGTGGCAGCACACCCCAGGAAACCACCCTGCAACTGGCCGACCTGCGCCTGGACCTGATCCGCCGCCGCGTCGAACGTGACGCTCAACGTATCGACCTCACCGCCAAGGAGTTCGCCCTGCTGGAACTGCTCCTGCGTCGCCAGGGTGAAGTCCTGCCCAAATCCCTGATCGCCTCCCAGGTCTGGGACATGAACTTCGACAGCGACACCAACATCATCGAAGTCGCCATCCGCCGGCTCCGACTCAAAGTTGATGATAACTTCCCCAACAAACTGATCCACACCGTCCGCGGCATGGGCTATGTACTGGAGGAGCGATGCAGTTGATTCAGCGCCTGTCCCTGGCCAGCCGCCTGGCACTGCTGTTTGCCGCCTGCACTGCCGTGGTGTCGCTGCTGGCAGGCGTATTGTTCAACAGGGCCAGCGAAGCGCACTTTGTGGAGCTGGACCAACAACTGCTCGACGGCAAGCTGATTGCCTTGCGCAGTACCTTGCAGGGTGTCGACACGCCGCAGCTATTTGCACAACGGGAAGCGCAACTGCGCGCCGAACTCAATCGCCAACCCGATTTGACCTTGCGCATCAGCGCCGCCGACCAGCGCTGGTTTGATGGCGCGCCTGGCGTGCGGTTGCCCGACTCACCCGGCCTGCATCGCCTGCAACACGCCGGCACCGACTACCGTGTGTACAACGTGCCACTGATCGCGGGCCAGCCGGACTCGCCGCAACTGAGCCTGATGCTCGACATCACCCATCACCAGCACTTCCTGCAACGTATGCAGCACTTGATCTGGCTCACCGTCGGCCTGTCGGCGTTGGCCACGGCGCTGCTGGGCGCCTGGGCGGCACGCAGCGGCTTGCGGCCCTTGCGGCGCATGGCCGAAGTGGCTGCCAGCGTGTCGGCCCACTCCCTCACCCAGCGCCTGCCCCAGCAACACATGCCGGCGGAACTGGCGGAACTGGCCCAAACGTTCAACGCCATGCTCGGTCGCCTGGACGACGCCTTCCAACGCCTCTCGGCCTTTTCCGCGGATATTGCCCATGAACTGCGCACGCCACTGTCGAACCTGCTGACCCATACCCAGGTGATCCTCACCCAGCCGCGCCCGCTGGAGGATTACCGCGAGGCGCTGCACAGCAACCTGGAGGAGCTGCAATGGATGGCGCAGTTGGTCAACGACATGTTGTACCTGGCCAAGGCCGACCATGGGTTGCTGACACCCACGCGCGAACCGCTGGCGTTGGCCGATGAAGTGGATGCATTGCTGGAGTTTTTTGCATTGTTGGCAGAGGACGCTCAGGTCAGCCTGATTCGCGAAGGCAATGCTCACATCGATGGGGATCGCGGCATGTTGCGTCGAGCGCTGTCGAACTTGCTGGATAACGCGCTGCGGTTTACCCCAGCCGGTGGTGAGGTGCGTGTACAGATTGAAGACGGTGCAAGGCTGAGCATCGAGAACAGCGGCGAAGGTATTCCAGCGCAGCTGATACCGAGGTTGTTTGACCGTTTCTACCGGGCTGATCCGGCGCGCCACGAGGGCAGCAGTGAGCATGCGGGGCTGGGACTGGCGATTACCCAGTCGATTGTGCGTGCGCACGGGGGGAAGATTTTTTGTGAGTCTGGGCTGGGGTGGGTGCGGTTTGTGATCGAATTGCCCATGGAGGATTGATGCAAGCTGGGCCGGCCCTTTCGCGAGCAAGCCCGCTCCCACATTCGACTGCATTTATCCAGTTGGAATACGGTCGAATGTGGGAGCGGGCTTGCTCGCGAAAGCGGTCTTGAATACTACGAATATCTCAGCGCATGCGCCGGCTCAATCTTCGCCGCCCGGTAAGCAGGATAAATCGTCGCCAAAAAGCTCAGCACAAACCCGGCGGTGCAAATCAGCACCACATCCCCACTCTGCAGCTCCGAAGGCAGGTTACTGACGAAGTACACATCCGAACTGAAGATATGCTGGCCGGTCACCCGCTCCATCCAGCCCACCAGCGCACTCACGTTCAGCGCCGCAATCACCCCCAGCACGCCGCCGATCAAGGTGCCGACAATGCCGATCACCGTGCCCTGCACCATGAAGATCGCCATGATCTGCCGTGGCGTGGCACCGATGGTGCGCAGGATCGCGATGTCCGCGCCCTTGTCGTTCACCACCATGATCAGGGTGGCGATGATGTTGAATGCGGCGACCGCGACAATCATCAGCAACAGCAGGCCGATCATGGTCTTTTCCATCTTCATGGCGCTGAACAGGCTGCCCTGGGTGTGAGTCCAGTCATCGGCCTTGTAGGCCGCGCCCAGGCTACCGGCGATGTCCGCCGACACCTTGGGCGCCGCGTACAGGTCTTTCACCGCCAGGCGCACGCTTTGTACCTGGTTCGGCTGCCAGTGCTGGATCTCGGCGGCGTCGGCCATGTTGATCAGCGCCATGGAGCCATCCAGCTCGGCGCCCACCTTGAAGATGCCGACCACATTCAAACGCTGCATGCGCGGGGTGATACCACCCGGTGCCGTGCTGATCTCCGGCACGATCAGGGTCAGCTTGTCGCCCACGTTCAGGCGGAACCGCCGGGCGGTGATTTCACCCACCACCACACCGAATTCGCCGGGTTTCAGGTCTTCCAGTTTGCCCTGCACGATGTGCTGGGCCACGATCGACACCTTGCCTTCCTGGGCCGGGTCAACGCCGCTGATCTCGATCGGCTGCATGGCGCCCTTGTAGGAGAACATGCCGTCCATCTGCGTGAAGGGTACGGCGGCAGTCACCTCCGGGTTCTTCATCGCCGCAGCGGCCACCGGCTGCCAATCATCAATCGGGTTTACGCCGACAATGGTGGCGTGGGGCACCATGCCCAGGATGCGCGAGCTCATTTCACGCTGGAAGCCGTTCATCACCGACAGCACCACGATCATCGCCAGCACGCCCAGGGCGAGGCCGATCATCGAGGTCATCGAGATAAACGAGACAAAACGGTTGCGGCGCTTTGCGCGGGTATAGCGCGTGCCGATAAAAATCGATAACGGTCTGAACATTCGCGGGCACCGTCTGAAAAAATAGAAAACCCGGTGTCAGGCACCGGGCTTGAAACAGGTCAGATGGCGACCAGATGACCTTCCTGCAGGTGCAGCACGCGGTCCATCTGACGGGCCATGCTCATGTCATGGGTCACCACCAGGAACGCGGTGCGCATCTGTGTGCTCAGCTCCAGCATCAAGTCCTTGATGCCCTGGGCGGTATGGGAGTCGAGGTTGCCCGTAGGCTCATCGAGCATCACCAGGCCTGGGTTGTTCACCAGGGCGCGGGCGATGGCCACACGCTGACGCTCGCCGCCGGACAGTTCCGCCGGTTTGTGCTCCAGGCGATGGCCCAGGCCAACGCGCTCCAGCAGGGCCTTGGCGCGCTGACGGGCCTCTGGGATCGCGGTCTTGCCGATCAACAGCGGCATGCACACGTTTTCCAGCGCGGTGAATTCCGGCAACAGGTGGTGGAACTGGTACACAAAACCCAGCGACCGGTTGCGCAGTTGGCCACGGGCCTTTTCGCCAAGGGCCGACAACTCTTCGCCCGCCAGCCATACGCTGCCCTGGGACGGCGTATCGAGGCCGCCCAACAGGTTCAGCAAGGTGCTTTTGCCGGAGCCGGAGCTGCCGACAATCGCCACGCGCTCGCCGGGGTGCAGCTCAAGTTGCAGGTTGGCCAGCACCACCACCGACTCCGGGCCTTCCTCGTAGGATTTGCCCAGGTTGCGGCAGCTCAAGATTGCTTTTTCACTCATGCCCGATTCACTCATAACGTAAGGCCTGTGCTGGCTGGGTACGTGCCGCGCGCCAGGCTGGATACAGGGTGGCAAGGAAACTCAAGACCAACGCGGCGCCACCCACCATCAACACGTCCTGGGCCTGAACCTGGGACGGCAAGTAGTCGATGAAGTAGACGTCGGCGTTGAGAAACTTGTGGCCGATCAGGGTTTCGAGCCCGGCGATGGCAGCACTGACGTTGAGCGCAGCCAGGATGCCGACCGCAGTGCCGATCAAGGTGCCGACCACGCCAATCACGGTGCCCTGCACCATGAAGATCGCCATGATCTGCCCCGGCGTGGCGCCAAGGGTGCGCAAAATCGCGATATCGCCCTTCTTGTCGTTTACCACCATCACCAGCGTGGAAATGATGTTGAACGCGGCCACGGCGACGATCAGCAGCAACAGCAGGCCGATCATGGCTTTTTCCATGCGGATGGCCTGGTACAGGTTGCCGTGGGTGCGTGTCCAGTCGCGGGCGTAATACTGGCTCTCGCCAAGATGCTGGGCGATTTCCCACGAGGCACGGGGGGCATCGAACAGGTCGTTGAATTTCAGGCGCAGGCCTTGCACCTGGTCCGGCTGCCAGCGGTGCAGTCGCGCCAGGTCGGTCAGGTTGGTCAGGCCCAGGTAGCCGTCGATTTCGCCGGCGCCGACGTGGAAAGTGCCCACCACGGTAAAGCGCTTCATGCGCGGGAACATCCCGGCCGGGGTCACGGTGACTTCAGGGGCCACGAAGGTCAGCTTGTCGCCCAGGCCTACGCCAAGCTTGGCCGCGGCCTTGTCGCCGATGACGATGCCGAATTCGCCGGGGGCCAGGTCATCGAGTTTGCCTTGCAGCATGAACTTATCGATGATCGAGACCTTGCGCTCCTGCGCCGGGTCGATGGCATTGAGCAGGATCTTCTGCACCTTGCCGTCATGGGTCAGCAGCCCCTGCATCTGGGTAAACGGCGCCACGGCCACTACCTTGGGGTTCTGCTTGACCTTGTCGGCCAGGCTCTGCCAGTCACCGATGGGCGCATCGCCTTCAATGGTCGCGTGGGGCACCATGCCCAGCACGCGGGTGCGCATCTCATGATCGAAGCCGTTCATCACCGACAGCACCACGATCATCACGACCACGCCCAAGGCGAGCCCGATCATCGAGGTCAAGGAAATGAACGACACAAAATGATTGCGGCGCTTTGCACGGGTATAACGCGTGCCGATAAATACGAAGAGAGGTCTGAACATGTCGGGGCTTGTTCGGAGGAAAAGAAGACGTCCCGGTGGCGGGGTCTGGTAAGCAGCTTTACACTCTGACCATTACCGATAGCTGGGGTTCGCCATGTCGACATTAGATGAAGAAGAGCGCCGCGAATACTACCGTATCGACGACATGATCGCACTCCAAATCAAAAGCCTGTCTGCCCCCGAAGCGGCGAGCAAGGAAGTGTTGCTGGATGATTCGCCGCTGTTCAACCTCCTCAGTGAACTGCACCTGAGTGAATTCGAGGCCCAACACCTGCTGCGCCAGATCAGCGAGAAGGATCGCAGCCTGGCGGCCTTCCTCAAAGTCCAGAACAAACGCCTGGATCTGCTCAGCCAAGTCATGGCGCAGAGCCTGCGCAATGAAGTCGGCGCGCCGCAGCCGGTGATCATTTCCGAAGGCGGCATCGACTTCCAACACCCCACGCCCCTCGCCCCCGATGCCCATCTGGCCATCAAGCTGGTGCTGATGCCCCAGGCGCTCGGCCTGTTGCTGCGCGCGCGGGTAACCCATTGCGACCCCAAGGGTGACGGCTTTGACGTGGGCACCGAGTTCGAATCCATGACCGACGCCCAGCGCCAGCTGCTGGCACGCTATATCCTGCAAAAACAAGCCCAGGAACGCCGCCTGGCGCGGGAACAAAGCGACGCCCAAGACACCTGACTACGTATTCACCCCGCCAGACGAGCTGGCGCATAGGAGCAACTGTGACCCTGATCTACGGCCACCGCGGTGCGAAAGGCGAAGCACCGGAAAACACCCTGACCAGCTTTCAGGAATGCCTCAAGCACGGCGTACGCCGCTGCGAACTGGATTTGCACCTGTCCATGGACGGCGAGTTGATGGTTATCCACGACCCGACCCTCAAGCGCACCGCCGACCGGCGCGGCAAGGTCGTCGAGTATTCGGCGGCAGACCTGGTAAAGATGGACGCACGCAAAGGCGGCCCGGGCTGGATCAAGCCTTGCCCGATTCCACGCCTGGAAGAACTGTTCGAACAGTGCGACTTCGATCACTGGCAACTGGAAGTCAAAAGCGCTTCGCGCACCCGCGCTGCCACCACCGTGCTGGCGATTCGCGAAATGGCCGTACGCCATGGCTTGATGGACAAGGTCACCGTGACCTCAAGCTCGCGAGAGGTGTTGAAGGCAGCCGTTGAGCTCACTCCCGACCTGTCACGCGGCCTGGTAGCCGAATACGCCTGGCTCGACCCGCTGAAGGTCGCGCAAAACTACGGCTGTGAGATTCTGGCGTTGAACTGGACGTTATGCACCCCTGAGCGTCTGGAGAAAGCCCAGCGCCAGGGCCTGCATGTGTCCGTGTGGACAGTCAACGAACCTGCGCTGATGCGCAGGCTCGCCGACTTCGGCGTAGATAGCCTGATTACAGACTTTCCCGGTTTGGCCACTGCCACCCTCGGGAATTACTGAAATCGGTCTCCCCGGCCGGCTCAGGCCACCGGCCGGAGCCGCTCAAAAAAGCCGGTTGAGGCCGTCGTAGGCCGCTACCCGATAGGCTTCGGCCATGGTCGGGTAGTTGAACGTGGTGTTGACGAAATACTTCAGCGTATTGAGCTCACCCGGCTGGTTCATGATGGCCTGGCCGATATGCACGATCTCCGAAGCCTGATAGCCGAAGCAATGCACGCCGAGCACCTCAAGGGTTTCACGGTGGAACAGGATCTTCAGCATGCCTTGGGGCTCACCGGCGATCTGCGCACGCGCCATGCTCTTGAAGAACGCCTTGCCCACTTCGTAAGGCACTTTGGCCTTGGTCAGTTCGTGTTCGTTCTTACCGATGGAGCTGATCTCGGGAATGGTGTAGATCCCGGTCGGCACATCGTTCACGTAACGCCAGCTGCCGTTGTCGACGATGCTCCCAGCGGCCGAACGGCCCTGGTCATGGGCGGCACTGGCCAGGCTCGGCCAACCGATCACGTCACCGGCGCCGTAGACGTTCGCCACGCAGGTGCGGTAGTTCTCATCCACTTCGATCTGGCCACGGCTGTTGACCTTGACCCCGATGTTTTCCATGCCCAGCTTGTCGGTGTTGCCGGTACGTCCGTTGCACCACAGC
Source organism: Pseudomonas kairouanensis (assembly GCF_004682055.1). Lineage (GTDB taxonomy): Bacteria > Pseudomonadota > Gammaproteobacteria > Pseudomonadales > Pseudomonadaceae > Aquipseudomonas > Aquipseudomonas kairouanensis. The sequence continues at coordinate 105,221 of NZ_QUZU01000005.1, read as the reverse complement.
AAGGCGTCGGCCTTGATCTTCTTGCCGGACTTGAGGTGCAGGATCACCCCGTTGTCCAGGCCTTCGACCCGCTCGTACTCTTCGTTGTGGCGCACGGTGATGTTGTTGTTGCTGAAGTGGTAGCTCAACGCCTGGGAAATTTCCGAGTCGAGGAAGCTCAGCAACTGGTCGCGGTTGTCCACCAGTTCCACCAGTACACCCAGGCCGCTGAAGATCGAGGCGTATTCACAGCCGATCACGCCGGCGCCGTAGATGATCAGTTTGCGCGGGGTGTGGCCCAGGCTCAGGATGGTGTCGCTATCGTAGATACGCGGGTGGTGGAAATCGATATCGGCCGGGCGATACGGGCGCGAACCGGTGGCGATGATGATGTGTTTGGCCACCAGCTTCTCGACCACACCGTTGGGGCAGACCACTTCGATGGTTTGCTCGTCGGCGAAGCTGCCGGTGCCGAAGAACAGGTCGACACGGTTACGGGCGTAATAACCGGTACGCGATGCGACTTGCTTGGAGATGACTTTCTCGGCGCTTTTGAGCACGTCCGGGAACGAGAACCAGCGCGGCTCACCTATGGCCCGGAACATCGGGTTGGTGTTGAACTGCATGATCTGGCGCACCGAGTGACGCAAGGCCTTGGACGGGATGGTACCCAGGTGGGTGCAGTTGCCGCCGACCTGGCGACGGCTATCGACCATCGCCACCTTGCGCCCAGCTTTGGCGGCATTCATCGCCGCACCTTCTCCAGCCGGGCCGGAACCCAGTACCACCACGTCGTAGTTGTAGACAGCCATGCGTACTCCTCAGAACAGGCCAGGCGTACGGTTGGGACGCCTGGCTAAATCATGCCGCGGCCAGCGGTCATGAAGGACAGTTTGGCTCAAGTGTGTGAACCGGGGCACAGTCTATATAAGGCTCAACGCCGCGCACATTAACCCTTGGTCGCGTCGTAGGCCAGTCTTGCCGTCACTACAGGGTAAGGAAATTGGAATTACACTGCCAGCAAGCACCTTTGCAGGACGGGCCATTATGCGACATGTCGCTTTGTGTTTATTGCTGTTGCTGTCGGTCACGGTGCAGGCCAATGAGGCCGAGCGGCTCAGACAAGCGGGATTTGCAGGCCAATCCCATGGATTAGCCCTGAAAAACCAGGTGGTGCTGACCTATCTCTGGGCCGACGTCTACGCGGCAGCGCTGTATGCCCCGGCAGAGGTACGCGCAAGGCTCGCCTGGGAACAACAACGGGATATTCGCGTTGAGCTGTATTACTTTCGCGATATCGATCGCAGCGATGTAATCAAGGCCGCCAACACCACATTGAAGCGCCAGCAAGTCAGCGCCCGGTTGAAGCCAGAGGTGGACGCGTTGCACGCGCGCTTTCGTGACATCCAGATGGGTGATCGCTACGCACTGGATTTTCGCCCTGAGCGTGGGTTGAATCTGGAGATCAATGGGGAGGTGGTGTTCAGCAGCCCCGATGATGGATTGGCGAAGGCGTATCTGGGGATCTGGTTGGCGCCCAAGGGGTTGTCAGAGGGGTTGCTGGACTGAACGTGATGCATTGACTGGGCTGCCGCCTTCGCGAGCAAGCCCGCTCCCACATTGGATTGGGTTCACAGTTTTTGATCTGTGAATACAGTCAAATGTGGGAGCGGGCTTGCTCGCGAAGAGGCCCTCCCAGCCAGGACAAAACCCACAGCCATAAAAAAGCCCCGAACCAGTCGGGGCTTTTTCATTCAAGGCTGACGCTTAGCGCGGAAACGCCGGCGGGTTGACCCCAGCCATGTCTTCCATCACGCGAACCACCTGGCAGCTGTAGCCGAACTCGTTGTCGTACCACACGTACAGCACAACGCGGTTGTCCTGGGTAATGGTCGCCTCGGCGTCCACCACACCGGCGTGGCGCGAGCCCACGAAGTCGGTGGAGACCACTTCCTGCGAATTGACGAAGTCGATCTGCTTATGCAGATCGGAGTGCAGCGCCATGAAGCGCAGGTACTCGTTCATCTCTTCACGGGTAGCGGCTTTCTCAAGGTTCAGGTTGAGAATGGCCATCGACACGTTTGGCGTTGGAACGCGAATCGCGTTACCGGTCAGCTTGCCAGCCAGCTCAGGCAGGGCCTTGGCAGCAGCGGTGGCAGCACCGGTCTCGGTGATCACCATGTTCAACGCGGCGCTACGGCCACGGCGATCGCCCTTGTGGAAGTTGTCGATCAGGTTCTGGTCGTTGGTGTAAGAGTGCACGGTTTCAACGTGGCCGTTGACGATGCCGAACTTGTCATTCACAGCCTTGAGCACCGGCACGATGGCGTTGGTGGTGCAGGAAGCGGCGGACACGATCTTGTCGTCAGCGGTGATTTCACTGTGGTTGATGCCGTGAACGATGTTCTTGAGCTTGCCCTTGCCAGGCGCGGTCAGGACAACGCGGTCGACACCCGGGCAGGCCAGGTGCTGGCCCAGGCCTTCGGCATCACGCCATACGCCGGTGTTGTCCACCAGCAGGGCGTCCTTGATGCCGTACTGGGTGTAGTCCACCTCAGTCGGGTTCTTCGCGTAGATCACCTGGATCAGGTTACCGTTGGCGGTGATGGTGTTGTTTTCTTCGTCAATGACGATGGTGCCGTTGAACGGGCCGTGTACCGAGTCACGACGCAAGAGGCTTGCGCGCTTGGTCAGGTCGTTCTCGGCGCCTTTGCGCACCACGATGGCCCGCAGGCGCAGGCCGTCGCCGCCACCGGTTTTTTCGATCAGGATGCGTGCCAGCAGGCGGCCGATACGACCAAAGCCGTACAGGACTACGTCGGTGCCTTTGCGGGCAGCGGCGTTTTGCTGGCCAACCACCTCAGCCATTTCTTCACGTACGAACTGCTCGGCGCTGCGGCCGTTGCCTTCGTTGCGGAATTTGTAGGCCAGCTTGCCCAGGTCCACCGAAGCCGCGCCGAGCTTGAGCTCGCTCATGGCTTTGAGCAGTGGGAATGTTTCGTGGACGGAGAGTTCGCTGTCGTCGGCAGAACGATGACGCGCAAAGCGGTGAGCTTTGAGAATCGCGATGACAGACTGGTTGATCAGGCTGCGGCCATAGATCGAGCTCACCACATTGTTATTGCGGTACAGCTGGCCGATAAGCGGAATCATCGCTTCTGCGAGTGCTTCACGGTCGATCCATTCACCAAGACACTGGTCGGGCTTCTGAGTCACGGGAACCTTCCACATGTAGGGGCAGAAAAAAGGGGCTACATTATGCCGCCCGAGTGTCCGAGGAGCAATGCGCCCCGGACAACAAAAAGTGCTTGCAGAAAAAACCCACCCCGCTGGAGCCCAGTAAATACGCGGGTTTCAGAAGGCCATCAGTTGAGCGAGCCGGCCGACTTGTCCGTAACCCTCCGAAAAATCCGCGCTTTTTGGCACTACATATTGAGTCAAAACCGGCCATTGTTTGTCTTAGCCACTACATTTCCCACAAACCGTAATAGACGCAGTCAGCAACTGACAGACGGCGCCTAGGACCGTTACAATTACCGACTTTGTCGCAACGCTTGGAGCTCAACCTTCCGTGCCCGTCCTGCGTCTACCGCTTCTCCCTGCTGCGGCAGGCAAACAGCACTGGGGCAACCTGCCCGGTGCCGCCCTGAGCCTGGCCATTGCCGAGGCTGCCAGCGCAGCCAAGCGCTTTACCCTGCTGCTGACCGCCGACAGCCAAAGTGCCGAACGGCTGGAGCAGGAGCTGAGCTTCTTCGCCCCCGATTTGCCGGTGCTGCATTTCCCTGACTGGGAAACCCTGCCCTACGACCTGTTCTCGCCGCACCAGGACATCATCTCCCAGCGCATCGCCAGCCTGTACCGCCTGCCGGAACTGGCCCATGGCGTGCTGGTGGTGCCGATCACCACCGCCCTGCACCGCCTGGCGCCAACCAAGTTCCTGCTGGGCAGCAGCCTGGTGCTGGATATCGGCCAGAAGCTGGATGTGGAACAGATGCGCACGCGCCTGGAAGCCAGCGGCTACCGTTGCGTCGACACGGTGTACGAGCACGGAGAGTTCGCGGTGCGCGGTGCGCTGATCGACCTGTTCCCGATGGGCAGCAAGTTGCCCTACCGCATCGACCTGTTCGATGACGAAATCGAGACCCTGCGCACCTTCGACCCCGAGAACCAGCGCTCCATCGACAAGGTGGAGTCGGTCAAACTGCTGCCCGCCCGCGAGTTCCCGCTGCAAAAGGACGCGGTCACGCGCTTCAAGGCGCGCTTTCGTGAACGCTTCGACGTGGACTTCCGCCGCTGCCCGATCTTTCAGGATTTGAGCAGCGGGATTACCCCCGCCGGTATCGAGTACTACCTGCCACTGTTCTTCGACGAAACCTCCACCCTGTTCGATTACCTGCCCCAGGACACCCAAGTGTTCTCGCTGCCGGGCATCGAACAGGCGGCGGAAAATTTCTGGAACGACGTGCGCAACCGCTACGAAGAGCGCCGCGTCGATCCATCCCGCCCTTTATTGCCGCCCGCCGAGCTGTTCCTGCCGGTAGAAGACTGCTTCGCGCGCCTCAAAAGCTGGCCGCGCGTGGTCGCCAGCCAGCAGGACGTAGACGCCGGCAGTGGCCGCGAGCGCTTCCCTGCGCAGTCGCTGCCCAACCTGGCGATTGAAGCCAAGGCCAATCAGCCGCTGGAAGCACTGTCGAACTTCCTCGGCGACTTCCCCGGCCGCGTGCTGTTTACCGCTGAATCCGCCGGTCGTCGCGAAGTGCTGCTGGAACTGCTGGAACGCTTGAAGCTGCGGCCGAAAACCGTTGACAGCTGGCCGGACTTTGTCAAAAGCAAAGAGCGCCTGGCGATCACCATCGCACCACTGGACGAAGGCCTGCTGCTGGAAGACCCGGCCCTGGCGCTGATCGCCGAAAGCCCGCTGTTCGGCCAACGCGTGATGCAACGCCGGCGCCGCGAAAAACGTGCCGACGCCAACAACGACGCGGTGATCAAAAACCTCACCGAACTGCGCGAAGGCGCGCCGGTGGTGCACATCGACCACGGCGTGGGCCGCTACCTGGGCCTGCAAACCCTGGAGATCGACAACCAGGCCGCCGAATTCCTCACCATGGAATACGCCGAGGGCGCCAAGCTCTACGTGCCGGTGGCCAACCTGCACCTGATCGCCCGCTACACCGGCAGTGACGACGCCTTGGCGCCGTTGCACCGCCTGGGTTCCGAAACGTGGCAGAAAGCCAAGCGCAAGGCCGCCGAACAGGTGCGCGACGTGGCCGCCGAACTGCTCGACATCTATGCCCGCCGCGCCGCCCGCGAAGGCTATGCGTTCGCCGACCCGAAAGCCGACTACGCCACCTTCAGCGCCGGCTTCCCCTTTGAAGAAACCCCCGACCAGCAAACCACCATCGAAGCGGTACGCGCCGACATGCTCGCGCCCAAGCCGATGGACCGCCTGGTGTGCGGCGACGTAGGCTTCGGCAAGACCGAAGTGGCCATGCGCGCGGCCTTCATCGCTGTACACGGCGGCCGCCAAGTGGCGATCCTGGTGCCCACCACTCTGCTCGCCCAACAGCACTACAACAGCTTCCGCGACCGTTTTGCCGATTGGCCGGTGACCGTGGAAGTAATGAGCCGCTTCAAGTCCGCCAAGGAAGTGAACGCCGCCATTGCCGACCTGGCCGAAGGCAAGATCGACATCGTGATCGGCACCCACAAGCTGCTGTCGGACGATGTGAAGATCAAGAACCTGGGCCTGGTGATCATCGACGAAGAACACCGCTTCGGTGTGCGCCAGAAAGAACAGCTCAAGGCCCTGCGCAGTGAAGTCGACATCCTCACCCTCACCGCCACACCGATTCCGCGCACGCTGAACATGGCGGTGTCGGGCATGCGCGACCTGTCGATCATCGCCACGCCGCCGGCGCGCCGCCTGTCGGTACGCACCTTTGTGATGGAGCAGAACAAAAGCACGGTCAAAGAGGCGTTGCTACGGGAGCTGCTGCGCGGCGGGCAGGTTTATTACCTGCACAACGACGTGAAGACCATCGAGAAATGCGCCGCCGACCTCGCCGAGCTGGTACCGGAAGCCCGTATCGCCATCGGCCACGGGCAGATGCGCGAGCGTGAACTCGAACAGGTGATGAGCGACTTCTATCACAAGCGCTTCAACGTGCTGATTGCCTCGACCATCATCGAAACCGGCATCGACGTGCCGAGCGCCAACACCATCATCATCGAGCGCGCCGACAAGTTCGGCCTGGCGCAGCTGCACCAATTGCGCGGCCGGGTCGGGCGTAGTCACCACCAGGCGTATGCCTATCTGCTGACGCCACCGCGTCAACAGATCACCTCCGATGCGGAAAAACGCCTGGAGGCCATCGCCAACACCCAGGACCTGGGCGCCGGGTTTGTACTGGCCACCAACGACCTGGAAATCCGTGGCGCCGGCGAACTGCTGGGCGACGGCCAGAGCGGGCAGATCCAGGCGGTGGGCTTTACCCTCTATATGGAAATGCTTGAACGTGCCGTGAAAGCGATCCGCAAGGGTGAACAGCCAAACCTCGATCAACCGTTGGGCGGCGGCCCGGAGATCAACCTGCGCTTGCCGGCGCTGATCCCCGAAGACTACCTGCCGGACGTGCATGCGCGACTGATCCTGTACAAGCGCATCGCCTCGGCCACCGACGAAGAAGGCCTCAAGGACTTGCAGGTGGAGATGATCGACCGCTTCGGCCTGCTGCCGGAACCGACCAAGAACCTGGTGCGCCTGACCCTGCTCAAATTGCAGGCCGAGCAACTGGGCATCAAGAAGGTCGATGCCGGGCCGCAGGGTGGGCGCATCGAGTTCGAAGCGCAGACGCCAGTGGACCCGCTGGTACTGATCAAGCTGATCCAGGGCCAGCCCAACCGCTACAAGTTCGAAGGGGCTACGCTGTTCAAGTTCATGGTGCCGATGGAACGTGCCGAAGAACGCTTTAATACATTGGAGGCGTTATTCGAGCGCCTCATTCCGAAATCCGTTTGAAGGACGCCGTCATGCGCCTGTTCCGCATCCTGAGCCTGTTGTTGGTGGTCGTGGCCCCTTCGGCGTTCGCCGACAGCCCGTACCAGGTGGAAATGATCCTGGTGCGCCAGAATGCGGAGCCGGTGCTCAACAGCCGCGCCGCGCCGGAAAACTGGGATGCCGGGGCGGTACGCCTGGGCGATAAGCTGAGCCCGCCACGCCTGAGCAACATCGTCGACAAACTGCGCGCCGACAACAGCTATACCGTATTGGCGCACAAGGCCTGGGAGCAGAACCTCGGCGAACAACCGGTGAAAATTGCCATCACCGATGGCCAGGAACAGTTCGGCCAATTCCCCATCGAGGGCGTATTGAGCCTGCAACTGGGTCGCTTCACCGATATCGACGCCGATTTCTGGATCAACCAGTTCGACAGCAACGGCAGCGTGATCGCCAGCGAACACCTGAGCCAGACTGACGTGCGCACCAAGAACAATCAGCTCAACTACCTGGACGGCGGCCACTTGGCACTGCTGATCAAGATCACCTCGCTGACCGCCAAGCCACCCAGCGCACCACCGCCCGACATGCAGGACTGATCCCGCACCATGCCCCTGACGTCGCAATTGACCAAACCCCTGGCCCCTTCGTGGGCCAATCGCTTCAAGGAACAAAGCCTTGAGCGCGGGCGACGTTATGCCTTGGAGAACCGCGTGCGCATCGTCGAATCCGGCGACAGCACTATCATCGCCAGCTGCGAAGGTTCGGGCGGCAACGTTTATCGCCAGACCATTTCACTGCGTGAGTCAGCCAAGGGCGCGCTGATCCTGGTGGACAGCCGCTGTACCTGCCCGGTGCACACCAACTGCAAGCACATCGCCGCAGTACTGCTCAAGGTCCAGGAAACCCTGGCCTACCCGGCGGCGGCCCAGGATGCGCAGTTGTTGGAAAAGCTCCAGGCCGTGCTGGATAACCGCGTGGTACTGCCCCAAGTGGTGATGGAAGATGTGCGACCGGTGCCGCGCCTGTGGATGGCCAGTGTGGAGTTCAGCGCGTTTGAACCGCGCAACGGCAAGATGCAGCGCTACATCCAGCACCGTGCGGCGCTGTCGTTCAATTACCTGGGCAACTATGTCAGCGGGCAAAAGAACGCCGATATCGTGGTACGCCAGGAAACCCAGAGCCTGCGGATCAAGCGCCATCCGGAGCTGGAGCAGCCGTATCGCGAGCAACTGCGCCTGCTGGGTTTCAAGGTTGCCACGCGCCAGAGCAAGGCCCTGCCGGAAAGTGCAGGTGAACTGTTTGAGATGGTCAATGACAGTGCCTGGTTGAACTTCACGTTGAACGCATCGCCCACCTTGCGCGTCGAAGGTTGGGAGTTGCAGATCGACGAAGACTTCGGCTTCGACTTGAGCGCCGTCGATGACTGGTACGCCACGGTCGATGACGGGCCGGAGCGCGACTGGTTCGACCTGGAACTGGGGATCATCGTCAACGGCGAACGGTTGAGCCTGCTGCCGATCCTGCTGAACCTGATGCGCTCCCACACCGAAATCCTCAACCCGGAAAAGCTGGCGCGGCGTCGTGATGATGAGCTGATCCTGGTGAATATCCCCGGCCTGCCCAATGGCCACGGCCCGATACAAGTCGCCCTGCCCTACGGCCGATTGAAGCCAGTGCTGGCTACCCTGGGTGAGTTTTACCTACAGGAATCGGGCACCACCACATTGCGGCTGGCCAAGGCCGATGCAATCCGGCTGAACCCGCTGGAAGACCTGCCCCTGCAATGGGAAGGCGGCGAAAAGATCCGCAACTTCGCCCAGCGCCTGCGAGACATCAAGGACTTCACCTGCGTGGCGCCCGAGGGGCTGAACGCGACCTTGCGCCCCTATCAGTTGGAAGGCTTGAGCTGGATGCAGTCACTGCGCCAATTGGACGTGGGCGGCATTCTTGCGGACGACATGGGCCTGGGCAAAACCTTGCAGACCCTGGCGCATATTCTCACCGAGAAAATCGCCGGGCGCCTGGACCGCCCGTGCATGGTGGTAATGCCCACCAGCCTGATTCCCAACTGGCTGGATGAAGCGGCGCACTTCACCCCACAACTCAAAGTGCTGGCTCTATATGGCGCAGGGCGTAAGAAGCATTTCCCCAACCTGCAGGACTATGACCTGCTGCTGACCACCTACGCCCTGCTGCCCAAAGACATCGAACGGCTCGCCGCCCAGCCTTTGCACGCCCTTATCCTCGACGAAGCCCAGTACATCAAGAACCCGTCCAGCAAGGCGGCCCAGGCTGCGCGCGAACTGAATGCACGACAACGCTTGTGCCTCTCCGGCACGCCGCTGGAAAACCACCTGGGCGAGCTATGGTCGTTGTTTCACTTCCTGCTGCCGGGCTGGCTGGGCGACATAAAAAGCTTCAACCGCGACTACCGCGTGCCCATCGAAAAACGCGCCAGTGATGTGCGATTGCAGCACCTCAACGGTCGGATCAAACCCTTTCTGTTGCGCCGTACCAAAGAGCAAGTGGCGACCGAACTGCCACCCAAGACCGAGATCATCCACTGGGTCGACCTCAACGAAGCCCAGCGCGACGTGTACGAAACCATGCGCCTGGCCATGGACAAAAAGGTACGCGACGAAATCACCCGCAAGGGCGTAGCGCGCAGCCAGATCATCATCCTTGAAGCGCTGTTGAAACTGCGCCAGGTCTGCTGCGACCTGCGCCTGGTCAACGACGCCACCCTGCCCGCCCGAGGCAGCAGTTCAGGCAAGCTCGACAGCCTGATGGAAATGCTCGACGAGTTGTTTGCCGAGGGACGACGGATTCTGCTGTTTTCCCAATTCACCTCGATGCTGAGCCTGATCGAAATCGAGCTGAAAAAACGCGATATTGCCTACGCCCTCCTGACCGGCCAAACCCGTGACCGACGTACGCCAGTGAAGGACTTCCAGAGCGGCAAGCTGCAGATTTTTCTGATTAGCCTGAAGGCCGGTGGTGTAGGCCTGAACCTGACCGAAGCCGACACGGTGATTCATTACGACCCGTGGTGGAACCCGGCCACGGAAAACCAGGCCACCGACCGTGCGTATCGCATTGGCCAGGAGAAGCCTGTGTTCGTTTACAAGATGATTGCCCGAGGTACGGTGGAGGAGAAAATCCAACACCTGCAGAAGGAAAAGTCCGATCTGGCCGCGGGTGTTTTGGATGGGCGCACGACGGGGGATTGGCAGTTGGGCAATGAGGATATCGAGGCGTTGTTTGCGCCATTACCCAACAAGCAAGAGAAGCGCTGACTGTTAGACCGCTTTCGCGAGCAAGCCCACTCCCACATTTGACCGCGTTTCTTCAGGCGGTACACGGTCAAATGTGGGAGCGAGCTTGCTCGCGAAGTGAGCGACGCGGTCTTCAGCCAATCAACTGAGCATCCCGCAAAGCAGTCAGCGCCGCCAACCAACGCGGATCTTGCTTGTAATCCGTCGACGCAATCGCCTGCCCGCGCATCCGCGCAATGCGCGCGGACGGCTTGACCTTCATCCGCTGGGCAGCGGTCAGCGCCAACTCCGCAGCAGCGCGATCATTACACACTAACCCCATATCACACCCCGCCGTCAGCGCAGCCTCGATTCGACTGGCCGCATCGCCCACCACATGGGCCCCGGCCATCGACAGGTCATCGCTGAAGATTACCCCGTCGAACTGCAACTCGCCGCGCAGAATGTCCTGCAACCAGCGTCGCGAGAAACCGGCGGGCTGGGCATCGACTTGCGGGTAGATCACATGAGCCGGCATCACCGCCGCCAACTGCTGGCTCAGGCGTGCGAAAGGCACCAGGTCATTGGCGCGAATCTGTTCCAGGCTGCGTTCGTCATTGGGAATGGCGACGTGGGAATCGGCCTCGGCCCAACCGTGGCCCGGGAAATGTTTACCGGTGGCGGCCATGCCGGCGCTGTTCATGCCACGAATGAAGGCACCTGCCAGCACAGCGGCGCGCGCTGGGTCGCCTTCGAAGGAACGGGTACCGACTACGGCGCTGCGTTGGTAGTCGAGGTCCAGGACGGGGGCAAAGCTCAGGTCCAGGCCCACAGCCAGTACTTCGGTCGCCATGATCCAGCCACACTGCTCGGCCAGGTATTCGGCGTTGGGGTTATCTGCCAGCGCACGCATGGCCGGCAGGCGTACAAAACCTTGGCGCAGGCGCTGCACGCGACCGCCTTCCTGGTCGACCGCCAGTAGCAGATCCGGGCGCACGGCACGAATTGCCGCGCTCAGCTCCCGGACCTGGCGGGGATGCTCGATATTGCGCGCAAAAATGATCAGGCCGCCCACCTCAGGCTGGCGCAACAGGTGGCGATCCTCGGCCGTCAGCCAGGTACCGGCAACGTCGACCATCAAAGAACCTTGCAGGGCAGCAGTCATAAACCTTCCTTAAATAACGCACACAACCCGTTGCACTCACCGAGAGCGATTAGCACGGTGAGCACAACGGGTTGCGAGTAAATAGCTGAATTCGGCATGGGCGGCTAGCTTAGCGGATGCAAGCGGCCACGCACACCCAGGTCGATCACACCTTGGCGACCGCCGGTGCGGTTTTGCTGCGGGGGCGCAGTTGGGCGGCGGCCATGGCAGGGTCGGTCACGCCGGTTTCGGCACGCATGCCAGCGGCGAGGAATGGCACCATCAGGCGCATCACTTGCTCTATCGAGGTGTTAACGCCGAAATCGGTCTCGGCAATGGCGCGCAACGCCTTGATCCCGGACATGCTGAACGCCGCCGCACCAAGCATGAAGTGCACACGCCAGAACAGTTCGATAGGCGGGATACGCGGGGCGGCTTCGTTGACCAGCAGCATGTAGCGGCGAAACACCTTGCCATACATGTCTTCCAGGTAACGACGCAGGTGACCCTGGCTCTGACTGAATGCAAGGCCCAGCAAACGCATGAAGATCGACAAGTCGTTGCCGCTGCGGGGCTGCACCACCAGGGCCTGCTCCACGAGCATTTCCAGCAGATCTTCCAGAGTTGGCTTGTTGTCCGCCTTGGCCTGGCGACGCTCCAGATCACGGTCGAGGCTGGCGCAGAAAGGCCCCAGGAAGCGGGAGAACACGGCCTGTATCAGGGCTTTTTTCGAGCCGAAATGATAGTTCACTGCCGCCAGGTTCACCCCAGCCTTGCTGGTAATCAGCCGCAATGAAGTTTCAGCAAATCCTTTTTCCGCGAACAACTGCTCGGCAGCATCGAGAATGCGTTCAACGGTTTCCGACTGGGCCATGGCTACTCCGCCTGACAAACACTTGTTTGAAACATACGTTTCAGGGTGTGTCTTGTCAAGCCTGCGGGTTCGTATTCCGGCCGGGCAGTCATGTATTTCATCGCTATTTAATCACATCCTACAACGTCTGTAGGCAGCGCTATCCCTACGTTGTAGGAAGGATGATGAATGACCGTCCAGCGGAGTCGCAGAAAAGGATGATTGCCAAGCGCAGTTCACTGTATATAATCCCAGTCACTGTATAAAAAGACAGAGCGATCAACATGCTAAAACTGACGCCACGCCAAGCTGAGATTCTGGCTTTTATCAAGCGCTGCCTCGATGACAACGGCTACCCGCCGACCCGAGCGGAAATTGCGCTGGAACTGGGGTTCAAGTCCCCCAACGCCGCCGAAGAACACCTCAAGGCCCTCGCTCGCAAAGGCGCGATCGAGATGACCCCGGGTGCTTCGCGCGGTATCCGCATCCCTGGCTTCGAAGCCAAGGCCGACGAATCGACACTGCCGATCATCGGCCGCGTCGCCGCCGGTGCGCCGATCCTGGCGCAACAGCACGTCGAGGAATCCTGCAACATCAACCCGACCTTCTTTCATCCTCGCGCCGACTACCTGTTGCGGGTCCATGGCATGAGCATGAAGGACGTCGGCATCTTTGATGGCGACCTGCTGGCCGTCCACACCACCCGCGAAGCCCGTAATGGCCAGATCGTCGTCGCCCGTATCGGCGATGAAGTCACCGTCAAACGCTTCAAGCGCGAAGGCAGCAAGGTCTGGCTCCTGGCCGAGAACCCTGAGTTCGCCCCGATTGAAGTGAACCTGAAAGATCAGGACCTGGTGATCGAAGGCTTGAGCGTCGGCGTCATTCGCCGCTAAAGGAGGCATCATGCAGCTCGTGCACACCCCACAACACACACAACTGTCGCTGTTCGAGGCCTTTATGGCCCAACCCCTTGCGCCCATCCTCAAAGAAACGGTCGAGGCGCCCTGGAGCGCCGAACCTGAGGCGTTCAGTGAATTGTCGTTGCGCGGTGCTGCTGGCAGTTGCCTGAGCCTGTTGGCGCCGATCCTTCGCGAACTCAGCGAGGAGCAGGACGCTCGCTGGCTGACGCTGATCGCCCCACCCGCCAGCCTGACCCAGGCCTGGCTGCGGGACGCTGGCCTCAACCGGGAGCGCATCCTGTTGCTGCAGCCACGGGGCGCACAAAGTGCCCAGCAATTGACCTGCGAAGCCTTGCGACTGGGCCGTAGCCATACGGTGGTGAGCTGGTTGAACCCGTTGAATGCGAGTGCCAAGCAACAGCTGATCAGCGCCGCGCGTACGGGCGATGCTCAGAGCTTGAACATTCGATTGGGCTGAGCGGTTGGAGTGAGCGGGCTCGATCGGCTACTTAGTGAAGAACCCGCGGCCCATCTTCCTTCTCCGGTTCGCCTTCTGCCATGCGGCCCGCCATCTGCACACCCACGCTCAACATGGCCTTGGCCACTTCCACATGCTGACCCTGCAGGAAGGCTTTAGCGTCTTCGGAGAAATCCAGAATAACCAGAGAACCCTCGTCCTCAGCCCGGCGCAGCTCGATTCGGCCGTCAGGCAACTCAACAATTTCCAGAAAGGACGTTGGCATAAAAGTCTGTTCTCCACGAAAGGCCGGGATTATATCAGTCATCCACCCGGCCCCGCTGAGGATCTGAAGAGGTTTCTTTACAGCTTGATGAACGGTGCTTTGTGTTGCGTCCCTGAACAATGGGGGCGCATCAGCACTCGTTCAACCCTTCGCGGAAACGCAGCGCCATCTTCTTCAACTCCTGACGCCAGCTTTCCAGCTCTGCACGGCTCAGTGGCTTGGGCTCGTCCTCTGCCAGCGTAACTGCCACGATCAACGGCTGAGTGACATCGCCTTTGGGTACGTGAGGAACACGCGGTGGCTGGAACATATCGGCATGGGCCTTCAACAAACGCGCAACCCAGCTGTCAGGGCTCTGGGCCATTTCCACCAACTCAGCCAGTTCAGGAATCGCCATGGCCTCCAGCACTTCACGGGTCATGATCATTTCGGCACGAGGCGAACCGGCCTGAGGCAGGCGATAAAACCCGGCGATTTCATGGCACAGGCCCAGCAAGGCCCCGTACAAGTGGAACAGCGCCGCTTCACGCCCTGCTTGGACCAGCGCGATGGCATTCATCTCCTTCCCTTCCTCGGCGCGGCCAAGGGCTTCCAGGGACAAACCCGCGAAGTAAATTTTCTGATTGGTACGGGTATAGAGTTCGTTGGCCATAACGGCAGTCTCCACAACGAAAGAGGCGTGATGCTTGCTATGTAGGAGCGAGCTTGCTCGCGAGAAACCTGAGGGCGCCATTATGTACCTGGCTTCCCGCGCCATCGTTAACGATTTTCGCGAGCAAACTCGCTTCTACACCAAAAAAAGGCCGCCCATGCAGGCGGCCTTTGTATCTCGCAGCGTAGTCGGTCAAGCGCCCTGGCGCTTGTCCTCGACTTTCCACTTGCCACCGTCGTAGAACGCTTTCCAGCCGGTAGGCTTGCCGTCCACTTCGGTCTGCACGTACTGCTCCTTGGTTTTGCGGCTGTAGCGGATCACGGCTGGGCGGCCATCCGGGTCCTTCTTCGGCGCTTCACACAGGAAGTGGTACTTCGGATCGATCTCATCCTTGTGCGGCACGATCTCCAGCACCAACGGCGCACGGGTCTCGCGGTTTTTCGGGAACTGGCTGGCAGCCAGGAACAGGCCCGAAGCGCCATCACGCAGGATGTAGGTGTCGTTGACCTTCTCGCACTTGAGCTCGGGCATCTTCACCGGGTCCATCTTCGGCGGCGCCGCGTCACCGCTTTTGAGCAGCTTGCGGGTGTTCTTGCACGTTGGGTTGGTGCAACCGAAGAACTTGCCGAAACGGCCGGTCTTGAGCTGCATCTCGCTACCGCACTTGTCGCATTCCAGGCTCGGACCTTCGTAGCCCTTGATGCGGTAGGTGCCCTCTTCGATCTCGTAGCCATTGCAATCCGGGTTGTTACCGCAGATGTGCAACTTGTGCTTCTCATCCAGCAGGTAGGCGTCCATCGCCGTGCTGCAGATCGGGCAGCGATGCTTGCCACGCAGTACCAAAGACTCGGATTCACCCTCGTCATCGGCAGCGATTTCATCGCCCGGCACCAGGTTGACGGTGGCCTTGCAGCGCTCTTTCGGCGGCAGGCTGTAGCCCGAACACCCAAGGAACACGCCCGTGGAGGCTGTGCGAATCTGCATCGGCCGACCGCAGGTCTGGCACGGAATATCCGTCATCACCGGCTGGTTGGCGCGCATGCCGTTTTCCGGGCTTTCGGCTACTTCGAGCTTCTTCTTGAAGTCGCCGTAGAACTCGTCCAGCACGTTTTTCCAGTCGCGTTCGCCCTGGGCGACGTCATCGAGGTTCTCTTCCATGCCGGCGGTGAAGCCGTAGTCCATCAGGTTGGAGAAGCTCTCGGACAGACGCTCGGTAACGATATCGCCCATCTTTTCCGAGTAGAAACGACGGTTGTGCAGCGCCACGTAGCCACGGTCCTGGATGGTGGAGATGATCGCCGCGTAGGTCGAAGGACGACCGATGCCGCGTTTTTCCATCTCTTTTACCAGGCTGGCTTCCGAATAACGGGCCGGCGGCTTGGTGAAGTGCTGGGACGGGTCCAGCTTGATCAGCTTCAACGTATCGCCCTGGGCCATGTCCGGCAGCACGTCATCATCACCAGGCTTGGCGATTTGCGGCATCACGCGGGTGTAACCGTCGAACTTGAGGATACGGCCCTTGGCACGCAGCTCGAAGTCGGATGCCGCCACGGTGACCGTGGTGGACAGGTATTGCGCCGGCAGCATCTGGCAGGCCAGGAACTGGCGCCAGATCAGCTCGTAGAGGCGCTCAGCGTCGCGCTCCATGCCCGTCAGCTTGGCGGGCGTGGTGTTGGCGTCGGAAGGACGAATCGCTTCGTGAGCCTCCTGTGCGCCTTCCTTGCTGCTGTAGACGTTTGGCTTCTCCGGCAGATAGGTCTTGCCGAACTCGCCTTCAATATAAGTGCGAGCCATCGCCACCGCGTCCTGCGACAGGTTGGTGGAGTCAGTACGCATGTAGGTGATGTAGCCCGCTTCATACAAGCGCTGAGCCATCATCATGGTTTTCTTCACACCAAAGCCCAGGCGGTTGCTCGCGGCCTGTTGCAGGGTGGAAGTGATGAACGGCGCCGATGGCTTGCTGCTGGTGGGCTTGTCTTCGCGCTTGACGATGCTGTAGCTGGAAGCCTTGAGCTTTTCCAGCGCAGCCATGGCCTGGGCTTCGTTCAGCGGCTTGAAGGCCTCGCCTTTTTCGCGGGCCACTTCAAAGCGCACGTTGGCGCCCTTGGCCGTGCCGAGGTCGGCGTGGACTTCCCAATACTCTTCGGGGATGAACGCACGGATCTCGCGCTCACGCTCCACCACCAGCTTTACCGCAACCGATTGCACACGACCGGCAGACAGGCCACGGGCGATCTTGGCCCACAGCAATGGCGAGACCATGTAGCCCACGACGCGGTCGAGGAAGCGACGGGCCTGCTGGGCGTTGACGCGATCGATGTCCAGTTCGCCCGGCTTGGAGAAGGCTTCCTGGATGGCTTTCTTGGTGATTTCGTTGAACACCACACGCTTGTAGCGGCTGTCATCACCGCCAATGGCTTCCCGCAGGTGCCAGGCAATGGCTTCCCCTTCGCGGTCCAAGTCCGTTGCGAGATAGATGGTGTCAGCATCCTTGGCGAGCCGGCGCAGCTCTTCAATGACCTTTTCCTTGCCGGGAAGGATCTCGTACTTGGCCTTCCAGCCATGATCCGGGTCTACACCCATGCGCGAGACCAGTTGCTTGCGCGCTTTCTCTTTTGGGGTGAGCACCGGACCTTCGCCCGCAGCCGCCTTGCCGCGCTTGGCGGCAGGCTCCTTGCTGGCGCTAGCCGAACCGCTGGTGGGCAGGTCTCGGATATGGCCGATACTCGACTTCACCACGTACTCGTTGCCCAAGTACTTGTTGATGGTCTTGGCCTTAGCCGGGGATTCCACAATGACCAGCGATTTGCCCATGGATCGGAAAATTCCTGAATTCGAGAAGTGAAAGGCAGTTGGCGCCTGTCGCGGCAACGCTATATATAGTGGCAACCGGGTGAGGTCAAGCGCAGCATTCTGCGCGGCCTGCCGTTATTGCCCTGAAAAAAGACTGGGTTCGGCCTGGACCAAAGCAAAGCGCGGGACCTGCTCGCCGTCAACCTCGACGGTCTCCAGGAACATGCTCAAAGGGCGCACCCAAAAGCCGTAATCGCCATACAGTGCTTGGTAGAACACCACTTCTTCTTCGGTCTCGGAGTGCCGCGCCACATTGAAAACGCGGTACTGCGGACCTTTATAATGTTGGTAGAGCCCCGGTTCGACTTTCATGCTCTGGCCCTCTTACAAAATTTGTTAAAAAAAAATTACGAAACCACCCAAAAACAAAAACCGGGGCACTGGGCCCCGGCTTCCGTCGACCTGACGCTTAAACGCGTTCGAAGACGGTAGAGATGCCTTGGCCGAGACCAATGCACATGGTTGCAACCCCAAGGTTGCCGCCATTTTGCTTCATCACGTTAAGCAAAGTGCCGGAGATACGTGCACCGGAGCAACCGAATGGGTGTCCCAGGGCAATCGCACCGCCGTGCAGGTTAACCTTCTCGTTCATCTTGTCGAGCACTTTCAAATCTTTCAGCACTGGCAGGGCCTGTGCAGCGAAAGCTTCGTTAAGCTCGAAGAAGTCGATATCGGAGATGGTCAGGCCCGCGCGCTTCAAGGCTTTTTGTGTGGCCGGTACTGGACCATAGCCCATGATCGCCGGGTCCACACCCGCCACGGCCATCGAACGGATCACCGCCAGCGGCTGGATCCCCAGGTCCTGGGCGCGCTGTGCCGACATCACGATCATGCACGAGGCACCGTCGGTGATTTGCGACGAAGTGCCCGCTGTCACGGTGCCGCCCTTTGGATTGAATGCCGGCTTCAAGGCGGCCAGGCTTTCCAGGGTGGTATCCGGACGGATGGTTTCGTCGTAGTCGAACAGTTTCAGGAAACCGTTCTCGTCGTAACCGTTCATCGGGATGATCTCATCCTTGAACTTGCCTTCCAGGGTCGCCTTGTGGGCGAGCTGGTGGGAGCGCAGGCCAAAGGCGTCCTGGGCCTCACGGGTAATGCCGTGCATTTTGCCAAGCATTTCTGCAGTCAGGCCCATCATGCCCGAGGCTTTGGCGGCGTACAGCGACATGTGCGGGTTCGGATCGACGCCGTGCATCATGCTGACGTGGCCCATGTGCTCCACGCCACCAACCACGAACACATCACCGTTGCCGGTCATGATCGCTTGCGCAGCAGTGTGCAGCGCGCTCATCGAAGAACCGCACAGGCGGCTCACGGTCTGGCCAGCTGCGGTGTGCGGGATCTGGGTCATCAACGACGCCATGCGCGCGATGTTCCAGCCCTGCTCCAGGGTCTGGTTGACGCAGCCCCAGATCACGTCTTCGACTTCGTTCGGGTCGACCTTGGTGTTGCGTTCCAGCACTTTGCTGATCAGGTGCGCCGACATGTCTTCGGCACGGGTGTTGCGGTGCATGCCGCCCTTGGAGCGGCCCATGGGTGTGCGACCGAAGTCAACAATCACCACATCTCTTGGATTCAAGCTCATAAATATTCTCGCTCAAGTGTATGGGGCGCTTAACCGAAGAAGCTCTGGCCATTCTTGGCCATTTCACGCAGCTTCGCGGTCGGGTGGTACAGCGGGCCCAAATCAGCGTATTTGTCAGCCAGGGCAACGAACTCAGCCACACCGATCGAATCGATGTAACGCAGCGCACCGCCACGGAATGGAGGGAAACCAATACCGTACACCAGGCCCATATCGGCTTCGGCGGCGGTTTCAACGATGCCGTCTTCCAGGCAACGTACGGTTTCCAGGCACAGGGCGATCATCATCCAGTTGATGATGTCCTCGTCCGACACCTCACGCTGTTCGTAGATGACCGGAGCCAGCACTTCGTGCACCGAAGGATCGGCCACTTTCTTCTGCTTGCCCTTCTTGTCGGCCTCGTAGGCGTAGAAGCCCTTGCCATTCTTCTGGCCCAGGCGCTTGGCCTCGTACAGCGCGTCGATCGCCGAGCGGCGCTCGTCTTTCATGCGGTCCGGGAAGCCTTCAGCCATAACGTCGCGGCCGTGGTGGCCGGTGTCGATGCCGACCACGTCCATCAGGTACGCCGGGCCCATTGGCCAGCCGAATTTTTCCATGACCTTGTCGATGCGCACGAAGTCCACGCCAGCGCTGACCAGCTTGGCGAAACCACCGAAGTACGGGAACAGCACGCGGTTGACCAAAAAGCCCGGGCAGTCATTGACCACGATCGGGTTCTTGCCCATTTTCTTGGCATAGGCAACGGTGGTGGCAACGGCCAGTTCGCTGGACTTCTCACCACGGATGACTTCCACCAGCGGCATCATGTGCACCGGGTTGAAGAAGTGCATGCCGACGAAGTTTTCCGGACGCTTGAGGGCCTTGGCCAACAGGCTGATGGAAATCGTCGAGGTGTTGGACGCCAGGATGGTGTCTTCCTTCACCTGCCCTTCAACTTCAGCCAGTACGGCCTGCTTGACCTTCGGGTTTTCGACAACCGCTTCGACCACCAGGTCGACGTGGCCGAAATCGCCGTAGGACAGCGTAGGACGAATACCGTTAAGTACTTCAGCCATCTTCGCGGCGGTCATGCGACCTTTGTCCACGCGGCTCACCAGCAGCTTGGCGGCTTCTGCCAGGCCTTGCTCGATGCCGTGCTCGTTGATGTCTTTCATCAGGATCGGCGTGCCTTTGGACGCCGACTGATAGGCGATACCGCCGCCCATGATACCGGCGCCGAGTACGGCAGCCTGTTTCACGTCGCGGGCGATTTCGTCGTAGGCCTTGGCCTTTTTCTTCAGTTCCTGATCGTTCAGGAACAGGCCGATCAGGCTTTGGGCCGCCGAGGTTTTCGCCAGTTTGACGAAGCCTGCAGCTTCCACTTCCAGGGCCTTGTCACGACCGAAGTTCGCGGCCTTCTGGATGGTCTTGATCGCTTCGACCGGCGCCGGGTAGTTCGGGCCGGCCTGGCCTGCCACGAAACCTTTGGCGGTTTCGAACGACATCATTTGTTCAATGGCGTTGAGCTTGAGCTTTTCCAGCTTCGGCTGACGCTTGGCCTTGTAGTCAAATTCGCCGCTGATGGCGCCCTTGATCAGGTTCAGTGCGGCTTCGGCGAGTTTGTCTGGAGCAACCACTGCATCGACAGCACCGACTTTCAGTGCGTCTTCAGCCTTGTTTTCCTTACCGGCGGCGATCCACTCGATGGCGTTGTCGGCCCCGATCAGGCGCGGCAGGCGCACAGTGCCGCCGAAACCTGGGTAGATGCCCAGCTTGACTTCGGGCAGGCCGATTTTTGCGGTAGCGGACATGACGCGGAAGTCGGCCGCCAGGCACATTTCCAGGCCGCCACCCAACGCGATGCCGTTGATCGCAGCAACGGTCGGTACGTTGAGGTCTTCGAAATCGCTGAAAATCTTGTTGGCTTCGAGGTTGCCAGCCACCAGCTCGGCATCGGGCAGCTTGAAGTTGTCGACGAATTCGGTGATGTCAGCGCCGACGATAAACACGTCCTTGCCGCTGGAAACGATCACGCCCTTGATCGAAGCATCTGCTTTGATGGTGTCTACGGCCTGACGCAATTCATTCAGGGTTAGACGGTTGAACTTGTTGACGGACTCACCCTTGAGGTCGAACTTCAGTTCGACGATGCCACTTTCAAGAGCTTTAACCGTGATGGCTTTACCTTCGTAAATCATCAACTGATCTCCACGATATGGAAGCTGAACAGTACACATTGGACGCTGGCCTACTGGTGGGACATTGATGATTTGGTCAATGTTCACGCCAAAGCGCCAGGCACACCCGCCAATGCGATAGTCGGGATTCTGTATGAGTCGTCTGACAGACAAACGCTCAATTCATACGCCCGTTTGATTTGGGTACGCCACCTTCATCCAATTCCAGGCAATTGTCAATCGCCCGAAAGACTAGGAAAAACGCGACTTTCCAGTCATTCCGGAACTCCAGCCACCAGAGTCCATCTCGTAGATATTTCACTATTCACAAGATCAATAATAAAAAAGTTGTGGGAAAAGGCTGTACACCACGGGATATCCGGCTAGGCTAGCCGCAACCGTAAAGCGCTAGGACAAACGTGCAACGCGCAAGACACAGATTTACCGGCCTGCCTGGCCAACTCCAGCCCGATGATGATGTCGGGCTTTTTATTGCCCGCGTTTTTGTAGGAGCGAGCTTGCTTGCGAAGGTCGTCAACGATTATCCGTGCAAACTGGAGAAGCGCGGTGCACTGGAGCGCTTCGCGAGCAAGCTCGCTCCTACAGGGGAAAGCGTCAGGCCAGGGCCTTGAGTAAGGTGTCGATGTCCTTGAGCACACTCGCCTCGCCCTTCTCCCCCCAATACAAGGCGATCATCTGCTTGTCGGCTTCGATCTTATAGACGTTGTCCGGTAAGGCCGAAAAATAAGGCAACAACTTCTCATCGACGCAGACCTCGCGCCACTGATTGACCCACACACCCGGCTCCAGCTGCCAATAACTCCAGGTCGCCGGTGTACTGCCGCGCCGTGGCCGGCAATACTGCGCGCAGGGGCTTGGCGGCTCGTGCTTGAGCCAATGCGGCCATTCCTGAGGGGCCAATTGCATGGCCAGGCCGATGCGGCGCGCCTCCATGCGCAGGGCCATGCGCCCACTCTGATGACGCGATGGACGCAGCCATGCCAGAGGGCTCAGAACCACCACAAGGATTGACACCACTATCCAGACCGTCATATGTGTACTCCCGAATTTCTAGATGAGCGGATTTGATCTGACGCAACCCCATCCGCTTGAAAGCAGCCATACTGAACTTATTGCAGTCCTCTGGAGGAACGCCTCATGCCCTACCAACATATTCTGGTCGCTGTCGACCTGACCGAAGAGTGCGACCCAGTGATCAAGCGTGCACAGGAATCTGCACTGGCCAATGGCGCCATATTGTCGCTGGTGCATATTGTCGAGCCGATGGCCATGGCCTTTGGTGGTGACGTGCCGATGGACCTTTCCCAGTTGCAGCAACAGCAATTTGACCAGGCCAAGGAGCGCCTGGACCGTTTGATTCTTAAATACCCACATTTGAAAAAGGAAGACTGCCACCTGACATACGGCCAACCACGCCAGGAAATCCACCATCTGGCCAAGGAAAAGGCGTGCGACCTGATCGTGGTGGGCAGCCATGGTCGTCACGGTTTGGCGTTGTTGCTGGGTTCCACTGCCAATGACGTGCTGCACGGCGCGCCGTGTGATGTGTTGGCAGTCAGACTGGTCAAAGCCCCTTAAGACCAACGCAGATCAAATGTGGGAGGGGGCTTGCCCCCGATAGCAATCTGGCAGTTGACGCATTTGGTGACTGAAGCGCCGCCATCGGGGGCAAGCCCCCTCCCACATTTGGATCGCATTTCATATAAAAAGCCCGGCGTTCATACGAATGAACGCCGGGCTTTTTCAATGCGCTGAGATCACTCAGGCATCCAACTCAGCCCAACGCTCCACCAGCACTTCCAGTTCCTGGTTCAAGGTTTCCAGCGAAGCAATAACCTTGGCAGTTTCTGCCGCCGGACGTAGGTAGAACCCACTGTCAGCCATTTCTGCTTCTACGGCAGCGATCTGCTGTTCCTTGGCGTCGATATCACCCGGCAAGGCTTCCAGCTCGCGCTGCAGCTTGTAACTCAGTTTTTTCTTGGCAGCCGGTGCAGCGTCTTGAACCGGCTCAGCAGCAGCGGCCACCGGGGCCACCACCGCCGAGTTCAAGTCAGCCTTGCCGGACTTGCTCTCGGTCACGCCCAACAAGCGCGGCGAGCCGCCCTGGCGCAGCCAGTCCTGATAACCACCGACGTACTCGCGCACCTTGCCTTCACCTTCGAAGACCAGGGTGCTGGTGACCACGTTGTCGAGGAATGCCCGGTCGTGGCTCACCATCAGCACAGTGCCGTTAAAGGTCAACAGCACCTCTTCCAGCAGCTCAAGGGTTTCCACGTCCAGGTCGTTGGTCGGTTCGTCGAGCACCAGCAGGTTGGCCGGTTTGCTGAACAGCTTGGCCAGCAGCAAGCGCGCACGCTCACCACCGGACAAGGCTTTGACTGGTGTACGCGCACGCTGCGGGCTGAACAGGAAGTCGCCCAGGTAGCTGAGGACGTGGCGGCTCTGGCCGTCGATATCGATAAAGTCGCGGCCTTCGGCAACGTTGTCGATCACGGTTTTTTCCAGGTCCAACTGGTGACGCAACTGGTCGAAGTAGGCCACGTCGATGCGCGTGCCCTCTTCCACGGTGCCGCTGGTCGGTTGCAGGCCGTTGAGCATCAACTTGAGCAAGGTGGTCTTGCCGGTGCCGTTGGCGCCGAGCAGGCCGATACGGTCGCCGCGTTGCAGGACCATGGAGAAGTCCTTGATCAGGAACGGGCCGTCCGGGTGATGGAAGCTGACGTTTTCCAGCACCATCACCTGCTTGCCCGACTTGTCGGCGGTGTCCAGTTGGATATTGGCCTTGCCGGTGCGCTCGCGACGCTCGCTGCGCTCAACGCGCAAGGCTTTCAAGGCGCGCACGCGGCCTTCGTTACGGGTACGGCGCGCCTTGATGCCCTGGCGGATCCACACTTCTTCCTGGGCCAGCTTCTTGTCGAACAACGCGTTGGCGGTTTCTTCGGCCGCCAGCGTGGCTTCCTTGTGTACCAGGAAGCTGGCGTAGTCGCCGTTCCAGTCGATCAGGCCGCCACGGTCCAGTTCGAGGATGCGGGTTGCCAGGTTCTGCAGGAAGGAACGGTCGTGCGTGATGAACAACACGGCGCCCTGGAAATCCTTGAGGGCTTCTTCAAGCCAGGCGATGGCGCCGATGTCCAGGTGGTTGGTCGGCTCGTCGAGCAGCAGCAGGTCTGGCTCGGACACCAGGGCCTGGGCCAGCAGCACGCGACGACGCCAGCCGCCGGACAACTCGGCAAGGGTCTTGTCAGCGGGCAGTTGCAGGCGGCTCAAAGTGCTGTCCACCAGTTGCTGCAAGCGCCAGCCATCACGGGCTTCGAGGTCTTGCTGGACGTGCATCAGCTTGTCCAGGTCCTCTTCGGTGACGCAGTTCTGGGCCAGGTGGTGGTATTGGGCAAGCAACTCGCCCACGCCATCGAGGCCTTCGGCAACCACGTCGAACACGGTCCGTCCGTCGGCCACCGGCAATTCTTGCGGCAATTCGCCGATCTTGAGGCCTGGGGCACGCCAAACGGAGCCGTCATCGGGCTTCTGGTCGCCCTTGACCAGCTTCATCATGCTGGATTTGCCGGTGCCGTTGCGGCCGATGATGCACACCCGCTCACCACGGGCGATCTGCCAGGACACCTTGTCCAACAACGGCATAGCGCCGAAAGCAAGGGACACATCGCTGAATTTGAGCAGGGTCATACGCTTCTCCAAAAACTGGGCGCGCATTCTACCTGAGTTAGGGGTGGGATGCGGCCGGCTTTTTCGCTGCCGACACGTCCTGTAGGACATTTCTGACCAACCTGAAGGAACCCGCCGGCAAAGCTTTCGTAGGTGTCGGGCAAAAGGCTAAGCTAGGGGCAATCAGTGTCGGCAGTGTCGGCGCTAGTCGTGATTTCTCTGCACGGACGTCTCATGCGCAGTCGCCTTTTCAACTTTTTATCTTGTCTGCTTCTTTCTGCCACCGCCGTTCAATCCGCCCAGGCCGTGGACCTCACCACCCAACGCCAGTACTACGATGAAGCCAAGCGCGCCCTGGCCAAGGGTGACAGCGGCCCGTACATGCAATACAGCCAGGCCCTGGCCGACTATCCGTTGACGCCTTATCTGGCGTACGACGAGCTGACCGCACGCCTGAAAACCGCAAGCAACGAAGAAATCGAACAGTTCCTCGCCAAAAACGGCGACCTGCCCCAGGCCAACTGGATGAAACTGCGTTGGTTGCGCTGGCTGGCGGACCGTGGCGACTGGCAGACCTTTGAAAAGTACTACGACCCCAAGCTCAATTTCGTCGAGCTGGACTGCCTGCATGGCCAATACCAGCTCACCCACAATCTGAAAGCCGAAGGCTACAAGACCACCGAAAAACTCTGGATGACCGGTAAGTCCCAACCCGCTGCCTGCGATGTCACGTTCGGGCAATGGGCGGCAGCCGGCCAACTCACCGAACAGAAAATCTGGGACCGCGCCAAAATGGCCGCCGAAGCGCGTAACTACGCGCTGGCCAACAGCCTGGTGAAAACCCTGCCGACCCTCGGCGCCCAAGGCCGCCTGATGGTGGACGTGGCGCAAAAGCCCGACATGCTCAGTGACCCGTCGCGCTTCCTGCCGGCCACTGAGGCCATGTCGGACGCCGTTGGCCTGGGCCTACGCCGCCTGGCGCGCCAGGACCCGGACAAGGCCATGGCCCTGCTCGACGGCTACGCCAGCAGCATGCACTTCTCCCGTGACGAAAAAGTGGCGATTGCCCGCGAGATCGGCCTGACCCTGGCCAAACGCTACGACCCGCGCGCCCTTGAGGTGATGACCAAGTACGACCCGGAGCTGCGTGACAACACGGTCTCCGAATGGCGCCTGCGCCTGCTGTTGCGCCTCGCCCGTTGGGAAGATGCCTACCAGTTGACCCGTAAACTCCCGCAAGATCTGGCGACTTCAAACCGCTGGCGCTACTGGCAGGCGCGCAGCCTGGAACTGGCCGAGCCGAAAAACCCGCAAGCCCTGGTGCTGTATAAGAATCTGGCGCAAGAGCGTGACTTCTACGGCTTCCTCGCCGCCGACCGCTCCAAGGCGCCGTACCAGTTGAAGAACAAACCGCTGCTGATGAGCCAGGCGCTGGTCAACAAGGTGCGCAATACCCCCGGTGTACGCCGCGCCCTGGAGTTCTACGCTCGTGGTCAGATCGTCGATGGGCGCCGCGAGTGGTACCACGTCAGCCGTCACTTCAACCGTGACGAAATGGTCGCCCAGGCCAAGCTGGCCTACGACATGAAGTGGTACTTCCCGGCTATCCGCACTATCAGCCAGGCGCAGTACTGGGATGACCTGGACATTCGCTTCCCCATGGCCCACCGCGACACCCTGGTGCGTGAAGCCAAGGTACGTGGCCTGCATTCAAGCTGGGTATTCGCCATCACCCGCCAGGAAAGCGCCTTTATGGACGACGCACGCTCCGGCGTCGGCGCCAGCGGCCTGATGCAACTGATGCCCGGCACCGCCAAGGAAACCGCGCGCAAGTTCAGCATTCCCCTGGCCTCCCCGGCCCAGGTGCTGGACCCGGACAAGAACATCCAACTCGGTGCCGCGTACCTGAGTCAGGTGCACAGCCAGTTCAACGGCAACCGCGTACTCGCCTCTGCCGCCTACAACGCCGGCCCCGGCCGCGTGCGCCAATGGCTGCGTGGCGCGGACCACCTGAGTTTCGACGTATGGGTGGAAAGCATCCCGTTCGACGAAACCCGCCAGTACGTGCAGAACGTGCTGTCTTATTCGGTGATCTACGGACAGAAGCTCAACTCGCCGCAGCCGTTGGTGGACTGGCACGAGCGCTATTTTGATGACCAATAAACCGTAACGTAGAAATGAAAATGCCCGCATTGAAAGATGCGGGCATTTTTTGTGCTGGGTGATTCAGTGCGCAGCGTTTGCTTCGTCCCCATCACTGAACTGCAACGCCGCCAACCGCGCATACAGCGCATTGCTGGCGATCAATTGCTGATGCGTGCCCACCGCCACCAGCTTGCCCTGGTCCATCACCGCAATACGATCGGCATTCTTCACCGTCGCCAGACGATGGGCGATCACCAATGTGGTGCGGCCTTCTATCAGCTGCGGCAGGGCTTGCTGGATCAGGTGCTCGCTCTGGGCATCCAGCGCGCTGGTGGCTTCATCCAACAACAGTATCGGTGCGTCCACCAACAGGGCGCGGGCGATGGCCAGGCGTTGGCGCTGGCCGCCAGAGAGGCCCATGCCGCCGTCGCCCAGGTGGGTCTGGTAGCCATCGGGCATTTGCAGGATGAAATCGTGGGCGTGGGCGATGCGGGCAGCGGCTTCGACCTGCTCCAAGGTTGCGTCAGGGTTGCCGTAGCGGATGTTTTCTTCGACGCTGCCGTAGAACAGCGCCGGGCTCTGGGACACCAGGGCGAAGTGGCGCCGCAGGTCCATGGGGTCAAGTTCGGTCAGCGGTTGGCCGTCGAGCAGGATGCGGCCTTGCTGAGGGTCGTAGAAGCGCAGCAGCAGGTCGAAAAGCGTCGACTTGCCGGCGCCGGAGGGGCCGACCAGGGCCAGGGTTTCACCGGGGTTGATGGTCAGGTTCAGACCGTCGATGGCGTAGCTGTCCGCGCGTGATGGGTATGAAAAACGCAGGTCTTGCAGTTGCATGCGGCCACTGACGCGCTCCGGCAGTGGAACCGCGCCGGCGGCAGGAGCCTGGATTTCGTTGCTCGACTGCAACAATTCACCGATGCGTTCGGCAGCGCCAGCGGCGCGCTGCAACTCGCCGAGCACTTCACTCAGGGTGCCGACCGCGCTGCCGACGATCAGGCTGTAGAACACAAATGCCGCCAGTTCACCGCCGGAAATGCGCCCGCCAATCACGTCCATGCCACCGACCCACAGCATTACGCCAACGGCCCCCAGCACCAGCATGATCACCAGGGTAATCAGCCAGGCGCGCTGGACAATGCGTTTACGCGCGGTGGCGAACGCCTCTTCCACGGTCACGGCGAAGCGCTGCTCGTCCTGGACCTGATGGTTGTAGGCCTGCACGGTCTTGATCTGGCCGAGGGTCTCGGCGACATAGCTGCCCACATCGGCAATCCGGTCCTGGCTCAAGCGCGACAGGCTGCGCACGCGACGGCCGAAGATCAGGATCGGCGCCAGCACCAAGGGCAGCGCCACCACCACGATGCTGGTGAGCTTGGGGTTGGTCACGAACAACAGCACGATGCCGCCAATGACCATCAGCGCATTGCGCAGGAACAGCGACAGAGAAGAGCCGATCACCGACTGCAGCAAGGTGGTGTCGGTGGTCAACCGCGACTGGATTTCCGAGCTGCGGTTGTTCTCGTAGAAGCCCGGATGCAGGTAGATCAGATGGTTGAACACCTGGCGCCGGATGTCGGCCACCACGCGCTCGCCGATCCACGACACCAGGTAAAACCGCGCAAAGGTGCCGACGGCCAAGCCCAACACCAGGATCATGAACAAGCCGATGGACTGGTTGAGCAGGTGCGGCGACTGGGTCATGAAGCCCTGGTCTACCAGCAGGCGAATGCCCTGCCCCATGGACAAGGTGATGCCTGCGGTGACGATCAGCGCCACCAGGGCGCCGAGCGCCTGCCAGCGGTACGGCGCAATAAAACGGCTGGCCAGGCGAATGGCACGACGTTGACGAACTGAGAACATGGAAGGCATCACCGATGAGGAACCTGTATCCCTACATGGGGGGAACTTGAGCCAATAGCAATGAGTCAGGTTAATTATGCCCGCCGACAAGGGCCCCTAGAGGCTATCGGTCTAATGCGCGGCTGGAAATTCGTAAGGGTTTCTGGTGGACTGGGTGTTCGAACCGCTGATTATGTATGGAGTTGTAACAGCGCAGTCACGCGGGGGTTTTAAAGTAGGTAAACAACCTGATGAGGAGACAGGCCATGACCTTGCCAAATAGCAGCGATGCCAAGATTGAAGTAATCCGCCAGCCGCAGCAGTTGCCGTGCACGTACATTGATGCCAACGGCCGCGAGGTGCAGATTACCGAAGAGATGATCCAGCAAGCGTGCAGCGAGCTGGAACAGCGTCTGGTCAAGCCTGCCAAGCAAGGCTGAAGCGCCCACGCTCTTTCAAACCCGGCCCTGGTGGCCGGGTTTTTTATGGGCCCTTAGATGGCATCGGCGCCGAGGGCCGAGACAATCTGCGACAGCGCTGCTGATTGGCCATTGATGCGCACTTTCAAGCCATCGATCTCCCGGCGCGCAGGGTAATGCTTGCGCAGCAGGTCAAACGCCTTGCGCTGTTCTTCCACCGTTCCTACAAGGCTGCGACGAAAATCCGCATCATCCCGGCGCGGGTCGTACACGCTGCGGCACAGGGTTGCCAGCGCCCATGCCGGATCTGTCTCAGCATTCAGGTGCACTTGGGCCAGCCACAGGGGCGGCAGCAAATCCCTCAATTGAATGCTCGGCTCCTGGCCCAGATGGGCGCAGAACGCCTGATAAATCTGCGCTGTGCCGCGCTGGCGGCCTTCCAGGCTGTAGCCGGCGATATGGGGGGTGGCCAGCACGCACAGGTCGGCCAGGTCGACGTCCACTTCGGGCTCGCCTTCCCACACGTCCAGCACCGCTTGCAAGTCTTCGCGTTCCAGCAGCACTTCGCGCAGCGCGGCGTTATCCACCACCGGGCCACGGCTGGCGTTGATCAGCCAGGTGCCTGGCTTGAGTCGGTTGAGGCGTTGGCGGTCGAACAGGTGCCAGGTGGCGCCATTGCCGGACTTGGTCAGCGGCGTGTGCAGGCTGATCACATCGCACTGCTCGATGATCTGCGCCAGGCTGACGTAGTCCCCGTCTTCGGCAACCTGCCGGGGCGGGTCACACACCAGCACGTTCCAGCCCAGGCCCTTGAGCACCTTGACCAGTCGCCCGCCGACTTCACCAGCACCGACCACCCCGTAAGTGCGCTGGTTGAGGTTGACGCCTTCGATCTCGGCCAGGGTCTGCAGGCTGCCCAACACGTAATCGACTACGCCACGGGCGTTGCAACCGGGGGCGCTGGACCATTGGATGCCAGCCTGCTGGAAGTAATCCAGGTCCAGGTGATCGGTGCCGATGGTGCAGGTGCCGACGAAGCGCACGTTCGAGCCTTCCAGCAACGCACGGTTGACGTTGGTCACCGAACGCACCAGCAACACATCGGCCTGCTCGACGGCGGCGCGGTCGATGGAACGGCCGGGCACCCGGCGAATCTCGCCGAAGCCTTGGAAGAAGGCGTCGAGCAGCGGAATATTTTCGTCGGCAACAATCAGCATGGCAGGCTCCTTTGGCGGACGGGCAGTGTACACATATCCGATATGAGAGGGCTTGTGTGGGAGCGGGCTTGGGATTTTTTGAAGGACGCTTACAAATCCCCAACACAGGTTTTTTCCTGACCATTGCGTCAAGGCGTAGAATCCGCCGTCCTTGCGTTTCCTTTATCCCTGGACACCCGTACGTGAACACCATCACCGCCCCCCTCACCCGCCCCGCCCGTATCAGCCGGGAAGTGCGCGACCTGCTGACGCTCGCCCTGCCGATCATGATTGGTCAACTGGCCACCACCGCCATGAGCTTTGTGGATGCGGTGATGGCCGGGCGCGTCAGCCCACAGGACCTGGCGGCGGTGGGCCTGGGCAATTCGATCTGGATCCCGGTGTACCTGCTGATGAGCGGCACGCTGCTGGCCACTACGCCGAAAGTCGCCCAGCGCTTCGGTGCCGGGCAGTTCAGCGACATCGGGCCGTTGGTGCGCCAGTCGCTGTGGTTGGCGATCGTGGTCGGGGCCATGGGCGGGCTGTTGCTGCTGTGCGCCGAACCTATCCTGCAGGCGATGAAGGTCGAGGCCGACCTGATCAAACCGTCCATGGGCTATCTGCATGGCATCGCCGCTGGCATGCCGGCGATTGCGCTGTATTACGTACTGCGCTGCTTCAGCGAAGGCCTGGGCCGCACCCGGCCGAGCATGGTCATGGGCCTGTTTGGCCTGGCGCTGAATATCCCCCTGAACTACATCTTCATCTACGGCCACCTGGGCGTGCCGGCCATGGGCGGCGTGGGATGTGGCTGGGCCACGGCCATTTCGATGTGGGCGATGCTGCTCGGGCTGGTCCTGTGGACACGCATTGGCCCGGCCTACCAGAGCAGCGAACTGTTCAAGCGCTTCGACTGGCCGCAGTGGGCGGTGATCAAGCGCGTGCTGGGCATCGGCTTGCCCATCGGCATTGCGATCTTTGCCGAGTCGAGCATCTTTGCGGTAATTGCCCTGTTGATCGGCAGCCTGGGCGCGACGGTAGTGTCCGGGCACCAGATCGCCCTGAACGTCAGCTCCTTGGTGTTCATGATCCCCTACTCGCTGAGCATGGCCATCACCGTGCGCGTCGGCCAGGCCCTGGGCCGTGGCCAGCCGCGTGAGGCGCGCTTCGCCGCCGGTGTGGGCATGGGCACGGCGCTGGCCTACGCCTGCCTGTCGTGCAGCCTGATGCTGGTGTTTCGCGAGCAAATTGCGGCGATCTACACCCCGGACCCGATCGTGATCCACCTGGCCTCGACCTTGATCGTGTTTTCCGCGCTGTTCCAGTTTTCCGATTCGATCCAGGTGACCGCCGCCGGCGCGCTGCGTGGCTACCAGGACACGCGGGTGACCATGGTGCTGACGCTATTTGCCTATTGGGGCGTGGGGCTGCCCGTGGGTTACGCCCTGGGGCTGACCGACTGGCTGGGCGCGCCCAGCGGCCCGAGCGGCTTGTGGCAAGGGCTGATCGTGGGCCTGAGTTGCGCGGCGGGAATGTTGCTGGTGCGCCTGGCGCGCAGTGCACGCCGACACATTCGCGCCCTGTAGGAGCGAGCTTGCTCGCGAAAGACTTGAGAACGCCGCGTTAAACCTGAAGCACTGCGTTTTCGTTAACGTTTTTCGCGAGCAAGCTCGCTCCCACAGGTAGCCAGCGCCAATCAGGCGGATTTCTTGCGAATCCAGTACAGGTAGGTCCCGGCCTGTTCCTGCTGATCCACCAGTTCGTGGTCCAGGAAGACACAGAACTTGGGAATATCGCGGCGCGTGGACGGGTCGGTGGCGATCACCTTGAGCAAGCCGCCGGGCGGCAGGTCGCGGATGTGCTGGTGCAGCATCATCACCGGCTCCGGGCAGTTGAGGCCGGTGGCGTCGAGGGTACCGTCGACGGCGGTGTCGAAAATTTCGCTCATGGTTCACTCCTGAAACTGGCGTGCATTGTTGCCCAATTTCAAGGCCCGGACCACCGCTCTTTAGCCGCAGGGTC
The DNA here is from genome assembly GCF_004682055.1 of Pseudomonas kairouanensis. Lineage (GTDB taxonomy): Bacteria > Pseudomonadota > Gammaproteobacteria > Pseudomonadales > Pseudomonadaceae > Aquipseudomonas > Aquipseudomonas kairouanensis. The sequence goes on along the minus strand of NZ_QUZU01000005.1, from coordinate 72,798 downwards.
GTAATGCCACCACCAGGCGATCGAGGCGATTGGCGGCGCGTCGCCCCCCAGCGGGCGCGGGCTGCTCGCGGGCTCCCCACCGCGCAGGCATGCGGCGCCATCCACCCCGTTGATAAACCGGAACCGTGGCGTTGTGCGGTGCCATTGCAATACCCCGCTGATGTAGGCATTCAATCCCAGCAAGTACTCGCGCATCGGTGGCGACACCTGGCCCAGCATGCACTCATGCAGCCTTAGATACAGACCTTGCGTGCGCTCACGCAGATCGACGGCAACCACCAGTGCATCTTCCACCGAGCAGCAGTACTCACGGCCAATCACCTCGATCAGGTTGTGACCCTTCTTGTTCTGTTGACGAAACACCTCCTTGGGCCAGGAAAAAATATCGTTGTCCCACAAGGCAAACATGGCCGCCATTTCCGTCAACGCGACGATCCGCCGGTCGGCCAACTCGCCTTCATCCAAGTCGAGCCGGGGCACGGCGTGACAGAAAAAGGGAAAGGTCATGCCGCCACCGCCCATCAGACGCTGGGGCATGTAGTCGCTCAACGACGGCTGCGCCGAGACGGACTTCCACATTTCGGCCATGAAATAGGTGCGCATCAACGCACCGAATCTAGCCGCCTGCGTCTCTTGGCATTCGGCCAGCAGGCGTCGCCGAATATCCAGCAGGGCCTTGCCATAGCGATCAGTGGGGTCCACCTCCTTTTCAGGTGATTCCAGCATGCGCTGGATCCGGCAACTGGCCTCGATCAACAGGCCCGGGTCTTCACTCGCCGGGCCCTCATCACACAACTCATCGTCGAAGGCAAAGGCCCACATGATGTAATCCGTGGCAATTTGCAGGGTTTGCTGTGGGCCAACGGGGTAAATCATGCTGCACAACTGACCCACCCTCATTGCACCCAACCGTTCGCGCTGCCACTGACTGGGGAACAGGCCCCATCGCTGCAGCCATTCACGGCAGGGCTGCTCTACTGCATCCCTGGTCGGGTGCTGCCTCACGGGCAGCGGGCAGTAAATGGGTGGAACAGTGATCGGTCTCATGGCGGCTCCCTGCGCATCGGTTGCAATGCCTTTAAAAACCATGAAGTCGCGCCGCTGCAAAATGACCATTTGCACTACCGCCCTGGCGGTATATCGCCAACCAGTCTTATGCCTTGCCCCCCACAGGTCACGCTTAAGAAGAGTTGGGCCGACTGACGCATCCGGACGATGAAACCCTCACACCTCCACGCTCTGAAGACCGCCGCCCGTGATGAGCTAATGCAGTACATCGACGACCAAGGCTCCATCCGCCAACGCTGCAACAGCCGTGGCCTGGAGTCGCTGTTGATGCTGGTTTTACTGCGTCGCATGCAGTGCCTGCCACAGGTGCAGCGCTCACTGGCCCGGTTTCTGGACCGCTACCTGCAAGGCAAAAACCTGCATGCCGTTGAGCGCGGCCTGCTCACCAACACGCTGCCCAGGGAACACCTGCGGGTCGAACGCAAAAAATGGATGTTCACCACCTACCTGGCGCTGATCCACGCTACCGCGTACCTCCCCCCCGAAGACAGCGCCTCGATTGACTACACAGGCCAGGCCGCCTGGGTATGCCTGACCCTGTGCGCGATCAAGATCATCAACACCCATGGCAACGGCCAGCCGATCCTCGCGCAGGACCGTCACTTTCTTCTCGAACAACTGGGCCACGGCAGCGCCAGGGAAGTCTGGGAGGGCCATCTGTCGGCCCACTTGATCGGGTTACTGGCCTTGCACACCTGTGCACCGGCTCATCCGCTGCTGATCCAAGGCGTCCATAGCCTCCTCAACCAACGCAACGCCGACGGCGGGCTGCCCTTTATCACCCATATGACGGTTTACCTCACCGCCTTCGCCGGGCTTGCCCTGAGCAAAGCCGGCAGGCGTTCGGTGCGGGTGCGGCAGATGGCTGACTACCTGGTGTCGCTACAAGCGCAGGACGGTGCGTGGGCGTACACCGAGAACGTGCGCCAAACCGATATCGATAGCACTTGCCTGGCCGTCGAGTGCCTGCAGCAGGTAGATCCCGTGAGGTATGCATCGACGATCCGGCGCGGCCAGGATTATCTGGCGAGCATGGCCAACCCTGACGGAGGCTTTCCCACTTACCTGCGCCATCACCCGTGCGAAGCCACGATGACCGCCAACGCGATCCTGGTGCTGCAACCGGCCGGTGACACTTACAGGGAGGTCGTGGACAGCGCCTTGAGGTTTTTGCGCGGTGCCCAGCAGGAGGACGGCACGTTCGAGCGCAGCTGGAGCCTGAGTTCAACCTTTGCCATTGCGCGCGCTAGCGCTGCACTGCGGTTGTGTGACCAGGGTGACGACCGGGTGCTGGCCAGTTCCATGGCCTATCTGCACCGCACGCAAAACCCGGATGGCGGATGGGGCCAGGTGGCGGGGCAAGCCAGCGATGTGATCAGCAGTGCCCACGCCCTCAGTGCGCTGAGCGGCGCGGGATACACCGAGAGCGTGCGGCGTGGCGTGAACTACCTGAAAAAACACCGGCACTCGCCCGGCCATTTGCTCGCCGACCAGGCTGCGCCGCGGCCGATTCCGTATCGTTTCCCGGTGCTGGCCTGCATTTTTGTGGTCAACGCTTTAGCCGACGTGGCTACTTGCGCTTCTTCACATCCACCAGGCGGCGCAGGTGGCAGGTCACTTCCTCGCGGTCGTGATACAGCTGCTTGCAGCCAATCTCCACCCGAATGCCCCGCGTCTTGAAGCCTTCCTCGATACGTTCGAGCAAACGCTTCACCTCGGCATAACGCTGCTTCATCGGTAATTTCAGGTTCACCACCGCTTCGCGGCAATGCCCCTCGCCGATCCAGGTTTCCAGCAGGGCTGCGTTGCGCGCCGGTTTTTCGACGATATCGCAGACCATCCAGTCCACCGGCTGCTTGGGCACGAAGGTAAAACCATCGGCCATCAAGTGTTGCACCAGGCCCGTGTCCATCAGGCTTTCGGCCATGGGGCCGTTGTCGATGGCGGTCACCAGCATGCCGCGGTTGACCAGTTGCCAGGTCCAGCCGCCGGGGGCGGCGCCCAGGTCCACGCCGGTCATGTCGCCATGCAGGCGCTCGTCCCACTGATCGCGAGGGATGAAGTGGTGCCAGGCCTCCTCCAGCTTGAGGGTCGAACGGCTCGGCGCCTCGCGCGGGAACTTCAGGCGCGGGATGCCCATGGGCCACATCGCCGAGTTGTTCGACTCCGCCAGGCCCATGAACACCTCGCGGCCGCTCTTGAAGGTCAGCAACAGGCGTGGCTTGCTCGGGTCATTCACCAGCTTGCCGGCATTGAGCAAGGCCTTGCGCAGGTGCACTTCGAATTTCTTGCAGAAGTTTGAAAGCTCTTTGCCATCATTGGTGTCGACCATCTCCAGCCACAGGCTACCGCACACCGGGAAGCCTTGCAGGTGGGCGAGGATCACGCTGATGCGGTCGGTTTCCGGCAGGTCGATGAACACCCCGCGCGCCCACTGCCTCGGGAAGATCAGCTCGGCAAAACGCTGGCCGTGCATCAGGCGCTGGGCGCCGTCTTCCTCGGTGCAGACAAATTCGGCGCAGGCGCTGCCGGTCTTGGCCTTGGCGTAGCCGGAAACGTTCAGGCGCGCGGCGTGTTCCGCGATCTCGGAACAGACTTCGCCTTCGAAACCTGGGCGGCAGTGCATAAAGAGGGTGTTCATCAAATCTCCTGGCAACGGGATTGCTGTAGCGCAATGCCTGTCATGAAAACGCGCGCATGATAGCCGACTTCGGAACCTTGGACTTCACCATAGAGTCCAGTTATTAGCCTGCTAATGAAAACAGCGCTAAGTTGATAGCTCTGTTCGTCCCGTCAGGTCCGTAGCCGTGCGGACCCATAAGGAGTCGTGTCATGTCATCGCTTGATAGCCTGAGTACCCTCAAGACCCTGCAAATAGACAGCAAGACCTACCACTACTTCAGCCTGCCCGAAGCCGCCAAGAGCCTGGGCGACCTGGACACGTTGCCGATGTCCCTCAAGGTGCTGCTGGAAAACCTGTTGCGCTGGGAAGACAACAAGACCGTCACCGGCGCCGACCTCAAGGCCATTGCCGCCTGGCTCAAAGAGCGCCAGTCCGACCGCGAGATCCAATACCGCCCCGCCCGCGTGCTGATGCAGGACTTTACCGGCGTACCCGCGGTGGTCGACCTGGCCGCCATGCGCGCCGCCGTGGCCAAGGCCGGTGGCGACCCGCAGCGCATCAACCCGCTGTCGCCGGTAGACCTGGTGATCGACCACTCGGTGATGGTGGACAAGTTCGGCAACGCCGACGCCTTCGAGCAGAACGTCGACATCGAAATGCAGCGCAACGGCGAACGCTACGCCTTCCTGCGCTGGGGCCAGAGTGCCTTCGACAACTTCAGCGTCGTGCCGCCGGGCACCGGGATCTGTCACCAGGTCAACCTCGAATACCTGGGCCGCACGGTGTGGACCAAGGACGAAGATGGCCGCACCTACGCCTTCCCCGACACCCTGGTGGGCACCGACTCCCACACCACCATGATCAATGGCCTGGGCGTACTGGGCTGGGGTGTGGGCGGTATCGAGGCGGAGGCCGCGATGCTCGGCCAGCCGGTGTCGATGCTGATCCCGGAAGTGATCGGCTTCAAGCTCACCGGCAAATTGAAAGAGGGCATCACCGCCACCGACCTGGTGCTGACCGTGACCCAGATGCTGCGCAAAAAAGGCGTGGTGGGTAAATTCGTCGAGTTCTACGGCGACGGCCTGGCCGACCTGCCCCTGGCCGACCGCGCCACCATTGCCAACATGGCCCCGGAATACGGCGCCACTTGTGGCTTTTTCCCGGTGGATGAGGTGACGCTGGACTACCTGCGCCTGTCCGGTCGCCCGACAGAAACCGTGAAGTTGGTAGAGGCTTACACCAAGGCCCAAGGGCTGTGGCGCAATGCCGGCCAGGAACCGGTGTTCACCGACAGCCTGGCCCTGGACATGGGCAGTGTCGAAGCCAGCCTGGCCGGGCCGAAACGCCCGCAAGACCGTGTGGCCCTGCCCCATGTCGGCCAGGCCTTCAGCGATTTTCTCGACCTGCAATTCAAACCCACCAACAAGGAAGAAGGCCGCCTGGAAAGCGAAGGCGGTGGCGGCGTGGCCGTGGGCAATGCGGACCTGGTGGGCGAGACCGACTATGAGTACGACGGCCACACCTACCGCCTGAAAAACGGCGCCGTGGTCATCGCCGCCATCACCTCCTGCACCAACACCTCCAACCCCAGTGTGATGATGGCCGCCGGCCTTGTGGCGAAAAAAGCCGTGGAAAAGGGGCTGACGCGCAAACCTTGGGTCAAAACCTCCCTGGCGCCCGGCTCCAAGGTGGTCACCGACTACTACAAGGCGGCGGGCCTGACCCAGTACCTCGACAAGCTTGGTTTCGACCTGGTGGGTTACGGCTGCACCACCTGCATCGGCAACTCCGGCCCGTTGCCCGAGCCGATTGAAAAAGCCATCCAAAAGGCTGACCTTGCCGTGGCCTCGGTGCTCTCCGGCAACCGTAACTTCGAAGGCCGCGTGCACCCCTTGGTGAAAACCAACTGGCTGGCCTCGCCGCCGCTGGTGGTGGCCTATGCCTTGGCCGGCACCGTGCGTATCGATATCAGCAGCGAGCCGCTGGGTAACGATCAGGACGGCAAGCCGGTGTACCTGAAAGACATCTGGCCCAGCAGCCAGGAAATTGCCGATGCGGTGGCCCAGGTCAGCACCGGCATGTTCCACAAGGAATACGCCGAAGTGTTTGCCGGTGACGAGCAGTGGCAAGCCATTGAAGTGCCGCAAGCCGCCACCTACGTGTGGCAGGCGGATTCCACCTACATCCAGCATCCACCGTTCTTCGACGATATTGCCGGGCCGCTGCCGGTGATCAAGGACGTAACGGGCGCCAATGTACTGGCCCTGCTGGGGGACTCGGTGACCACCGACCACATCTCCCCCGCCGGCAATATCAAGGCCGACAGCCCCGCTGGCCGCTACCTGCGCGAGCAAGGCGTGGAACCGCGCGACTTCAACTCCTACGGCTCACGCCGGGGCAACCACGAAGTGATGATGCGCGGCACCTTTGCCAATATCCGCATCCGCAATGAAATGCTCGGTGGCGAGGAAGGCGGCAATACGCTGTACATCCCCACCGGGGAGAAGATGGCGATCTACGATGCGTCGATGAAGTATCAGGCGGCAGGAACGCCATTGGTGGTGGTTGCGGGCCAGGAATATGGCACCGGTTCCAGCCGCGACTGGGCGGCCAAGGGCACGAACTTGCTGGGGGTCAAGGCGGTGATCGCCGAGAGTTTCGAGCGGATCCACCGCTCCAACCTGGTGGGCATGGGCGTGTTGCCGTTGCAGTTCAAGCTCGATCAGAACCGCAAGAGCCTTAAGCTCAGTGGCAAGGAGAAGATCGACATTCTTGGGCTGACGGACGTGGAGATCGTGCCCAGGATGAACCTGACGCTGGTGATTACGCGGGAGGATGGGAGTAAGGAGAAGGTCGAGGTGTTGTGTCGGATCGATACTCTCAATGAAGTGGAGTACTTCAAGGCGGGGGGCATCCTGCACTACGTCCTGCGCCAGCTGATTGCGTCCTAAGCAACACTGCAAAACCAAATGTGGGAGGGGCCTTGCTCGCGAATGCGGTGGATCAGTCGAAACATTTGTGACTGACATACCGCATTCGCGAGCAAGCCCGCTCCCACATTTTTGACCGCGTTCAGATCAGAACAACCACTTCCACAGCAGTACCAGCACAACCACCGCCAACACCGGCCGCGCAACCCGATAAGCCTTGGGATGCTTGCGTTTCCACTGCTTGACCACCCCGCTGAACTTGTCGCTGAACGTCTTGCTCCAGGCATACGCCTGGTTGATCCCGCCCACACGCTCGTCATCCAGGTTCTGCGGCGCGGTGGCGCGGCCCAGTTGCTTGCTGACCCAACGGTTGACGCGGGTCATCAAGGGGTTACTCAACGGCCGCTCGATGTCGCAGAACAGGATCACACGGGTGGTTTCGGTTTCGTTCTTCACCCAGTGCACGTAGGTTTCGTCGAACATCACGTCGTCACCGTCGCGCCAGGCGTACTCCTCGCCATCGACGAAGATGCGGCAAGCGTCGGAGTTCGGCGTGGACAGCCCCAGGTGATAGCGCAGGGAACCGGCAAACGGGTCGCGGTGCGGGTTGAGGTGGCTGCCGCCCGGCAACAGGGCAAACATCGCGCCCTTGACGTTGGGAATGCTGCTGACCAGGGCCACGGTTTTAGGGCACAGCGCCTCGGCCGATGGCAGCGGCTTGTCGTACCACTTGAGGTAGAAGCGCTTCCAACCCTTCTTGAAGAACGAACCAAACCCGGCGTCGTTGTTCTTTTCGGCGGCGCGGATGTAACCCTCGTCGAACAGGTGCATGGCCTCTTCGCGGATCACTTGCCAGTTGTCCTTGAGCACATCCAGTTCCGGGAACTTGCTGCGGTCCAGGTAGGGCTTGGACGGCACCGCCGAAAACAGGTACATCAAGGCGTTATACGGGGCGAACAGCGCCGAATGGTTGACGAACTGGCGCAACACCGGCAAACGGGCCTTGCCGCGCAGGTGCACGTACAGCGTGCTGCCGATAAACACCAGCAACACCGACAGCTTGGCCGCCAAAGAAAAGGTCATGCAGCAACTCCTGAAAAAATGCGCCGGGCATCATAAACACTTGGGCCAGTATGCAGAAGGCCCAAGGTATCGGTGCTGACACACATCAAGCCTGGTTTTCCTGCTCGGTAAACAAATCACTGAACAACATGCTCGACAGGTAGCGCTCACCGGAGTCCGGCAGAATCACCACGATGGTCTTGCCCTGCATCTCCGGCTTCTGCGCCAGGCGCACCGCCACGGCCATGGCCGCGCCGCAGGAGATACCGCACAAAATCCCTTCTTCCTGCATCAGGCGCAGGGCCATGGCCTTGGACTCTTCATCGCTGGCCAATTCCACCCGGTCAACCATCGACAGGTCGAGGTTCTTCGGCACAAAACCGGCGCCGATGCCCTGGATCTTGTGGGGGCTGGGCTTGATCTCCTCACCGGCCAGCGCCTGGGTGATCACCGGCGACACGATGGGCTCCACGGCCACCGACAGGATCGGTTTGCCCGCAATGTTCTTGATGTAGCGCGACACGCCGGTGATGGTGCCGCCGGTACCCACGCCCGCCACCAGCACGTCCACGGCGCCATCGGTGTCGTTCCAGATCTCCGGGCCGGTGGTTTTTTCGTGGATTGCAGGGTTGGCCGGGTTTTCGAACTGGCCCGGCATAAAGTACTGGGCCGGGTCGCTCTCAACGATTTCAGCGGCTTTCTCGATGGCGCCCTTCATGCCCTTGGCCGGCTCGGTCAGCACCAGTTCGGCGCCCAGGGCCTTGAGCACCTTGCGCCGCTCGATGCTCATGGATGCGGGCATGGTCAACAGCAACTTGTAGCCACGGGCGGCGGCGACAAATGCCAGGCCGATGCCGGTGTTGCCGGACGTGGGTTCGACAATGGTCATGCCCGGCTTGAGTTTGCCGGTGCTTTCGGCGTCCCAGATCATGTTCGCGCCAATGCGGCACTTCACCGAGTACCCAGGGTTGCGCCCTTCGATCTTGGCCAGGATGGTCACGCCACGCGGTGCGATGCGATTGATCTGTACCAGGGGGGTATTGCCGATGGAGTGCGCGTTGTCTGCAAAAATGCGGCTCATGACGGGTCCTATTTGGCGGTTTCAGGAAGGGCATAAGGGTATGCCTAGAGGTGCAAGGCGTCCAGTCAGAGGAACGTTGCGGGGTACCCGGCGGTCAATCGCCTACCTGTATGGAGAACACCCCCCATGAAACGTCGCTACAGCTGGCCACTATGGACGGCCGCCGCTCTGGTGGTGGTGCTGGTTGCCCTGAACCTCGCCCTGCCCTATCTGGTGCGCAACTATCTGAATGACAAGCTCGCCAACATGGGCGACTACCGCGGCCAGGTCACCGATGTGGACCTGGCCCTGTGGCGCGGCGCGTACAAGATCAACGGCCTGGAGATCGTCAAAGTCGACGGCAAGGTGCCGGTGCCTTTCGTCAAGGCACCGTTGATCGACCTGTCGGTGAGTTGGCAGTCGTTGATCAATGATCATGCGGTGGTGGCCAAGGTACGGTTTATCAACCCTGAGGTGAACTTCGTCGATGGCGGCGCCAACAAGCAGGCGTCCCAGACCGGTAAGGGCACCGACTGGCGCGAGCAGCTCAGCAAGCTGGCCCCCATTACCCTCGATGAAGTGCGCATCGAAGACGGCAAGATCGCCTTTCGCAACTTCAACTCCAAACCGCCCGTGAACATCAACGCGACCAATGTGAACGCCAGCTTCTACAACCTGACCAATATCGTCGACGTCAAAGGCAAGCGCGACGCCCGCTTCGAAGGCAAGGCCCTGCTGCAAGGCCAGGCGCCACTGGAAGCCACCGCTACCTTTGATCCCTTGAGTAATTTTGAAAACTTCGAGTTCCGATTTCGCGCCAAAGACCTGCAACTCAAGCGCATGAACGACTTCGCCTCGGCCTACGGCAAGTTCGACTTCAAGGCTGGCACCGGCGATGTGGTGATCGAGGCCCAGGCCGAGAAAGGCCAGCTCACCGGCTATATCAAGCCGCTGCTGCGGGATGTGGAAGTGTTCGACTGGAAGCAGGACGTAGAGAACAAGGACAAGAACGTCTTCCGCTCGATCTGGGAGGCGGTGGTCGGGGCCAGTGAGACCGTACTGAAAAACCAGCAAAAAAACCAATTTGCCACCCGCGTGGAACTGAGTGGCAGCGTACATCAGCAGGATGTCAGCGCGTTCTCGGCGTTTTTGGCGATTTTGCGTAATGGTTTCATCCAGGCCTTTAATGCGCGCTACGAGCAACCCAAGCCCAGCACCGACTAAACCCGCCGCCTGTAGGAGCGAGCTTGCTCGCGAAAAGTATCAACGATAACGCGGGCTGCCTTGATAAACGCGGTGCCCTTGCGTTCTTCGCGAGCAAGCTCGCTCCTACAGGGGGTCGGGTGACCACCCATTCAGAGACTGAATAACCCGTCTGCGTTCACAGTCGCCGGGGCTGCGCGGTATAGTCCGGGCATTGATGAATTCGAGGAAACACCGATGAAGTTCGAAGGCACCCAGGCCTATGTGGCCACCGACGACCTGAAACTGGCCGTCAACGCCGCCATCACCCTGGAACGGCCATTGCTGGTCAAGGGCGAGCCCGGCACTGGCAAGACCATGCTTGCCGAGCAACTGGCCGAGTCCTTCGGCGCCAAGCTGATCACCTGGCACATCAAGTCCACCACCAAAGCCCACCAGGGCCTGTATGAGTACGATGCGGTCAGCCGCCTGCGCGACTCCCAACTGGGCGTGGACAAGGTGCACGACGTACGCAACTACCTGAAAAAGGGCAAGCTGTGGGAAGCCTTCGAGTCCGAAGAGCGGGTAATCCTGCTGATCGATGAAATCGACAAGGCCGACATCGAGTTCCCCAACGACCTGCTGCAAGAACTCGACAAGATGGAGTTCTACGTCTACGAGATCGACGAGACCATCAAGGCCAAGAAACGCCCGATCATCATCATTACCTCCAACAATGAAAAAGAGCTGCCGGACGCGTTCCTGCGCCGCTGCTTCTTCCATTACATCGCCTTCCCAGACCGCACCACCCTGCAAAAAATCGTTGACGTGCACTACCCCGACATCAAGAAAGACCTGGTCAGCGAAGCGCTGGACGTGTTTTTCGACGTGCGCAAGGTACCGGGCCTGAAGAAAAAACCCTCCACCTCCGAACTGGTGGACTGGCTCAAGCTGCTGATGGCCGACAACATCGGCGAAGCCGTGCTGCGCGAGCGCGACCCGACCAAGGCCATCCCACCGCTGGCAGGCGCGCTGGTGAAGAACGAGCAAGACGTGCAGTTGCTGGAGCGTCTGGCGTTCATGAGCCGTCGCGGTAACCGCTGATGCTACTCAACCTGTTCAACGAAATGCGCGCCGCCAAGGTGCCGGTGTCGGTGCGCGAGCTGCTGGACCTGATCAACGCGCTGAAAATGCGCGTGACCTTCGCCGACATGGACGAGTTCTACTACCTGGCCCGGGCGATTCTGGTGAAGGACGAGCGGCATTTCGACAAGTTCGACCGGGCCTTTGGCGCCTATTTCAACGGCCTGGAAAAGCTCGACGATCACTTGCAGGCCTTGATCCCCGAAGACTGGCTGCGCAAGGAGTTCGAACGCTCGCTGAGCGATGAAGAACGCGCGCAGATCCAATCCCTGGGCGGCCTCGACAAGTTGATCGAGGAATTCAAGAAACGCCTGGAAGAACAAAAGGAACGCCACGCCGGTGGCAACAAGTGGATCGGCACCGGCGGCACCAGCCCGTTCGGCTCCGGCGGCTACAACCCCGAAGGCATTCGCGTCGGCGATGCCGGCAAGCGCCAGGGCAAGGCCGTGAAGGTGTGGGACCAGCGCGAGTACAAGAACCTCGACGACCAGGTAGAACTGGGCACGCGCAATATCAAGATCGCCCTGCGCCGCCTGCGCAAGTTCGCGCGCCAGGGCGCGGCCGAAGAGCTGGACATCGACGGCACCATCGACCACACCGCCCGCGATGCCGGCTTGCTGAACATCCAGATGCGCCCGGAACGGCGCAACACCATCAAGCTACTGCTGCTGTTCGATATCGGCGGCTCGATGGATGCCCACGTCAAAATCTGCGAAGAGTTGTTCTCGGCGTGCAAGACCGAGTTCAAGCACCTGGAGTACTTCTACTTTCACAACTTCGTGTACGAATCGGTGTGGAAGAACAACCAGCGCCGCACCTCGGAGCGCACCTCCACACAGGACCTGCTGCACAAGTACGGCGCCGACTACAAAGTGATCTTTATCGGCGATGCGTCGATGGCACCCTACGAGATTACCCAGGCCGGTGGCAGCGTGGAGCACTGGAATGAAGAGCCGGGCTATGTGTGGATGCAGCGTTTCATGGCCAAGTACAAAAAGCTGATCTGGATTAATCCGTACCCGAAGGACACCTGGGGGTATACGGCATCGACGGGCATTGTGCGGGAGTTGGTGGAGGATCAGATGTATCCGCTGACCTTGCGGGGGTTGGAAGAAGGCATGCGCTTTCTGTCGAAGTAAATGGAGATCCAAATGTGGGAGGGGGCTTGCTCCCGAGGGCGGTGGTTCAGTCACTGATGTATTGACTGAAAGACTGCTATCGGGAGCAAGCCCCCTCCCACATTTAGGATTGCGGCGTTATTTAAACCGCTGCAAAAAGTCGACGTGCTGCCGATGCGCCGTCTCCTGCACCACCGGCGCCAACCGCACCTTCTCTCCCGGCAAACACTGCGCCAGCCGCGCCAGCGACAACGGCGTCAATGCGCCCAGGCGCGGATACCCACCAATGGTCTGCCGGTCATTGAGCAACACAATCGGCTGCCCATCCGGCGGCACCTGGATCGCGCCCAAGGGAATCCCTTCGGAAATCAACGACGGCCCCTGGTACTGCAACGCCGTACCCAACAAACGCATGCCCATACGGTCGGCGCGGCTGTCCAGAGCCCATTCGGTGTTGAACGCATCGAACAGGCTTTGCCCGCTGAACTGGCCGATCTGGGCGCCGACGATCACGTCCAAGGCGGTATTGGCAGGCAGGCCTGTGTCGCTCAGCACTTTCATCGCCCCACCCGCACCGGAATAGGCCAAGCGCCCGCCTTCGGCCAATGCCCGTCCAAAACCATCCACCCCGCCCAACTCCTCTCGCACAACCGTGGCGCAACTGCCCAGCACCTGCGGCGCGTCAAACCCGCCGGGAGCGGCCAGATAAGCCCGCGCACCGTTGAACGGCTGAGTGAAGCGCAAGCGCTGGCCTTTTTGCAGGATGAAACTGCGGCCTGGGCTGATGGCGCGTTCGTCGATATACGCCCCAAGGTCCGCACCGGCCAGGGCCAGCAGGCAATAATCCTCGGCCTGTACGGTGAAACCGCCCAGGGTGATTTCCACCACCGGCGCGTCCAATGCGTTGTCCAGCAGCCAGTTGGCCCAGGACATCGACACCCAATCCAATGCCCCGCCCTGGGTGACACCCAGGTGGCGCACACCAAAACGACCGGCGTCCTGCAGCAGGCACAGCGGCGTACTGGCCTCGATGATCAAGCGGCTCATGCCTGCGCCTCCAACGGCGTGTCATCGCCACCCAATTTGATGAATTGCGCGTGTTCCACAGGCTCGAAGCGCACGCTGTCACCCGGCTGCATCAGGCTGTAGCCGTCGCGCTCGCGGTCAAATAGCTTGGCCGGGGTGCGGCCGATGAGGTTCCAGCCACCCGGCGACACCACCGGGTAGGCGGCCGTTTGCCGTTCGGCTATGCCGACGCTGCCGGCCGCTACGCGTTTGCGCGGGGTGTTCAGGCGTGGGGTCGCGAGGATTTCATCCACCAACCCCATAAAGGCGAAACCGGGGGCGAAACCCAGGGCAAACACTTGGTATTCATGAGCGCTGTGGCGGCGGATCACGTCGTCGATGCTGAGGCCACTGCGCTGGCTGAGCAGGCTCAGTTCGGGGCCGACACTCAGGTCGTACCACACCGGCAGCACATGGCACTGGCCGCTGCCCTGGGCTTGCGGTTGCAGGTCAGTGAGGGCCTGGTCGATCAGTTCCCGCGCCTGGGCCGGGTTAAATACGCTGAGGTCGTATTGCACCATCAAAGTGGTGTAGGACGGCACCAGGTCCACCAACGCTGCGCCAAACCCTTCACACAGCCGCTGAGTGGCAGCGAGCATCCAGGGCATGTTGGCTTCAGCGATCACGTCAAACAGACGCACCATCAGGCAGTCGATGGCGACTACTTCAATCCGTGGCTTCATGCGGGCGTCAACGCCTGGCGAATGCGTTGCACGGCGGCAATCGAACTGGCGTTGTCGCCGTGTACGCACAGGGTATTGGCTTGCAGGATCAACGGGCTGCCGTCGCTGGCGATCAGGGCTTCGCCACGGGAAAGGGTCAGGGCTTGCTGCACGATGACATCGGCATCGTGATGCACGGCGCCCGGTAACTGGCGCGACACCAGATGGCCCTTGTTGTCGTAGGCGCGGTCGGCAAAGGCTTCGAACCACAGGGTCACGCCGTATTCATCGCCCAGGGCCTGGGCCGCGCGGTTGTCGCGGGTGGCCAGCAGCATCAGCGGCAGGTCGCCATAGGCCGCCATGGCCTGGATGACAGCACGCAATTGCGCCGGGTTGGCCATCATGTCGTTGTACATCGCGCCGTGGGGTTTGACGTAACTCACGCGGGTACCTTGAGCGCGGCAGATGCCGTCGAGGGCGCCGATCTGGTAGTGCAGCAGGTCCTGGATTTCCTGGGGCGTATAGGCCATGGAACGGCGGCCAAACCCTTGCAGGTCCTGGTACGCAGGGTGTGCTCCCACTTGCACGCCGTGCTTGAGTGCGAGGCTGACGGTGTTGCGCATGATGCTGGGGTCGCCGGCATGAAAGCCGCAGGCCACGTTGGCGCAATCAATGAACGGCATGACCTCGGCATCCAGACCCATGGTCCAGTTGCCAAAGCTTTCGCCGATGTCGCAATTCAATAGCAGGCGGCTCACGGTGGGGCACTCCTGTAGGCTTTGTTTTTTTGTAGTGTGGGATTTTTTACGCAGAACTCGCAACTTGTCCTGAGCCCCCAACGACGCTTATCGTGCAATAGCTCGATTTTTGGCGCCGGCAGCCTGCGGCGTCCAACTAATAAAAACCGATCCATGCATAAGAAAAAGTTGATCCCATGAATTTGAAGTTCCTCGAAACCTTCGTCTGGGTGGCCAAGCTCAAGAGCTTTCGCCTGACCGCCGAGAAGTTGTTCACCACCCAGGCGTCGATTTCCAGCCGCATCGCGGTGCTGGAAAGCGAGCTGGGGGTGAAACTGTTTCTGCGCGACTCACGGGGCGTGAGCCTGACCCCGGAAGGCTTGAAGGTGCTCGACTACGCCGAGCAGATGATGCTGACCATGCAAGGGTTGAAACAGTCCCTGGAGACCACCAGCAGCAAGGTCGGGCGCATCCGCATTGGCGCCATGGACACGGTGATCCACACCTGGCTCAGCCCCTTGGTGGCCGAACTGATGGACCATTTCCCCCTGGTAGAAATCGAGTTGGTCGCCGATACCGCGCTTAACCTCAGCGATCAGCTGCAAAAAGGCTTCCTTGACCTGATCCTGCAAACCGACCTGCTGCGCCTCGAAACCGTGCGCAGCCTGGAGTTGTGCAGCCACCCCATGGCCTGGATCGTCGCCAGCCAATCGATTTACCACCGCGACTACGCGTCCCTCGCCGAACTGGCCCAGGAACGCATCATCACCTACTCGAAAAACTCCCACCCGCACCAGGACGTGCTCAGCCTGATGCAGGCCAACGGCGTGGCCGCACCGCGCATGAACTGTGTGAACTCGGTGTCGGCGATCACCCGCTTGTTGCGCGATGGCTTCGGCATTGGCGCGTTGCCACCGGTGCTGGTGATGGAGGAATTGGCGAAGGGGGAATTGGTGATGTTGCCCATGGAGCAGCGCCTGCCGAATTTGCAGGTGGTGGTGTCGTGGCGCGTGGGGGTGGAGTTGGTGGAGGAGATTGTGGGGTTGTGTCAGAAGGTAGTTGCCCGCTATGCCGAAGAAGTCGGCGAAGACAGAATGCAACTGAGCCCACACACTTCACTGAAAAAATAGAGATTCAAATGTGGGAGGGGGCTTGCTCCCGATAGCGGTGGGTCAGTCAATACATCTGTGACTGAAGAACCGCTATCGGGAGCAAGCCCCCTCCCACATTTGACCGAGTTGGGTTTTAGAGGCCTTTCAAGTCTCGCTCTTCAATCGGCCGGCTCTGGCGCAACCGCTTGCCGCCCAACACCACCCAGTCGATCAAGCGGAACAGGCATTCCAGCCCGAACGACAACAGCATCGCCCCGCCCAAGCCCCAGCCCATGGCCTCGGGCGTCAGCAAAATCTGATAGCTGTAGCCATTCCAGGTCTCCTGGCGAATATCCGGGTCAGCCGCCACTGCCACTTGCAGTGCGCGGATGTACCACGGGCCTTGCATGGCCTGGAATTGCTTGTCCAACGCCACCTGGCGATCGAGCATCGCGCCCAGGCTGCTGGCATCGCTTTGGAACACCGGGTCATCGCTGGCACGGTAATGCGCCACCAATGCCTGCAAATCACCCTTGAAGAACTGCTGCGCGGTGGACTCAAACCCGCGCAGGCCAGTCTGGGCCTCGATCAAATGGGCTTCGACACGCTTGGCGTAGTCATTGATAAACCCCGGCACCTGCACGCCGACCAACAAGCCAATGGCAAACAACACCAACCGCAGATAGCTGAGCAACATGGTCGATATCCTTACTCGGTAATGCCCTGGCTGACGCATTCACCGCGCCGCCACAGGCTCCATTGGCCCGGTTCGTAGCGGGTCCAGTTTTCGTTGTCGGTCAACGGCTCGGTGGCGATTACCGTCACCACGTCATTGGGAGTGGTCTCGGCCTGAAAATCGACGATCACGTCGACATCTTTCAAGCGTGCCGGGCCAAAGGGTGCGCGCCGGGTGATCTGCGCCAACTTGGTGGAGCAGTAGCAGAACAGCCAGTCACCGTCGCTGAGCAGGCAGTTGAACACGCCTTTGGTGCGGTATTCGGCACAGGCAGCGATCAGGTCCGGCAGCATCTGTTCGATGTCCACCGGCTCCGGGAAGGCTTCGCGCACGCGGTTGAGCAAATCGCAAAAGGCCGCTTCGCTGTCGGTGTCACCCACGGGGCGGTAGAAGGTGGCACGGGGGCTGAAGTCCGCCAGTTGGCCGTTATGGGCAAAGCACCAGTTGCGGCCCCACAGTTCGCGCACGAACGGGTGGGTGTTGGCCAGGCTCACTTTGCCCACGTTGGCCTGGCGGATGTGGCCGATCACCACTTCACTCTTGATGGGATAACGCTGCACCAGCAGCGCGACTTCCGATTCGCTGCTGGCGGCCGGGTCCTGGAACAGGCGCAAGCCGCGGCCTTCGTAGAAGGCGATGCCCCAACCGTCACGGTGGGGGCCGGTGCGCCCGCCGCGCTGCATCAGCCCGGTGAAGCTGAACACGATATCGGTGGGGACGTTGGCACTCATGCCCAATAATTCACACATGCCAGGGCTCTCGCTACAACGTTAAAGGCGCGGTTCGACGCGCATGCCGCTTACAGGGGCAGGACGGCGAAACGGTTCGTCATCCTCGACAGGCTCGGCGGCCAGCGCGGCGTCGGCAGCGGCCTTGCGCTCACGACGGTCACGGGCGGCGCGTTCGATGGGCCAGCGGATCAACACGATCACGATGTACACGCCAAAGGCGATCATCGCGTACATGAACAAATCGGAAATCGCCCGCCAGGCGTTATTGCCGACCTTGAGCAGCAGGTCCAGGGCGGTGATGGCCACGGCCGGAGCAAATTGGGTCTTGACCGGGTCGACCACGGTCGGGCTGAACAGCAACACCGCCATCAGCAATTGCAGCGGCTCGCGCAACCAACGCCAGATCCAGCGGGTCATGCGCCACCACACCAACAGGCAGCCCAAAGCGGCAAAGGCGTAAAGGCCCCAAGCGGTCAGATAGTCGTTCTCGGTCATGGTGTCCATGGCAACGTAGGCAAACAGGCGGCTATAGTAACGACTTTTGCGTGTCGCGGCTGCAAAGCCTGCCACCGTCCGCCAGACAGAGAGTGATCCATGCCGACCTCCAACGCCCCGATCGCCCGCAAAGCCCCAGGCCAGGACCCATACGCCTGGCTGCAAGAGCGTGACACGCCAGAGGTGCTCAACTACCTCAAGGCCGAAAACGCCTGGCAGGAAGCCCAACTCGCCGACCAGCACGCTCTGCGCGAAAGCCTGTTCGAAGAGATCAAGGGTCGCATCCTTGAAACCGACCTGTCCCTGCCCTCTCCTTGGGGCCCATATCTCTACTACACCCGCACCACCGCCGGCGACGAATACGCCCGCCACTACCGCTGTCGCCGCCCGGCCGATGACGGCAACCAGGTAGACGACAGCAGCGAAGAACTGCTGCTGGACCCCAACGTGCTGGCCAACGGCGGCTTTTTCTCCCTGGGCGCCTTCAGCATCAGCCCCGACCACCAGCGCCTGGCCTACAGCCTCGATACCAGCGGTGAAGAGATCTACACCCTGTACGTGAAGGAATTGGCCACCGGCAAGGTCAGCGAACTGGAGTTCCAAGACTGCGACGGCAGCATGACCTGGGCCAATGACAGCCTGACCCTGTTCTTCGGCGAACTGGACGACACCCACCGCCCGCACAAGCTGTATCGCTACCGCCTGGACGGCACGGCGGCGCAGGAAGTGTTCCACGAGCCTGACGGGCGTTTCTTCCTGCATTGCTACCGTTCCAGTTCCGAGCGCCAGTTGCTGCTGACCCTGGGCAGCAAGACCACCAGCGAAGTCTGGGCCCTGGACGCCGACCAGCCGCATTTGGCGTTCACCTGCCTGGCGCCACGGGTCGAAGACCATGAATACGATGTCGACCACGGCCAGTTGAATGGCGCGTGGACCTGGTTTATCCGCAGCAACCGCGATGGCATCAACTACGCATTGTTCGTGGCCACCGACATTGGCGACGTGCCGACCCAGGATGAGTGGCAAAACCTGATCCCCCACAGCGACGAGGTGATGCTCGACGGCGTGAGCCTGAACACTGGCGCCATGACCCTGAGCCTGCGCATCGGCGGCCTGCCGGTGATTGAAGTACACCCGCAAGGTCTATCGGCCTATCGCGTGGAATTGCCCGACGCCGCCTATAGCCTTTACGTACAGAACAGCCTGGAATTTGTCGGCGACAAAATCCGCCTGCGCTACGAAGCTCTGAACCGCCCGGCCCAGGTGCGCCAGCTGGAACTGGCCAGCGGCGCGCAGCAAGTGCTCAAGGAAACACCGGTGCTGGGCATGTTCAACGCCGACGATCATGTAAGCCAGCGCCTGTGGGCCACCTCTGCCGATGGCACCCAGGTGCCCATCAGCCTGGTGGTCAAGCGCGAGCAACTGGGCAAGCCAACGCCGCTGTACCTGTATGGCTACGGCGCCTATGGGTCGAGCCTCGATCCGTGGTTCTCCCATGCCCGTCTGAGCCTGCTGGACCGGGGCGTGGCGTTTGCCATTGCCCATGTACGCGGCGGCGGCGAACTGGGCGAAGCCTGGTACCGCAACGGCAAGCAGGAACACAAGCAGAACACCTTCAGCGACTTTATCGCCTGCGCCGAACACCTGATCGCCGAAGGGCTGACCACCTCCAAGCAACTGGCCATCAGCGGCGGCAGTGCCGGTGGCCTGTTGATTGGCGCGGTGCTCAACCAGCGCCCGGATCTGTTCCAGGCAGCGATTGCCGAAGTGCCGTTCGTCGATGTGCTCAACACCATGCTCGACCCGGAGTTGCCGCTGACCATCACCGAGTACGACGAGTGGGGTAACCCGCAAGAACCAGAGGTGTACGAACGCATCAAGGCCTACGCACCGTACGAAAACGTGCGTGCCCAGGCCTATCCGCACCTGTTGGTGATCGCCGGCTACAACGACAGCCGCGTGCAGTACTGGGAGGCGGCCAAGTGGGTGGCCAAGCTGCGCGACACCAAGACGGACGACAACCTGCTGCTGCTCAAGACCGAATTGGGTGCCGGCCACGGCGGGATGAGCGGGCGCTACCAGGGATTACGTGACGTAGCGCTCGAATACGCATTTGTGTTCAAGGCGCTGGGGTTGATTTAGGAACTTCGCGCGGCGGTTTTGTCTGAACACAGGACCGCCTATTGATTGATGGACCAAGATTGCAGCCATGCCTCAACCGACACTGTTAAACAACGAAATCCGCGACATGCTGATGGACTGCGGTCTGTTCGACCCACTGTTGCCGGAAGATTTTCATGTGGCCGCCGGCTACTTCAATATCAGCAGCATTGCCCAGGACGAAGTGATTTTTCTGGAAGGCGATGCGGGCACCTTTATGTGCATCCTCCACAGCGGCCAGGTGGCGGTGCAAAAAACCAACCACGATGGCCAGCGCCTGACCATCGCCACCCTGCGCAGTGGCCGGGCCTTCGGGGAGATGGCCGTGCTTGACGGCGAGCGTCGCTCCGCCAGCTGTGTGGCGGCCACTGACTGCGTGCTGTTGAACCTGGGCAAGGACTCCCTGGAAAAGATGCTCAACGAAGCCCCCCGAGTGGCCGCCAAGATCATCCGCGCCATTGCCATTGCCCTGTCCAAGCGCCTGCGCATGGTCGATGGGCAACTGCTTTCGCAACAGATCTAGCCGCCGGGTGTCTTCGGCTTGCTGTCGTTTTGCAGCAGGCCGGGCACTGTCTGGTCCTTGGGCGGGGTCGGCAGCACGATAGGCACCAGGGGTGGCGAGCCGTTTGTCTTGGGCACGGCCGTCGGGGTGACTTGGGGGTACAGGGTGGGTGTCGGGGTGCCCGGTGCGCCAGGGGTTGGCGCCGGCGTGACCGGTACGGTTTGCACCTCTTGGGCCTGGGCCGCACCCAATGTGAGCGCGCCGAGCACAATGACCGTTAGAATGCTGCACTTCATCGATGGCTCCATGGCCTGACCGGAATGCCACAAGGCTACTCCCAACTGCGCAAGAATGCCCTTCCCAATGAGATTTCCATGAAACGTTTCGTTCTGCTGGACACCACCCCGATCCCCGACAACGGCGGTGCCTTGTGCCTGTTCGAATACGGTGAAGACTTTGTCATCAAGATCCAGGGCGGCGACGGCGGCCAGTTGATGAACACGCGCATGCACGGTTCCGAAGATGCGCTGGCAGAGATTCCCTGCCGCAAGGTCGCCGGTCGCCCTGACTCACGGGTATTGATCGGTGGCTTGGGCATGGGCTTCACCCTCGCCTCGGCGCTCAAGCATCTGGGCAAGACTGCCGAAGTCGTCGTCGCGGAGTTGGTGCCAGGCGTCGTGGAATGGAACCGTGGCCCACTGGGGGAGAAATCCGGCCGCCCACTGCTGGACCCACGCACCGTGATCCGCCAGGAAGACGTGGCCAACGTGCTGCAGGCCGAGCCCCAGGGGTTTGACGCGATCATGCTCGACGTGGACAACGGCCCCGAAGGCCTCACGCAAAAGGCCAACAGCTGGCTCTACTCCGCCGGTGGCCTGGCCGCCTGCGCCAAGGCCCTGCGCCCCAAAGGCGTGCTGGCGGTGTGGTCGGCCAGTGCCGACAAGCTGTTCAGCGACAAACTGCGCAAGGCCGGGTTCAAGGCCGAGGAAGTGCAGGTATTTGCCCATGGCAACAAAGGCACGCGGCACACCATCTGGATTGCGGAAAAGCTCAAGGGCTAATTGCGCCGCGACCGGCTAGAATCAAGCGTATCCGTGACCACCAAACAGACAGGAGCCATGATGAGCTCAACCAACCCGCCCTCCCACACCGCCAAGCTGGACCGCATCCTCGCCGATGCCCAGCGCGACCGGGAAATGGGCTACCGCGACAAAGCCCTGAAAATGTACCCCCACGTGTGCGGCCGCTGCGCCCGTGAATTCGCCGGCAAGCGCCTGAGCGAACTGACCGTGCACCACCGCAACCACAACCATGACGACAACCCCCAGGACGGCTCCAACTGGGAGTTGCTGTGCCTGTACTGCCACGACAACGAACACTCACGCTACACCGACCAGCAGTACTTCGGCGAAGGCTCCACCAGCAGCCCGACCATTGCCAAGGCCACGCATAACCCGTTTGCGGCGTTGGCGGGGTTGATGAAGAAAGACGACTGAGATTTTGGTTGCCTGTACCGGCCTCTTCGCGAGCAAGCCCGCACACATTTGTACGCGTACCTCCTTTGGAATGCCGTCAAATGTGAGAGCGGGCTTGCTCGCGAAGGCGATCCCACAAACACCCCATCACTCCCAGGCCGTATAATCGCGGTTTTCCTCCAAGGCACCCTTCCCCGTGGGCAATAAACGCTACAGCTGCATCGGTCTGTATAACCCCAAATCCCCCGAAAACGTTGGTTCGGTCATGCGCGCCGCCGGCTGCTACGGCGTGGCCTCGGTGTTCTACACCGGCGTGCGCTACGAGCGTGCGCGGGACTTCATCACCGACACCAAGAAAGTCCACCACGACATTCCACTGATCGGCATCGATGACCTGAAAAAGATCCTGCCCCTGGGCTGCATCCCCGTCGCCGTGGAACTGGTGGACGGCGCCCGCCCGCTGCCCGAATACACCCACCCCGACCGCGCGCTGTACATCTTCGGCCCCGAAGACGGCTCCCTCGACAAAGAGATCCGCGACTGGTGTGAAGACGTGGTGTACATCCCGACCACCGGTTGCATGAACCTGGCGGCCACCGTCAACGTGGTGCTCTACGACCGCCTGGCCAAGGGCAACAACACCCGCTCGGGCCCCAAGTATTGATCTTTTGGGAACATCCGGCGCCTGCGCGCAGTCAGCTACGTATCACTAGCCTTGTTGGAGACAGATCATGAGCGACAGCAAAACCTTGCGACCTATCATCGAACACACCCCCTTCGAGACCCAGCCCACCCAGAACGTACACGGCTGGGAGCGCATCGGCTCGGTGGCCGGTGGCGTGATGATGGTGGGCAAAGGCCTGCGCCGTGGTGGGATTTTTGGCTTGATCCAGGTGGCGATTGGCGGCGTGGCGCTGGCGCGTGGGTTTACCGGGCACAGCTCGCTCAAAGACAAGCTGGAGCAGGGTCGCCAGGAAATGAACAGCGTGCGTACCAAGATTGAGCGGGCGGGTGCTGAGCTGAAAAACCTGAAGACCAAAGCAGAAGTGGCTGCTGAAAAAACCACTGGCTAAAGAAGATCTCCCAAACAATGGAGATCTAAATGTGGGAGCGGGCTTGCTCGCGAAAGCGGTGTGTCAGTCAACACATGTATCAACTGACACACCGCTTTCGCGAGCAAGTCGAATCGTCGCACCGCCGCTCCCACATTTGGTTTTGTGTATGGCTTTGGATCAGTGCAGCAATTTGCTATCCAGCACCACTGAAGGTTCGCCGAGAATGCTCTCAGCCAACTGCGCAAACTCCGCCGTGGTAATGCTGTTGGCCCGCATCACAGCCTGGGCCAGGTCGTCCAGCGAACGCTTGTTATGGGTTTTCACCCGAATCTCGCGATCCAACTCCTGCAACACCACCACCGCCCGGGAAACCGTCGCACCGCTGACGTGCTCGCCGCGCAAGGTGGTCACGTCCTTGCCTTCCTTCGCCAACCGCGCCTGGATCGCTTGGTAGCGCTCGTCGGTGATCCCACCGGCGCGACGCACCAGTTCGATAGCGTAATACTCGGCGATGCCCTCACTGATCCAGTCACTGGTGTCGTGGTCGTTGAAGCGCCCAATTGCCTGCACCACTTCGCGGATCAGCGGGCTGCTGCCGTTTTCGCTGACCAGCGGCGTGCGGCTGTTGAGGTAGATCGAGTCGCGGGCCGAGAACGCGCCACGGCGCATCGGGTCGCTGGCACCCACTATCAGCAGCTTGGCGGGGTGGCGTGGGAACGCCGCCTCCACCTGGGGCCAGACGAAGGTCAGCAAGGTCAGCACATCCATGCGGCGCATGGCCTGGCCCTTGGGTGAGGCCACGGTAACTTCAGTCTCGCCCAGGCGCACGCGGCGACTGCCCAGGGTGCCGGCCAGCATCCAGCCAGTCGGGCGGTCGAACAGGCGCGACACATTGTCGATGCGGAATTTGTTCTTGCCGATGCGCGGCCAGGCGGTTTCGATGCTTTTCCAGCCGGCGGGCAGTTCGAAGGCCAGGCGCGAGACCAGTTCGACGCCATCCTGCTGGTCGAGCCGCGCAGGGGGCACCAGGTCTTCGCCACGCAACAGCGCCCAACTCGGCGTCATGCGGGCCTCATAGAGGCCGGGTTTGCGCGCATGGGTCAGGCGTACGCGGTAAGTCAGGCTGGCTTTGCTCGCGCTGGGCTGCCACCGGCCACGGTGGTCGGTGATACGCCACTGGCCATCAGCCTTGAAGTCGCTGTAGTCGCCGTCGCGCCCCAGGTCAAAGTCCAGGCTGCGCACCGCCGAGCCCTGGGACAGGCTCACCCGCACCTCGGCCTGATCGCTCTGGGGCAGCAACTTGACGTGGTAATCCAGGTCGATTTTCTTGGCGCACCACGCAGGCATGCTCAATGCCAGCAACACCAGGCTTGCTGCCAGCTGGGTTCGCTGCCTCATACACACTCCTTGTTCAACCCGCGCGGAAAATCAGGTAATCCTCCCAGTCGTCTTCGGGCACGCTGCCTTCGCTGAGCATGCGCCCGGACTGGGAAATGCGTTCATGGTGCACGGCGTCGCGGTCGCCACAGACCAGGTGGTGCCACAGGGGCAGGTCCTTGCGCTCACTGACCAGGCGATAACCACAGGTCGGCGGCAACCACTTGAACTGGTCGGCCTGGCCCGGTGTGAGCTGGATACAGTCGGGTACCGAGGCGCGGCGGTTGGGGTAGTCGCTGCACTGGCAGGTTTTCAGGTCGAGCAGTTTGCAGGCGATGCGCGTGTAATAGACGCTGTTGTCGTCTTCATCCTCAAGCTTTTGCAGGCAGCACAGGCCACAGCCGTCGCACAACGACTCCCACTCCTCCTGGTCGAGGTGTTCAAGGGTTTTGCGTATCCAGAAAGGTTCGACTTTGGCGGCCATGGCTCTACATCAGTATCGGTAGGTGAAAAGGCCGCCAGTCTAGTGCCCAAGGCCCGTGGAACCAAGCGCTTACGACTGGCGGTGTAACAACACTTGTCAGTCTAGCGGGCGCGCAGTAGCTTTGAACGCCGAATTGACCCTCAGGAACCGCTGCCCATGACACGCGTTGCCGATTACCCGATCCACACTCAGTTCACCGAACGTTGGTCGCCCCGCGCCTTTACCGGCGAGAGCATCCCGCAAGAAACCCTGCTGAGCTTCTTCGAAGCGGCACGCTGGGCGCCGTCGGCCTACAACTCCCAGCCTTGGCGCTTTCTGTACGCGCGCCGCGACACGCCGAACTGGGAACGTTTCCTGGGCCTGCTCAATGAATTCAACCGTGGCTGGGCGCAACACGCGTCGGCCCTGGTGATCATTGCCTCGAAAACCGACTTCACCGCCCCCGGCGCCAGCGAAGAAACCCCGGCGCTGTGGCACACCTTTGATACCGGTTCCGCCTGGGGCCACCTGGCGCTGCAGGCCAGCCTCAGCGGTTGGCACACCCATGGCATGGCCGGTTTCGATCAGGAGTTGACCCGCAAAGAGCTGAAGATTCCGGAAGGTTATGCGCTGCATGCCGCCGTGGCGATTGGCAAGCTGGGTGACAAGTCGACCCTGCCGGAATACCTGCAAGGCCGCGAAGTACCGAGCCCGCGTCGTCCGTTGAGCGAGTTGGTGTCCGAAGGTGATTTCAGCCTCTAAGCCAGACGCATAACGAAGTGTGGGAGGGGGCTTGCTCCCGATAGCGGTACATCAGTCACACAGTTGTTGACTGACACTCGGCTATCGGGAGCAAGCCCCCTCCCACATTATTGTCCCGCGCTGCGTCAGTAACCGCGTGCGAAATCCACTTCGCCGCGCAACGCCTGCTTGGCCTGATACGCCCGCACATTCTGCATAAACAACTCCACCATCAACTGCGGCGACGTCGGTGCCGAACTGTGCCCGGTCAGCAGCAACCCCCAGGCGGTCCAGAACGGATGGCGTTGGGGCAACGGCTCCTGGCGGCACACATCAATCACGGCGCCAGCCAAGTGTCCTTCCTTCAGGGCTTCAACCAGGTCGGCATCCACCACGGCCACCCCACGCCCCACGTTGATAAACAACCCGGTGGGCTTGAATTGCTTGAACAGCGCCGCGTCGTACAGGTCGTGGGTGCTCGGCGTGTTGGGCAGCAGGTTGATCACGTAATCCACCTCCCCCACCAACCGCCCCAACTGATCGAGCCCGGCCACTTCAATAAACGGTGCCTGCTCCCGCGCGGTGCTGGCGATGCCGTACAGCTTCACGCCGAACGGCACCAGAAACTCGGCAACGCTCTGGCCGATATCGCCAGTGCCTACGATCAATACCTTGCGCCCCGCCAGGCTCTGGCCGGTGCGACCGTCCCACTTGCGCTCCACCTGGCTGACCAGGCGCGCCAGCACTTCGCGCTCGTGGCCCAGCATATAGGTGAGGACAAATTCAGCCATGACCTGGCCGTAGATGCCCACGGCGCGGGTCAGGCGGTAGTCGCGTCGCAAGCCGTCGGCGAGCAACGGGGTGATACCGGCCCAGGTCGATTGCAGCCACTGAGGCTGATGGCCCTGGCGCAACAGAGTGGCCAGCAGGTCCGGCTGGCCCAGCCATACCGGGCAATCGGCGGCCAGGCGTGACAATTGGGCCGAATCGCCGCTGGTGAGCACTTCAAGGTCCGGCGCAACTTCGCCCAGCAGTTGGGCGTAGAGCGGATGATCCTGTTCAGCAATCAGAACACGCATGCTTAAAACCTTTCAAAAACAGTGCAGACGGCCGCCCGCATCCTTACGGCCACCGCCCACGTATACGATTTCATTGAAGACGGTGCCCCGCACAGGGCACCCACCGATCACATCGGGTCGTTGCGGCGCAGCAGCTCTTCGGGCAAGTGCTCGATGTACTCGTCCTCGGCCGGCGGCATTTGCAGGTGGTAGCCCTGCTTGTCGAGGTTTTCCAGGACCTGGACGATGTCTTCCTGTTGCAGCTTGCGCTCGGGGCTCAACACCAGGTCGAAGGCATGGGCCGGCTTGCCGAAAATGGTCAGCAGGCCTTCGGGCACACGCTCAAGGGCATCGCTCTTGAGCACATACAGGTACATGCCGCTGCGTTTGGAGCTGCGGTAGATGGAGCAAATACGTTTCAAGGCTGTTCTCCGGCAGTGGCCAGGCTGTCGAGCAGCGCCTGGCCCATCAACTCGCGGCGCCAGCCACGCAGCGAGTCTGGCAATTGGTAAGGCCCGTCGGGGTAGCCACTTTTGACCAGGGCTTCGAGGGTTTTCTTGCGCAGCATCAGTTCCGGCGCCATGTCCAGGCGCTCGGCCTCGGCCTGGCCCAGGGCACGCAGTTGCTTGATCAGCGCGGCGGCGTCCACTGGCAAGGGCTCGGCGACCGCAGGCGGCCATTGGTCGATGGACACACTGCCAGCACGCTTGATCAAGTCCAGCAGGAACTGGCCGTCCTGACGCACGGTGCGTGGGTGCATGTCTTCGATCTTGCCCAGGGCGGCGAGGTTGTCCGGCTGGGTCTTGGCCAGTGGCCACAGCGAATGTTCGCGGATGATGCGGTTACGCGGCAGGTCACGGGCGCGGGCTTGTTGCTCGCGCCAGGCGCACAGCTCGCGCAGCACGGCGAGTTGGGCACGGGACAGTTTCCAGGCCAGCTTGGCGTCGCGGTACACCTCGTACGGGTCGACTTCGCGGCGCAGGTTGGCCACCAATTCGGCACCGTCTTCCAGGACCCAGGCGTACTTGTCGTCCGACAGTTGCGGGCGCAGGCGGACGTAAACCTCGGCCAGGTGCAGCGCGTCTTCGGCGGCGTAGCTGATCTGCGTCTCGGACAACGGGCGCTGCAGCCAGTCGGAACGGGTCTCGCCCTTGGGCAACTCGATATCCAGCACCGCTTGCACCAGGCGCGAGTAGCCCATGGAGAAACCGAGGTTCAGGTAAGCGGCGGCCAATTGGGTGTCGAACAGCGGCACCGGCAGGCTGCCGGTCAGGCGCAGCAACACTTCGAGGTCTTCGCTGCAGGCGTGCACCACCTTGATCACCGCCGGGTTTTCCAGCAAGGCGGCCAGGGGTTGCCAGTTGTCGATGGTCAGGGGATCGATCAGGTAAGCGCGTACGCCATCACCGATCTGGATCAGCCCGGCAATGGGATAAAAGGTGTCGACCCGCATGAATTCGGTGTCGAGGGCGACGAATGGCAACTGCTGCCATTGGGCGCAATGCTGGCCGAGGCTATCGTTGTCGCAGATCCAGTGAATATCGATGGCCACACGGCTCTCCCTTGAAGAATGGCGCGCAGTATATATCGCGAAAGGGTCTTGCGAGCATCCGCAGTGCACAGGCGGCCATGAAAACTCTGACAGGAGATGAAGAATAGTCCGACAGACGGAAACTATCCCCTCTTACGCAGCACGTAGACCCGCCACAGCTTGGAGCCCGGTACGAACTCCTGCTGATTGAGGACCTCGAAGCCCGCCTGGCCAAACTCGTTCTCAACCGCTGTACGAGCGTTGACCGAGACGATCACCGTGTCACGGCTGACCCGATGAAACTCGCGCAACAGTGCCAGGCGCCCGTCGCTGCTGGGCACATGCCGAAACAATTCCAGGCAGAAGATGCAGTCCACCGCGTTCGCCGACAGGCCGATGGAAAACGCCGACCCCTGGAACGTCTTGACCCGCTTGAGCAAAGCCGCCGGGTGGTGGGTGCGGGCATGGTCGAGCATGTCCTGGGAATTGTCCGAGGCCAGGATCACCCGGTTGACGTGCTCGGCCAATACCGGCCAGAAGCGCCCCGAGCCGCAGGCCAGGTCCAGGATCAGCCCCGGCTCGCCAGCCACTTTCAGCGCCTGGCGCACCAACCATTCGTCGCGCCACGCGGCCAAGCGCTGCATCACGCCGGGCGGGCGCGTGTCGCCGCAGACTCGCGCATGCTCGCGGTCACAGCGCTCGGCGTATTCGTTCTCGATGGAGGATGGAGGTTGTGGCGACATCACGGGCTCATATGGGTGTGAACGACCTTGAATCACAGCTTAACCAGCGCAACGTGAAAAAAAGGTCGAAGCCTGTAGAGGTCACGCCTGATGCAAATACCACCGCCAATCCTGCTCACCCACCTCCCCCATGAACTGGCGATATTCGGCGCGTTTCACCGCCAGGTACACACCAAGAAACTCGCTGCCAAAGGCCTCTTGCGCCCAACTTGAGCCCTCCAGCGCACGCAACGTGGTAAGCCAATCGGTGGGCAAGAATTCTGTGGCCTGGGCGTAGCCATTGCCTTGCACGGGCGCGCCGGGGTCACGTTGCTCGCGGATGCCTCGGTGGATTCCGGCGAGTATTGCCGCAGCGGCCAGGTAAGGGTTGGCATCGGCGCCACAGATGCGGTGTTCGATATGCCGGGAGTTGGCCGGGCCGCCGGGCACGCGCAGGCTGACCGTGCGGTTGTCCACACCCCAGGTAGCGGCCAGCGGCGCGTAGCTGTTGGTCTGGAAACGGCGATAGGAGTTGGCATTGGGGCAAAACATCAGCAGCGAATCGAGCAAGGTGCTGAGCATGCCGCCCACCGCCTGGCGCAACAGCGGCGTGCCGTCGGCGGCCTCGCTGGCGAACAGGTTGTTGCCCTCGGCATCCGCCAGGCTCACATGCATATGCATGCCGGTGCCGGCCAGGTCGTCGAAGGGCTTGGCCATAAAGCAGGCGGTCATCCCGTGTTTGTGCGCCACGCCTTTGACCAGGCGTTTGTAGCGCACCGCTTCGTCCATGGCCTGCATGGCATCGGCGCGGTGTTGCAGGGTGATTTCGACCTGGCCGGGGGCGTATTCGGAAATGGCCGTGCGTGCGGGGATGCCCTGCAGTGTGCACGCGCTGTAGAGGTCGGCCAGGAACGGCTCGATCTGTTCCAGTTCGCGCAGGCCGTAGACCTGGGTTGAGCGCGGCCGTGCGCCGTCCCTGTCCCGCGCCGGTTGCGGGCGGCCGTTGCCGTCAGGTTTGTGGTCCAGCAGGTAGAACTCCAGCTCCGCCGCCATCACCGGGTAGTAGCCATCGGCCTTGAGCCCGTCGATGACCCTAGCCAGCAAGTGCCGGGGGTCGGCGACGGTGGCGGGCAGGCCCTCGGTGGGGTGCATGCTCACTTGCACGGCCGCCGTGGGAATCAGGCGCCATGGCATCGGTTGCAAGCTGCCGCTGATCGGGTAGGCGCGGCAGTCGATATCCCCCACCTCCCACACCAGCCCGGAGTTTTCCACGTCGTCGCCGTTGATGGTCAGGCCCAGGATGGTGCTGGGCAACGGCCGCCCGCTTTCGTAAACCGCCAACAGTTCGTCGCGGTGCAACAACTTGCCACGGGGCACGCCGTTGTTGTCGAGGATAAACAGCTCGAACATCTCGATGGCCGGGTGCTGTTCCAGAAAGGCTTGGGCTTCGTGCAGGCTCGCGAAAACACTCATGGGAATACTCATAAGTTTGTGTCGGTCAGGCGCGCAGGTGCGCGTCATCCAGGGGCGTGGATCAACGTAGGAGTGCCGAATCTGGCGGGCGGGCGTGCCGGCAGTGAAACAATGCCCAGAAGGCCAGCTCGGGGAGCGTATCGGGGGAGCCGTCCATGGGGGGTCACTGTGAGGTCGATGCCCGGCAGCGTCACACGCCTGAATAGGCGGTTAAATTCAGGCTTGGCGGAGTTCAGTTGCAGCGCAGCTAAACATTCGGCGGTTTGAACCGCAGCCGTCTACGCTCTTGTCACACCAACAAGAACGAGGGACGGACCATGAAGGGAATGCTCCGAATCACCTGGCTGCTGCTGTTGTGTTTCAGCCAGGTGCACGCGGCCACCACCCAGGAAGACGACGCCACGGCAGCCAAGGCGTTGCTGGAAAAAGCCTTGGCGTACTACCAGAGCAATGGCGACAAGGCCTTCGCTGCATTCAGCCGCCAGGGGGAGTTTGTCGACCATGACCGCTACGTATTCGTGGTGGATACCCACGGCGTGTTGCTGGCCAGCGGCGGGCCTTCCTCGGCGTTGATCGGTCGCGATGTCAGCGAAGTGCTCGGGCCGGACTTGCGCACATCCTTCCAGAACGCCCTCAAGGTACCGGAGGGCCAGGGCATCCAGCAGGCCGACTACCGCTGGCAAAACTGGAATGACGGCAAGGTCGAACGCAAGCATGTGTTTTACCAGCGCGTCGGGGAACGCATCCTGGCGGTCGGCTATTACCTGCCACGGGCCACGCCGGAACAGGCGCGGGCGCTGCGCAACAAAGCGGCAGACGCGCTGCTCAAGGATGAAGCAGGCACCCTCAAGGCCATCAATTCATTGCAGGGCGGCTTCCTGCAGGATGACCTGTACGTGTTTGTAGTGGACCTGGGCACCCAGCGCTACGTGGCCCATGGCACCAACCTGCGGTTGATCAACACCGACTTCGGCAAGATCAAAGACCCGGATGGCAAGCCGGTGGGCGAGCCGATCCTCAAGCTGATGGCCGACCAGGACCAGGGCGAATACACGTATCGGTGGAAGAACCCGGTGACCGACAAGGTTGAGAACAAGCATGCGTATCTGCGCAAGGTGGGGCACTTCATGGTTGCGGTCGGCTACTACAGCCCCTGAAGCTGGACGCTAATAAACAGGTGGGAGCGGGCTTGCTCGCGAAGGCGGTGTGTCAGTCAACACATGTATCAACTGAGAAACCGCCTTCGCGAGCAAGCCCGCTCCCACATTTTGATCTGCACAGGGCCTGTTATTGCGCCTTGTCTTCCCGCCCGCGCAATACCCGGTTAGGCATCGCGATCGCCGCCGCCAACCCCAACAGCGACACCGCCGCACTCACCATCAACAAATGCCTAAAGGTCACCGCCAGCTCCCCACGCAAGGCATCCTGCGCCGGGCCGGGGGCGGCGTTGAGGCCGTCGAGCAATACGTTGCCCGAGCCACCCTCGCTCACCAGCGCACCGCTGGCCATCTGAGCAAAACTGGAATCTTGCAACAGCGCCAACAGCAACGCCGACATGCACGCCACCCCCACCGCCCCGCCCAATGAGCGGAACAGGTTGGTCGTGCTGGTGGCCACGCCGATATCCCGCTGCTCCACCGAATTTTGCGAGCCCACCAGCGAGGTGGGGAATTGCAAACCGGCGGCGATGCCGCAGAGCAGCATAAATACGCCGGTCATCAGCACCGCCTGCGGGGCGCTGAAGGCCATGCCGAGGATCGCCAGTGGGCTCAACAGCGCACCGCAAAGGATCATGGGTTTATACCGCCCCGTGACCGATGTCATGCGCCCGGCCGAATACGCGCCGATGGGCAAGCCCATGGCCAAGGGCAGCAGGTGCAGGGCGGCACTGTCGGCACCGCCGCCGGTCACCGTCTGATAACGCAAGGGCATCAGCACCGTCAGGGAAATCGCTTGGAAGCTGGTGAAAAACACGGTGCACCAGCACAGCACCGCACTGCGATTGGCAAACAGGTGCATCGGCAGCAAGGGCTCCCGGGCGCGGCGCTCGTGCCAGACAAACAGCGTCAATGCCACCAGCCCGCACGCGAGCAGGCCCAGCACTTCACGGTCACGCCAATGATGGCCCTGACCGATTTCGGTGATGCCCAACAGCATGGCGGTCAGGCCGATGATCATCAGCACGGTACCGAGGTAATCGATGATCGGCTTGCGCTGCGGCACCGGCAGGCCCACCAGCGTGCGATGGGCCACGTACCAGGCGCCGGCGCCCAACGGCAGGTTGATCAGAAATACCCAGCGCCACGACAGGTACTCGGTCATAAAACCGCCCAACACCGGCCCGGCCACACTGGCCAAGGCGTACATGCCGCTGAAATAGCCCTGGTAACGCCCGCGTTCACGGGGCGCGATGATGTCGCCGATGATCGCCTGGCTGACCGAGATCATCCCACCGGCCCCAATGCCCTGCAGCACCCGCGCCAGCACCAATTGCTCCATGCTTTGCGCCATGCCACAGAACAGCGAGGCCACGGTGAACAGGCCCATGCCGATCAGCATCATGGGCCGACGCCCGTAAAGGTCGCCGAGCTTGCCGTAGATCGGCACCGCCACGGTCATCGCCACCATGTAGCCCGAGATCACCCAGGCCAGCAGGTTGACGTCATGGAACTGGGCGGAAATGGCCGGCATGGACACGGCGACGATGGTCTGGTCCAGGGCGCCGAGGAAAATCGCCAGCATCAGCGCAGCCAGGATGCTGCGCACAGCGGGGACCGGTGGAGCGGGTTGTTCGAACTGAGCCACAATAAAACCTTCAAGCGGGGCCCGCAGGTACAGGCGGCCCGCGGGAATGCTCGGTACGATAGCAGGCTATTCAATAGCTTCGTAAGGAAGTCCTACGTAATTTTCGGCAATCGTCCTACGGCCGGCTTCGGAATGAGTGAAGTAATCCAGTTCACTGTCGGCAATGCGTTGGCTGAAGCCGTCGGCCTGCGGGAATTGATGCAGCATCGACGTCATCCACCAGGAAAACCGTTCGGCCTTCCACACCCGGCGCAGGCAAATCGCCGAATACCTCTGCAGCAAATCCATCCGCCCCTCGCCGTAGACCTTGAGCAAGATGCGATACAGGGTGCTCACGTCACTGGCCGCCAGGTTCAGCCCCTTGGCGCCGGTGGGCGGTACGATGTGCGCCGCATCCCCCAGCAGGAACAGACGCCCGTACTGCATGGGTTCCACCACAAAACTGCGCAAGGGCGCGATGCTTTTCTCGATGGAAGGGCCGGTCACCAACTGCTCGGCAAGTTCAGGGGGCAGGCGGGTTTTCAGCTCGTCCCAAAAGCGCTCATCCGACCACTCATCCAGGGGTTCTTCCACTGGCACTTGCAGGTAGTAACGGCTACGGGTCGGCGAGCGCATGCTGCACAGGGCAAAGCCGCGCGGGTGCCTGGCGTACACCAGTTCCGGGTGCACGGGCGGGGTATCGGCGAGCAGGCCCAGCCAGCCGAAGGGGTAGACCCGCTCGAAGATGTTCAGCGCGTCGGCCGGAATCGATTGGCGCGCAACCCCGTGAAAACCATCGCAACCGGCAATGTAGTCGCACTCCAGCCGAAAGGCTTGGCCCTGGTGCTCGAAGGTGAGCCAGGGTCGATCACTTTTCAGAGCATGGGGCAGCACGTTGCGTGCTTCGTACAGGGTGGTGGCACCCGCCTCGGCGCGGGCGGCCATCAGGTCGCGGGTGACTTCGGTCTGGCCATAGATCATCACGGATTGACCGCCGGTCAGCGCCTTGAGGTCGATGTGGGTGAGTTGCCCGTTGAGCGCCAGCTCAAAACCCGCGTGCACCAGACCTTCTGCATCCATACGGTGGCTGACGCCGGCCTGGCGCAGCAAGTCCACCATGCCTTGTTCCAACACGCCGGCGCGGATACGGCCTTGCACATGGTCGGCCGTCTGCCGCTCAAGAATAAGGGTGTCGATTCCAGCGTTGTGCAGCAGCTGGCCGAGCAACAGTCCCGAGGGACCGGCGCCGATAATGGCGACTTGGGTTTTCAGGGTTTTCATTATTGTTATCGCCTGCAAAGTCCATCCGAACGGATAGGGTGAAACGGTTGTCATTGGTTTTGCTGCTGACATTTTTCACTTGAGTGGCTGGCATAAGAAGGTGAAAACTGAGCCAAAGCCTGCGCTTTTTGCCAATCGGGGCGATTACCGCACCACTCTTCTGGGTATCGGATTGAAACCATGACCAAACCCGCGATTCCGGTCTTCAAGCTTTACGGGGAACTCCAGCAATGGCCCACCCCCGATTTGCTGCACTGTGAAACCATTTCCCGGCGCAGTCGGGAATACCAGTGGGAAATCCAGCCCCACCGGCACGCGGACCTGTGCCAACTGTTGTACGTCCACAAAGGCCAGGCACAACTGGAGATCGAAGGCCAGCGCACCACCTTGAACGAAGCGACGCTGCAGGTACTGCCACCGCTGTGTGTACACGGTTTCAGGTTTTCCGAAGAGGTGGAAGGCTATGTGGTGACCTTGTCGGCGCCACTGGTGAACCACTTGCAGACACAGTTGGCGACCAATGTGGAAGGTTTGCAGGCCCTAGGCAGTTACCCGGCGGGCAAGGACAGCGACTACCTCAATAGCCTGTTCGCCCGCCTGCAGGACGAATATGCCGATGAACAACCCGCCCGGGACATGATGATGCACGCCCTGGTCAGTGTGCTGCTGGTATGGATCAGCCGCCACGCCATCCAGCGCCGCGATCCGCGCGCACCCCGTGGGCGCGAGTACTTTCGACGCTTTACCCAGTTGGTGGAATTGCACTATCGCGAACACCCGAAGATCGAGGACCTGGCCCACAAGCTGGGGATCTCGGTCTCACACCTGAACGGCACCTGTCGGGAATTGGGTGGCCAGCCTGCGCTGCAGATCATGCATGACCGCCAGTTGCTGGAAGCCAAGCGCCTGTTGACCTATACCAGCATGACCATCAACGAGATGTCGCAGGTATTGGGGTTTTCCGACCCCACCAACTTCTCCCGGCTGTTTCGCCGGCGGGTGGGGTTCTCGCCCAAGGCGTTTCGCGAGCAACTCAAGGCCGATGGATAAGGCTTATGTGGGGGGGCCAAGCCCCCTCTCACATGTGAGCCTTCACCCGTACACCATCAGCGCAACGCGCTGAAACTGCCGGTACGTGGTACGCATTGGTCCTGGTGGCAACTGATGGCGAAAGCCGCCGGCTGCATACGGGTTTGTTCAACCCGGTAGGCGGCCGTGCCGTACAGCGCGGTCGCCAAGGCGCACAGGGTGAAAATCATCAGGTACTTTCTGGTTTTTAGAGTCATGGCACAGACCTCGGCACGGATCTAAACAGTGCTGTTTAAAGCATAGGCCAGCCGGGGCGAGTTGCCATTATTGGACGACATTCAATCGGTTTATGTCGGCTTACAGCCCCTTATCCCACACGGGCTCTAGCGGAAACCGCAGCACCAGGAAATCCAGCAGGCTGCGCAGCGCCGACGGCATGTGCTTGCGCGAGGCGTACACCGCGTAGATGTTCATCTGCCGAGGCTCGGCGTGAGGCAACAGGCGCACCAGTTCGCCACGGCGGATGTAGTCGCCCGCCTGGTAGCTGGGCAGCATCGACACCCCCGCCCCGGCCAGGGTCACGCGCAACAAGGTGCTGGCCTCGTTGGCGGTGATAGTGCCGTGCACCGGTACCGAAACGTGTTCGCCATGCTCCTCGAAATGCCACAGGCTTTTGCCGAAATAGGAATGGGTGAGGCAATTGTGCCGGGCCAGGTCATCGACCTTCTGGGGTGCCGGATGCTCCACCAGGTAGGCCGGAGTGGCACATACCACCGAACGACAGACGGTCAAGCGCCGGGCGATCAGGTTGGGGTCCAGGTCGCTGCTGGTGCGGATGGCCAAGTCGATGCGCTCGTCCACCAGGTTCACGGTGCGGTCGAGCATTTGCAGGTCCACCGTCACCAGGGGGTAGCGCTTGACGTACTCGGCGATGGCATCGGCCAGTTGCGCCTGGCCAAATGAGGTGCTCACGCTCAAACGCAACAAGCCGCGGGGCGCCTCATCGGGCTCGCTGACGGCGGCCTGCATGTCGCTGCACAGTTCCAGCATCTGCCGGCAGCGAGGCAAGGTTTCGCCGCCGGCCGCCGTGAGGCTGAGTTTGCGCGTGGTGCGGTGCAGCAGGCGCGCGCCGACCCAGTCTTCCAGCTCGGCCAGGTAGCGCGACACCACCGGGCGCGACAGGTCCAGATGATCGGCGGCGGCCGACTGGCTGCCCAGGTCCACCACGGTGACAAACACGCGCATTGCTTGAAGACGGTCCATGATCTGCCCGATTTTAGAAACAAACTATGTTCCAGCATCGCATTTTTAGTTGTGTTTGGTGCAACTAAGCTCTGTGCACCTTTTATGCGATGGCAGGAGCTGCCCGATGTTCTCGACGTTCAAGCGCTTGACCCTGGCGACCGCCGCCCTGGCCTTCGCAGCCCATGCGGCGGCGGCCGACCTGAAACTTGATGTGTACAACCCAGGGGAAGCGGCGATCTTCCCGGTCAGCTCGGTGCTGGTCAGCGGTGCCCACGACGCGATCCTGGTGGACGCCCAATTCGGCAAGGCCCAGGCCGAGCAACTGGTGCAAAAGATCCGCGCCAGCGGCAAGCACCTGACCACCATCTACATCAGCCATGGCGACCCGGACTACTACTTCGGCCTCGACACGCTGACCGCTGCGTTCCCCGATGCCAAGGTGCTGGCGCCACAGCCGGTGGTCGACCACATCAAGGCCACGGTGGCTGGCAAATTGGAATTCTGGGGCCCGAAAATGGGCGCCGACAAGCCCGCCAAAACCATCGTGCCAGCCGTGCTCGACGGCCACAGCCTGAGCCTTGAAGGCCAGCAACTGGAAGTGATCGGCCTCGACGGCCCGCAGCCAGACCGCAGTTTTGTGTGGGTCCCGTCGATCAAGGCCGTGGTCGGTGGCGTGGTGGTCGCCGAAAACATCCACCTGTGGATGGCTGACACCCAGGGCGCCCAGTCTCATAAGGACTGGCTGGCGACACTGCAACGCATCCAACAGTTGAAACCGCGCGCGGTGATTCCAGGTCACTACCTGGGCACGCCAACCCTGGCATCGGTGGCGTTCACGGCCGATTACATCAAGGCCTTTGACGCCGAGGCCGCCAAGGCCAAGGACTCTACCGCCCTGATCGCGGCGATGAAAAAGCGTTACCCCACCCTCGCCGACGAAAGCTCGCTGGAGCTGAGCGCCAAGGTCGCCAAGGGCGAAATGAAGTGGTGAATGGTGTTAAACCCCTGACTGACTGGAGAACGACATGAGCAAAATTGCAATCATTGGTGCCACCGGCCGTGCCGGTAGCCAACTGCTGGAAGAGGCGCTGCGTCGTGGGCATAGCGTGGTGGCTATTGCGCGTAATACCGAGTCCATCAATACGAAGCCTGGTGTGACCGTTAAACAAGCTGATGCGCTGAATGCGGACGAACTGCAACAGGCTGTCAGTGGAAGTGATGTGGTGATCAGTGCGGCACATTTTGCGACTGTGCCAGCCGAAGCCGTAATCGGCCCGGTGAAAAAGGCCGGCGTGAAGCGTTTGTTGGTGGTGGGCGGTGCCGGGTCGTTGTTGCTGCCCACGGGAGAGCGCGTTATCGACAGCGCTGGATTCCCCGAGCAATACCGTGCCGAGGCAAGTGCTGGCAGCGCATTCCTAGACAAACTTCGCCAAGAGAAGGAATTGGATTGGTCCTTCCTGTCACCATCGGCAGAATTCGTTGAGGATGTGCGCACCGAAGACTTCCGCTTGGGCCAGGACCACTTGCTGATCAGCAGTGAAGGCCGCAGCTGGATCAGCTTCGCCGACTACGCCATCGCCTTGATCGATGAAGTTGAATCGCCCAAGCACTCCCGCCAGCGTTTCACCGTGGGCTACTGACACCACGCTGTAAAAATGTGGGAGGGGGCTTGCTCCCTCCCACATTTTGATCCTCAGTGTCAGGGCTGTTGTGCTTGGCTCACGAGCCAATTCATTAAAGCCTCAAGCTCTGCCGACGGCTGCGTCGCCGGCGGATACACCAGGAAATACCCCATCCCGGTCGGTACCCGCAGATCAAACGGCATCACCAGCCGCCCCGCCTTCAAGTCCTCGCCAATCAACGCACTGTCGCCAATCGCCACGCCCGAACCTTGGGACGCCACCGTCATGGCCAGATCCAGGGTTTCGAAATGATGGCCCTGGGCGAGGTTGCTCAAACGCGTATCCGCCGCCGACAGCCACAACGCCCAATCGCGCTCATCCCGAGTCGGGTGCAACAACACCTGCTGCTGCAAGTCCGCCGGGGTGTGCAAACCCGGTAAGCCTGGCGCGCACACCGGCGTGAGTTGCTCATCGAACAAATGCCGCGCCTGCGCCGACTGCTCGGCGATGGGCGCATAGATCACCGCCGCATCAAACTGCTCGCGGCGAAAGTCCACGGTGTAGGCCACGGTGGTGGTGAGTTCCACCGGCACATCCGGGCGTTCCTGTTGCCATTGCAACAGGCGCGGCAGCAGCCAGCGCATTACGCAGGTGGAGGCTTTGAGTTGCAGGGTCTGGCGCCGGCCGCCGATCTGCTCCACGGCGTCGCCGATCAGGCCAAACACCTGCTGCGCGCGCAGGGCCCATTCGCGGCCTTCCTCGGTCAGGCTCAAGCCCCGCGCCTGACGCTGGAACAGTGCGTAGCCCAAGTGGCTTTCCAACCCGGCGATTTGGCGGCTCACCGCGCCTTGGGTGATGTGCAATTGCTCGGCGGCGCGGGTGAAGTTGCAGCATTGGGCGGTGACCCAGAAGGTATGCAACGCAGGCAGGGGCGGGAGGCGTTTCATCGGAGCGCAGCCATGACGTGAGGACATGGCTAGTATGACTTTTTATCGATTGTTGCCGCTACCGGCCAGCCGGTCCAATACCGCCCTGAACCCATAACAAGAGCGACCTCAATGGCGACCTGCGGCGAAGTATTGGTGCACCTCCTGGAAGGCTACGGCGTGGACCAGGTGTTCGGCATCCCCGGCGTGCACACC
The DNA here is from genome assembly GCF_004682055.1 of Pseudomonas kairouanensis. Classification (GTDB taxonomy): domain Bacteria; phylum Pseudomonadota; class Gammaproteobacteria; order Pseudomonadales; family Pseudomonadaceae; genus Aquipseudomonas; species Aquipseudomonas kairouanensis. The sequence continues at coordinate 33,435 of NZ_QUZU01000005.1, read as the reverse complement.
GTGGAGCTGTATCGCGGCCTGGCCCGTTCCAGCATCCGCCACGTCACCCCGCGCCACGAACAGGGCGCCGGCTTCATGGCCGACGGCTATGCACGCACCCGCGGCAAGCCCGGCGTGTGCTTCATCATCACCGGCCCCGGCATGACCAATATCACCACGGCCATGGGCCAGGCCTATGCCGACTCGATCCCGATGCTGGTGATTTCCAGCGTGCAGTCCCGCAGCCAACTGGGCGGTGGGCGCGGCAAGCTGCATGAGTTGCCGAACCAGGGCGCGATGATCGCTGGCGTGGCGGCGTTCTCCCATACCTTGATGTCGGCAGCCGAGTTGCCAGCAGTGCTGGCGCGGGCTTTTGCCGTGTTCCAGGCCGGACGGCCGCGCCCGGTGCATATCGAGATCCCCCTGGATGTGCTGGTGGAAAACGCCGACGCCTTGCTGGGCAGCCCGCCCGTCAGCGTGGCCCGTGCCGGTGCGGCACCGTCGGCGGTCAAGCGTATGGGCCAACTGTTGGCCGCAGCCAAGCGGCCGTTGATCCTGGCCGGAGGCGGTGCCATCGAGGCGTCGGCGGCGTTGACCCGCCTGGCCGAAACCCTGGGCGCCCCGGTGGCGCTGACCATCAACGCCAAAGGCATGCTGCCGGCGGCGCATCCGCTGCTGATCGGCTCCACCCAAACCCTGGTTGCCACCCGTGCATTGGTGGCCGAAGCAGACGTGGTATTGGCCATCGGCACCGAGTTGGCAGAGACCGACTATGACGTGACCTTCGCCGGCGGTTTCGAGATTCCTGGCGCGTTGCTGCGCATCGACATCGACCCGGACCAGACGGTGCGCAATTACCCGCCGCAGGTGGCGTTGGTGGCCGATGCACACATCGCCGCCCAGGCCTTGTTGGCCGAGTTGAACAGCACCCCGATAGCCGCACGCAACGCCGACTGGGGTGCCCCCCGCGTGGCCCGTTTATGGGCCGAACTGAACCCGTGCTGGGACGCCGCCACCCGTGCGCAAACCCTGTTTCTTAACACCGTGTTGCAAACACTGCCCGACGCCGTTTTGGTGGGCGACTCCACCCAACCGGTCTACAGCGGCAACCTGACGTTGAACCTCGACCACCCGCGCCGCTGGTTCAACTCATCCACCGGCTACGGCACCTTGGGCTACGCCCTGCCCGCCGCCATCGGCGCCTGGCTGGGGCGTGGCGACGGGCAACCGGTGGTGTGCCTGATCGGCGACGGCGGGCTGCAATTCAGCCTGCCGGAACTGGCCAGCGCCGTGGAGGCACGCACGCCGATCATCGTGCTGCTGTGGAATAACCAGGGCTATGAAGAGATCAAGAAATACATGGTCAACCGCGCCATCGAACCCGTCGGCGTAGACATTTACACCCCGGACTTTATCGCGGTGGCCAAGGCGCTGGGTTGCGCCGCCGAACGCATCCAGGGCATCGAGCCGTTGCGCAGCGCTTTGCGCGCTGCTGCGGATCGCCAGGGGCCCACGCTGATTGAAATCGACCAGGCACTTTGGATGAAGGAGGTAGCGGTATGAGCGCAGTGTTGAACGGTGTGTACATCAACGCAAACTGGTGTGAAGGCCATGCCGTGCTGGACGTGATCAACCCAGCCACCGAGGCGGTGTTGGCCCAGGTCAGTGTGGGTGATGAGCAGGCCGTGCAGCGCGCGGTGGACGCGGCCAGCGCAGCCTTTGCCGACTGGTCGAAAAGCACCGGGGGTGATCGCGGCGCCCTGTTGCGCAAGGTCGCCCAAGGCGTCAGCGAGCAACGTGAACAGCTGATGCACCTGCAGTCGAGCAACAACGGCAAGCCGCTGTTTGAGGCGGGTATCGATGTGGACGACGTGATCGCCACCTTCGAGTACTACGCCGAGGCCGCCGAGGCGATGGACGCCGCACAAGACGGCTCGGTGACGCTGCCCAGCGCGGACTTCAGCGCGCGCCTGCGCCGCGAACCGTGTGGCGTGGTGGGGCTGATCGTGCCGTGGAATTTCCCCATGGTCACCACGGCCTGGAAACTCGCCCCGGCCCTCGCCGCCGGTTGCTGCGTTGTACTCAAACCCTCGGAAGTGACGCCGCTGGCCGAGCTGCAACTGGCGCGCATTATTGCCCAGGCGGGCTTCCCGGCGGGTGTGTTCAACCTGGTGTGCGGCACCGGCCTGGCCGTGGGTGCACCGCTGGCGGCGGACCGGCGCGTGGCGAAGATCTCCTTCACCGGCAGCAACGCCGTCGGCGTGCAGGTGATGCAACGCGCCGCCGAAACCATCAAGGGTGTGAGCCTGGAGCTGGGGGGCAAATCGTCGTTGCTGGTGATGGCCGATGCCGACCTGGACCTGGCGGTCGAGTTGGCGTGCGGCGGAGGTTTTTTCAATGCCGGGCAGATGTGCTCCGCCACCAGTCGCGTGCTGGTGGCCGACCGCCTGGCAGATGAATTCCTCCAGCGTTTGCAGGCGCGGGCGGACGCTATTCGCGTCGCTGATCCGTTTGCCGACGGCGTGGAAATGGGTGCGTTGATCAACCGGGCGCAGTATCACAAGGTGCTGGGGCATATCCAACGTGGCATCGAAGAAGGCGCGCGGTTGCTGTGCGGGGGGGCACGTCCGGCGGGCCTGCCCAACGGTTTTTTCATTCGTCCCACGGTATTTACCGATGTGCCGTTGGACAGTGCGTTGTGGAACCAGGAGATCTTTGGCCCGGTGCTCTGCGTTAGACGCTTTGCCACTGAAGAGGAGGCCGTTGCCTTGGCCAACGCCAGCGATTTCGGCCTGGTGGCCAGTGTGGTCAGTGGCAGCGCCGACACGGCCGAGCGTGTGGCCAATGCCTTGCAGGCGGGCATGGTGTGGATCAACGCCCCGCAGGTGATCTTCCCGCAGACCGCGTGGGGTGGTTACAAGCAGAGCAGTATCGGCCGCGAGTTGGGGCCGTGGGGGTTGGCGGCGTTTCAGGAGATCAAGCATGTGATTCGCGCCAACTGACCCTAGCGTTCTCCCGGACAAATACGCCCACGTGGGAGGGGCAAGCGCCCTCCCCGCTTTGATCGCATTTTTTCAATAGATCATGCGACTTTCTGATTTGCCCCCCTGCCCTGCCCATGGCCTGATTCGCCCTTGTTCATTCAAGGCTTGCCCATGGAAACCGTTCACGCAAAACCCACCACCGCTGTTTGGCTGATGATCAGCGTGGTGCTGGTCGCCCTTAACCTGCGCCCGTCAATGGCCGCCGTGGGGCCGTTGTTGTCATCGATTCGTGGCGATGTGCCGTTGAGTTTCAGCGCGGCGGCGCTGCTGACCATGTTGCCGGTAATGGCCATGGGCTTGGCGATTTTCTTTGGCATGGGCCTGGCCAAACGCTTGGGTGAGCACCGCAGCATCGTGCTCTCGCTGCTGGTCATTGGCATGGCCACGCTGTCGCGGTTATTCCTTGATACGGCGCTGGAGTTGATCGTCAGCGCCATCGCTGCGGGGGTGGGAATTGCGTTGATCCAGGCGCTGATGCCAGCGTTGATCAAGTCGCGGTTCAGCGACAATGTCTCGCTGTTCATGGGCCTGTATGTCACGGCCATCATGGGCGGCGCGGCGCTGGCGGCGTCGTTTGCGCCGACGGTGCAAGTGCACACCGGCAGTTGGCGCGTGGGCCTGGCGATCTGGGCAGGGCTGGCGGTGTTGGCCCTGGCGTTCTGGTACGCCCAGCGCTCGGTCCTGCCTCCCGTGCCCCAGGCCGGCGCGGGCCCGCAGGCGTCGTTTTTCGGCAACCCTCGTGCCTGGTTGCTGGCGATGTTCTTTGGCCTGGGTACGGCGTCGTACACCTGTGTGCTCGCTTGGCTGGCGCCTTACTACGTGGAGCAAGGCTGGAGCGAACAGAGTGCGGGGTTGCTGCTGGGCTTTTTGACCGCGATGGAGGTGATATCCGGCTTGGTTACACCGGCCATTGCCAACCGACGCAAGGATAAACGCAAGGTGGTCGCGGTGTTGCTGGTGCTGATCATCCTTGGCTTCTGCGGCCTGATCCTGAGCCCGCAACACCTGAGCCTGCTGTGGCCTTGCCTGCTGGGCCTGGGCATCGGCGGGCTGTTTCCGATGAGCCTGATCCTGTCCCTGGACCATCTGGACAACCCGCGCCGGGCCGGGGCCCTCACCGCGTTTGTGCAAGGCATTGGCTATTTGATTGCTGGTTTGTCGCCGCTGATAGCCGGAATGATCCGTGACCAATTGGGCAGCTTCGAGTGGGCCTGGTGGTCGCTGACCGCCGTTGTGGTGGTGATGCTGTGGATGGTCACGCGCTTCAACCCTGCGCACTACGCCCGACATATCCGCTGACGTCGTGTTGCCGTTCCGTTAAGCTTTTGCGCGGTCTTGTACTGAGTTCGGTACAACGGGTTTACGGACGAAACCGATGTTAAACAGCAACGTGCTCAGAAAGCTCGACATGCAGGACTTGATGGTGTTTATCGCCGTCTATGACCAGAGCAGCGTGACCGAGGTGTCCGAAGCGCTGTTCGTCAGCCAGTCCACCGTGAGCTACAGCCTGAAAAAGCTGCGCACCAGTTTTGAAGACGAGTTGTTTATCAATACCCGGGCGGGCATGCGCCCGACGTACAAGGCCACCTGCATGTATGAGCATGTGCAGAAGATCATCGAAAGCATCAACCTGTGCCACGCCGGTGGCCAGGCATTCGACCCGACACGCAAGGCCATAACCTTCAATGTGTGCGCCCCGGAATACTTCGAACAATTGATCCTGCCAAGCCTGCTCAAGCACTTCGACCGTGCCGACCTGCCGGTGATCGTCAATGTGCACAAGCTGGAAACCGACATCCCCGCCGACGACCTGCGCGAAGGCCGCCTCGACCTGGTGATCTGCTTCGGCCCGCACTTTCACCGCGCCCACAAAGACTTCAAGACCCAGATGCTGCTGGAAGACGATCTGGTCTGCGTCTTCGACAAACGCTCAGCCCCCAGGGAGCGCGCGTTCAGCCTGCAATCCTTTGTGGAGCGGCGCCACGTATTCCCCACCCCCTGGACTTCCGACACCAACATGATCGACGGCTGGCTCACGCGCCAGGCCCAAAAGCGCCAGGTGATCGCCCGCGCCAACAGCTACGGTGCGGCATTGAAGATGATCACCGGCACCGACTTCATCGTGACCCTGCCGCGCCGCGTGCAAAAACTGCTGGCGCCCGCAACGGTGTTTGGCCATTGCGAGGCGCCCAGCGGCTTGCCGGGGTTCACGCTGGAGATGCAGTGGAATGAAACCAGTGAACAGCACAGCGCCAATACGTGGTTTCGTGAGCAGGTGGTGAAGGTGTGTGCGGATCAAGGATTGTTGTAGTGAGCGGGGCAAGCCCGCGCACTACAGGTGGGGTCAGCCGATGGCGACTTTGCTGTAGGTATCGCGGTCCATGTCGCGCACTTCGACGCTCAACTGCACCTGCACGCCTTCAGGCCAGTCGCCGATATCCTGCAGCACCGCCAGCAGGCTCTCCGACAGCTGCTTCTTGACCTGCGCCGAACGCCCGCTGAGCAAGGCCAGGCGCACCGCGACAAACCCACGCTCGTTCAGGCCGGTGCCCACGCGAAAGCTTTCGACCTTGTGGGCACGGCTCTTGATATCGAACTCGGCGCCGAACTGACCGGAGGCCACCAGCGCATGGTTCAGGCGCAATAGGGTTTTGTCGGTATCCAGTTGCGTCAGGTTGGCGGTGTATTCCAGGTGCAGGTGCGGCATGGGAAGCTCCGAAGCTTTCGTAGGAAAGCCCGTAGATATATCACGGATAAAAGTATCAGGCCTGGGTTCCCAACCCTCGATCACTCATAAACGCTTCCAGCCGCGAGCGCACCCAGCGCTCCGCCGGGTCGGTGTCCACATGGCTGAGCCAGACCATGGACAAATCCAGGGTCGGCGTTTGGAACGGGAACGGCTCACAGAACAGGTTGCCCGACAGCGCCATGGCTTCGGCGGTGTAGTCCGGCAGGCTGGCGATCAGGTCGGTGCCGGCCAGCAATGCCGGCAACGCACTGTATTGCGGCACCGACAACACCACCTGGCGCTTGCGACCCACCTCCGCCAACCACTCATCGGCAAACCCGGAAACGTTGGCGGTATGGGATACCAGCACATGGGGCCGTGAGCAGTATTCATCGAGGGTCAGCGGTGTGTCCGACTGATCGGCGCGCAGGATTCGCGGGTGGATATGCCGCAGCAGCTTGCGCTTGGCATTGGCCGGCAGGCCACGGGTCTGGGTGATGCCAACGGTGATATCACCGGAGGCCAGCAGGTCGGGAATGCGCCAGTAATCCACATGCTGCACCACGAATACCACCTGCGGCGCTTCCCGGCGCAAGGTGCGGAGCAAGGGCGGCAACAGGCCGAACTCGACGTCATCGGACAAACCGATGCGGAAGGTCATGGTGCTGATGGACGGGTCAAAATCGTGGGTCAGGCTCAGGGCCGACGACAGCGAATCCAGGGCCGGCGACAGGTGCTGGATGATCTCCTCGGCCCGCGCGGTGGGCTCCATGCGGTGGCCAACGCGAATAAACAGCGGGTCATTGAACAGGGTGCGCAGACGGTTGAGCGCCGAGCTGATGGTGGGTTGACCCAGAAACAGCTTCTCCGCCACCCGCGTCACATTGCGTTCAAGCATCAACGCTTCGAACACCACCATCAGATTGATGTCGGCCTTGCGTAATTCATTGCGATTCATCGGCGCCTGCCCCTTCCCCTCAAGACAAGCCGCAGTGTAGAAAGCCCTGTAAGCCGCGTCTATGCGCCGATGGTTGTGTCGGGGCATGACCACCTGCCCTTCATATTGAGCAAGGAACGCCAAACCATGAAATTTGCCTACACCATCCTCTATGTGCCGGACGTTGCGGCTTCACTCGACTTCTTTGAAAAAGCCTTTGGTTTGAGTCGGCGTTTCCTGCATGACTCTGGCACGTATGGCGAGTTGGAAACCGGCGACACCACCTTGTCGTTTGCCGCGCATGAACTGGGCGAGATGAATTTCAAGGGTGGGCATGTGCAGGCCCACGCCTCACGGCAGCCGTTGGGGATGGAGGTGGGGTTTGTGACTGAAGATGTGCTGGTCGCCCATGCCAAGGCGCTGGCACACGGCGCGACTGAGTTGGCGGCGCCAAGCGCCAAGCCTTGGGGCCAGGTGGTGTCTTATGTGCGCTGCCCGGATGGCACTCTTGTCGAGCTGTGCACGCCAATCCAAGGTTGAACATCGACCCCCTGTGGGAGCGGGCTTGCTCGCGAATGCGGTGTAACAGATAAAAATTCATTCACTGACCCAGCGCATTCGCGAGCAAGCCCGCTCCCACATTTGGATCTTCATTGCCTGCGCGATCAGGGTCGGGCTTTTCGACGCCCCGCCGATTAATAACCAACACGCATCAATCCATCCAAATTTGTCACTTATCATTTCTAAATGTGTCAGCCACTATCCTCGGTCTTAGGCGAAACAAGCACTTTAAAAAGAACGCTGGAGACACAAAACCATGACTAGCCCTACCCGGCCCGACTCTGCCCGCTCGAAAATTGGCGCGGTATTCCGCGTTACTTCGGGCAACTTCCTCGAACAGTTCGACTTCTTCCTGTTCGGTTTCTACGCCACCTACATCGCTGCCGCGTTCTTCCCTGCCGCTAATGAGTTTGCGTCATTAATGATGACCTTCGCCGTGTTCGGCGCGGGCTTCCTGATGCGTCCGCTGGGCGCAATCATTTTGGGTGCCTACATCGATGACGTCGGTCGTCGCAAAGGGCTGATCGTGACCCTGTCGATCATGGCCAGCGGCACGCTGCTGATCGTGCTGGTGCCCGGTTATCACACCATTGGCCTGTGGGCTCCGGCGCTGGTACTGCTGGGCCGGCTGCTGCAAGGTTTCTCGGCCGGTGCGGAACTGGGTGGCGTGTCGGTGTACCTGTCTGAAATGGCCACGCCTGGCCGCAAAGGCTTCTACACCAGCTGGCAATCGGGCAGCCAACAGATCTCCATCGTTGTCGCCGCCGCGCTGGGCTATGGCCTGAACGTATGGATGGAGCCCGCCGTGGTCGCCGATTGGGGCTGGCGCATTCCGTTCGCCATCGGCTGCGTGATCATCCCATTCATCTTTATCCTGCGTCGCAACCTGCAGGAAACCGAAGAGTTCGCCAACCGCAAGCATCGCCCCACCATGCGCGAAGTGCTGGCCACCCTGGTGAAAAACTGGACCGTGGTCATCGGCGGCATGCTGATGGTGGCCATGACCACCACCGCGTTCTACCTGATCACCGTGTACGCACCAACCTTCGGCAAGACCGTGCTGCAACTGAGCACTTCCGACGCGTTGCTGGTGACCCTGCTGGTGGCGGTGTCGAACTTTGTGTGGCTGCCCATCGGCGGCACCCTCAGTGACCGTTTCGGCCGCAAGCCGGTATTGATCGCCATGACCGTGCTGACAGTGCTGACCGCCTACCCAGCCCTGTCCTACGTGGTGAACGCACCGAGCTTTGCTCATATGCTGGAAACCCTGCTGTGGTTCTCCTTCCTTTATGGCCTGTACAACGGTGCGATGATCCCGGCCCTTACCGAGATCATGCCGGTGGAAGTGCGCGTGGCCGGTTTCTCCCTGGCCTACAGCCTGGCAACGGCGATCTTCGGCGGTTTCACCCCGGCGATTTCCACCTGGTTCATTCACATCACCGAAGACAAGGCCTCGCCCGCCTATTGGATGATGTTCGCGGCGGCGTGCGCGCTGTGCTCGACCCTGGCACTGTATCGCCGCGCCAACGCCCGTGGCCAGGTGATGCAGGGGGCCGCATGATGCAGCCATTGCTCAAGACCCTGTCGGCCCTGGCCCTTGGCGCCCTGGCGCTGACTGCCCAGGCTGAAGAACTCAAGGTGATGACCTCCGGCGGCTTCACGGCCGCTTATAAGCTGCTGGGCCCGCAGTATGCCCAGCACAGCGGCGACACCCTGGACACCATCCTCGGCCCGTCCATGGGCAAGGCGCCGCAAGCCATTCCCAACCGCCTGGCCCGTGGCGAACATGCCGACGTGGTGATCATGGTCGGCTACGCGTTGGATGACTTGATCAAGCAAGGCAAGGTCGACCCGGCGTCCCGCGTGGAGCTGGCCGACTCGCGCATCGGCCTGGTGGTCAAAGCAGGCGCCGCCAAGCCCGCCATCGGCACCGATGCCGAACTCAAGGCCGTGCTGAGCAAGGCCAAGTCCGTGGCGTATTCGGACAGCGCCAGCGGTGTGTATGTGCAGAAGGAGTTGTTCAAGAAACTCGGCATGCCGGCCAAGGGCACCATGATCGAACGCGTCCCGGTGGCCGAGCAGGTCGCCAAGGGTGACTACGAAGTGGGCTTGCAGCAGGTGGCGGAACTGTTGCCGGTGCCGGGGGTGACCTACGTGGGCAAAATCCCGGAAGACGTGCAATCGGTAACGCGTTTTGCGGCGGGCATTCCGGTGAATGCCGAACACCCGGCCCAGGCCAAGGCACTGTTGCAGTACCTGGCCTCACCCGAGGCGCAACCGGTGGTGCAATCCACCGGCCTGGACTCGGTATCACGCTGACCGGAACGGCATCTCCCGCACCAATCGCTCCAACTCCAGCGCCGCTGGCGGCAATGTCCGCCCGCGGCGTTTTATCAAGCCCACATTGCGCATCACTTGCGGTTCTACCAGCGGCACGCTGACCAGAATCGGATGCTCGATCGCCGGCATGGCAATCGACGGCACCATCGCCACCCCCAGCCCAGCTTCTACCAAGCCGATCATCGTCGTGACGTGGTGGGTCTCGCAGATGCTCGGCTTTTTCACCCGCACACCGCGCAGGGCCTGGTCCAGCAGGAAGCGGTTACCCGAGGTTTTGTCCACCGTGATGTAGTCGTGCTCGTAGGCTTCGGCCCACGGCACGCTCTCGCGCCCGGCCAGCGGATGATCACGGCGACAGGCCAGCACATAACGCTCCTGCAGCAGCAACTCGAACTCCACTTCATCAGCCAGGCTGCCACTGAAACTCACGCCGAAATCCGCCTCGCCACTTTCCACCGCGTTGCACACTTCACCGGCACTGGCATCCAGCACCCGCAGGCGAATCTTCGGGTACAGCTTGTGGAATTCGGAGATGACGTGGGGCATGAAGTAATACGCCGTGGACGGTACACAGGCGATGGTGACGTTGCCCATGCGCGTGGAGGCCACATTGCTGATGCCCATCAAGGCAATGTCGAGGTCATCCAATATTCTTTCAACTTGTGGGAGAAAAGCGCGCCCCACCATGGTCAGACTCACACGCCGAGTCGTGCGCTCGAACAGCTTCACGTCCAGGGCCGATTCAAGCTTTTCGATGCGCCGGCTCAGCGCCGGTTGGGAGATACGAATCGCCTCAGCGGCGCCGCGAAAGCTGCCTTTGTCCACGACGGCGCGGAAGGCTTGGAGGTCGTTGAGGTCGAAATTGATGATCACGGCGGGCCACTGGCTGATCGAGGGAGGCTAACTATAGTAACTGAGCCCCAGCGCCCTCGCGCGGCGTGCCCATGGGTATTACACGCCGGGCACATCCGAAACAATTTAAAACAGTTCGAATTAGTATAAATTGCGCTGCATCCAACCGGCATTCAAGGAGCTTTCCCCCATGGCAACACTTCACGCAAACACCGTTACGGCGCTACAGGCCAGCAAGGCTGATTTGTCGACAGCCTGGGTCAAAAGCCTTGAAGCCTCCGGCGCCACGCGCAACCTCAAAGAAGACGATATCAAACAGCAGGCCAACGAGTTTCTCGGCCTGCTGACCGGCGTGCTGCAACAAGGCGGCTCGCAAAACATCAACCAGGAAAACTGGGCAGAAACCCGGGTTTTCCTGGAAAAGCTCTCCCACAGCCGCGCACTGCTGGGGCATGACTCCCAGCAGACCGCCAGTTTCATCTTTGCCCTCAAAGGCCCATTGTTCACCCTGCTGCAACGCGAATACGCCGAGCAACCGACGCAACTGGCCGAACAGCTCTGGGAGATTTCCGAGCTGCTGGACGCCCTGGGCATGCACACCATCCGTACCTTCCAGAAGTCCCGTGAGTCGGTGATCAAGCGCCAGCAAGAAGAGCTGCTGGAGCTGTCGACCCCGGTGGTCAAGCTGTGGGATGGCGTGCTGGCGCTGCCGATGATCGGCACCCTGGACTCCCAACGCACTCAAGTGGTCATGGAGTCGCTGCTGCAACGCATCGTCGATACCGGCGCAGAAATTGCCATCATCGACATCACCGGCGTGCCGACCGTCGACACGCTGGTGGCCCAGCATCTGCTCAAAACCGTGACGGCCATCCGCCTGATGGGCGCCGACTGCATCATCAGCGGCGTACGCCCACAAATTGCCCAGACCATCGTGCACCTGGGCCTGGACCTGCAAGGCGTGATCACCAAGGCCAATCTGGCGGACGCTCTGGCGCTGTCCCTCAAGCGTCTGGGCGTCACCGTTACCAAGGCCGTTTGAGTATGGAACGCATCCCTATATTGCAGATGGGCGAGTTTTTGCTCGTGACCATTCAAGTGGACATGCACGACCAACTCGCGCTGACCTTGCAGGACGACTTGTCGGAGCGCATCAGCCGCACTTCGGCGCGCGGTGTGCTGATCGATATCTCGGCGCTGGACATGGTCGACTCGTTCATCGGCCGCATGATCGGCACTATTTCCGGGCTGTCGCGCATCATGGACGCCCAGACCGTATTGGTAGGCATGCAGCCCGCCGTTGCCATCACCCTGGTGGAACTGGGCATGACCTTGCCTGGGGTGGCCACCGCGCTCAATGTCGAGCGCGGCATGAAACTGTTGCGCGACCGGGTGGAACACTCATGACCCAAGCCAGCAGCGGCACCCATCCCGTGCTGATAGAACAGGACGTTGTGCTGGCTCGACAATTGGTACGCAAACTGGCCCAGGACTGCGGCATGCGCCTGATCGACCTGACCAAGCTGGTCACGGCGGTCAGCGAGCTGGCCCGCAACACCGTGGTGTACGGCGGTGGCGGGTATATGGACTGGGCAATTATCGAGAAAGACCACCGCACCGGCGTGCGCCTGACCTTTCGCGACGAGGGCCCGGGGATTCCCGACCTCAAGCTGGCCATGACCGACGGCTGGACCTCCGGCGGCGGGCTGGGCCTGGGCCTCACCGGGGCCAAGCGCCTGGTGGAAGAATTTGAACTGGACACCGCGCCAGGCAAAGGCACCCGCGTGACGATCACCCGATGGGCCTGAACATTCCCAGTGCCCTGACGCACGTATTGTTGATTGAAGAGGTAAGCCAGGTCGGCCACACCCGGCGCGTGGCGCAGAAGCTCGCCGAACAACTGGGCTTTGACGAAACCGATGCCGGCCGCGTGGCCCTGGTGGCCACGGAATTGGCCAGCAATATCCTCAAGCATGCCGACCACGGCGCGCTGCACCTGCGCGCCACTGGCAACGGTGCTGTCGAGCTATTGGCCGTGGACCGTGGCCAGGGCCTGGACCTGAACAGCTGCCTAGTGGATGGCTTTTCCACGGGGGGCACCCAGGGCATAGGCCTGGGGGCTGTTTCACGCCTGGCCGAAGTGTTCGATGTGTATGCCGACGCGCGTGGCACAGCGATCCTCGCCAGGGTTGCGCCCCGTGGTGCCAAGGCCAAGGATATCCGCTACGGCGTCAGCCAGCATTCCCTGCACAACGATCCGCACTGCGGCGATGCCTGGCACCTGGCAATCGAACCGGGCCGCTTCAGCGTACTGGTAGCCGACGGCCTGGGCCATGGCGAGCTGGCAGAGCAAGCCGCCAAGGCCGGCGAACAGGTATTCGCACAGGCGGCCTTCGTGGATGCGACGGTGTTGATGAACGACATGCATGTGGCCATGGGCGGCACCCGTGGCGGCGCCATTGCCGTGGCCCAGTACGATGCCGTGGCCGATAACCTGCGCTTTACCGGCGTAGGCAACATCGGCGCCAGCCTGATCGGGCCGGACAAGTCACGCGGGTTGGCGTCCCACCCTGGCATCGTCGGCGTGCAGTTTCGCAAGGCACATCCCTTCGACTACCCTCAGGTGGCAGGCCAGTTGCTGATTATGTACAGCGACGGCCTGCAATCACGCTGGAATCTGTCGGATTACCCCGGGCTCGTCCATCGCCACCCGGCCCTGATCGCCGCCATCCTGCACCGCGATTTCTGTCGTGGTCGGGATGACGTTACCGTCTTCGTGATTGCCCTGGAGGCCATTGATGGCTGAGACCACTGCCTCGCTCACTGAGCAAATCGAACGCCTTCGCGAAGAAGCGGTTGCTTTGCGCACCGAGTTGGACGAGACCAACCAGGGCGTGCTCGCACTCTATGCCGAACTGGACATGCAGGCCGATCAATTGCGCCAGGCGTCAGACCTCAAAAGCCGTTTCCTGTCGTATATGAGCCATGAGTTCCGCACGCCCCTGGGTTCGATCCTGAGCATTACCAGCCTGCTGGCCGATGAACTGGATGGCCCGCTGAGCCCCGAGCAACATATTCAAGTCGGCTTTGTGCGCAGCTCGGCGCGCGAGCTGCGTGAAATGGTCGACGACTTGCTCGACCTGGCCAAGATCGAGGCGGGGCGAATCACCATCTCGCCGGCCTGGTTCGACATGTTCGACCTGTTCTCGGCCCTGCGCGGCATGTTTCGCCCCATTGTCGATGCATCGTCGGTGGACCTTATTTTCGAAGAGCCGTCCGGCTTGCCCAAGCTCTATACCGATGACAAGAAGCTGGCGCAGATTCTGCGCAACTTTATCTCCAATGCCTTGAAGTTCACCCTGCAGGGCGAAGTGCGGATTTCAGCGCGCATGGAGAGTGAGCACGAGATTCGCTTCGCCGTGCAGGACACCGGCCTGGGCATACCCGCCGAGCTGCATAGCAACCTGTTCGAAGACTTTTCCCAGATCGACTCACCGCTGCAAAAACGCTTGCGCGGAACCGGTCTGGGGCTGTCGCTGTGCAAGCGCTTCGCCGAACTGCTGGGTGGTCGAGTGGGCGTTGAAAGCACCCCAGGGGTAGGCTCGTTGTTCTATGTGATCATTCCTCTGTCCATCTCCAGCGAGAACGTCGATGAAACGTGATATCCAACTGCTGATCGTCGACGACAACGCCGCCACGCGCTACGCCCTGCGTCGGCGCCTGGAGCGGCACCTCTACAAGGTGCTGGAAGCCGGCACCGGGCAGGAAGGGCTGGACCTCATCGGCGATAAAAACATCGATGCGCTGATCCTGGACGTCAACCTGCCGGACATGAGTGGCTTCGATATCGTGCGCCGCCTGCGTGCCGATCCGGCCACCGCGTTGCTGCCTGTGGTGCACGTTTCAGCGGCGTCGATCGAAACCGGCGATATCATCACCGGCCTGGACGCGGGCGCTGACGCCTACCTGATCCACCCCGTGGACCCGGATGTGTTACTGGCCACCCTGCGCACGCTGTTGCGGGTGCGCGACACCGAATATGCCCTGCGCGAGAGCGAGGCGCGTTTTCGCGAGATCTTCTTCAACATCAGCGCGCCGATTGCCGTGATGGATGCCCAGCTCAAGGTGCATGAGTGCAACCACGCCTTTGCCCAATTGATTCATGACAACCTGAACCCCGAAGCGCTGCTTGAATGCTTCGCCGACGGCCAGCATGGTGTTATCCGTGAACTGTGCGAGCGCCTGTCGGCCGGTGAACGTTGGAAAGGCACGCTGCAGATGAAGGTCGAAGGCGAGCTGCGCGAAACCGAATGGCAGATTTCGCCGTATCGACGTGCGGACTTGAGCCTGGTGTTTGTCGAGGATGTGACCGAGCACCGTCGCCGTGAACGTCACCAACAGGCGGAACTGGCCAACGCGGCCACCCAACTGGCGCGCACCGAAGCCCAACTGCTGCAGGCACAGAAGATGGACGCCTTGGGCAAACTCACCGGCGGTATCGCCCACGACTTCAACAACCTGCTCACCGGTATCATCACCAGCCTTGAGCTGATCAAAAAACGCATCGAAAGCCAGCGCACTGAAAAGGTCCTGGGCTATGCCGACGCCGCGCTCAGCTCGGCGCTGAGCGCCGCCGGCCTGACCAACCGCCTGCTCGCCTTTGCCCGCCAACAACCTCTGGACACCCGCCCGATCGATATCAACGCGCATATCCGTTCGCTGGAGGAATTGCTGGTGCGTACCATCGGCGAAAATATTGCCCTGAAGCTGGAGCTGACCCTGAACCCCGCCGTGGCGATGGTGGACCCGATCCAATTGGAAAGCGCGGTATTGAACCTGGTGATCAACGCCAGGGATGCACTGCCACAAGGTGGCAATATCTGGGTCACCACTTACCCGGCGTATTCCAACGGCAACCTCAAGCTGGAAAATGGCCCCTACATCGCCCTGTCGGTAAGGGACAACGGCGTCGGCATCGAGCACAGCGTGATCGACAAAGTCTTCGATCCCTTCTTCACCACCAAGCCCATCGGCCAGGGGACGGGCCTGGGGCTGTCGACCATTTACGGTTTTGCCCGCCAGTCCGGTGGCGACGCGCAGATCCGCAGCGTGACCCGCCAAGGCACCGAGGTCACCATCATGCTGCCCGCAGCGGAGGGCCCCGCCAACCCGACCATCAAGACATTGGCCGTGCAGGGCGTGACCAATGGCGAGCACATCCTGGTGGTCGAAGACATGCCGTCCGTGCGCAGCTTTGTCGCCGAAGTGTTGATAGACGCGGGGTACCACTGCAGCCTGGCAGCAGACGGTGACGAAGCGATTGCGTACTTGAAGGCCGACCCGACGATCAACCTGTTGCTCACCGATGTCGGCCTGCCCTACATGACCGGCCGCGAGCTGGCGGACGTCGCCCGTGAACTGCGCAGCGACCTGCCGGTCCTGTTCATGACCGGGTACGCCGAAAACGCGGCAAACCGGCAAGACTTCCTTGGCGAACGCATGGACCTGATCACCAAGCCGTTTCACATCAATCAATTGCTGGAGAAGATTCGCCAGGGCCTGCAAACACAGCCTTAGGCTCTGGCGTCACGTAACGCCAAGGCCGCCACGCCACACAAGATCAACGCGACACACGACACATAGAACGCATCGCTGTAGGCCATCAAGTACGCCTCACGACGTACGGTCTGGATCAGCCCCTCCAGGACCTGCTGCTGGGCAGGTAACAGTTGGTTGAAGATGAACGCTTCGCTGTCGGCCATGCTGGCGTGCAGGCGCTCCTGCAAGGACGGGGAAAACAGCGTGATCGACTCCCCCACCCGCTCGGAGTGAAAGCGCTCGCGCATGGCCACGATCTGCGTCAACCCTGCGGTGCCCACCGCGCCGCCCAGGTTGCGCAGCATGGAGAACAAGGCGGACGCGGAACCGGCTTCATCTTTTGCCAGGCCCGACACCGCCAACACCGACAGCGCCACCATGATCAGTGGCTGGCCGATGCCACGCACCACCGTGGAAGGAATGATCACGTTGGCGGCACTATCACCATCCAGGTGCGCACCGAGGTAACACCCCAGGGCCATGATAAAAAAGCCGCTGGCGACCATCAGTTTCGGGTTGAGCCACTTCATCAGGCGCGGCATGAACGGCGCCAGCACCAATTGCACCATGCCATAGGCGATAAGGCTGATCCCGATTTCCCGCGCGTTGTAGCCCTGCAACTGGGAGAGGTAATTGGGCACCAGGAACACCAGGCCGAAGGTCGCCCCGCCAAAAATGAACATTGCCGCGCTGGCCACCCCGAAGTTGTAGCGCTTGAGCAGGCGCAGGTTGATGAAGGAACGGCTGCCATACAGTTGCGAAAGCACAAAATACAAAAGCGCGATGCCGGCGATCAGGGACATCCACACAATAAAATCGGAGGCGAACCAGTCCTTGCGCCCACCTTCCTCCAATACGATCTGCAAGCCGCCCAGGCCGACGATCATCGCCAGGATCCCACCCCAGTCGCCGCGCTTGAGCAGGCTCAACTGCATGGGTTTGGCATCGATGGACCACGCCACCGCCAGCAACAACAGAATGCCGGGGGCCAGTTGCAGGTAGAAAATCCAGCGCCAGGAATAGGCATCCGTCAGCCAGCCACCGATGGACGGTCCGGCGGCCTGGGCCACACTGTTGGACAACGCAAACATGGCCATCCCCATCGCAATCTTGCTGGGCGGCAACTCGGTGATGATCAGTTGGAATGACAAGGGGATCAGTACCGCGCCAGCGGCGCCCTGGATCACCCGAATGATGATCATCACTTCCAGGTTGGGTGCCCAGGAGCAGGCAATAGACGCCACCAGGAACACAAACGACCCCACGAGCATCACCCGGCGCAGGGAGAACACTTGGACCAGCCAGGCAGTCAGCGGAATCATCACGATTTCCGCGACCAGGTACGCGGTGGAGATCCATGAGCCCTCCTCGAATGTCGCCCCCAGGGACCCTTCGATTTCCGGCAGCGCGGCGCTGGTCACATGCACGTTCATGCCGGCCATGAAACAGCCGAACAGCCCGCCGATCACCGCCACCCACGCACGAACGGAGACGGCCTTTTCAGCGGCTTCAGTCATGGGCTACACCCTGCTTGGCGGGCCGCGTATCAACGCTGGCGATCACCGACATGCCCGGCAGGATAGGCCCGCCCTCGCCTTGCTCATCGATCACGATTTTGACCGGGAAGCGCTGCACGATCTTGGTGAAGTTGCCGGTGGCGTTGTCCGACGGCAACAGTGCGAACACGGCCCCGGAACCCGGCGAGAAACTCACCACATGGCCCTTGAGCTTGCGCCCCGAGTAGCTGTCGACGCTGATAGCCACCGCCTGGCCTGCGCGCATGTCGCGCAATTGGGTTTCCTTGAAGTTGGCCACCACATAGGCTTGCTGCAAGGGCACTACCGCCAGCAACGGTAAACCGGGGGCGACGTATTGGCGAGTGCGCACCTTGCGCTGCCCCACTACCCCGTCGATGGGCGAGCGGATCAGGGTGTCTTGCAGTGCATGGGTGGCCAGGTCCAACTGCGCCTGGGCCTGGCTGCGCCGGGCAATCTGTTGCTGAACACCAGCTTCGGCCAATTGACGCCGACTGAGGGCAACGGTCAGCCGGGCTTCCTGTTGACGCTGCATGGCCTTGGCAATGTCTACCGCGGCGTTGGCCTGGGTGTAGCTGGCGGCTGCGGTTTCCAGGCGCTGGGCACTGGCGGCGTGTTCGCGCACCAAGCCGTCGTAGCGGCGTTGGTCGAGGCTTGCGCGGTGCAGCTCGGCAGCCACACTGCGGGTATGGGCCTGGGCCTGGGCAACGCCGGCCTTTTGCTGGGCGATCAGGCTGTCGGTGACGTGCAGGTTGGCCTGTTGCGCCGCCACTGAGGCCTGGGTTTCAGCCAGCTGCGCACGGGCCTGCGCCAAGCGGGCCTGGTAGTCACGCGCCTCGATGCGCACCAGCACATCCCCCGCTTTGACGGGTTGATCATCCTCCACCAGCACCTGGGCCACATACCCGGAGACCTTTGCACTGATGGGAACCCAATCAGCACGCACATAGGCATCATCGGTCTGTTCCAGATAACGCCCCACGGTCATCCAGTACACCCCGAACGCCACCGCTGCGATCAATAGCCCAACGCCTCCCAGCAGGATCATGTTGCGTTTGCGCCGCTGCTTGCGAGCCTGCTGGCGTTGCTCGGCCATATTCTCCTGCTCATCCTGGACAACGGTTTTTTCATCGACAGCGATATTCATGGCTGGGTACCGGAAAGATTGACGGAGGCTGCGCTGCGGGCAGCGGTCTGGGTAGCGAGAGCGGGAGGCTGCCAACCGCCACCCAGCGCGCGAAACAAGCTGATCTGGCGCTGCAACAGCTGGCCATCGGCATCGGCACATGTGGCCTGCAAGCGAATCAGTTCACGCTCGCTGTCGAGCACGTCGAGAAAGTCGATGGCGCCGGCGTTGTAATTGAACTGGGCCAACCGGTAGGCCTGACGGCTGCTCTCCAGCGCCTGGCTCAAGGCGGCGTGGCGCTGACGCTCGCCGTCGTACAACGCAAGGGCCTGGCGTACCTCTTTGAGCGCCTTGAGCACACGGGCCTCGAATGTCGCCACCTCCACCTGCTCCAACGCCCTGGCCTGGTTGACCCGCGCGCGATTGGCACGCCAGTTGGGGAATTGCCAGGTAATCAGCGGGCCGATGCCAAACATCACCGCGCTGCTGTCTGCCAACTCATGGGGTTTGTTGGCGGATGAGGACACTGCAGCGCCAAAGGTCACCTTCGGATACAGGTCGGCCTGGACGATATCCACTTGCAGCGTGGCAGCCTGCAACGCTCGCTCGGCCTGACGAATATCGGGCCGCCGCGCGAGTAGCTGCCAACCATCGCCCACCGGCAATTGGGCATTGAGTTGCGGCACCGACTCACAGGTTGCCGCGCCAGCGCCTTGTTGCAGGTCTGCCACGCCGGTGAGCATCGCCAGCTCGTACAGGGCCGCTTGCCGGCGTGCTTCCAGCATCGGCAGCAGCGCCAGGGTTTCGCCTTGCAGCGCCTGCATGCGGGTGTATTCAAGGTCTGCGACCACACCGGCCTGACGCTGGCGGTCGATCAACGCCAGGCTGCG
Organism: Pseudomonas kairouanensis; assembly: GCF_004682055.1. Taxonomy (GTDB): domain Bacteria; phylum Pseudomonadota; class Gammaproteobacteria; order Pseudomonadales; family Pseudomonadaceae; genus Aquipseudomonas; species Aquipseudomonas kairouanensis. Next base: position 13,845 of record NZ_QUZU01000005.1, on the reverse strand, counting down.
CCCCACGACGTCCAGCGAATGGCGTTGAACCTTGATGCGCGCGCCCAGGGCGCAGGTGTTGACATAGGCGCGAGTGGTTTGCGCCACCAGCGTGATGCGCAACACGTCTTCGGCGTCCTGGGCTGCAGCGGCCTGAACCTGGGCCCGCTCGATGCTGCGCTGGACCTGCCCCCAGACGTCCACCTGATACGCCAGTTCAATGCCTGGGTTGAACGCCCACTGTGACGGTGCATGGCTATCGGTGGCCTTGGCCAAGGTTTGATCATCGGCCGTCTTGCCGTACTCGGCGCCCAGTGACGCCTGGGTCGACGGCCAGCGCTCGGCATCGGCCTGCAGGATCCCGGCCAGCATCGATTGCACATGGGCCTGGGCCGCCGCCAGGTCGCGGTTGTGCAGCAATGCCTGCTGCACCAGCGCGTCGAGTTGCGGATCGTTATACAGCTGCCACCAATGGTCGGGTAATGCTTGGGCCGACACACCCTGGGGCAGACGACTCAGGACATTGACGGGCTGCAGGTGTGGTTGTGCGGGTGTATGAGCGACCCAAGAGGAACAACCTGCCAGCAAGACGACCGCCACACCCAGCAGCGAAAGACGACCCTGTCGTGTACAGAAATAAGGCGAGCCCATCGAAAAAACCCAGAATGCCAAGTAGAGGCGCAGGTTAAGAGAGCACTGGGCCGCGCATCTCCCGCGTTCCAGACAACCGTCGTTTCGATTTGGACAATGTGCCTGTAGGCCGCCTTATCGCAGCTCAAACTACGTGGCTCTGCTGGGAGGCGGGGTCATGTTCGATTGGGGGGGCGCACTCGCCGGGGAGTATCAGACCAGGCGGACGTTGCTCGGCGTGTAGCCCATTGTGCGCTTGAACATTGCAGTGAACGCGCTGGGGCTTTGGTAACCATGCTCCAACGCCACTTCCAGGATCGAGACACCGCTGGCCAGCCGTTGCAGGCTGAGCAGTAGCCGGGTGCGCTTGCGCCACTCGCCGTACGTCATGCCCAACTCTTTCTGGAACAGCCGCGCCAGGGTGCGCGAACTCATATTGAGTTGCACCGCCCAGCTCTCCAGTTTCGACTCCTGGGAAGGGTTGTCGATAAAGTCGGCACACAGCGACTTGAGCCTTGGCTCATCAGGGATCGGCACATGCGCCAGCACCCTCTGCGCCCTGTCGAGCTCCGAGAAGATCAGATCGACAATCTGTGCATGACGCAACAAGGCCGCTGCAGTGTCAGGCTCATCGGCCGCTGCGATGATCAACTCGCGCAACAATGGCGAAACCTTGAGAACGTGGCATTCTTCCGTCAACGCCCGGTGCACGCCCGGTGAGATCAACAAGGTGCGCATGCGCACCTCGCCGGTCATGCGGATCTGGTGCTCCACCCCCGCAGGAACCCAAAGCGCGTGCGCCGAAGGCACCACCCACGTGGTCCCGACCACCGACACCAGCATCACACCGTTAATGGCATAGACCAGTTGACCCTCTTCATGCCGATGCGCGGCCACGACGTCGCCATGACCATAGTTACCCGCGAGGGCCGCCAATGGGGTATGTGCGTTCATCTCGGGAATTCTCCATTTTCCGGCGGTTACGAAAGTGGATGGCCAATGTCGCCGTTCACCCTCGTTCATTGGATCAAACACTAAACGAAACAAACAATAGCCACTTGCTATCTTTATTAAAAACAACCTGAAAGATGATACCCACAACCACAATCCATTGTTTTTTTGGTGATTATTTTCAAACAGTTCGGGTTAATTGCATCCAAAGGACGCAAAAGGATTTATTGGCCGGAGCGCTGGGGCGTATACCGCATGACTTTCGTACTGCGCCTAGCCATCCATGGGTGAAGTTCAGCGTCAGCCTTGGTAGGGTGGTCGCCCCTGCGACCCTCCCTGCGACTGACTGCTGGCACTGATCAATGACCCTACCTCGCAAAACCCACCCGGCGCTGCGCGTCTGTGCGTACACCCTTGGCCTGCTGTGCGTCGCCACCCTGGGCTTCTTTGCCTGGCAAAGCTTCTACCCCGTCAGTGCTGCCAGCGGCTGGCGCGTCCACGTGGTGCACCAGGATGTGCCCAAAGCGGCTTCGCTGATGCCACTGCCCGACGGCTCGCTGATGGTCAGCCAGGAACTCGACGATGCCAAGGGCAGCATTGTGCGCATCCATGCCGACGGCAGGCGTGAAGTGGTGGTGGCCAACCTGTCCAAACCCGACGGCCTGTTTGCTACCCGTGGCGGCTGGGTGTTCAGCCAGGAATCCGCCGACTTGCCGGTGAGTTTCCTCAAGGACGGTGTGGTCACCGAACTATTCAAAGGCGAAAGCGTGCAAGGGCTGTGGGATGACGGCGACTACCTCTACGCCATCGAAGACCGCAAGCCGGCGGGGCGATTGCTGCGTTATCGCTGGAGCGACCAGTCGCTCACCGTAGTGCGCGACCAACTCCAGGAAGGCGAATCCATCGTGCGCTGCACCGATGGCCGCATGCTTTACACCGAAAAGCAAAAAGGTGTGGTACGCGAGCTGACCGATGACGGCAGCGACCCGGTGGTACTGAGCCACCTGAATCAGCCGACATTCCTGATGTGCGACGAACGTGGCCTGTGGATCAACGAAGACGCCACGCATCGGGCGCGGTTGTTGTTGATTGATAAACAGGGGCGCCAACAGACGATTCTTTCATTCTTGAAAGCGCCCCAATCGATTGTGCCGACGGGGCGGGGAACCTATCTGTTGGCTGAGGGCGGGCGGGATCGAGTGCTGGAACTGACGCCCGAATAATTACAGCTGGAACCGCGCCACCGCTTCGTTAAGCGCAACCGCCAACCGCGCCAGTTCATGGCTTGAACCATTGATCTGCCCAGCGCCCGAAGACGACTGCGCAGACAAGTCACGGATATTGACGATATTGCGGTCCACTTCCTTGGCGACCTGAGCTTGCTCCTCGGCGGCGCTGGCGATCACCAGGTTGCGCTGGTGGATCTGGTCGATGGACTCAGTGATCTGGCTCAAGGCGCCCCCTGCCTCTTCGGCGAGGGTCAGGGTGTCGGTGGCACGCTGGGTGCTCGATTGCATCGACACCAACGCCTCGTTGGAACCGGTGCGCATGGCGGTGACCATCTGATCGATCTCCAGGGTCGACTGCTGGGTGCGGTGGGCCAGCGCTCGCACCTCATCGGCCACCACCGCAAACCCCCGGCCGGACTCACCCGCGCGCGCTGCCTCGATGGCGGCGTTGAGTGCCAGCAAGTTGGTTTGCTCAGCGATGGAGCGAATCACATCCAACACCTTGCCGATATCCCGCGACTGCTCCGCCAGGTTTTGTACCAGGCCTGACGTCTCGCCGATATTGCTGCTTAACGCCTGGATCGCGCTGACCGTTTCACCCACGCGATGCTGCCCTTCACGCGCGGTCTCATTGGACAGGCGGGTGAACTCGGACGTCGACACCGCATTGCGGGCCACTTCATCGGCTGCTGAGGTCATCTCGTTGACCGCCGTCGCCGCCTGTTCGATTTCAGCGGTCTGTTTTTGCAGGCTGCGGCTGCTCTGATCGGTGATGCTGTTGAGGTCGGTAGCAGACGCCGCCATTTGCGCGGCCGACTGACGGATCAATTGCAGGGTGCTGCGCAAATTGCCTTGCATCGACTGCAGCGCCACCAGCAGACGGGTGACTTCATCGTTGCCGGTCACTTCGACGTTCTGGGTCAGATCGCCTTTGGCAACGTTCTCCGCCGCGCGCATGGCCTGCCCCAACGGCCCGACGATGCTGCGGGTGAGCAACAAGGCCAGGGCCACGGTACTCAGGCCTGCCAGAATCACGAAACCAAACACCATGGTGCGCGAACGGCTGTACTGCGCCTCGGCTGCCTGGCCCTGCTGGTTGATCTGGGCGTTGTAGTAGTCGGCCAGGGCATTGAGCTGGGCACCCGAGCCATCGACCACGGTTTTCATGTCCACCAACAAGAGCTTGTTCAGCTCGGCGCTCTGCTGCTTGTCGGCCAGCACAAACGACTGGGCCAGCCCTTGCTGGTACTGGCGCAGCGAGACCTGGAACTGGTCGTAAAGCGTGCGCACGTCGGGGGTGTCGATCACCGCGTTCAGATCGGCCAGTCGTTTGGTCAGATCCTGGCTACGAGTGTCCATCTGGCTGCGATATTGCGGGATGGCAGTGGGGTTCGGGTCCAGCGCCATGCGCAGCGAGATCGTACGAATACGCAGCATGATTTCGCGGATATCCGAGACCATCCGCATCTTGGGCACCAACCCGCTTTCAACCTGCACCGCACTGGCACGGATGCTTGCCATATTGGAGAGCGCAAAAAACCCCAGCAGGGCCACCAGCAAAGCAATCAGGGCAAAACCCAGACCCGCACGGCGGGCGATGGACAAGCTGCGAAGGGACATTTTCGGGGGTGCTCTCTTATTGGGGATACGACATCGTATGAGAGCATTTCGGCCGCACGGGTAAGGACTTTAGGGATGAGCCCCCCGGGAAACAAGAAGTCATAAATATCAATAAGTTATTTTTAGTGTTCACGAGCACATCTGCAGCGAACGACAATACTGGGAACGTCAAAGTATTTCCCTTGAGCAGGTTTTAAATGGAAAAAACTGTAATCGCTGCCGTATTGATGTTGTGCCTTGTCGGCTGTGTCGGGGTGCAGGTTTCACTTCCTGATCAAAAAGACGAGCGCATCGCAGATCATCAGGAATCTTCTGAGAAAAAAGCTGAACGCCAATGGTGCGGCATGACGCTCTGGGTGGGGTTGCCACTCCCCCTTGAACTTCCCGTTTGCAAGTCACGCCCCCCTCCCTCGTATTTATATGCATGCGGGCCCTTCATGTTCCTGGGGCCGATCATGCACAGCTATAGGGGGAATGCGTTATGTGGGAAGTTTCTTTGATAGTCCTATACCAAGCTCGTCGGTCCGCATGAGCGACCCGGCGCTATTGACGCTGATACCGTTGAAACGGAGTAACCCATGAAAATCCGACCTATCCACTTTCCCCGCTATTCGACAATGAGCCCGAACCCGGCACGCCCGAAGGTGATTACTTTGATGTGATGATCACCCTGATCAATGCCTATGAAGCGAAGCACTTCCCCGTAGACCTCCCTAGTCCGATCGATGCCATTCGTTTCAGGATGGAACAATCCGGGCTATCGGCAGCTGATCTAGTGCCTGCGATTGGTCTTCAGAATCGGGTTTATGAAGTGTTGAATGGAAAACGAGCACTGACATTGCCGATGATCTGGAAGCTGCACGAAATGTTCGGAATTCCCGCTGAAAGCCTTATAAAGCCGGTAAAACATGCTTAACGGAAGATGCAGGCTGATCAACTACCACCGTACGTAAAGGCCTGCAGAGTATTGGGCTCGGCAGGCTTTTTTGTCTCTTGAATCTCGCAGGGCAATCCCACAAGCGACCTACTGGCACGTCCCACCCTTATGATGCGACCCCGTCCCACCCACCGGATGCGTGCCCTTCGGACACCCCATCGCATACAGCGGACTAACGGCCAATACCACCAGCAAACCCAGCAACGACAGCTTCCTCATACCATCCTCCGTGACCATCACGACGTGTGATGGCATAAAGATATCATACGAAACTGGCATCCAATCGATTGCACTGATGATTACTATCGAAACGAGCGCCTGCTTACTCATCAAGACCGGTTTATATAATCGCCCCCCAATTCCTTCCCCTCGTCTGGCTACAGGCGACATTCATCTTGGAACCCACACCATGCCAAGTGCCACACAGGCCCCGCACGGCCGCCCCGAGCATAATCAACAAAGCGTCAAACAGCAGTGGCTGGCCATTCTCTCGGTTGCCGTGGGCGCCTTCGCCCTGGTGACCAGTGAGTTCCTGCCAGTGGGCGTCCTCAATGACGTCGCCAGCGACTTGGGCATCAGTGCCGGCCACGCGGGCCTGATGGTGACACTGCCCGGCATCATGGCCGCCCTCGCCGCGCCTTTGCTGTCGGTGTTCATTGGCGCCATGGACCGGCGCTATCTGCTGATTGGCCTGACACTGATCATGATCATCGCCAACTCGGTCGTGGCCTATGCCAGTGACTTCAGCCTGCTGCTGTTCGGCCGGGTGCTGCTGGGCATCAGTATCGGCGGGTTCTGGGCGACAGCTATTGCCCTCAGCGGCCGCCTGGCCCCCAAGGGCGTCGGGGTGGCAAAGGCTACTTCGATCATCATGATGGGTGTGACCCTGGCCACCGTATTGGGCGTGCCCGTCGGCACCTGGCTCAGTGGGCTGATGGGCTGGCGCATGACTTTTCTTGCCACCGCACTGGTGGGCGTGCCGGTGCTACTGGCGCAGGTCCTGCTGCTGCCCCAGCTCAAACCGGAAAAGGCCATTCGCGTCAGTGACCTGCCGGCGTTGTTTATCAACCCCCAAGCACGGGTCGGCTTGATCGCCGTCTTGCTGATTGGCCTGGCGCACTTTGCCGCCTACACCTATGTGGCGCCGTTCTTCAAAAACAGCTCCGGCTTCGACGGCCCGACCATTGGCTCGCTGCTGCTGCTCTACGGCGCAGCGGGCGTGCTGGGCAACGTGTTCGCCGGCTTCGCCGCCAACCGCAGCGTGCGTCACACCCTGTTGCTGGTAGCGCTGATGATCGGCACCAGCACCGCGCTGTTCCCCCACTTCGCCACCGGCCTGACCGGCGCCTCGATGCTGATCGCACTCTGGGGCTTCGCCTTCGGCGCGTTCCCAGCCTGCGCCAGTATCTGGATGTTTGTGGTAGCCCCCAAGGACGTGGAACGCGGCATGCCGCTGTTCGTCGCCTTGTTCCAAGTGATCATTGCCCTGGGTTCGTTCTTCGGCGGGCGTATCGTCGACCAGATGGGCAGCGCGGTGCTGCTGAGCCTGGCCACGGCGTTGGTGGGTGCTGGGTTTGTGACGGTGTTGGTGTTGGGGCGTAAGGTGAGTAATAGCCTGGTGGCTCAGGCTGCCTGATCGGAAAAGGTTTCACTCAAAAGCCTGCTGAGCATTGTGTTCAGCAGGCTTTTTTTCGGTTCGGTAACGAGTGCGTAAGCGGTCAGGCATCCCGTCTTGCGCAACTAAGCCGGTCGCCATCGATGCGGGAATAACTCCCCAATCTTACTCGCCCGCTGCGTCGGCAGGCGAGTAAGCACGTCTTTTAGATAAGCATACGTATCGTGGCCGTTGAGCTTGGCTGACTGGATCAAACTCATTAGCGCGGCAGCGCGTTGGCCACTGCGTAGTGAAACGGCGAACAGCCAGTTTTTTCTTCCAAGAGCCCAAGGTCGAATTTGCTGTTCGATATGGTTGTTGTCTATCGGCACCGTGCCGTCGTTGAGATAACGGCTCAACGCAGCCCATCGTTTTAGGCTGTAATCCAGCGCCTTGGTAATCCCCAAACCTTCATGCACACGCTCGCGCTGGGCGATCATCCAGGCATGAAACGCGTCCATCAGGGGCGCTGCTTTTTCCTGACGTATTCGTCGCCGGACATCCGGTTCCAAATCGCGAACCTCGCGATCAATTTCATATAGGGCCGCGATGTACCGCAACGCTTGTTCGGCCAGCACGCTTTTATTGGTGATGTGCAAGTCGTAGAACTTACGGCGGGCGTGGGTCATGCAGCCGATTTCAGTGACGCCAAGTGCAAAACTGGCTTTGTAACCGCTGTAATCGTCACAGACCAACTTGCCTTTCCAGTCGCCCAGAAAGGTGCGGGCATATTCGCCCGAGCGACCAGGGCTGAAGTCATACACCACCGCACTGATCTCAGCGAACGCCGTCGTGGCATAGCCCCAAACATAAGCGCGATGAGTATTCTTCTCGCCCGGCGCGAGCATCTGCACCGGCGTTTCATCGACATGCACTACGTTGTGCTCAAGCACGACCTCGCGCAGGGCATCGACCAGTGGCTGTAATTGCACGCCGCAAGCGCCGACCCAGCTGGCCAGTGTTGATCGAGGAATTGCGAGACCGGCTCGCCCGAAGACTTGCTCCTGGCGATACAGCGGCAAATGATCAGCGTATTTCGCGATCATCACCTGAGCCAGCAGCCCGGCAGTCGGGATGCCTTTGTCAAAAAGGCTTGCGCCGGCACCGGCTTTTGAATCAAGGTTTCGCAGTTGTCACAGACCCATTTGCCACGAATATGCCGTTCAACACTGAACACGCCTGGCGTGTAGTCGAGCTTTTCGCTGACGTCTTCGCCGATGCGCTTGAGGGCGCAGCCGCATTGGCACTGGGTGTTTTCAGGTTTGAATCGCCCCGGATTATCTAGACACCTTGCAAGCTCATTGCGTAACGCTTTTCAAACTCTACCGGTGACAGCTGGTTGTTGAAACCATGGCGGCGTTTTACGTTGTAGAACATCTCGATGTAATCGAACACATCACTACGAGCATCTTCCCGCGTGGTGTAGATTTTTCGCTTGATCCGTTCCCGTTTCAGAAGCTGGAAAAAGCTCTCGGCCACCGCGTTGTCATGGCAGTTGCCTCGGCGACTCATGCTGGCAACCAAATTGTTCGCCTTCAAAAAGCTACGCCAATCGGAGCTGCTGTACTGGCTGCCTTGGTCACTATGAATCATTACCTCTTGTTTCGGTTTACGCCTCCAAACCGCCATCAATAAAGCATCAATGGCCAAATCACTGGTCATCTGCGACTTCATTGACCAGCCAACGACCTGACGAGAAAACAGATCCAGCACCACCGCCAAATACAACCAGCCTTCATACGTACGAATATAGGTGATGTCGGTTACCCAAACCTTGTTGGGTTCCACGACATCAAACTGGCGCTTCAGCAAATTGGGTGAGGCGACCGCTGGCTTACCGCCGTACTTTCCAGGGCGTCGTCGATACCCTGTCTGAGAGCGCAGCCCTTCAAGACCCATCAGCCTTGCCACACGATGGCGCCCGCAAACTTCACCAACCCCGCGCAGATCGTCATGGATTTTGCGATAGCCATAAACGCCTCCGCTCTCCAACCATGAATGCTTGATCAAACCCAGCAGTCGCTGAGTAAGCGTCCGGGCATCCCGTCTTGCGCAGCTAAGCCGGTTGCCAACGATGCGGCAACAACTCCCCAATTTCACTCGCCCGCTGCGTCGGCAGGCGAGTAAGAACGTCCTTCAGATAAGCATACGCATCATGCCCGTTGAGCTTGGCCGACTGGATCAAACTCATTAGCGCAGCAGCGCGTTGGCCACTGCGTAGTGACCCAGCGAACAACCGGTTTTTTCTTCCAAGAGCCCAAGGTCGAATTTGCTGCTCGATATGGTTGTTGTCTATGGGCACCGTGCCGTCGTTCAGATAACGGCTCAGCGCAGCCCAGCGTTTTAGGCTGTAATCCAAGGCTTTGGTAATCCCCAAACCTTCATGCACAAGCTCACGCTGGGCGATCATCCAGGTATGAAACGCGTACATCAGGGGCGCTGCTTTTTCCTGACGTATTCGTCGCCGGACATCCGGTTCCAAATCGCGAACTTCGCGTTCAATTTCATATAGGGCCGCGATGTACCGCAACGCTTGCTCGGCAAGCACGCTTTTATTGGTGACGTGCAGGTCGTAGAACTTACGGCGGGCGTGGGTCATGCAGCCGATTTCAGTGACGCCAAGTGCAAAACTGGCTTTGTAACCACTGTAATCATCACAGACCAACTTGCCTTTCCAGTCGCCGAGAAAGTTGCGGGCATATTCGCCCGAACGACCAGGACTGAAGTCGTACACCACCGCGCTGATTTCAGCGAACGCGGTCGTGGCATAGCCCCAAACATAAGCACGATGAGTCTTCTTTTCACCCGGTGCGAGCATCTGCACTGGCGTTTCATCGACATGCACCACGTTGTGCTCAAGCACGACCTCGCGCAGGGCATCGACCAGTGGCTGTAATTGCACGCCGCAAGCGCCGACCCAGCTGGCCAGTGTTGATCGAGGAATTGCGAGACCGGCTCGCCCGAAGATTTGCTCCTGGCGGTACAGCGGCAAATGATCGGCGTATTTCGCGATCATCACCTGAGCCAGCAGCCCGGCAGTCGGGATGCCTTTGTCGATAACTTGCGCCGGCACCGGCTCTTGAATCAAGGTTTCGCAGTTATCACAGACCCATTTGCCACGAATATGCCGTTCAACGCTGAACACGCCTGGCGTGTAGTCGAGCTTTTCGCTGACGTCTTCGCCGATGCGCTTGAGGGCGCAGCCGCATTGGCATTGAGTGTTTTCAGGCTCGTGATGAATTAGTGTGCGAGGAAACTCGGCAGGCAACGCAGTGCGTTTGGGTTGCTGGCGGGCTACTGATTGCGCTGGTTTTGGTGCCAGGATTTCAAGCTCTGCTTCGATGGCGGCCAGGTCGGTCTCAATCAGGTCGTCGAGCAAGCTGGCCTGATTAGGGCTGAACGACTCGGAGCGTTTGGCGAAGCGGTGGCGTTTGAGCTGGGCTATTTCGTGAATGAGTTGCTGGTTGCGGGTCTTCTGATGAAGCACCTCTTTGTCGAGGCTCGCCAGCTGCATATCTAGATGCTCAACGCGGTTGAGCAACTGCGCAGCGAGGCTGCGCAGTTGTTCGGTGTCGAGCTGATCGAGAGGGGTAGTAGGAATCATGGCGATGACTCTGCCCGATCTGCTGATCGATGTATGTCATCCATGTCTCTTAATGGTTACGGATGGCTCCGTCAGACCCAAGCCATTGCCAGGGAAGACCGACCACCAGTGCATGGAGCTGCTCAGTATTTAGCTCCATTTGGTCACCATGCCGATTACTCGGCCAGGAGAACTTTCCTTGATGTAGACGGCGTGCCGCCAGCCAAACGCCCAAGCCGTCGTGCACCAACACTTTCATGCGGTTGCCTCGGCGATTGGCAAAGAGGTAAGCGCAGTGCGGCTGCGCCGCACCGAACACAGACACGACGCGCGCGAGGGCTTTCTCGGTGCCGGAGCGCATATCCATCGGTTCGGTGGCCAGCCAAATTGCGTCGATGCGGATCACGAAGCAAGTCCACGGACAAAACGGACACATCCTTCGGGATCGGAAGCTGGCCATTTCACCGTGATGGTTTGCTCGCCAAATGGCAGCTCGATGATCACCGATGACTCGGCCTGCCTTTTCGGGGCGACCTTTAGCGGAACAAACGCCGGCAGGGTTGCGGGTGGCTGGTCTCGAAAAAGTGGCAGCCACTTACGGATCACGTTGGCATTGATGCCGTGACTGATGGCCACGCTGGAGATGGAGGCGCCGGGTTGCAGGCATTCCTGGACAACCTGGGCTTTGAACGACTTGGGGTAAGAGCTTCGTTGGCGCATTTAAGGGCTATCGCGTCCGCTTAAAAATAGGCGGACACCATCGCCCTTAATTTGGGAGAACGGTAGGTGGGTTCACCGTTCGCTTACACGAGTGCTCACATACTGAAGCTTGTTCACCCAAGCGCCTGAGCTAGCCTCGAAAGAGTCGCCAAGGTGGCGACGGGCTGATAAGGAGCGTTTATGCCAAGCAGGTACCGTGATGCGGTTACAGGGGAATACGTGACAGAAGCTGAGGCAAGGAAGAGGCCTAGGGAAACGGTGAAGGAAACGGACAAAAAGCGCCCGCCGAAGTCGAAGGGTAATAAGAAGTAGGATAAGCGCAGCAGCTGTCTAGTCCTGAAACAGGTGTAAACCTTATTTAGGACGAGACAGCCCTCCCCGTCCTGGATGCCATTGTCGTCCAGCTAAGTCGACCAGCTCCGAGGCCTCGAACAGGGCAAGGACCTCGGGACGAAGCACGCCGGTGTACAGTTGGCGGTCCGTGTCGACGTGGCAGCCGAGGATCCGCACTGCGGAAAGGTCGACCGAGGATCCGTTGCCTGGGTCCAGGAAGAACCGACCGGAGGCAGATTCTTCAAAGTTGCCCGAATCGTCGAAGTGAATGCGGATCAGGTCCTTGGGTGCCTTCATCGTTCATACCTTTATGTGCTGGTGGCCGACGATCTGGGCGACCCAGTGGCAATGCACCTGGCGGGCAACCACTACACGGAGTACCGAACGCAATGATTGCCTCAGCGTTCTTCCGAGGCGCAGGCTCAGACCTAATTAACATCGACCTGCTGTGCCAGCAGCCCTGCATTAACCAGCCCAGCCCTTTCGACAGCAATGACCGCTTCGAGGGCCGGTTTTGCCTGTCTGGCAGTCGGCTTTCGCTGCCAACCGCCTGCGGCGTAGGTCGCCATGGTGCGGCATATACCTGCTACTTTCCAATGGATGGTGTTTGTTTGCTCTCCACGCTCGGCTACTTCAAGCCAGATAGTTGCCGGTATTTCCATACAGCGAGTGATGCGCTCATAGTCTGCGGCGGTATGAGTGCCGGTGGGGATCATTGGCTTGATACCGTCCGTTGCTTCTCCGGCTGAGTAAGAGAGCTCGGATGGCAGGGGATCGGAAAACTCAGGAAGCTTATCCTGGATGTCTTTCCAGCAATCTGCTTTCTTGAACCATTCGCTAGGGTTTCGCTGACCAGCTGATTTGCGCATAACTTCGTCGAGTTTTATGGCCCAGCCGGCGATAAGTTGTTCGAGTTCGGGACTGACTACTTGTTTCGACCAAAGAAGATCGAAATCGATACGCCCTCCTGTGCGATGTGAGATGCCAGCGATGACATAGGCGATGATCTGAGCACTATATGCAGGGAACCTCATGCTCTTTATCTTCTTTTCTGCGGAGCGATAAAGGATCGCGATCGCTATCAGGCGTTTGAACCAATTCTGGTCTGGCGTGCGGGTCGGCTCGTCCTTGAGTCGCTGCATGAAGATCTGGAAGTTCTTCTGGCCACCGAGGCAAACCTTGTCGGGGAGGCTGGACCAGGCGCTGAGGTAGCGGGCAACGTCAAGCTTGCTGAGGCGGCGCTGCTTTGGGGTTTGCTGACGGAATATTTTCGTGTCTGATATGCGATAGGCTGCCTTCTGTTCAGCCGCCAGATAGGAGCCGCGGGCGCGTTCATAGAACCAGCGCCCTTTACCGTCATCGAGCCAAGTCGTGTTGGCCAGTGTTTCAATCTGCTGATGGAAGGGGTCGTTTGCGGAGAAGTCTGCGAGCTGGACCGTATTCTGCCGGTTGGCTGCGCGTGAGATGCAGGAGACCATTTCACTCAGGTCGGCGCCACCCACTTTGATGATCTTTACCGGGACGGCTACATGCTCAAGGCTAATAGAGTCCTTACGCCGGGCTCGGTGCAGTGAGGCGGTAGTCTGACCACCGTTCACGATCTGAAGGCCCTTGAGAGAGCGTATTTCGATGCCGCCCGTGGCATTGGGGGCGACATCCAGATCATCGACAGTGGCGACGATGCCATTATTGAATGCGAGGAACATGGACGGCTGATCGGCGATCGTACGTCTAAGCTCAGCGTTAACGCTCTTGCGCCCCTGAAGTCCCAAAAACGCACGAACGTTCAGCTCAAGGAGGCGGACGCCGTAGCGCTCATATACCTGAGACAGGACTTCACCGGGAAGGACCGCAAGATAGGCATCGTAATCGTCATTCTGTGCAGGCACATGCAGGCAGGGCAATCCTTTTCCTGACAAGGCTATCAAGTCAACGGCGATATCTGTGCGGGTTTCGCCTTCGCCTAGTACACGGAAGAGGCGGACAATGTCATAGGCCTCGAACTCCACGGGTTTTTCGCGCCACTCCGCTGGAGGCGTGATGTTGCCAACGATACCGTCGGTGAGCACCACGATTCTGATTGCTGAGAGGTTTTTTGCTTCGCCTTCTATCAAGCGAGCGAGGTCACTGGCATCGGTGTTCGAAGGCTCAAGGAGAGATGCGAGACCGTCGACGCAGGCACTGGCAAATCGCAGGGCTCTTTCCAGAG
>NZ_QUZU01000004.1 GCF_004682055.1 Pseudomonas kairouanensis | reverse complement strand
CGCGAATGCGGTGGGTCAGTCAACCTATCTGTTGCTGACAGACCGCATTCGCGAGCAAGCCCGCTCCCACATTTTTGACCGAGTTCTTACTTAGGCCTCGGGCATCAACTGCTGACGACATTCCAGCACCAAGCGTGCACCACCTTGCTCGCTCGTACCCACCTCCAACTTGAACCCATGCAGGTTGATGATCGCCGCCACAATCGACAACCCCAACCCAAACCCGCCTTGTTGGTCGCTTTCATCCACGCGATAAAAGCGCTGGAACACTGCATCACGCTCAGCAGCGGGAATACCTGGGCCGGAGTCGTGCACTTCGAGGCGCGTGCTACCGGCATCGTTGACGCCACGCAAGATCACCACGCCCCCCGGTGGGGAGAACTTGATCGAGTTGCTCAGCAGGTTGGCCAGGGCTTCGAACAGCAGGGCCCGGTCGCCGGTGATCCACGGCAAGGATTCCGGTGCTTCGAGTACCAGTTGCAGCTCGCCTTCCTCGGCCAGGGGCAGGTAGAAGTCGTGCAGTTCGCGCAACAGCGGCAACGGGTCCATCACCAAAAAACCTGAACGGCGCTGGTGGTCTTCCAGTTCCGAGATGCGCAACAGCCCGCGAAAACGCGCCATCAGCGTGTCGGTTTCGGCAATCGCGTCATCGAGTTTCTCCGCATAGCCCGAATCCGCTTCAGCCTCTTGGCGGATGCGATACAACTGCGCCCGCAGTCGCGTCAGCGGCGTGCGCAAGTCGTGGGCGATGTTGTCGCAGACGCCCTTGACCTCGTTCATCAGCTTCTCGATACGGTCGAGCATGGCGTTGACGATGGCCGCGAGCATGTCCAGTTCGTCGCGTCGGTTCGACAGCGGCAGGCGATGGGTCAGGTCGCCAGCGACGATGGCTTCGGCGCTGGCCTGGATCCCGCGGATCCGTCGCAACGGACGGCGGCGCAACAAATGCCAGCCGGCGGCGCCGGGGATGATGGTCAACGACAACGCCCACAACAGTGCGTGCCAGATGATCCGGGTCACGCCGAACAGCGAGCCGTTGGCGCGCACCAGCACCAGCCAGCGGCCGTCGTCGGTGTGGGTGGCCACGGCGTCGCAGCTGTCTTTAGGCAGCTTGGGGTCGTCGGAGTCAACGCAGTTGGCCAGGGCGTGGATCTTGCCGTCCAGGGGCAGATCCTGCGGAATGGCACGAATCGGTCCGCTCAGGGGCTTGAATTGCTCGTCGAACAGGCCGTAGGCGTCCACGCCCTTCATGTCGAAGGTCATGCTGGTGGTCAGCGCCTCCACCAGTTCCTCGCCGTCAAAGCGCTGGAAAAGGTGCTGGCGCTGCATCAAGGAGTGGCGCGAGAGGTCGCCCAGGTACCCGGACACCTCGTAGTAGAGCACCCCCATCAGGATGCAGCTCCACGCCACGAACAACGAACTGTACAACGCCAGCAAACGGCTACTGGACGAGCGCCAGCCCTTAGAGGGGTTCAGCAATGACATAACCGGAACCTCGTACCGTGCGGATCAGCGGCGTGAGGCCCGGTGGATCGATTTTCTTGCGCAGGCGGCCGATGTGCACGTCGATCAGGTTGGTGCCAGGGTCGAAGTGATAACCCCAGACTTCCTCGAAGATCATCATCCGCGACAGGATCTGCCCGGTGTTGCGCATCAAGAATTCCAGCAGCTTGTATTCGGTGGGCAACAGGCTCAGGGGTTGTTCGGCACGGCTGGCTTCGCGGCTGATCAGGTTCAGTTCCAGGTCGGCCACGCGCAGGGCGGTTTCGAATTCCTTGACCGTGCTTTTACGCCGCAGCAGCACTTCCACGCGGGCGGCCATTTCATCGGAGGCGAAGGGTTTGGTGAGGTAATCGTCGCCGCCCGCGCGCAGGCCGCGTACGCGTTCATCCACGTCGGAGAGGGCGCTGATCATCAGGATCGGCGTAGATACGCCGATGGTGCGCAGGGTGGTAACGATGGCCAGGCCATCGAGTTCCGGGAGCATGCGGTCGAGGGTGATCAGGTCGTAGTCGCCACTGACGGCACGGACCAGGCCTTCGCGGCCGTTGTCTACCCAGTCTACGTCCAGTCCATGGCTACTCAGCTCGGCGACGATCTCGCGGGCTGTTACGGCGTCATCCTCGATGGTCAAAATGCGGGTCATAGGATTACCTGGTGAGCGATTCACACTAGAAGTGGGGCCATTTTGCCAACAAATGCCTGAACGCTTCCTAAATTAAACTTCATCTTGGCAAAACCAACCGATTCCGTGCGGCTGGCACAGGACAATGTGGGAGGGTTTGACCAAAGGTTGCATAACGCCCGTCTGAGGCGGTCATTTCTTGCAAGTTGCATGGTCCTTGGAAGTTCAAGTTATTTAACTTGTTGAAAACGCTAGATATTTAATTTTCAGGCAACTGGCACGCCGCCTGCACTCTCCCTCCCGAGACTTGTAACATTATTTTTCCTGCCGGGAGCACAACAACAATGATCACATCCTCATCCACGCTGCAAGAGTCGAGCACGCGCTCCGGGGTTTCCTGGGGGGCGATTTTTGCTGGGGCCGCTGCGGCGGCTGCACTGTCGCTGATCCTGGTACTGCTGGGGTTTGGCCTGGGCTTTTCGGCGGTGTCGCCGTGGGCCGACAGCGGTATCAGTGCCAAGGGCCTGGGCATTTCCACGATCATCTGGCTGGCGTTTACCCAAATCGTCGCATCGGGTCTGGGCGGCTACATTGCCGGTCGGTTGCGGGTGAAGTGGGCCCATATGCACGGTGATGAGGTGTATTTTCGCGACACCGCCCATGGCTTCCTGGCCTGGGCCGTGGCGACGCTGGTCACGGCAGTCCTGGTGGTCGGCTCGGTCAGCAGCGTGGTTGGTGGCGGCGTAAAAGCCGGCGCCAGCGTGGTGTCTGGCGCGGCTCAAGCCGCCGGTACTGCGGTAAAAGGGGATGACTTCGGCTACTACGTCGATAGCCTGTTCCGTGACGACCGCCCGGTTGCCGTCAGCGATGACGCGGCCCACGGCGTGGTGGCCCGTATTTTCGCCCGCACCCTCAGCAACGACGGCCAATTGGCGGCCGAGGACCGTGCCTACCTGGCCCAGTTGATCAGCCAGCGCACCAACCTCAGCCAGGCCGATGCCGAAGCGCGTATCGACAAGGTCTACGGCGATGCCCGCAAAGCCCTCGAAGACGCCAAGCTTAAAGCCAAGCAGGCCGCTGACACTGCCGCCAAGGTAGCTGCCTATACCTCGCTGTGGACCTTCATCGCCCTGTTGATCGGTGCGTTCTTTGCCAGCTTCGCTGCAACCTATGGCGGTCGTCGTCGGGATGCGGTGGTGTATGTCGAAACCGAACACTTTGTCCGTTAATTCAAGGAGAACATCATGCGCTCAATTCTGCTTTTCTTCCTCGGCGTACCTATCCCGATCATCATCCTGATTGCCCTGTTCATGCACTAGACACGGTAATTAATGTGGGAGGGGGCTTGCCCCCTCCCACATTGGGTATTGCGTAGGGTCAGCCAAGTCGCCACCAGCAATGCACTGGCAGCTGCGGTCATGATCAGCAGCGGTTGCGCAGTACCATCCGACAACAACCCCGTCGCCCAACTGCTCAGCGCCGTCAAAAACATCTGGGTAAAAAAGAACAACCCCGACGCCGTCCCCGCAATCGCTCCGTAAGGCTGCAACACTGCCAGTTGGCAGGCCGGAATCACCATCCCCACCGATACCATGATCACCACCATCGGCAATACAATCGCCAGCCATTCCCCCGGCCACTCGGTGGTTGCGGCGGCGAGTATCAGGCTGCCCAGCACATTCAAGGCGATAGCCCCTGCAATCAACCGATCCGGCTCAAACCGCAGCACCAGCCTGCGAAATAGATTCGCGCCCAGCATGTACCCGCTGATGGTCGCCGCAAACACCAGTGCATAGGCCGTGGCAGACAGGCCGTAGCCGCGCTGCAGCAACGCCGACGACTCTGCAATGAACGGAAAGTACGTGCTGTACACACAGCCGATGGCCAGGGAATAGCGCAGGAAATACCGGTCCCGCAGCAACTGGCCGTAAATGCGCAGCAGGTTGCTCGGCGGCGCGTCGGCGACGGCTGGCGGGCGGGTTTCTGGTAGGCGGCGATACACCACCCAATACAATCCCGCGCCAATCACCCCCAGTACCACAAACAACCCGCGCCAGTTGATAAACGGCAGCATCAGGCTGCCCAGCACCGGCGCGGCCATCGGCGACACGGCCATGGCCATCGAGATCAACCCCAGCAGGCGTGCCTGTTCGTGGCGGTCGAAGTAATCACGCACGATCACCCGGCCGATCACCGTGGTGCAGCAGCCGCCTAATGCTTGGAACAGCCGGGCGATGATCAGCATCCCGATGCTGCCCGCCAGGGCGCAGGCCACCGTCGCCGCGACATACAGCAGCAGCCCGCTCAACAGCACCGGGCGCCGGCCGAATCGGTCGGTGAGCGGCCCGGCGACCAGCAGGGAAATGGCGGAGCCGAGGGTGTAGAGCGTGAGTGTCAGTTGCAGTTGACTGTCACTGGTCTGGAAGTAGTCGGCCATGGACGGCAGGGCGGGCAGGTGCATGTCCAGGGTGATGCGCGGCAAGGCGATCAGCACGGTCAGCAGCACCAGCCAGAACCCGGTGGAAAGGGCGCGTTGGGTCATGGGAAGTGTCTTGGCAAGGAGTAGGGCTCGAACTCTAGCGGCTTTGTGGTTTAATCCTCAGGGCCACTTGGGGCATAAAGGACTGGACCACTTATGAGTCGAGGAAAAGCCGCATCTGCCCTGGACCTGCCGCGCCCAGACAACCTGGACGCGGACAAACAGCAGGGCGCCTATGAAGCCCTGCGTGCAGCCATCCTCAATCGGCAGTTGCCGGCGGGCAGTCGTTTGCCGTCTACCCGCAGCCTCGCCGAGCGTTGGTGGGTGTCCCGTGGCACCCTGGAAGCGGCGTTTGACCGCCTGCACAGCGAGGGTTATGTGCAGCGGGTAGCCGGTTCCGGCACGCGGGTATGCGCGGTGATCCCCGAGCAATTCATCGCTGCCCCGACCGCCCCGGCCATGGTGCGCCGCCCGCTGGAGCCAGACCGGCCCGCAGTGGGTGTACAAAGCCATGTCCCCTTTGTGGCGCGCCGCCCGGATGCCAGTTTGTTTGACCTGAAAGCCTGGGCGCGCTGCATTTCCCGTGGGTTGCTGGCGGCGGGGCCGGGGGTGCTGGAGGCCACCCATCCCGCCGGGTTGCCGGCCTTGCGCGAGCAGATCGCCGATTACCTGCGCAGCTATCGCGGCATGCACTGCGAGGCCGACGAGGTGATTGTCACCACCGGTATTCGCCATGCCCTCGACCTGATCGCACGTACCTTGATCAAGCCCGGCGACATGGCCTGTGTCGAAGACCCTGGCTATCCACCGGCACGCCGTCTGTTCAACCTGGCCGGTGCGCATATCCACGCAATGGCTGTCACCGCCGAAGGCCTCGACACTGGCCAACTCCCCGCCACGGCACGCCTGGCCTACGTCACCCCGGCCCACCAGGCGCCACTGGGCATGACCCTGTCGGTATCGCGCCGCCTGGCGCTGTTGGACTGGGCGGCCCGCGCCGATGCCTGGGTGGTGGAGGATGACTACGACAGCGAATACAACTACAACACCGCGCCCCTGGCCGCGCTTAAATCCCTGGATAACGCCGACCGGGTGATCTACTGCGGCAGCTTCAACAAGAACCTGTTCCCTGGGTTGCGCGTAGGCTTCATGGTGGTGCCCAAGGCGTTGCGCCGCTCGTTGCTGCGCACGTTGCAACTCACCGGGCATTCGGTGGGGGCTACGGACCAGTTGGGATTGGTGGAGTTGTTGGGCAGCGGCGCCTTTGTGCGGCATTTGCGCGCTTCACGCCAGGCGTATCAGGCGCGGCGCGATGAGCTACTTGCGTGCTTGCCGGGTTGTACCGTCAGTGGCCAGCAGGCGGGGTTGCACTTTGTGTTGTGGTTGCCGGCGGGGACCGATGAGACCGGGTTTTGCGAGCGCGCTGCCGCTGTTGGGCTGACGCTGCAAGCGTTGGGTAAGTTCTGCCATAAGGTGGCGTTACCGCCAGCGGTCATCATCGGCTACACCGCACTGACCCTGGCACAAATTCGATTTCATGGTCGTGCGCTGTTCAAAATGTGGGAGGGGGCTTGCTCCCGATAGCGGAGGATCAGATAACAACTCATTGCCTGACACACCGCTATCGGAAGCAAGCCCCCTCCCACATTTGATCTGTGTCGCTGCAACGATCAGTCATCAAACCCAACCTGCTCATGAATCTCATCCACCTTCAATTCCAAGCGATACGCCACCGCAATAAACAACGCCTGGCACAGGCACAAGGTGGCGCTCAACGAGCGAAACGCAAACGATGAGCCCTCATTCACCAACAGCACCGCATTGGCCCGCTTGGCCAGGGGCGACAGGTTGCTGTCGGTGATGATCAGCGTCTTGGCCTGATGGTGCTGGGCAATGCGCAGGCAGTGCTGGGTCTCTTTACCGTAGGGCGTGAAGCTGATGGCGATCACCAGGTCGTTGGCACGCACGCTGCGCATCTGCTCGCGGTAGCTGCCGCCCAGGCCTGAGATCAGGTGGATGCGCTTGTTGGTGTGCTGCAGGTTGTAGACCAGGTAGTCCGCCACTGCAAAGGAGCGGCGCACACCGACCACGTAGATATTGTCGGCATTGACCACCAGGTCCACGGCCTTGTCGAAGGCCACGTCGTCCAGTTCCAACCCCAGGCGCTCGATGCCCGACAACGTGGCATTCACACACTCACGCGCCAGGTCGCCGCCACTGGCTTTTTGCGACTTGTTGGCGATCATGCTGCGGATGCGCTGCTGGTAGTTCTGGACCGGGGTGGTCTTGTGGGTATAGGCCTCGCGAAACAGCGCCTGCATCTCACTGAACCCGCTGAAGCCGAAACGCTGGGAGAACCGCACGATGGCCGAGGGGTGCACTTCGCATTCGCGGGCGATGTCGCTGATGCGGTCGACCATGATGCGGTCGCTCTGTTGGCTCATGTAGCTGGCGATGCGCTTGAGCTGGCGGGGCAGGCTTTCGTATTCGTCGGTGATCAGCTGCAACAGGCGCTCGGCATTGATCGGCGGGCTGGCGAGAGCGTCTTGTGAAGGGGTCTCGGACATGGGCAATCCTTCTGTCTTGTTCGTCTGTTGCGCTGATGGGTGGCGCAAGTCTACAGGGTAGGCGCAAAAAAATACCCCGGCATCACGGCCCGCGTGGCCTGCTGAAACGATGCACGGCGGCTGGTGTGCCCCTATGCTGACGTATTGGAAAAAATATTCCACTAAAAATAATTATGGAATAAATATTGATTGCCGCCGCCGGACGTTCTAGTCTGCACCCACCAAGAGCGTTTGCCGTCCCCACGACGGTACAGCGCAGGCTGATAAAAATAACAGGAGCCAGCATGGGCCAGACTCGTTTTGCCAGTGGGCGTCAATTGGATCTGATTTGCCTCGGGCGCCTGGGCGTCGACCTCTATGCGCAGCAAGTCGGTGCGCGGCTTGAGGACGTGTCCAGTTTTGCCAAATACCTCGGCGGTTCCTCCGCCAATATCGCGTTCGGCACTGCACGGCTTGGGCTCAAGTCGGCGATGCTGAGCCGGGTAGGAGACGACCATATGGGTCGCTTCCTGGTGGAATCCCTGGCCCGCGAAGGCTGCGATGTCAGCGGCATCAAGGTCGACCCGGAGCGCCTCACCGCCCTGGTGTTGCTGGGGCTCAAGGACCGCGAAACCTTCCCTCTGGTGTTCTACCGCGAAAACTGCGCCGACATGGCCCTGCGCGCCGAAGACATCAACGAAGCCTTTATCGCCTCCAGCAAAGCCTTGCTGATCACCGGCACTCACTTCTCCACCGACAGCGTGTACAAGGCCAGCATCCAGGCCCTGGACTACGCGGCCAAGCACAATGTGAAACGGGTGCTGGACATCGACTATCGCCCGGTGCTGTGGGGCTTGGCGGGTAAAGCTGATGGCGAAACCCGGTTTGTGGCCGACCAGAACGTGAGCGCCCATGTGCAAAAGATCCTCCCGCGTTTTGACTTGATCGTCGGCACCGAGGAAGAGTTCTTGATCGCCGGTGGCAGCGAAGATTTGCTCACCGCCCTGCGCACCGTGCGTGAACT
Source organism: Pseudomonas kairouanensis (assembly GCF_004682055.1). Classification (GTDB taxonomy): domain Bacteria; phylum Pseudomonadota; class Gammaproteobacteria; order Pseudomonadales; family Pseudomonadaceae; genus Aquipseudomonas; species Aquipseudomonas kairouanensis. The sequence goes on along the minus strand of NZ_QUZU01000004.1, from coordinate 212,802 downwards.
GACGCCAGCGACCCTGGTGGTCAAGCTCGGCCCGCAAGGCTGCACGGTGATCCATGGCGCCATTCCGGCGCGCCTGGAAGACGGTGCGATCTACCCTGGCGTACGGGTTGAAGTGCTCAACGTACTGGGGGCCGGCGATGCCTTTATGTCGGGCTTCCTCAGCGGCTGGATCAACGATGCCAGCGATGAACGCTGCAGCCAGTTGGCCAACGCCTGCGGTGGCCTGGTGGTCTCCCGCCACGCCTGTGCCCCGGCCATGCCGACCCCGGCTGAACTGGAATACCTGTTCAACAGCCCGGTGCCGATCACAAGGCCAGACCAGGACGTGACCCTGCAACGCCTGCACCGCGTGTCGGTGCCGCGCAAGCAGTGGAAGCAACTGTTCATCTTTGCCTTCGACCATCGCTGGCAATTGGTAGACCTGGCGCAACGCGGCGGCCAGGACACCACGCGCATCAGCGCGGCCAAGCAACTGTTTATCCAGGCCATCGAACGCGTGGAGAAAAAACTTGCCGAGCAAGGCGTTGCCGCCGATGTGGGCCTGCTGGCCGACCAACGCTTCGGCCAGGACGCGCTCAACGCCGCCAGCGGTCGCGGCTGGTGGATCGCCCGCCCGGTGGAAGTGCAGAACTCGCGGCCGTTGGCGTTCGAACATGGCCGCTCGATTGGCAGCAACCTGATCGCCTGGCCCCACGAGCAAATCATCAAGTGCCTGGTGCAATTCCACCCAGACGACGAGCCATTGCTGCGCCTGGAACAGGAAGCCCAGCTCAAGGCGGTATACGAGGCCTCCCTGGTCAGCGGCCATGAACTGCTGCTGGAAGTCATCCCGCCCAAGGATCACCCGTCCACTTACCCGGACGTGCTGTATCGCAGCCTCAAGCGCCTGTACAACCTGGGCATTTACCCGGCGTGGTGGAAGATCGAGGCGCAGTCGGCCGAGGATTGGAAAAAACTCGACGAACTGATCCAGGAGCGCGACCCGTATTGCCGTGGTGTGGTACTGCTGGGCCTGAATGCCTCGGCGGAGTTTTTGGCCGATGGCTTCCAGCAGGCCAGCCAGAGCACCACCTGCCGTGGCTTTGCGGTGGGCCGCACGATCTTCCAGGAACCGAGCCGTGCGTGGCTGGCGGGGGAGATTGATGATGAGACGTTGATTCAGCGGGTTCAGGCGACGTTTGAACAGCTGATCAATGCCTGGCGCAGTGCTCGCGGCTGAACCGTTCCAAATGTGGAATACAGTCAAATGTGGGAGGGGGCTTGCTCCCGATAGCGGTGGCTCAGTTATGGATGTGTTGCCTGACACACCGCCATCGGGAGCAAGCCCCCTCCCACATAAAGCAGATATCAGTGTTAGCTGAAAACAATAAAAGGTGCAGCCATGCCCGCAATCCGAATTGGCATCAACCCGATCTCCTGGAGCAACGACGACCTGCCGGCCCTGGGCGGTGAAACGCCCCTGAGCACCGCGCTCGCCGAAGGCAAGGAGATCGGCTACGAAGGTTTCGAACTCAACGGCAAGTTCCCCAAGGACGCCAAGGGCGTCGGTGATGTGTTGCGTCCCTATGACCTGGCGCTGGTTTCCGGTTGGTATTCCAGCCGCCTGGCTCGGCGTTCGGTGGCCGAAGAGATCGAAGCCATCGCCGGCCACGTCGAACTGCTCAAACAAAACGGCGCCACGGTTCTGGTGTACGGCGAAGTCGCCGATTCCATCCAGGGTTCGCGCATCCGCCTGATCGAACGCCCGCGTTTCCACAGCGAGCAGGCCTGGCAGGACTACGCCGACAAGCTCACCGAACTGGCGCGCTTCACCCTGTCCCAGGGTGTACGCCTGGCGTACCACCACCATATGGGCGCCTATGTCGAATCCCCTGAAGACATCGACCAACTCATGAAGCGCACCGGCCCGGAAGTCGGCCTGCTGTTCGATTCGGGCCACTGCTACATGGGCGGCGGCGAGCCACTTGAAGTGTTGAACAAACACATCAGCCGCGTCTGCCATGTGCACTTCAAGGACGTGCGCAAGCCCGTTGTGCAACTGGCGCGCAACCAGATGTGGAGCTTCCCGGATTGCATCGTCAACGGCACCTTCACCGTGCCCGGCGATGGCGATATCGACTTCGCCGAACTGCTGGATGTGCTGTTGGCCGCCAAATACGAAGGCTGGCTGGTGGTGGAAGCCGAGCAGGACCCGGCTGTGGCGCCTAGCTACGTGTATGCGAAAAAGGGCTACGACACCCTGCGTGCCCTGCTCACCGAGAGGACAAAAGCATGAGCCTGCTGGTCAAGAGCAACAAGCGCGGGCAAACCATGGTCGCGCTGGAAGAAGGGCGCCTGGAATACGTGGGCTTCAAAGCCTACCGCTTGAGCCTGGGGGAAACCCTGCCGGTCAGCGCCGGTGACAAGGAACTGTGCCTGGTGCTGCTCAGCGGCCGGGTGAATATCGAAGGCGAGGGGTTCAACTGGCAGAACCTGGGGGACCGCCAGTCGGTGTTCGAAGACAAGTCCCCCTTCGCCGCCTACCTGCCGCCCGGCACCACGGCCCAGGTCACCGCCTTGAGCGACGTGCAGATCGCCGTGTGCGCTGCGCCTGGTGCCGAAGGCTACGAGCCGCGCCTGATCCGCCCACAAGACTGCAAACGCAGCGTGCGCGGCAAGGGTGCCAACACCCGCTACGTGTGCGACATCCTGCCGGACACCTCGCCGGCCCATTCGCTGTTGGTGGTGGAAGTGCGCACGCCGTCCGGGCATTCGTCCAGCTACCCGCCCCACAAGCACGACACCGACGACCTGCCGCACCAAAGCTTCCTGGAAGAAACCTACTACCACCAGATCAACCCGCCCCAGGGCTTTGTGTTCCAGCGCGTGTATACCGATGACCGCAGTATCGACCAGGCCATGGCCGTGGAAAACAGCGACCTGGTGGTGGTGCCCAAGGGCTATCACCCGGTCAGCGTGCCGTACGGTTACGAGTCCTATTATTTGAACGTGATGGCCGGCCCCAAGCGCGCCTGGCATTTCCACAACGACCCGCAGCACAGCTGGCTACTGGACCTTTAAGGGGCGCGACATGACCACAACCCGACTGACCATGGCCCAGGCCCTGGTGAAGTTCCTGGACAACCAATACATCGAAGTCGATGGCGTACAGAGCAAGTTTGTCGCCGGCGTGTTCACCATTTTCGGCCACGGCAACGTGCTGGGCCTGGGCCAGGCGCTGGAGCAGGATGCCGGTGATTTGGTGGTGCATCAGGGCCGTAACGAGCAGGGCATGGCCCACGCCGCCATCGGTTTTGCCAAGCAGCACCTGCGCCGCAAAATCTACGCATGCACTGCGTCGGTCGGCCCTGGCGCCGCCAATATGCTGACCGCCGCTGCCACGGCCACCGCCAACCGTATCCCGCTGCTGCTGTTGCCCGGCGATGTCTACGCCAGCCGCCAACCGGACCCGGTGCTGCAACAGATCGAGCAGTTCCACGACCTGAGCATCAGCACCAACGACGCCTTCCGCTCCGTGAGCAAGTATTGGGACCGCATCAACCGCCCCGAGCAACTGATGAGCGCTGCGATCCATGCCATGCGCGTACTCACCGACCCTGCCGAAACCGGCGCGGTGACCCTGGCGCTGCCCCAGGATGTGCAGGCCGAGGCGTGGGACTATCCGGATTATTTCCTGCAAAAACGCGTGCACCGTATCGACCGTCGCCCAGCCACCGCCGCGATGATTGGCGATGCACTGGCCGCGTTCCGGGGCAAACGCAAGCCGCTGATCATCTGCGGTGGCGGGGTGAAGTACTCTGGCGCGAATGCCGCACTGCAGGCCTTTGCCGAGCGCTTTGATATTCCCTTCGCGGAAACCCAGGCGGGTAAAAGCGCGGTGGTGTCCAGCCATCCGCTGAACCTGGGTGGCATCGGTGAAACCGGCTGCCTGGCGGCCAACCTGCTGGCGCCGGAAGCGGACCTGATCATCGGTATCGGCACTCGCTATACCGACTTCACCACCTCGTCCAAGTCACTGTTCAAGCACCCGGACGTGACGTTTCTGAACCTCAATGTCAGTGCTGCCGACGTGTTGAAACTCGACGCGGTGCAAGTGTTGGCTGATGCACAAGTGGCCCTGGACGCGCTGGCCGATGCCTTGGGCGATTACCGCTCCGGTTGGGGCGGGCAGATCCAGGATGCTAAGGCGCAGCTGGATGCTGAGGTGGACCGCGTGCATCAGGTGGAATATTCGGGCGACGGCTTTGTGCCTGAGGTCGACGACCACCTGGACCGCGCCGTGCTGCGCGAATTTATCGAACTGACCGGCTCGTGCCTGACCCAAAGCCGCGTGCTGGGTGTGTTGAATCAAACCCTGGCCGATGACGCGATCATCGTCGCCGCCGCCGGCAGCCTGCCTGGCGACTTGCAACGCGCCTGGCGCAGCAAGGGCGTCAACACCTACCACGTCGAGTACGGCTATTCGTGCATGGGCTACGAGATCAACGCCGCCCTTGGCGTGAAACTCGCCGAGCCGAGCAAAGAGGTGTACGCCCTGGTCGGCGATGGCTCCTACATGATGCTGCACTCGGAGCTGGCTACTTCGATTCAAGAGCGGCGCAAGATCAACGTGGTGCTGCTGGACAACATGGCTTTTGGTTGCATCAACAACCTGCAGATCGGCAATGGCATGGACAGCTTCGGCACCGAGTTCCGCTACCGCAACCCCGAGAGCGGCAAGCTCGACGGCGGCCTGGTGCCGGTGGACTTCGCCATGAGTGCAGCGGCCTACGGCTGCAAGACCTACAAGGTCAGCACCGTGGAGCAACTGGAAGCAGCGTTGGCGGATGCACGTACCCAAACGGTTTCGACGCTGATCGATATCAAGGTGCTGCCTAAGACCATGATCCACGGCTACCTGTCCTGGTGGCGGGTGGGGGTGGCGCAAGTATCGACCAGCGAACGCACGAATGCTGCTGCAAAAAAACTCAATGAACACCTGGCCAAGGCCCGGCAGTACTAATAACAAGAGGAGTTTTTGTATGTCGTTGAAGCTTGGAGTCATCGGTACGGGCGCCATTGGCCGGGACCATATCCGTCGTTGCAGCCAGACCTTGCTCAATAGCCAGGTCGTGGCGGTCACCGACATCAACCTTGAGCAAGCCGCCAAGGTGGTTGCCGACCTGAACATCAGCGCCGAGGTGTATGCCGACGGCCACGCGCTGATCAATTCCCCTGAGGTTGAAGCGGTACTGGTCACCTCCTGGGGCCCAAGCCACGAAGAATTTGTGCTCGCCGCCATCGCCGCTGGCAAACCGGTGTTCTGTGAGAAACCCCTGGCCGTCACCGCCGCAGGCTGCCGCAAGATCGTCGATGCCGAGGTGGCCTACGGTAAGCGCCTGGTGCAAGTGGGCTTTATGCGCCCCTATGACGAAGGCTATCGTGCCCTCAAGGCGGTGATCGACAGCGGCCAGATCGGCGAGCCGCTGATGCTGCACTGCGCCCACCGCAACCCCACGGTGGGTGAGAACTACAAGACCGACATGGCGATCACCGACACCCTGATCCACGAGCTGGATGTGCTGCGCTGGTTGCTCAACGACGACTACGTGTCGGTGCAGGTGGTGTTCCCGCGCAAATCCAGCAAGGCGCTGGCGCATTTGCGCGACCCACAGATCGTGCTGCTGGAAACCGCCAAGGGCACGCGTATTGATGTGGAAGTGTTTGTGAACTGCCAGTACGGCTACGACATCCAGTGCGAAGTGGTGGGGGAGACCGGTATTGCCAAGTTGCCGGAGCCTTCGCAAGTGCAACTGCGCAGTGGCGCCAAGCTGTCCAATGCGATTCTGATGGACTGGAAGGACCGGTTTATCGGTGCCTATGACGTGGAATTGCAGGCGTTCATCGACAGCGTGCGCGCCGGGCAAGTGGGTGGGCCGTCGGCGTGGGATGGGTTTGCAGCGGCCGTTGCGGCGGATGCGTGTATCGAAGCCCAGGGCAGTGAGCAGATTGTGAAAGTCAGCTTGCCGGATCGCCCACGCTTTTACGGCTGACCCACAATCTCAAGTTGAAATGCAGTCAATGTGGGAGGGGGCTTGCCCCCGATAGCGGTGTGTCAGATACAGATTTTTGGCTGACACACTGCAATCGGGGGCAAGCCCCCTCCCACAATTTGATTGGGTTTGCAGTTCAAGTTAGGAGTGTATGTATGCGAATCGGACTAGTCGGCTACGGCCACGGAGGGCGCTTTTTTCATGCGCCGCTGATTGCAACCTTGCCCGGCGCCACGTTTGTTGGCGTCGTCACCCGTTCACCCGAACGCCGAAAACAACTGAACACCGACCACCCAGGCGTTAAAGCCTTCGACTCCATTGGCCAAATCGTTGAAGCCGGTGTCGATGCCCTGGTCATCTCCACCACCCTCAAAGGCCGCCCGGCCCTGGTGCTGGAAGCCATCGAACACGGTGTGGCCGTGGTCAGCGACAAACCCTTCGCCGCCAATGCCGAACAGGCCCAGGCACTGATCACCGCCGCCGAACGCCACGAAGTGCCGCTCAGCGTCTATCAGAACCGCCGTTGGGACTCGGACTACCTGACCCTGCGCAAACTCATAGACGCCGGTGCCCTGGGCACCATCACCCGGTTTGAATCCCGGGTGGAACGCTACACGCCAGACGCCGTGGGCAATGCCCGCGGCGGCGGTTGGCTGAGGGACTTGGGCAGCCATCTGGTGGACCAGGCGCTGCAACTGTTTGGCCCGGTGGATCGGGTGTTCGCGCAATTGCAGTTCAGCCCCGAACATCCCACCCTCGACCACGGCTTCTTTGTCTCCTTGACCCACGCCAGCGGCGTGATCTCCCACCTGTGGGGCAATGCGCTGCAGAACAGCCAGGCGCCGCGTTTTCGTGTGAGTGGCACCTCGGGGTGCTACACCGTCGATGGCCTGGATGGCCAGGAAGAGGCACTGATGGCCGGCAAGTCGCCCAAAACCGAAGGCGAGCATTGGGGCGCCGAAGAGCACCGACGCTGGGGCTGGTTCGAGCAAGGCCCGGAGCGCGAGCGTGTGCCGTCGGAGAAAGGCTGCTGGACCCAGTTCTATCGCCAGTTGCAAGACGCTGTGCAAGGGCAGGGCGCGCTGCCGGTGGACGCCTATGACGCGCTGGAAACCACCCGTATATTGGACGCCGCACGCCTGAGCGCCGAGCGCCAGCAGGTGGTTTCAACAAAAATAGAATAAAATTCTAAAAGATGTTGATATGGAAATTATTTTCCAATAAAGTCTTTTCCAGGTTGCAATAAGTACGTTCGGGCTCGACCCGCACGACTCAAACAAAAACAAGATCAAAAACAACCAGGTACCGTCAGATGAAAATCTTCAACGCTGTACTGCGAGTTTTACGCCCCACTCAAGCGCCCCGCGGCCTGCCCCGCGCCCGGCCGTTCTACTTCTCCTTCCTCAATGTGCTGTGCGTCGAAAACAAAGGCGCGCTGGTCTGCTGCATCCCTGGCGCACCTGTCGTCCGGTTGCCCCAATCGCAAGGCCCGCTCTGATCAACGCAACGTCCAACAAAACCAACAAGAAAGTGGAGACAGACCGTTCATGAAGACCCCGATCCGTTTTACCGCCCTGGCTTTGTCCATGCTGCTGGCCAGTGCTGCTGCGATGGCGGCCGACCTGAAAGTCGGCGTGACCTTTTCCAGTTTTGATGACAACTATCTGACCAGCGTTCGCGGCTACATGGAGCAGCACGTCAAGTCGCTGCCCAAGGGCGATGGCGTGCAGCTGCAGTTCGAAGACGCTCGCGCCGATGTGGTCAAGCAACTGAGTCAGGTCGAGAGTTTCATCAGCCAGAAGGTCGATGCCATTATCGTCACGCCGGTGGATACCGCTTCCACCGCGCGCATCAGCAAGGCCGCTACGGAAGCCGGCATCCCGCTGGTCTACGTCAATCGCCGGCCAGACCAGAAGGACCTGCCAAAGGGTGTAGCGGCAGTGACCTCCGACGATGAAGAGGCCGGCCGGTTGCAGATGCAGTACATCGCCGAAAAAATGGGCGGCAAGGGCAATATCGTGATTCTGCTGGGTGACCTGGCGAACAACTCCACGACTAACCGTACCAAGGGCATCAAGGATGTCCTGAAAAAATACCCCGATATCAAGATCGAGCAGGAACAGACTGGCATCTGGCTGCGCGACCGCGGCATGACCTTGACCAACGACTGGCTGACCCAGGGCCGCGAGTTCAATGCCGTGCTCTCCAACAACGACGAAATGGCGATTGGCGCGGCCATGGCCCTCAAGTCGGCCGGGACCAAGCCGGGCAGCGTGTTGATTGCGGGTGTGGACGGCACGCGCGATGGCCTGAACGCGATTGAAAAGGGCGAGATGACCGTGTCGGTGTTCCAGGACGCCAAGGGGCAGGGTGTCGGCTCGGTGGATGCGGCACGCCAGTTGGCCAAGGGCGAGACGATCGAGCAGAACATCGTCATCCCGTTCCAGCTGATCACGCCTGAAAACGTCAAAGACTTCAAATAGCCTGACATAACAACAATAAGCCGGCAGGGCGGTCATGGCCGCCCTGCAGATGGAGTACTTCCCTATGCTTGCGCAAGCCACTACCTCGCCGCCTCCCGGTATCCAGCCTGTCGAACTGGAAGACCCCTACCTGTTGGAAATCAGCAACATCAGCAAAGGCTTTCCCGGCGTCGTGGCCCTGTCCGATGTGCAGCTGCGGGTGCGCCCCGGCACGGTGCTGGCGCTGATGGGCGAGAACGGTGCGGGCAAGTCGACGTTGATGAAAATCATCGCCGGCATCTACCAGCCCGACGCCGGTGAGATTCGCCTGCGCGGCAAGCCGATTGTGTTCGAAACGCCCCTGGCGGCCCAGAAGGCCGGGATCGCGATGATCCACCAGGAACTGAACCTGATGCCCCACATGAGCATCGCCGAGAATATCTGGATCGGCCGCGAGCAGCTCAACGGCCTGCACATGGTCAACCACCGCGAGATGCATCGCTGCACCGCAGAGTTACTGGCGCGTCTGCGCATCAACCTCGACCCCGAAGAGCATGTGGGCAACCTGAGCATCGCCGAGCGGCAGATGGTCGAGATTGCCAAGGCGGTGTCCTACGACTCCGACATCCTGATCATGGATGAGCCGACATCGGCCATTACCGACAAGGAAGTGGCCCATCTGTTTTCGATCATTGCCGACCTCAAGTCCCAGGGCAAAGGCATCGTCTACATCACGCACAAAATGAACGAAGTGTTCGCCATCGCCGACGAAGTGGCGGTGTTTCGCGACGGCCACTACATCGGCCTGCAACGCGCCGACAGCATGAACAGCGACAGCCTGATCTCGATGATGGTCGGCCGCGAGCTCAGCCAGTTGTTCCCGGTGCGCGAGACGCCTATCGGTGACCTGCTGCTCTCAGTGCGCGACTTGACCCTGGACGGCGTGTTCAAGGACGTGTCCTTCGACCTGCATGCCGGTGAGATCCTGGGCATCGCCGGGTTGATGGGTTCGGGGCGCACCAACGTGGCCGAAACCATTTTTGGCATCACCCCCAGCAGCAGTGGCCAGATCAGCCTGGATGGCAAAGCGGTGCGCATCAGCGACCCGCACATGGCCATCGAAAAGGGCTTTGCGCTGTTGACCGAGGACCGCAAGCTCAGTGGCCTGTTCCCCTGCCTGTCGGTGCTGGAAAACATGGAGATGGCCGTGTTGCCGCATTACACCGGCAATGGCTTTATCCAGCAGAAAGCCCTGCGCGCCTTGTGCGAGGACATGTGCAAGAAACTGCGGGTGAAAACCCCGTCCCTTGAGCAGTGCATCGACACCTTGTCCGGCGGCAATCAGCAGAAAGCCCTGCTGGCGCGCTGGCTGATGACCAACCCGCGCTTGCTGATTCTCGACGAGCCCACCCGTGGCATCGATGTGGGCGCCAAGGCCGAGATCTACCGCTTGATCTCCTTCCTCGCCAGCGAAGGCATGGCGGTGATCATGATTTCCTCGGAGCTGCCCGAAGTGCTGGGCATGAGCGACCGGGTGATGGTGATGCACGAAGGCGAATTGATGGGCACCCTGGACCGCGATGAGGCGACCCAGGAAAAAGTCATGCAGTTGGCTTCCGGTATGACGGCAGTTCACTGACGTACAGAATAAAAAAGGTGATGGGCTATGAACGCAATAACGGATAACAAACCGGCCGTGGCGCCAACCAAAAGCCGTCGGCGCATGCCGACCGAGCTGAGCATCTTCCTGGTGCTGATTGGCATCGGCCTGGTGTTCGAGTTGTTTGGCTGGATCGTGCGGGACCAAAGCTTCTTGATGAACTCCCAGCGCCTGGTGCTGATGATTTTGCAGGTGTCGATCATCGGCCTGCTGGCCATCGGTGTGACCCAGGTGATCATCACCACGGGTATCGATTTGTCCTCGGGTTCGGTGCTAGCGCTTTCGGCGATGATTGCTGCCAGTTTGGCGCAGACATCTGACTTTTCACGGGCCGTGTTTCCAAGCCTGACCGACTTGCCGGTGTGGATCCCGGTGGCGATGGGGCTGGGCGTGGGGCTGCTGGCGGGGGCGATCAACGGCAGCATCATTGCCGTCACCGGTATCCCGCCGTTCATTGCGACCCTGGGCATGATGGTCTCGGCCCGTGGCCTGGCGCGTTACTACACCGAAGGCCAGCCGGTGAGCATGCTCTCGGATTCGTACACGGCCATCGGCCATGGTGCGATGCCGGTGATCATCTTCCTGGTGGTGGCGGTGATCTTCCATATCGCCCTGCGCTACACCAAGTACGGCAAGTACACCTACGCCATCGGCGGCAACATGCAGGCGGCGCGCACTTCGGGGATCAACGTCAAGCGCCACTTGATCATTGTCTACAGCATCGCCGGTTTGCTCGCAGGCCTGGCCGGTGTAGTGGCCTCGGCACGCGCTGCCACCGGCCAGGCGGGCATGGGCATGTCCTATGAGCTGGATGCGATTGCTGCGGCGGTGATTGGCGGTACCAGCCTGGCGGGCGGGGTAGGGCGTATCACCGGCACCGTGATCGGCGCGTTGATCCTGGGCGTGATGGCCAGCGGGTTTACCTTTGTCGGGGTGGACGCGTATATCCAGGACATCATCAAGGGCCTGATTATCGTAGTGGCCGTGGTGATCGACCAATACCGCAACAAGCGCAAACTCAAACGCTGACCTGGAGTGCGGGCTTGCCCTGTTGCCAATCAATCAGGCGCAGCAAGCCCGCTTACCGCAAGCCTTCAGGGGATCAGTGGAAAAAACCAGCGAGCGGCCAGTTCGCGGCTGATTTCGCCACGGTGCACATCCACCACACTTTGCGGGTTCTGCGCCCTGGCGAGCAACGAGTAGTAACTGTCGGTGCGTTGTTCCCTGGTTTTCAGATGGGCCACTGTGTACTCAGGTTTTGGCGTATCAAGCGCGGGGTAGTGCAAGTGCGCATACCACAGGATATCGCCATGTTCCCCAATGACGGTGTACTCCTTGATAAAGTCCTTGCGTTCGCCACGCATGGCCAGGCGCGGTCCTAGGCTGCCCAGCCTGACGTACCTGTTTTCAAGCAAGTACCTCAGGTGGCTATCGGTCGGCGGCAACTCCAGCGTGCGCTGAAGACGCAGCTCGATGCCTTTGCTTGCCAAGGTGGCCTGGGCATCACGTAGATCCTTTACCAAGGCCCGGTCACTTGCAGTCTGGAGCTGTTCAGCCTGGGCACTGATCGCGCGATCCAGTTCGCTTGCCAAGTCGGCGAAACGCTTTGCTTCAACGTCCAGGCTTTCCTGTATTTCTACGGGAAATCTAGACACCCGTGCGTAACCTTCCTGTTGCCTGATAATCGACTGCAATGCCGCGAGGCGCTTACGTGCCTGGCCTTTGACGGTACCCAGCGCACGGGTATCGGGTGGCAGGGTTGGCGCAGAGGGTCGACGTACCTGGACGACTTCATCCCAACCACTTTCGTGCTGTGAGTAGGTCCCCAGCAACTGGTTCTCTTGCTCCGAACGCACTTCTACAACCTCAATGGGCAAGGTGCTGCCGGCAGGTTTGACTTCGCCGATCAAGGTGCCCTGCCGTCGGGTCTTGATCACTTTTTTCTGCGGCCTGCCCGGTGTATTAAGGGCGCGCTTGGGCGGGCGCGTTGGCGTCGGTGCGAGGGTGGGTTTTACCTCGACGGCCAGTTGTTGCACCACGTCTTTGTAGAGACTGCCCACCAATACCTTGAGCGGCTGGAAGTAGGCCGTGTCCAGATCTTCGGCCTGTATCAGTGATATACCTTCTAGAGCATCCACGGCCTGCCCATAGTGCTCGAAGAGGCTGTCGAGCACTGCCAGGCGGTCATCAGGGCTCAGGTTGAGCAAGTTGAGTTCGCTGTGGGTGCGCACATGTCGGCTCAGTGGGTCGAGCACCAGGTCGAGTTCGTTGGCGAGCACGCCTGTTTTCCAGTTCTTCTTGCTCAGATACTTGAGATTGCGCAACTGCAGGTCCTTGAGTGCCAGGGCGGTGAGCTCCTCGGGGCGGTTGAGCGTCAGCCTGTTGTAGCTTTCAAGGCCGGGCTGGCCAAGGTTGTACAGCTCCAGCAAGTAGCGGTCCTTGAGTTCCAGTGCGTGGATCTGACGCTCATTGATCACACTCATATCCTTGAGCATTTGGGCGTAGCGAGGCTGATTAGCGAGGATCGCAGGCATTGTCTGTTCGTACGGTCCAGTCAAATCGGGATGCTCGGCGTACAAGGCCTGGCGATCCATGTCGGCGATCACCACGGACTTGCGTGCATTGTTTACGCTGTTTTCCAGGAACACCGCTGCCACATTGGCAGGCATGGGGATGCCCAGTTCAATACGCTCCTGGCGGCTGTCCAGGAAGCCTCGGTAAGCGTCCATCTGTTCGTGCAGCGCGGCATTGAAGTTCTTACGGGTATTGGCGCGGGCCTGGTCGTTGTATTTTGGGTTGGCGGCGGCCAGGGTCATCAGGCGTTCAGCGGTGTCGACTTTGTCCTGCAAGGCTTGCTGTGGGCTTTTGAGCGTGACCACCCGGCCTTGCTGCGTCTGCTGGGGGCTGGTGATGAAGCGCGTTTGCTCATCGAACAATTGCTGCTTGCGCAGGGCCTTGCGTTCGCGCTCTGCGGCGATGCGTCTGGGCGGCATGCCGCCGCGCAGGCCCAGCTGCAGGTCCAGCGACCAGTTGCCCTGGCCATCGGATTTCAGCATTGGGCCGCGCCGTTGGCTGTTGAAGGGGTCGACGATCACCACGGCGTCGCCCTCCAGGCGCACCTGATACCAGCGGGTGTCTACCAGGGCGTACCAGTCCCGCAGGCTGTGGTACAGGCCGCGTCGCGGACCGTTCAGCACCGGCGTGAGCGCTACCTCGGGCTTGGGTGCCTGCATTTTCCACAAACGCTGTTGTTGGTCGCCAGTCAGACTTTGACGAGTGCTGGAGAAACTGAAGTCAAACACCGTGTCCGCCAGCTCTGGGGCGCCAGTGTCCAATAGCACTGGGCCTTGCTCGATGACCGGCGCCGGATGCGGCGGCCACTGTTCAGGAGCGCGACGCGCCAAGGGCTCGCGCAATGCCTGCGATTGGGTCTGCGGTGACACAGGGTTGGTGCGGGGCGGCGCAGGGGTCAGCTCGAACATCACCATTCCCACGTTGAGCAGCAGATCGACCCATGCCAGCTCGCGGGCAACCGGGTCGGTGCTTTCAAGGGCGGGGATGTCTTGGGCTGCGCTAGCGGCCAGGTTGACCAGCCAGCCGACGAGCATCAAGGGGCCGCGTAGCAGCGGCAGCAACAGTGTGTTGAAAAGCAGGCCAGCACCTTCCAGGAACACTTGCCAGCGACTCTCGGCATTGGACACCGACTCACGGTCGGCCTGGTCTACCAGCGCACGGGCATTGGCGCCATACAGGTACTGCATCAACTGTCCATTGGCGAGGTATTGCAGCAGTTCATCGCTGGTGCCATCGGTGGCCAGTTGAGCGGGTGCCGGAATTTCAGGCAGGTCGAACTCATCACCGGTGCCGAAGCGCACATAGTGAGGCTGCAGGAATCCACCATTGGCATAGATCGGCCGGGCGCCGTCCGACATCCAGGTAAGCACACTGGTTTGCAGGTCCCCGGCAGTCGCCAGTGCATCAAGCAGCAACTGCCGGCTTGCAAATTGTTGCAAGGGGTCGGAATACAGGGGGCGATACAGAATATGCGGCCCGGTGCTGCCACCGTTGGATTCGATGATGTACATGTTGCTCACGACATCGGCCACGGCCTGGGGTTTGCGCACCAGGGCCAGGTGACGGATCACCACGGCTTGACCATTGACCCGCCGTTGCTCGCTGGTATGGCCCATCAACGCCGCCACGTACGCAGCACCTTCGGCGGTGAAGCCTTGCTCGCCCTTGAGGCTCAGTTCCAGTGCCAGCAACGGCAGTTGTGCCTGAAGGTGCTCGGCAAAACGTTGTTCACGCTGGCGAACGTCGGCGCTGTCGCCCAGCATCTGCGTCTTGAGCAGCTCAGGGTAGGTCTTGCCGATGTCGGCCTGCTGGATCAGCCCGCCGCTGGCCACGATATAGTCAGGCGTCAACCATTCCGGCAGCGCGTCGCCACTGCGAAGGGTGATGCTGAGCTGGCCACTGGGGCGGGTGTGGAGGTTGTTGATCGCCAGGTCGATCAGGGTCATATGCACCTTTTCGACAAAACCCGCACCGCCCGGGTAACCGGCAGCGACGCTGAACGTCAGTTGCAGGTCGTCCGGGTCGATAGGGGGCGCGTTGCGTTTGAGCAGATTGCCCAGGACGGTGTGGGTAAACGAGCGAATGTCCGGGATATCACTCAAAAAGGTGAGTCCCTCGCTGCGTTTTTTTGCGTTGGCCAGTTTCAGGCTGTAATGCCGGTAACCTGTACGTGCGTCTGGCGGCGCCTGGCGCAGCCACAGGGGTACGTGGTTGCGTAGGGTGGCCTGGGTACGTTCGGACGCCACGGCCGCGGGCGTCAACGCATGGGACGGGTCGGTGAGATGCCGGTACACCGTCTCCAGGGTTGCCAACCCTTGGCTGGCGGGCAGCTTGAGTGCACCCAACTGTTGCAACTGTCGATTCAGAACAAACGCGGCCTGGGCATCGAATACATTGCCGTCCGGTTCCAGGCGTTGCAGGGTGATCTTTTCGACTACCACCTGCTGCGCCACGGGGTCTACCCAGCCGAGTAGTGCGGCGTCCATGCTGGTATACCGCGAGCATCTGCCACCGGGTGTGCACAGCAATACGTTGGACTGGCCGTTGAGCAACACCAGATCAGGGCCCAGCAGGGTTTGCACGCCGTCGGGCGCCTGGAGTACCGCTTGGGGGCAGTAGGCATGCACGGCATTGCTGCCGAAGAGGGCCAGGCGTTGGTCGCGGTCCGGGTATTCCAGCAGTTGATGGAGCATCTGGCGGTCGGCGATGCGCAGGTCTGTCTGGCCAATGGCGGCAAGACGCAGGGTGTCGCGCAACACATCGCTGAGCCAGCGCCAGCGGGTGGTGCCCCAGTAGGTCGCCTGGGCGTTCTGCAAGGCGATGGGCAGGGTCCAGGGCAGGGCGTTGATCACGTCCGCGATCAGGCGCAGATCCAGCGGTAGCCCATCGCGCAGCTTCAGGTGGGTAGGGGGGTGATCGCTGAGAAAACAAGCGCGGCCGTGGCGGTCGCTGAAGTCCAGGGGCTGCCCGCTGCCAAGAAAGTCGAGCACCCGTGGGAGCAGCGGTTGCAGGCTCCAGGCGCCATTGGCGGTAGGTGTGGCCAGTTGAGTGAGGGTTAAGTCCAAGGACAGCGCCGGCAAGGTTTGGCGGATGCTGTCGTCGAGCAATTGGCGAGCGACATTGGCCAAGGTCGGGCGGCCAGCGAATTGAGTACGGACAGCGCTGGTGATGGGAGCAGCAAGTGGGGTGGTCATGAAACGTCCTTTTTTCAGTGCAAAGCGCACGTGCCCCTAGCAAATTCTTTTTTGTTACCCACCTGGCGTTAGGTATTGCTTGGCAGCGGATCAACCGTTTGTCTTCTATATAGCTCCACAACACTGAATTTCTTGCTATAAACGCACTCCGATAACCATTCGCCAAGCCCGTCCTGGTGCTTTTGGGGGTTATCTCGGAAAAATTGCCTGTCTTTTCAGTTGCTGCGCTCTCAAGTCGGCCTTAGACTGCCGCCCCTCGTAAATTGAGTGCCGGGTGGCGCTTGGAATGGACGGCGCCCTTCCGAGACCTGCAGAGGTCGACCGGAACGCTCCCTTATTCGCCTTAATGCACGTATTTTTTATAGAGAAATCAATGACAAAGGAAAAGTTGCTGGCCATGCCGGCGGATGACTACATGAATGCCGAACAGCACGCTTTTTTCGAGCAGATGCTGCAAGACATGAAAGTGGAACACCACGAGCGCATTGAACAGAACCGTATCGCCATTGAAAGCCTGGACACCCCGGCCGACCCGGCCGACGCCGCTTCCGTGGAAGAAGAGCGTACCTGGCTGGTCAACGCCATCGACCGCGACCAGCGCATGCTGCCGCAGCTTGAGCGTGCATTGGAACGCATCAAGGAAGATTCCTTTGGCTGGTGCGATGACAGCGGCGAGCCAATCGGCCTCAAGCGCCTGCTGATCAGCCCGACCACCAAGTACTGCATCGAGGCGCAAGAGCGCCACGAGCAGATCGACAAGCACCAGCGCCAAGCCTGATGCGGTGATGCTGGGGGATCGTTCAGGCGATCCTCCAGGGAAATACCCGTTACACCCCGTTTATTGATCTGCTGCAAGCCCCCCACTAAAGGCCCATGGATAATGGCCCGATAGTGGCGTTTAATGCAGCGACAATAATGACAAGCAGTGGGGTAACGACAATGGCTGGAGACGGATCTCTATTGGGCTCGGCAATGCCACCGCAAACGGTGCTGCGCAGGTTGCCCGGTTGGCTCGCGCCGCTCCTGCAGAGCACTGCCCTGGTGCTGATCCTGTTGGGCCTGGCGTTCGCTGGCCTGTCTTTATATGTCTGCCTGCCACTGGCCTTGTTGGTGATCTGGCTGCCTCGCCTTAAAAATCATTCGCCGGTTGTCGCACCTCCCGAGCGTCCCGATGCCATTGGCGAACTGACCCGCGACCTGTCCTATACCACCAGCCATAACGCACTCTCCGCTGCCGGTGTGGCCTATTCGGTCAAGCAATTGGCGGCTCGGTTGCAGTCACAGTTGAGCGCGGCCAAGCAGATTGTGGGCAGTGCCGAAGTAATGATCGGCACTGAGAAAATCACCTCCCAACTCAGTCGTGAAGCGTTGAGCGCCGCCAGCCAGGCCCATCAGCGCAGTACCGAAGGCCGCGAAGTGCTGGCCCAGTCGATCACGCGCATGCACCAGCTCAGCCAGCGCGCGAGTGCGAGCCGGGAGCTGATCGAGGCCCTGAGCCAGCGCAGCGAAGAAATCCAGCGAGTGACATTGGTGATCCAGTCCATCGCCAGCCAGACCAACCTGTTGGCGCTGAATGCGGCGATTGAAGCGGCCCGCGCCGGTGAGCATGGTCGTGGTTTCGCCGTGGTGGCCGATGAAGTGCGCGGATTGGCAGGCCGTACGGCTACGGCCACCGATGAAGTCGGGGTAATGGTGGCGGACATCCAGCAACGCACCGCCCAGGTGGTGGAGCAGATCCGCCAACTCTCAGCGGACTTGCACACCGGCGTGGAACAGGTGGAACACGCCGGAGAGCAACTGCACAGCATCGCCAGCCTGGCCGCGGACGTGGAAGGCCAGGTCAATGAGATTGCCCAGGGCACCGACACCAATCGCACCCAACTCGACAGCCTGTTCCATGCTGTCGAGCAGATGCGCAGCGACCTGGCGGTGAGCGACCAGCAAACCCGGCAGCTGGCCGACGCCGCCGTGCAGATGGAAGGGCAGGCCGAGACCATCAGCGAACGTCTGGCCGAAGTCGGGCTGGATGACTATCACCAACGCATCTACGACCTGGCCCGCGAAGGTGCAGGCCGGATTGCCGAGCAGTTCGAGGCCGATGTGCAGCAGAACCGCATCAGCCTGGACGACCTGTTCGACCGCAGCTACACCCCGATTGCCAACACCCGCCCGAGCAAATACCACACGCGTTTTGACGGCTATACCGACCAGGTACTGCCGGCGATCCAGGAGGCCTTGTTGCCGCGTCATGAAGGCTTGGTCTTCGCCATCGCCTGCACGCCCCAAGGCTATGTGCCCACGCATAACACGGCGTTTTCCCAGGCGTTGACCGGTGATGAGCAGGTGGACGCGGTGCAGAACCGGACCAAGCGCAAGTTCGACGACCGCACGGGTATTCGCTGCGGCAGCCATCAACAAGCGGTGTTGCTACAGACGTATACCCGCGATACCGGCGAGCTTATGCACGACCTGTCGGTGCCAATCATGGTCAAGGGCCGACATTGGGGCGGGCTGCGCCTGGGCTATAAGCCCGAAGGCGTGAAGGGCGCACGCTAAGGATTGTTGCTGTTTACGCAATGAAGCTATTCCCCGGACAGCATTTTTCCGGCGCGGTGAACGTCGTAGCATGGGCAGCATTGTTAGCTAGCTAACTAATGCTGCGGAGAAGTTCCATGCAAAACAAAGTCGATGTCGCCGTGATGATCGGCAGTGGCGTACCGCAAACCTTGCGTGCGCTGGGTCAGAAAGCTTGCTGGGTGGTGCTGCTTAACGGGGAACAGCGTGGCACTGCGTTCTCCAGTCGTGATGAGGCTGAAGAGTGCAGGGCTGCCTGGCAGGCGTTGTTGTGCCTGGAGCAGGCAGACCGCCTGCATTGAACGGGTGTCAGTGGGGCTGATGCAGGCGCTGGTTCAGCTCATCCACTGCAATTGCCCAGTCCGCATCTTCGCGCAACTCCTCTTTGAGGAACTGCGCCTGTTGGGGCGACCAGAAGGGTGCATCAATCAGTTTTACGTCTTCAGGCAGCGGGTGGGCGACGATAAACGCGTCGATGGCCTCGGGGGTTGAGTCCAGGCCCAGTTGTTCGAACAGGGTTTCGAGTGTCGGGATTGGCGCGTCCATATCGTTCTCCATGTTGAGGGGGTTATGCATGGGAGGGTATCGACGCGGCAGAGTTCTATCGGATCAGGAATTCAGCGCTCCGGCGTCCACGGCGCTTTTGAGCGCCTTCGCGGCGTCTTTGCCGGCGCTGGCGGCGGCATCGACGGTTTTGAACCAGCGATCTTTCTCCACTTGGTGCGTTGTGACTGTTTTAAGCGGTGGCTTGGCCCGCATCACGATCACTGCTTGAAACTCGCCGTCTACTTCCCTCGCGTCGCCATGGATGAAAAATTCGCCGATATCAAATTCCGTCACGTAGAGCCTTCCCTTGGAGATAACTGCACTGGAGAAACCTGGCCCGCAGGGCACAAACTTCAGTGGACGGGCCAGTATGGCAGTTGTTGGAGGGCTGCGGCGCAGTAAAGTCATCCGGCTGACGAAACGATCCCACCGTGACGGGCTTGCAGGCGGGCTTCGAGTTTTTTCGCCAGTAGGCAGGCCTGGATATGGTCGGAGCGAAAGCCTTTGATCTGCCCGCTGAGTACTTCGCGGATATGGAAGAAGTTTCGGCCGGCAGGTACAACTTGGTAAAGAATCGAATCCAAGTACCCGTGCTCGCTGTGCAAGCGGTAGTATTGGGCTTCGTCCCGGCATGATGAGCGAGTGTGCGAAGGCATGGCGTCGTAGGGTAGTCGTTGCATGGCCTGCTCCTGTCGATCGATAGGGTTGATTCAAGGGCTGCTTTTTTTTGAGTGGTCTTGATCCGGGTTGCTGTTTTAGTATTGTTGTCAGCCGTCGCCGAACGGTTCCATGCCTGGGGATAAAGGTGTGTGTTCGATGTCGGAAGTTGCGTTTTTAATTGGGTTATTCTCTGAAGTGGGTCGGCTCGTGTTCTCGGGCCTTTGAACCTGTGATCTCCTGTGTTGCCTGATGACCTTGCTCAAGGCCCATCGCGTACCTCTGTACTAGTCTTATGGCGCCGCAGCGGATCTTCTTCAGTTTTTTTCAATGCATGTGTTGTGTGATCGTGCCGTAACGGCCGTTTTTTTGTGCTGCCCGCTGTGGCGGACAGCGCTTTTTTCGATGTGGGGGCGTTTCCTTGGCAGTCAGTAATCTGGATATGCACGCGTTGTTCGTGCTGGGTGATTTACGCGCAAAGTTGGTCAAGCAGTTTCAGTCCCGTTTCGTGTATATCACCGAGCAGACTCCGGAAGGCATCTATATTGCCGAAATCGATACCGAAACGGCGCTGGTGGTAGATGACAAACCGCGCCTGGAACTCAAAGTCGGTGATCATTTCCGTGCGGCGGTATTGCCCAGCCGTGAAGGCGGCAAGTTTGAATTGAAGTTCCGCGACATCAAGTTGACCGTATATGGCCTGGGCGACTACGCCTTCGTTTCTTCAGCCGAAGGCCAGGGCATCGTATTCAAGGAAGGCCACAGTGTGATGTTGGTGTTTGCCGCCAATGAGCAACTGCAGGAAGGCCTGACCAAGACCCTCAAAGCCGTGACCGGCAAGGCCGCCAAGTGGCGCAAGGGCGAACTGGTGACCTTCAAGGCCAGCGAGTAACGCTTCAACGCCCGGAACCTCTACTACAGTTGAGTTGACTTAACTATTCAGAGGCTTCGCGCATCCGCGGCAAAGCCGTTCGCTATTGGCTGCGATTTCGCGAGGTGCTAAGGCATGAAAGGACTGAAGACGCTGTTGGCTGCATCCCTGACGAGCTTGAGCCTGTCGGTGGCTGCATTGCCGGTTTCTGCCGCCGAGACCCCGGTGCACTTTGCCGACCTTAACTGGGAAAGCGGCAGCCTGATCACCGAAGTGCTGCGGGTGATTGTCGAGGAGGGCTATGACTTGCCCACCGACACTTTGCCCGGCACCACCATCACCTTGGAAACCGCCCTGGCCAAAAATGATATCCAGGTGATCGGTGAAGAATGGGCCGGTCGCAGCCCGGTGTGGGTCAAGGCCGAGGCCGAAGGCAAGGTGGTGGGCCTGGGGGACACGGTCAAGGGCGCTACCGAAGGTTGGTGGGTGCCTGAATACGTGGTCAAGGGAGACCCCGCCAAGGGAATCAAGCCCTTGGCGCCGGACCTCAAGAGCGTTAACGACCTTGCGCGTTACAAGGACGTGTTCAAGGACCCGGAATCTCCCGGCAAGGGCCGCTTCCTGAACAGCCCCATCGGCTGGACCTCGGAAGTGGTCAACAAGCAGAAGCTCAAGGCCTATGGCCTGGATGACAGCTACGTGAACTTCCGCAGTGGCTCAGGTGCGGCGCTGGATGCCGAGATTGCTTCTTCGATCCGCCGGGGCAAGCCGGTGCTGTTCTACTATTGGTCGCCAACGCCGTTGATGGGGCGCTACAAACTCATCCAGTTGGAAGAACCGCCATTTGATGCCGAAGCGTGGAAGACCCTCACGGATGCGGACAATCCCGATCCCAAGCCTACGCGGTCGCTGGCATCCAAGCTGAGCATTGGGGTGTCTACGCCGTTCCAGAAGGCGCATCCGCAGATTGCCCAGTTCTTTGAAAAGGTTGAGTTCCCCATCGAGCCGCTGAACAAAGCCCTGGCAACCATGAGCGAGAACCACACGGCGCCTCGTGAAGTGGCCCAGGCGTTCCTCAAGAATCACCCTGAAGTGTGGAAGGCGTGGTTGCCGGGGGATGTGGCGCAGAAGGTTGAGGCAAGCCTGAAGTAATCACAATCTTCCTGCAGAATGGAGATCAAAAAATGTGGGAGCGAGCAAGTCCGCTCCCACATTTTTAATTGTATTTCAGATTAGAACTGGGTATTTACCGCCAACTCGAAGGTCCTCGGCGAGCCCAGGTAATACGCCGGTGACACATGGGCAAACTCGGCATACACCTCATTGGTCAAATTGCGTACCCGCCCCGTCACCGAGGTATGCGCATCCACGTTGTAACGCAGGAACGCCCCGAATAGCGTGTAGGCCGGCACCGTCTGGGTATTGGCGTTGTCTGCATACACCTGGGCCACATACCTTGCATCCACGCCGCCTTGCCAGTCTTCGGCAAGGTCGTAGGTCAGCCACAGGTTACCGACCCGCTTGGGCACGTTGGTCGGCGTGTTGCCTTTACGCGAGACCACTGCGCCGCTGGCGGTTTTTTCGTTGAAGTCGTCGTATTCGGCGTCCACCCAGGCGAAATTGCCTTCCGCCAGCAGTCTGGGTGTGATGCGCAGCGAACTGGCCAGTTCAATGCCCTGGGATGACTGGGCGCCCACTGGAATGCTGTTGGTCGGGTCCTGCGGGTCGGTGACGGCAAAGTCCTTGCGCTCGATCGTGTAGGCGGCCACGGTGGCCGAGCCGCGACCGTCCAGGTAGTCGAACTTGCTGCCCACTTCCCACTGCTTACCCGTGGAGACATCGAACACTTGCGTGGTGGTGTTGGGTTGTTCGGCGGCGGTGCTGTATTGCACGTACACATTGGCCGATGGAATGAACTGATAGGTCAGGCCCACGCGGCCGGTCACCGGCTCCCAACTGCGTTTGAAGTGGCGTGGGTTGGTGGCGGTTACCGTGCGGTGGTTGGTGACGTCCAGGTCGATGGCGTCGTAACGCAGGCCAGTGAGCAGCGAGAGCTTATCGGTGAGGCCCAGCCGGTTTTCCACAAACACGGCCTTGGTGGTGACCTCGTTGGTCTTGTCCTTGACGAAGCCCTGCCTGGTACCAGGCAGGCCGTAGAAGTGCCCAGGGTCGTATTGATTCGGATCCACGCTGTTGTTGCCCGGCACGTTCAATGGGCTGTTGGTGGTGCTGTTGACCTTGTACTCAAACCCCCCGGACCAAGTGGTGGACAGGCCAAGCAGGCTGTCGTCGTGGCGCAGTTCGAACTGGTTGCCGTTCTGCTCGCCTTGATGGCGCACCTGATAGGCGGTGGAGCGGTTTACGGCGCTGTTGTCGGCGTTGTACTGATAGGTTTCCAGGTTGCGGTAATCGCGCTGGCTGTCCAGATGATAGAGGGTGTTTTTCAGGGTGGTGCTGTCATTGATGCGGTAGTCGATGATCGAGCGCGCCCAGAGCGTGCGCTGTTCATAGCGACCGTCGGCCACGTTGTAGTTGTTGAAGCGGTTGTGATGGTCGATCTTCAACTCGCCGGCCTTGGGGTTGAGCACCGGCGTGCCCCAGTAGGGGCTGTCTTCGTGCTCGTCCTGGTATTCCAGTGCCAGCGTATGGGACAGGTTGGGCGTGAGGTCGCTGAGCAGGGAAAACGCCAGGCTCCAAGCCTCGCGCTGGTCGCGCTCGATGTAGCTGTGGTTGGTGTTGCGGCTCACATCCAGGCGAGCATAGTGCTGCACCTCGGCGCCGGGCTCGGTCAGGGCGTGGTTGACGCCGAAGGCCATGCCCGCAGTGTCGTAACTCCCGTAGGTGAGCTGGCCTGCGGCAGCGTGTTCCTCGCGGGTGGCCAGCTTGGTCACGTAGTTGAGCGAACCGCCCACGGAGCCGGCACCGTTGATCAGGGAGGAGGGGCCACCCACCAGCTCCACCCGGTCATAGATCCAGGCATCCACTGGCCGCGCCAGGCCGGTGGCGACGTTGATCCCATTGAACATCTGGGTGATCTGGCTGCTGGTAAACCCGCGATAAGACACAAAGCCGCCAAACCCCGGCGGCGCGCTGGCGTTGACGCCGGGCAGGGTGTTGGCCGCATCGCGGAAGGTCTTGGCACCGTGGCGCTCGATATCGTTGCGGTTGGCGATGGCGACCGACGCCGGGGTTTCCCGCACGCTCAATCCCAATCGCGATGCCACGCCGCTGGATTGGTCCAGGGCCAGGCCGGGCTCGGCGGCTGGCTCGCCATCAATGACGGTCGGGGCCAGTTCGATGGCCCATGCGCAAACAGGCAGGCAGCCGAACAGGCCTGCCAACAGGGGTAGATGTTTCATGGTTGAATCCTGAAAAACTTGGCTTGAAAACAACGCACAGCCGCGCCCATTCCCCAGTGGAAAGGGTGGCAGTGCAGATCAGAAAGCGAAGGCGTCAGGCAAAGGCGGGGGGCGCACGCGGATGGGCCGTGGGCCAGGTGAAGCGGGCAGGGATGTCAGCGGTGGCGATAATCGCCGGCGGTGGCGCGTGGGGTTGGGGTAATACCGCCACAGTCAGGCTGGAGTTGAGTGCCGGGCCCATGCCGCCGGTGGAGCACAACGGGCAACCGAAGGCCTTGGACAGCGTCGGCAGGCTTTCATCGGTGTTGCTCGACGGCGTGGGCGCTTGCGTGCGCGGATCCACCGTACAGAACTGGCCACCGATGCCATTGAGCTGCATCCCCACCATCTGGCCGTGACCGATACTGCAGGCGAACACATTGAACAGGACGCAGCAATACAGCATCCAGGCAATGAGCGAGCGATCGGCACGGGCGAATTTCATGGGGCGGCACTTTACCACCAGCCGCCGACGAAATGCCTGCAAAAAATTGTCGGGCGACTATTCTCATTCGCACATTTTCAGGGAGGGCCAGCCATGAGCTTTGTCATCGCGCGATGGATCGTCGGGGTTTTCACCTGCATCAGCATGGTGCACCTGTACTGGGCCGCTGGTGGCAAGCTGGGCTTCCAGGCGGTCATTCCCCAACTGCCTGGCGAATTCGCCAGCGGGCCACGGCCAGCGTTCAAACCCTCGGCGCTGGGTACGTTTTTGGTGGCAATGGGGCTGGTGGCGATCGCCCTGTTGGTATGCCTGCGCGCCGGGCTGTATTTCTCGGCGGTGTCCCATGGCGCATTGCAGTGGGGGATCAGCGCGATTGCGCTGGTGATGTTTGCCAGGGCCATTGGGGATTCGGAGTTGGTGGGGTTTTTCAAGAAGGTGGGTGGGTCACGGTTTGCCAGGTGGGATACGTATTTTTACTCGCCGCTGTGTCTGGTGTTGGGGGTGGGGTTGTTGGTGGTGGCGTGGGGGTAGGAGGGTTAAAAATTTGTTGGGCAACGACACAGTCGGGTTGTATTTGCGTTCCACAAGTCCGGGCACATGATGGATCGTGTCTTCACGTTCAATACAGGTAAACGCTGCACCAAAACCAGCCAAAACACTCTATGAGAAGCCGATCAAACTGATTACGCCAAGGCCTCTCAAATAAAAATCGCTCTCATCCTTACCCGATCCTGCGACCTGGCCGTCATGGTTAATAGAACCTCCCATACGCAGGATTTCCCATGTCGCGCCTTGCTCGTCCCTTGCATCCACTGGCCTTGTCCGTGGCGATGGCTTTTGCCGCTGTGCCGTTGTTGACCGTCCAATCGGCCTTCGCCGAAGAAACCCGCAGCGCCGTGCGCGCTTTCTCGATTCCTGCCGGTGACTTGAGCCAGGCCCTCAACAGCTTGGCCGAGCAGGCAGGGCTGGTATTGGCGTTCGATGCGAGCCTGACCCGTGGCAAACGCAGCAATGGCTTGAGTGGGCAATACGACACCGATGTGGCGCTGAACCAGCTGCTGGCCGGCAGCGGCCTGCAAGCCTTGAAGATCTCCGCCGATCGCTATCGCCTGGAAGCCATCCCGGATAACGGCGGCGCCATGGAGCTGCAGGCCACCACCATCAGTGGCGCCTACCAGAGCGAGAGCCCGACTGGGCCGGTGTCTGGTTATGTGGCCACCCGCAGTCTGTCGGGCACCAAGACCGATACGCCGATCATCGAGACGCCGCAATCGATCTCCGTGGTGACCAAGGACCAGATGCGCGCGCAAAACGCCGAGAGCCTCAACCAGATCCTGCGCTACAGCGCCGCCGTGGTCCCGGAAACCCGTGGCGCCACGGCGTCGCGGCTCGACCAGTTGACTATCCGCGGTTTCTCCCCAACCACCTACCTCGACGGCTTGCGCATGCCGTCGAGCCGTGATGCCTTGCCGCAAAAGGACGCGTTCGACCTGGAGCGCGTCGAAGTGCTGCGTGGCCCGGCTTCGGTGTTGTACGGGCAGGGCACGCCCAGTGGTGTGATCAACATGGTCAGCAAGCGCCCGCTGGACACGCCGTTCCATGAGATTGGTGTGGAATACGGCACCTTTGACAAGAAGCGCACCACCTTCGATTTAAGCGGGCCGATTGACGATCAAGGGGTTTACGCCTACCGCGTGGCTGGCCTTTTCGATGATGCCGATGGCCAGGTGGAACACACTGAAACCCGTCGTCAGTCTTTGTCCACGGCGTTCACCTGGCGTCCGGACGAAGACACCTCCCTGACGTTGCTCGGGCATTTCCAGAAGGACCCCAAGGGGGCGTCCTACGGTTCGGTACCCGCCTGGGGTTCGGTGTTGCACAGCCCAGTGGGACGCGACATCGACGTGGATTTCTATGACGGCGAAAAGAACTTCGAGAAGAGTGACCGTGAGTACTACTCCATCGGCTACGCCTTCGAACATCATTTCGACGATGTATGGACCGTGCGCCAGAACGCGCGCTACCTGCGCACTGAAGGGCAATACCGCAGTCTCTACAGTAACGTCTTGCTAGAGGATTACCGCACCATCCAACGCTCGACAATCGCCAGTGACGTCGACATGGATGCCTATGCCCTCGACAACCAGCTTCAAGCCAAATTCGAGACGGGCCCGTTGCAACACACCTTGCTGATGGGGCTGGATTACCAATACACCCACACCGACACCCTGTCGGGCTCCGGGGTGTACAAGGCGGGGCCGACGCTCGATATTTTTGACCCGGTGTACGGCGCGGCAGTGCCGGTGCCGGCCTACACCTCCGACGTGACGTCGCGCAGCGAACAGACGGGCGTCTATTTGCAGGAGCAAATGAAGTGGGACAAGTGGGTGCTGTTGCTCGGCGGCCGTTATGACTGGGCAAGTACTGACAGCAGTACGGTGAGGGCAGGGACCAAGTCCAAGTCGTCGCAGGATGACAAGGCCTTTACCGGACGTATTGGTCTGGTTTATCTCTTCGACAACGGCCTGGCGCCTTATGCCAGCTATTCCGAGTCGTTCCAGCCACAATCGGGTACGGGCTACGAAGGCGCGGTGTTCCAGCCGACCGAAGGCAAGCAATACGAAATCGGCATCAAGTACCAGCCACCGGGCAGCAATAGCTTTATCAGTGCGGCGATCTTCGACCTGCGCCAGACCAATGTACTGACCACCGACCCCAACCCGCAGCACATCTGCGGCAGCGGACGCTGCCAGAGCCAAGATGGCGAAGTGCAGTCGCGGGGTTTCGAACTGGAAGGCAAGGCCAGTCTCAATGACAACCTCGATATCACCGCGGCCTACGCGTACCTGGACAACCGCATCAGCCAGTCCAACAACACCGTCCGCTACGCCCCGATTGGCGACATCGGCGTAGGCCCGGCGCTGTCGGCCAAAGGCACCACCACCTACGCCGTACCGCGCCACACGGCGTCGGCCTGGGCGGACTACACCTTCCATGATGGCCACCTCAAGGGCTTCGGCGCCGGCGCTGGTGCACGTTACGTCGGCTCTTCCTGGGGCGATACCGCCAACACCCTGAAAGTGCCGGGCTACACCTTGTTCGATGCGGCCGTGCACTACGACATCCCGAACATCACCAGCCTCAAGGACAATCTGCGCCTGGCCCTGAACGCCACCAACCTTGCGAATAAAGAGTACGTCGCGTCCTGCTATTCCTACTCGTGGTGCTGGTACGGCTCACAGCGCACTGTGCAGGCGAGTGCCACTTATCAGTGGTGATAAGGCAATTTAATGGCCCCTTTGTAACAAAATCCTCGCCAGAATCGCTTTTATTTTCAGGTGGTTAGGTGGGGATGCAAATGCGCACTGTTGGAATCATGCTGATCGCCTGCTCTCTGGCCGGCGGCGCGGCTACCGTACAGGCACGGGAGCTGCGCGAGGGTGACAAGTACATGTGCAGTTGGGGCGCGGGTACGGCGGCCAGGGCCCAGGAACTCAAGCTGTCGGGGGTGTCGCTGTACGCGGCGCGGCAGAAGATCCAGAGCATGAAGTTCAACAAATCGTGGATGCGCATGATGGCCATGGGCATCACCGAACAGACCTACGACAGCCGTTCACGGCTCAAGCCCGAGGCGATCCGCCAGGGTTTCTATCAGGATTGCGTTCGCTACAAAGTCGCGCGCAAGTAACGGCTTGTCTTGGGGGCCGGATACACAGCCGCAAGCACCGATCAGTGCAAAATCTGCGTAAGCCTGTCCAACTTCGGCCTGGCGTCGCTGGCCATACTGGGCGCCCGGTTAACGAAGAGGTACAGGCCATGACTGAGTACGTATTCACCCCCGCGCAAACCCCCACCCTTGCCGTACAGGGCAGCGAGGCGCGCTTCCCGCTGCGGCGCGTGTTCTGCGTGGGCCGCAACTACAGTGAGCATGCCCGGGAAATGGGGCACGACCCGGAACGGGAGCCGCCGTTTTTCTTTATGAAACCGGCGGACGCGGTGGTGCCGGCTGAAGGGGTGATTGCCTACCCGCCGTTGACCCAGGACCTGCACCATGAAATTGAGCTGGTGGTGGCCATCGGCAAGGGCGGCGTGGATATCCACCCTGAAGAAGCGTTGTCCCACGTTTGGGGTTATGGCGTGGGCATCGACCTTACCCGTCGCGACCTGCAAGCCCAGGCTAAAAAGCTTTCGCGCCCGTGGGAATGGTCCAAGGCCTTTGACGAGTCGGCGCCCAGCACCGCGCTGCAACCGGTGAGCGCAATCGGGCATCCATCCAGCGGCAAGATCTGGCTCAAGGTGAATGGTGAACCGCGCCAGGTGGGCGACCTGGCAGACCAGATCTGGTCGGTCAGCGAAGTGATCAGCCACGCCTCCAAGTCGGTTGCCCTCAAGGCCGGCGACCTGATCTTCACTGGCACGCCTGCAGGCGTCGGTTCGTTGCAGCCAGGTGATGTGGTTAGCGCTGGCATCGACGGCATTGGCCAGTTGCGTTTCACCCTCGGCCAGGCTTGAGGCTAAAGTGGTGCCCAGGCCACCCGAGAGACCGTTATGCCAGGCACCCGCGTCACCACCTACGGCATGGAACAGCGCAGTGATCGCCCCGACTTCTACATCCGCGACAAACGCGGGCGGGCAGCGCTGACCAGCCCCCATCGCCATGAGTATTTCCAGATCCAGATCAACCTGGGCGGCGACACCGTGCAGCACATCGGTGGCGCGGTGCGGCCGTTTCCGCGCAAGGCCCTGGCGTTTATCCTGCCGCACCGGCTGCATGTGATTCCCCATCCCGAGGAAGGGGAGTTCATGCTGATCAACTTCAGCCAGGGATTTTTCTTGCCACAACTGACCTGTGATCCGCTGGACCTGGAAGACATCCCCATCGACCAGGCGCCGGAGTTGTCGCCGTTTCGCTTTCAGGAGCAGCTGGACTTTATCCTCGACGATGCCGCGTTCGAAGCCGTGCTCACTTGGCTGGCTCACATGCGCGAGCTCGACGCCCACCGCACCTTCGGCGCCCGCGAACGCCTTAAAGGCTACCTGTTTCAATTGATCGGCCTGGTCTGCGAGCAATACGCGGAGCCGTTGCAGGCCTTTGCCGCCAACAACGCGACCCGACGCGGGCGCAAGGATGCCCTGGCGCGTGTGCAGGGATACATCCGCGAGTACCTGCACGAGCCGAGCCTGAACCTTACGGATGCCGCCGCCGCCGCGTTTCTTTCACCCAATTACCTGACGCACTTGCTGCGCAAGGAAACCGGCAAACCGTTCTCCCAACTGGTGCTCGACCGCCGCATGCAACTGGCGCGCACCTTGTTGCTCAACAGTGCGCAGATGATTGGTGCGATTGCCCACCGTTGTGGGTTTACCGATGAGGCGTATTTCTCCCGGTGTTTCCGCAAGGCCCACGGTATGGCGCCGGGGCAGTTTCGTCGACAGCAGCGGGGGGAGTCGTGATAGGCCGATAGCAAATGTGGGGCCCACATCAGCACCAAGTTCTGACATGACAAAGAGTACAGCTTCACGCCTCAATAACCTTTTATTATAAGTGGTTATATAAGGTGCTAGTTGCACCAAAAGGTGGCACTTATATATTCAGAACCTTAAAAAATATGTGGTTATTGAATGACTTACGCATGTTTTAATCCGACGAAAGGAATCAAATAGTCTTGTGACAGCTTTTCACAATCGCTATGATGCGCGGGCGTTCACCTCCCACGGTTTATGCATTTTTAAATCCCAAGTTTCCATCAGCTACTTGGGATTTTTTTTGCCCGCGATTTGATCTCATCGGCAAAGTTAGTCTTCGGCATATGCCGCGCGCATGCGGCCATTGCGTTTGGCCTGGTACAGCAACTTGTCGACCTCTTCGACAAAACCGAGCATCGGGCTGTCCAGCGTGACGATGCGGGTGCCCACCCCCAGGCTCAGGGTCAACAGGTTCGATACCGTCGAAAAGCTGTGCTCGATCTGCTGTTGGCGCACCAGGTGCAGACAGCGCTGCGCCACTTGCCTGGCCGAAGCCGCGTCGGTTTCCGGTAACAGCCATACAAATTCTTCGCCGCCGATGCGCGCAATGAAATCCCGCGGTCGATTGGCAGCCTTGGACAGGGTGTGTGCGACCAGGCGCAGGCATTCATCGCCCTTGATATGGCCGTAGTGGTCGTTGTACTGCTTGAAAAAGTCGATATCCAGGATAATCAACGACAGCGGCAATTGGCTGCGCTGGGCGCTGGCCCATTCCCGTTCCAGCACGGTGTCGAACATGCGGCGGTTGGCGATGCCGGTGAGGCCGTCCTGATAGGAGTATTCCTCCAACTGTTTTTGCAGGCGCACCAGGTGCTCTTCGGTCTTCTTGCGCTCGCTGATATCGAACATAAAGCCGATCAGCGCCTCGACCTCACCGTCCTTGCGCACCACATGCACCACGTCGCGGATCCACACGTAGTCGCCATTCACCGTCAGCGCCCGGTAGTCCGCCTCGTGATCAACGCCGGCCCGGGATTGGGACACGCAGAAATTCACCACGTATTCGCGGTCATCCGGGTGCATGCGTTCGACCCAGTCGTCCACACTCACCCAGCTTTGCGGCGTCCAGCCCAGCAGTGCCTCGATTTGCGGACCGATATAGCTGAACGTCATCGATTGCCAATCGATGCGCCAGGGGATGGCCTTGGTCGATTCCAGAAGGGTCTTGTACACGTCGCTGTCGGGTTGGCTAGGGGGGGCGATGCTCATGGACGATGCTCGGGAGTGTGGGCAAAAGCCAAGAGCCTCTTGTGATCGGCGACGGGAGTCAAGTGTTGCCCCGGCCGGCAGACGAGAGGTCGCTTAAAAGCTTTTCTGGCGCCAGTGTTTCGGCGGTTTCGGGGCCAAATGAGGCGTAGATAACACTTTTGCATGCTGGGCTAGATGGCGTGCAAAACCTCATCTACGCTGCTTGCATCACAACGACTGGGTGGGGCCCGGGGAAGGGTGCGTCACATGATTTCAATCGTCGAATTCAATCGCATCATGGCGTCGGGTTTTCTGCCGCTGGCCTGCGACTGCACACAGAACAGCGATGGCTCGCTGCGCATCAGCATCTTTGAGCCAGAGTCCGGGCGTGTCGACCTGCTGCTGACTTGTGTGTCCCCCGAAGGTTTGGACAGCATCCGTTCCATCTCAAACCTGATCGGCGAACTGCGCACCGAGATCAAGGCCGGGCGCCGTGGGTTTGCGGCGGTAGGCTAGCTGTTGGCCAACTGGGTGGGTGCGTCCGCCGCACCGTAGTAGCGCCAGCAGCAATGACGGTGTTCCGGCAGGATAATGCAGCCACTGAGGCTGACGATCAGCAGTGCGGCAACCAGCATGGAAAGTCGGCGATACATGGTGTTTCCTCTTGGGGTGAGCGGCGTTGATCCTTTAACGCAGCGGCCTGCCTGAATCCGTCGCACGCCTTTCAAATATTTCATCAAGCGCCGCCACCCCTTGGGCAATACTGCCCGCGACCCCAGCCTGAAAAATTTCGTGCACCCAGCGACGGATTTTTTGGCACCCGCCGTTCAACCCATCAGCAACCGGCACTTTTGCCCATTGCATGAAGGAGTTGCCATGAAGTCCCTGGCCAAATTGCGCTGTGCCTTGCTTGTACCGCTGGTGTTGACCGCGTTTGTGAGTACCCCGAGCGTTGCCCAGACCGAAGTCATTATTCGCCAGGCGCCACCTGCTGAGCGTGTCGAGATCATTCCCGCGCAACGCCCCGGTTATGCCTGGGACCGTGGCCATTGGCAGTGGCACCACGGTGCCTACACCTGGGTGCCAGGCCACTGGCAGCCGGTGATACGCAATGCGCGCTGGGAGCCGGGGCATTGGGAATCGCGCGGCCCGAATTGGTACTGGCGTGAAGGGCGTTGGGTTCGCTGACACCTGAGCCTTGGCCCCCGGAGCGAGAATTGCCCGATTGAAAAACACTGATCCGGACGTTGAACTGCTGGCACGCATCGGTAACAACGAGCCCGCCGCCGTCAACGAAATGGTGACGCGCAAACTGCCGCGCCTGCTGGCGCTCGCCAGTCGGATTCTGGGAGACCCCGACGAGGCCAAGGACGTGGCCCAGGAAAGCTTCCTGCGCATTTGGCGCCAGGCGGCCCGCTGGCGCAGTGGCGAGGCGCGTTTTGATACCTGGCTGCACCGGGTGGCGCTCAACCTGTGCCATGACCGTCTGCGCCGACGCAAGGAGCACCCACTGAATGAGGAGGCGGTGCTGGAACTGGCTGACAGCGCGCCATCACCGGATCAACAGCTGGAAGCCTTGGATAACAGTGCGCGCATGGCCGCAGCGTTGGCGGCATTGCCCGAACGCCAGCGCGAAGCCATTGTGCTGCAGTACTACCAGCAATTGTCCAACATCGACGCCGCTGCCCTGATGAATATCAGCGTCGAGGCACTGGAGAGCCTGCTGTCGCGGGCCCGACGCCAGTTGCGCAGCCAACTTGCCGATACACCCGGGCTCGCCCGCCCAGGAAGGGGAAAATCATGACACCTGAACGCTTTTCGCACTTGGCCGATGCTTATGGCGCCGAGCTGCATCGTTGGCCGCTGGCCGAGCAAGCACCGGCCCAGGCACTGCTGGACAGTGGTAGCGCCATCGCCCATGAGGCGTTGGGCGCGGCACGTTGGCTGGATGGCCAGTTGGACAGTCATCAACTGGCCTTTGTCGATCCGGCGCTGGCGCGCCGTATTCGCCAGTCGGCGCCGCGTCCACTGTCGTTCTGGTCGCGCTATGCGCGCTGGCTCTCACCGGCAGGCGTCGTGGGCGTGGGGGTCGCAGGCATTGTCACGGGCATGCTGGTGGCATCCATGAGCGTGCCGCTGCCGATGCTCTCATCCGAAGTACTGCCCAGTGTCTTTGATCAAGGCGACGCGGAAGTCGTGTTCAGCCTCAACACCGAGGAAGCCGAGCAATGACCGTCAGATCCCTTAAACCCTGGTTGCTGGTATCGGTTTTGCTCAATGTGTTCCTGGTCGGCGGGGTCGGCGGTGGCCTTTACCATTGGTTGGCGAGTGCCCAGCCGGCGCAAGCGGTGGTCAATCAACATGGGCTGCGCCAAGCGATGTTCAAGTTGCCGCCGGAGCGGCGCAAGGAGCTGCGCCAACTGTTACGGCATAACCGCGCCGACAGCCAACCGCTGATCATGGCCGGCCGCGAAGCGCGCATGGGGGTGATCAAGCAGCTGCAAGCGCCAAACCTGGACCGCGATGTTTTGGTCAGCGAATTGGCCAAGGCCAGGGAAGCCGATGCGGCGTTGCGAGCGCTGGTGGATACGACGCTGGCGCAGTTCGCCAGCACCTTGCCTCGGGATGAGCGACAAAACCTGGTGGAGGTGTTGTACCTCAGGGGCCAAGCCCGCGCGCTACAAACGCCGTAGGAAAGACTTGACGATATGCCGGGTGGCGTCCGTGGTGTCCAGTTGATCCATGGCGCCATAGGGCTGCCACTGGCAATCTACGATTTCATTGCACGGCCGCGCCTCGTCGATGTTCACCACCGAGGCCTCGAACACATGGTGCAGGGTGTCGCGGGCCTTGAGCTCTTGCAAGTAGAGCAGGCCATCCACGTTCAACCCGGTTTCTTCTTCCAGCTCGCGCGCGGCAGCCCCTACCGGGCGCTCGTCGCGCTCGACCTTGCCGCCCGGCAACGCCCATTTTGAT
This sequence comes from Pseudomonas kairouanensis, assembly GCF_004682055.1. Classification (GTDB taxonomy): domain Bacteria; phylum Pseudomonadota; class Gammaproteobacteria; order Pseudomonadales; family Pseudomonadaceae; genus Aquipseudomonas; species Aquipseudomonas kairouanensis. The sequence continues at coordinate 178,699 of NZ_QUZU01000004.1, read as the reverse complement.
CTGGCCTTGCGCACGAAGAGGATATGCCCCTCGTGTTCGCAAATGACCGTTGCCCGAGTTTTCATCGTCTGTGCCCCTGCAGTTGGATGAATGTCATAAAAGTGTAATGCAATTGTCATGCTAAAGGGGTGTGGCACAGGGCGATGGGTATGTGGATACTGCCCGCTTGATGAAAACGCACGAGGAGAATCAATGACTACCGTACGTTGGGGCATGATTGGCTGTGGCAGTGTCACTGAATTAAAGAGTGGACCCGCTTTCCACAAAGCGCCAGGTTCGGCGCTGGTGGCCGTGATGGGGCGTCGCGAAGAGGCTGTGCGCGATTATGCAGCGCGCCATGGCATTGCGCGCTTCTACACCGACGCCCAGGCGCTGATCGACGACCCCGAAGTTGACGCGGTGTACATCGCCACGCCGCCTGACAGCCACCTCGAATACAGCCTGATGGTGGCGGCAGCCGGCAAGCATTGCTGTGTCGAAAAGCCCATGTCCCTGAATGCCGAGCAAAGCGCGCTGATGCAACGCACGTTCGAGCGTGCCGGGCTGCACCTGTTTGTTTCCTACTACCGCCGTTCACTGCCGCGATTCCAACAAGTGCGCGAATGGCTGCAGGCCGGGCGCATCGGCGAGTTGCGCCAGCTGACCTGGCACCTGTGCAAACCCGCCGCTGTTGAGGACGCCAGCGCTGGCAACTGGCGCACCGACCCGGCCATTGCCGGTGGTGGTTATTTTGCCGACCTGGCCAGCCATGGCTTTGACCTGTTCCAGTTCCTGGCCGGTGATATCGTCGAGGTCGCGGGTTTTACGGCGCGCCAGGCCGGGCGTTATGCCGCCGAAGATGCGGTAACGGCGTGCTGGACCTTCACGTCCGGCGCGCTGGGCATGGGCTGCTGGAACTTTGTCGCCGACCGCCGTGAAGACACCGTAGAACTGATCGGCAGCCGTGGGCGCATCCAGTTTTCGGTGTTCGAAGACCAGCCCATTCGCCTCGAAAGTGAGACCAGCGAGGTCTTGGAAGTCCCCTGTCACGCCCATATCCAATGGCACCATGTGTTGGCCATGAACGCACATATCCGTGGCGAGGCCGAGCATCCTTCCTTGGCCATCGAGGCGCTGAAGACCGATCGGATCCTCGACAAGGTGCTACAACGTAACCCCCATCATCCCAGCTAGGCGCGATAGGGTTTTGTCTTTTCAAGGAGTACAGGGATGAAATACTGGATGCTGATGTGGCTGGTGCTGGCCACCGGTGCACTGGCGGCCCCCCGCAGCCAAGGCACGCCGGGGGAATTCGATTTTTACGTGCTGTCGCTGTCGTGGTCGCCGACCTTTTGCCTCACGCACCCGGATAACGAGCAGTGCACGGGCAAGGGCTATGGGTTTGTGCTGCACGGCTTGTGGCCGCAGTACGCACGGGGAGGGTGGCCGGCTTCCTGCGCGCCGCAGGTGCCATTGAACCGCGAAGCGATGGAGAAGGGCGCTGCGTTGTTTCCTACGCGCGCGCTGCTCAAGCACGAATGGGCCAAACACGGCACATGCAGCGGGCTTGAGCCCGTGGCCTATCTGGAGAAAACCGATGCGGCGCTGGGCGTCGTGAACATTCCGCAGCGACTGCAACCGTTCAACACGCCGCCGTCCCTGCAGGCCCGTGAGATCGAAGCGCTGTTTCGCGAGAGCAACCCGCGCCTGGGCAACCACGGGTTGGCCGTGATCTGCAGAGGCAAGGTGCTCTCGGAAGTGCGGGTGTGCCTGACCAAGGACCTGGCCTTCGCTGGTTGCCCACGCAGTGTGAAAACCCAGTGCCGCGACGGCGATATCCGCATTCCCACGCAGCGCTGAGGCCTCATCGCGCTGATCAAGCGTTGAGATACACCGGGCTATCGCTGGACAACGACGCCTTCACACCGTGGGATGTGTCGCTGACCAGCACTTCTTCACGGTCCTCACTCAGCGCTTGCAGGGTGAGAGCGACCACTTCCTGCGGCGTGCTTTTCGGTGCATCCACCCCGGCCACCATGTCGGTGTCGATGTAGGCGGGGTGCACGCCGATCACCAGAGTGTTTTGCTCACGCAACTCGCCGCGCAGGCCATTGGTAAGACCCCACTGGGCGGATTTTGAAGTGCTGTAGCCACCGGCACCCGGAGGGCTCAACCAGCTCAATACCGACAGCACGTTGATCAACGCGCCGCCGCCTTGCGTGGCCAGGATCGGCGCAAACGCACGACTGACCCGCAGGGTGCCGAAGGTGTTGACGTCAAAGTGTTGTTGCAGGTTTTCGACGCTGTCTTGCGCCAACAGCGAACCGTATTTGAGGAAGCCCGCGTTGTTGATCACCACGCTGACATCACTGGCCTGCTCGGCGGCGCGTTGTACGCTGGCGGCGTCTGTGATGTCCAGGGCAATCGGCGTACTGCCGGGGATGTTAACGCTGCCGGGGTCGCGTGCGCCGGCGTAAACCTTGGCCGCACCGCCTTCCAGCAGCGCGATGACAAACGCTTTGCCCAGGCCGCGATTGGCGCCGGTGACCAGTACCACTTTTCCACGAATATCCATGATGAGCTCCACGCTGAACATTAGGTTTAATAATGAAACCGTTTTTATGTTGAGCGTATCGGTCCTATAATGCAACTTAATTTTTGGAGGCCCGACAATGAAGCGCAAATGCATGGAAGGAAACGTCTGCCCGGTCGCCCGTGCCCTGGACGTGGTGGGCGATTGGTGGACGTTGCTGATCATCCGCGACGCCTTTGCCGGCGTGACCCGTTTCGGTGATTTCCAGAAGCACCTGGGCGTGGCCAAGAACATCCTCGCCACGCGCCTTAAGGATATGGTCGAGCAAGGCCTGCTACAAACCAGCGAAGTGGGCGCGCGCAGTGAATACCAACTGACCGACAAGGGCCGTGCGCTGATGCCGGTGCTGGTGACCCTGGCGCAATGGGGCGAAGCCTTCACCGAGCCGGACGATGTCGGCACCCGTGTGCTGGATGCGCGCTCGCTCAAACCGTTGCGCAAAGTCGAGATCGTTGCCGAGGACGGCCGTGTGCTGCAGCTCGAAGACATCGTCACCCAGGCGCCACTGGCCTGAAGCACAGGAGGCGCTAAACTCCTAGGGACCGCCTCCCCGTGGTGAACGGGCTTGCCGCCTCGTCCGGTGTTCGGAGGTCTTCCCACCAAGGAGACACGCCGTGAGCACCGACTTTGAAAGCAAGACCACCTTCCAGGGCCTGACCCTCAAACTTTATCGTGGAGAGGGCGCCGCATTGCTGGCCTTTGACCTGGCCCCTGACCTGGCGACACCCGATTTCGTCGGCTTCAGCATAGAGGTCAAATACCCCAACGCCGAACAATGGGGGGCGTTGCGCAACCGTCTGCACTTTGACTACCCACCGACCCCCGAGCGCCCGCGCAGCTTTTTGTCCACCGAGGCGCCGTTTCAGAAATTCCGCTGGGTGCATGTGCCCAGCGAGATCCTGGCCGGTTTCTACCGCTATCGGGTCACCGCGTGCTACATGGACGCCAACGGCACGCTGCGCAAGGGCGTGAGCCTGGAAGGCCAGATTTCCCTCGTTGCGCAAACCATTAACGATTTCCTCAATATCGGCTTTACCCGGGGCTTCGCTTCCTCCCAAGCCTACGGCGACCGGTTCGACAATGAAACCCGCATCCTGCCGCCGTCTGGTGCGCCGGTATCGGCGGCGCTGGAGGTGGACATGGCGCCTTTCGAAGCCAACTACCAATGGCTGGGTTTTGAAGCGCGGCAGTTGATCCTGCAGGTGCTGGACCAGGTGGCGAATGACCCCGAACTGACCCTCGACGCGCAGCTCTTCGAAAGCAAAGAGCCGGATATCCTGCGGCGCCTTGAACAGCTGGGCCCAAGGCTGCGGGCGATCATCGATGACAGCACCAAGCAAAAGCCGGCAACCAGCTGCGAAAGCATCAGCGCTCAACGCTTGACCGCCAGCGGTGCTCACGTCAAACGCATGCACTTCTCTGGCTTGCAGCACAACAAGGTGCTGATAGTACGCCGCGCCGGTCAGGCGATTCGGGTATTAGGCGGGTCCACCAATTTTGCTCTGCGCGGGCTGTATATCCAGGCCAACAATGTGCTGCTGTTCGACGATGTTGCCGTGGCCGGCAAGTTCGCCGAGGTGTTCGATGCCTACTGGAGCAGGCCAGCGGCTTTTCGCAAGAACCCGCTGTCACAGTACTGGTGGGTGGTACGCGACGCGCCCGGTTCCAAGGTGTCGTTGTGCTTCTCGCCCCATGTCGATGCATCGCTGTCCTTGGACCCCATCGCCGCCAGCATCGAGCAGGCCACCAGTTCGGTGTTGTACTCCATCGTGTTTCTCAACCAGATCACCGGCAACGTGCGCAGCGCACTGGACGAGTTGATGCAGCGCTCGCTGTTTTCCTACGGCGTGGCCCAGCGCACTGGCAAGCTGGCGGTGTACAAGCCGGATGGCTCGGTGGGGCTGTTGCCGTTTGCCTACCTGTCGAGCAACGCACCGGCGCCGTTCAAGGCGGAGTGGTCGGGCAATGCGGGGAACATGGTGCACAACAAGTTTGTGGTGACCGACTTCAACGGCACCCGTCCCACGGTATACACCGGCTCATCCAACCTGGCCGAGGGTGGGGAGAAGAAGAACGGCGATCACCTGATCTGCATCGAAGACCGCAAGGTGGCCGTGGTCTATGCGATCCAGGCCTTGTTGCTGTTCGACCATTTCCACTTTCGCGTCAATGCCGGCAAGCCTGGCGCCTTGCAAACCTTGCGCCTGGCCAAGCCGCCGGCGCCGGGCGGCAAGCCCTGGTTCGATGTGTACTACCGTCCTGGGCACGTCAAAGCGCGGGATCGGGAATTGTTTGTGAAATAGTGCGACGGGGGCATTTTGTTCAATACCCCACGCGATTGGCCCTTTACGGTGATGCCATCTTCATCGTCGCAAAAAGGAAATCGCAATGAGCTTGATCCTCTCCATGGCCGCCTTCGCCTTGGCCACCTCCATTACGCCAGGACCGGTGAATGTAGTAGCCCTCAGTTCAGGCGCGCGGTTCGGGTTTGTAGCCAGCCAGAAGCATGTGCTTGGCGCTGCGGTGGGTTTCACGTTGCTGCTGGTGCTGATCGGCCTGGGGCTGCATGAGGTGCTGGTGCGCTGGCCGATCCTGACCCAGTTGATCCAGTGGGGCGGCGTGGCCTTTCTGCTCTACATGGCTTGGAAACTGGCGGTGGACAACGGGCGGCTGGATGCCGATGGCAGCGCCACCGCGCCGTCGATGCTGTACGGCGCGATCATGCAGTGGCTCAACCCCAAGGCCTGGCTGGCCTGCGTGGCGGGCATGGGGCTGTTTGTGGCGGACGGCGCGGCGGCGCAGGTGTGGCTGTTTGCGGGCCTGTACCTGGTGATCTGCTACCTGTCGGTGGCGTGCTGGGCCTATGCCGGGACGTTTCTGCGTCGCTACCTGGGCAACCCTCAAGGCGTGCGGCTGTTCAACCGCTCAATGGCCGCGTTGCTGGTAGCCAGTGTGGGGTATTTGCTGATGGCTTGAGCGGGTCGCGGTATTGCCCCGGTGTCGCGGCGAAGTGCTGTTTGAAGGCGCGCTGGAAATGCGCCTGGTCCGAGAACCCGGCGGCCAGGGCCACATCGGCGATCAGTTGGCCCTGACGCAGTTGGCTGCGGGCGAACTGGATACGCTGGTTCACCAGGAAGGCGTGGGGCGTGAGCCCGTAATACTGCTTGAACGCGCGGATCAGGTAAGAGGGTGACAGCTCGGCTGCCAGGCAAATATCTTCGAGTTTCAGGGCCTGGGTGCAGTGTTCGCGAATGTACTCGGCCGCCCGCTCCAGTTTGTGGTTGACCTCCCGCAGTGGCGATTCACAGGGGTTGAGGCGTTGTTGAACGTCCGTGAAAAAACTCACCAGCAGACTTTGTTTTTGCAGGTGTTCGGCCTGGGGATCCACCAGTGTCCGATACAGCGCCAACAAGCCGCTATACAGCACCGGGTCGCGAGTGTGAGGGGTAGTGAACGCTCGAAAACCCTGGTCGCAGCTGAAGCCCAATTGGTGCTGCAGGTCGGTCAGCCACGGCGTGTCGATGTACAGCATCTGGTATGACCAGGGCTCATTCGCAATGGGGTTGCAGGCATGCACGTCGCCAGGATTCATCAGCACCACGGTGCCGGCGCAGATCTCGTAGGTGTCTGCGCCGTAGTGGTAATAGCTGCGCCCGGTGGTTACCGCACCGATGGAAAAATGCTCGTGGGCGTGTCGGGTGTAGGTGACCTGGCGTCCATCGGCAATGGCTCGCGCTTCGATAAACCCCAGCGCGCTATCGCGCCAGAAGCAGGGGGCTGCGGGGCTTGCTGACGAGGACATGGCGCGACGCTCCAGAAGGTTGCGGGCCCTAGGTTCCTGTATAACCGATGGTTGTTCAAGGCGTCATTTGACCGCCAGGGTCATGTTTTGAAAATAATCGCTCCAGGGGTCGTCGCCGCGGCTGACGGTTTCCAAAGTCGGTACGACAGCCGCCAATGCCCGCAGTTGTGCGCCGCCCTGTAGGTAATGATCCTGGATAATCTGTGTCGCCAGTGCCAGGGACCGCGGTGAGTCGAAGCTGCGGGGAATGCGATGGCCATCGGCATCGGCCTGCGGCAGTGCTTGGACCTCGGGCAGTGGGTTATCGAGTTTGCGAATGTACAGCCCCGGTCGGGGTGGCAGAGCCGTGTGCTTCACCGGCTCGGTACCCTGTGCGTACGCCAGCCAATCCAGGGCAAGGTTGGGCACCGTCTGGCTTGGCGAAGTGGCGGCGGCCAGTAACGTGGCGTAGTTCAAGTCACGTCTTGGCCGAAACAGCAAGTATTTGGGAAAGCATTCGTAGACATGCTGATCTGTGTAGAAACGGGCGCAGACAATCAAGCCAAATTCCCCGACACGACCAGGGCCGCTACGCAGGCTGAACAGCTCCACCGTGCCGTACTCCAGTGCTTCGCGTCGTGGCAGCGATAAACCTGACAAGGCATTTTGCATGTACTCGATGTAGGCGCCCTGCAGCTGCTTCAATTGGAGGTCAAAGGCGTTGTAGAAGGCTTGGTTGAACGGTTGCAACTGAGCGAAGTGACGGGCCATGTCCGCGTAGTTGATGGCCGGATCTGACGACACCCAGCGCACTGACGTGGCATCCAGTTCGTTGGCCATATACAGGTCGATGAACGAGTATTTGTTGGCAGTGTTCGTGTCTTGCACCGCCAATGACCAGACGAGGTCTTCCAGGGCTGCTGAGTGTGGGTACACCTTCTTAAGCGCAAGGAGGGCAATGCTGCGTTGGTTGGGGGCACGCAAGGCAAAGGTCGCCTGGGCAGCGCGCTGCCTCGTGCGCAGCGCGTTGAGCGCCGTGATCGCGGTGTTGGTCTGGGTCGGTGTGTAGCCTTTCTGGCGCGGCAGTACACCGTTGACGGCAGCCCAGGCGAGAATCGGCGGGATGGCCTCGGGCGAGTCCAGAAACAGGCGCCAACTGCCTCGCAGCGGTAAATAGGCCAGGTACAGGATTTCATCGTGACTCATCTGGCGCGCGGCCCCAGGTACGCGCAACTCCAGGTAAGTGGCGTATTGCTGGAACAGCACCCAGGTCTGTGTGGACAAATACGGCAGCGAGTCGGGAATGTCGCGCACCAGCAACTGGGGCCCCTGGCCGCACAGCATCAGGTGCGTTGCCAGTGCTGCGGCACCGGGGTCAAGGCCTCTGAAACTATGCTCTATTTGCGAACGCACAAAGGTGCTCGATTCAGCCCAAAAGTGGGGGGCCGTCAGATCCAGTCCGTTGAGGTGGCCAATATGGGTGTCGACGTCTGGCTCGAAGTTCAGGATCAGCGCCGCCCAAACCAGCGCACTGCGACTGGCGTGGCCACCACTCACGCTGGCTTCACTGCCATGCCATTGCACGGCTTGGGCCAATTGGCTGGCCAATTGCTGGGCGCGGGGCGAGGTGATCAGGCGGCTCATCAGCAAGTCGGCCTCGGCGCGAATATCTTCTGGCGTCTTACCCTGCAGCACGGGTTCGCTGAGGTAGTTGAACAGAGTTTGTTCGGTGCCTGCAACGAACAGGGCGCTGGTTGCGAGCACCTGTTGCCGTTCTTGCTTCGACAGCGTCCAGCCGATGGGCTGTGTGGCTTTGGCCGGAATAACCGCGCGCCAATAATTACTCTCGTACATAGGATGGGGCACGGTAATCGTCCAGCGCTGGGCTATGCGCCGCGCACCGTCCAGGGTGGTGGGCAATGGAATGCCATAGAGCCGCAGTGCCTGGCGCAAGCTGATGGCGTCGTTGGTGCGTATCTCGCCGCCCAGTTCGCTGGCGGTGGCTAGCAGTTGCCTGGCCATCGATGCCAACTTGGGGTTGGCCAGTACCGACTGGGTCAGCGGCTTCCACACACCCTCCTGGTCTCGGGCGCCAATTCCGTTTTCGACACTCAGCAGTACGTGACTGCTGGGGTCGATACGCTGTTGTACCAGGATGGCTACGAATTCTGTCTGCTGCACCAGCGCCTGTAGCTTTTGGCGGCCGGGTAACAATTTGACCGGCAGAATCTCCGGGTCGGCCGTGATAAACCCATCCAGGCCCTGAGGGCCGCTCAGCACGCCGCTGGTTGCGGTTCTAAGCAACGCATCTCGCAGGGTGTGACGGTCATTGAGCACCCCGATGAATCGGCTATAAATGTACCGCTCATCGAGACTGCGTGCCGATGCGTGCAGCGTCGGCGCCGGCGGCAGGGTCCATTGCCGCAACCGAGCAATCAGCGGGGCCAGTTCGGTTTGAGTCGTGATCCGTTCGATGCCGTAGACCTGTAGGCAGGCAGCAATGCTCAGGCTATGGTCCGGGTAAATGTCGGTGCCCAGCTTGTCGGCCAGGCGCCGTAGTGTGTGCCAGCGCAGGTTGGGGTTCTTGGGGCGCAGGTCACGCACCTGGATTTCGCCTCTACGCCGATTGGGCATTACGCGCACCACCTGTTTGGCGTGATCAAAAAAGTAGTCCGCCAGATTGGGCTGCACGCCTTCGACACCGTCTTCAACCACTCCCTTCAGAGACTGCGCCGCCTCTATCAAGGTGCGCGCCAGCAATGAGCCCGAGGCCAGGTGCAGCCGGGTGCTGAACAGGTCCAGGCCATCGAAGGGCACCAGTGTTTCCAGGGTATTGGCCAGTTGTTGGAAGTCGCGCTGCTGGCTGTGGCGCTCGCCATGGATCAACGAGCGGTTCTGGCCGACGTTATCAATGGACGGAAAGGCATCGGCGGCGCGCAACTCCTCGATGATCACTTGAGCCTGGAAGCGATTGGTTGGCATAGGGTAGCCATAGAATGCCAGCACCCGATCCAGCGTCAGCATGCGTTCAGTATTGGTGGCGCGGTCCCCGAGGTAGGGCATGCCTAGCTCGGCTGGGTCCATCAATTGGGCGATATAGATGATCGGGTTGGCCACCCTCCACCAGCCGGACGTGTCGGCCAGGGTAAAGCGCAGTTCGGTGGATTGGTGATAAGCCCGGCCTCGAAGCTGACCGTTGTGCACGTGCAGTGTGGTGAAGTCCAACTGGCGTTTGTCGGCCCATTCAAGGAACGGTGCACTGTTGATCGCCTTGGTGAACATGTCGCCCCATTGGCCCAACAGGGACAGTTCGGAAACCACGACCGGTGTGCTTGCCTGCAACGCTGCCGGGGTTTGCAATATCGGCAGCAACTGGACGATCAGCTCGCGATCACCCATGCGACGCAGGTCTTCGCGCTCGCTCAGGTCGCTGGCTGAATAGCTCGGGCCGTCCAGTACCAGGGTTTCGGGTGAATAGTCTTCAGGGGACAGCGCAAGCGCGAGTGTTCCTTCCATGGGGGCGGCCTTCAGTGGTGGCTAAACCCCAATGATTGGCTGCGGGCTGGATCCCTGGGCAGCAGGCCCTTCGCAGTCTGCCGTGGGTTGCCTCATCCACGGCCGTAAGGCGTCAGAAGCCCCAACGCGTGGCCGATTGCAAGCTGCGCGGTTCGCCGTAGAACCCGGTGCCGAAGAACGCGCTCTGCCAGCCCCCACATTCGACCGCGTTTCGTCAGGCCGGCACGAGGAACGCAGCTTCCAGCAATTGCCGGGTATAGGCATGCTGCGGGTCGGCGAAAATCGACTTGGCGTCGCCTTGCTCCACGACTTGACCCTGCTTGACCACCATCAGCTGATGACTCAACGCCTTCACCACCGCCAAGTCATGGCTGATAAACAGGTAGGTCAGGTTGTACTTGGCCTGCAAGCTGCGCAGCAACTCCACCACTTGGCGCTGCACGGTGCGGTCCAGTGCCGAGGTGGGTTCGTCCAGCAGGATCAGCCGCGGCTTGAGCACCAAGGCGCGGGCGATAGCGATACGCTGGCGCTGACCGCCGGAGAACTCATGGGGGTAGCGATGTCGGGAGTCCGGGTCCAGCCCCACTTCCTTGAGCGCGGCGATGATCGCCACTTCCTGTTCAGCCGGCGTGCCCATTTTGTGGATGCGCAGGCCTTCGCCGACGATCTCGCTGACGCACATGCGCGGGCTCAGGCTGCCGAAGGGGTCCTGGAACACCACTTGCATTTCCCGGCGCAGTGGCCGCACCTGTTGCTGGCTGAGTTGGTCCAGTGGCTGGCCTTCGAAACGAATGCCGCCCTTGCTGGCGATCAGCCGCAAAATCGCCAGGCCCAGGGTGGATTTACCCGAGCCGCTTTCGCCCACGATCCCCAGGGTTTGCCCTTGGGGCAGGCTGAAGTTGATACCGTCCACCGCCTTGACGTAATCGACGGTGTTGCGCAAAAAACCTTTCTTGATGGGAAACCAGACCTTCAGGTCATCGACTTCCAGCAACGGCGGCCCGACCACATTGGTGGCGGGCCCACCGCTGGGCTCGGCGGCCAGCAGCACTTGGGTATAGGGGTGCTGGGGTGACTGGAACAGCGTCTCGCACTCAGCCTGCTCGACGATGCAGCCCTGTTGCATCACACACACCCGATTGGCAATGCGCCGCACCAGGTTCAGATCATGGCTGATCAACAGCAGGGCCATGCCCAGGCGCGCCTGCAGTGACTTGAGCAGTTCCAGGATTTTCAACTGCACCGTCACGTCGAGGGCGGTGGTGGGTTCGTCGGCGATCAACAGTTCCGGTTCGTTGGCCAGGGCCATGGCGATCATCACCCGCTGGCGCTGCCCGCCAGACAGCTCGTGGGGCAGGGCCTTGAGGCGCTTGTGCGGTTCGGGGATGCCCACCAGGTCCAACAACTCCAGGGTGCGCAACGTCGCGACCTTGCCGGTGAGGCCCTTGTGCAGGCCGAGCACTTCGTTGATCTGCTTCTCGATGGAATGAAGCGGGTTCAACGAGGTCATCGGCTCCTGGAAGATCATGGCAATGCGATTGCCGCGAATGTGGCGCAGGGACTTTTCCTTGAGCGTCAGCAGGTCTTGCCCGGCGTACTCGATGGTACCGCAAGGGTGGCGTGCCAGCGGGTAGGGCAGCAAGCGCAGGATCGAATGCGCCGTCACCGACTTGCCCGAGCCGCTTTCGCCCACCAGGGCCAGGGTCTCGCCGCGTTTGATATCGAAGCTGACGTTGTTCACTACCCGGTGTACGTGATCGCCCGTGACGAACTCGACACTGAGGTCGCGGACTTCGATCAGATTGTCCTGGTTCATCTTATTTCCTCGGGTCGAAGGCATCGCGAGCGGACTCGCCGATAAACACCAGCAAACTCAACATGATCGCCAGCACGGCAAAGGCACTCATGCCCAGCCACGGCGCTTGCAGGTTGGATTTGCCCTGGGCCACCAACTCACCCAGCGACGGCGAACCGGCGGGCAGGCCGAAGCCCAGGAAGTCCAGCGCGGTGAGGGTGCCGATGGCGCCGGTGAGGATGAACGGCATGAAGGTCATGGTCGAAACCATGGCATTGGGCAGGATATGCCGGAACATGATCGCGCCGTTCTGCATGCCCAGCGCCCGGGCCGCGCGCACGTATTCCAGGTTGCGTCCGCGCAGGAACTCGGCGCGCACCACGTCCACCAGGCTCATCCAGGAAAACAACAGCATGATCCCCAGCAGCCACCAGAAGTTGGGCTGCACGAAGCTGGCAAGGATGATCAACAGGTACAGCACCGGCAAGCCGGACCAGATCTCCAGGAAGCGCTGCCCGGCCAGATCGACCCAGCCGCCATAGAACCCCTGCAGGGCCCCGGCGATCACGCCGATGATGGAGCTGAGTACCGTGAGCGTCAGGGCAAACAGCACCGATACCCTAAAGCCATAGATCACCCGTGCCAGCACGTCGCGGCCCTGGTCATCGGTGCCCAGCAGGTTGTCGCCGGAAGGGGGCGCCGGAGCCGGGACCTTGAGGTCGTAGTTGATGCTCTGGTAGCTGAAGGGGATCGGCGCCCACAGGGTCCAGGCGTCCTTGGCCTTGAGCAATTCCTGGATATACGGGCTCTTGTAGTTGGCCTCCAGCGGGAACTCGCCGCCAAAGGTGGTCTCCGGGTAGCGCTTGAGCGCCGGGAAGTACCAGCCACCGTCGTAGTGCACCGCCAGCGGCTTGTCGTTGGCGATCAGTTCGGCGCCCAGGCTCAGCACAAATAGAATCAAAAACAGCCACAGTGACCACCAGCCGCGCTTGTTGGCCTTGAACCGCTCGAACCGGCGGCGATTGAGGGGGGACAGGTTCATCTCAATGCTCCCGGCTGGCGAAGTCGATACGTGGATCGACCAGGGTGTAGGTGAGGTCGCCGATCAGTTTCACCACCAGGCCCAACAGGGTGAAGATGAACAGGGTGCCGAACACCACCGGGTAATCGCGGTTGATTGCCGCTTCAAAGCTCATCAGGCCCAGGCCGTCGAGGGAGAAGATCACTTCCACCAGCAAGGAACCGGTGAAGAAGATGCCGATGAAGGCTGAGGGGAAACCGGCGATCACCAGTAGCATCGCGTTGCGAAACACATGGCCGTAGAGCACCCGGTGATTGGTCAGGCCTTTGGCTTTGGCGGTCACCACGTACTGTTTGTTGATCTCGTCGAGAAAGCTGTTTTTGGTCAGCAGGGTCATGGTGGCAAAGTTGCCGATCACCAACGCCGTAATGGGCAGTGCCAGGTGCCAGAAATAGTCGAGGATCTTGCCGCCCCAGCTCAGTTCGTCGAAGTTGTTGGAGGTGAGGCCGCGCAAGGGGAACCAGTCGAAGTAACTGCCGCCGGCAAATACCACGATCAGCAGGATCGCGAACAGGAACGCCGGGATCGCATAGCCGACGATAATCGCCGAACTGGTCCACACATCAAAGTGGCTGCCATGGCGCGTGGCCTTGGCGATCCCCAGGGGGATCGACACCAGGTACATGATCAGCGTGCTCCATAACCCGAGGGATATGGACACCGGCATCTTTTCCTTGATCAGGTCGATGACCTTGGCGTCGCGGAAGAAGCTGTCGCCAAAGTCCAGCCGGGCGTAGTTCTTGACCATGATCCACAAGCGTTCCGGCGCCGACTTGTCGAAGCCGTACATTTTCTCGATTTCCTTGATCAGCGCCGGGTCCAGGCCCTGGGCGCCCCGGTAGCTGCTGGAACCGGCCACCGACACTTCGGCACCACCGCCGGCAATGCGGCTGGTGGCGCCTTCAAAGCCTTCCAGCTTGGCGATCATTTGCTCAACCGGGCCGCCGGGGGCGGCCTGGATGATGACGAAGTTGATCAACAGAATCCCGAACAGCGTGGGGATGATCAGCAACAGGCGGCGAAAGATATAGGCCAGCATTTAATCGCCTCCGCTCGCCGGATCGGCGCTCGTGTCCAGGGTGATGACAGGTTTCACATCGGGTTTGGCCCACCAGGTGGCAGTGCCGACGTCGTAGCGCGGTGGGACGTTGGGGTGGCCCAGATGGTTCCAGTAGGCCACGCGGAAGGTCTTGATATGCCAGTTGGGGATCACGTAGTAGCCGAACTGCAACACGCGATCCAGGGCCTTGGCGTGGGCCACCAGGCTTTTGCGCGAGTCGGCGTCGATCAGCTCTTCCACCAACTGGTCGATGGCCGGATCCTTGAGGCCCATGTAGTTGCGGCTGCCCGGCTTGTCGGCGCTGGAGGACTTCCAGAACTCCCGTTGTTCGTTACCCGGCGAGGTCGATTGGGGGAAGCTGCCCACCAGCATGTCGAAATCCCGCGAGCGGATACGGTTGACGAACTGCGACACGTCCACTCGCCGAATCACCAGGTCAACGCCCAGGTCGGACAGGTTGCGCTTGAAGGGCAGCAGGATGCGCTCGAACTCGGTCTGGGCCAGCAGGAACTCGATGGTCACCGGCTTGCCGGTGGTGTCCACCATCTTGTCATCGACGATGCGCCAGCCGGCTTCCTGCAACAGTTGGTAGGCTTCGCGTTGCTGAGTGCGGATCATGCCGCTGCCGTCGGTTTTGGCAGGCTCGAAGGCCTGGGTAAAGACTTCGGGCGGGATCTTGTCGCGCAGCGGTTCAAGGATCGCCAACTCATCCGGGCCGGGCAGGCCGGTGGCCGCCATCTCCGAGTTTTCGAAATAACTGCGGGTGCGGGTATAGGCACCGTTGAACAACTGCTTGTTGCTCCACTCGAAATCCAGCAACAGGCTGATGGCTTTGCGTACTCGCACATCCTGGAACATCGGTTTGCGCATGTTGAACACAAACCCCTGCATCCCGGTGGGGTTGCCGTTGGGGATTTCTTCCTTGATCAAGCGGCCGTCGGCGACGGCCGGGATGTTATAGGCATTGGCCCAGTTCTTGGCGCTGAACTCCAGCCAGTAGTCGAACTGCCCGGCCTTCAAGGCTTCAAGGGAAACGGTGCTGTCGCGGTAATAGTCTGTGATGCGGGTATCGAAGTTGTAGAAACCTTTGGTGATCGGCAGGTCCTTGGCCCAGTAGTCCTTGACCCGCTCGTAGCGGATCATGCGCCCGGCCTTGACCTCGGCCACCTTGTAAGGCCCGCTGCCCAGCGGCACTTCGAGGTTGCCCTTGGCAAAATCGCGGGTGGCCCACCAGTGCTTGGGCAAAACCGGCAACTGTCCGAGGATCAGTGGCAACTCACGGTTGTTGGTGCGCTTGAACTTGAACAGCACCCGCAGCGGGTCTTCGGCGACCACGTCGTCCACATCGGCGTAGTAGGTACGGTAGATGGGCGAGCCTTCCTTGAGCAGGGTCTGGAAGGTGAACACCACGTCTTCAGCGCGGATCGGATGGCCGTCATGGAAGCGCGCCTCGGGGCGCAGGTAGAAGCGTACCCAGCTGTTGTCCGGGGCCTTCTCGATCTTGCCGGCCACCAGGCCGTATTCAGTGATGGGCTCGTCCAGGCTTTGCATGGCCAGGGTGTCGTAGATCAGGCCCAGGTTATCGGCCGGTACGCCCTTGCTGATGTAGGGGTTGAGGCTGTCGAAGCCACCCATGGACGACTCGCGAAAGGTGCCGCCCTTGGGCGCGTCCGGGTTCACGTAGTCGAAGTGCTTGAAGTTGGCGGGGTATTTGGGCGGTTCGTTGTAAAGCGTCAACGCATGTTGCGGGGCGGCTTGGGCCACGGTGCACAGCAGCAGGCTGCCGAGCAGGGCAGTACGCAATGACATCATTGGGCGTTCTCCGAAGCTTTCAGCCACCATGCGCTCAGGCCCAGGCTGTAGGGCGGCGTGGTGACAAAGGCGAACCGGTTGCGGTAGGCCAGGCGATGATAGTTGAGGTACCAGTTGGGAATGCTGTAGTGCTGCCACAGCAACACCCGGTCCAGGGCGCGGCCGGCGGCCAGTTGCTCTTCGCGAGTCTGAGCGGCCAGCAGTTTTTCCAGCAGGTGATCGACAATCGGGTTGTTGATGCCTGCGAAGTTTTTGCTGCCCTTGATCGACGCTTGGCTGGAGTGGAAGTACTGCCACTGCTCAAGGCCTGGGCTCAAGGTTTGGTTGAGGGTGATCAGGATCATGTCGAAGTCGAATTGATCCAGGCGCTGCTTGTATTGAGCGCGGTCGACGGTGCGCAGGCGCGCGTCGATGCCGATACTGATCAGGTTCTCCACATAGGGCTGCAGGATGCGCTCCAGGTTCGGGTTGACCAGCAGGATCTCGAAGCGCAGCGGCTGCCCGTCACTGTTGAGCAGGCGTTGCCCCGACAGCTTCCAGCCGGCCTCGCCCAGCAGGGCCAGGGCGCGGCGCAGCGTGTCGCGGGGGATGCCGCGCCCATCGGTCTGGGGCAGGCTGAACGGTTGCGTAAACAGGTTGATGGGCAACTGATCACGGTAGGGCGAGAGCATCAGCCATTCGTGGCCCACCGGCACGCCGGTTGCCGCGAACTCGCTGTTGGGGTAGTAGCTCAACGTGCGCTTGTAGGCGCTGCTGAACAGGGTGCGGTTGGTCCATTCAAAGTCGAACATCAACCCCAGGGCCTCGCGCACTTTGGCCTGGCTGAAGCTAGGCCGCCGGGTGTTCATGAACAGGCCCTGGCTCTGGGTGGGGATCTGGTGGGCGATCTGCGCCTTGATCACGTCGCCACGGTTGACTGCCGGAAAGTCATAGCCCGTGGCCCAGTTCTTGGCCTGGTGCTCAATGTAGATATCGAACTCGCCCGCTTTGAAGGCTTCGAAGGCCACGTCGCTGTCGCGGTAGAACTCCACTTCGACGTTGTCGTAGTTATAGAACCCCCGATTGACCGGCAGGTCCTTGCCCCAGTAGTCCTTTACCCGTTCAAACACCAGTTGCCGGCCAGGGGTGACCTTGCTGATGCGATACGGTCCGCTGCCCAGCGGTGGTTCGAAGGTGGTGGCCTTGAAGTCGCGGTTCTTCCAGTAATGCTGGGGCAGCACCGGCAACTCGCCCAGGCGCAGGATCAGCAGCGGGTTGCCGGCACGCTTGAACACAAAGCGGATGCGATGCCGGTTGAGGATGTCGACCCGCGCCACCTCCTGAAGGTTGGTGCGGTACTGCGGGTGGCCTTCGGTCAGCAGGGTGCGATAGGAAAACGCCACGTCATAGGCCGTGATCGGCTTGCCATCATGAAAGCGCGCTTCGGGCCGCAGGTTGAATACCACCCAACTGCGGTCCTCGCTGTATTCCACCGACTGGGCAATCAGCCCATAGCTGGACGTCGGTTCATCGCCGGACGGCGCGTACTGGCCGGTACCGACCATCAAGGGCTCATTGAGCTCATTGACGCCGTACTGCAGGAAATTGGGCGTGGAAACCGGGCTTGAGCCCTTGAACGTGTAGGGGTTGAGCGTATCGAAGGTGCCAAATGCCATGACCCGCAAGGTCCCGCCTTTCGGCGCCGCAGGGTTTACCCAATCGAAGTGGGTGAATTTGGCTGGGTATTTGAGCGTGCCGAACTGCGCGTAACCGTGGCTCTCGGTAATCGTCGCGTTCGCAGCAAAGCTCAAGGCCAGACTTATTAGTAGAAGGAGGGGACGCTTCAAGTCAGAGATCCGATCCAGGCGGCTTGGGCTTTATGATCGGTACAGTAACAGCTTGTTCCGGTTGGAAAAAGGTTGCTGGAATCACTGGAGAACCAATGTGGGAGGGGGCTTGCTCCCGATAGCAGTGTGTCAGCCAATGAATTTGGTGACTGACACTCCGCTATCGGGAGCAAGCCCCCTCCCACATTCGCTCCTCATTGTGCTTCAGGTCTTAGCGCGGCCCGGAAACCACCAGCATCTGCCCCGGCTTCAACGCCTGGCCAGTGCGTGGGTTCCAACGCTTGAGATGTTGCATCTCAACGTTGAAACGCTTGGCGACGATGTACAGCGAATCGCCTTTCTTGACCTTGTATTGCGTTGGCTTTTTGCTGCTGGCCACCGCGCGGCGGGTGTCTTGCATCACCAGGGTCTGGCCGACCTTGAGTGACTGGCCGTTGAGTTTGTTCCAACGCTGCAGGTCGTGCACGTCGACCTTGTTAGCCTTGGCGATCAGCGTGAGGTTGTCGCCGCTGCGTACCTTGTAGCTGCGGGAACGCCCGGCAACGCGAGCAGTCTCGACTTCGTCGAACACCTGCTTTTTCGGGCGCATGGCCAACAACTCTTCCGGCTTCATGGTCGAGAGGGTGCTGGTGAGCAATTGTGCCTTGGAACTAGGCACCAGCAGATGCTGGGGCCCGTCCAGGGTGGTGCGTTGTTTCAGGGCCGGGTTGAGCTGGAACAGTTCGTCTTCGTCGATCTCAGCCAGCGCGGCAACCCGTGACAGGTCCATGCTTTGCTTGACTTCAACCACTTCGAAGTACGGCGTGTTGGCAATCGGGTTCAGGTTGACACCGTAGGCCTCCGGGGCCAACACCACCTGGGACAGCGCCAGGAACTTGGGCACATAGTCCTTGGTTTCCTGGGGCAGCGGCAGGTTCCAGTAGTCGGTGGGCAAACCGAGTTTTTCGTTGCGCTCGATGGCCCGGCTGACGGTGCCTTCACCGGCGTTATAGGCAGCGAGCGCCAGCAGCCAGTCGCCGTTGAACATATCGTGCAGACGGGTCAGATAGTCCAGGGCGGCAGTAGTGGAAGCGGTGATATCGCGGCGGCCGTCGTAGGCGCGGGTCTGGCGCAGGTTGAAGTAACGCCCGGTGGAGGGGATGAACTGCCACAGGCCGACCGCATCGCTACGGGAATAGGCCATGGGGTTGTAGGCACTTTCAATCACTGGCAGCAGCGCCAGCTCCAGGGGCATGTTGCGTTCTTCAAGGCGCTCGACGATGTAATGAATATAGAGGCTGCCGCGTTCTCCGGCGTTCTCCAGGAAGGATGGGTTACTGGCGAACCACAGGCGCTGTTGTTCGATACGTGGGTTGACGCCCACGCCATCCTGCAATTGAAAGCCCCGACGCATGCGTTCCCAAACATCCTGGGGCACTTCGGGGGTAGGCTTCTCTGAGAGCCAGATAGGTTTTTGCTTGATCTTGGTAACAAGATTGGGTTTGGGTTGCACGGTGGATTGTGCAGCGAAATTTGTCGATTGGCAGCCCGCCAGAGTTGCGGACACAGCCACCGCCACGGCTTGAGCCAGGCGGGTCAATGCGTCTGAATGGTTGGATTTACGAATAGATGACGACATTGGCTGGAAGTAAGTTCCGGGCAAAAATGTCGGGCGATTCTAGAAAGCACTTTGGTTCCGGTCAACCATTCAGAAAATCCGTATCAGAATGCGTGTGCTTAGAACTTATCCTTCCAAGCCCTCAAGCTAGCAAACACCTCGGCCCCAGAGCGGTTGTCCCGGCCATTCCGTTCGTCCGCTTTTTGTTTAACGGATGTTTCAGTGGTGCGCAAAAATGGGTTGGTGCGTTTTTCCAGGGCCAGGTTGGAAGGCAGCGTGATCTCGCCGCGGGCCCGCAGTTGGCGGACACTTTCCACCCGTTCGGCGATATCGGTGTTGTCCGGTTCCACCGCCTGGGCGAACTTGAGGTTACTTTGTGTGTATTCGTGGGTGCAGTACACCAGGGTGTCGGCGGGCAGGGCTGCCAGGCGCTCAAGCGAGGTGTGCATCTGCTGCGGGGTGCCTTCGAACAGGCGCCCGCAACCGGCGGCGAAGAGGGTGTCGCCACAGAACAGCACGCCCTGGTGATAAAAGGCGATATGGCCCAGGGTATGGCCGGGTACGGTATAAATGTCGAAGTCCCAACCGAGCACTGTGATGCGGTCGTTATCGTTCAACGCTACGTCCCGTGCCGGGATGTTTTCGTTGGCCGGGCCGTAGACCTTGGCATCCGTGACACCTTTGAGTTGCTCCACACCGCCGACATGATCATGGTGATGGTGGGTGATCAGGATGTCGCTGAGGGTCCACTGGGGGTTCTGTTTGAGCCAGGCCAGCACGGGGGCGGCGTCGCCAGGGTCGATCACGGCGCAGCGGTGGGTCGACGGGTCCTGTAACAACCAGATGTAGTTATCGGTGAAGGCGGGCAGGGCACTGATCTGTATCATTCTTCGATTCGCCAAGCTGAACACATTGGTGCATCTTAGAACGTCTAGGCGAGTTGGAGAATGCAATGACTGATAAAGCGTTCGCCCAGGCCGATCCTGAGTGGCTGGCCCTGATCAGCTCGGCCCGTGAATGGCTGTCCGGGCCGGTCGGGCAATTTTTGCTGGACGAAGAGCGGCGCATGCTCGAAGACGAGCTTGGGCGGTTCTTTGGTGGCTACCTGGTGCATTACGGGCCGTCGGCCCAAACGCCACCGGCTGCGCCGCAGGTGCAACGCAACGTGCGCCTGGGGGCGCCGTTGCCGGGTGTGGAAATTGTCTGTGAAGAACAGGCCTGGCCGTTGAGCGAGCACGCCGCCGATGTGGTGGTGTTGCAGCATGGCCTGGATTTCTGCCTGTCGCCCCACGGCCTGTTGCGGGAAGCGGCGAGCAGCGTGCGCCCTGGTGGCCATTTGCTGATTATCGGCATCAACCCCTGGAGCAGCTGGGGCCTGCGCCACGTGTTCGCCCACGACGCGCTGCGCCAGGCGCGTTGTATTGCGCCTTCACGGGTGGGTGACTGGTTGAACCTGCTGGGCTTCGCGCTGGAGAAACGCCGCTTCGGGTGCTATCGTCCGCCGCTTGCCTCCACCAAGTGGCAAGCCCGTCTGGCGGGCTGGGAACGTCGTGCAGGCGCCTGGCAACTGTCGGGGGGTGGCTTCTATTTATTGGTGGCGCGCAAGATCGTGGTCGGGCTGCGCCCCGTGCAGCAGGTGCGGCGCGAGCCCATGGGCAAGCTGGTGCCGATGCCCATGGCCAAGGTCAACCGCGAGCAGCGTGAACCGTAAAGCCTCCTTTTAGATTTCAGATTGAGCAACCGATGACCGATACCGTAGAACTCTTCACCGATGGCGCCTGCAAGGGCAACCCAGGCCCTGGCGGTTGGGGCGCCTTGCTGGTGTGCAAGGGCGTCGAGAAGGAGCTGTGGGGCGGCGAACCCAACACCACCAACAACCGCATGGAGCTGATGGGCGCCATCCGTGGGCTCGAAGAACTCAAGCGTCGCTGCGACGTGCTGCTGGTGACCGACTCGCAATACGTGATGAAGGGCATCAACGAGTGGATGGTCAACTGGAAGAAGCGCGGCTGGAAGACCGCCGCCAAGGAACCGGTAAAAAATGCCGACCTGTGGCAGCTGCTTGACGAGCAATGCAATCGCCATGACATCACCTGGAAATGGGTGCGCGGCCACATCGGGCATCCAGGCAACGAGCGCGCCGACCAACTGGCCAACCGGGGTGTGGATGAAGTGCGAGGCTACAAGCAGAGCTGATACCGGCTCACGTGTTAACATCGCGCCTCTTGAAACACACCATACCGTTGAGAGCTGAACCCTGATGGCCATTCGATCTGTTGTACTCGATACCGAAACCACCGGCATGCCGGTGACCGATGGCCACCGGATCATTGAAATCGGCTGTGTGGAACTGATGGGGCGGCGCCTCACCGGGCGCCACTTCCACGTTTACCTGCAACCGGACCGTGACAGTGATGAAGGCGCGATTGGCGTCCACGGCATCACCGACGAATTCCTCAAGGGCAAACCGCGCTTTGCCGAAGTGGCCGATGAGTTTTTTGAGTTCATCAACGGCGCCCAGTTGATCATTCACAACGCAGCGTTCGACGTTGGCTTTATCAACAACGAATTCGCCTTGATGGGGCAGACCGAGCGCGCGGACATTTCCCAGCACTGCTCGATCCTCGACACCTTGATGATGGCCCGTGAACGTCACCCCGGCCAGCGCAACAGCCTCGATGCCTTGTGCAAGCGATATGGTGTCGACAACTCCGGCCGTGAACTCCACGGCGCCTTGCTCGACTCCGAGATTCTGGCTGACGTTTACCTGACCATGACCGGCGGCCAGACCAGCCTGTCGTTGGCCGGTAACGCCTCCGATGGCAGCGGCTCGGCAGAAGGCTCGGGCAACCGCCCTTCGGAAATTCGCCGTCTGCCGGCGGATCGCAAGCCGAGCGTCATCATCCGCGCCAGCGAGCAGGATATGGCCGAGCACGCGGCGCGGTTGGAAGCCATTGCCAAGTCGGCGGGTGCGCCGGCGTTGTGGACTCAACTGACCCAGCAATAACTCTGGTTGAATGAAATCTACAGGTAGGAGGGGGCTTGCCCCCGATAGCAGTGTGTCAGGTACAAATCTGTCAACTGACACACCCTCATCGGGGGCAAGCCCGCTCCCACATTTTTGATCCTCCTGGCCTGTTACATCTTCATTCGCCACATCCGCTCCCAGCTTCTACCCTTGAGTGCATAGCCCCGAGGACTGAACGCCCCCATGTACAAAGACCTGAAGTTCCCTGTCCTTATCGTGCACCGCGACATCAAGGCCCACACCGTTGCGGGCGACCGGGTCCGAGGCATCGCCCGGGAGCTGGAACAAGAGGGGTTCAGTATCGTTTCCGCTGTGGACTATGCCGAAGGTCGGCTGGTGGCCTCCACCCATCACGGCTTGGCGTGCATGCTGATTGCCGCTGAAGGCGCAGGCGAAAATACCCATCTGCTGCAAAACATGGTCGAACTGATCCGGCTGGCGCGGCTGCGGGCGCCCAACCTGCCGATCTTTGCCCTGGGCGAGCAAGTCACACTGGAGAACGCGCCGGCCGATGCCATGAGCGAACTCAACCAACTGCGCGGCATTCTTTATCTGTTCGAAGACACCGTGCCCTTTCTCGCCCGGCAAGTCGCCCGCGCGGCGCGAACCTACTTGGATGGCCTGCTGCCACCCTTCTTCAAGGCCTTGGTGCAACACACCGCCGACTCCAACTATTCATGGCACACCCCTGGCCATGGCGGTGGCGTGGCCTATCGCAAGAGCCCGGTAGGGCAGGCGTTTCACCAGTTCTTCGGCGAAAACACCCTGCGTTCGGACTTGTCGGTATCGGTGCCTGAGCTGGGTTCACTGCTCGACCACACTGGCCCCTTGGCTGAAGCCGAAGCCCGCGCCGCGCGTAACTTTGGTGCCGACCACACCTTCTTTGTGATCAACGGCACCTCCACCGCCAACAAGATCGTGTGGCACTCCATGGTCGGTCGTGATGACCTGGTACTGGTTGACCGCAACTGCCACAAGTCGGTGCTGCACTCGATCATCATGACCGGCGCAATCCCTTTGTACCTGTGCCCGGAGCGCAACGAACTGGGGATCATCGGCCCTATTCCCTTGAGTGAATTCAGCCCCGAGTCCATCCGCGCCAAGATCGACGCCAGCCCCCTGACCCGAGGCCGTGCGCTGAAAGTGAAGCTGGCGGTCGTCACCAATTCCACCTACGACGGCCTGTGCTACAACGCCGAGCTGATCAAGCAGCAAATGGGCAGCAGTGTCGAAGTGTTGCACTTTGACGAGGCCTGGTATGCCTACGCGGCGTTTCACGAGTTCTTCGCTGGACGCTACGGCATGGGCACCTCGCGTACGCCAGACAGCCCACTGGTGTTCACCACCCATTCCACCCATAAATTGCTCGCGGCGTTCAGCCAGGCGTCGATGATCCATGTGCAGGACGGCGGCGCGCGCCAACTGGACCGTGATCGTTTCAACGAAGCGTTCATGATGCATATCTCCACCTCGCCGCAATACAGCATCATCGCCTCACTGGACGTGGCCTCGGCCATGATGGAAGGCCCGGCCGGGCGCTCACTGCTGCAGGAAATGTTCGACGAAGCCCTGAGTTTTCGTCGCGCCCTGGCCAATCTGCGGCAGCACATCGCCGCTGAGGACTGGTGGTTCTCCATCTGGCAGCCGCCGTCGGTGGCGGGCATCGATCGTGTCGTCACCGCAGATTGGCTGTTGCACCCGCAAGATGACTGGCATGGCTTCGGCGACGTGGCCGAAGACTATGTGTTGCTCGACCCGATCAAAGTGACCCTGGTAATGCCTGGCCTCAATGCCGGTGGCGCCCTGAGCGATTGCGGAATTCCGGCCGCGGTCGTCAGTAAATTCCTCTGGGAGCGTGGGCTGGTGGTGGAAAAGACCGGGTTGTATTCCTTCCTCGTCTTGTTTTCCATGGGCATCACCAAGGGGAAATGGAGTACCTTGCTTACCGAGTTGCTGGAGTTCAAGCGCAGTTACGATGCGAATGTCAGCCTGGCCAGTTGTTTGCCGTCGGTGTTTGCCCAGGGGGCGGTGCGATATCAAGGCTTGGGTTTGCGCGACCTGTGCAACCAGCTGCACAGCTGTTATCGCAGTAATGCCACGGCCAAACACCTCAAGCGCATGTACACGGTCTTGCCGGAAATTGCCATGAAGCCAGCCGACGCCTACGATCAGTTGGTCAGGGGGGAGGTGGAGGCCGTCTCCATCGATGCCTTGCCAGGGCGCATCGCAGCCGTGATGCTGGTGCCGTATCCGCCAGGCATTCCGTTGATCATGCCGGGCGAGCGCTTTACCGAGTCGACGCGCTCGATCATTGATTACCTGGCGTTCGCTCGCACGTTCGACAGCAGTTTCCCAGGTTTTGTGGCTGATGTTCATGGGCTGCAACACGAAGACGACGGCAGTGGTCGTTGTTACACCGTCGATTGCATCAAAAGTTAGGGATGTTTATGCAAGCTGTAATGAACCCGAAGTATCCAGGGCTCAGTGTACGGGTCGCCGACGAAGGCTTTGATGCCTATGTGTGGGGCAATGATTTCAGCTTTGAAGTCAGCGCCTATGGTGCACCGCAGATGGGTCAGCGGGTCGATCAGTGGCCCGTGGAGCGTATCTTGCCGTACCGCAAGTGTTATGGGATCGACCCGGAAGAGTTCGCAAGTTTTCGCGATGCGCCGGACAGTGCGATCTTCATGGCCTATCTGGATGATCAGCCGGTGGGGCATGTCGTGGTCAGCACCAACTGGAACGGATTTGCCCATGTGGATGAGCTGGCGGTGGCATTGACGGCGCGGCGTCATGGCGTGGCCAAGGCGTTGCTGGATGTGGCGCAGTTCTGGAGTCGCAAGAAAAACCTGCCGGGCATGATGCTCGAAACCCAGAACAATAACCTGGGCGCCTGTCGTTTGTACGAGCGTTGTGGGTATGAAATGGGCGGCATCGACCACCTGCGTTATCGCGGCATCGACCCGCAAACCCGCGAAGTGGCGATCTTCTGGTATCGGTTGTTCAAGACCGAGGTCTAAACCGCCAACAGGCTTTCAGCCTTCTGCGTGACGATCTCCAGCAGCGCATTCTGCGCGGGGGACGTCGCGCCACCCTTGAGGGTCAGTGCATACAGGCTGACCAAAATCGGCGGCGACACCGGGCACGAATCCAACCCGGCCTCCCTGGCGCCGAACGCGGTAAAGGGGTCGACAATCGCCAGGCCTTCACCGGCTTCCACCATGCTGCGCATCATCTGGTAGGTCTGCACGCGGGTCTGAACCACCGGTAACGGGCGCAAGGCTTGCAGCTTGGCGTCCAACAGGCGGCTGAGCGGGTCCTGGCCTTCCAGGCCAATCATCGACTGGCCTGCCAGGTCCTGCAGTGCAATGTACTTCTGCTTGGGCTTGAGCCAACCGTGGGGCGCCAGCAACTGCAGTTTGCCCTGGGCCAGCACTGTGCTCTGGACTTGCGGATGCTCCGGGTCATGCAGGCTCAGGCCGATCTCGGCTTCGTGCAGCAACAGGCTTTTGACAATCTCTCGGGTCGGCTGGCTGGACAGGTTGCACGGTGTGTCCTGGAAACGACGACGCAGTACCGCAATGCTTTGGGGCAGCAGTTGATTGGCCAGCGGCGGGGTACACAGTGCGCGCAGGGTAGGCGCGTGGTGGTGTTTGAGGCGGCTGGCCAGGCGTTGCACCGGTTCCAGCGCTTCATACACGCGGGCAATGTCGGCTTGCAACTCCAGGGTTTCCCGGGTGGCCTGCAAGCGCCCGCGTACGCTGGCAAACAACATGAAGCCCAGTTGCTGCTCGGCCTCCTTGAGCGCTGCATCTACTTCGCCCACGGAAAGCTGCAACCACTCGGCGGCCAAGCCTGGGTGTCCGGTCTGCAAGATGGCCTGAATCACTTCGATATGACGTAAACGCATCGCCGGAGTCTATGTGCAGCGCGCTGTGTATTCAATAGAATGGCAGCGCTGATCATCAACGACCAAAGCCGGCTACCGGCAACTACAACAAAAACAGGTCTGGTCTCATATGCCTCTACCCTCGATAGACTTCGGGGTAACGGTCAAGCAACTGGTGGTCCTGGTGACCCTGGGCAGCGCGGCCGCTTATCTCATCAACGCCCATGACGACATCCCAGCCGAAAACCTGGCGCAGGAAGCATTTATCCGCGCTCAGGAGCAAGTCAATGCGCAGATAGGCACGGTGCTGGAGATTGCAATGGTCAGGCAGGTGGTCGCGCATCCCGGCTACAGCACGCTGGGTTACACGCGTTCGATGTACGCCGTTGACGGCGAGCGGGGCAGGTTGATGGTGACGCTCAAGCGAATTGAGGGGGAATCGACGATTGAGGTGACGCAAATCCGCCGACCCTGATCACGCCCAGCCCAGTCGATGCCATCAATGGCCAGGACTGAGCAGGTCGATGGGGCGAGATCTCAGGACGCGAGGGTGGTGTCCGATTCGCGCACGAGAATGGTGCCCGACTGAATCAACTTGAACTCATCGCCTTCCAGTTTTTCTACACGGTCGCCAATGGCCAGCTTGTAGGTGGTGGTGGGCGCCGAGCCAGCCAGGTCGCCTTGCGCCGGGTTGGATTCCTGGAACTCATGCACCGAATAAACGCGGCCTTCCGCGTCTCTGGCATGAAACTGTCCGACTAATACTGCTGCCATCTGTTTAGAACCTCTGGAGATAATCACTCGATTTGCGGTTCTGTAGACCGTCATGGAGCGGGGTAGTTTACCTACGTGGAAAAAATACTATTCGCTGATGTTTTAAGATTGTTCCTACGTGCTGGGGTGTACTGCAAACGTCCAGCGCATACTCAAAACCTTCTGGTGATCACGCCACGAAGACTCTATAACTGTTAGCTCCTTTAGTCAGACGTCGGGAAAACCTCCATGAGCAAGGTCTACACGATTGCCGTCCTGGTTGGCAGCTTGAGAAAAGAGTCGATCAACCGCAAGGTTGCCCTGGCATTGGCCGAACTGGCCCCAGCCAACCTCAAGTTGAGCATTGTCGAAATTGGCGACTTGCCGCTCTACAACGAAGACATCGACGCGGATACGCCGCCGGCAGCCTACAGTACTTTCCGTCAGCAGGTGAGCTCATCCGACGCGGTGCTGTTTGTGACGCCTGAGTACAACCGTTCTGTGCCGGCGCCTTTGAAGAACGCGATTGACGTGGGTTCGCGCCCGTACGGCAAAAGCGCCTGGAGCGGCAAGCCGGGGGCGATCATCAGCGTGTCGCCGGGGGCGATTGGTGGGTTTGGTGCCAACCATCACTTGCGCCAGTCCTTGGTGTTCCTGGATGTGCCGTGTATGCAGCAGCCGGAAGCCTATTTGGGCGGGGCCGGGAGTGTGTTTGATGAGTCCGGCAAGGTGTCGGAGAAGACCAAGCCGTTCTTGCAGGCGTTTATTGATGCCTATGGCAAATGGGTGGAAAAACAGACAGCCTGATTTGGTAATGCAGTCAAATGTGGGAGGGGGCTTGCTCCCGATTGCAGTGTGTCAGTCACTGATGTGTTAGCTGACCCACCGCCATCGGGAGCAAGCCCCTCCCCACATTGGGTTTAGCGCAGCCAGTTGGTGCGTGCTAGCTCAATGACTTCATCGCCTCGTCCGCTCATCACCGCCTTGAGCATATACAGGCTGAACCCTTTGGCCTGCTCCAGCTTGATCGTCGGTGGCATCACCAATTCCTGGGTCGCGGTAACCACATCCACCAACACCGGCCCATCATGTTCCAGGGCGCGGCGCAGCGCCGGTTCGAGGTCTTCGGACTGCTCCACACGAATCCCCAGGATGCCCATGGCGTTGGACATGGCGGCAAAGTCCGGGTTTTTCAGCTCGGTGCCGGCATCCAGATAGCCTGCCGCTTTCATCTCCATGGCCACGAAGCCCAGGGACGAGTTGTCGAACACGATGACTTTCACTGGTAATTTCAACTGCGCCAACGAAATGAAATCCCCCATCAGCATGGCAAAACCACCGTCGCCGGACATCGAGATCACCTGGCGATCAGGAAATGCCGCCTGCGCACCGATGGCCTGCGGCATGGCGTTGGCCATGGAGCCGTGGTTGAACGAGCCGATCAGCCGACGCTTGCCATTCATCTTCAGGTAGCGCGCCGCCCAGACGGTGGGCGAACCCACATCGGCGGTGAAGATCGCGTCATCATCGGCCAGTTCGCTGAGCAACCGCGCCACGTATTGTGGGTGGATCGGCCGGTTGGCCTTTGAGGGCTGCGCCAGGTCATCCAGGCCCTGTCGGGCTTTTTCATAGTGTTTGAGCGAGGTGTCGAGAAAGCTGCGATCGGTCTTGCGCGTCAGGCGCGGCAGCAGGGCGGCGATGGTTTCACTCACGTCGGCGGCAATGCCCAGATCCAGCGTGGCGCGACGGCCGAGCGCCTGCGGGTCACGGTCGACCTGAATGATCTTGGCGTCAGTGGGGTAGAACTGGCGGTAGGGGAAGTCTGTGCCGAGCATGATCAGCGTGTCGCAATCGAGCATGGCGTGATAACCGGAGCTGAAACCGATCAGCCCGGTCATGCCCACGTCGAACGGGTTGTCCCATTCCACATGTTCCTTGCCGCGCAAGGCATGCACCACCGGCGCACCCAAGGCGTCGGCCAGCGCCACAACGTGGTCATGGGCCCCCGCGCAACCGCTGCCGCACAGCAGGGTGACTTTCTGGCTGTGCTCAAGCATATCGGTAAGGCGCTGCAAGTCTTGTTCAGCCGGCAGCGTGCGCGGTGCGTGCAGAGCGGGCCAGGGTTTGAGTTTGTCTTCTACTTCAAGCAGCGACACATCCCCCGGAATCACCACCACCGCCACGCCGCGATTGAGGATGGCTGAGCGCATGGCGCGGTGCAGTACCTGGGGCATCTGTTCGGGGTTGGTGACCAGTTCGACGAAGTGGCTGCACTCCTTGAACAGTTCCTGAGGGTGGGTTTCCTGAAAGTAGTTCAAGCCGATTTCAGTGGAAGGAATCTGCGCGGCAATCGCCAGCACCGGCACATGGTTGCGGTGGCAGTCGAACAAGCCATTGATCAAGTGCAGGTTGCCCGGCCCGCAACTGCCGGCGCACACCGTCAGCTCACCGGTGGCAGCGGCCTCGGCACCGGCCGCAAAGGCAGCGACTTCCTCGTGGCGCACATGCATCCACTCGATGCTGTCCATGGTGCGCAAGGCGTCGGTGAGGCCGTTGAGGCTGTCGCCGGTCAGGCCCCAGATGCGCTTGATGCCCGCCTGTTCAAGGGTGGTCGCCAGCTGTTGGGCCAGGTTGATTTTCGCCATGAAGAACTCCAATCGTCAGTGAGGTTAAAAACTGCTGATCAATAGGGGACAGTTCGATCATGGCGAATGCTCCGCCCTTATTGTGAAGATTGCGTCATGGCGGCGCGGTACTGGCGGGTGCGCCGTGCGATAAACCATTGGTCACGCACCAGGGCCATGCACGGCGCGACCTTGGCCTTGGGCAAGTGGCCGCGGCTCAGGCGGTGCATCTGGTAGCGCACCACCGCGAGGATGGCGAGGGAGGCCAGGGGTTTGCGTTTCCAGTCGATGGGTTTGAGTTGGGGGTTGGGGTCGCGGCCTTCGCGCCAGTGTTGGATCAGGTGCGGCTCCAGGGTCAGGGCGGTGGCGATTCCGGCCATGGCGATGCCGCTGTCCAGCACCTGCTGCACGATGGGCAGGCGGCGGATGCCCCCGGTGACCATCACCGGCATCGTGGCAATGGTTGCCAGTGCCTGGGCCATCTCCAGGAAATACGCCTCGCGGGCCAGGGTGCGGCCGTCCCGGGCTTCGCCTTGCATGGCGGGCGCTTCATAGCTGCCGCCGGACAATTCCAGCAGGTCGATGGGCAGCGGGTTGAGCATCTCGACCACGGCACGGGCATCGGCCTCTGCAAAGCCGCCGCGCTGGAAATCCGCCGAGTTGAGCTTGACCGCCACACAGAACGATGGACTGACGCTGGCACGCACGGCAGCGATCACTTCCAGCAACAGACGTGCACGGTTTTCCAGCGGGCCGCCCCAGCGGTCGGTGCGCTGGTTGCTCAGGGGCGACAGGAACTGGCTGATCAAATAGCCGTGGGCGCCGTGGATCTGCACCCCGGTAAACCCGGCTTGTTCGGCCAGACGTGCGCTGGTGGCGAAGCGCTGGATCACGTCCTGGATATCGTCCTCGGTCATGGCCTTGGGTTTGGCGAACATTTTCGAGAAACCACCCAGGTCGAGGGCGACAGCGGAGGGGGCCACGGCTTGTTGGCGCAAGTTGGCTGGGGTCTGGCGCCCCGGATGGCTGAGTTGTACCCAGAAGTGCACGCCTTTGCCGCGAGCCACATCGGCCCATTCGCGAAAGCTCTGCAACTGCCGCTCATCTTCCAGGGCCACACCGCCGGGGCCGGTCATGGCGCGGCGGTCGATCATCACGTTGCCGGTAATCAGCAGGCCGGGCTTGCCGTCGGCCCAGGCCTTGTACAGCTGCTTCAACTCGGGGGACGGCGCTTGGTGCGCATCGGCCATGTTTTCTTCCATCGCCGCCTTGGCGATACGGTTGGCGATGACTTGGCCATTGGGCAGTTGCAAGGCTTCAAAGGGTGACATGGGTTGACTCCTGAGCGGGGGAGGCCTCAGGCTAAGCTTAAAGTTAACTTTAATGTCAAGCAGGCGTTGACGATGAACATTGGTGAGTTGGCAAAACAGAGTGGGTTGGCGGCGTCGCGTATCCGCTTTTACGAGGCCGAGGGGCTGATCAGCCAGGTGGGGCGTCAGGCCAACGGTTATCGGCGTTACTCGGTGGAGGCACTGCAGACGTTGCAGTTGATTCAAAGTGCGCAGCAGGCTGGGTTCACCCTGCAGGAACTCAAGGCACTGATGCCTGCACCGGGAGAGCACAAGCGCGAGGAGTTGATCGAGGCATTGGAGCGCAAGGTGACGCAGATCGAGCAGATGCAGGCGCAACTGGCCCACAGCAAGGCGCAATTATTGGGTGTGATCGAGGCAGTGCGCGCGCAACCCGAAGGGGTGCCCTGCAGCATGGGGCAAAAGCAGGTGCTGGCGTCGATCAAATTGAACCCATGAAAAAACCCTGGCGTGCCAGGGTTTTTTCATTCACGCAGACTTAGCGGCGGCGAAACAGCGGCAACGGTTCATCCGTTGCAGCCTGGTACGTCACTGAGAAGTCCTTGAGGCTTTCCAGCGCTTCGTACGGGTCTTTGTCGGCACGCAAGGCGAAGGCATCGAACCCGCAACGGCGCAGGTAGAACAATTGGTCGCGCAGCACGTCGCCAATTGCGCGCAGCTCGCCTTTGTAACCGTAACGGTCACGCAGCAGACGCGCGTTGGAGTAGTTACGGCCATCGGTGAAGGCCGGGAAGTTCAGCGCGATAACCTGGAAGTGCTCCACGTCGTCGCCGATTTCTTCGGCTTCTTCATCGGCGTCCAGCCATACGCCCAGGCCGCCATCGCGGGCCTTGAGGGCGTGGCCGTGTTCGCGCCACAACGCCAACGGTACGATCAGGTCGTCGCAGTTGGAGATGCCATCGAAGCTCGCGTCCTTGGGCAGCAGGTGCCAGGTTTCGTCGAGGACTTCGTTGTTCTTAATGATTCGCTGCATAGACGCGCTCCTTGAACAGGTCAATGCCGATGCGCTGGTAGGTGTCGATGAAACGTTCATCTTCGGTGCGCTGTTCGATGTACACATCGATCAGCTTGCCGATCACCTCGGGCATGGCTTCCTGGGCGAAGGACGGGCCGAGGATCTTGCCCAGGCTCGCATCGCGGCTGGCGCTGCCACCCAGGGACACTTGGTAGAATTCTTCGCCTTTCTTGTCCACGCCCAGGATGCCGATGTGGCCGACGTGGTGGTGGCCACAGGCGTTCATGCAACCGGAGATGTTCAAGTCCAGCTCGCCGATGTCGAACAGGTAGTCCAGGTCGTCGAAACGACGTTGGATCGATTCGGCAATCGGGATCGACTTGGCGTTGGCCAGGGAGCAGAAGTCGCCACCCGGGCAGCAGATGATATCGGTCAACAGGCCGATGTTCGGCGTGGCGAAACCGCCTTCGCGCAGTTCGCCCCACAGGGTGAACAGTTGGCTCTGCTCGACATCCGCCAGAATGATGTTCTGCTCATGGGAGGTGCGCAGTTGGCCGAAGCTGTAGCGGTCGGCCAGGTCGGCGACGGCGTCCAGCTGCTTGTCGGTGATGTCGCCTGGGGCAACACCGGTCGGTTTGAGCGACAGGGTCACGGCAACATAGCCCGGCTTTTTGTGCGCCAGGGTGTTGCGGCCACGCCAGCGGGCGAAACCTGGATGCTCCACGTCGAGGGCGGCGAGTTCGGCGTCCTGATTGCTCAGGGCCTTGTACTCAGGGTCGACGAAGTGCTTGGCCACGCGATGCACTTCGGCTTCGGTCAGGGTGGTCTGGCCGCCGCGCAGGTGTTCCATCTCGGCGTCGACTTTCTGGGCAAATACCTCAGGGGTCAGTGCCTTGACCAGGATCTTGATCCGGGCCTTGTACTTGTTGTCACGACGGCCATAGCGGTTATAGACCCGCAGGATGGCATCGAGGTAGCTCAACAGGTCCTGCCACGGCAGGAACTCGTTGATAAAGGCACCCACCACCGGCGTACGGCCCAGGCCGCCACCCACCAACACACGGAAGCCCAACTCGCCGGCTGCGTTGTACACCGGCTCCAGGCCGATGTCGTGTACTTCGATGGCTGCACGGTCCGAGGTCGAGCCATTGATGGCGATCTTGAACTTGCGTGGCAGGTAGGCGAATTCGGGGTGGAAGGTGGTCCACTGACGGACGATTTCGCACCAGGGGCGTGGGTCGATCAGCTCATCGGCGGCAACGCCGGCAAATTGGTCGGTGGTGACGTTGCGCAGGCAGTTACCGCTGGTCTGAATGGCGTGCATTTGCACGGTCGCCAGTTCGGCCAGGATATCCGGCACATCTTCCAGCGCCGGCCAGTTGAACTGAACGTTCTGGCGGGTACTGATGTGGGCATAGCCTTTGTCGAAGTCACGGGCAATCTTGGCCATCATGCGCATCTGACGCGAAGTCAGTTGGCCATAAGGCACGGCCACCCGCAGCATCGGCGCAAAGCGCTGAACATAAAGGCCATTTTGCAGGCGCAGAGGGCGGAACTCTTCTTCGCTCAGTTCACCTGCTAGGTAGCGTCGGGTCTGATCACGGAACTGCTTGACGCGGTCCTCGATGATGCGCTGATCGTATTCGTCGTATACGTACATATAGGTCCTGTTCTCGGCAAATCTGCGCGCACGGCCGCGCACTCCCAACGGAGCCGGCGCACGATACCAGTTTGCGTTTATGCGCAAAAGTGATGTTTGAGTATATGCAAATAACCAAAACGACTATTGAGACTGATTCTCGCGATACCCACATTTGTCATACGGGCAAGCATGAACTTTACTGAGGTCGAGTCTTAGTGCAATCACCTATAAAACCGACAAGAGGCGATGCGATGAGCAATCCTACAAAAGCCCGTAAACCCGACAGTACCGTTGATGCCTGGGCCATTCTGTTCCTGATCATTCTGGTGGTGGGAACAGCTGTGTTCTGGGTGAGCCACCAGTAAAGGCAGGACGATCCCAAGTCATGCGCGGACCCAATGTGGGAGGGTGAAAGCACCCTCCCACATTTTGATGGGGGTTACACCCCGGCCAAGTGCAGCACCAGCTTGACGATGCCAAACAGTGTCAATGCAAACACCACCGTGAACACAATGCCCAGGATCACGAAGTGGCTGGGCTTGCCGTGGGTAAAGTCGCGGGCGCGGTTCTTGCCGCTCTGCACGCCAAAGGCTGCCGCCATGACACTGTGCAGCATCTGCCAGAAGGTAGGCGGCTTGTTGTTGACTGGATCGTCCATACATCCCTCGACACCAAGTGTGTAAGGGACAGCATAGACAATCCACTTGGGAGGCGCGGCTTATGCCTTCACGCCGGGGGCTCCAGCTTGAGAAACAACACCCGGTCCAGAGGTGGCTTGATTATTACCTTCTCAAGATTGACCAGTTTTCGATTGTTGGTGCGCGCCTGTTCGATCAGGTCCTTGCGGGTAAACGCGCGTTCTTCTTTTGTCTTCAGGTGGCCGAACGAGGGCTCGAACGCGGGCGTATCAGCTTTAGGGTAGTGAAAGTGCGCGTACCACAACACGGTGTCGTCACCGCGCTTTCCTTCTTTGATCTTCTGTTTGTCACGCACCGCATATTCGGTCAGGAAGCCACCAATCTTCAGCGGCGTTCGCCTTTTGACCAAGTTGATATCGACAAAACCATGGCGCCATAGATACTCGATGTTCGCTGCTTTGGGGCGCTGCTGCTTGAAGGCTTCGCTGCACACCTCCAGCGCCAGGCGCCGCAGGCTTTGCGCCTCGTTGCGATAGGCGTTGATCAGGGCGGCGGCATTGGGCTGGGTGCCGTGGTCACGCTCGATTTCATCGGCCAGTGCGTCAAGCTGGCTCGCCTGCGGGCTCAGCATCTCCTCCCACTCCAGCGGGCGCAGCGATTCACGGCGCACATCGTCCAACAGCTTTTTTTGCTGGTCGCGAATGATGCGCTCAGTCTTCGCCCGGCGTGACATGATCATTTTGGCTTCGTTTTCAATTGCCTTCAGGCCACGCACTACCGGCACCGCAGGCGGTACGGGTGGGGCGGGTTCGACGACTTCATGCCACGCCCCTTCAACGGGGTGTTCGTGGTAGGTGGCGACGATCTTTCTGGTGACAGGGTCCTGGATGACAACCGTGCGGTCGGTGGCCTGCGCTTCGGCGGGTTGCAGCTCACCGACCAGATATTCGTGGTTGCGAGTCTTGAACACGATCTTTGTCGGACTCTTGGTCCGCTCGACTCTGGCCCGGGCAATGTTGGGGGCGAAGCCGGTGTCGACGAGGATCAGGTCGGCCAATTGGGTTTCAAGACCGCTGCGGGCTTCATTCAAGTGCTCCAGGAACGCAGCACGATACGCTTCCCGGATAAAGCCCGAGTTCATTTCAACCAGCGAGTTGACGGCATTTTCCAAGCGCTCGTAGAGGTCAAGTACGCCGTTCAGCACGTTCATCTGTTCGGCAAGGGAGTAGCCGCCGGTGTCACGAATTTCTGCGTGCGACAAGATGACGGTGTCCCTTGTGGGGTCGGCGAGTTCCATGATGAACGGATACTCGGCTGGGTCCCTGGAGCCGTGGTTACGGTTGAAGACCAGTTCTGACAGGAACATCAAAAGGCTTTGTTTTATTTCGACTGAGGAGACATAGGCATAGTCCGGCCTTTCCCTTAGCAGGTACTTGCGCTGCGCGGGGTCGGCCTGCTGGAGGAAGCTTTCCATTTTTTCTGCGAGCACAATCAAGTGCTTGAACGTTTCAACCTGGACTTTCCACAGGGCGAACACCTCGTTGTAGGCATTGGTGATGCCCTGAGGCAACTCGTCGTTAGCGCGGCCACTGAGTTCAAAATACGTTTCGCCCCGATGGGTTTCATTCGAACTCAACAGGCGTTCCATATTGATGTCGAACAGCGACCCCCAGTAATCGTAAAAATACCAGGTTGCAATGTCTTTCTTGCGCTTGGGATCCGGATTCGTCTTGTCAATTTCCATCAGTTCGGCCGCCTTCGCTTCGTACCGTTGCAGGGCGGGAAACAGGGCTTCCTTCGCGTTTCGGTAGCGTTCGTAGGCGATCTCGAACTCAACCCTGGCCGTGGCTGTTTTCTGCTGTTCTTCCAGGTGACGTTGGGTGAATCGCTCTTTGAGTTCAGGAACGGCCTTGCCGAGCAGTTCCCAGACTTGGCGCAGCGTCTTTCTTTGCTGCCTGAGTGTGGCTCGCGCACTGTTCAGGGCGATGACCGTGGGGGCAGCCGCCATGTCGCCCTCTAGAAACTCAATGCCTAGCGCTTTGAGCTCTGCGAACAAGGGTTGCATCTGCTCGGATCTTTTCCTTTGCAGTTCTGCTCGCCTGCTGCCGGGCATACCTCCTTCCAGCCTTGCGCCGCGGTCCAGTCGCCAATGGCCCTGGCCATCGCTCACAAGCTTGAAGCCCGGCCGCAGTGGATGCTGGGGGTGCACCAGGTACACCTCACCAAAGCCTGGCACGACCGCTACTTGGAATAGCAACCCTGCAACGCTCGCGTGCCAGTGATCACCGATGCGGTACAAGCCCTTGAGCGGACCACTGGCGTGGGGAGCGGGCAGCACCTGGGGCCAGGGCACCCGCACTTCGAGCAGTTTCTCCAGCAACAGGGTACCGGCTTCGGGGCTGGCCAGGGAGCGGCTGAAGTCCAGTGCCATCGGGCCTGTCAATGGGGGTTCCCCCGGTAACGCCACGGCACCCTGGCGGATGGTTGTCGTGGCTGAAGGACGGGGAGAGGCTTGCCGGTGTCGCCACGCATTGAGTTGCAGCGCTGTGTCATCCTCAGTGCGGCTTGGCCATGGTTGTGGTGCCTTGTGCGAGGAACTGGCCGCGTGCAGAAGCACCATGGCGATGTTGAGCAGCAAGTCGATCAGGGCCAGTTCGCGCGTGGTAGCGTCGTCGCTGTCCAGTCCGGACAGGTCTTGCTCAAGGCTGCTGACCATCACCATGAACCATCCCGCCAGCATCGCCGGGCCCCGCACCAGCGGCAAGATCAGGGTGTTGAACAACAGCCATGCGCCCTCCATCAGGATCGCCCAGCGGCTTTCATGGTTGGACACCGACTCGCGATCGGCCAGGTCAACCATGGCACGTGCCGTACTGCCAAACAGATGGTTGAGCAGTTGCCCATTGACCTGGGACTGCAGCCATTCATCGGCGCCTTCATCCAGCGCCAGGGTGGCGGGTGCGGGTCGCTCATAGACGGCCGCCTCATCACCGCTCAAGAACCGCAGGATATGCGGCTCTTTTATGCCCCCGTTGGCGTAAATGGGGCGGGCCTTGTCGGTCAGCCAGGTCAAGATACTGTCCTGCAAGGCTCCGGGCTGGGCAAGGGCGTCCATCAAGGCCTGGCGAGTCGAGTATTCGTAAAGGCAGTCGCTGTACAGCGGTCGATACAGCAGGTGCGGGCCCGTGCTCGCTGCGCGGGTTTCGATAATGAAAATATTGGCAACCGGGTCCGGCGCGGTGTGAGGGGCTCTGTAGAGTGCCAATGGGCGTAATACGATCTCCTGGCCGTCCACCACCCTGTCCGCTGGATAGTGGCCCATCAGCGCTTTTACATAGCGATAGCCCAGGGTGGTGATGCCGTACTGGCGCCGGATCTTGAATTCCAGTGCCTGCATGGGCAGGTGCACCTGGAGTTCACGACAAAACAGCGTTTCTCTTTGCTGGGCCTCTTCAGTGTCGCTCAATAACAACGTTCTGATGGACTGCGGGTAGCGCGTGCCGATGTCTACGCGCTGGATCAACCCGGTGCTGCCCATCAGGTAGTCCTCGGTCAGCCAGGCGGGTAGTGTCGCGCCGTCTTTCCCATAGACCTTCAGGGTGCCGCTGGGCTTGCCGGCCAGGTTCTTCACGGCCAGTTCAGTCAGCGACAGCTTGACGTGTTCGATGATCCCGGCGCCGCCTGGGTAACCCGCCGCCACGGTAAAGTCCAATATCACCTGATCCGGGTCGACGTCGCCATGGTCGGCCTTCATCTGGGTGCGCAGTGCCTCATGGCTGAAGCTGTAAATGCTCGCGATCCCCTCGTTGAATGAGCGGGCACGGTTTTTTTTCAGCACCTGCGCCATGTCCTGCAGGTGGCGATGGTAGGCAAACCGGTCATCGGCATTGGCTTGCCGGAGCCAGGCGGGCGATTGGTCGTCCACCTTTTTGAGGTCATCGAGCGAGGCCTTGGGATCCCTGGACAAGTGCAAGGCCGGGTCGGTGAGCCGTGCCAGTCGGGCTTGCAGGGCTTCTTCACTTTGGCCTTCGAAGGACAGGTGCGCGATGTCCTCAAGCTGCTGATTGAGGATCAGCCCTGCTTGCCGCTCAAATACGTTGCCATCGGGTTCGTTGCGTCGCCAGGTCAGGCTGTCGAACTCAAACCGCTCGGCCAGTTTCGCGCCCCAGGCGGTACCGAAGGCATCGATGTCATCAAAGGCTTCAACGTCCCCGTCAATGGCGTACAACAACACCTGTCTACCGCGCACGATCAGCATGTCCGGCGTCAACAGGCTGGTGTGCTCGGCACCCTTGGTCAGGGTGGTTTCGATGAAGTAGACGTAGGTGGGAGGGTCGGAGCGTCGCAGGCGCGTCAGCATTTGCGGCCACAGGCCGACGGTTGTCAGCATTTCAAGCTGCACGCCGCTCAATGTGGTGGGGGCTGTGGCGGCCGCGATCATCTGGCCCTTGAGCAACTCCCCCAGCCATTGCCAACGGCTGTTGCCGTGGGTGTCGGTCTCACTCCAGTAATCGGCCAGGGCCTGCTGGAAGTCGATGTACAGGGTGAGGCGTAACTCGTCGATGACTTGGGCGATGACCTGCATATCGATAGTCAGTGGCGCGGGTGGCGTCAGCCCCTCGGGCGGTGCCTGGGTCAGGAAAAACGATTGCCCATGTCGTGGCGAAAAGTCCAGTAGCTGGGGGGCGAGCAGGTGGCTGATGGCGACATTGAGCAACAGTTGAAACGAATAATTGCCACTGGCCAGCGGAGAGGCGAGTTTGACCAGGGTCAGATCCAGCTGCAGGGTTGGATAGCGCTCCAGGATGCGATGGCGTAACCCTGCATAGACCACCGATACCAGGGTGGGGCGTGAGGCGAAATGAATGCGGGCAGCCTGGGCCGGTAATTGGCCCAGCGCTGCTGCCGAGGTGGGGTTGGGCATGACGAAATCCTTGTTCCGGGTGAAAACCATGGTTGGGTCTGCACAGGAGATCGCATATCGTCACGCAGGTTGCGGTAGTAAAAGACCGCCAGGGTGGCGGTCTTGATGGTAGCGCCTGGGGGGCGACTTAGTTGTCGTAGCCCAGGTTCGGCGCCAGCCAGCGTTCGGTCACGGCCAGGTCCTGGCCTTTACGCGCGGTGTAACTGGCCACTTGGTCCTTGTCGATCTTGCCCACGGCAAAGTACTGCGCTTGCGGGTGCGCGAAGTACCAGCCGCTGACCGCCGCCGCCGGGAACATCGCGTAGTGTTCGGTGAGGAACACACCGCTGCGGCCGGCTTCCATCTCGCGTGCCTGCGGGTCGAGCAGTTGGAACAGGGTGCCTTTCTCGGTGTGATCCGGGCATGCCGGGTAACCCGGGGCAGGGCGGATACCGCTGTACTGCTCCTTGATCAGCGCTTCGTTGTCCAGTTGCTCGTCCTTGGCATAACCCCAGTAGTCTTTACGCACTTGCTGGTGCAGCCACTCGGCGCAGGCTTCGGCCAGGCGGTCGGCCAGGGCCTTGACCATGATCGAGTTGTAGTCATCGCCCGCGTCCTGGTAGGCCTTGGCCACTTCTTCGGCGCCGATGCCGGCGGTGGTGATAAAGCCACCCACGTAGTCGGTTACGCCGCTGTCTTTTGGCGCCACGAAGTCGGCCAGGGAGAAGTTGGGCTTGCCGTCGGTCTTGATGATCTGCTGGCGCAGGTGATGCAAGGTCGCCAGCGGCTTGCCGTCTTCGCCGTAGACTTCCAGGTCATCGTCTTTCACCTGGTTGGCCGGCCAGAAGCCGAATACCGCACGGGCGCTGATGAGCTTCTCGTCGATCAGTTTCTTCAGCATTTCCTGGGCGTCGGCGTACAGCGCGGTGGCGGCTTCGCCTACGACCTCATCGGTAAGGATGCGTGGGAATTTGCCGGCCAGGTCCCAGGAGATAAAGAACGGCGTCCAGTCGATGTACTCGGCCAAAACGTTCAGGTCGATATTGTCCAGCACCTTGGCGCCGGTAAAGGTCGGGGTTACCGGGGTGTAGGTGCTCCAGTCGAACTGTGGCTTCTTGGCGATGGCCGCCGGGTAGCTCAGACGCTCGGTGCGGGCGCTGCGGTTGGAGGTGCGCTCACGTACTTCCACGTACTCCTCGCGGGTACGTTCAACGAAGCCGGCTTTCAGTTCCTTGGACAGCAACTGCGTGGCCACACCCACCGCACGGGACGCGTCGGTGACGTACACCACCGCATCGTTGCTGTACTTGGGCTCGATCTTCACCGCCGTGTGGGCCTTGGAGGTGGTGGCGCCACCGATCATCAGCGGCAGGTGGAAGTCCTGGCGTTGCATCTCGCGGGCCACATGCACCATTTCGTCCAGGGACGGGGTGATCAGGCCGGACAGCCCGATAATGTCGCACTTCTGCTCCTTGGCCACCTGCAGGATCTTCTCCGCCGGCACCATTACGCCCAAGTCGACGATGTCATAGCCGTTGCAACCCAGCACCACGCCGACAATGTTCTTGCCAATGTCATGCACGTCGCCCTTCACGGTGGCCATCAGGATCTTGCCCTTAGCTTCCGGCTTATCGCCTTTTTCCAGTTCGATGAACGGAATCAAGTGGGCCACGGCCTGCTTCATCACGCGGGCAGATTTCACCACCTGCGGCAAGAACATCTTGCCCGCGCCAAACAGGTCACCAACGATGTTCATGCCGGACATCAGCGGGCCTTCGATCACTTCGATCGGGCGGGCGAACGACAACCGCGATTCTTCGGTGTCTTCAACGATATGGGTGGTAATGCCCTTGACCAGCGCGTGTTCCAGGCGCTTGTTCACCGGCCAGCCGCGCCATTCTTCGGTTTC
Source organism: Pseudomonas kairouanensis (assembly GCF_004682055.1). GTDB lineage: Bacteria > Pseudomonadota > Gammaproteobacteria > Pseudomonadales > Pseudomonadaceae > Aquipseudomonas > Aquipseudomonas kairouanensis. Next base: position 137,948 of record NZ_QUZU01000004.1, on the reverse strand, counting down.
GGCTTCTTTGACGCTGCCGTCGCCCTTGTACTTGTCGGCGATGGCGAGGAGGGCGTCGGTGCCGTCGGGGGTGCGGTTGAGCACCACGTCTTCCACGGCGTCGCGCAGCTCGGTTGGGATCTGGTCGTAGATCTCCAACTGGCCGGCGTTGACGATACCCATGGTCAGGCCGTTGCGGATCGCATACAGCAGGAACACCGAGTGGATCGCTTCACGCACCGGGTTGTTGCCCCGGAACGAGAACGACACGTTGGACACGCCGCCCGAGGTCAGCGCGTACGGCAGTTCGTCGCGGATGTAGGCACAGGCGTTGATGAAATCGACGGCGTAGTTGTTGTGCTCTTCGATGCCGGTGGCCACCGCGAAGATGTTCGGGTCGAAGATGATGTCTTCCGGCGGGAAGCCCACTTCATTGACCAGGATGTCGTAGGAGCGTTTGCAGATTTCTTTTTTGCGCGCTTCGGTGTCGGCCTGGCCGGCTTCGTCGAAGGCCATCACCACCACGGCGGCGCCGTAGCGCTTGCACAGCTTGGCGTGGTGAATGAACTGCTCCACGCCTTCCTTCATGCTGATGGAGTTGACGATGCCCTTGCCCTGGATGCACTTGAGGCCGGCCTCGATCACGTCCCACTTGGAGGAGTCGATCATGATCGGCACGCGGGAGATGTCCGGCTCGCCGGCAATCAGGTTGAGGAAGGTCACCATGGCCTTCTTCGAGTCCAGCATGCCCTCGTCCATGTTGATGTCGATCACCTGGGCGCCGGCTTCCACCTGTTGCAGGGCGACTTCCAGGGCTTCGGTGTAGTTGTCTTCACGGATCAGGCGGGCGAACTTGGCGGAACCGGTGATGTTGGTCCGTTCGCCGACGTTGACGAACAGTGAGCTGCGATCAATGGTGAACGGCTCCAGGCCCGACAGGCGGCAGGCCTTGGGGATATCCGGGATCACGCGCGGCGCATAACCAGCCACGGCCTTGGCGATGGCTTCGATGTGGCCGGGCGTGGTGCCGCAGCAACCGCCGACAATGTTGAGAAAGCCGCTTTGGGCGAACTCTTCGATGACCTTGGCCGTTTGCGACGGCAGCTCATCGTACTCGCCGAACTCGTTCGGCAGGCCGGCGTTGGGGTGCGCCGATACGTGGGTGTTGGCCTTGTTGGACAACTCTTCCAGGTACGGACGCAGTTCGCTGGCACCCAGGGCGCAGTTCAGGCCTACCGAGATCGGCTTGGCGTGGGCCACCGAGTTCCAGAACGCTTCGGTGGTCTGGCCCGACAGGGTACGGCCGGAGGCGTCGGTGATGGTGCCGGAGATCATGATCGGCAGTTCGAAACCCAGCTCCTCATATACACCCTGCACGGCGAAGATCGCGGCCTTGGCGTTGAGGGTGTCGAAGATGGTTTCGATCAGGATCAGGTCGGCACCGCCTTCGATCAGGCCTTTGGTGGCCTCGGTGTAGTTTTCCACCAGTTCATCGAAGGTCACGTTGCGGTAGCCGGGGTTGTTCACATCTGGCGACAGCGAGCAGGTGCGGCTGGTAGGGCCGAGCACGCCAGCGACGAAGCGCGGCTTGGCTGGGTTTTCCAGGGTCTTGGCGTCGGCAATCTTGCGCGCCAGGCGTGCGCCTTCTACGTTTAGCTCGTAGGCCAGTTCTTCCATGCCGTAGTCGGCCATGGAAATACGGGTGGCGTTGAAGGTGTTGGTTTCCAGGATGTCGGCACCGGCATCCAGGTAGGCTTTTTCGATGCCGCCGATCACGTCCGGACGGGTGATCACCAGCAGGTCGTTGTTACCCTTGACGTCGCTTGGCCAGTCGGCGAAGCGTTTGCCACGGTAGTCATTTTCTTCAAGCTTGTAGCTCTGGATCATCGTGCCCATACCGCCGTCGAGGATCAGGATACGGTCCTTGAGGGCTTGATGAAGGGCTTGCAGACGAACGCTACGATCGGACATGGGACTACTCTGGTCAGGCATTTCGGAGGGGGGGAATCATAGCAAACCTGTGCCGATTTAGAGCATGTGCAGGTTTTGCATGAATATCGTTCATGTTGCTCAAGGGTATGGCCCGGTAGAATCACCGACACATTTCCAGCGCACGCATTGAATCGGGACCGGATACATGTCACTTCGCCTCATCATCAGCGCCGTTCTGGCCTTGATCGCCAGTACTGCACAGGCACAAGACTCCGCCCCTGGGATTTCCTATACCCGCGACATTCAACCGATCTTTACCGAGAAGTGCGTGGCCTGCCATGCCTGCTACGACTCCGCCTGCCAGCTCAACCTGGGCAGTGGCGAAGGCGCAGCCCGTGGTGCAAGCAAAGTACCGGTCTACGATGGCGAGCGCAGCAAGGCCACGCCTACGACGCGCTTGTTCTATGACGCCTTTGGCAAGCAAGCCTGGCAGCAGAAAGGCTTTTATTCGGTGCTGGACGCCCAGGGCAGCCAGGCTGCGCTGATGGCACGCATGTTGGAGCTGGGCCATCGGGCGCCGCTGCAACCCAATGCCAAATTGCCAGAAGACATCGTGCTGGGCCTGAGCCGGGAAAACATGTGCGCCATGCCCGGTGAATTCAATGCCTACGCCGGCGCCCACCCCAAGGAAGGCATGCCCCTGGCAGTTACCGGCTTGACCGACCAGCAGTACCAGACCCTGCAGCGCTGGCTGGCCTCCGGCGCCCCGATCGATGAACAAGGCCTGGCGCCCAGTGCCAAGGAGGCCTTGCAGGTTCAGCAATGGGAGAACCTGCTCAACCAACCCGGCGCCCGCGAAAGCCTGGTGGCGCGCTGGTTGTTCGAGCACCTGTTCCTGGCCCATATCTACTTTGAAAACGGTGAGCCGGGGCATTTTTTCCAGTGGGTGCGTTCGCGCACGCCGAGCGGGAAGCCCATCGACCTGATCGCCACCCGTCGCCCGAATGATGACCCCGGCACCCAGGTTTACTACCGACTGTGGCCGGTGCAGGGTGTGGTCGTGCATAAAACCCACATTACTTACCCGTTCAGTGCCGAAAAAATGGCACGCATCAAGGCGTTGTTCTACGCCGGCAACTGGCAGGTCAACGCCTTGCCAGGCTACGGGCCAGGGCGTCGTGCCAACCCGTTCGAAACCTTCGAAGCCATCCCGGCCAAGGCGCGCTACCAGTTCATGCTGGATAACGCCGAGTACTTTGTGCGCACCTTTATTCGCGGGCCGGTCTGCCGTGGGCAAATCGCCACGGATGTTATCCGCGATAACTTCTGGACCCTGTTCCAGGACCCGGACCACGACCTCTACATCACCGATGCCCGCTACCGCGGCCAGGCCACACCCTTGCTGGCCATGCCGGGGCAAAACGATGACGTAGGCAGTGTACTGAGCCTGTGGCTGGCCTACCGTGACAAGCGCAACGCCTATGAGGCCTTGCGCCGTGACAACTATGCGGACCTGCCCGCGCCAAGCTGGTCATCGTTGTGGGCCGGGAACGACAACGCCTTGCTGAGTATTTTCCGCCATTTCGACAGCGCCTCGGTGACCAAGGGTTTGATCGGTGAAGTGCCGCAGACGATGTGGCTGTTCGATTACCCGCTGCTGGAGCGTACCTATTACCAGTTGGCGGTGAACTTCGATGTGTTCGGCAACGTGTCGCACCAGGCCCAGACGCGCTTGTACTTCGACTTGATCCGCAATGGTGCCGAGCAGAACTTCCTGCGCCTGATGCCGGCGGATTCGCGCGAAGGCTTCCTCGACGATTGGTACCAAAACAGCGGCAAGCTCAAGCTTTGGTTGGACTATGAGGCCATCGACGATGACAAGCCCACAGGTTTGCACCTGAACGAAAGCGATCCGAAGCGCGACTTTGCCAACCAGTTGCTGGCGCGCTACGGCGATCTGAACGCCAGCCCGGACCCGATCAACCGCTGCACAGGTGCTTACTGCTCGCGCAGCGGCATCGACCCGGCACTGCAAGACGCCGAGCAGGCGTTAAGCCGCCTGACGGCGCGGCCTGCGGCGGGGCTCCGGGTCATCGACCAGCTGCCGGAGGCGACCATGCTGCGCATCGAAACCTCCAGCGGTAAGCGCGTGGTCTACAGCCTGCTGCGCAACCGCGCCCACAGTAACGTGGCGTTCCTGCTGGGTGAGGCCTATCGCTATCAGCCGGGCCTGGACACCGTGACCATCTACCCTGGCGTGCTCAGCAGCTATCCGAACTTCATGTTCAATATCCCAGCCCAGGAAGTGCCGGAGTTTGTCGCGCAAATGGAGCGGGCCAAGGATGCCGATGGCTTTGAAAAAATCGTCGATCGGTGGGGCGTGCGCCGCAGTCATCCGCTGTTCTGGCAGTATTTTCACGATTTGTCACAGTACATTCGCGAAACCACGCCGGTGGAAGAGGGGGTTCTGGACATGAACCGCTATGAAAACCTCTGACAGGCGGTGCGGGTCTTTTCCGACAAAATTACTCGGACTTTGTACCTGCGTAATATTTTGGCGTAAACTGCCGGCAAGCCTGTGAGGAGTTTCCATGACTGCCATAACCATTACCGACGCCGCCCACGATTACCTGGCTGACCTGCTGTCCAAGCAGAACACCCCAGGTATCGGCATCCGCGTCTTTATCACCCAGCCGGGCACCCAGTACGCCGAAACCTGTATCGCGTACTGCAAGCCAGGCGAAGAAAAACCTGAAGATACCGCCCTGGGGCTCAAAAGCTTCACGGCGTATATCGACCACTTCAGTGAAGCCTTCCTGGACGATGCGGTCGTCGACTACGCCACCGATCGCATGGGCGGCCAGTTGACCATCAAGGCGCCAAACGCCAAGGTGCCAAGCGTCAACGCTGACAGCCCGGTGAACGAACGCATCAATTACTACCTGCAAACCGAGATCAACCCCGGTTTGGCCAGCCATGGCGGCCAGGTCAGCTTGATCGATGTGGTGGACGACGGCATCGCAGTGTTGAAATTCGGCGGCGGTTGCCAGGGCTGTGGCCAGGCGGACGTGACCCTGCGTGAAGGCATTGAGCGCACCCTGCTGGAGCGTGTTCCAGAGCTCAAGGGTGTACGTGACGTGACTGACCACACGCAGAAAGAAAACGCCTACTACTGAGTAAGGCGTTCACTGCGAACATAAAAAACGGCGCCCCGTGAGCGCCGTTTTTTATGCTTTAAATTCAATGTCTTGTGGCATCTACCTAACATTGAAGATCAATTGTGGGAGCGGGCTTGCTCGCCAAAGCGGTGTGTCAGGCAATACAGGGGTGACTGATCCACCGCCTTCGCGGGCAAGCCCGGCTCCCCCATTTTTGACCGAGTTCACCCATCAGGGGCGGTAAAGATGGGCATGCCCTGCGCGATACAAGGACGACTCGCTAAAACTGTCACTGGCCAACACCCGGCCCACCACAATCAACGCCGTGCGCCGAAACCCCTTGGCCGCAACTTTCTCGGCAATATCACTCAGCGTGCCAATCGCCCAGTCCTGGTCCGGCCACGTTGCTCTATGCACCACGGCAATCGGGCAATCGGCGCCATAGTGCGGCAGCAGTTCGGCGACGATTTTCTCCAGGTGGTTGACCCCCAGGTGAATCGCCATAGTGGTGCCATGTTGCGCCAGGCTGTCGAAATCCTCGCCTACGGGCATGCTGGTTTTGTCGGCGTAGCGGGTCAGGATCACGCTCTGGGCGATGTCTGGCAGGGTCAGTTCTGTTTCCAGCAGCGCCGCACACGCCGCTACTGCCGTAACGCCAGGGATGATCTGGAAGGGGATGCCCAGCGCGCGTAGATGGCGGATCTGCTCGCCAATCGCGCCATACAGGCTTGGGTCGCCGGAGTGCACCCGGGCCACATCCTGGCCATTGGCGTGGGCTTCGCTGATCAAATCAATGATCTGTTCCAGATGCAGTTCGGCGCTATTGACCACGATTGACGCCTGATGACCTTCCAATACTGCCGCCGGCACCAGCGAGCCCGCGTAGATGATCACCGGGCAGCTGCGGATCAGCCGCTGGCCTTTGACGGTGATCAATTCCGGGTCGCCGGGGCCTGCGCCGATGAAGTAGACGGTCATGGGGATTCCTGTGGGAAACGGGCGAGCATGAAGATTGCTCATGATCGGGAAGGGCGATTATCGGGTTTTCAGCCGGCACACGCCAACGCAAAGGTGGCTCGGGCGGTTTTTTTGCGCGTGATCAGCAGGCGGGCAGGGCGGCCGGCCAGTTGTTCGGCCAGGGCCAGGGCGGCGCTTTCGGCGATGCCGTAGCAGCCGGTATGGATGAACGCGACGTCGGATTTGTGGCTCAGGCGATCTTCATACGCGGTCAGTTGCCCGGCGCTGAAACAGGTCAGTGGCAGGTTCAGCTCCTTGGCCAGTGCCAGCATTGCGGGCTCATGTCTTTTCAGGTCGATACTGGCCAGCCCCGCGATGCGGTTGCGCTCAATGCCCCCCTCGGCGAGGGCGGCATCCAACAGGTCCAGCAGGGTGCGAACGTCGCAGCCCCGCTGGCAGCCCAGGCCAACCACCAGTGTCATGCCGAGTATTGATCGTCACGGTTGCGGCGGAACAGCCAGGCGCTGATCAGGCCCAGGGCCAGCCAGAACACCACATTGGTCAGCTGCGAGGCGATCTTGAACTGCGCTTCCAGCGCCTCGGGGGCCAACATCGAGTGCACTTCGGGTTGGGGCGCGCCGATCACATGCGGCACGACCAGGATCGCGACGCCCAGCGCCTTGAGCAGCCAATTGCGACCAAACACGATCAGCGCGATACCGGCAGCGGTAGAGGCCGCAGTACCGATCCACCAGGTCTGGCGCAGCGCCAGGTCGGCGGCAGCGGTGCCGGGCAGCTCAGGTGGCAGGCCCAGGGTTGGCGCCAATACGAAGGTTGCATAACCGGCCAGGCCCCACAGCAGGCCTTGAGCGGTACGGGTTGGCGCACGCAGGGTGTAAAGGCCCGCCAGCATCAACGCAAAACCCACTGCAACCACCAGGTTGCCGCCCGTGGTGGACAGCACGCGCTGCCAGCCGTCTTCCGGTTCCCAGGCCTCGGCGTCGTGGGTATGGGCAGCAGCGCCAGCGCCATGCTCGTGGGCCACTTCGACGGCGGCCGGGGCATGTTCAAAGGTTTCCGCCTGCAAAATCAGCGGGGCCACCCAGAAACTTTGCAGCAGGGTCAGCAGCAGGGCGGCCGCAAGACCGGTGAAACCTGCGGTTTGCGCAATACGCTTGATCATGTCGGCAGGTCTCAGTGGCAAGGGAACGCGGCGCTGTGGCGGGTATCGTGGGCCGCGTTGTGCACGGCTTCGATATGGGAGAACCCGGCGAAATACACAAGGCTGGCGCCCAGGATCGACGTCACGATGGCGGCGGTCAGGCGTTGGCTGAGGGTTTGAGTGCTGCTGGCGGAGTGCGAAGTGCTGCTGATGATCGACATGGCGCGTCCCTTTCAGGTGTCTTGAGTGAAACGAGCGCATGAAAACCCCGCGAGCCAGGCACGCAGGGTTTTGAACAGCGCCCGCCCACCGCGGGTTTGTTATCTGATTTTTTCGGGCCGGTCTCCGGGCTTGCGAGGGGAGACTCTTGTAAAGAGTCAGCCTGAAAGCGTCGCCTTCCCATGCCATTGGCACAGTGGATATGACGTTTCGCTCGCTTACCGTTGCGGGGGCAGCACCGGACTTGTCATATCGCTATGACGTACCGGTTTCCCGTTTCACCCTTTGCAGGGCACCCGAAACAAGATGTGTAGGAGAGCATGGGGGTTGGTGGGGAGTCAATTGGGATGTGGTTTTTTGGGTGGTGGTGGTGGTGGTGGTGGTGGTGGTGGTGGTGGTGTACATATCCTTTGCTGCGGTAACGGCCACTTAGGGTTCCGCTCTTACAGCGGGTCACTTTTGGAAGGACCCAAAAGTAACCAAAAGGTCCTCGCCCCAACACTCGGCACCTCGCCTAGGCTCGGTGTGCCCTCTCTCCGGCTTGAATCCGTGGGCCGCCGCAATGGGCCATCCATGGCCCAGTGCGGCTAACCCGGCGTCCTGCCGGGTTACCCACGGATTCAAGCCTGCGTTCGGCCAGCGTGTTTGACGGGGCGCCCCAGATCAAAAGCAAGATCAAGAGCGGCTCGCTTCGCATCGTGGGTACGTTGGTGTCTATCAGGGAATCGCGCAGGCTTTGAATATCAGGTCGGCTACTAGGCCGCCTCGCTTTGTTTTTGATTTTGATCTTAGGCGCCCCGTTAAACACGCTGGCCGGAATTCGGCATGGATTTGGGGGGTAAACCGGCAGGGATGCCGGTTTAGCCGCCCCGCGCCATGGATGGCGCGTGGCGGCGGCCCCCCAAATCCATGTCGGATTACGGGCACACCGAGCCTAGGCGAGGTGCCGAGTGTTGGGGCGAAGCGTTTTTGGTTACTTTTGGCGCTTTTCCAAAAGTGACCCGCTGTAAGAGCGGAACCCTAAGTGGCCGTTACCGCAGCAACGGATATGTACACCAACCCAACCCAACCCAACCCAACCCAACCCCATCATTGACCATCCCCCAAGCACTGCGTAGCCTTGCACCCGCGAGGTTCTTCGGCCCAGGCCGAAGCTAAGAAGGGAACGCGGTCCAAGCCGCGGCTGCCCCCGCAACTGTGAAGGGTTCAGATGACTGCCACGCCACTGCCGAAAAGGCGGGAAGGCGCAGTCAGCGCCGGTCGCAAGACCGGCACGCCCCAAGCCAGGAGACCTGCCTCGCAACCGATTTTCTACTTCAACCGGGCGGGGTGATCCGGTGACGAAATCCGCTGCTGCGCACTGGCGCAGGGCCTATCGTCCCGTATGCCCGCCCCCAAGGGCATCCGATGAAAACACTGGCCAAACTTCCCGTCACCATCGTTACCGGCTTTCTCGGCTCGGGCAAAACCACCTTGCTGCGCCATATGCTCGATAACGCCCAAGGCCGTCGCATCGCGGTGATCGTCAACGAATTCGGCGAGCTGGGCATCGACGGTGAAATCCTCAAGCAGTGCTCCATCGGTTGCACCGAAGAAGAAGCCAACGGCCGTGTGTACGAACTGGCCAACGGCTGCCTGTGCTGCACCGTGCAGGAAGAGTTCTTCCCGGTAATGCGTGAACTGGTGGCCCGCCGCGGCGACCTTGACCATATCCTTATCGAAACCTCCGGCCTGGCCCTGCCAAAGCCATTGGTGCAAGCCTTCCAGTGGCCGGAAATCCGCAGCGCCTGCACCGTGGATGCGGTGATCACCGTGGTCGACAGCCCTGCCGTGGCCGCCGGCACCTTTGCGGCTTTCCCGGATCAAGTGGACGCCCAGCGCAAGCTCGACCCCAACCTGGATCACGAATCCCCGCTGCACGAGTTGTTCGCCGACCAGTTGGCCAGCGCCGACCTGGTGATCCTCAACAAAACCGACCTGATCAGCCCCGAAGACCTGGCCCGCGTGCGCCTGGAAGTCGCTGAAGAACTGCCGCCTGCGGTCAAGATTATCGAGGCCAGCAGCGGTCGCCTGCCGCTGGACGTGTTGATTGGCCTGGGCGCGGGCTCCGAAGAGCACATCGACGCTCGCCACAGCCATCACGATCATCACCACGAAGGTGAAGACGATCATGACCATGACGCTTTCGACTCCATCTCCATCGACCTGCCGCAAGCCGACGAAGCGCTGTTGCTCGACGCCCTGACCCAGTTGGTGGTGCAGCACGGCATCCTGCGGGTCAAAGGCTTTGCGGCCATCCCCAACAAGCCGATGCGCCTGCTGATCCAGGGCGTGGGCACGCGGTTCGACAAGCACTTCGACCGTGCCTGGGGCGCTGAAGAAGCCCGTGTCACGCGCCTGGTGCTCATTGGCCAGGACCTCGACGCGGCGGGCCTCGAAGCGCAACTGCGCGCCGCCCTCAGCGTTTAATTTATGCACCTGCTCAGGACTCAGCCCGGTGGTTTCGTCTCGGACGACAATATTGCCGACCTTGGCCAAACCCCCGCTGAACTGGTGATCCTGTGCAGCGGCGATTCCAGCCTGGCGCTGCTGGCCGAAGCGGCCCAGCAGTTGCCCGATGACTACCCGAGCCTGCGCCTGGCCAACCCGATGCAGGTGCAGAACCATGCTTCGGTGGACTTGTATGTGGATGAGGTGCTGCGCCACGCCAAGGTCATCCTGATTTCGCTGCATGGCGGCATCGGCTATTGGCGCTACGGTATCGAGCGTCTGGTGGAGTTGGCCGAACGCGGCGTGCAACTGATCCTGGTGCCGGGGGATGATCGCCCAGACCCTGAGCTCAGCGGACTGAGTACGGTAAACGCCGAAAGCCGCGACCGTCTTTGGCACTTCCTGCGCCAGGGCGGCCTGGGCAATGCGCTGGATTTCTATCGCTGCCTGGCCAGTAGCTACCTGGGCCGCGACTACGCCTGGGCCGAGCCACAAGCCCTGCCGCGCACCGCGATTTATCATCCGCATAACGCCAATTCCCGTCTCAATGACTGGCAAGCGCACTGGAACGCCGAATTCCCGGTGGCAGCGGTGCTGTTCTACCGCTCCCATTTACAGGCGGCCAATACCGGTTTTATTGATGTGTTTTGCCAACGTTTACAGGCGGCGGGCCTTAACCCGTTGCCGATAGCGGTGGCCAGTTTAAAAGAGCCCGGCTGCCTGACGGTGGTCGAGGACTTGCTGGATGAAGTGGGAGCGGCGGTGATCCTCAATACCACCGGCTTTGCGCAGTCCAGCCCCGAAGCGCCGCATTTACGGCCGTTTCGCCGCAATATCCCGGTGATCCAGGCGATTTGTGCCCAGGACAACGAACCCGGTTGGCAGGCCAGCGAACAAGGGCTCGGCCCGCGTGATCTGGCGATGCATATCGCATTGCCGGAGTTGGACGGGCGCATCATCAGCCGACCGATCAGCTTCAAGGACCTGGCATGGCGCAGTGAGCGCAGCCAGTCGGACGTGGTGTGCTATCGCGCAGCCCCCGAACGCATGGATTTTGTCGCCGAACTGGCGCGGCGTTGGGTTGAACTGGCCCGCGTGCCGAATGCCGACAAGCGCATCGCGCTGATCCTGGCCAACTACCCGACCCGCGATGGTCGCATCGGTAACGGTGTGGGCCTGGATACGCCCGCTGCGGCGTTGAATATCCTACGTGCGATGCAAGCTGAAGGTTATCCGCTGCCGAACGAATTGCCTGGCAGCGGCACTGCTCTGATCCAGGACCTACTGGGCGGCGTCACCAACGACCTCGACAGCCTGGACCTGCGCCCGTGCCAGCAAAGCATGAGCCTGGCCGACTACGAGGCGATGTTCAGTCGCCTGCCTGAGTCCAATCGCCAAGCGGTGCTGGAACGCTGGGGCACGCCCCATATCGACCCTATGTTCCGTGACGGCCGCATGATGATCGCCGGCCTGCGGCTGGGCCTGACCTTTGTCGGTATCCAGCCCGCTCGCGGCTACCAAGTGGACGCCAGTGCGGTCTACCACGACCCGGACCTGGTGCCGCCCCACGGCTACCTGGCGTTTTACTTCTGGTTGCGCCACACCTACGGCGCCCACGGCGTGATCCATGTCGGCAAGCATGGCAACCTGGAGTGGCTGCCGGGCAAGGGCGTGGGGCTGTCGGAAAACTGCTGGCCCGACGCATTGCTGGGCCCGCTGCCGAATATCTACCCGTTCATCGTCAACGACCCGGGCGAGGGCGCCCAGGCCAAGCGCCGCACCCAGGCGGTGATCATCGACCACCTGATGCCGCCGCTGACCCGCGCCGAAACCTACGGCCCGCTGCGTAACCTGGAACTGTTGGCGGACGAATATTACGAAGCGCAATTGCTCGACCCGCGCCGCGCCCTGGAACTGCAAAAAGACATTCTCAAACTGGTGCGCGAAACCCGCATCGACCAGGAACTGGAACTGCAAAGCGATGCCGACGCTGCCGTGTGGCTGCCGCGCCTGGATACCTACCTGTGTGACTTGAAGGAGTCACAGATCCGCGACGGCCTGCATGTTTTTGGCGAATCGCCCCAAGGCCGCCTGCGTATCGACACCTTGCTGGCCTTGCTGCGCATCCCCCGAGGCGATGGCCGGGGTGCGCAATCGAGCCTGTTGCGGGTATTGGCCAAGGCCTTCGAGCTGGGTTTTGACCCGTTGGATTGTGCGCTGTCCGAACCCTGGACCGGTCGCCGCCCGCAGGTACTCCAGAAGATCGACGCGCAAGTGTGGCGTACCGCCGGTGACACCCGTGAGCGCCTGGAGTTATACGCGGCGCGCATGATCGAGCAGGCGCTGGAAGGGCCGCTTGAACAGCTGGAAGAGCCCGGCTGGGAGGATGTAAAAGCGGTGATTGAAAGCCTGCGCATTGTCGTCGCACCGCGTCTGGATGCCTGCGGCCCGGCGGAAATGCGTGGTTTGCTGGACGCCCTCGGCGGTCGTTTCGTACCCGCTGGCCCCAGTGGCGCACCGAGTCGTGGGCGCCTGGATGTGTTGCCCACGGGCCGCAATTTCTTCACCGTGGACGTGCGCAACCTGCCCACCACCACCGCGTGGCGCATTGGATTTCAATCCGCCAACCTGATTCTTGAACGCCACCTGCAAGACCACGGCGACCACCTGCGTCAACTCGGCCTGTCGGTGTGGGGTACCGCCACCATGCGCACCGGTGGTGACGACATCGCCCAGGCCATGGCGCTGATGGGGGTGCGTCCGGTGTGGGCTACGGGCAGCCAGCGGGTGGATGACTTTGAAATCCTGCCCATCAGTTTGCTGGACCGCCCGCGGGTGGACGTGACGCTGCGGGTGTCAGGATTTTTCCGCGATGCCTTCGCCAATCTGATCCGCCTGTTCGACGCGGCGGTGCAAGCAGTGGCTGCGCTGGATGAACCAGATGATATGAACCCGCTGGCGGCCAAGGTGCGCAGCGAGCGTGAGGCGCTGCTCAACTCGGGCCTGGACGAGGAGGCGGCGGCAAAACAGGCCGGCTGGCGCATCTTCGGGGCCAAGCCCGGCGCTTATGGTGCTGGCGTGCAGGGCGCGGTTGACGGTCGCTTGTGGCAAAGCCGCGAGGATTTGGCCGAGGTATACCTGAACTGGGGCGGCTATGCGTATGGGGGCTCCGACGAAGGCACCGCCGCCCGCGAACAATTTGCCCAGCGCTTGAGCCAGGTCCAGGCGGTGTTGCAGAACCAGGACAACCGCGAGCACGACTTGCTCGACTCCAATGACTACTACCAATTCCAGGGCGGCATGCTTGCTGCGGTAGAAACCCTCAGTGGCGACAAAGCCGCCAGCTACCATGGCGACCACAGCCAGCCGGACTTGCCAAAGATCCGCACCTTGAAGGAAGAGCTCAACCGGGTCATCCGCTCCCGCGCCGCCAACCCCAAGTGGATCGACGGTGTGAAGCGCCATGGCTATAAAGGCGCCTTCGAGATGGCAGCGACGGTGGACAACCTGTTCGCCTTCGACGCCACCACTGCGCTGATCGATGACCACCAATATGCCTTGCTTGCCGATGCCTACTTGCTCGACCCCGACACCCGGGCCTTTGTGCAGCAGCACAACCCTGATGCCCTGCGGGATATGACCGAGCGCATGCTCGAAGCCCAGCAGCGCGGCATGTGGCAGGAGCCGGGAGCGTACCGCGAGGCCTTGGAAAACCTGTTGCTGGATATAGAAGAAGACAGCTGATGACCGATACCCCCCATTTCCCGCTGTCCGCTGTGGTCGGCGCCGATGCGTTGAAACTGGCGCTGTGCCTGACCGCCATCGACCCCAGGATCGGCGGTGTGCTGATCGAAGGCCCGCGCGGCATGGCCAAGTCCACGCTGGCGCGGGGGCTGGCAGATCTGTTGGCCAGCGGCCAGTTCGTGACCTTGCCGTTAGGCGCTACCGAAGAACGCCTGGTGGGCACCCTGGACCTGGATGCAGCGCTGGGTGAAGGCCGGGCGCAGTTCTCTCCCGGCGTGCTGGCCAAGGCCGATGGCGGCGTGTTGTACGTCGATGAAGTCAACCTGCTGGCCGATCACCTTGTGGATGTGCTGCTGGACGTGGCCGCCAGCGGTACCAACCTGATCGAGCGTGACGGCATTTCCCATCGTCACGCGGCGCGTTTCGTGCTGATCGGCACCATGAACCCAGAGGAGGGCGAGCTGCGTCCGCAACTGCTCGACCGCTTTGGTTTCAACGTGGCGTTGAGCGGGCAGACCTTGCCGGCCGAGCGTGGGCAGATCATCCGGCGTCGCCTGGATTTCGACAGCGATCCGGCCGGGTTCTGCGCGCAATGGGCCGAGCCGCAAGCGGTATTGCGCGAACGCTGCACCCAGGCACGGGCACGGCTGGACAGTATCGAGTTGGATGACCAGGCCCTGGCCCAGATCACCGAGCGTTGTTTTGCCGCTGGCGTCGACGGCTTGCGTGCGGACCTGGTCTGGCTGCGCGGCGCCAGGGCCCATGCGGCGTGGCGCGGCGCCAGTGCCATCGCCGAAGAAGATATCGAAGCGGTGGCCGAATTCGCCCTGCGCCATCGTCGCCAGGAACAATCGCCTCCGGCCAACCCGCCCAGCCAAGGGCAAGCGCCGCAACCTTCCGACACATCTCCCGGCCAGGGCCAGTGGGGCGATATGCCCGCACCGGCGCTGCCCACGGGGGCGCGGCGTGAAGTGCCCACCTGGCCAAAAAAGCCCTAGGCATCCGTCCTCGACCTGACGCGGGGGCGGATGCGCGGCCCAAGGCGGGCCGGTTGGACAGAGGCAGGCAAGGCAAGGCGCGCAGCGCACAGCAGGGCTCGATCAATTGGCCCGGCACGTTACTCGGTGGCCGACCGCACAGCCGTGAGGATTTGCTCTTTCACCTGCGCAGTCGCTGCGCCCATGAGTTGTGGCTGGTGATTGTCGATGCCTCGGCGTCTACCCGGCGCCATCGTGCAATGACAGATGCCAAAGGCTTGCTGGCGCAGTTGTTTGACGATGCGTATCGCCAGCGGGCGCGCATGGCGTTGTTGACGGCCAGCGGGCAGGCGCCGAAATGGCAGGTTCAAGGCTTGAAAGCTGCGAAAGGCCTGGTCGGTTGGTTGGATCAGCTTGGCGCCGGGGGTGGCACGCCATTGCTGGCGGCGCTGAGCGAGGCGGGTGATTGGCTGGCGGCGCGGCGTAAGCGCTATCCGGCCGAGCAGCAGCGGTTGCTGGTGATTACCGATGGGCGACTCAAGGATATCGCCGGATTGCCGCTGTTGGCGTGTCCGGGGTTGCTGGTGGACATCGAGCGCGGCCCCATCAGGTTAGGTCGGGCTCAGGAATTGGCGGTTGGGTTGCAGTTGGACTATCGGCATATCGATAGCTTGTAGTGCCTGCACCGGCTCTATCGGGGGCAAGCCCCCTCCCACATTTGACCGAGTTTCAATGTTGGAATGCAGTCAGTGTGGGAGGGGGCTTGCCCCCGATAGGGCCCTTGAACCCAGCACAAAAACCTCAGCCAACCCCCGGCACATTCGGCCAAAGATCCGCCACCAGAAACAACCGCTCGGCTTCTTCCCAGTCCTCACCTACTTGAACCATTCGCACCAATAACTGTGCAGGAGCCATCGGGTCCAGCTCGGCCAGCCAGTCGTGCATCCTTTCTTCGCTCCACACCTCATCCGCCGGGTAATGCGCCGGCGCCAGCCAGGCATGGCGCGGTAGCGGTTGCCAGCGGCCAGGCGCGCTACTGCTGGCAAACGCTCGCCAATCCCGCTGATGCAACCAGCGCCCACGCAAATGCTGCGGATGCGCACCCGCCGGTGCTTGGGCTTGGCCAGGCCAGGGATACAGCAAATACCCACCCAGCCACAAATGCGCATCGAACTGCTGGATATCCAACGCCGCCAAGGCTTCACGGCTTTCGGTGCGGGCAGAGATCGGCAGTTGGTGTTGGGCCAGGTGGGCCAGCTTGCGGTTCAGCCGATCATGGCAGCCCGGTCCCAACCATAACGCCGTGTTCTCACCGTCGCCGTCCTGCGGCCCCAGGTAAAGCTTGATCGCCAGTTCAAGGTGATGCACCCCATCGCGGTCGCGGATCAGCATATCCAACTCGCCCAGGGTATGCCCGGCGCGGCGGATCGGCAGGTTGGCGGCGATCAGTTCCACCCCTGGCGCATGCTGCACCGCAAACTGCCACAAGCGCTCGTAATAGAGGCCCAGGCGTCGGGTACGTGCCTGGCTCAGCCAATGCAGCAGGGCGCTGCTGTCTTGATCCAGGGTGCGCAACCAGTGCTCCAGGCGATCGGGCGCCTGCACCCAGTCGCTGCCGGCCAGCGGATGGCGTTGCGACCACGGTGTCTGCGCCAGCATCGGTGGGGCAAGCATCACCCACGCCAGGTCGCGCACCTCGGGGTGGCGCAGTTGGCGGGGCAGGTTGTGCAAATCCGGGAACACAGTCATGGTCCGAGCATAGCCGTTTAACCGCCGCCCAGGGGGCTGAGAACCATTGTCATCAAGGCTTCACGGCGACAAAGGATTTTGCCTGGGGCGGCCTTTCGCCCATAATCCTTGTTTTTGCCACACCCAAAGCCCGCAGGAGCCCCATGGAGCAATTTCGCAATATCGGCATTATCGGTCGCCTGGGCAGTACCCAGGTGTTGGACACCGTCCGCCGGCTGAAAAAATTCCTGCTGGAACGCCACCTGCATGTGATCCTCGAAGACACCATCGCCGAAATCCTGCCGGGCCACGGCCTGCAAACCTCGTCGCGCAAGATGCTTGGCGAAGTCTGCGACATGGTCATTGTGGTGGGCGGCGATGGCAGCCTGCTCGGCGCGGCCCGGGCCTTGGCGCGGCACAATGTGCCGGTGCTGGGGATCAACCGGGGCAGCCTGGGGTTCCTCACCGATATCCGCCCGGATGAGCTGGAAGTCGAAGTGGCCAAGGTACTCGACGGCCATTACCTGGTGGAAAACCGCTTCCTGCTGCAAGCCGAAGTGCGCCGTCACGGTGAAGCCATCGGCCAGGGCGATGCGCTTAATGATGTGGTGCTGCATCCCGGCAAGTCCACGCGGATGATCGAGTTCGAGCTGTATATCGACGGCCAGTTCGTGTGCAGCCAGAAGGCCGACGGCCTGATCGTCGCCACGCCTACCGGGTCCACGGCCTATGCCCTGTCGGCGGGTGGCCCGATCATGCATCCCAAGCTCGATGCCATTGTGATCGTGCCGATGTACCCCCATATGTTGTCCAGCCGGCCGATTGTGGTCGATGGCAACAGTGAGCTGAAAATCGTGGTGTCCAAAGACATGCAGATCTATCCGCAAGTGTCCTGCGACGGGCAGAACCATTTCACCTGTGCCCCCGGTGACACCATCACCGTGAGCAAGAAGGCGCAGAAACTGCGGTTGATCCACCCGCTGGACCACAATTACTACGAAGTGTGCCGCACCAAGCTGGGCTGGGGCAGCCGCTTGGGGGGTGGAGGCGACTGATGCTCGATCCCGCGCGTAGCTACGACCTGATTGGTGACGTGCACGGTTGCGCTCATACCCTTGAGCACTTGCTCGACCAGCTGGGTTACCACAAGCAGGGCGGCGTCTGGCGCCACCCCTCGCGGATGGCGGTGTTCCTGGGCGATATCATCGACCGTGGCCCCAGGATTCGCGAGGCGCTGCATATTGTCCACGACATGACCGAGGCCGGCCAGGCGCTGTGCATCATGGGCAACCATGAATTCAACGCGCTGGGCTGGACCACGCCCGCGCTGCCCGGCAGTGGCAAACAGTTCGTGCGCGAGCACAACCCACGGCATGCGCGGTTGATCCACGAAACCCTGACCCAGTTCGAGCATCACCCTGGCGACTGGCACGACTTCCTTGGCTGGTTCTACGACATGCCGCTGTTTGTCGACGCCGGGCGTTTTCGTGTGGTGCACGCGTGCTGGGATGACGGCTTTATCCAGCCGCTGCGCGCCACCTTCCCGGATGGCTGTATCGATCAGCACTTCGTGCAGGCCGCGGCCGTGCCAGGCAGTTTTGCCTGCAACGCCTTCGACCGTCTGCTGCGGGGCACCGATATGCGCCTGCCAGATGGTCTCACGCTCACCGGTGGCGACGGCCTGACCCGCTCGTTTTTCCGCACCAAATTCTGGGAAGACGACCCGAAAACCTACGGCGATATCGTGTTCCAGCCCGATGCGCTGCCCGAGCCGGTAGCCCGCACGCCCTTGTCGTCCACAGAAAAAAGCTCCTTGCTGCGCTATGGCGTGGATGAGCCGTTGCTGTTCGTCGGCCATTACTGGCGCAGCGGTAAACCGGCGCCGATCCGCGCGAACCTGGCCTGCCTGGATTACAGCGCGGTGCTGTACGGCAAGCTGGTGGCGTATCGCCTGGACCAGGAAACCCGCCTGGATCCGAACAAATTCGTATGGGTCGACGTTGAGCGGCCCGAGGCTATCAAATGAGTGCCGTGGCTGTATTACGCCTGCCCCTGAGCGTCGATCTGGGCGGCTTCGTCAAGCTGCTGCAACGCATGCAAGTGCCCCATCGCGTCAGCGAGGAAGCGGGTGAGCAAGTGTTGTGGGTGCCCGAAACCATCAGCGAGGACGTGCGGGTGCTGTACCAGCGCTTCCCCGCCGGTGACCCGGACCAGCAACTGGATATTCCCGAGCAGGCCCCGATTGCCCGGCCAGGTTTTGTGCAGCAGGTGCGCCACAGTCCGGTCACGGCGGGGGTGTTGCTTGCCAGCCTCATCGTCGGCGCCTTGACCTTGCTTGGGGAAAACCTGCAAGCCATGGCCTGGCTGACGTTCCTGCCGTTCCGCATCCTGGGCGAGTACATCCAGTTCACCCCGCTGGCCGATACGCTCGCGTCGGGGCAGTGGTGGCGCCTGGTCACGCCGATGCTGATCCACTTTGGCATCCTGCACCTGGCCATGAACGGCATGTGGTACTGGGAGCTGGGACGGCGCATCGAAGCGCGCCAGGGCAGTATCAATCTGTTGGGCCTGACCCTGTTGTTCAGCCTGGTGTCCAATTACGCTCAATACGCCTATGGCGGCCCCAGCCTGTTCGGTGGCCTGTCCGGCGTGCTTTACGGCCTGCTTGGGCATTGCTGGATCTTTCAACTGCTCTCGCCAAACCCGGCTTATCGCCTGCCCCGTGGGGTGCTGGCGATGATGCTGATCTGGCTGGTGCTGTGCCTGTCGGGGCTGGTCTCGATGATCGGCTTCGGTGAAATCGCCAACGCGGCCCATGTGGGCGGCCTGGTTATCGGTTGCCTCACGGGTTTGCTGGGCGGGCTTTACAACCGCCGCAAAGCCTCCATTTGATAAGGAAGAGCCTTATGTCCTCTTTTGCTGAAATGATCGAAAACATCACCCCGGATATCTACGAGAGCCTCAAGCTGGCCGTGGAAATCGGCAAATGGTCCGATGGCCGCAAGCTCACCGCCGAGCAGCGCGAGTTGTCCCTGCAGGCGGTGATCGCCTGGGAAATGCAGAACCTGCCGGAAGAGGAACGCACCGGCTACATGGGGCCGCAGGAATGCGCCTCCAAATCCGCGCCGGTACCAAACATCCTGTTCAAGTCGGATGCGATCCATTGATTGAAATTGGTCGCGGTGCAGTCAGCAAAATGTCGGCGCAACTCGGTGAGCCGACCGTTCAATACGCGTTTCGCCTGGGCGATACCGAGGTGCCGGTCAATCCGTTGATCGGCAGCCATATCCGCCTGGAATACCTGGGTGCCATCCATTGCAGCCATTGCGGCCGCAAGACCAAGACCAGCTTCAGCCAGGGTTACTGCTACCCCTGCATGACCAAGCTGGCCCAGTGTGACCTGTGCATCATGAGCCCCGAGCGTTGCCATTACGACGCCGGTACCTGCCGCGATCCGGGCTGGGGTGAAAAATTCTGCATGACCGATCATGTGGTGTACCTGGCCAATTCGTCGGGCATCAAGGTCGGCATTACCCGTGCGACCCAATTGCCGACCCGTTGGCTCGACCAGGGCGCGAGCCAAGCCTTGCCGATCATGCGCGTGGCCACCCGCCAGCAGTCCGGTTTTGTCGAGGACGTGCTGCGCAGCCAGGTGGCCGACAAGACCAACTGGCGCGCACTGCTCAAGGGCGACGCCCAGCCGGTCGACCTCAAGCAGGTGCGCGACGAATTGCTTGCCTCGTGCTCCGAAGGCTTGCACGCCTTGCAGGAACGCTTCGGCCTGCAGGCCATCCAACCGGTGAGCGATGTTGAACCGATAGAAATCCGCTACCCGGTGGAGCAGTATCCCGCCAAGATTGTCAGCTTCAACCTGGACAAGAACCCGATTGCCGAAGGCACGCTGCTGGGGATCAAGGGCCAATACCTGATCTTCGACACCGGCGTAATCAATATTCGCAAGTACACGGCCTATCAGCTCGCCGTGCATCAGTAGAAGGATGCAACCCATGCGCACCGAACAACCGAAGATGATTTACCTCAAGGACTATCAGGCGCCCGATTACCTGATCGAAGAGACGCACCTGACCTTCGAGTTGTTCGAGGACCACAGCCTGGTCCACGCACAGCTGGTGATGCGCCGCAACCCTGAGCGCGGTGCGGGTTTGCCGCCGCTGGTGCTCGATGGTCAGCAACTGGAGCTGTTGAGCGTGACCCTGGCCGACCAGGAGCTGACGGCCGCTGACTATCAACTGACCGACAGCCACCTGACGGTGCAGCCCAAAAGTGAGATGTTTACCCTGGATACCACGGTAAAGATCCACCCGGAAACCAACACCGCCCTGGAAGGCCTGTACAAATCCAGCGGCATGTTCTGCACCCAGTGCGAGGCCGAAGGTTTTCGCAAGATCACCTACTACCTCGACCGTCCGGACGTGATGAGCACCTTCACCACCACGGTGATCGCCGAGCAGCACAGCTACCCGGTGCTGCTGTCCAACGGCAACCCGATTGCCAGCGGCCCCGGTGAAGATGGCTGCCACTGGGCGACCTGGGAAGACCCGTTCAAGAAGCCGGCGTACCTGTTTGCGCTGGTGGCCGGTGACTTGTGGTGCGTCGAAGACAGCTTCACCACCATGACCAACCGTGAAGTCGCGCTGCGTATCTACGTCGAGCCGGAAAACATCGACAAGTGCCAGCACGCCATGACCAGCCTGAAAAAATCCATGCGCTGGGACGAACAAACCTACGGCCGGGAGTACGACCTCGACATCTTCATGATCGTCGCCGTCAACGACTTCAATATGGGCGCCATGGAGAACAAGGGCCTCAATATCTTCAACTCCAGCGCCGTGCTGGCCCGTGCCGAAACCGCTACCGATGCCGCGCACCAGCGGGTCGAGGCGATTGTGGCCCACGAATACTTCCACAACTGGTCGGGTAACCGCGTGACCTGCCGCGACTGGTTCCAGCTGTCGCTCAAGGAAGGCTTCACCGTCTACCGTGACTCGCAATTCTCTGCCGACATGAACTCGGCCACCGTCAAGCGCATCCAGGACGTGGCGTACCTGCGTACCCACCAGTTCGCCGAAGACGCCGGCCCCATGGCCCACGCGGTGCGCCCGGACAGCTTTATCGAGATCTCCAACTTCTACACCCTGACCGTGTACGAAAAGGGCTCGGAAGTGGTCGGCATGCTCCACACCCTGCTGGGCGCCGAAGGCTTCCGCAAGGGCAGCGACCTGTACTTTGAACGTCATGACGGCCAGGCCGTGACCTGCGATGACTTCATCAAGGCCATGGAAGACGCCAATGGCGCCGACCTGACCCAGTTCAAGCGCTGGTACAGCCAGGCGGGTACCCCGCGTTTGGTGGTGAGCGAGTCTTTTGATGCTGCGGCAAAAACCTACAGCCTGACGTTCCGTCAAAGCTGCCCGCCAACCCCGGATAAAGTGGAAAAATTGCCGTTTGTGATTCCAGTGGCGTTGGGCTTGCTGGACGGCAAGGGCGCAGGTATTGCGCTGCGCCTGGCGGGTGAAACCACTGCGGGCGCTACGTCCCGCGTGATCTCGGTCACCGAGGCCGAGCAGACGTTCACGTTCGTCGATATTGCTGAACAGCCATTGCCTTCGCTGCTGCGCGGTTTTTCGGCGCCGGTGAAACTGAGCTTCCCCTACAGCCGCGACCAGTTGATGTTCCTGATGCAGCACGACAGCGATGGCTTCAATCGCTGGGATGCCGGCCAGCAACTGTCGGTGCAGGTGTTGCAGGAATTGATCGGCCAGCACCAGGCCGGCCAGCCTTTGAAGTTGGATCAGCGCTTGATCGATGCACTGCGCACCGTATTGAGCGATGAGACACTGGACCAGGCGATGGTGGCGGAAATGCTGTCGTTGCCGGGCGAAGCCTACCTGACCGAAATCAGTGAAGTGGCCGACGTGGACGCTATCCACGCGGCCCGTGAATTTGCGCGCAAACAGCTGGCCGATCACCTGTTCGAAGGCCTGTGGCTGCGATACCAGGCCAACCGCGAGCTGTCAAAAGCGACCCCTTATGTGGCTGCGGCCGAGCACTTTGCCCGTCGCGCCCTGCAGAACATCGCGCTGTCCTACCTGATGCTCAGCGGCAAGCCACAAGTGCTGGCGGCGACCCTCGATCAGTTTGATACCAGTGACAACATGACCGAGCGCCTGACAGCCTTGGCGGTGCTGGTGAACTCCCCGTTCGAAACGGAAAAAACCCAGGCTTTGGCGGTGTTTGCCGAGAACTTCAAGGACAACCCCTTGGTCATGGATCAGTGGTTCAGCGTGCAGGCCGGCAGCCCCTTGCCGGGCGGGTTGGAGCGGGTCAAGGCGCTGATGGAGCACCCCGCGTTCACCCTCAAGAACCCGAACAAGGTGCGTGCCCTGATCGGCGCGTTTGCCGGGCAGAACCTGATCAACTTCCACGCGGCCGATGGCTCGGGCTATCGGTTCCTGGCGGACCTGGTGATCCAGTTGAACGGGTTCAACCCGCAGATCGCCTCGCGCCAATTGGCACCGTTGACCCGCTGGCGCAAATACGACAATGCCCGCCAGGCGCTGATGAAGGCCGAGTTGGAGCGCATTCGTGGCTCGGGTGAGCTGTCGAGCGATGTGTTTGAAGTGGTCAGCAAGAGCCTTGCGTAACTTGCACGGTGTTTGATTCGCCTCTGGCGGCCTACCAGCACGCCGTCACCCAACAGGGCTTCGTCGCCGACGAGGCCCAATGCCGGGCGGTTGAGGTGCTGCAGGTCTGTCATGAGGCGCTGCATCAGGGGCGTTCGCCCATCACTGGTGTGTACCTGTGGGGGCCGGTGGGCCGTGGCAAAACCTGGTTGATGGACCAGTTCTACCAAAGCCTGCAGGTGCCAGCGCGGCGTCAGCACTTTCATCACTTTATGGCATGGGTGCATCAGCGCCTGTTCCAGCTTACCGGCACCCACGACCCCCTTCAGGCACTGGCCAGGGAACTGAGCCGGGAAGTGCGCGTGCTGTGCTTTGATGAGTTGTTCGTCAATGACATTGGTGACGCGATCATTCTCGGCCGATTGTTCCAGGTGATGTTCGAGGAGGGCGTAGTGATGGTGTGCACGTCCAACCTACCACCTGATCAGCTGTATGCCGATGGTTTCAACCGAGAGCGGTTTTTGCCAGGCATTGCGGCGATCAAGCAGCATATGCAAGTGGTGCCAGTGGACGGTCGGGAGGATCATCGGTTGCATCCCGGTACCGGCGTGCAGCGCTATTGGGTGGATCAGCCCGAAGCGCTCGCCGCAGTATTCAAGCGGATGACCGAAGGACAGGTCGTTCGCAGCGGGTCGGTCATGGTGGGGCATCGCTCGATCAATACCGAGCACTACAGTGATACGGTGCTTTGGTGCCGTTATGCGGACCTGTGTGAGCAACCCTTGGCAGCCATGGATTTCATGCTGTTGTGTGACCGCTTCAAAGCGATCCTGTTGGGTGAAGTGCCCAGCCTCAGCGCGCAAAAGCGTCCGGGGCGGATTGCCCGTGGCACTGAAGACGGTGCCGAACGGGTGGTCGCCGGTGATCGTGAGTTGCCCGCGCTGTCGGTGCACGATGACAGTGTGCGTCGCTTTATCGCCCTGGTGGACGAGTGTTACGACCGCAAGGTGCCGCTGTTCATTGACGCCAAGGTGCCGCTGGAGCGCCTCTATACAGAAGGTTATCTGGAATTTCCATTCCGCCGGACCTTGAGTCGCCTGCAGGAAATGCAGTTGCAGCGTTTTCACGCGGATATTTGTCGTTAATCTCCTTCATCAGCCCTCAACGGCACGCATACAATCGTGTCCTTCAAAGGGAATCGATCCCTTGTAGTCGTGATCGAGGACGGAAATGGACACCCCAGATATCCTGGTGCTGCAAGCCAGCTACACCAACCCTGTGCACGCTCAAGCCATTGGCCGCGTGCTCAACCATTATGCAGAAGACCCAATGGGCGGTGGGCACAGCCTGCCCCTGGACTTGCTTCAACAACTGCCCGCCGAACTCGCCAAGCGCCCACACGCTTTCAGCGTACTGGCCTTTGTGAATGGCGAGCCGGCGGGGTTGGTGAATTGTTTCGAAGGGTTTTCAACCTTTGCCTGTCGCCCACTGGTCAACGTTCATGACGTGGCGGTGATGAGCCAGTTTCGCGGCTTGGGCCTGAGTCAGAAAATGCTGCAGAAGGTCGAGGAAATTGCCCGGCAGCGCGGCTGCTGCAAGATAACCCTTGAGGTGCTGGAGGGTAACGAAGTGGCGCAGTCTGCCTACCGAAAGTTCGGGTTTGATCATTCAGTATTTGATCCGGCCTACGGCACCATGATGTTTTGGAGTAAGTCGCTGTAAATAAAAAAGGCGCCATTACATGGCGCCAAGTTGCACTTTGCCAACGGAGCGGAATGGCAGAGTGGTTTGCGACTTATCAACTTTTAGGTTGTTCTGCGCCATCGGCCTTTAACGGTTTGCCATCCGTGGAAGCGGTTTGTTTGGCGTTGTCGTTGGCGATGTTTTGCATGAACTTAAAGTTGGCGTAGTACGCGTTCGAACGCTCTGAACCGCCTTCAGCGAAGGCTGCGGCAGAGGTCAGGGTGATCAGGCCGGCAAGCATCAGCGTCGAGAGTTTCATCGTCGGTATTCCCATGAAGTGTGATCGGTGTCTGGTCGCTTGATCAGACTCGTGGGGCCGATTATGTGGAGACTTTATTAAGCGAAGCTTAAGTGATTAGCCCCGAAACTTAACAACGTCGTTAAGTTTCGGGGCTTGTAGGGCGAGGTTAACACCGTTGAGGTTCGCGCAAGTGTTGAACTAAAGCGGTTGCAGCGCGATAACACGAAGATGAGTGTCGCTGTCCCTGAAATATTTTTTATCAAATACCCCAGGGACAGTAAATTACTTGAGTACGAGGTCTGCGCCAGTCACCGGCTTGGGCTTGATCATGCTGAAGTCGATCAAGGGCTTCGATTGGCGCAGGTACGGGTTGCCGATCATCTGCGGGCGCGCCTTGAAACTGTCGCTCACCAAGCTTTTGCTGCGGTCCAGTTCATTGAAACTCAACCCCGCCAGGTCGGCCCATGTATGGATCAGCTGCGAGCTGCTGTAGGGCCGCTGCAAGTCTTCGGCAAACTTCCAGTCGTGGGTTTCGCGCCATT
Organism: Pseudomonas kairouanensis; assembly: GCF_004682055.1. Taxonomy (GTDB): domain Bacteria; phylum Pseudomonadota; class Gammaproteobacteria; order Pseudomonadales; family Pseudomonadaceae; genus Aquipseudomonas; species Aquipseudomonas kairouanensis. Next base: position 112,432 of record NZ_QUZU01000004.1, on the reverse strand, counting down.
TGGGTGAGGCGTAGGCCATGAACGGAATGGTGTACATCGGCGCCGTTGGCTTACCCTCGTTGCGCCCCAGCGTGGTGTGGCCCGCGGAATCGAATACATCTTCGCCGTGGTCCGACAAATACAGTAGGAAGCCATTCGGGTCGGTCTTGGCGTAATCCTTGATCAGGCTCGATACCACAAAGTCGTTGTACAGCACCGCATTGTCGTAGCTGTTATAGACCGCCAACTGGTCGTCACTGACCCCGGCAGGCACACCCTGGCGGTCGGTGAACTTGTCGAACGTCGGCGGGTAGCGGTACTGGTAGCTCATGTGGGTGCCCAGCAGGTGCACCACGATGAACTTGCGCTCGGCCGGGTCGGCCAGGGCCTTGGAAAACGGCTCCAGCACATCGCCGTCGTATTGGCGGGCGTTCTGGTTGCGGTTGTTGTTCAGGTACACCTGCTCGTCAGCCTGTTCGGAAAAGGTCGTGAGCATGGTGTTGCGTTTGGTCATGGTCTGCTGGTTGGTGATCCAGTAGGTCTTGTAGCCGGCCTGTTTCATCACGCTGACAATCGACGGCGTCTTGAGATACAGGTCTGGGTTTTCTTCGTCAGCGAACGTCAGTACCTGTTGCAGCGCCTCGATGGTGTAGGGGCGCGGGGTGATGACGTTATCGAACACCGCCAATTGGTCGCGCAGCTTGTCCAGTTCCGGCGTGGTCGTGCGCGGGTAACCGTAAAGGCTCATGCGTTGGCGGTTGGTGGACTCGCCAATCACCAGCACCAGGGTCGAGGGCTGGTCGGCCATGCTGTCTTTGAGGTTGGTCAGGGGCGGGATCTGGCTCGCGCTGTCGAGCATGTCCTGCATGTTGTCCAGCTGTTGGGTGTAGCGATGGTAGCCGACGATCATCTGCCACGGCACGGCTGGTTCGATACGTGCCTCGAAACGGTCGATGGCATCTTCCATTGTGTCGCTGCGGGCGATCTGCTTGACCAGCGGGTAGCCGACGATGGCCACCAGGATCGCGGTAGCCGCCAGCAGGGCCTGGCTGCGCGGCATATAGACCGGGCGTACACGGGTCCACAGGAAAATGGCGACCGCCGTGTGGGCGATGAAGGCGAGCACGATCCACCAGGCGAAGTATTGAGTGGCGTATTCGCTGGCTTCAGAGATGTTCGACTCGAACATGATGAAGATGACGCTTTGGGAAAATTCCTGCTGGTAAATAAAGAAATAACCCAGGCTGGCCATGGAGCAGGCCCACAGCACCACACCGATCAAGGCGGCAAGCAAGCGCGTTCGGCGTGGGAAGACCAGCACGGGCGCCAACCACAGCGCGCTCACGAAGAACGCCTGGCGGAAGCCGCTGAACCCGGAGGTACCGCTCAGCTGTATCAGTAGTTGGGTGATGCCGGAGAAATACCAGAAAAACACGAACAGCCAGCCCAGGCCGGCCCAATCAAAGCCTTTCGCAGACGTGGTACTGCGTTTGAACATCGCCATCCAGCGCTCCAACCCGGTCATTTTCAGTCGGCGCGCAGGGATGCACGCAACAGAGGCCACCCTTGCATGGGGTGGCCCTTGGGGGCGGGAGTATCGGGAGGGGCGTGTGAAAACTTTGTGAGATTTATGTAGCCGTTATCTTACAAAGTGATGACCGGGCTTAGCAGAGCAGAGGCTGCGCGCTGGAAGGTTGATCCAGTTGGGCCTGCAGAAGGTGAGAGCGCAGGCGCATGACTTCCTGCATCAACTGTTCGCGCTCGTCTTTCAACTGGCGCAACTCATCCCGACGGATAGTGACGTAGAGGGTCTGTGGAGGACGGGTCATCTGTGCAGTGGTCATTGCTTACCTCGCAAATAGCCGGTGTGTCGCGGTGTGCCAGAACGCTTGAGTCGAGGTTCTCGGCAGCAGTCGGACGCAATGATGAATTCTTTTTGGGGGTAAGGGAACTTTTTTATTTTTGATGGTCGTGTGACTTTTGGGGCGGTGATACTGAAACGATGGCAACTTTTTGTCATGAAACTACAGGGATATGCACCTGACTAACCCTCATTAGCCTCATTGCGCTATAAACTATGTCACACATTTTTTAAGCAGTAGGAGCATCAGCACATGCAACTGGGGATTATCGGACTAGGCCGCATGGGCGGGAATATTGCACGGCGCCTGATGCTCAATGGGCATACCACCGTTGTTTTCGACCGAAACGAAGCATTTGTAAAAAACCTGAGCGAGGAGGGCGCTACCGGCGTCGCTGACCTCAAGGCCCTGGTCGCCGGGCTGCAAAAGCCCCGCGCCGTGTGGGTCATGTTGCCCGCAGGCGACCCCACCGAGAACACCATCAATGAGCTGAGTGAATTGCTGGAAGACGGTGACGTGATCATCGACGGCGGCAACACCAACTATAAGGACGACGTGCGTCGCGGCAAGGCCCTGGCGGAAAAAGGCCTGCACTATGTCGATGTCGGCACCTCCGGTGGCGTCTGGGGCCTGGAGCGCGGCTACTGCATGATGATCGGTGGTGACACCGAGACCGTGCAGCGCCTGGACCCGATCTTCAAGACGTTGGCCCCAGGCCTGGGCAATATCCCGCGCACCAAAGATCGCAAAGACAGCGCTGACCCGCGCGCCGAACAAGGCTACATCCACGCAGGTCCTGCCGGTTCCGGGCACTTTGTGAAGATGATCCACAACGGCATCGAGTACGGGATGATGCAGGCGTTTGCCGAAGGCTTCGACATCCTAAAGACCAAGAACTCGGAAAACCTGCCGGAAGATCAGCGTTTCGACCTTAACGTGGCCGATATCGCCGAAGTCTGGCGCCGTGGCAGCGTGGTGTCGTCGTGGCTGCTGGACCTGACCGCCGACGCACTGGCTACCGACCCGAAACTCGACGGTTACTCCGGCTCCGTGGCTGACAGTGGCGAAGGTCGCTGGACCATCGAAGCCGCCATGGAACAAGCCGTGCCGGTACCGGTGCTGTCCACCTCGCTGTTTGCGCGTTTCCGCTCGCGCCAGCAGAGCACCTACGGTGACAAAATGCTCTCTGCCATGCGCTTCGGTTTTGGCGGCCATGTGGAGACCTCCAAAAAATGACCGCCAACGGCAAGAAACCCAAGGCCGAACCCGCGCCGCCCACCACGCTGTTTCTGTTTGGTGCCCATGGTGACCTTGTAAAGCGCCTGCTGATGCCGGCGCTGTACAACCTCAGCCGTGACGGCCTGCTGGGCGATGGCCTGCGCATTGTCGGCGTTGATCACAACGCCATCAGTGACGCCGACTTCGCCAAAAAGCTCGAAGACTTCATTCGCACCGAAGCGGCGAGCAAGGTGCGCGGCAGTGGCGACAATGCGCTGGACCCGCAGCTGTGGGCTCAATTGGCCAAGGACATCAGCTACGTCGAGGGCGACTTCCTCGACGACAGCACCTACGCCGATATCGCCTCGAAGATCGCCGACAGCGGCACTGGCAATGCGGTGTTCTACCTGGCGACTGCGCCGCGCTTCTTCAGTGAAGTGGTGCAGCGCCTGGGCAGTGCCGGCTTGTTGACGGAGACCGACGAAGGTTTCCGTCGTGTGGTCATCGAGAAACCCTTCGGTTCCGACCTGGCCACCGCCGAAGCGCTGAACGCCAGCCTGCTCAAGGTAATGAGCGAGAAGCAGATCTATCGCATTGACCATTACCTGGGCAAGGAGACGGTGCAGAACATTCTGATCAGCCGTTTCTCCAACGTGCTGTTCGAAGCGTTCTGGAATAACCACTACATCGACCACGTACAGATCACCGCCGCCGAAACCGTCGGCGTTGAGACCCGGGGCAATTTCTTCGAAAAAACCGGCACCCTGCGGGACATGGTGCCTAATCACCTGTTCCAGCTGCTGGCAATGGTGGCCATGGAGCCACCGGCGGCCTTTGGTGCCGATGCGGTGCGCGGCGAAAAAGCCAAGGTGATTGGCGCAGTACGTCCGTGGTCGTTGGAAGATGCGCGGGCCAATTCGGTACGCGGCCAGTACACCAGCGGTGAAATTGGCGGCAAACAGCTGCCGGGTTACCGTGAAGAAGCCAACGTCGCGCCCGACAGCAGCACCGAGACCTTTGTTGCGCTCAAGGTGATGATCGACAACTGGCGCTGGGTGGGCGTGCCGTTCTACCTGCGCACCGGCAAGCGCATGAGCGTGCGCGACACCGAGATCGTGATCTGCTTCAAGCCGGCGCCCTACGCGCAGTTTCGCGATACCGAGGTCGATGAGCTCAAGCCCACTTACCTGAAAATCCAGATCCAGCCCAATGAGGGCATGTGGTTCGACCTGCTGGCGAAAAAGCCTGGGCCGACCCTGGATATGGCCAACATCCAGCTGGGCTTTGCCTATAAGGACTTCTTCCAAATGCAACCGTCGACCGGGTACGAAACCCTGATCTACGACTGCATGACCGGCGACCAGACCTTGTTCCAGCGTGCTGACAATATTGAAAATGGCTGGCGTGCGGTGCAGCCGTTCCTTGATGCGTGGAAGGAAGACGACGGCATCCAGGCCTACAAGGCTGGTGAAGACGGCCCGGCGGCAGCCGATGCGTTGTTGGCCCGCGATGGTCGCACCTGGCATAGCCTCGGATGAGTGATGCCGCGATCCATCCCATCCGTTTTATCCTCAGTGACGTGGATGGCACGTTGCTCCATCCAGACCACTGCCTGAGCCAGCGCACCATCGATGCCGTGCGTGCCTTGCGTGACAGCGGGGTGTTTTTCAGCCTGGCCAGCGGGCGTCCGCCCAAGGCCATGCTGCACCTGGTTGAAACCTTCGGTATCGATGTGCCGGTAGCGGGTTTTAACGGGGGAACGTTGATCAACCCGGATGGCAGCATCCTGGTTGCCCATCATCTGCCCGCAGAAGCGGCGTTGGTGGCCTTGGCGTTATTTTCGGCCGAGCCGGACGTGGAGGTGTGGGTGTTCGCCGACGGCGAATGGCTGCGCCGTGATCCGCCCGGTCCGATGGTTCAACGTGAGGCCGATGGCCTGGGCTATGGACCGATTGTGGTGGAAAGTTTCGAACCGTACCTGGACCGGGTCGACAAGATCGTCGCGGCCAGTAACAACGCACCTTTGCTGGTGGAATTGGAAGCCCGTTTGCAGCCTAAGGTGCAGGGATTGGCCCAGGTCTCACGCTCGCAACCTGTATACCTTGACGTCACGGCGATGCTGGCCAACAAAGGTGAAGCGTTGAAGACGCTGGCGGCGCACCTTGGGGTGCCGTTGGAGCAGACGGTGGCAATTGGGGATGGGGGCAATGACCCCGCGATGTTTCAAGTGGCCGGGTTGTCGATTGCCATGGGGCAGGCGGAAGAAGCCGTCAAGCGCCAGGCCAGTGTGGTCACCGGCAGCAATGTCGAGGATGGCGCGGCCGAGGCCATTGAACGGTTCATTCTAGCCAAGCCATAAGTAAGCTTTGCTGTTGCACGTAACTTGCGCGCCTTTTATCCGTAGCGCGCAAGTTAAGTGTTGGCTTACTTCGGCATGGCCCAGGACTGCAACTGGTAGCCGCCCTTGTCGAGTTCGGCGCGGGCCTGCAACAGCAAGTCTTCCAGTTGCGCCGGGTCGGTATAAGTGCTCGACGACAGTTGTTGGCTGCCGATACGGGTATTGGTGCGGTCGATGACGCTCAGGCTGAGGGCGCCATTGCCATCGTGCCAGGCCACGCATTGAAAGGGTTGGAAAGCACGGTCTGCGATCAAAAGAGCTTCGTTGATGCGGAGCGGGGCGTTCATGTGGGGTTCTCTCTCATTGCCCATTCAAGTGGTTGCCGGCGGTTGGGCTGACCGTGCGGCGGGTTACTTGTACTGATGCACGATGACCGGGTACGGGTCACATGTTAGGGCAACATTTTTTAACTTTCCCTGATTAACATCATGTAAGCGGCTGTTTTAGAAGCTCAATGAGCATTTTGTTCGTTAGTAACTTTTCGGCCTGAAACACGGCTAAGTGGCTTTTTGCCCGCACTTATAGCGAAACGGTACAAGCGCAGCGTCAAGACCTTGCTAGTGTTAGCGCCAGGCGTCACAAACCGTTGTTTCTAAATAACTTTAACAATTTTGACGCCAAGGAAAAGTCATGATTGTTACACCCGTCCAGCGCCGCTTGCTCGTGGTCGACCCTTGTGACGACTGTCATGGCCTATTACCTGGTTTGCGCACCGCCGGCTGGGATGTTGACAGCTGTGCGCTTGAGGCTGTGGGCGACCGCTCCTGCGACGTCGGCCTGTTGCGGTTGCAGCCATATCACCTGGAGCGCCCCGAAGCGGTCAAGGAGCTGATTGGCCGTAGCGGTACCGAGTGGATCGCCGTTCTCAGCCAAGATGTACTGCGGCTGCAGAACGTTGGCGACTTCGTCTGCGAGTGGTTTTTCGACTTCCACACCTTGCCCTTTGACGTAGCCCGCGTGCAGGTCACCCTGGGTCGAGCCTTTGGCATGGCGCGCTTGCGCGGCAAGGGCAACACCCCGGTGGATGAGCCGGAACACGAACTGCTGGGGGACAGCCGGCCCATTCGCGAACTGCGTAAATTATTGGCGAAGCTGGCGCCCACTGAGTCCCCCGTATTGATTCGTGGCGACAGCGGCACCGGCAAAGAGCTGGTGGCCAAGACCCTGCATCGCCAATCCCAGCGCCACGCCAAACCGTTTGTGGCGATTAATTGCGGGGCGATTCCGGAACACTTGATCCAGTCCGAACTGTTCGGCCATGAAAAGGGCGCATTTACCGGCGCCCACCAGCGCAAGGTCGGGCGCATCGAGGCCGCCAACGGCGGCACGCTGTTCCTGGACGAGATCGGTGATCTGCCGATGGAACTGCAAGCCAACTTGCTGCGCTTCCTGCAGGAAAAACAGATCGAACGCGTCGGCGGCAGCCAGCCTATCCCTGTGGATGTGCGGGTCTTGGCGGCGACTCACGTCGATCTTGAGGCGGCGGTAGCAAAGGGCTCGTTCCGTGAAGACTTGTACTACCGGCTCAACGTGCTGCAAGTGGTAACCGCCCCGTTGCGTGATCGCCATGGTGATGTGGCGATGCTCGCCAATCACTTTTCCCGTTTCTACAGCCAGGAAACCGGCCGACGTCCCCGCAGTTTCAGCGAAGACGCCCTGGTCGCCCTGGGGCAACACCCGTGGCCCGGCAATGTGCGCGAGCTGGCCAACCGCGTAAGGCGCGGTTTAGTCCTGGCCGAAGGGCGCCAGATTGAAGCCGTTGATCTGGGACTTGTGGGCGAACAGGCAATTTCATCGCCGATGGCTACACTGGAAGACTACAAGCACCGCGCCGAACGCCAGGCGCTGTGCGATGTGCTCAACCGGCACAGCGACAACCTGAGTGTCGCGGCCCGTGTGCTGGGGGTTTCCCGGCCGACGTTCTACCGGTTGCTGCACAAACACCAGATCCGCTAGGGCGGGTAAACCGAAAAGCCCCGCAACGACCCTTATCGTTGCGGGGCTTTTCCTTTTTAGCCTGGTCTCGGTCAGAAGTAGTACGGGAATTTCAGGCTGAACGTAAAGTCCGGCGCGTCATCCGTCATACCAATGGCCAGGTTCGGCACGATGGTCAGGTTCGGCGTGGCCGCAATGGTCATGCCGACGTTGAAGTAACCGGCGTTGGCATCGCTGGACACCACCGATTGCCAATCACCCCCATCAGGCTTGAGTTTGCTCTTGCGCTGCACCAGGTCGGACACCGAGAACGACATACTCATCTTTTCGTTGAGCGCAAAGGCTACGCCGACGCCGATCTGGAAGCTGTCGCCCAGGCTGACCTTGCCGCCGACTTTCTGGTTGGCGTTGGAGCTGATGTCGTCAAACGAGTCTTCGAAGTTGTGGGTGTAGGACAAAGAGCCAAACAGCACCGCCGGGTCGAAGGTCTTGACCAGGGAAATCCCTGGGGTGACCGACCATACGCCGTTACCCGTCGGCAGGCTTTCCGGTACGAACAGGCTGTCGTTGTTCGGCGACTCGACCAGCTTGATGCCGTAGGGTTCCTTGCCTGTTGGGGCCTTGACGCGTAACGAAACCACTGCGTCGGGCAGGGTGTCGGTTTCGTCGAGGAACTTGTAGGCAATACCGAAGTTGACATCGCCAATGGTCGGGTCGCGGGTTACCGAGGCTTCCGACGTGGTTGTGCCACTGTTGCCCGCGCCGCCCGATTGGTAGGTCGATTCGCGATAAACCACCGGCACGTTAATGTCGAATTGCCAACGGTTATCGAGGTTGTAGCGTCCGGTCAGGTCCAGGGTCCAGTTATCTGCCTTGATCCGGTCCAGGTTGATATTGCCCAGGAAGATCGAGTCCAGTGCCAGGAAACCGTTGAGGGTCAACTGGCGCGCATCGTAACGCGCATAGGTAATGCCGGTTTCAAAGCTGAACTTGCCATCGCCGAAAAAGCCGCTGGCTTCGTTGTACAAGTTGCTGACACTTTGTGCCGGCGCCGAATCATCCTTGAGGCTTTGCCCATAGGAACTGCCGCCGCCGGCACCGCCGGAGGCCGCTGCAGCGCCCACACCTGGCGCGCCGGCCACGGTGGTGCCTTTGTTGAAGTCTGCCGGGGACTTGGCCAGGCGCTTGGGCGCTGGCGTAGCCGGTTGATCTTCAACCTGCCTGACTCGTTGTTCCAATACCGCCAGTGCTTTTTGTTGGACTTCGTAGCGTTGCTTGAGCTCCAGAAGTTCCTTTTTCAGCGTTTCTATGTCGGCATCCGGCGCGGCATACAGCAGGGTTGCCGGCAGGAGCGTACTTAAACAAACCACGGCACGTAACGATAAAGATCGATGCATGAAGTAAGCCGTCCCTTTTTTAATGCGTAAGTGTCGAGGCTCAGCGTAGTTCAATAACCGATAGTGCGTAGGCCTTTGAGTTGATCCAGGTTGAGACTGCGGGTGATGTTGTTCAGGTTGTTATTGCCCATCACCACATTTATCTGGGTGAGGTTGGTAATCGCATTAAGATCGCCGGTAATCAGCGTGCTCTGATTGACGTTGCCGCCGCCGATTTGCTGCAGCACGCTGCCTTGGTTGTTTGCGGCCAGGACGGCCATTTGCAGCCCGCCATTTTTGGCCGAGACGCTGACCTGGCCCGCACCGCTATCGCCAGTGATCGTCTCGCCTGCCACCAGTGCCTTGCCGGACTGCACGATGTTCGCGGCCGCCAGGCCATTGCGGGTCACATTGATATCGACGCCATTGTTGGCGGTATTGCCGTCGCCCGCTGCGCGCACGCTTTGGGTGACACCTTGGCCGCTGCCAAGGCCGCTGCCGCCGACCACTGTGCCCGTGCCGGTGTTCGGTGCACTGCCAGTACCGGTAGTGCTGGTGGTGGTGACATAGAATTGCGGGGTAATAGTGGACGCGTTTATTTGCATGTTGGCACTGCCAGTGATGCTGTCACCTGCGGAGTTGGTCCAGGTGGTGCTCATCACGATGCCAAAACTGATAATCCGTCCAGGCATTACATAGCGCCCTCGCAGATCCGCCATTTCCGAATCCTTGAGTTCGATAGGCTTGAACGCCGATGACGCATAAGCGGGCATTGAGGCTGCCAGGCACATGACCGTCAGCCAACGGTAAGTGTTCATCGTCTGCTCCTGGAGCGTCCTGCTCCTTATTGCGCCTCTTGCTAGAAGAAGTCGCTTTGAATGAAACCGTAGTCCATCAGTTCGCTGTCGCGTACTGGGCTGAACTCGTTCAACTGGTTCTTGGCGGTCAACGGGATGGGCGGAGAGAGCAGGGCATTGGTCTTGTCATAACCCTCACCCAATACGGCGAATACGATGCCATTCCAGCCCTTCACGAAGTCGTCCTTCGAGTAGCGCTTGTGGCCCAGTACGGGATCGCCGATATACACCCAGTCCTTGTCTGAACGCTGCAGGACAACGAAGTGCTTGTAGCCGCGGATTTCCAGCAGCACCACAACGGGTACCTTCACGGTAACCAGCACCTCCTGAGTGATCCGGTAGCCCCTGGCTCGCATGCCAATGCTTTCCAGATAGCGCTTCATGTCGAGCATGGAGAAGCCCTGGGTTCTCACCAAGTCCTGGTCTGCGTTGACCAGCATGCCCTTGATGACGTGGTCTTCGTCCACGTCCATCCAGTAAGCCTGACGCAGGATGGTCGCCAGTGCGGCGGCGCCGCAGCTGAAATCGGTTTTCTGTTCCACCAGGTTGGCGAATTTGCGCTCGCGGATACTCTCGACATTCTTGTAGATCAACCCACCACCGGGCATGACCACGGCCATTTGCCCCGCCCAGGTCGGGCCGGTGAGTGCTAGCAGAAGGAGAGAGGCAACGAGGCGCATGATCGTATGACCTGTTGGACGCTGGAATGAAAAAGGGCCTTGTTGCCAAGGCCCTATCTGGATCAGAAGCGAGTGATTGCTACGTTGTTCTGACCTTGGTTGCCGCTGCCTGCTGCAACGTTGGAGCCCACGATGCCAGACGAATTGTTGAACGAGTTGTTGGTGCTGGCGTTGTTGGTAACCGGAGTGGTTTTCCAGCCGTGGCCGCTGCTGAGGTTGAGGGTCAGGTTGCCAGTAACTTCTTGCACGGCGTTGATGGTGGCTGCGCCGCCTTTGCCTTCGCCAGCGTTGATTGCCACGCTGTTGCTGCCTTGGTTAGAGGTGCCGGCAGCTACGTTGGACTGGCCGATACCCGAACCGTCGTTGAAGCTGTCGTTGACCGACGCGTTGTTTTTGGTGCCGCTGTTGATCACCAGGTTGCCGTAGTTGGCTTGAGCCGAGTTAACAGTGGCGAAGACGAAGTCTGCATCGCCAGCGGTGATGGCTACGTCGTTTTTGCCTTGGTTGTTGTCACCGGCTGCGGTGTTGCTGCCCGCAATCCCGGAGTAGTCTTTGAACGAATCGTTTACCGACGCGTTGTTTTTGGTTTTGTCATTGAGCACCACGTTGCCATGGTTGCTTTGGCCGTCGTTGACGGTTGCGGCAGAGGAGGTTGGCGCAGGTTGTGGTTTATACGGCTTGTGGTCACCTGCTTGAGCAGCAACAGCCATGAGCGCAGCGAGAGCGAAAGCCAGTGGTTTGAGGGCCATTGTAGTTTTCATGGTGTATCTCCTTGCTTCTATTTAGTTGGTTAAGTGTTGGTACGGTCTAGCTATCCGACTCAGCTCCATCAGTTGAGTCGTAAGTTCAGGGTGTTAGCCACTCGGTTCCCCACCCCGGCGCTCTGGGTGACCTGTACCACTCCACGGCTGCCGGTGAAGGCCTGGTCGCTGGTAACGACCTGGCGGCTGCCAGTGGTAGGGGTCACGCCTGAGTCTGTTGCAAGCACAACGTTTTGTTGCGACATGACGCTGTCATCGATGCTTTGCGGGCCAGCGTTGACGCTGATACGCACCGCATTGATTGATTGGTTCTGGGCTCCGGCCGACTGATTGATGCTCAGTACACCGTTGCCATTGCTGAAGGAGTTGCCTTGGATTGACGCCTTGGCGTTCAGGGAGCGATCGGCGGGAGCGCCGCTGATCTGCTGGCTCACGGAGATGTTCGCCTGGGCGTTGTGGCCCACGGCGATGGCGACGTTGTTGCTCGATTGTTGCTGGTCGCCGGAGGCCTGGTTGATCGTGACCACGCCGTTGTATTGCTTGCCGGAATTGGTAATGGTTGCGTTGTTGGTGCTGCTGTCGGCCATCGCCGTAGTGCAACCGAGCAGTGCAAGAAGCATCCAGGAATGGTTCATCTCAACGCCCCCCTACCATGCTGCCGATATTGTTCAGAGGCGCCAGACCGCTTGAGACCGCGCCGTTGATGGTGCCGGAGAGGCTGCTGCCACCGCTGTGGCCGGCTGCGCTGCCTGCACCCAGGCCGATGCCGCCGCCGTTGTTGCCGAGCCCTGGAAGATTGCCGCCCGGCAGAATGGTGCGGGTGATGCTGGCGCCACTGCTGATCCCGGCGATATCGTGATCGTTGAGTTCAATACTGGTTGCGCGATAGATCTGGCCAGCCGGGTTGGCGTTGGCAGTGGTGGGGTTAGGATCAGTGCCCGCCGTACGGCCCCACATGTGGCCACGAACGGCGCGGTCAATCACGATCACACCGTCACCTGCAGCGAGCACTGGAAGGCTCACGCTGGTACTCAGTACACAGCTGATCAGGAGGAGGCTCAATGAACCTTGAGTGTGAGTGACCACGGCAATATTCCTTATTTTCAACGCTGACCCTAAACAGCGTTGTAAGGGATAGAGCAGAAGCCGTGCCGCTTTTGATTTGTTGTCGTTATTCAACCAGTTGCGATTGATGCGAGGCAAAGTGATAGCAGCCCTGTATCAGCCGTGAGACAGACCCCCTGCAAGACCCGCCTGCCCGACCGTTGCGCAATCGCTTCACCCGGCTGTATCAGCGCTGTAACACCGTGCATGACAAAACGATGAATCCGCTCACTACAGGGGGTTCAGGGCAGGTGGCTGTAAAAAAAATGGACACTGCAGGCGTGAAAAAGCCCGCAATGGCGGGCAAGGCTCAGCCTTTAGGGGTTTTACGCGGGATGGCGTTAAGTACAGGGTTGCCGTCCTGGTTCTGGGTCAGGTAGACCGGCAGCACCTTGGGCAAGGAGGGGACGAGGTTGGAGACTTCGTTGACGTTATAGATGCCGCCGATGCGAATCGCCCCCGTGTTGGCGTCTGCCAGCATCACTGGCTTGGCCAGGTACCGGTTGATCAGCGGCAACGCATCAGCCAGGGCCAGGTTGTCCAGGATCAGCTTGCCCTGGCGCCAAGCCAGGGCGGTATCGTTGGGGTTGATCGCCTGTACACGCGGCGTGGCATCACCCTGTTGAAAGCGTGCCTGCATGCCGGGAGTCAGGGGCACGCTGCCGTGGACCTTGTCGCTGGAGATCTGCACAGAGCCTTCCAGCAACATCACCCGTACCTGGTCTTCATACTTCCACACGTTGAATTGGGTACCGGTGACCCGTACCTGGCCTTCGCCTGCGCGCACGATAAAGGGGTGGGTGCTGTCATGGGTTACCTTGAAGAAGGCCTCGCCTTTGTTCAGGGTGACACGGCGCTGGTCCTTGTAGTTGCTATAGACCAGCTCGGTGCCCAGGTTGAGTTCAACCTGGCTGCCATCACCCAGGACAACGTTGCGCAAGCCGTCTGTGGCGTCATAGCGTTCATAGGCGTTTGGCAGCAAGCCGGTTTCCCAGCCGGTAAAGGCCGCCAGGGGCAAGGCAACCAGGCTGATGGCTGCCGCTACGGCGTAGTTGCGCCAACGCCGGCGGGGTTCTAAAGGCACCACCACGGCGGTGGGCTCGGCACGAGGCAGGTGGTCGGCAACATCCCAGATTTCGAGCATCGCTGCGTATTCGAAGGCGTGCAGGGGATGGCCGTTGTGCCACTGTTCAAAAGCCTGGCGCTCGGCGGGTGTGCAGTCGTGCGCGTGCAACCGCATGCACCAGTGCGCGGCGGCATCGGTGATAGCGTCATATTCGGCTTCTGAAAGAGACTTTTCTGTCATTTAAACGTCCTGATTTCGCACATTCTAACCTCCCGAGGCTCGGGACGAGAACAGCCATCATGGCGATTGCACATCAATTGGAACTTATTCTCGTTTGGGAGCACCTAAAAAGTCAGGACATTCCCACAATGGAGTACGAAGATGCTGAAGAAAACCTTGATCGCCCTGTGTGCAACCTCCGCCCTGCTCAGCGCTGGTGCGGCCCTGGCCGACAAACCGGGTGCTGGCTGGATTCCCATTGAAAAGGCGATTGAAGTCGCCAAGACCAAGGCCGGTTACATTGAGGTGTACGCCGCCGAGGCCGATGACAATGGCTATTGGGAAGTCAAAGGCCGCAAGGCCGACGGCACGGTGTACGAGGCGCGCATCGACGGCGCGTCGGGCAATGTGTTGCGTGACCAGAAAGACTGATGCACCCCTCGGGGGCCGATTCAGGCCCCCGGATCCAACTGCCTGCCCAAGTGTGTGATCAGGTAAGTCACGGAGTCGGCATTGCCCAGGATGATATCCATCCGGCGGTCTGCGTCACTCATAAACGTTTGGCGGGCATCATCCAGCGTTCGGGCGCCCGTTAAATGCAGCACCCGGTCACGGACCTTCGTCGAACCGACGCGGCCGAAATCTTCCCAGCGCTGCGACAAATCATCCCAGGTCTTGAAAAGCATGGTGGCTGGTGTCATGACCGACAGCGCAGTGCTTTGCAGGTTAGACAGTGCGGTATAGCGGCGCAGGCCGTCGGCGCTGCCGCGATTGATCAGGTCCAGGAACGGACGCATGGTGTCCATGTACGCAAAGTCTTCAGTCTGCGAAACCAGATGGCTGACTTCGTGGACCAACGTGGCCGCACGCGCATGGTCGTCGATATCAAACGGTGCGTTGAGGTGCGGCAGGTAGCCGTCCATCCGCGGGTTGAAAAACAGGTCCAGCAAATAGATTTTTTGTTCGGCGTCTTCGGGTATCACAAAGGCGTAGGTTTGCTCAGCGAACCAGCGCGAAGTGCCGGTGACGAACCGGCTGGAGTCCAGGGTGACCAGGTTGGGTTCGGTCAGACCCGTCTGGATTTCCAGCACGCGAGCTTTGATTTTTGCCACTTGCCCGGGGTTGAGGTTAAGCACGCCGAACATTTCGGTCAGGAGCAGGCCCACGCGGGAGTTCGCGTCCAGTTGGCTCATGAACAGCGTCAGGTTGCGTACGCAGGTGACGGTGTAATACAGCGCCACATTGAGTGCCCGGTCGATACACAGCGCATTGTCCAGGCTCAGCGCACGGATCGCTGGCATGCCCACCGCTTCGATATTGATAGACGCACGCTCGGTTCTTCGGGTGATGACTCGGCCTCGATAGCGCGACAATGTCGGGCCGAAGCGCGGCTCACGTTCAGAAAGGTCCAGTACCCACTGGCCGAGCGCATTGCGCTCGATATAAGGCCCCAGTTCAGAACCGAGGCTGATGCGCCAGTATTCGCCCACCCGTTGCACCGGATAAACCCTGCCGGCCACCGGCACATAGTTGCGGTTGCGGGGCGCATCG
This sequence comes from Pseudomonas kairouanensis, assembly GCF_004682055.1. GTDB lineage: Bacteria > Pseudomonadota > Gammaproteobacteria > Pseudomonadales > Pseudomonadaceae > Aquipseudomonas > Aquipseudomonas kairouanensis. Next base: position 97,426 of record NZ_QUZU01000004.1, on the reverse strand, counting down.
CTGTAGATATGCGCTACTGGCCTTTGTTGCAGGTCCGAGAGCGCCACGGTGATGTCTTCAAATCGTTGCAAGCGGGTGCGCAACGGGTCAGTCATATTCGGCATTTGGGGGGGCGATGCCGGCATCGCATCGCCCGGCAAATCGGGCGCGGGCGTTGATGCAGGGGGCGCCAGTGATTCATTCTGCGCTTTGCGCAGGGTGGCCAACGTCGCCACACCCTGGATGAACTTCTGCAAACCCTCGCCGAATCGTTGTTGCTGTTGGGCTTCGGCCGACGCCTGGAACAGCTTGAAACTGCGCCACACCACCAGCGGATACTTGAGCTTGCCCGCAATAAATTGCAGTGCCAGCGGCACGCCTTTTTGCAACAGGCTCGTGATGGCATCCCACTGGTCCCGGCCTTCCTCGTCGAATTGGCAGCCAAGCATTTTGATCAGTAGCGCGGTGTTGTCGCCAAACAACCGCGGCAGGATGTTACCGCGCTCCGGATTGAAAGCCAGCCTGATATCCGGCACATCGCCACGCTGGTTTTCACGCAGCAAATTGCGGTAGGTGGCCTGTTGAGAGGCGTCCAGCTGTCGAATAATCCAGTCCTGCAATGGGCCGGGGCGGTTGATTTCACCCAGAAGGTCTGCTTCCTGGGCGTATTCCTTGAGCACCCGCCAAGGGCTGTACGGGGCATAAAGCACCAACGGCCCCAGGGTGCCTGCCTTTGGACCGATCAAGTACAAACCCAGTACGGTGGCAGCCTGCGCGCCGGGTGTGGCAACCAGTTCCAGCGGCCGGATGATTGCCGTGGCCCCCGTGACCTGCTCGCGTGCCATGGCATCGGGCATATCGATGACTTGCTGGATATAGCTCCAGGCGGTGGCACTCAAGCGTTCCTCCAGTTTTTCTTCGTGGGCATGGCGCAGCAGTTGCCAGGGGAATTGTCGGCAAAACAGTGCGCGGCGCTGGCGGCTATCTTCGGAGTCCGTGGTCAGGTGTGTGGTGAGCAGGCGGCGGTAGATCGAGGCGATGTCCAGTTGGCGCACCAGTTGCACCACTGTCGTGCCGTCGAATGCAGTCGGCAGCGCGCTGGCACCACGGGAGTAGGGGCGCAGGTAGTCGGCACGCAAGTCGGGTAGATGGCGCAGTGCAAAGTCGGTCAGGCGCTGGGGGTGACCGTTGAGCGCGATATGCGCGGGTATCAGCACGTCATCCGGGTTCAGGCTCAGGCCTGGGTATCGGGCTTCCAGCAATGCGCTCAAGTGGCTGGCGACGTGCTCGCGCAGGGCGGGCAGGCTGTGCAGGTAATCGCGCTCGTCCAGCGTGCTCAGGCGGTATTGCTCCAGCAACTCGGCATGCAGCAATTGCTCCTGAGGCGAAGCCATTCCCAGCCACACGGGTAAGGCCTGCTGATGAATCATCGCTTGCGCGATGGCCATGGACCTGCCCAGGTTGGACGGCGATACCTTTTGCATTTCATTGTCCAGGCAATCTTGCAGCCTCTGCGGGCTCAGCGGCGCGGTCAGCCAATAGTCGATACTGTTGATCTGGTGGTTGAGGTAGCTTTGTTGCCGGTTGTCCAACAGGTGCTCGTCGATGCGTTGCAACGGCCCTAGATGGAAAACCTGATGGGGCGCGCGATGACTGGGGCCCAGGTTATGCACCAGGGCCAAGCGTTGGTCCGGCGCTGCCAGACGTTGCGCCAACACATCGCGCAGGGTCTGCAGCGAGGCGAATGGTTCATGGCCGCGTTGCGGCGTCCACAGCACCACTTGGCCGGAATGGTTGGGGTCGATACCGCCGCGTTCGGTCAACAGGAAACAGTTGGCAAGTTCCAGCAAGGTGGGATCGTTGCCGGCGGTCAGCGTCAAACTGTAGGCATCGGGCAGGAACCCCAGCAGCCCGTGACGTCGCACGCGGGTCATGCTATCGGGGCGTAATACCGTGTCGAGAATTCCGTAATGGCGTGGGGTCAACGTCTTGTTCAGCAAGCGCAGCTCTGTTTCGCTGCGCAGGCCCAGCAACAATGCCTCACCCATTTGTTTACGATGGCTTTCCAGAAACTGACGCGCAAAGTCACGCAGATCGTGATTGGCAAAGGGCGCGATGGCCATCGTGACAAGCGTATTGAACGTTTGGATGTCCACGTTGTTCCAGCGCAGTGACGCGCCGTCCTTTCGGCGACTGTAGAGCGCCGTGCGTGGGTTTTGCGGCAGTGGGCCGCCGGCGTTGGCCAGGCGCTCGATAAAGTGATCGATTATGCTCACCGAGTGCACAGGTTCGCGCTCTTCCCGTTGCTCGGCCTGGGTGGCATAGGTATTGGCGCACAGGTCGTCGGGGTCAATATCAAGCCGTCGCGCTTGTAATTGCTGACTCAGCGCCTGGCGTGCCAAGCGTCGCAAGGTGGGGTGATTGCCGCGTTGCGCCACCTGGGCAGCCTGCACGACCGCCAGCGCATGCAACTGGCGCTTGGCGCGTTCGGCCTGCACCGTGGAGGGCCTTCCGTTGTCCGCACTGACTGGATGCAGGCTCCAGCGGCCCTGGGCATCCAAGGCCAGCAAGCGACTGTCGAGCATAGGGCGCAGGTCAAGTGCGCTGTCGATCAGCGCGGCGAGATCGACCGAACCCTCACTGCGACGAAACTGCCCGAGGGCATAGTCCAGATTGCTCAACTGCTTGGCCGCGATGTCTTCGACCATGCCACCAAACACACTGCCAGGCACGGGAAGGCCGCTTACCTGCACCGGGTCCATGGACAGGTAGGCACTGCGCTCTTCCAGTGACAGGAAATTCAATAACTCATCCTCATGCCCGGCGGCCTTGAGCATGCTCAGCAAGGTGTCGTTGAGGTCGTCGAGGTCCTTGAGCACCTGCAGTCCGCGTGACTGGGTGTAGAGGTAGGCGTGTTGATCGCTGAACAGCAGCGTCGCTGCCAGATCGACATGGTGCTGGTAGGGGGCGTGGATACGCACCTTCTCGATACGCAACCGCGGGTGCCAGGCGTGTCGCGCCGACGGCTCGGGAAGGAAGGTCGCACGCAAATGGCGATGTTGCTCCTCGGACAGGATGCCCAGTTGGTGCTTGAACAACAGGTCGGCACGGAGTTTGTCACTCATGATCTGTGCAAACAGGCCTAGTCGCGATTGGCCGTGGCCAATGTCTTCGTTCCACCAGGTCAGCAACAGGCTACCGAGAAGTTTGGAGAGAACCCCGGCCGTTTGTTCTACCAGGCTTTCCCACTGTTGCAGGTTGTCAGCGTGCTGTTTTGCAGTGAAGCCTTGGGTGGTATGGCGGGGGTTGGTGAAGGTACGCGTCTGGCTGGCTGGCCAGTCCTGCTTGAGGTAGTACTGCAGCAACACTTCGTCCAACGGTGCCGATCCGATCCAGCGTGGCTTGTCGTGGGGCGTGTCGGCCTCGGCCTCGATGAAGCTGTTGACCCGCGTATCCCGTTGATCAAGGCCGGGGAAGTAGGGCCGCGCCATGACGGATATCAGGGTGTCGAGCATCCAGGCCAGGGTGGGTGTTTTGTGCAACTGGGCCAGCATGTCTTGCAGGTTGAGCGTCTGGCCGGCGTTGATAGTGTTCTCCTGGTCCTCGAATACCGCGCCGGGTATGGTCGCAGTGGTGAGGGAGAACGGCACGTCCAGGGTGAAGCTGATGCGCTGTCTCGTAGATAAAAATTGAATTAAATCATCTCGTTGTACCTTGTTTGCAAGGCGGTTTGTAACTTCATAGAGCGCCGACTCCCGCCCCTCGAACACTTCGATTCCGCCGTAGGGGGTATAGAGCAACGCTTTGTTTTCTGTCGGGCTCGGGCTCATCAAGAAAGCGCCGGCCAGAGGCATGGACGTTTTATGGGTCAGCTTGATGATCAGTTTCTCCACCACCATGGGAGGGTCGCGCAAGGTGTCATCCTGTCGCGCTTGATCGGTGGCGTAGTAGAGCGTGTTCAGCCAGTCCAGGTCCTGGAGGCTCAGGCCAAGGGCGCGTTCGCGTTCGGTGGGTTCTTTTCTGCGGATCGGGCGGTGAAACTCTTGAAAAAAATACGGGGGGGTTACGTCGGCCATCCAGTGTTCTCCGTCAAGGCCGCTGCCGGCCACAGTGTTGGCGCAGGGTAGGAGGCCTGAGGGTGTCGGCGGCGGTAGATAACTGCTGCGAAAACGACCTGTCGGGCAATCGATGATTGACAGCGGGCGGCGCGCACGTTGTTTAATCACAGGCTTGAGTTGCCCGTCTTGTTGCCCCTTCCAATCATAATTCGGAGCTTCAGATGTCTACGCCGTCCAAGGTCGTTGAGGGTTCCAGTGTCTCCATAGGCTTCAGCGCGTTGGTCGCGCTGTTGCAACAGGTATTTGTGCGCCACGGCACTTCGCCCGAGGTGGCCGCGATCCTTGCCAATAATTGCGCCAGCGCCGAACGCGACGGTGCCCATAGCCACGGCATTTTCCGGATTCCCGGTTATATCAGCACCCTGGGCAGCGGCTGGGTGAATGGTCGCGCTGTACCGCAAGTGACTGACGTGGCCTCAGGCTTTGTGCGGGTCGATGCCGGCAACGGCTTTGCCCAACCGGCCTTGGAAGCTGCCCGTGCATTGCTGGTACAAAAAGCGCAAAGCGCCGGGATCGCGCTGCTGGCGATCCACAATTCCCATCACTTTGCGGCCCTGTGGCCGGATGTCGAGCCGTTCGCCGAGCAAGGGCTGGTAGCCCTGAGCGTGGTCAACAGCATGACCTGCGTGGTGCCCCACGGTGCCGACCGACCGCTGTTTGGCACCAACCCCATCGCCTTCGCCGCACCGCGTGCCGATGGCTTGCCGATCGTGTTCGACCTGGCCACCAGCGCCATCGCCCATGGTGACGTGCAGATCGCCGCGCGTAAGGGGGAGCGCCTGCCGCCGGGCATGGGCGTCGATGGCCTGGGCCAGCCCACCCAAGACCCTAAAGCCATCCTGGAAGGTGGGGCGCTGTTGCCGTTTGGCGGACATAAAGGCTCGGCACTGTCGATGATGGTGGAGCTGCTCGCGGCAGCGTTGACCGGAGGCAACTTCTCGTTCGAGTTCGATTGGTCCGATCACCCTGGCGCGCGCACGCCCTGGACCGGCCAACTGCTGATCGTGATCGACCCAAGCAAAACCAGCGGCCAGGCGTTCGCTGAACGTAGCCAGGAACTGGTGCGCCAGATGCATGCGGCAGGGTTGCGACGGTTACCGGGAGATCGTCGGCATCGCACACGGGCGAAGGCCGAGCAAGAGGGGATTGTGGTGGACGCGCTGGCATTGGAGCAGTTGCATCAGTGGGCGCAGCAATAACTTGTAGCAGCGGGCTTGCTCACGAAAATCGTCAGCGAAAACGCAGGTATCCGGGCGCCTGCGGTGTCTATGGGATCTTCGCGAGCAAGCTCGCTCCTACACGCGGTATGGCTTAGTTGCGACGGCCCAACAGCAGGCCAACCACCAGGCCAAAGCCTGCGGAAATCGCCACGGTTTGCCAAGGGTGACCACCGATGTAGGTTTCGGTGGCATCCACCACCGGCTTGCTGCGTTCACGCACGTTGGACACCGAGTCCAGGGCCTGCTTGAGTTTGATGGCGACCTGTTCGCGCAGGGTTTCGCCTTCTTCGCCTACCAGGGAGGCGCTGCTTTTGAGCAGTTTGTCCGATTCTTCGATCAATGCCGTCAGTTCACTGAAAGCTTGATCCTTGATTTGATCTTCGACGGCTTGGGCGGCAGATTTGCGGGCCATTGGGTGACTCCTTGCAGGTGAATGTGACAGTGATCAATGGAGTGTCGGGCGTCGGCAAAAGTTGCAGTTTTTTTGCGCCTTGAAGGTTTTGCGCCAAATCCGAATCCGAAAAATTCGACCTACAGTGTAAGATGTCGCCTATTTGTGCAGCAGGTAATTCAACATGAGCTTCAATCTGGCCAACAAGACCCTCGCCGAACGCGCGGAGCTGGAAGATGAAAAGTCCCGCCTCTACGACCTGTGGCAAACCAACCTGGGCAAGGCCAAGGGCGAAGCGGCCCGTTTGTTTGGCGAGCGTGCCAAGCGCAAGGGCAAGTGGGCCGAATGGGTGCGTGCGGAACTTGACGGCATGTCGCCGCCGGAGTTCTCCAACATGGTGCGCAGTGAAGTCAACAAGTTGATGGCGGCGGCCAAGTAAAGCTCGCCACGATCCCTTCACGTACCTTGAGCAGCAGAGGATCCAGCTGCACCTGGGTCCGCCAGCCCAACTCCACCGGGTAGCGCGGCAGCGCCAGCGGGCAGGGCAGCACACGCAGGCCGGTCAATTCGGCGATGGCCTGCGCCGCGTGCCCGGGAATCGTCGCCACTGCCTGGCTGCCTTTGAGCAGATAGGGCAGCGCGGCAAAGTGGCTGGTGGAGGCGCACACCCGGCGGCTCAACCCTTGCGCCGCCAACCCCTCATCGGTAATCCCGATAAACCCGCCAGATGACACCAGCACATGCTCGCGGCTGACGAATTCGTTCAGGTCGATGCTGGCTTGGTTCGAGTCCAGCAGGCAGCGGTAATCGCCTTCTCCCAGCACCTGGCGGCTCAAGCGGCTTTGTGCAAAACCGCCAGCGGTAATCGCCAGGTCCAGGGTACGGTCCAATAACGCGCCTGCGACGATCTGGCTGTGGGTCTGGCGAAAAATCACGCGTAATTTCGGCGCGCGCCTGCCGATCTCATCCATCAGCCGACGGCCATAGGCAATCTCAAAATCATCCGACAGGCCCAGCACCACCGAGCGGCCCTCGTAGTGCTGGTTCTGCGGGTTGACCATCGCCAAGCTTTGCCGACAGCGCTCCAGCGCTTCACTGATCACCGGTTTCAACTGATTGGCGCGCAGGGTCGGCGCCAGGCCGCGCCCGGTGCGCACAAATAGTTGATCGTCGTACACCTCGCGCAAGCGCCGCAGGCCCGCGCTGATGGCCGATTGCGTCACCCCCAGGCGCAAGGCGGCGCGGCTGGCGCTGGACTCGTCGTGCAGGGCTTCGAAGGTTTTGAGCAGGTTCAGATCGATCTGGGCGATATTAATTTGGCTCATATCATTCAGCAGTAGAGTGGGCTTTATTCATGATCAAGGCTGGCGGGAGAATGGGCAACCCCCCTGACTTTGGAGTGATGGTGATGCCTGTTTCTACTGTGGCTGCCCTGCAAATCGGTTCCCTGCCCGGCGGCAAGGCCGAGACCCTGGCGCAGATTCTTGGCTATGAAGACGACATACAGCGCAGCGGCGCGCAACTGGTGGTGATGCCTGAAGCACTGCTGGGTGGCTATCCCAAGGGTGAGGGCTTCGGCACCCAGTTGGGTTACCGCTTGCCTGAAGGTCGCGAAGCCTTTGCCCGCTACTTTGCCAACGCCATTGATGTGCCGGGCGCCGAGACCGACGCATTGGCCGGCCTGTCTGCGCGCACCGGCGCCAGCCTGGTGTTGGGCGTGATCGAACGCAGTGGCAACACCTTGTATTGCACCGTGCTGTATTTCGAACCGAGCGGCGGCCTGGTCGCCAAGCACCGCAAGTTGATGCCCACTGGCACCGAGCGGCTGATCTGGGGCAAGGGCGACGGTTCGACCTTGCCAGTGATCGACGCAGCCGTAGGCCGTATCGGCGGCGCGGTGTGCTGGGAAAACATGATGCCCCTGCTGCGCACCGCGATGTATGCCAAGGGCGTAGAGGTGTGGTGCGCGCCCACGGTGGATGAGCGCGAGATGTGGCAGGTCAGCATGCGCCATGTGGCCCATGAAGGACGCTGCTTTGTGGTCAGCGCGTGTCAGGTGCAAGCCTCGCCGGCCGAACTGGGGCTGGAGATTGCCAACTGGCCGGCAGAGCGTCCGCTGATCGCTGGCGGCAGCGTGATTGTCGGGCCGATGGGCGACATTCTGGCAGGGCCCTTGGTGGGAGAGACGGGGTTATTGACCGCGCAGATCGATACCGATGACCTAGTGCGGGCACGGTATGACTATGACGTGGTGGGGCACTATGCCCGGCCGGATGTGTTTGAGTTGGTGGTGGATGAGCGGGAAAAGCCCGGAGTTCGCTTCATCACTGATTAAACGCAGTCCAAAATGTGGGTGCGGGCTTGCTCGCGAATGCTGTGTGTCAGTCAACACATCTATAACTGAACCACCGCATTCGCGAGCAAGCCCGCACACATTAGATTTTCATTGGTTGGGGGAATTGGTTTTCAGCCATTCCTCGCCGGTCATCTCCCAAATGTCCCGAGGGAAGGTGCCCTCGACAAACTGCCCCTCTTCCGTCCTGATCAACCGCATCCCCTCTCGCTCGGAGATCCGTCGCGACCCAAGGTTGGGTGCTGCCTTGGGGACACGCAATACCGGGCGTTCGAGCACGCCAAACCAGTAATCGGTCACCACCGCACTGGCTTCGCTCATCAGCCCAAGGCCCTGCCATTGTGGGCCCAGCCAAAAACCACGGTTGTCGTCCACGGTATCCGACAGGCAGACGTTGCCGATCAGCCTTTCAGGTGCGCTTTTGAGGCGAATTGACCAATGCCATTCCTCGCCCCGTGCCATGGCCGGCAACGCTACGTGCTCCAGGTAGCTGCGTGCGCCATCGGCCGGGTAGGGCCAAGGCACCACAGCGTTGAGATAGCGCACCACTTCCCAGTGGGCAAATTGCTGCTGGATGGCTTCGGCATCGTCCAGGGTCAGTGGGCGCAGAATCAGCCGCTCGGTATATAGCGTCGGTTGCATGGCGTTCACCAAGTAGCCGTGTTCGGTAGGTCCAGAGTGCCACGGTCTACAAAGCGCATCGTGCCAAACAGGCCACCGGCGAGTTTGCCCCGCAGCACATAGGGCAGGTTGTTCAGGCTTTGGGTCTGGCTCAGGCCCAGGGTCTGACGCAACACAGAGAACGCCGAAACACTCACCGGCACCATCAGAACGGTCTCGGAAAAGCGTGGGATGCTTCCGGCTTGATCACTCACCCCCGATGCCAACGGCCGGCCGTTGACCTCAAGGTCCAGGGCTACGCCGTTGTAGTCGATTGCCGTTTCGTTGGGGTTCTGCACCCGCAGCTTCACCGCGAAGCGTACTTCCAGGTCCTGGCTTTGCAGCGGCTCGATGCCCACTACATTGATATTCACCGGGTCACGGTTGGGCAACAGCGCGCAGGCGCTCAAGGTCAGCAGCAGTAGCGATAGAACCATGAGCTTGCGCATATATAGGTGCTCCTATTTCGTGACGTCCGGGTCTTGCATCACTTTGAGGGTAGAGGACTCCGGATCGAATTCATCTTCTTCCAGTTCTATGAACTCTTCCGGCAGGAAAATGTTCAGCAAGATTGCACAGAAGGCGCCCACGGTAATCGGCGATTCGAAGATGTTGTGCAGCGCCTTGGGCAGGTCGCGCAGCACTTCCGGCACGGCGGCCACCCCCAGGCCCATACCGAGGGAGATCGCCACGATCAGCACATTGCGTCGGTGCAGCCCGGCTTCGGCGAGGATCTTGATGCCGGCCACGGCCACGGTGCCGAACATGATCAGGGTCGCGCCACCCAATACAGGCTTGGGCATCAGTTGCAGCACCGCGCCGATCATCGGGAACAGCCCCAGCAGTACCAACAGGCCGGCAATAAAATAGGCCACGTAGCGGCTGGCCACGCCGGTGAGTTGGATCACACCATTGTTCTGGGCGAAGGTGACCATGGGCAGGCTGTTGAAGGTCGCAGCCACTGCCGAATTGAGGCCGTCGGCCAGCAGCCCGGACTTGATGCGCTTGATATACAGCGGGCCTTTGACCGGCTGTTGGGAAATCATCGAGTTGGCCGTCAGGTCACCAGCCGCTTCCAACGGTGAAATCAGGAAGATCACCGCCACCGGTATAAACGCTACCCAGTCAAACGAGAATCCGTACTTGAACGGCACCGGTACGCTAACCAACGGCACCTGGGGCAGCGCCGCCAGGTCCACACGGCCCATCATCCAGGCGACGATAAAGCCCAACGTCAGGCCGATCACGATCGAGCCCAGGCGCAGGAATGGATTGCTGAAGCGGTTGAGCACCACGATGGTCAGCAGCACCAGGGCCGCCAGGCCCATATTGCCAGCCGCGCCCAAGTCCTGGGCGCCAAAGCCGCCGGCCATGTCGGTGACCGCCACCTTGATCAGCGACAAGCCCATCAGGGTGATGATGGTGCCGGTGACCACGGGGGTGATCAGCTTACGCAGCTTGCCGATGAACTGGCTGAGCACCACTTCGATAAACGCCGCGAAAAAGCAGATGCCAAAGATCGTCGAAAGGATCTCGTCGGTGCCGCCTCCCCGCGCCTTGACCATGAACCCCGCGCTGAGGATCACGCTGATAAACGAAAAGCTGGTGCCCTGCAGGCACAACAGCCCCGAACCAATAGGGCCGAACGTGCGCGCTTGTACAAACGTGCCGAGCCCTGACACGAACAGCGCCATGCTCACCAGGTACGGCACTTCGCTTTCCAGGCCCAGCACGCCACCGACGATCAGCGTTGGGGTGATGATCCCGACAAAACTGGCCAGCACATGCTGCAACGCAGCAAAAATCGCGGCAGTGAAGTGCGGGCGGTCTTCCAGGCCGTAGATCAGGTCGGATTTATAGCGGGGGCGAGGAGCTTGTGCGTCAGACAAAATGCGGGCTCGGGTCAGAAAAGGGAGGCGCAGGATGCCAGAAAGTGCCAGTCGTCAGAAGTGTAAAAAAATATTAATGAAGCCCCTGTGGGAAACCATGGGCGCTGCCGATACCTCGTTTAGGCCCACATTCCAATCACAACAGTGGTGACCAAAGGTTAGAACGGCGCGTTGACGCCCACTGATCGTTTCGCGGCAGGGACGCTCGCAAATACTACTTCTGAGAGCATCCCCCCTATGTCCCTTCGCCAATTGAATATTGCTCCACGCGCGTTCCTCGGTTTCGCCTTCATTGCGCTGTTAGTGATTTTATTAGGGGTGTTCGCGGTCAACCGCATGACGCAGATCCGTCAGTCTTCTGTGGACATGAGCGCCACCCAGCTACCCAGTGTCACGTCCTTGGGCATCATCACCGAAAACGTGCTGCGCCTGCGCATCCTCTCTTTTCGCGTGCTCGTCAACCGTGAGCCAGCCGCTCTGCAGGAAGCCGAAACCCGCATGAGTGCGCTGGCTGACAAGGTCAAGGCGGCCCAGGCCAGTTACGCGGCGCTGCCTGCTGGCACCGAGGAAACGGCGTTGTACAAAACCTTTGTCGGCACGCTGGACAACTACTTCAAGGCCCAGGCCGAGATGTTGGCCTTGTCCAAGCAGGGCAAGGTCGATGAGATGCGGACCTTGATCAACACGCGCATCAAGGACGGCACCGACCTGATGGGCGAGCAGTTGAACAAACTCATCGCCATCAACGCCGCCGATGCCAAGACCGCCGACGCCGAAGCCGGGCAAAGCTTCGACGGGGCAGTGACCGGTGTTATTGCGGTGTCGGTCGTGGCGGCGTTGCTCACGGTATTACTCGCTTGGCTGCTCACCCGCAGCATCGTCACACCCTTGCGCAAAGCCGTTGAAGTGGCCGAGACCATTGCCGCTGGCAACCTGAGCAAAGCCATCGAAGACGATGGCAAGGATGAGCCGGCGCGCCTGCTCCACGCCCTGGCCGCCATGCAAGCCAACCTGCGCCAGACCATCCAGCACATCGCAGGCTCCGCCACGCAGTTGGCGTCTGCCGCTGAAGAATTGAGCGCGGTCACCGAAGAGGCGTCCAAAGGCCTGCAGCAACAGAACAATGAAATCGACCAGGCCGCCACGGCAGTCAACGAGATGACCGCTGCCGTTGAAGAAGTGGCGCGCAATGCAGTGTCCACGTCCGAGGCTTCAGGCCAGTCCAACCAGGCCGCGCGTGAAGGTCGCGACCGCGTGGTGGAAACCGTCGGCGCGATCCAGACCATGACCCAGGACGTGCAGAACACCGCTGTGTTGATTGAAGGCCTGGCCACTCAAGGCCGTGATATCGGCAAGGTGCTGGACGTGATCCGCGCCATTGCCGAGCAGACCAACCTGCTGGCACTCAACGCGGCCATCGAAGCTGCGCGGGCCGGTGAAGCCGGGCGTGGCTTTGCGGTGGTGGCCGACGAAGTGCGGGCCCTGGCCCATCGCACCGCGCAGTCGACCCAGGAGATCGAAAAAATGGTCGCCGGTATCCAGAACGGCACCGGTGAAGCCGTGCAATCGATGCAGCAGAGCAACCAGCGCACCCAGAACACCCTGGAAATGGCCCGCGCGGCCGGTGTGGCGCTGGAGCAGATCACCCAGTCCATCAGCCTGATCAACGAACGCAACCTGGTGATCGCCAGCGCGTCCGAAGAACAGGCCCAGGTCTCCCGCGAAGTGGACCGCAACCTGGTGAATATCCGCGACCTGGCCACTCAGTCGGCGGCGGGTGCCAACCAGACCAGCGCGGCCAGCCATGAACTGTCGCGGCTGGCGGTGGATTTGAATGGGATGGTGGCCAGGTTCGTTATTTGATTTGGAATGAGATCAAAAATGTGGGAGCGGGCTTGCTCGCGAAGGCAGTCTGTCAGTTTGCATAGGTGTGACTGACATAACGTATTCGCGAGCAAGCCCGCTCCCACATTGGTTTTGTGTTGTGTCAGGGGTTATTGCTTCCAGGCCGCGGCATTCACCAAATTCTTCGGCCTCTCACCGGCCAACGCCTGCAACAGGTTATCCACCGCACACTTGGCCATCGCCTCCCGCGTCTCATGGGTTGCCGAACCCATGTGGGGAGTAGCCACCACGTTGTTCAAACGCAACAACGGCGAGTCATGAGCCAACGGCTCACGCTCAAACACATCCAACCCCGCCGCCCGTATCGTGCGTTGCTGCAGCGCCGCAACCAGCGCCGCCTCATCCACCACCTTGCCTCGCGAGATATTGATAAAGATTGTCTCCGGGCCCATCAGTGCAAACTCTTCGGCGCCGATCAGCTTTTCGGTCTCGGCGGTGAGCGGCAGCGTCAGGCAGACAAAATCGGCCTGTTGCAGCAATTCATTGAGGCTGCGGTACTGTGCGCCAAAGCGTTTTTCTACCAATGGCTTGGGCGAATGGCTGTGGTAAATCACCGGCATGCCAAAACCAAAATGCCCACGCTGGGCCAACGCCTCGCCGATACGGCCCATGCCGATGATGCCCAGGGTCTTGCCGTGCACGTCGCTGCCAAAGTGCGCCGGGCCGATGTTTTTGTTCCATTGGCCGGCGCGCACCATGTCGGCCAACTCCACCACACGGCGGGCTGTGGCCAGGATCAGCGCAAAGCCGGTGTCGGCGGTGGTTTCGGTGAGTACATCGGGGGTGTTGCTGAGCAGGATGCCGCGCGTGGTCAGGTAGTCGATATCGTAGTTGTCGACGCCCACGGACACGCTGGCCACGGCCTCCAGTTGCGGCGCCAAGTCGAGCAGCTTGGCATCCAGGCGCAGGCTGGCACCCAGCAGGCCGTGGGCGGTGGGCAACGCGTCGCGCAGTTTACCCAGGCCGGTCTCGTCCAGCGCTTCAATCAGCGTGACGTCAGCGTGTTCATGCAGGCGTGCCATCAGCGGCGCGGAGAGTTTCTTGTACAACACGACAGACTTTTTCATGCGGTCTTGGCCTTCAATTCGAGGGTGGGTGCGGGCGAGCGGTCGCTGGCGCCAGGCTTGAGGAAAATCGTCAGCACCACCGACAGCAGCAACGCGCCGCTCATCAGCAGGTACGAGGCGCCGGGCGAGCCGGTGCTGCTATTGAGGTAACCCACCAGGTACGAACCGCCGAACGAACCCAAGGCGCCCATGCTGTTGATCAGCGCCATGGCGCCACCGGCCACGTTGGCGGGCAGGATCTCCGGGACAATGGCGAAGAACGGGCCGTAAGGCGCATACATACACGCCCCCGCGATCACCAGCAGGGTGTAGGACCACCAGAAATGTTCGGCGCCGAGGGCGTAGGACCCATAGAAGGCAATGGAGGCGATCAGCAGCGGCGGCCATACAAAGCGCTTACGCTTTTGCAGCTTGTCCGAGCCCCAGGACACCACCAGCATGCCAATCACCGCCGCCAGGTAAGGCAGCGCCGACAACCAGCCTGCCTCGACCATGTCCATCTTCAACCCGGCCTTGAGGATCGACGGCAGCCACAGCACAAAGCCATATACGCCGATGCTCCAGCAGAAGAACTGCAACGCCAGCACGATCACCTTGGGCGAACGGAACGCTTCGCTGTAGTTCTTCACGGCCTTGATACCCACCTGTTCGGCGGCGAGGGCGCTTTCCAGGCTGTGTTTTTCGCTGTCGCTGAGCCACTGGGCGTCCTTGGGACGCTCATCGGCCAGTTTCCACCAGATAAACGCCCACAACACCGCTGGCAGGCCTTCGATGATAAACATCCAGCGCCAGCTGAAATGCTGCACCAGGTAGCCCGACACCACCGACATCCACAGCATAGTCACCGGGTTGCCGAGGATCAGGAAGGTATTGGCGCGGGAGCGTTCGGCGCGGGTGAACCAATGGCACAGGTACACCAACATTGCTGGCATCACCGCCGCCTCGACCACGCCAAGCGTGAAGCGAATCACGATCAGCATGTAGGCGTTGGACACCACGCCAGTGAGGGTGGCCAAGCCGCCCCAGAGGATCAGGCTGACAAAAATCAGCTTCTTGACGCTGCGCTTTTGCGCGTAGATCGCCCCCGGCACCTGGAAGAAAAAGTAGCCAAGGAAAAAAAGCGCCCCCAGCAGCGACGACATGCCGGGAGTGATCATCAGGTCTTCGGCCATTCCGGAGGCGGCAGCGAAGCCATAGTTGGCGCGGTCCAGGTACGCCAGGCTGTAGGTGATAAAAACGATGGGCATGATGTACCACCAACGGCGGGTGGCGAGTTTCACGGTTTCCATGGGGTGGCTCCTGAGCTTGTTGTAGTTGTGGCAACAGGTAGTTGAGTTACGCAACGGATCGAACGGGTAATTCCAGACGGGTGGGCAAACCTTCCATATCTCCGCGACTCTGCACGGCGCGGCTACCGATCCAGTTGCCGCGTTGTACCGCCTCGGGGAAGCTCAGGTTTTCCAGCAGGGCGCTGATCATGCCCACGGCAAAACCGTCGCCGGCGCCTACGGTGTCCACGACTTTTTCCACGGGCACGGCGGCGATAAAGCCCTGGTCCAGGTGGGTGCGGTAGTAGGCGCCGTCTGCGCCGAGCTTGATGGCAACGGCTTCGGCGCCCTGGTCGAGGTAGAACGCGGCGATATCCGCCGGGTCGTCAAACCCGGTGAGCAGGCGGCCTTCGCCCAGGCCCGGCAGGACCCAGTCGGCGTGGGTGGCGAGGGCGTTTATTTCGCGGATCATCGTCTGCTCGTTAGCCCACAGCGATGGGCGCAGGTTCGGGTCGAACGACACGCTGCCCCCGCCCTTGCGCATTTGCGTCATCAGCTCGGTGGACAGCTCACGGGTTGCTTCGGACAACGCTGGCGGAATGCCGGTGGCATGCAAATGGCGGGCTTGCAGCAGCGCTGGGCTGATAGCCGCGATAGACAAGTGACTGGCCGCTGAACCCTTGCGGAAATACTCGACCTGCGGGTCGGCGCCGGCCTCTTCACGGGACTTGAATTGAAAACCCGTGGGATGCAGCGGGTCGACCGCCACATGCCGGCAATCCAGGCCTTCCTTTTGCAGCGTGTCGACCACAAAGCGGCCTAACGAGTCATTGCCCACCCGGCTCAGCCAGGCGACGTTGAAACCCAACCGCGACAAGCCGATGGCCACATTGCTGTCGGCGCCCGCAATACGTTTATGAAACTGCGCCACCTGGGCCAAATCGCCGGTTTGCTCAGCGACAAACATCGCCATGGTTTCACCAAACGAGAGGATATCGATCTCAGACATGGGCGTTCTCCACGCGGGGTTGGCCAAGGACGGCGAGGGCGCTGACCTGTTGTGCAGTGACGTCAATCAGGTCATCACCTTGCAACGGAAATTCCACCGCCCGAGTAATTCCTTGAGTCATATGCTTGAGCAGTTGTTCCCACAGATGCAGGTCAGTGGCGCCCGGCGGCACGGCCACCAATTTGCCGTCTGCACGTCGGGCCACGGCCTTGCAGTGCAGGTAATCCACATGCCGGCCCAGCAGGCGTGCAGCGGTGAGGGCGGATTGGTCTTGCCACTGCCAGTTGCCGATGTCGAAGGTCATCTTGACCGGCAGGCCCAGGCGTTCCACTTCGGTGAAGAAGCGCTGCATCGGTTCGATGCGTCCGCCGTGCAGGGTCTGGTCGTTTTCCACCAGCAACTGCACCGGGTGGCGGGCGAGCAGGGCGTGCAGGCTTTCCAGGTCGTTGGTGTCGGTGAAATAGCCGAGGGAGACTTTGAGCCATTGCGCGCCAAAGGTTTGGGCGCGGTTCAGGGTGGCAATGAGTTCGGCATTGGGCTGGGCACGGCCAGCGACCCACAGCTCCAGGGGTGATGAGAACACCGATTGCAATTGGTGGTGTTCAGCGGCCTGGGCCAGTTCAGCCGGGTGCTCAGTGGTCAGTAATTCTTCACGCCACTCGATGCGCTGGGCGCCGGAGGCCTTGAGCAGCTCGACAAAGCTCAACTGGCCTTGCTGTCGAACCAAGTCGGCGCCGTAGCTGGAGAGGCTGATGGAGACGGGGTATTTGTGCATTGTTGTTTACCTCTGAAACCGGTTTCATTTTTGTTCAAAAAAACACGCTCTCTGTAGGAGCGAGCTTGCTCGCGAAAATCCTGAGCACACCGTGTTCATTCAGGATGCCCGCGTTACCGTTGGCGATTTTCGCGAGCAAGCTCGCTCCTACAGGGGTTGGTGGAGCCGCGGATGATGAGTTGGGGTGGGAAATCCAGGGTGCGTGTCGGCTCGGTATCGCCACGCAGGCGCTTGAGCAGACAGTCGAACGCTGTGGCACCGATGGCCTCGGTCGGTTGGGCGAGGGCGGTGATACCTGTACCTACCAGCGGATACCAGTCCAGGTCATCCAGGGCGATCAGGCCGATATCCTCGAACAGGTTGCAGCCCAGGCTCTTTAACGCACGGGTACAGGCCAATGCCGCCACGCCGTTGGCACAAAACAACGCCTTGGGCCCGGACTTGGCCAAAAAAATCTGCAGGTGGTGTTCCAATTCAGCGTTCAACTCCAACACGGCGCCGGTCAACTGCGGGCGGTTGGCGATTTCCTGCTTGAAACTTTCCACACGCTCCAACCGCGAGCTGGTGCCGTCTGTGGCCTCACTTACCAACAACACATCGCGATAACCCTGTTGCTGCAAATGCTCCACTGCCATGCGCACCGCCGCCGGGTTATCCAGCCCCACCAGGTCGCTGTGCAGCGGCTCAACCTTGCGGTCCACCAGCACCAGGGGCATTTCCCGTTGCAGTTCCAGCAGTTGGTCCAGGTGATGGCCGAGGGTGTTCACGATCAACCCTTCGATGTTGTACGAGCGCAGCGCCGCCAAGTGCTGACGCTCCTGTTCGTCATCACGGTCGGTGTTGCACACCACCAGGCTGTAGCCGTGTTGGCGGCAGGCGGTTTCGACGCCGTGCATCACGGCAATGGAGTAGGGGTTGCGAATGTCTGCCACCAGCATGCCAATCAGGCGTGTGCGGCCGCGCTTAAGGCCACGGGCCATCTGGTTGGGGCGATAACCGAGGTGGTCAATGGCTTGTTCGATGCGCTGGGCGATGGCATCGGAGAGTAGGGCGCGGTCGTCGCCGATAAAACGCGAGACGCTGGCTTTGGACACGCCGGCGTGTTGGGCGACGTCGAGCATGGTGACGCGGGTGCGTTGGGCGGCGGAGAAGGAAGTCACGGTGGGCAGCCTTTCTTATTTTGAGTTTTCAGAATCTGAAACCGGTTTCAGGAGACATCAACCTGGCCTATTCGTCAAGCGTCAAATCCAAGGTCACGCGGCTGGAAACCGACGAGCGGCAGTGACTACCTGTGAGTTCTGACAGTATTCGATCTTGCGCATTGCGCGTTTAATTTGCCACAGGCACTTGAATGCATCGCGAATGAAGAAATCCTAGGAGCGCATGATGAGTTCTCCACGAAACTTCGGTAAGGCATTGCCAAGAAACGGAATCTTTCGATTGGACGATATTGAGGTGCCCATCCTCGATCACGTGATCCCGCCCATACTTGAAGGCTACATTCCTCATCAGCACCTCGACTCCGACCTTGAAGTGGTCATCCCTAAGTTGTGGGATGGTGCGGCGCAGGCGGGTGAATTCAATATTGTAGAAATCGTCTGGGCTCGCAGTGGAGGGGAGGGCGTCCCCCCCTTCAAGGAGCGCTGGGATGGCCCAATTAACAAGCCTTTTCCTTTCTCCATCTGGATCTCGCGAGACTATCTGGAGAATGACGGCACAGTTCGGCTGGGTTACCGGATCACTGATGAGACTGGAGGGTCAACAACTTCGGATTTGCGCACCCTGGTGCTTGATCGTACCCCGCCCAATAACAACGTTGCACCCCGTGCGCCTCAGTTCCCTGTTTCGCTTATTGATGCGGACTATGCGGCGACGCATCTAACGGTTGACCTTGTCGTACAGCCTTATAATGGCCGACGGGCTAAAGACCGTATTTATTACTACCACTCGGATCAGTCACCGCCCGCCGACGCCGCACCTGCCGGGTATGTAGAGCTTGAATGGGAGGACAGCCCGCTGATCCTGCCGATTCCTGTCGCGCAATTTTCCTTGTATCCCAATGGTACTCAATATGTACATATTCGCCTTCAGGACCGCTCGGGCAACCGAGGGCCCAGGTCTGAACAGGCGAATGTACAAGTGCAACTGCCGGCGGGGCCTTCGGACCTTAAAGCGCTGGTCATTCCAGCGATGGCGAACGGCCTGATCAATCGGCACGATGCCCGGCTTGGGGTGGTTGCAAAATTGCAGTACGACAATTGGCAGACGGGAGACCGCTACACCGTAGATTGGGGGAACACACGCCTTGTAACGCAGAGCGTCACTCAAGTGCCGTTCGATGCCGAGATCCCGTGGCCCAAATTGATAGAGGATGGTTTGGGGATCGACACCGGTAACGCCACCTACACCATCACGCGTTTCGGCAGCAGTGTGCCAACCCCACCCAGCCCACCCACGCTGATTCGTTGGGATTTCAGAGTTGCAGGCCAGGACCATATCAATGCACCTGCATTACTGAATATGGATTTGCCGCGAGTGACGGTATTTGGGGAAGGCTCGACAACGGATAACTACATCGACCTTCGTGATAAGGACAAGCGCGTCTACGCCAGTGTGTTGTTGTATCACCAACCGAAAACGGGAGAAGTTCTAGAGCTATTTTGGGGTGACTTTCCCTCTATGGACAAGCCCATAGCGAGCTATACCGTCGATACAAGCAAGGGGGACGCCGAAGGTGTACGGGTTGAGTTCAGTGATATTGATTGGCAAGTCATTGTTGACGCAGGTAATAACGACAAGTTGCCGGTGTACTACACGACGTTCAATGGCGTGAACGAGCAGTTGTCCTACTTTACCAATGTGGAGGTTGATGCTGTGCCTCCCAAGATATTTCAGCGGGTGGAGTATCCAAGTGCCAATATCTTTACGTTTATCAACTGTGACGCAGCTATAAAACTTTGGGACCACGTCCCTATCCGGATACTGCCCGAAGCAGACTTCAGGGAAGGTGATGACTTGGTTGCACAATGGTACGGTTACCGGGAGTTTGGTGGCGGTGGCCCCATCCCATCGACTGCGGACACCCTGGTGCATCGTTTGAGCAAGGAAGAGGCGGAAAGCGGATATACGTTCAAGCAAGCGAACTATGAAGAGAAAGTCAAACCCATCAAGTCGCCGGACCCGCACAGCCCGGGGAGTTCTGCCTCTGTTGAATATACCCTCTGGCGGAAAAATAGAATCATCGGCTCCTCGAGATTACGTTACGTCAAAATTGATCGAAGAAGACCCGGCCTCGGCTATTGTGGGCCCGACGGCGATGGGCCGGAAATCAAGTAAGTAAAGGCACTTAAAGGTAATAAGCTGATGCACGTTGCAGACATGAGTCGTTGCAGGCGCGAGGCTATTTGACTGGCGAGTTTCGTTTATAAAAAAGGAGAACGTACATGACAATCTTAAGCAAGAAACAGCAGGCTGCAATTGATTCGCGTGCCGCCAATAAAACGCTGTTGTCTCAACGCAAGGCCGGTGTTTTAGCATTGCCCCTCCCAACCTTTGACTCATTGAACAGTGACGGGCTCATTTCTGCTGCCAATGCGAAAAAACCGCTCCCCGTAACGTTTGATATCTCGGAACTGGCTGCCGACGAGGACTTGGACCCCCTCACCACTCGGGTTGACATTCATATGCGTGGCCGAGGCGCATCACAATGGGGAGCGGCGATGTACGTCGTACGGTTCCAGACGGCCGCAAACCCGACCTTCCCACCCATTGACGCACCTTTCATCAGGGATATGCCAGTATCACGCTTGACCGAAGGTCAGCATGAGGTGGGGTATATCCTCTATGAGGGCAGCTCTCCTACACCGTTGCTGATCGGTGCGCCACTGGAGGTGGACTTCACTGCGCCTGAGTTTCCCAATCACCCACGGGCTCCGGAATTTCCGCTCTATCTGGCATCCGGTAAAATCACCCAACAGGATGTGGATGATCATCCCGAGGGCCTGGAGTGTACATATCCTGACTATTCAACCCGTAAAGCAGGGGAACGTATTGCGGTGCACTTCTCTCCGGACTTCTCTTCACAGTTGTCTGACCCGGTTGATACTTTTCCTGTTGACGATGACCTGAAATTTACGCTGGACTGGGACCTGATTAAAGACAATCTAGCTGGGCAAAATTACTTGTTTTATGTGTTGATCGATCTTGCTGGCAACCCGAGCAAAGACAGCACGCCCGCCCGAATCACTTTAGAACTGACGCCTGCTCCGGATCCGCTGGAGGCCTATGTTCCTCTGGCGCGCCAGCCTGCCGACGGACTTCTGGATTTGGCGGACCTTTATGACCCTGATGGGGTGTTCGTCGCTATACGCCAATATACAAACAATTTGCCGTCGGTTGACGTAGTCGAATTGACGTTTGGTACGCGGCCGCCGCTACGTTTTCCCGTCAATTTGTTCTTGCCCTTTCCGTTGATGCTACCCATCACTCGCGCGAACCTGTTGGCTGATTACGGCACCGCCACGGGAGAACTTCCAACGACCATTGCGTATTTTATCGACCGTCACGGCACCTCATTCGATGCGCCAGACCACGAAATTGCGCAGGATTATTCCGCCGAAGGACCTCCACCCACTCCCGATCCGGAAAACCCTGCGTTTAACCTCGTGACGGTCTACGGCAGTGATCCGGACGTGGAGAATGAACTACCTGCTGACGACTTTGAAGTTGATGCGACCGTTAAGTTGGTGTTGTGGGATACGCCTTTGCCGGCTCCAGGAGCAAGAATTCGTGGTTATTGGGATGATTTTGCGCATGAGTTTATGGATGTGACCCTGACCACTGAAGGGCCAGGCGACACCCTGACCCGCACAGTGCCTTGGGAGACTATCCGAACAGTGGGGAACAAGACCGTCAAGGTGTTCTACACAGTGGGTTGGGGTACCAATGACAACATCCAACGCTCCCGTTCGCAGGATGTGGTCGTGAATGCCAACAAAGTCGTGTTGCAAATGGCCGTCATCAAAAAGGCAACCGCGACGTGGGCATGTACGGACCTCCATCCGGTGAATTGGGCAGGGACTGTCCATGTGCCAGGCAATTCGGTCTACTTCAAAGAATTCATGGTCATACGGTGTGAGTTCCGAGTGTTCAGCGATATCACGGGGGATACCCAGTTGGGGACTACACTGGTTCTGAATTCACCGCCACTGACGCCGGCCATGGTTACAGGTGGTTTCGATATTACGGTTCCTTATGCATCGCTGCGTCCCGCAGTGCGCAATTCAGTGGACTTCCACTATTTCGTACCTATTCCAGGAGAGGGGGACCAACCCTCCGTGCGAGCCTGGGCGCGCACTCGGTTCACCGACTTGAATGGTCTGTTTTGCGAGCAGCAACCCCCTACTGTTTAAGGGATGATCCGTTGTAGAGACAGAACATTGGGGGGCTGCGGCCCCCATATTTTCCGTACATCCTCCTTGCGCACTTCACGCTTCAAATACCTTTCTTCACACCGGCATGTTGGGATTAATCCTACATATAAAGGTAATCCCGTTCTGTAGCTTTGCGGCCTTGAGTGGCCTGGCTCCAACCCTCTGGAAATAGGCCGAACAGTTCCGCTATGGAATGTCTGTTGAATGAGTGGTGTCTTGTGAAAATTAATTCGTGTTTTAAGTTAAAACCTTTGGTTGCCATGATGCAGGTGCCGTCGGTGGTCACATTATTGTTTCTTGCTCCGGGTGCCCAAGCCAGGCTTATTGAAAATACGGAAGAAACTATCCGCCATGACGCCTATTTGGATACCTATGAGTTGCAAAATGCCACATTGAACATTGTGGATGGTCGTGCACTGGATATTTATGCCAACGCGTCGAATCTGAACGTCAGTGAGCAAACTACGATTACGGGGACCGTTGTTGCTCAAGGTGGCTCAAATGTGAGCGTAGATGATAGTCGTATCATCGCTTCCGGGGAGTTTAGAACCGGTTTGACGTTACTCAGCAGCACCGCACAGATCAACAACAGTGTGATCTCCAGTGCTGATTATCATGGTTTGCTGGTGGGCAAGTTCACCACCTCGACCGAGGCCTCGAGCGCGGTCGTCAACGGAAGCGTGCTTGTCGGCGCCACAGGTGGTGCTGCAGTGGCAGGTGGAAGTGTACTGGAGGCTGTCAACAGCCAATTGATAGGTACCGGCGCTGGTAGCTTCGGGTTGAGCCTGGAAAGCGCTACGGCCCAGGCCTATCAAAGCAATATCACCGGCGGGCGTAACGGCATTGAAATGTCGTATGACCGTCATGCGCCAGGGCCGAATACGCTGTTGCTTGATCAGACTCATGTCACGGGAACGACGGGTGCAGCTTTGTTGGTGCAAGGTTATAAAGGCAACGGCTCGGTCGCCAACATAGACGTGCGCAATGGTTCGACCTTGACGGGCGGTAACGGCAACCTGCTGGAAGTGAAAGGCTTTTCAACAGCCAATATGAATGTTGAGAACAGCCAGTTACAGGGTGACGTCATTGTTGATGCCGGCAGCAGTGCTCACCTGCAACTCAATGATCATGCTTCGCTGACCGGCCGCCTGGAAAATGTGTCGTCGTTGCTGGTGGGTGATCAATCGATGTGGGTCATGACCGGCAACAGCCAGGTGGGTGACTTGAGTTTGGCCAATGGTGTGGTCAAATTCGGCCAGGGCGAGAAGAACGCGTTTTATCAACTAGACCTGGAGAGTCTGTCGGGGCAGGGCACCTTTGTAATGGGAACGGATTTCGCTGGAGGCCTGACCGACTTCCTGAATATCACTGGGGAAGCAACCGGCAACCACGAACTGTTGCTCGCCAGCAGTGGCGCTGAACCGGTGAACCCGGGAGAGGTGCATATCGTCCATACCGGTGGTGGCGATGCACAATTTTCCCTGGTGGGGGGGGCGGTAGATGTCGGCGCCTGGTCCTACGGGCTTAAGCAAGAAGGTACTGATTGGTTCCTTGATCCCGATAACCGTACCGTCAGTCCGGGTACCCGCTCGGTCCTGGCATTGTTCAATACGGCCCCGACCGTGTGGTATGGCGAGATGACGTCTTTGCGCAGTCGCATGGGTGAACTACGCCATAACGGTGCCGAAGCGGGTGGCTGGCTGCGTGCATACGGCAACAAATATGAAGTCAGCGGTGGAGATGGCGGTGCTTACGATCAGGTACAGCGTGGTTTCTCCCTGGGAGCGGACGCACCGCTGGGCGATGGGCAATGGTTGCTGGGGGTGATGGCTGGCCACAGTACGTCAGACTTGGACCTCAGCCGTGGTACATCGGGTACCGTCAAGAGTTACTACGCCGGCCTGTACGCCACTTGGCTGGATGAAGAGAGCGGCTACTACTTCGACGGTGTGGTCAAGGCTAACCGCTTGAACAATGACTCCAAAGTGGGCTTGAGTGATGGCAAGCAGGCTAAAGGTAGCTACAGCACCAACGCGTTGGGCGCGTCGGTTGAGGTGGGCCGGAACATCAAGTTGGACAACGACTTTTTTATCGAGCCGTTTGCCCAGGCCTCGGTGGTCACGGTGCAGGGCAAGAGCTACGGCCTGGACAATGGCTTGAAAGCCAAAGGCAACCATACTGACTCGGTGCTGGGTAAGCTTGGGGTGACTGTAGGTCGTGACTTTGTAATGGATGACGGCAGTTTGGTCCAACCGTACCTGCGGGCTGGGATGGCCCATGAGTTTGCCAAAAACAACAAGGTGTCGGTCAACAACCAAGCATTTGACAATAACCTTTCAGGCTCGCGTGTAGAACTGGGTGCCGGGGTCGCGGTTTCGCTGTCCAAACATTTACAAGTGCATGCCGATTTTGACTACGGTCAGGGCAAGCACGTTGATCAGCCATGGGGTGCGAATGTTGGTGTGCGCTATACATGGTAACTGAGCAATAACACTGAACCTTGAATGTATAAAAGCGCCCCGTTTTCCGGGGCGTTTTTTTTTGGCTGTTATTTAAATACTTAACAGAATCTGTGCGCGTACTTCTATGCCGTTGAGATCATGGAAGTAAATATCGAGCGCACCACTGATGCTGTTATCATTTGGATCGTGGAAAAATTCAATCGTCCCTCGTTCGGCTTCATAAGCAGGCGTCGGCGTATCATTAACAGTCATGAGAATAACGGCGAGCCGAGGGTCTTTATCGTTCTCTGTTAATGTGTAACGGCCATTTGGCAGGAGGTCGCGATTCGCAGAATACTTGAAGGTGACCACCTGCCTTGAAGTTTCATTGGGTGGGATCCGCATGGTGCCTTCTGCAAGCCAAAAATTATTTTTCAACGTATGCGTCATAAAGTCGGCTTTGAAGTCCTGGCCTCCGATCTTGCCTTGAAAATACTGTTGCTCGACTTCGCTTTTCGTGCCCTTCCGGAGGGGTGCAGTAGGGGTGCTCATTATGTCGTTCTCCTTCGTGTGTCGATGACGTGTGTAAACAATCGGCTTGCAAACGTGCACTCTTTAACAGGCGTCTACTCAAGTCTCTAGATGGCGAGTTGCAATGAAATATTGTCGACGACCAAAAATGTTGTGCCTTCCACTTGAAGCGTGAAGTCAGGAGTATCCACTGGCACCGTGAGCGAAAACAGATAAGTGTCCCAGCCGCCACTACCGCGCAACTCAACCTCGGGTACGTTGTCGGGTGCCAGGTGGAACCTGACAAAGCCATGCCCCCCAGACGGCGTCTGAGCGTCAATTGAAAAAGTGTAAGTCTGCCCTGGGGTTACCGTGATGTGCTGCTCTATGAACCCCCCGTGGTTCAGCTGACTTTGCTGACTGTTGAAGGTCGCGGTGGCCGGAGGAGTGGCTGTCACATCCCAGTCATTCCCGTTAGTTGAAAAATTGCCGTTGCGGATAAGTTCAATGGGAATGATTGTTCCGTCATCCTCAACCAATCTGACGTTATCGAACCACACGTCCCCTGAGGTGCCCGTCAATTGCACAGTGGCCCCAGTTGTGGCTGCGGGTGTGGTGAACGCCAACGAGCGACGCAACCAGCCATGGTTGCCAGACACGGGAATGGACTCCTGGGTGCCTGACGGCTGGAATATCACACTCGCTGCACCCGAGCCGTTGTAGGTAATCAGGCTGTAGAGACTAAAGGTGTAGGCTGTTGCGCCCAAAATGGTCAAGGTCTGTTCGGCCCGGGCATTTTTCCTCAGGATGCAACTTTGGTTGGAGAAATCTACCTCCCCAGGGGGCACCGCAGAGGCATTCCAATGCAGTTCTTTTACGGCAAAGTTGCCGTTGCGAATAAGGTTGTTGGCTAATGGAACGAGCGCTGACATCGGTTAACCCTCCGCAGCTGTTGCATGGCTTTATTAAGTCCATTCAGCGCCCGAAGTCGACATTCAACAACTGTCAGAAGTAACAGGTTCGCCCCTCCGTTCGTCGCCTTTTTCTGATGGTTAGCCCTAGCCGAACAGCCCCGCCGCAATATTGATCGAGAAACCTAAAATCGCGGTATTGAATAGAAACCCGATCAACGACTGCCCCAACACCACCTTGCGCATGCCCCGTGTCGCAACGCCCACATCCGAGGTTTGCACGGCCACGCCGATGGTGAACGAGAAGTACAGGAAGTCCCAATAGTTGGGCGTGAGTAGTCCTTCGGCGAAGCGCAGCGCGGGTTCCTTACCGTCCCAGGTGTAATACAGGCGGGCGTAATGCACGCTGAAAATCACCCCGATCAGCAACCACGAACCGATAACCGTCAGGCCGGTGAAGCCGTAGTGCAACAGGCGTTCGGTGGTGGGCAGGTCTTTGCTGCCGACCAGTTCGAAGGTAATCGTGGCCAAACTCGCAATGGCCGCAATGCACACCGTGAACAGCACTAGCCCGGCGTTCTCATCTTCGATTTCGGCGATGCGCTTGACGTCTTCGGCCTTGGCGCGCCGGGTGAGCCAGAGCATCAGCACGAGGTAGGTCCACACGCCTGTGTTCCAGCCGATGAGGATTTTGCTGACGACCGTGTCGGCCGGCACCAGTAGGCCTACGGCGAGGCCCAGCACGGCGGCGGCGGAGAGGCGAGGGTGGGTGCGGGCTAGGAAGGGCATGGTTGCTCACTGCTTACCAAGTGTCAGCAGACTGTAGCTGATCCTGCATACAACCCATAACCCTGTGGGAGGGGGCTTGCCCTAATGCCAGTCAGTTAAGCTTTTTGTAGGAGCGAGCTCGCTCGCGAAGAACTCGAAGGCAACACGTTCATCCAGGTTTCACGCGTTATCGTTGACGTTTTTCGCGAGCAAGCTCGCTCCTACAGGGGTTGGTAAACGCTTAACTGACTGGCATTAGGGCTTGCCCCCGATAGCGGTGGGTCAGTGAAGAATATTTCAGCTGATACACCGCCATCGGGGGCAAGCCCCCTCCCACATTTGACCGCGTCTACCTTGGGCTCTTTTTGACCAGTTTCATCACCACCACAAAGAACACCGGCACAAACACCACCGCCAGCGTCGCGGTGATCATCCCGCCAATCACCCCCGTACCAATCGCCTGCTGGCTTGCCGAACTGGCCCCGGTGGCAATCGCCAGCGGCACCACGCCGAGGATGAACGCCAGCGAGGTCATGATGATCGGCCGCAAGCGCAGCCGTGCTGCCTTCAACGTGGCGCTGATCAGGTCTTCGCCCTGGTCGTATAGGTCTTTGGCGAACTCGATGATCAAAATCGCGTTCTTCGCCGACAGGCCGATGATGGTGATCAAACCGACCTTGAAGAACACATCATTGGGCATGCCACGCAAGGTCACGGCCAATACCGCGCCGAGTACCCCCAGCGGCACCACCAGCAGCACCGAGGTCGGGATCGACCAGCTTTCATACAGCGCTGCCAGGCACAGGAACACGATCAGCAGCGACAGGCCCAGCAGCATCGGTGCCTGGGCGCCAGACAAACGTTCCTGCAATGACAGACCGGTCCATTCCTGACCCAGCCCGGCGGGCAGTTGGTTGACCAGGCGCTGGATCTCATTCATCGCTTCACCGGTGCTATGGCCCGGTGCAGCCTCGCCACTGATGGCAATTGCCGGGTAGCCGTTATAACGCGTCAACTGCGCCGGGCCCTGGGTCCATTTAGCTTCGACGAAGGCCGACAGCGGCACCATTTTGCCAGCGTTGTTGCGCACGTTGATCTTCATCAAGTCCGCCACCTGGCTGCGTTGGTCGCCTTCGGCCTGCACCACCACGCGCTGCATGCGGCCCTGGTTGGGGAAGTCGTTGATATACGCCGATCCAATCGCCGAAGACAGCACGTTGCCCACATCTGCGAAGGACACGCCCAGGGCGTTGGCCTGCTTGCGGTCCACCTCCAACTGCACTTGCGGTGCTTCGGCCAGGGCGCTTTCGCGCACGTTGGCCAGTATCGGGCTTTTTTCGGCTGCCGCCAGCAGCTGGGTCCGCGCCGCCATCAATGCCGCGTGGCCCACGCCGCCACGGTCCTGCAAGCGGAATTCAAAGCCACTGGAGGTGCCCAGGCCATCCACCGGTGGTGGCAACACGGCGTAGGCAATCGCATCCTTGAGCTCGCTGAAAACCATATTGGCGCGGTCTGCAATGGACGCTGCGGAATCATCGCTACCTCGCTCCGACCAATCCTTGAGCGTGGTAAACGCCAGCGCCGCGTTCTGCCCGGAACCGGAGAAACTGAACCCCATGATCATGGTGGTATCGCCCACCCCCGGTTCACCGGCGTTATGCGCCTCGATCTGCTCGGCCACCTGCACCGTGCGGTTTTTACTGGCACCCGGCGGCAGTTGGATATCGGTGATGGTGTAGCCCTGGTCTTCCACCGGCAGGAATGAGGAGGGCAGGCGGCTGAACATCCACCCCAGGCCCACCAGCAGTATCAGGTAGATCAACAGGTAACGGCCGCTGCGCTTGAGAGCATAGGCCACCCAGCCTTCATAGCGGTCAGTGAGCTGATCGAAGCGTTTGTTGAACCAACCGAAAAAGCCGCCTTTGGCGTGGTGATCACCTTTGGCAATCGGCTTGAGCAAGGTCGCGCACAGCGCTGGGGTCAAGGTCAGGGCCAGGAACGCCGAGAACAGGATCGAAGTCGCCATCGACAGCGAGAACTGCTGGTAAATCACCCCCACCGAACCCGGCATGAACGCCATCGGCAGGAACACCGCCACCAGCACCAACGTGATCCCGACGATAGCCCCGGTGATCTGGCCCATGGCTTTTTTCGTCGCATCCTTGGGCGACAGGCCCTCGGTGGCCATGATGCGCTCGACGTTCTCCACCACCACAATCGCGTCGTCCACCAGGATGCCGATGGCCAGCACCATGCCGAACATGGTCAGCACGTTGATCGAAAAACCCAGCAGCAACATGGTGGCAAAGGTGCCCATCAGCGCAATCGGCACCACCAATGTTGGGATCAGCGTGTAGCGCACGTTCTGCAGGAACAGGAACATCACCGCAAACACCAGCGCCATGGCTTCGAGCAGGGTGTAGACCACCTTGGTGATCGAGACCTTCACGAACGGCGAGGTGTCGTACGGAATCTTGTATTCCACATTGGCCGGGAAGTAGCGCGACAGTTCGTCCATCTTCGCCCGCACCAATGTTGCGGTGTTCAGCGCGTTGGCCCCCGGTGCCAATTGCACACTGACGGCGGTGGACGGCTTGCCGTTCAGGCGCGTGGAGAACTGGTATTCCTGGCTGCCGATTTCTACCCGCGCCACATCACCGATGCGCACGGTGGAACCGTCCGGGTTGGCCTTGAGCACGATGTCGGCAAATTCCGCCGGTGTGGAGAGCTGGCCCTTGACCAGAATGGCGGCGGTGATTTCCTGAGTCTTGGTGCCTGGCAAATCACCAATGCTGCCCGCCGACACCTGGGCGTTCTGCGCGCTGATGGCAGCGTTCACATCGGCGGGCGTGAGGTTGAAACCGATCAGCTTTTGCGGGTCGATCCAGATGCGCATCGCCCGTTCGGCGCCGTATAGCTGCGCCTTGCCCACGCCGTCCAGGCGCTTGAGCTCGTTCATCACGTTGCGCGCCAGGTAGTCGCTGAGCGCCACGTCATCAAGCTTGCCGTCGCTGGAAGTGAGGGTGACCAGCAGAAGGAAACCGGCAGACACTTTCTCTACCTGCAACCCTTGCTGGGTCACCGCTTGGGGCAGGCGCGGCTCCACGGCCTTGAGGCGGTTTTGCACATCTACCTGGGCCATTTCCGGGTCGGTGCCGGGTTGGAAGGTGGCGGTGATGGTGGCCGAACCCAGGCTGCTTTGGGATTCGAAGTACAGCAGGTGATCGGCGCCGTTGAGCTCCTGCTCGATCAGGCTCACCACGCTTTCATCCAGGGTTTGCGCCGAGGCACCGGGGTACACCGCGTAGATCTCGACTTTAGGCGGTGCAACGTTCGGGTACTGGGCCACCGGCAACTGCGGGATAGCCAGCGCGCCGGCCAGCAGGATGAACAGGGCCACCACCCAGGCAAAAATCGGGCGGTCAATAAAGAACTGCGGCATGGCGGGTTATTCCTCTACCTGGACTTTTTCACCGGGGCGCGCATGTTGCAGGCCTTCGACCACAATGCGGTCACCGGCCTTTAAGCCACTGCTGACCACCCAACGGTCTTCGATTACAGCGCCCAGTTCCACCGGTTGCAGGCTCACGGTCTGTTCGGCATCAAGCAGCAACACCATGGGGATGCCGGCACTGTCACGGGTGATGGCGCGTTGCGGCACGCTGATGCCTTGCTTGTCGACGGCCTGTTCCAGGCGCACCCGCACGAAGCTGCCGGGCAGCAGGTCGAGGGTGGGGTTGGGGAATTCGCTGCGCAGGATGATCTGGCCGGTGCCGGGGTCGACGCTGATCTCGGCGAACAGCAACTTGCCTGGCAGCGGGTACAGGCTGCCATCGTCCTGGATCAAGGTGGCCTTGGCCTGGTCCTGGCCCACCTGTTTCAAGCTGCCGGCACGGAAGGCGCGGCGCAAGTCGTTGAGTTCACGGGTGGATTGGGTGAGGTCGGCGTGGATCGGGTTCAGTTGCTGGATGATCGCCAACGGCGTGGCTTCATTCAGGCCCACCAGCGCACCCTCGGTCACCAGCGCCCGACCGATGCGCCCCGAGATCGGCGCGGTAACGGTGGCATAACCCAGGTTCAGCCGGGCGCGCTCGACGGCGGCCTTGTTGGCGGCGACTTCGGCGTTGGTCTGGCGCACGGCGGCGCGGGCGTTGTCGTAGTCCTGGCCGCTGATGGCCTGGTCTTCCACCAGTTGGCTGTAGCGCTGTTCTTGCAGGCGCGCCTGGAACGCATTGGCCTGCGCCTTGCTCAGGTTGGCCTGGGCACTGTCCAGGTCAGCCTTGAAGGGGGCCGGGTCGATGCGAAACAGCACGTCGCCCTGTTTGACGTCATGGCCTTCGTTGAACGCCCGTTGCATCACCACACCCGCCACTCGCGCGCGCACCTCTGCAATGCGCGGCGCGGCGATGCGCCCACTCAGCTCGCTGCTGATGGACAGGGGCTTGGCTTGCAGGGTTTCGATACGGACTTTGGCCAGTGGCGCATCCGGCGCCTGGGCTGCGGAGTTGTCGCAGGCACTGAGGGCGAAGGTCAGGGCCAGCAGGCAAAACGGCGCAAACAGATTCTTCGACATGCTTATATCCCAATAATGACCGGTGCATCCTAAGGTCACTCAGGCAGGGGTGCTGTGAAGCTGTGTAGGAGGTGTGTGAAGAAATGTAAGGTGCGGCGCATAGTGCGCCGAGGATGTATATCCTTACAAAAAACTCGCAAACACCCAAGACGCCCACTGTAGGAGCGAGCTTGCTCGCGAAAAACCTGAGGACGCCGCGTTGCATCTGGTTTACCGCGTCATCGTTGGCGTTTTTCGCGAGCAAGCTCGCTCCTACATTGGGGTTTGTGTACTGCCCGTAACTGTATTTTTGGACGTACCCCCATGCCCAACATCCTCCTGGTGGAAGACGACGCCGCACTCTCCGAGCTGATTGCCAGCTATCTGGAGCGCAACGGCTACCACGTCAGCGTGCTCAGCCGTGGCGATCACGTTCGCGAGCGGGCCCGCAGCAACCCGCCGGACCTGGTGATCCTCGACCTGATGCTGCCGGGCCTCGACGGCCTGCAAGTGTGCCGCCTGCTGCGTGCCGACTCGGCCTGCCTGCCGATCCTGATGCTGACCGCCCGCGACGATAGCCACGACCAGGTGCTGGGCCTGGAAATGGGCGCCGACGACTACGTGACCAAACCCTGCGAGCCCCGCGTATTGCTGGCTCGTGTGCGCACCTTGTTGCGCCGCAGCAGTTTGTCCGAACCCCAACTGGCCAACGACCAGATCCTGATGGGCAACCTGTGCATCGATCTGTCGGAGCGCACCGTGACCTGGCGCGGCCAGCCGGTGGAGTTGTCCAGCGGCGAATACAACCTGCTGGTGGTGCTGGCGCGGCATGCCGGTGAAGTGCTCAGTCGCGATCAGATCCTGCAGCGCCTGCGCGGTATCGAATTCAACGGCACTGACCGTTCGGTGGATGTGGCCATCTCCAAGCTGCGCCGCAAGTTCGACGACAACGCCGGTGAAGCGCGCAAGATCAAGACCGTGTGGGGCAAGGGTTACCTGTTCAGCCGTTCCGAGTGGGAATACTGATCGATGTTTCGTGTGTTGCTGCGTCTCTACCTGATCACCATCGTCACCTACAGTGCGGCGATCTTCCTGATTCCCAAGCTGGTGATCCAACTGTTCGAGCACCGTTACCTGGACTACAACGTCGAGCAGTCCAGGGGGATGCAAAAGCTGATCGTCAAACAGTACCTGCGTGCGCCGGTGGAGCGCTGGTCGCAGATTACCGAGCAACTGAGCCAGGATTTTGCCCCGCTCAAAGTGCACCTGCTGCTGCGTCAGGACGCCAGCTATACCCCCGAAGAAGCACTACAACTGGCCCAGGGCAAGCCGGTGATCCGCCTGGGGGAGTGGGGCTGGGCAGAGGACATCAGCTCGCCGATCAACGACCAGTTCGTGGTCAAGCTGGTCATTCCGCCAGACCCCCTGGACATGAACCTGCTGTACTGGTCGATGAACGTGCTCATCGGCGCCGCATTGCTGGCGTGCCTGTTGATTTGGCTGCGTCCCCATTGGCGTGACCTGGAGCGGCTCAAGAGCACCGCCGCGCAACTGGGCAAGGGCAACCTGGGGGAGCGCACGCAGATTCCGTCCAGTTCCAACATCGGTAGCCTGGCGGCGGTATTCGACACCATGGCCGACGATATCGAGCACCTGCTCAACCAGCAGCGTGACCTGCTCAACGCGGTGTCCCATGAGTTGCGCACACCGCTGACGCGCCTGGATTTCGGCTTGGCCCTGGCGCTGTCCGAAGACTTGCCGCCCGCCAGCCGCGAGCGTTTGCAAAGCCTGGTGGCGCATATCCGCGAGTTGGATGAGCTGGTGCTGGAGCTGCTGTCCTACAGCCGCCTGCAAAACCCGGCGCAGCTGCCGGAGCGGGTGGAGGTGGTGCTGGATGAGTTTATCGATAGCGTGTTGGGCAGCGTCGATGACGAACTGGAAAACCCCGAAATCGTCATCGATGTGGCGCTCGATTGCGCCGTCGAGCGCTTCAGCCTGGACCCACGCCTGACGGCGCGAGCGTTGCAGAACCTGCTGCGCAATGCCACGCGTTATTGCGACAAGCGCATCCAGGTGGGCGTCAAGGTCGGCGCCGATGGTTGTGAAATCTGCGTGGACGACGATGGCATCGGCATCCCGCTGGACCAGCGCGAGCGCATCTTCGAGCCGTTCTACCGTCTCGACCGCAGCCGTGACCGCGCCACTGGGGGCTTCGGCCTGGGCCTGGCCATCAGTCGGCGCGCCTTGGCGGCCCAGGGCGGCAGCTTGACGGCGTTGGCGTCACCGCTGGGCGGCGCGCGTTTCCGGGTGTGGCTGCCCAGCATCGGTTGATCAGAGCACCTTGACCGCACGGCCGATGGCCTGGATCGGCCCAGTGGGTTTACCGGTGGGGGAGCCACGGGGGTCTTCCAGGGTCAGCTCGAACAACTGGTTGGGCGCGAGCGGCGGCAACTGGTCCAGCGGCACCGACAGCGTCTGCCCTGGTTTGACCAGCCCCAGGGACACCGGCGCTTGCCAGCCATCGCCCTTGGTCCAGAATTGCAGGGCCTTGTCGGCCGGTACTTCCATCACCCCCAACGGAATCAGTTGAATCTGCTGGTTGTGACTGGCCTGGATCACCCAGCCAGGCGCCTGGCTTTGGGGCGCCACCAGCACCACCACAAACGTTGGATCAGCCGTAGGCGGGCGGGTCAGCAGCAGTGCGCCCAGGACCAGCGTGGCCGCCAGCCCTGCGCCCGCCAAGCCACGCCACAC
The DNA here is from genome assembly GCF_004682055.1 of Pseudomonas kairouanensis. Classification (GTDB taxonomy): domain Bacteria; phylum Pseudomonadota; class Gammaproteobacteria; order Pseudomonadales; family Pseudomonadaceae; genus Aquipseudomonas; species Aquipseudomonas kairouanensis. The sequence continues at coordinate 63,424 of NZ_QUZU01000004.1, read as the reverse complement.
AGCCAGCATGTCCCACCACCGCGTACGGGCCGTGGTGATGTTGCGCTCGATGCGCTGCCACAGCTGCGCCGAGGGCGGTACGGGTTCGGCCAGCGCGGTCAGCGGCAACAGGCGTTGCTCCCACGCGTCCACCGCTTTGCGTAGTTCGGCGTCGTGCGTTAGGCGTTGCTCCACCTCGCGGCGTTGTTCGGCGGGCAGGGTGCCCAGCACGTACTCGCTGGCCAGTTCGTCGAGTGTGTCGCTCATGCCATGCACTCCCGTAGCGCGGCGAGACTGCGTTTGATCCAGGCTTTGACAGTCCCCAGCGGGGTGCCCAGTTTCAACGCGATTTCGCTATGGGAATAACCGTCGACATAGGCATGCAGGATGCACGTTCGACGGGCCGGGTCGAGCTGCTCCAGGCAGGTGTGGACTTGCCCGGAGCGTGCGCTGAATTCAAAGGTTGCACCATCGCTCACTTGCTCGTGCTGCGCGTCCAGTGGCACCTCGCGGTACTGGTTGCGCACGGCATTGAGGGCCAGGTGACGGGTCACGGTGAACACCCAGCCACGGGCCGAGCCGCGACTGGGGTCAAAGCTTGCGGCACCGCGCCAGATCTTGAGGAATGCGTCGTGCACGATGTCTTCGGCCATGGCCCTGTCGCGGACAATACGCAAGGCCACGCCCAGCAAGTGGCTGCTTTCCTGTTGATACAAGCGGCGCAACGCCCGTTGATCACCACGGGCGCAGGCCAGCAAACAGGCTTCGTAGTCAAACACGCACATTCCCCAACGACCGAATCATCAGGCAGCGTAGTCGACTTTGCTCAATTGGCTGCCCAGAAGATGTAATCGGCCTGGTACTTCACCACTTCCTGCTTGCCCTTGTTGGCCGCCGTGCACTCGCTGCTCGGCGCCACGCCACCCTTGAGCGCGACGCGCTGGATGTAACTCACGCCACTCATGGCACCTTTGCCTTCGGCCGGGTTGGCCTTGACCAATTGGTAGGGCAGGTTGCCCGGGCTCGACGGCGCTACCGCCAACTGGGTGCCGGTGATTGTCGAACCGTCCTTGGCCTGCCAGGTGGCCGGTGGGCCAAAGTAGGTGCCCACTTGCTTGCCGCTGCGGTCATTCAATACGGCCTTGGGGCCGACGAAGGTCCACTCCACCTGGCCAGCGGCGTTGGCTTTGTCACGGCACTCGTAGGTGATTTCGCCGACGCCGGTGGTTTCCAGCGCTACTTTGTGGCCATCCGGCACCTTGATGCTGTCGGGCAAGCCGGTTTGGGCAAAGGCAGCCGGTGCGGCGAGCAGGCTGGCGAGGCAGAGCAATGCTTTGGCGTTCATGGTGTTTCTCCATTGGGTAGAACAGCAGGGTTGCTGCAGGGACTACCCATGGGCGCCAAAATTGGATGCAGGGTTGGCGAATAAATTGTTAAAAAAACAAAAAGATCTAAAGTCAGATCATATTGATATAAGTCGTTATAAGAAAAATCGCTATCCTGCCGCCAGAAATTTATAAGGCCGCAGGTAGCAGTAATGGATGTGGGTAATTTTGGTTTTGTGGTTGCGGGCCTGATCGTTGGTTTTATCGTGGGCATGACCGGTGTGGGTGGGGGCTCGTTGATGACCCCGATCCTGTTGTGGTTCGGCATCAACCCGGCCACTGCCGTGGGTACCGATTTGTTGTATGCCGCCATCACCAAGTCCGGTGGCGTGCTGGTGCACAGCAAGAACAAGAATATCGACTGGACCATCACCGGCTGGCTGACCCTGGGCAGCGTGCCCGCCGTGTTACTGACCCTGTGGTTCCTGGCCAGCCTGCACACCGACCCCAGCGCCATGAACGCGGTGATCAAGCAGGCCCTTGGCGTGGTGTTGCTGCTGACGGCCCTGGCGATCCTGTTCAAGAAAAGCCTGTTGGCCTTCGCCCAACGCCATGCCGGTGACGATTACCACATGAGCCCGCGCAACCTGAACGCGCTGACCGTGGTAACGGGCGCGGTGCTGGGCACCATGGTTGCCCTGACGTCCATTGGCGCCGGCGCCCTGGGCACCGTGGCGCTGTTTATCCTCTATCCGTTCCTGGCCACCCGCCGCCTGGTGGGCACCGAGATCGCCCACGCCGTACCCCTGACCCTGGTAGCGGGCCTGGGCCACGCCAGCATGGGCAACATGGACTGGCACTTGCTGGGCTTTTTGCTGATGGGCTCGTTGCCGGGGATTTATATCGGTAGCCATATGACGGGTAAGTTGCCGGATGGCGTGTTGCGTCCGTGCCTGGCGATCATGCTCATGGCCATCGGCTACAAACTCGCTTTTTAGAGGTGCACACCGTTCAAATGTGGGAGCGGCCTTACGTTTTCACCGGGCCATTGCCGATCTGCCACACAAACGGCGGCTCTGCCCCGTTGATCACCCAGTCCCCAACAATCCGCGCCTTGTAGATCACCGGGTTGTGCGACGACACCGTGCGCGCATTTCTCCAGTGCCGGTCCAGGGATTTGCCCTGGCGCACATCCGACGCCCCCAGCGCATTGAACAATTCACTGGTGGCCCGCTGGATCAACTGCGACACCACCACCTGCGCCGTGGCCGATTCAATCTCGGCGGCCACGTTGGCTTCACGTTCAACCACATCATCCCCGCCAAAGCGCGCCACGTAGGCTCGTTGTGCTGGCACCGTAGCCTTCAAGGCGCTGGCCTCGGCGGCATACACCAACGCGGCGACTTCACCGACCACCTGTTGAACCTGCGCATCCTGGCTGACGTGCGGCGCGTTGCCGTGGCTGTAGATGCGCTTGCGGCTACGTACCTGATGGGCAACGTCCCTCAGCGCGGCGCGACCGATACCGGCGAGGCTGGCCAGCAGCACCAACTGATAGAACGCGGTCTGGTATTTGAAACGGGTGGCAAAATCGATCACGTTTTCTGCTTCCACCACGGCATCGGTAAACCGCGAGGTGCCACTGCCGGTAGTGCGTTGGCCAAAACCGTCCCAGTCGTCGCTGTGCACCACGCCAGGCTGGCGGGCACGGGTGGCGGCGATCACGTCGCCACCGGTGTCGCTGCGCTGGGCGTACACATCGATCCAGTCGGCAAAAATGCTGCCGGTGCTGTAGAACTTTTCTCCATTGAGCTTCCACTTATCGCCGTCCGGGCTGACCTGGGTGACCACATCACCAATGGCCACGTTGCCGATCTCGGTCCAGGCGCAGCCGACGATATCGCCCTCCACAAAGCGCTTGAACCACAGGTCGCGCCCGGCACTCGGGGGCGCATTCAAGCGGTCTTCTACAAAGGCGAAGTGCCCGCGCAAGGCCTGGGGCACGTTGGAGTCGGCTTCGGCCAGTTCGATCAACAGTTCAAACAACTGGGGCAGGGAGGCGCCGCCACCGCCGTATTCCACCGGCACCCGCACCGCGCCAAAGCCCGCCTCTTTAAGCCACTGGATCGGCTCATGGGGCAGGGCGCGGGTTTGTTCGCGCTGCACCGCGCCCTCGGCGATGCGCTGGAAAATCGGCCGGAAGCGGGCGGCCAGGGTGGGGTAGTCGACGCCGGTGGACAGCGGGTTGATGACGTGGTGTTCGGTCATGGACAAGGCTCCTGGGCAGTGATCAATGCCATGGGTATTGCACACTCCGTGCCGGGTGCCTGCCCCCGTGTTTACGGGGTGAAAGCCCCACGCACTGTTGCCCTGGCAACAGTAGATCGACAAACCGTCTCGCTGCGCGACATCGGCCCCGGCCCGCTCGATCCGGGGCAACCCCCCAAGCATGGGCGTTTGCCCTGGCTGGCACGCTTGCTGCTCAAGCCCTGGGTACATTCCTTTTGTACGAGGTAACGTGCGATGAGTCAGCAGCCTGTGAAATTCGCCTATTGGGTGCCCAACGTCAGCGGTGGGCTGGTGGTCAGCAAGATCGAGCAGCGCACCCATTGGGGGATCGACTACAACCGCAAACTGGCGCAACTGGCAGAAGCCGCAGGCTTCGAATACGGCCTCACCCAGATCCGCTTCACCGCCGGCTACGGTGCCGAGAACCAGCATGAGTCCGTGGCGTTCAGCCATGCGTTGCTGGCGGCCACTACCAAGCTTAAGGTCATCGCCGCGATCCTGCCCGGCCCGTGGCAGCCGGCACTGGCCGCCAAGCAACTGGCGACCATCGACCAACTCACCAATGGCCGCATCGCGGTCAATATCGTCAGCGGTTGGTTCAAGGGCGAGTTCCAGGCCATCGGCGAGCACTGGCTGGAACACGACGAGCGCTATCGCCGTTCAGAAGAATTCATCCGCGCCCTCAAAGGCATCTGGACCCAGGACGACTTCACCTTCAAGGGCGACTTCTACCGCTTCAACAACTACACCCTCAAACCCAAGCCCCTCGGCCAGCCGGAAATGTTCCAGGGCGGTAGCTCGCGGGCCGCACGGGACATGGCGGCGCGGGTCTCCGATTGGTACTTCACCAACGGCAACACCCCGGAAGGCATCAAGGCTCAGGTCGATGACATTCGCGCCAAGGCCGCAGCGAATAACCATTCGGTCAAAGTTGGCGTAAACGCCTTTGTGATCGCCCGTGACACCGAAGAGGAAGCCCGCGCGGTGCTGGCTGAAATCATCGACAAGGCCGACCCGGAAGCGGTCAACGCGTTCGGTGATGCCGCCAGGCAAGCGGGCAAGGCTTCACCCGAAGGCGAGGGGAATTGGGCCAAGTCCAGCTTTGAAGACCTGGTGCAATACAACGACGGATTCAAGACCAACCTGATCGGCACACCACAGCAGATCGCCGAGCGGATCGTTGCGCTCAAGGCGGTGGGCGTGGACCTGGTGCTGGCGGGCTTTCTGCATTTTCAGGAAGAAGTGGAGTACTTCGGCAAGCGGGTGTTGCCGCTGGTGCGTGAGCTGGAAGCCAAGGCTGGGATCAAGCAGGTGGCGTGATCGACCCTGTGGGAGGGGGCTTGCCCCCGATGGCAGTGGGTCAGTGAAGCGTATTTGGCTGATACACCGCTATCGGGGGCAAGCCCCCTCCCACAAGGTTTCAGGTGAATCAGACAGTGGTTTGCAGGGTCAGCACTTCAAAGCCATCGGCGGTCACCGCCACGGTATGTTCCCACTGCGCCGATAGGCTGTTGTCCTTGGTCACCACGGTCCAGCCATCCTTCAGGCTGCGCACTTTGGCGCCGCCCTGGTTGAGCATCGGCTCCACGGTAAATACCATGCCTTCACGCAGTTCCAGCCCGGTGCCGGGGCGGCCGAAGTGCAGCACCTGGGGTTCTTCGTGCATCTGCCGGCCAATGCCATGGCCACAGTATTCACGCACCACGCTGTAGCCGTTGGCCTGGGCGTGGCTCTGGATCGCATGGCCGATATCCCCCAGACGGGCGCCGGGCCTGACCTGACGGATGCCGGCCCACATCGCTTCGAAGGTCTGCTCCACCAGGCGCCGCGCTTTGGGGGCCACGGTGCCGATCATGTACATCTTGCTGGCGTCGGCGATAAAACCGCCTTTTTCCAGGGTGATGTCGATGTTGATGATGTCGCCGTCCTTCAACACGTCTTTTGCGCTGGGCATGCCATGGCACACCACTTCGTTGATCGAGGTGTTGATGCAAAAGGGGTAGTCGTATTGGCCCAGGCTGGCAGGGCGGGCCTGGAGGTCGTTGCGGATAAAGGCTTCGACGGCAGCGTCCAGCTCCAGGGTGGAGCGGCCGGCGGCGACGAAGCCGTCGAGCATGGTGAAAACCTGGGCCAGCAGGCGCCCGGATTCACGCATCACGGCCAGTTGTGGGGCGGTCTTGATCATCAGCTGCGCCCCCGGATCAGGTCGGGTTTGTCCAACAACAGTTTGTTGATCAGCTCGTTGTAGGGCAGGTGCGGGTTCAGTTCGGCCAGCAGGCCGATCTTGATCCAGAACTCGGCCTGGGCGTTGATGGAGCGGTCCATCGCAGCGCTGGCCAGGCGCAGTTGTTCGTGCAGTTGGTCGGTGATCTTGACGATGCCCATGGGGTTCACTGTGCAGAGTGGGTATACGAAGCGTATACGTTTCGTATGGTGTGCGTAAACCTTTTGTTGACTGCTGCCGCTGAGGGCGGTTAATTTCGTGGCATGACCTTTCCAGCCTCGCGCAGCCAGCAGACCATTATTATTTCCGCCATTCCTCATTTGGCGGGATAGCACACGGCTGCACCCAAACCCGCCTTAGAGGCGGGTTTTGTTTTTCCGTCTCCAGGGCCCTTTGCATAACGCCAGGAGACACCCATGAACACCGCCGCCCCGGAACTGCTTGAACACTACGTAAAAAAGATCCTCGCCGCGCCGGTCTATGACCTGGCAGTGCGCACGCCCCTGCAAGCGGCGCCAGCGTTGTCGGCCCTGGTGGGCAATACGGTGTTGCTCAAGCGTGAAGACCTGCAGCCGACCTTTTCCTTCAAAATCCGTGGCGCCTACAACAAGCTGGTGCAGCTTGGCGATGCCGAAAAAGCCCGAGGGGTCGTGACGGCTTCGGCGGGTAACCATGCCCAGGGTGTGGCCCTGGCGGCCCGGGAGTTGGGGATCAAGGCGCGCATCGTCATGCCCTGCAGTACGCCGGAGTTGAAGGTGTTGGGTGTACGTTCCCGTGGCGCCGAAGCAGTGCTGCACGGGGAGAGCTTCCCGTTTGCGCTGGCCCATGCACTGCAACTGGCGCAGGCATCCGGCAGCACCTTTGTGTCGCCCTTCGACGACCCTCTGGTGATCGCTGGCCAAGGCACCGTGGCCATGGAGATCCTGCGCGAGCAACAGGGGCCGCTCGACGCCATCTTCGTGCCGGTGGGCGGCGGGGGGCTGATCGCCGGGATCGCGGCGTACGTCAAATACCTGCGGCCTGAGGTGCGCATCATCGGCGTCGAACCGCAAGGCTCGGCGTGCTTGCTGGCCGCCATGGAGGCGGGGGAACGGGTGGTGCTGCCCAGTGTGGACGGGTTTGCCGACGGCACGGCGGTGGCGCAGATCGGCGCCTACGGTTTTGAAATCTGCCGCGACTGGGTGGATGAAGTGCTCACCGTGAGCAATGACGAGTTGTGCAGTGCCATCAAGCTGATCTACGACGACACCCGTTCCATCACCGAACCGTCCGGCGCATTGGCGGTGGCGGGCCTGCGCAAGTACGTGGCGCGCATGGGCGTGCGTGGGCAAACCCTGGTGGCGGTCAATTCCGGCGCCAATATCAACTTCGATAGTTTGCGACATGTTGCCGAGCGAGTGGCGGCAAGTGCAGGGTTAACCGTTTAATCCCGGTTATTCGCCGACGATTAAACAACTCAATGTTTAAAACCTCGTTGGATATATAACAACGAGCGGCACTTATGAGGAAAAGTTACAACGCCGCCGGATTTTGCCGAGTAGGCTGATCCATGCAAGCGTCTTCCAAGGCTGGCAAGACGCGGCGGGCAAGCGCCTGCCACACCTATAACAATCGATTGGCAGTCTCATGAAAGGAGAGGTTGGCCATGCTTTCGGAACTGGAACTTCGCAGCATTATTGAAACAAGTTTCCTGCCCAAACGGTGCGAATGCACCAAAGCCGAAGATGCGTCGCTGACGATCAAGGTGTATGACGACCGCGACCGTGACCGGGTGGATTTGGAAGTCAAAGGTATAAACGCTGACAAACTCGACAGCAGTCGGGCCATTTGCAACCTGATTACCGGGTTGCGCGAAGACCTCAAGCACACCCATGCCCCTGTTTTGCAAAGAGTCGGGGGGCGCACCTACTACTAGGCACTGACCGAAAAGCTGTGGGCCTGGATAAACGCCAGGCCCGATACGGCTGCCCTGCGCACGCGGTTCAATTCTGGAACATGCAGGCGTCGGACAATTTTTTGTAACTCACGTACTGCACCGCGCCCGCTTTATCCAAAAACTTGATATCGGCCTTGATGACCTTGCACTCATCGGTCTGCGGCTCGTTCATGGAAATGACCTTCTCGACATCCATCGGCATGCCATAGCGGTAGGGCACAGGTTTTGAATCGGCTTGTGCCAGGCCCGATACCCCAACCAGTGCCAGGGCACTTGCCAGGAGCAGTGTTTGCAGTTTCATGGTGGTTCTCCAACAGAGGTTCGCGGGCCCATCAAGGTGATGGGCGGACGCTCTCACTGTTGTCCCCAGACATTAACCATGGATTAATTTTCGGGTTGCTGACAAAAGCTTCATGTTCGAAAGCTTTTTCCTACGCTATCGCCGAAGTTCTCCTACGAATTAACGGTTTTTTCAGCCCAGCTGATCGCGATAGGGCAGGTCTGGGCCGGTCTTGGTGCACGTCATGGCCGCCGCACGAATCGCAAACCCGAGCATCGCGTCGATCTGATCGCGGCTGAGTTGTTGCAGGCCTGCTATGGAGTCCAGCGATTGTTCGGTCAGCCAGGCAATCAAGGCCGCCTGGAAGGTGTCCCCGGCACCGACCGTATCGGCCATCACGACCTTGACGGCTGGCGCAGACCAACTGCCATGCTGGCGGCTGAACACCGTTGCGCCCTCGCCGCCACGGGTGAGGAACACCAACTGGCAACGGTGTTGCAGCCAGCCCTGCAGCACGCTTTCGGGGGACTGGTCGGGGTAGAGCAGGTGCAGGTCTTCGTCGCTGACCTTGATCAGGTCGGCATGCTGGACCAGTTGCGCCACGCGGTCGCGCCACAGCTGGATATCTGGCTGCGGGTTCAGGCGTACGTTGGGGTCGAGGCTGATCAGGCGCTTGCCGCTTTCGCGTTGAACCAGGCGCAACAGGGTGTCGCCAATCGGCTGCACCACCAGGGAAAACGAGCCGAAATGCAGGCCGCGAACCTCCGCGCCCAGTTCGGGCAGGTGGGGGGGTTCCAGCAGCCGGTCGGCGCAACCTTCGCCCCGGAAGTTGTACTGCGGCGAGCCATTGGCGCCCACGGCGACCATCGACAGCGTGGTGGGCGCGGCAAATTCCACCAGGAACTGCTCACTCACGCCTTCGTCCTTGAGCACCTGCAGCAGGCGGCGGCCCAGGAAGTCAGTCGAGAGGCCACCGAACAGCCCGGCCTCGATGCCCAGGCGGCGCAACCCCACCGCCACGTTGAACGGCGAGCCGCCGGCAATCGCCTTGTAGTTGACCCTGGAAGCCCGCCCGCTGGCATCTTCCTCGCTGAAAAAATCAAACAGCGCTTCACCACACACCAGATACATAGTCGCTCGCTCTTAAAGGGTTGCCACAAGCTGCTGGTAGCGCTCGTAGGCCTGTTGATAGGCGTTCACGCTGGCCGCCACGGGCAAGGTTCGGCTGGCCGGGTCGACGCTCACGCAGTTGTCGCACAGCTGGGCCAGAGGCTCGCCAGACTGACACCACGCCGCCTGGATCGCCGCGCCCAGGGCAGCGGCTTCGCTTTGTTCGGTGCAGATCACTTCGGTGTTCATGATATCGGCGACCATCTGCCGCCACACCGGGCTTTTCGAGCCGCCGCCGATCAGGCGGATACTTTGGCTTTGCAGGCCGGTCTGGCGCAGCAGGTCCAGGCCATAGCGCAGGCCGAAGGTGGTGCCTTCGACCACGGCGCGGCACAGGTTGGCGCGGGTCAGGTTGGTCATGGTCAGGCCGTGCACACTGCCGGTAGCGTGGGGCAGGGCGGGTACGCGTTCGCCGTTGAGGAACGGCAGCATGCTCACGCCGTCGGCGCCGATCGGGGCCTGTTCGACCAAGGCGTTGAACGTGGGCAGGTCCAGTTCGAACAGCTCGCGAATCACCCCGGTGGCGTTGGTCAGGTTCATGGTGCAGATCAGCGGCAACCAACCGCCACTGGAGGCGCAGAACGTGGCCACCGAGGCCTGGGGGCTCACATTGGGCTGATCGCTGAAGGCGTACACGGTGCCCGACGAGCCCAGGCTCATGGTGATGACCCCCGGCGCGATATTGCCGGTGCCGATGGCGCCCATCATGTTGTCGCCGCCACCACTGGAGACGATGGCGTTGGGGTTGATGCCCAGGCGTTCGGCGATGGCGGGCAGGATCGTGCCCACGCTTTGATCGGCCTCGATCAGCTGCGGCAAGGCGGCTTCCAGGCGGCCGCTGGGGTCGATGTGCTTGAGCAGTGCCACGTCCCACTCACGGCTGCGCACATTGAAATACCCGGTGCCCGATGCGTCGCCGTATTCGGCGACGGCGCGACCGGTGAGCCAGTAATTGAGGTAGTCATGGGGCAGCAGGATATGGGCGATGCGCGCAAAAATGTCCGGATGCTGTTCGCGGGTCCATAGCAGCTTGGACACCGTGTAGCCCGGTGCAATCGCTACCCCAAGCCGTTCCAGCGAGCCGCTTGCGCCGCCCAGGTGTTGCAACAGACGGTCGTTTTCAGCGCTGGTTTCGGTGTCGCACCACAGCTTGGCCGGGCGCAATACCTGGCCGCTGTCATCGAGCAACACCAGGCCGTGTTGCTGGCCGGAAACGCCGATGCCGAGAATGGCCTGGCCGTCTACGCCGGCCTGTTTCAAGGCGCGGTGGGTGGCTTGGGTAAAGGCATCGAGCCACTCTTGAGTGTCTTGCTCGCGACGGCCATTGGCGCCGCTGATCAGCGTATGGGCGGCGGCGCCCAGCCCCAACACCTTGCCGCTGGTAGCGTCGAGAACGATGGCCTTGGTGCCCTGGGTGCCGCAATCGATGCCGAGGAACAGGTTTTGCTGGGTCATGGTGGCGTGCTCAGCAGTACTATTTTTATGGATTGGTAACCCGATCAAAATGTGGGAGCGCGCTTGCTCGCGAATGCGGTGTTTCAGTTGATACTTACTTCACTGACCCACCGCATTCGCGAGCAAGCCCGCTCCCACAGTTTTAATTCGGTTTCTTCAGGAGTTGCACCAGCGTTGCAGTGACGCCATTGTCTCGCAAACTCACAAAACACCGCTCAAACGCTGCCACAAACTCAGGCGAATTGGGAATAGCCGTGCCAAAGATCTCTTCCACCCCCAGCAATCGCTTGCTGATCAAGGCGTCATCGCTGACCAGTCCCTGGCAGAACTCGGCCCGCGGATCGGGGATCTTATAGCTCACCCCGTTCTCATCCACCCCCTTCAAATACAACGCCCAAGCCGCCACCACCAGCGCCGCGCGTTCAGTCTCACGGCCATCGGCAATCAAGCGGTTGATGGTCGGCACGGTGAATTTTGGAAACTTCGACGACCCATCGGAGCACACCCGCTCCAACTGGTCGGCAATCGCCTGGTTGGAGAAACGGTCTACCAGGGTCTGCTTGTATTCGGTCAGGTCGATGCCGGGTACGGGGGCCAGGTTGGGCGTGACATCCAGGTCCATGTAGGCGCGCATGTAGGCCACGAACACCGGATCGTTCATGGTCTCGTGTACAAACCGATAACCCTTGAGAAACCCCAGGTAGGTCAGCGCCAGGTGGCTGCCATTGAGCAGGCCGATCTTCATCTCTTCATAGGGGGTGACGTCATCGGTGAACTGCACGCCGACCTTTTCCCAGGCCGGGCGGCCGTTGACGAACTTGTCTTCCAGCACCCACTGCACAAAGGGTTCGCACACCACCGGCCAGGCATCGTCAATGCCGTGCTCGTCATGCAGTTGCAGGCGGTGGGCCGTGCTGGTCATGGGCGTGATGCGGTCCACCATGGCATTGGGGAAGCTCACATTGGCCTTGATCCAGTCATGCAGCTCGGCGTTATGCAGGGCGGCAAACGCCAGCAGCGCCTTGCGTGTGACCGCGCCGTTGTGGGGCAGGTTATCGCAGGACATTACGGTAAACGCCGGGATGCCAGCGGCGCGGCGTTGGGTCAGTGCCGCGCAGATAAAGCCAAACACGGTCTTCGGCGCCTTGGGGTGCGTCAGGTCGTGCTGGATCTGCGGCAAGTGGGCCATGAACTCACCATTGCTGTCATCGATGCAGTAGCCGCCTTCGGTGATGGTCAGCGAAACGATGCGGATCTCGGGGCTGGCCAGCTTATCGATCAAGGCCTGGGCGCTGTCTTCGGCCAGCAGCATGTCGCTGATGGCGCCGATCACGCGCACTTCGGTGTCGTCGCTGTCGCCCAGTTCATACAGGGTGAACAGGTAGTCCTGGCCTGCCAGGTCGTCCCGGGCCTTGCGGTCCTCGGCACGCAGGCCGACGCCGCAGATGCTCCAGTCCAGGGCTTCGCCGGTGTTCATCAGCGCGTCGGTGTAATACGCCTGGTGCGCGCGGTGGAAACCGCCGACGCCGATATGGGCAATGCCCTGGGAGGTGGCGGTGTACACCGGCAGTTGCACTTCGGGCGCCAACTGAGTGAGGTTCTGTTTATTCAGTTTCATCACAACTCTCGCGAAATCAGGCGGCAGCGCGCAGTGGACGGGCCACGGCTACGCCGTCGGTATCGAACAGGTGGCAGTGCGCCGGGTCCAGGTGCAATTGCAGGGTTTCGCCGTATTGGCTGGCCATGTCGCCACGAATACGCATGGTCAACGGCTCGCCGTTGGCGGTGATGACATGGCAGAAGGTGTCGCTGCCCAGGCGTTCGCCGACGTCGGCGGTGACCGTGAGGGTGGTTTGGCCGGGTGAGGCGATCTCCAGGTGTTCCGGGCGAATGCCCAGGGTCACAGCGCTGCCGACGCTCAGGGTGGCGCCGCTCAACGGCAGGCTGACAGTAGTGCCGGCGTCCAGTTGCACGTCGCAACCTTGGCTTTCGACGCGGGTGACTTTGCCCTTGAGAAAACCCATTTTCGGCGTGCCGAGAAACCCTGCCACAAACAGGTTGGCCGGCTGGTGGTACAGCTCCAGCGGCGAGCCGACTTGCTCGATGCGCCCACTGTTGAGTACCACCACTTTGTCCGCCAGGGTCATGGCTTCGACCTGGTCGTGGGTCACGTAGATCATGGTGGCTTGCAGTTCTTTGTGCAGGCGCGCCAGTTCCAGGCGCATCTGCACGCGCAGGGCGGCGTCGAGGTTGGACAGTGGTTCGTCGAACAGGAAGATCTTCGGGTTGCGCACAATCGCCCGGCCGATGGCCACGCGCTGACGCTGGCCGCCGGAAAGTTGCTTGGGCTTGCGTTCCAGCAGCGGGCCCAGTTCGAGGATGCGCGCGGCTTCGTCAACTTTGCTTTGCACCAACTTTTTGTCGACGCCTGCCAGGTCCAGGGCGAACGACATGTTCTTGCGCACGCTCATGTGCGGGTACAGCGCATAGGTCTGGAACACCATGGCCAGGTCGCGCTTGGCCGGGGTCACTTCGGTGATGTCGCGACCGTCCAGTTCGATGGTGCCTTCGCTCACTTCCTCAAGGCCTGCGATCAAACGCAGCAGGGTGGATTTACCGCAGCCTGAGGGGCCGACGAAGACCACGAATTCCTTGTCGTTCACTTCCAGGTCGATGCCTTTGATGATCGAGAAACCTTCGAAGCCTTTTTGCAGATTCTTGATTTTCAGGTTGGCCATGATGGGCCTCCGCTTGGAATTATTATTTAACGGCGCCGAAGGACAAACCGCGCACCAGCTGTTTCTGGCTGATCCAGCCAAAGATCAGGATCGGCGCGCAGGCCAGGGTCGAGACGGCAGACAATTTGGCCCAGAACAAGCCTTCGGGGCTGGAGTAGGAGGCGATCAACGCGGTCAGCGGCGCAGCGTTGGAAGAGGTCAGGTTCAACGACCAGAACGCCTCGTTCCAGCACAGGATCAGCGACAGCAGCACAGTGGATGCCAGGCCACCCTTGGCAATCGGCAGCAGCACGCGGACCATCTCTTGCCACAGCGTGGCGCCGTCGAGGCGGGCGGCTTCGAGGATGTCCTTGGGGATGTCCTTGAAGTAGGTGTAAACCATCCACACCACAATCGGCAGGTTGATCAGGGTGTAGATGATGATCAGCGCAATACGCGTATCCAGCAGGCCAAAGCTCTTGGCCAGCAGGTAGATCGGCATCAGCACGCCCACCGGCGGCAGCATCTTGGTCGACAGCATCCACAGCAGCGTGCCCTTGGTGCGTTGGGTCTCGTAGAACGCCATGGAGTAGGCAGCAGGTACCGAGATCAGCAGGCACAGGGCGGTGGCGCTGAAGGAAATGACCACTGAGTTCCAGGCGTAGGCAAAGTAATTGCTGCGCTCGTTGATGTGCAGGTAGTTCTCCAGCGTCGGCGTGAAGATGAACTGCGGCGGTGTGGCGAACGCGTCGATTTCGGTCTTGAAGCTGGTGAGCACCATCCAGAAGATCGGGAAGAAAATCAGGATCGCGATGGCCCAGGCCAATGTGCCGAGCAACAGGCTTTGCAGGCGGCGGGATTGTTGAAGCGTCATGGCGCGGCCCTCAAGGCTTGTCAGTCAGGTTTTTGCCGATCATCCGCACCAGGATGATCGCCGCGATATTGGCGATGACCACGGCAATCAAGCCGCCGGCCGAGGCCATGCCCACGTCGAACTGCACCAGCGCCTGGTTGTAGATCAGGTAGGCCAGGTTGGTAGACGCGTAGCCGGGGCCACCGTTGGTGGTGGTGAAGATTTCGGCGAACACCGAGAGCAGAAAGATCGTCTCGATCATCACCACCACCGCAATCGGCCGGGCCAGGTGGGGCAGGGTGAGGTGCCAGAAAATCGCGATGGCGCCGGCACCGTCCAGGCGCGCGGCTTCCTTTTGTTCCTGGTCGAGGGACTGCATGGCGGTCATCAACAACAGGATGGCGAAGGGCAGCCATTGCCACGACACAATGATGATGATCGACAGCAACGGGTAGTGCGCCAGCCAGTCCACCGGTTCGGCGCCAAAGAACTTCCACACAGCGGCAAGAATCCCGGAGACCGGGTGGAAAATCAGGTTTTTCCAGATCAGCGCACCGACGGTGGGCATGATGAAGAACGGCGAGATCAACAGCACCCGCACCAGGCCACGGCCGAGAAACTCACTGGCTTCGAGCAGGGCGCTGATCAACACGCCAAACACCACGCTGATCAGTAGCACGCTGCCCACCAGCAGCAGGGTGTTGGTAGCGCCGGGCAGGAACCCCGAGTCGGTGATGAAGTAGGTGAAGTTCTCCAGCCCCACGAACTGGTTTTCGCCGGGGTAGAGCAGGTTGTAGCGAATCAGGGAGAAGTACAGGGTCATGCCCAGGGGCACGATCATCCACAGCAGCAGCAGGGCCACCGAGGGGCTGACAAGGAACCAGCCGGGGTTGGCCAGGCGGTTTTTGCGCGGTTTGTCCGGCACGGCGGTTTGCACTTGGGCAGTGTTGGTATTCATAGGATCAGAACCAGTCAGGTACATGCAGAACTAGAATCGAAGCGCGGTCAGTGTGGGAGCGGGCTTGCTCGCGAATACGGAGTGTCAGTCACTGAAGTATTCACTGGAAGACCGCATTCGCGAGCAAGCCCGCTCCCACATTTACCGCGGTGTACCCACTTTATTTGGGGTAACCGGCCCGCTTCATTTCCCGCTCGGTGGTGGTCTGCGCGGCGGTCAGTGCTGCATCAACCGTTTGCTGACCGGTCAGCGCACCCGAGAAGAACTTGCCCACCTGGGTGCCAATGGCCTGGAACTCAGGAATGGTCACCAACTGAATGCCGATATAGGGCACTGGCTTGAGGGTCGGCTTGGTCGGGTCCGCCACTTTCAGCGATTCCAGCGTGACCTTGGCAAACGGAGCGGCTTTCATGTACTCGTCGCTGTAGGTGGACTTGCGTGTGCCTGGCGGTACGTTGGCAACGCCGTCGGTCTTGGCCACCAGCGCGCCGTATTCCTTGGACGTTGCCCAACTGGTGAACACCTTGGCGGCGTCCTTGGCCTTGGAGCTGGTAGGGATTGCCAGGCTCCAGGAGTACAGCCACGAGGTGCCCTTGTCGGTCTTCTCGTGAGGGGCGAAGGTGAAGCCGACGTGGTCCGCCACCTTGCTTTGCGTCTTGTCGGTGACAAACGAGCCGGCCACGCTGGCATCGACCCAGATCGCACACTTGCCGCTGTTGAACAGTGCGAGGTTTTCGTTGAAACCGTTGCTGGAGGCGCCCGGCGGGCCGGATTTTTTCATGTTGTCGACGTAGAAGTTCAGCGCGTCCTTCCATTCCGGGCCATTGAATTCTGGCTGCCACTTCTCATCGAACCAGCGCGCACCGTAGCCGTTGGCCAGGGTGGTGATCAGCGCCATGTTCTCGCCCCAACCGGCTTTGCCGCGCAGGCACAGGCCGTATTGCTCTTTGCTCTTGTCGGTGAGCTTGCTGGCGAACTCGCCGATCTGGGTCCAGGTCGGGTGCTCGGGCATGGTCAGCCCGGCGTCCTTGAACAGGTCGGTGCGGTAATAGGTGATCGAGCTTTCGGCGTAGAACGGCAGGGCGTACAGCGAACCCTTGACGGACAAACCGTCACGCACCGAAGGGAATACATCGTCCAGGTCGTAGGAAGCTGGCAGGTCTTTCATCGGCTCCAGCCAACCCTTGGCACCCCACAGTGCAGCTTCGTACATGCCGATGGTCAACACGTCGAACTGTCCACCTTGGGTGGCGATGTCGGTGGTCAGGCGTTGGCGCAGTACGTTTTCTTCGAGCACCACCCAGTTCAGCTTGATCTCCGGATGCTCGGCCTCGAAGGTTTTCGATAGCTTTTGCATGCGGATCATGTCGCTGTTGTTGACGGTGGCAATGGTCAGGGTTTGCGCGCCAAGGCTGACGGCGCTGAGGGTCATGCAGGTCATCATGCAGGTAGAGACAAGCAGAGCTTTTGCTGTGAACTTCATCGCGCACTCCATTTCCGCGCCCAAGGGCTACAGAAGGACAGTTATTGTTGTTGTGTCTTCCTACAAGGAGTCAGGAAGAGTGTGCGGTTGATTACAGCCTTGAAATGGGGTTGTGACAAATCCTTGGGCGCACTGGGACTGATACTTTTTTGCACTCGTCAGTTCTTGGACTGAAACCTTTAAGCCAGGTTTTTCTCGGTCAGCCGCTGCACCGCCAGGCGCCTGTAGTGGGATGGCGTCATGCCTTTAAGCTGCTGAAACCGCCGATTGAAGTTGGAAATATTGTTGAAGCCCGACTCAAAACACACATCCGTCACCGCTTTATCACCGTCCGCCAGTAACTCGCACGACTTGCTGATCCGCAGCCGATTGACGAATTCGATAAACGTGCGCCCGGTCGCTTGTTTAAACACCCGCGAGAAATACGTTGGCTTCATGCCCAGGTAGTCCGCCACCTCTTCGAGCGGCAATTCCCGTGCGTAGTGGGCAAAAATGTAGTCCACCGCGCGGTTGGTGCGGTCGATGCTGTGCTCATCGGCCAACTGCGGTGTGGTCACGCCCGACAGCAGTTGGTAGTCCTCACAGGCACTCAACACTTCCAGCAGGATAAAGAAGTGCCCCAGGCGCGCCATGCCCTGGGCGTCCTCGATGCGTTGCATCAGGGTCATGGCCTGGGCGATGGTCTTTTTGCAGCGAAATTCGATGCCGTACTGCGCGCGGTCCAGCAGCGGTGACAGGCTCTTGAGTTCGGTGAAGATCTGGCTGCCGCTCTCCAACAGTTCATCGGTGAAGTTCACCAACATGTCGCGCTTGGGCACCACTTCGTCTTCTTCGACCTGGCTGATCCAGTTGTGGGGCAGGTTGGGGCCGGTGAGAAACAGGCTTTCCGGGTAGAAGTTGCCGATGTAGTCGCCGATAAACACTTTGCCGGAGCTGGCGACGATCAGGTGCAGCTCGTATTCCTTGTGGAAATGCCAGCGCACCAGCGGGCAGGGGAAACCATGCTGGCGATAAATGATGGACAGGCCGTTGTGATCGTCCATCAGTTCGTAGGAAGGGTCGGTGATGCGCGTTGCTCGGGTCATGCTGCCGTCGCTTTATTGTTAGGGTGCGAGCCGAATAATGCCCCTATGTGTACGCACCTGCCAGCCCGGTGTTTATAGGTTGCGGTTTTTCGCCTCGATCCACTGGGACATGTACTGAGTACTTTTATGCGCATGGTGGCGCAGCATGCTCCCGGTGAAGTTGTCCCGCCGATGGGCGCTGAGGTTTTCGCGACAGTGCTCCAGGCACGCCACCAGCGCCGGGCCATGGTAGGCCTGGTCGTAGCGGCGCGTCAGCAGGCGGCGGCCGTCTTCCTGAGCCTGGGTCCAGCGCTCGCGGTCCTGGTACAGCGCGACGGCAGCGGCGGCGAGTGCCGGCGCAGACTGTTCGATCACACCCGGCCATGGCTGGTCATCGCCCATGGCCTCGGCACCGATGGGCGTGGTGATATTTGGCGTGCCACAGAGCATCGCATCCGCCAACTTGCCCTTGATGCCGGCGCCAAACCGCAACGGCGCCAGGCAGATGCGCGCCGCGCTCATCACTTGCAGTGCATCTTCGGCCCAGTTCATCACATGAAAACCCTGGGCCGGGTTATGCAGTGCGGTGGCCTTGGGCGGTGTGTAGGAACCGTAGAGGTGCAACTGGGCGCCTGGCAGCTGTTGGCGGATCAGCGGCCACAGGCTGTTTTTCATCCACAGCACCGCATCCCAGTTGGGGGCGTGGCGGAAGTTGCCGATGCTGAGGAAGTGCGCGCGTGCTTCATACGGGGCGAACGCCTCGGCGGGCGGCGCAAGCATCAACGGGCACCAGTGGAGCAGGGCGGAGGGCACCTTGAACTGCTCGGTGAGCAGGCGTATTTCCACATCGGAGATCATCAGGCTGACATCACAGCGGTAGATCGCGGCGATCTCGCGCTTGGCGACATCGGTGGTGGCCATCAGCTGGAATTCCTCTGCCAGCGCTGGCGCGAACAACGTGCTGAAGTCGTCGCCGTCGGCGTGGGCCTTGAGGTGGTCTTTGAGGCGCTGGTGACGGGCATCGCGCAGGCTTTGCAGGTCAGAGGTTTCCAGCACACGCACGGCGTCTGGGCAGCATTTTTCGACGCGCCAGCCGAATTGCTCCTCCATCATGAAACGGTCGAACAGCACGATGTCCGGGGCCAGTTCGCGGATAAAGTCGTCGAAACTGCTGTTATTCAGCTCGATGGCGCGCTCGGCGATACCCAGGGCTTGCAAGTCGGCCTTGTGCTCGCCGAGGGCGGCGGGGCTGCTAAAGGTGATTTCCCAATTTTGCGTAAGAAAAGTTTCCAGTATTTGCATCATGTGCCCGCCAGCGGCAGAGGAGCGGGGCTCGGGCCAGACGTATCCAATGACCAGAACTCGGGTGGCAGGCTGATTCATCAACAACAGTTTCCTTGGGGAGGGTGCGCAAAGCGCGCAATTAAACCACAAAGGGGCAGGATGACAATTTGTGTTCGGCGGTAGGTAGTCACACCACTTTGTGGTTAACTTCCGCCTCTCGAATTCGTTTCAATAAACCCAGCATAAGGATTCCGTTCATGGCTCAAGTCACTCTCCGTGGTAACCCTGTCCAGGTTGAAGGCGAACTGCCACAAGCCGGTACCCAGGCCCCTGACTTCACCCTGACCGCCGGCGACCTGTCGGATGCAACCCTGGCCACTTTTGCCGGCAAGCGCAAAGTGCTGAACATCTTCCCAAGCGTCGACACCCCGACCTGCGCGACGTCGGTGCGCAAGTTCAACGCCCAGGCCAACGATGTGGCCAACACCGTTGTGCTGTGCATCTCCTCGGACCTGCCATTTGCCCAGGCACGCTTCTGCGGCTCCGAAGGCCTGGACAACGTGAAGAACCTGTCGGACTTCCGCAGCGCTGCCTTCTCCGAAGACTACGGTGTGAACATCGTTGACGGCCCGCTGCGCAGCCTGACCGCCCGCGCTGTTGTGGTGCTGGACGAAAACGACAAAGTCCTGCACAGCGAACTGGTTGCCGAAATTGGCCACGAGCCAAACTACGAAGCCGCCCTGGCTGTTTTGAAGTAACTGTTTCGGCGCATTACTGTCGCCTGGCAGTAACACGCGTGCTACATGATTGCGGCCTGGCCTAGTCCAGGCCGTTTTTATTTAGGGGTCAAACGCTTAGCTGAATTAGCGAATGGACTAAGGTCAGAAGTTAAAAGTTGTAAGCCCAAGGTAAATAGCCGGTAAAGGCGCTTTTCTAAATGCGCCCCAGTGCTTATCTTTCAGCCTCCCAAAGAAGAAGCTCTCGCGCCCAATGGTTGATCAATCCATGCAATCCTCCCCCCGTAAGTCCCGCCGCTGGCTGTTCGGCCTGCTCGTGCTGCTGGTTATCGCCGGCCTGTGCTGGAAATTCTGGCCCGCCAGCCATAAAGAGGGCGCCGAGCAGGCCCCCGCAGGGCGTGCTGGCAAGACGGGGATGATGCGCCCGGGCTTCGGCGGTTCCACCGGGCCGGTTCCGGTGCGTGTGGCACCGACGGTGCTCGGTGATTTCCCGGTGTACTACAAGGCCCTGGGCACCGTCACGGCGCTCAATACCATCAATGTGCGCAGCCGGGTGGGCGGCGAGTTGGTGAAGATCGCCTTTGAAGAAGGGCAAATGGTCAAGGCCGGCGACCTGCTGGCCGAGATCGACCCGCGCAGCTACCAGAATGCCTTGCTCCAGGCCCAGGGCACGCTGTTGCAGAACCAGGCGCAACTTAAAAACGCCCAGGTAGATGTAGAGCGTTATCGCGGTCTGTACGCCCAGGACAGTATCGCCAAGCAGACCCTGGACACCGCCGAAGCGCTGGTGCTGCAATACCAGGGCACGGTCAAGACCAACCAGGGCGCGGTGGACGACGCCAAGCTCAACCTCGAATTCACCAAGATCCGCGCGCCCATCAGCGGCCGCGTAGGCTTGCGCCAGGTCGACGTGGGTAACCTGGTGGCCGCCAACGACACCACCTTCATTGCTGTGATCACCCAGACCCAGCCCATCAACGTGGTGTTCACCCTGCCGGAAAATACTCTCGACACCGTGCTCACCCGCTACCACGCCGGCAACAAGCTGCCGGTAGAAGCCTGGGACCGTGGCGACGTGAAGAAGCAGGCGGTCGGCGTGCTGCAAAGCCTCGACAACCAGATCGATGTCACCACCGGCACCCTGAAATTCAAGGGCCGCTTCGATAACAAGGACCAGGCGCTGTTCCCCAACCAGTTCGTCAACGTGCACCTGCTGGCCGACACCCTGCACAACGTGGTGCTGGCGCCCTCTGCGGCAATCCAGTTCGGCAACAGCGGCACCTTTGTCTACAAGCTCGATGGCGACAAGAAGGTCAAGGTGCAGCCACTGGTGGTGGGTGACACCGATGGCGACAACACCGTGATCAAGGAAGGCCTGGTGGCTGGCGATCGTGTGGTGCTGGAAGGCACCGACCGCTTGAAGGACGGCAGCGAGATCGAAGTGGTCAACGACAGCAGCGAAGTACCGACCACGCCCACCGAGCACCTGCAAGGCAAGCCTGCGGCAAAAGGGGAGACCGGCACCACCGCCGGCAAGGCGCAAAAGGTCGGTTCATGAACCTCTCGCGGCTGTTTATTCTTCGCCCGGTCGCCACCACGCTGAGCATGCTGGCCATTGTCCTGGCCGGCATCATTGCCTATCGCTTGCTGCCGGTGTCGGCCTTGCCCCAGGTGGATTACCCGACCATCCGGGTGATGACCCTGTATCCCGGCGCCAGCCCGGACGTGATGACCAGTGCGGTCACCGCGCCGCTGGAGCGCCAGTTCGGGCAAATGCCCGGGCTTACGCAGATGGCGTCCACCAGCTCTGGCGGGGCCTCGGTGCTGACCCTGCGCTTCAACCTCGACGTCAATATGGACGTTGCCGAGCAACAAGTGCAGGCCGCGATCAACGCCGCCACCAACCTGTTGCCCAAGGATTTGCCGGCGCCGCCGGTGTACAACAAGGTCAACCCGGCGGATACCCCGGTGCTGACCCTGGCCGTCACCTCCAAGACGATGTTGTTGCCCAAGCTCAATGACCTGGTCGACACGCGCATGGCGCAAAAAATTGCCCAGATCAGCGGCGTCGGCATGGTCAGCATCGCCGGCGGCCAGCGCCAGGCCGTGCGCATCAAGGTCAACCCCGAGGCCCTGGCGGCCAATGGCCTGAACCTGTCGGACGTGCGCACCCTGATCGCCGCTTCCAACGTCAACCAGCCCAAGGGCAACTTTGACGGGCCTACTCGTGTGTCGATGCTCGATGCCAACGACCAACTGGTTTCGCCCCAGCAGTACGCCGAGCTGATCCTGGCCTACAACAACGGTGCGCCGTTGCGTCTCAAAGACGTGGCACAGATCGTCGACGGCGCCGAGAACGAACGCCTCGCCGCCTGGGCCAATGAAAACCAGGCCGTGCTGCTCAATATCCAGCGCCAACCGGGTGCCAACGTGATCGAGGTGGTCGACCGCATCAAAGCGCTGCTGCCGAGCATCACCGACAACCTGCCAGCCGGCCTGGATGTGACGGTACTTACCGACCGTACCCAGACCATCCGCGCCTCGGTGACCGATGTGCAACACGAATTGCTGATCGCCATTGCCCTGGTGGTGATGGTGACGTTCCTGTTCCTGCGCCGGGTCAGCGCCACGATTATTCCGTCCATCGCGGTACCCCTGTCCTTGGTGGGCACCTTTGGCGTGATGTACCTGGCCGGTTTTTCCATCAATAACCTGACGCTGATGGCATTGACCATCGCCACCGGCTTTGTGGTGGACGATGCCATCGTCATGCTGGAGAACATCTCCCGCTATATCGAAGAAGGTGAAACGCCGATGGCGGCAGCGCTCAAGGGCGCCAAGCAAATCGGCTTTACCTTGATTTCCCTGACGTTGTCGCTGATTGCGGTACTGATTCCGTTGCTGTTCATGGCCGACGTAGTGGGGCGGTTGTTCCGCGAATTTGCCATCACCCTGGCGGTGGCGATCCTGATTTCGCTGGTGGTGTCGCTAACCCTCACGCCGATGATGTGTGCACGCTTGCTTAAGCGTGAACCCAAGGAAGAAGAGCAGGGGCGTTTTTATAAAGCCAGCGGCGCATGGATCGACTGGTTGATCGAAGCCTACGGGCGCAAATTGCAGTGGGTGCTCAAGCACCAGCCGCTGACCCTGCTGGTGGCCATCGCTACCCTGGGCTTGACCGTGTTCCTGTACCTGATGGTGCCCAAGGGCTTTTTCCCGGTGCAGGACACCGGCGTGATCCAGGGTATTTCCGAGGCGCCGCAGTCGATTTCCTTCGCGGCCATGAGCCAGCGCCAGCAGGAATTGGCCAAGATCATCCTGGAGGACCCGGCGGTAGAAAGCCTGTCTTCCTACATTGGTGTGGATGGCGATAACGCCACCCTCAACAGCGGGCGCTTGCTGATCAACCTCAAGCCCCACGGCCAGCGTGACTTGAGCGCGGCCGAGGTGATCACCCGGCTGCAACCGCAGATCGACAAGCTGGTGGGTATCCGCCTGTTCATGCAGCCGGTGCAGGACCTGACCATCGAAGACCGCGTGAGCCGCACCCAGTACCAGTTCAGCATGTCGTCGCCGGACGCCGACCTGCTGGCGCTATGGAGCGACAAGTTGGTGCACGCCTTGAGCCAATTGCCGGAACTCACCGATGTCGCCAGCGACCTGCAGGACAAGGGCCTGCAGGTGTACCTGGTGATCGACCGCGACGCGGCCTCGCGCCTGGGCGTCAGCGTGTCCACCATCACCGACGCGCTGTACGACGCCTTTGGCCAGCGGCAGATTTCCACCATCTATACCCAGGCCAGCCAATACCGTGTGGTGTTGCAGGCCCAATCCGGCGAAACCCTCGGCCCGGATGCACTGAACCAGATCCACGTTAAAACCACCGACGGCGGCCAGGTACGCCTGTCCAGCCTGGCCCGTGTGGAGCAACGCCAGGCCCAATTGGCCATTGCCCATATCGGCCAGTTCCCGGCGGTGATGATGTCGTTCAACCTGGCCCCCGGTGTGGCGCTGGGCAAAGGCGTGGACCTGATCAACCAGACCCAGAAAGACATCGGCATGCCGGTGGGGGTGCAAACCCAGTTCCAGGGCGCGGCGCAGGCGTTCGAGGCCTCGCTGTCGAGCACCTTGCTGCTGATTCTTGCCGCGGTGGTCACCATGTACATCGTGCTGGGGGTGCTGTACGAGAGCTATATCCACCCGATCACCATCCTCTCCACCTTGCCGTCCGCCGCAGTCGGGGCCTTGCTGGCGTTGCTGCTCAGTGGCAATGACCTGGGCATGATCGCGATCATCGGCATCATTTTGCTGATCGGTATCGTGAAGAAAAACGCGATCATGATGATCGACTTCGCCCTCGACGCCGAGCGCAACCAGGGCCTGGACCCACAGACGGCGATTTACCAGGCGGCGCTGCTGCGCTTCCGGCCGATCCTGATGACCACCCTGGCTGCGCTGTTCGGTGCGGTGCCGTTGATGCTGGCCACCGGGTCGGGCGCTGAATTGCGCCAACCCCTGGGCCTGGTGATGGTCGGCGGCTTGCTGGTGAGCCAGGTATTGACCCTGTTCACCACGCCGGTGATCTACCTGTATTTCGACCGCCTTGGCCGTCGCTGGCGCAAAGAGCCGCAAAGCCTGGAGCCGGTTGAGTCATGAACCTGTCCGGACCTTTCATTCGCCGCCCGGTAGCCACCATGCTACTGAGCCTGGCGATCATGTTGCTGGGCGGTGTGAGCTTCAACCTGCTGCCGGTGTCGCCGTTGCCGCAGATCGACTTCCCGGTGATCGTGGTCTCGGCCAGCCTGCCGGGTGCCAGCCCCGAGGTGATGGCGTCTACGGTGGCGACGCCGCTGGAGCGCTCGTTCGGCGCGATTGCCGGTATCACCACCATGAGCAGTTCGTCGAGCCAAGGCTCCACGCGGGTGATCCTGGCGTTCGACTCCGACCGCGATATCAACGGTGCCGCGCGGGAAGTGCAGGCGGCGATCAATGCCTCGCGCAACCTGCTGCCCAGCGGCATGCGCAGCATGCCCACCTACAAGAAGATCAACCCGTCCCAGGCGCCGATCATGGTGCTGTCGCTGACCTCGGACGTGTTGCAGAAGGGCCAGCTGTATGACCTGGCGTCGACCATCCTGTCCCAAAGCCTGTCCCAGGTGCCCGGCGTGGGCGAAGTGCAGATCGGCGGCAGTTCCCTGCCGGCGGTGCGTATCGAGCTTGAGCCCAAGGCGCTGGACCAGTACGGCGTGGCCCTGGACGATGTGCGCAACACCATCGCCAACGCCAACCAGCGCCGGCCCAAGGGTTCCCTGGAAGACAGCGAGCGCAACTGGCAGATCCAGGCCAACGACCAGTTGGAAAAAGCCAAGGACTACGAGCCGCTGCTGATCCGCTACCAGAACGGCGCGGCCCTGCGCCTGGGGGATGTGGCCAAGATCAGCGACGGTGTCGAAGACCGCTACAACAGCGGCTTCTTCAACAACGAACCGGCGGTGCTGCTGGTGATCAACCGCCAGTCCGGCGCCAACATCATCGAGACCGTGCGGCAGATCAAGGCACAGTTACCGGCATTGCAGGCAGTGCTGCCCTCCAGCGTCAAGCTCAACCTGGCCATGGACCGATCGCCGGTGATCACCGCCACCTTGCATGAAGCGGAAATGACCCTGCTGATTGCGGTGGCCCTGGTGGTGCTGGTGGTGTACCTGTTCCTCGGCAACTTCCGCGCGTCCCTGATCCCGACGCTGGCGGTGCCGGTGTCGCTGGTGGGCACCTTTGCGGTGATGTACCTGTTCGGGTTCTCGCTGAACAACTTCTCGCTGATGGCGCTGATCCTGGCCACCGGCCTGGTGGTGGACGACGCCATCGTGGTGCTGGAGAACATCTCCCGGCATATCGACGACGGTGTGCCGCCGATGAAGGCGGCCTACCTGGGGGCCCAGGAAGTCGGCTTTACCCTGCTGTCGATGAACGTGTCGCTGGTGGCGGTGTTCCTGTCCATCCTGTTTATGGGTGGGATCGTCACCAACCTGTTTCGCGAATTTTCCATCACCTTGTCGGCGGCGATCATCGTCTCGCTGGTGGTCTCGCTGACCCTCACCCCGATGCTTTGCGCCCGCTGGCTCAAGCCCCATATCAAAGGCCGGATGACCGGCTTGCAGCGCTGGAGCCAAAAGGTCAACGATCGCATGGTCGCCGTTTACGCTACCAGCCTGGACTGGGTGCTGCGCCACCGCCGCCTGACCCTGCTCAGCCTGCTGATCACCGTAGGTGTGAACGTTGCGCTGTACGTGGTGGTGCCGAAAACCTTTATGCCGCAACAGGACACCGGCCAGTTGATCGGCTTTGTGCGCGGCGATGACGGGCTGTCGTTCAATGTGATGCAGCCGAAGATGGAAACCTTTCGCCAGGCGGTGCTCAAGGACCCGGCGGTGCAGAGCGTGGCCGGGTTTATCGGTGGCAACAACGGCACCAACAACGCGGTAATGCTGGTGCGCCTCAAGCCCATCAGTGAGCGTAAGGTCTCGGCCCAGGCGGTGATCGAGCGCCTGCGCAAGGATGTTCCGTTGGTGCCCGGTGGGCGCCTGTTCCTGATGGCTGACCAGGATTTGCAATTTGGCGGCAGTCGCGACCAGACCAGTGCGCAGTATTCCTACATCCTGCAAAGCGGCGACCTGGCCGCGTTGCGCCTGTGGTACCCGAAAGTCGTCGCCGCCTTGCGCGAGCTGCCGCAACTCACGGCCATTGACGCCCGTGAAGGTCGGGGCGCGGCGCAGGTCACCCTGGTGGTGGACCGCGACCAGGCCAAGCGCCTGGGTATCGACATGAGCATGGTCACGGCGGTGCTCAACAACGCCTACAGCCAGCGGCAGATTTCCACCATCTACGACAGCCTCAACCAGTACCAGGTGGTGATGGAGGTCAACCCCAAATACGCCCAGGACCCGATCACCCTCAACCAGATGCAGGTGATCACCGCCGACGGCGCACGGGTACCGCTGTCGACCATTGCCCACTATGAAAACAGCCTGGCCGATGATCGCGTCAGCCATGAAGGCCAGTTCGCTTCGGAAAACATCGCCTTCGACATGGCGCCGGGGGTGACGGTTGAGCAGGGCACCGCTGCCATCGAGCGGGCGATTGCCAAGGTCGGCCTGCCCGAAGACGTGATCGCCAAGATGGCCGGCACGGCCGATGCGTTCGCGGCGACCCAGAAGGGCCAGCCGTTCATGATCCTTGGCGCGCTGGTGGCGGTGTACCTGGTGTTGGGTATTTTGTATGAAAGCTATATTCACCCGCTGACGATTCTTTCGACGCTGCCCTCGGCCGGGGTTGGCGCGATGCTCGCGATTTACCTGACGGGGGGCGAATTCAGCCTGATTTCCCTGCTGGGTCTGTTCCTGCTGATCGGTGTGGTGAAGAAGAATGCGATCTTGATGATCGACCTGGCCCTGCAGCTTGAGCGCAATGACGGCATGGGGCCGCTGGAATCGATTCGCAGTGCCTGCCTGTTGCGGCTGCGGCCGATCCTGATGACCACCCTGGCGGCCATTCTCGGTGCCTTGCCTTTGCTGCTGGGTACCGGGGATGGCGCGGAAATGCGCCGCCCGCTGGGCCTGACCATCATCGGCGGCCTGGTGTTCAGCCAGGTTCTGACCCTTTACACCACCCCGGTGGTTTACCTTTATCTCGACCGCGCGCGCCATCGCTTCAACCGCTGGCGCGGCGTGCGGACCGATGCTGCCCTGGACACTGCGCTATGACCGATTCAACCAACCAGCGTCTCCCTGTAGGCACGATCATGCTCGCGAAAAACCTGAGGGCGCCCCGTGCATTCAGGCGGCCAGCGTTATCGTTGACGATCTTCGCGAGCAAGCTCGCTCCGACAGTGGGTTTGGCGCTCTTGCTCAGCGCCTGCGCCATCGGCCCGGACTACAAGCGCCCGGACGTCGTGGAGCCGGTGCAGTTCAAGCAAGCCCAAGGCTGGCGCCAAGCCACCCCGAGCGATTCCCTGGCCCGTGGCGCCTGGTGGGAGCTGTACGGTGACCGTCAGCTCAATGACTTGGTGGTGCGCCTGAACACCTCCAACCAGACCGTGGCCCAGGCTGAGGCGCGTTTTCGCCAGGCCCAGGCCCAGGTGCGCAGTGCGCGGGGTTCTTTCTTTCCCACGGTTGACCTGAGCGTCGGCAAAACCCGCGCCAGCCAAGGCACCGGCAGCAGCAACGCCAGCCTCAGCAGTTCCAGCAGTGGTATCCGCGACACCCTCAATGCGCAGTTGGGCGTGAGTTGGGAGGCCGATGTATGGGGCAAATTGCGCCGTGGGTTGGAAGCCAACGAATCCACGGCCGAAGCCAGTTCGGCGGACCTGGCCGCGATGCGCTTGAGCCAGCAGTCGGAGTTGGTGCAGGACTACCTGCAACTGCGGGTCATGGATGAGCAGACTCGTCTGTTGCAAGCGACCCTGGACGCCTACCAGCGCTCGCTGAAAATGACCGAAAACCAATACCGTGCCGGCGTCTCCGGCAAGGACGCAGTCGCCCAGGCGCAAACCCAACTCAAGTCTACCCAGGCCAGCCTGATCGACCTGATCTGGCAGCGCGCCCAGTTGGAAAACGCGATTGCCGTGTTGATTGGCGAAGCTCCGGCCAACTTCAACCTGCCCGTGAGCCAGAGTATTCCGGCCCTGCCACAGATCCCGCTGAGCCTGCCATCGCAATTGCTGGAACGCCGCCCGGACATCGCCTCGGCCGAACGCTCGGTGATTGCGGCCAACGCCAATATCGGCGTGGCCAAGGCAGCCTACTACCCGGACCTGAGCCTGAGCCTGGCCGGTGGTTATTCCAGCAGCACCTACGCAGACTGGATCAGCCTGCCGAATCGCTTCTGGTCGGTGGGGCCGAAACTGGCCATGACCCTGTTCGACGGCGGTCAGCGCTCGGCGGAGGTCGACCGTAGCGTGGCTTCCTACGACGAGACGGTGGCCAAGTACCGCCAGACCGTGCTGGATGGTTTCCGCGAAGTGGAAAACTACATGGTGCAGCTCAAGGTGCTGGAAGACGAGGCGGTGGTCAGCAACGAAGCGCTGGACGCGGCGCGTGAGTCGTTACGCCTCACGGAAAACCAGTACAAGGCCGGTTTGATTGCCTACCTGGATGTGGTCACGGTGCAGGCCACGGCGTTGAGCAATGAACGCACGGTGTTGACCCTGTTGCAGACGCGGCTGGTGGCGAGTGTGCAGTTGATTGCCGCGTTGGGCGGCGGTTGGGACGGCCAGACGCCCATCAGTGACAAAGAAGACTAGCGATAAACACGGCGATCCATGTGGGAAGGGGGCTTGCCGCCCCTCCCATATTTGGATCCAATCAACGCTGAAAAGGGCGGTTTTTGGGTCATAGGATTGACGTCAAAAAGCCTGTGATGGCTATACGCTAATATTTCAACTGTACAAGAATTATTCTCGCTACAATCGCCCGCTTTGCCACTTGGCACGGGCTTTTCAGGCCCGTCAGTCTTGAGAAGTCCAATGCTTATCGGTAGCTATTCGCCCTCCCTGGTCGTGATTTCCCTGTTCGTTGCGATCCTTGCTTCCTATACCGCGCTGGACCTCTCCGGCCGCATTGCCACCGCCAAGGGGCGTGCCGTGTATCTGTGGATTGCCGGCGGGGCGATCGCCATGGGCATTGGTGTCTGGTCGATGCATTTTATCGGCATGCTTGCGCTGCGCCTGCCGTTTGCCCTGGGTTTCGACTTCGGCATTACGGCGTTGTCGTTGCTGATCGCGGTATTGTCCAGCGGCTTCGCACTCTGGCTGATCAACCAGCCTCAGTTGCGCGCCTGGCAACTGGCGTTCGGCGCGTTGGTCATGGGGGCCGGTATCGCGGCCATGCACTACACCGGCATGGCCGCGATGCGCATGACCCCGGGTATCGACTACGACCCGAGCCTGTTCGGTGCGTCGCTGCTGATAGCGGTAGTGGCGTGTGGCGCTGCGCTGTGGATCGCCCATAACCTGCGGCGCAACACCCCCTACGTTCGTCTGCTGCGCAGCGGTGCAGCGGTGGTGATGGGCTTTGCCATCGTGGGCATGCACTACACCGGTATGGCGGCGGCACGCTTTGCTGATGAAAGTTTTTGCGGCGCGGCATTGAACGGCTTGAGCGGCAAGGGCCTGGACAATCTGGTGCTGGTCACCACTCTGGCGGTGCTGGCCATCGCGCTGCTCACCTCGCTGCTGGATGCCCGCCTGGAGGCGCGTACCGCCGTGTTGGCCGATTCCCTGACCCAGGCCAACCAGGAGCTGACCCACCTGGCCCTGCACGACATGCTCACCGGCTTGCCCAACCGCACCTTGCTCGCCGACCGTATCCAGCAATCGATGCAGACGATCAGAGAGCAGGGCGGTTGCTTCGCGCTGATGTTTATCGACCTTGACGGTTTCAAGCCGGTCAACGATGCCTTCGGCCATCACATGGGCGACCAGTTGCTGCGCGAAGTGGGCCTGCGCCTGCGTGAGGACCTGCGCAGCCAGGACACCCTGGCGCGTATCGGCGGCGATGAATTCGTATTGCTGGTGCAACTGAACCAGCCCGATGACGCCCTGCGCCTGGCCGAGCGCCAGGTCGGCCTGATCAACCGCGCGTTCACGGTGGCCGAACATGAGTTGAAGATCTCCGCCAGCGTCGGCATTGCCCTGTTCCCAGGCAACGGTGGCAACCCTCAGGAGCTGCTGATGAACGCCGATGCCGCGATGTACCACGCCAAGGGCATGGGCAAGAACGGCTACAGCTTCTTCGACGTGTCGATGAACACCAATGCGCGCAAGCAACTGCAGTTGCTGCAGGACCTGCGCAATGCCATCGAACACCAGCAATTTCGCCTGCACTACCAACCCAAGTTCGATGCCGTCAGCGGTATCCCGGTGGGCGCCGAGGCGTTGTTGCGCTGGGAGCATCCGCAACAGGGCCTGCTGTTGCCGGCAATGTTTATCGAGCTGGCGGAAAAGACCGGGTTGATCATCCCCATCGGTGACTGGGTGCTGAACGAAGCCTGCCGCCAGATGAGCCTGTGGTACGCCCAGGGCTATGAAGACTGGCGTATCGCCGTGAACCTGTCTGCCTTGCAGTTCTGCCACGCCGGGCTGGTCAAAAGCGTCGCCACGGCCCTTGAGCGTCACCAGTTGCCGGCCAACAGCCTGACCCTGGAGATCACCGAGACCACCGCGATGAGCGACGCCGACGCCAGCATGACGGTGCTGCAGCAGTTGTCGGAGATGGGTGTGGACCTGTCCATCGACGACTTCGGGACCGGCTATTCGAGCCTGATGTACCTCAAGCGTCTGCCGGCCAACGAACTGAAGATCGACCGCGGCTTTGTGCGCGACTTGGAGCACGACAGCGACGATGCCGCGATTGTCTCGGCCATTGTCGCCCTGGGCCAGGCCTTGGGCTTGCGGATCGTGGCCGAAGGCGTAGAAACCGACGTGCAGCAGAATTTCCTTACGCGGTTGGGGTGCAATTCCCTGCAAGGTTACCTGCTGGGCCATCCGTTGCCGGCCGACACCTTCATGGCTGATATCCAGCGCGCCGAAGACGCCATGGCGCCTGACAAAAGCCGTGCGTGACGGTTATTCTTGGGCTCAGCCATAAACATCAGGTTGAATCAGGAGACTGCACGCATGGACAAAGTCGTCATCATCACCGGGGGCAGTCGTGGGATTGGCGCCGAGACGGCACTGCTGGCCGCCCGTCAGGGTTATCGCATTTGCATCAACTACCAGTCCGACGAAGAGGCGGCCCATCGCGTACTTGAGCAGGTGCGCGCCCTGGGCGCCCAGGCCATTGCGGTGCGCGCAGATGTGAGCATCGAAGATGAAGTGATCGGCCTGTTCAACCGCGTCGACGCTGAACTGGGCCGCGTCACGGCACTGGTCAACAATGCGGGCACCGTGGGGCAAAAGTCGCGGGTGGACGAGATGTCCGAGTTCCGCATCCTCAAGATCCTGAAGACCAACGTGCTGGGGCCGATCCTGTGCGCCAAGCACGCGGTGCTGCGCATGTCGCCCAAGCATGGCGGGCAGGGTGGCAGCATTGTGAATGTGTCTTCGGTGGCGGCACGGCTGGGGTCGCCGGGTGAGTACGTCGATTATGCGGCGTCCAAAGGCGCCCTCGATACCTTCACTTTGGGCTTGTCGAAGGAAGTGGCGGGTGAGGGCATTCGGGTCAACGCGGTGCGCCCTGGCTACATCTTTACCGATTTTCATGCCCTGAGCGGCGACCCGGACCGGGTCAGCAAACTGGAGTCAGGCATTCCCATGGCCCGGGGCGGGCGCCCGGATGAGGTAGCGGAGGCGATTATCTGGTTGTTGTCGGATAAGGCGTCGTATGCCACTGGGACGTTTGTGGATTTGGGCGGTGGTCGCTAGTTATCTAGCGCCTGGAAGTATGCCTTCGCGAGCAAGCCCACTGCGGGCAACCCAATCACTCAAAACGAGCGCACAATCCGCCCCAATGTCTCCATCGCTTTCTCTGAAGCCTCGGTCCACGGGCTGCCATAGTTCAGGCGAATACAATTTCTGAAGCGCTGGGTTGCCGAGAAAATCGGCCCCGGTGCGATGCTGATGCCTTGGGCCAGCGCCATCTGGAACAACTTCAACGAGTCGGTCTGCTCCGGCAACTCCAGCCACAGGAAATACCCGCCGGCCGGCTGGCTAACCCGCGTCTGCGTCGGGAAGTAACGGGCAATCGCCGCCAGCATCGCGCTTTGCTGTTCTTCCAGGGCGTAGCGCAATTTGCGCAGGTGCCGGTCGTAGCCGCCGTGTTGCAGGTAGTCGGCAATGGCCGCTTGCGCCGGCATTGAAGGGCAGAGCGAGGTCATCAGCTTCAAGCGCTCGACCTTCTGCGCAAAGCGCCCGGCCGCCACCCAACCGACGCGGTAGCCGGGGGCCAGGCTCTTGGCAAACGAGCCGCAATGCATCACCAGGCCTTCGGTGTCGAAAGCCTTGGCCGGTTTGGGTGCGTGCTGGCCGTAGTACAACTCGGCATACACATCGTCTTCGATCAATGGCACCTGGTGGCGGCGCAGCAACTCCACCAGGGCCTGTTTCTTGGCTTCCGGCACGGTGGCACCCATGGGGTTCTGGAAACTGGTCATGCTCCAGCAGGCCTTGATCGGGTAGCGCTCCAGGGTTTGTGCCAGGGCGCCCAGGTCGATGCCGTCGCGCGGGTGTACGGGGATTTCCACGGCCTTGAGCTTCAGGCGCTCCAGCACTTGCAGGCAGGCGTAGAACGCCGGGGCCTCGATGGCCACCAAGTCGCCCGGCTCGGTGACGGCTTGCAGGCACAGGTTCAGGGCTTCGAGGGCACCGTTGGTGATCAGCAGTTCTTCCATGGGCAGCATCAGGCCGCCAACCATGTAGCGCAGGGCGATCTGCCGGCGCAGCTGCGGGTTGCCCGGCGACATGTCGGTGACCACCAGGCGCGGGTCCATCGCGCGGCCGGCGCTGGCCAGCGAGCGCGCCAGGCGCGGCAGCGGGAACAGCATGGGGCTGGGGAAAGCCGAGCCGAAGGGCACGGTGGTGGGGTCCTTGATGGAGTCGAGTACCGAAAATACCAGCTCGCTCACGTCGACTTCGGTGGACTCGTGCACCTGCTCGCTCACCACCGGCTCGGAAAACGGGCTGGGTGCGTGGGTGTTGACGAAGTAACCGGAGCGCGGCCGCGCGCGGATCAGGCCGCGACGTTCCAGCAGGTAGTAGGCCTGGAACACGGTGGACGGGCTCACGCCGTAGGTCTGGCTGGCATAGCGCACCGAGGGCACGCGCTGGCCAGGGCCGAGCACGCCGGAGCGAATCAGTTCTGCGATGTCTTCGGCGAATTTTTCGTAGCGTTTCATTGGGGCCTTAAACAATTCTTGGGTATGAGCACGGACAAAAGCCAGGAGAGGCTTTCAGCGATTCAGCGGTGCCACAAAACGGCTGTCCGCGGCGCTGTAAACCCACGGCTCATCCACATCTGTCACCTTGAAACGCAAGGTCTGCGAACTGCTCACCGGTTTATCCGCCAGCAGCGCCACCGACACGGGCACATCGCTGATTTCCCCCGGTGCCAGGCTGATCTGGGTCTTGCCTTGCAGTTGGTAGCCCTCGGCATCCACCAGTTCCAGGCGGTAGTCCTGGTGTTGCTGGGTCTTGTTGATGACCTTGAGGCTGTAGATGTTCTCGATCAAGCCCTGGGCGTTTTCGCGGAACATGCCGCGGTCCTTGGTCACGTCCAGCGATACCATCGGCCGTTGTACCAATGCCACCACCAAGGCGGCAATCATCACCAGCAGCACCGCACTGTAGCCGATCAGGCGCGGGCGTAGCAGGTGGGTCTTGCCACCTTGCAGTTGGTGTTCACTGGTGTAGCTCACCAGACCACGGGCATAGCCCATTTTGTCCATGATCGAATCACAGGCGTCGATGCACGCCGCACAGCCGATGCACTCCATTTGCAGGCCGTCGCGGATGTCGATGCCGGTGGGGCACACCTGCACGCACAGTTGGCAGTCGATGCAGTCGCCCAGGCCTGCGTCGGCAGGTTTGACCTCGCGCTTGCGCGCGCCACGCTGTTCGCCGCGCGCCGCGTCGTAGGAAATGGTCAGGGTGTCCTTGTCGAACATCACGCTCTGGAACCGCGCATAGGGGCACATGTGCATGCACACCGCTTCTCGCAGCCAGCCGGCGTTGATGTAGGTAGCAGCGGTAAAAAACAGCACCCAGAACAGGCTCACGCCGCCCATTTGCCAGGTCAGAAGCTCTGCGGCTAGCGGGCGGATGGGGGTGAAGTAGCCGACAAAGGTCAGCCCGGTCAGCACGCTGATGCCCAGCCACAGGGTGTGCTTGGCCGCACGTCGCGCGAGTTTGTTCAGGCCCCACGGCGCCGCCTGCAGTTTGATGCGTTGGTTGCGTTCACCCTCAGTGACTTTTTCGCACCACATGAACAGCCAGGTAAACGAGCTTTGCGGGCAGGTGTAACCGCACCATACGCGTCCGGCGAACACGGTGATGGCAAACAGGCCGAAGGCGCAGATGATCAACAGCGCCGACAACAGGATGAAGTCCTGGGGCCAGAAGGTCGCGCCAAAAACATGGAATTTGCTTTCGGCCAGGTCCCATAGCACCGCTTGGCGCCCACCCCAGTTCAGCCACACGGTGCCGAAAAAGGCCAGGAACAGAAAGCCTGCGCCTGCTACGCGCAAGCTGCGGAACAGGCCGGTGAAACTGCGGGTATGGATCAGGTTGTCGCTGGATTTGGCCTTCACCTTCTTTGGGTGGGTGGGCTCAAAAATTTCCACGGTTGTGATTCGTTCGCTCATGGTCGTTCGCTCATCAGCCTCCATCAGGCCGCTGAACTATGCGCGTGGCTCTGTTTGCATAACAGACTCAGGTAGGGCGATAAAAAGCAGATCAGACAGCGCTTGCACAGGCTGCTGCGACATTGTGCTGCACCCCACAGGGTAGGGGGTGCAGCACTGTCTAGACGTTGTTGATGCAGGTCAATTAAATCAGCGAACCAGGCTCTTCGGCCTTCACATGGTTGCGCCCATCGGTGGCGCCCTCGACGGTGAGGGCGTCGGCCTCGGCTTCGGTGATGTAGATGCGCTGGCCGGCCAGTTCCACGAATGACATGGATTTATCATTGTCGGTCATGACGTTGACCCGCGTGGCTGGCAGGCTTTGTTCCTGGCCATCTTCATTGAGCTTGAAGTAACACAGGTGGTTTTCGATACGTACGCTCATGCCGATCTCCTGCTTATGGGCTATGAACCTTAGGGCGCGACACTTGGCGGGGGTTCCAGGCAACTGACTGGCGGTCGGCGCTGTCCATCCTTTATCAACCCTCGAAAGGACGGCTTTCATGAACGCCTGGTGGCACGAAGTGTGGCAAACCCTGCAAGCCGAATTTGCCGATATCGGCGATGCCCGGCAGCTGACCCAGATCACCGTGCGCCTGGTGATCGCTGCCGTGCTGGGCGGGATCCTCGGCTTTGAACGCGAGAGCAAGGGCAAGGCTGCGGGCGTGCGCACCCATATGCTGGTGGCCCTGGGCGCGGCGTTGTTCGTGATGGTGCCGCAGATGTCCGGCAACCAGGCCGATGCCATGAGCCGGGTCGTGCAGGGGGTGATTGCCGGCATCGGCTTTTTGGGTGCCGGTACCATCATCAAGGGCAAGGATGACGAGGAGGGCCACGTCAAAGGCCTCACCACCGCCGCCGGGTTGTGGATGACCGCTGCGATTGGGGTCTCGGCCGGGCTGGGCCGTGAATCGACAGCGGTGCTGAGTACCTTGCTCGCGTTGGCGGTGTTCAGTTTGATGCCTCGAATCGTCAAGGTTTTTGACAAATCCAACTGACGGGCATCAGCTAATGAGGTCGGTTTGCTTGAACTTGCCAAAGATCTTCGCCACAAAGGCGGGCTCGTCCTTCTCGCCCGAGATCAGCAGGACACTGGCATCGTTGGTCGGTGAATACCTGAGCAACATTTCGCCACTGGCGCCGGAGAGCTGGTTGACCCATTGCAGTTTTTTTGCCAGTTGCTTAGCGATACCGGCAACGTCGAGTTTGTCGGTGCCATGCTTGAAGTCCCTGATTTCACTGGGCGACTCCAGGGTGGATTCGCCGGTAGTCAGGTAGCGGTAGAGGTTGGGTTGCCCGCCTTGATCCGTATCGCTGCGACGTCTTTCCCACTCGTCAGGAAGCGCGTACTGCAATGGCTCGTTCACTTTTCTTACCGCTGTGGCAATGTCGCACAAGCTAGCGGCGCGGGCGCCGACGTCACTCAGATAGTCTTCGATATTCGCCAGGGTCTTGGGCTTTTCATTCGCGAAACTGCGGATAAGGTCAAAGCGGCTGCTGGGCGCTGTGGTAAGCAGGCGGTACTTCAGGTCAAACAGTGACGCGTCAACGTAGCGCTGATACGCATCGATCTGCTCGGTTTCAAGGGCCGTCCGAGCCGCGTCAATGGAGTCTTTGTTCAAGTGGGTTTCGAGGGTGGTAAGCGTCGTTTTGCACGCTTGTGCGTTGGGTCCACGTAACACAGCATCAATAGTGCCAGCCGTCAGCGCGCGCTGGGCGTTTTCGAAAATCCGCGTGGCCGTCAGGGAGCCTGGGTGGCGGATCATGCGCTCAACGGATGCCTGGTTAATGTGGGGGGCCAGTTCGTTGATGGCCTGCTCTTGCGCTGTTGTGTCAGCCAGCACACCGTTGGGCTTTTCGGGCCGCTTAGGTTCCCTGGCATTGTTGGGCCCTGAATTGAGCAAGGCATTCAGCGCGTTGGCGCGTTGGCCCGAAGGTGACAGCGCGGCGTCAGGGCGCGGGTTGATGGGGTTGGCGTGCAATGCCGCAGGTAAATCCGAGCGAGAGGGGATGGCAGACAGGGTCATGGTGTTTCCTCGTAGGCACATGCGCTGGGGCCCTCTTCAAATAGCCTGAAGTCGGGGCCAGTTCAGCGTCAGTGTCAGCGGCGGCCCTGCCACTGGAGTAGGGCCACTCTCTTTTACTTGAGTAGGAAACTTCAATTGGCCGGGGGTTAGACAATCACCGGCGCAATTTTCACCGGTGGCTCCTGTACTGGGGCCGGCTGTTCCTCGGGCGGTTCCTGCTCAGGTACCGGTTGGGGTTCTGCGGGCGGCAATGTCGGATTGTCGATGTTGGGGTCCGGGGTTTCAGCCGGGATCGGGATATTCATCGGTGTGGCCTCCTTTGTGCTTTGCTCTATCGGTGGACAGCCGCCGAGGCGAATTGATTCCCCGCCCAATGGCGGTACATCCACCTGAACTTTTAACCGACCCCCGGGCTCGGACCTATTACGGCCCTGCTCAGGGAGAGCGGCGCCGTATCAGAATTCGGATCAAGCAAAGAGCGTCCACAGGGCGTAAGGGGAAGATGCTCGATGACTGCTGAAACACTGACCCACGATCAATCCTTGTTACCACTGTCCCAGGCCTTGCTGTTGCCCAGGATCGCCATCGAAAGCACCACACCTGTGATTGACGGCGGCGAGTTTGCCGTCAAGGCCGTGGTTGGCCAGCGCGTCAACGTCACCAGCAAAGTGTTTGCCGATGGCCACGACAAGCTCGCGGTGTTGATCCGCTGGCGCCCCTTGGCGGACGAAAGCTGGCACAGCGTGGTCATGACCGACGTGGGTAACAATGGCTGGGAGGGCGGGTTTACCGTCGAGACCCAAGGCCCCCACGAATATTGCATCGAAGCCTGGATCGATACCTTCGCCAGCTTCTGTTATGAATTGCGCAAGAAGCACGAGGCGGGCGTGCCTGTGAGCCTGGAGTTGCAGGAAGGTCGCAGCCTGGTGTTGCAGGCCGCCGAGCGCAGTGACAACGAGCTGCGCGACCGCCTGATGTTGTTGCACCATGAACTCTCCGGCCTGCTGGAAACCGAGCAAGTCGCGTTGTTCCTGCACGAAGACAGTGCACACCTGATGACCCAGGCCGATCACCGTGCCTACCTGAGCATCAGCACCGTGTACCCGATCGATGTGGAGCGCGAGGCCGCACTGTTTGCCAGTTGGTACGAGCTGTTCCCGCGTTCGATCACCGATGATCCTGCACGCCACGGCACCTTCAATGACGTGCACTCGCGCTTGGCGATGATCCACGACATGGGGTTTGACGTGCTGTACTTCCCGCCGATCCACCCCATCGGCCGTAGCCACCGCAAAGGGCCCAACAATTCCCTGACCGCCGGCCCCGATGATCCGGGCAGCCCGTATGCCATTGGCAGTGAAGACGGCGGCCACGAGGCGATCCATCCGCAACTGGGCAGCCGCGATGACTTCCGGCGCCTGGTCAAGGCCGCCGCCGATCACGGCCTGGAGATCGCCCTGGACTTCGCCATCCAGTGCTCCCAGGACCATCCGTGGCTCAAGCAGCATCCCGGTTGGTTCAACTGGCGGCCGGACGGCACGATCAAATACGCAGAAAACCCGCCGAAAAAGTACCAGGACATCGTCAACGTCGATTTTTACGCGGCGGACGCCATCCCCAGCCTGTGGGTCGAACTGCGGGACATCGTGGTGGGCTGGGTGGAAGAGGGCGTTAAGACCTTTCGTGTCGACAACCCTCACACCAAACCGTTGCCGTTCTGGCAATGGCTGATCAGCGATGTGCGGTCCAAGTACCCCGAGGTGATTTTTCTCGCCGAGGCGTTTACTACCCCGGCGATGATGGCCCGGCTGGGCAAGGTCGGGTATTCCCAGAGCTACACCTATTTCACCTGGCGCAATACCAAGGCCGAGCTGAGTGAGTACTTCACCCAGTTGAACCAATCGCCGTTGCGCGAATGTTTCCGGCCGAATTTCTTCGTCAACACTCCGGATATCAACCCCGGCTTCCTGCATGAGTCCGGCCGCCCTGGCTTTTTGATCCGGGCCGCATTGGCCACCATGGGCTCGGGCTTGTGGGGGATGTACTCGGGGTATGAACTGTGCGAAGCCGCGCCGGTGCCGGGCAAAGAGGAATACCTGGACTCGGAGAAATACCAGATCCGCGTACGAGATTTCACCGCGCCGGGCAACATCATCGCCGAAATCGCCCAGCTCAACCGCATCCGCCGGCAAAACCCGGCATTGCAGACTCACCTGGGTTTGAAGCTCTACAACGCCTGGAACGACAACATCCTGTATTTCGGCAAGCGCACGGAGGATGGCAGCAATTTCATCCTGGTAGCGGTGAATCTTGACCCCTATAACGCCCAGGAGGCGAGTTTCGAGTTGCCGTTGTGGGAAATGGGGTTGCCTGATGACGCCCAGACCCAGGGCGAAGACTTGATGAATGGCCATCGCTGGACCTGGTATGGCAAAACCCAGTGGATGCGGTTGGAGCCTCATACCCCATTCGGTATCTGGCGCATCAGCACTTCTTAAGCCCTTGTGAAGACCAGATGTGGGAGGGGGCTTGCTCTCTCCCACATGGGCAGCATTCCTTCAGACCTATTCCAGGAGTTTCCAATGGCGAAGAAACCCACCCCAGCCACTTTCATCAAGGACCCGCTCTGGTACAAGGACGCGGTGATCTACCAGGTTCACGTCAAATCCTATTTCGACTCCAACAACGACGGCATCGGCGATTTCCCCGGCCTGATCGCCAAGCTCGACTACATCGCCGACCTGGGTGTAAACACCATCTGGCTGCTGCCGTTCTACCCCTCGCCACGCCGTGATGACGGCTACGACATTGCCGAATACCGTGGCGTACACAGTGACTACGGGACAATGGCCGACGCCAAGCGCTTTATCGCCGAAGCCCACAAGCGCGGCCTGCGGGTGATCACCGAACTGGTGATCAACCACACGTCCGACCAGCACCCCTGGTTCCAGCGTGCGCGCAAGGCCAAGCCCGGTTCGGCGGCGCGGGACTTCTACGTGTGGTCCGACGACGACCAGAAATACGACGGTACCCGCATCATTTTCCTCGACACCGAGAAATCCAATTGGACCTGGGACCCGGTCGCCGGCCAGTACTTCTGGCACCGGTTCTACTCCCACCAGCCGGACTTGAACTTCGACAACCCGCAGGTCATGAAGGCCGTACTCTCAGTGATGCGTTACTGGCTGGACATGGGGATCGATGGGCTGCGCCTGGATGCCATCCCGTACCTGATCGAGCGCGACGGCACCAACAACGAAAACCTGCCGCAAACCCACGATGTGCTCAAGCAGATCCGCGCCGAGATCGACGCCCATTACCCCGACCGTATGCTGCTGGCCGAAGCCAACCAATGGCCGGAAGACACCCAACTGTATTTTGGCGACAAGAAGGGCGACGACGGCGATGAATGCCATATGGCCTTTCACTTCCCCCTGATGCCGCGCATGTACATGGCGCTGGCCCAGGAAGATCGCTTCCCCATCACCGATATCCTGCGCCAGACCCCAGAGATTCCCGCCAATTGCCAGTGGGCGATCTTTTTGCGCAACCACGATGAGCTGACCCTGGAAATGGTCACCGACAAGGAGCGTGACTACCTGTGGAACTACTACGCCGCCGACCGTCGCGCGCGTATCAACCTGGGGATTCGCCGTCGCCTGGCGCCCTTGATGGAGCGCGACCGCCGCCGCGTGGAATTGCTCAATAGCTTGCTGCTGTCGATGCCGGGCACGCCTACCTTGTATTACGGCGATGAGATCGGCATGGGCGACAACATCTACCTGGGCGACCGCGATGGCGTGCGCACACCGATGCAGTGGTCCATCGACCGCAACGGTGGCTTCTCCCGCGCCGACCCGGCCAGCCTGGTGTTGCCGCCGATCATGGACCCGCAATACGGCTACCAGTCGGTCAACGTCGAGACGCAAACCCAAGACCCGCACTCGTTGCTGAACTGGACCCGGCGCATGCTGGCGGTGCGCAAGCAGTCCAAGGCGTTTGGGCGGGGCAGCTTGAAAATGCTGTCGCCGAGCAACCGTCGGATCCTGGCCTATACCCGCGAATTCACCGGCGAGGACGGGCGAACCGAGATCATTTTGTGCGTGGCCAACGTATCGCGCAGCGCTCAGGCGGCGGAGCTGGACTTGTCGGCGTTTGCCGGTATGGTCCCGGTGGAAATGCTCGGCGGTAATGCCTTCCCGCCCATTGGCCAGCTGAATTTCCTGCTGACCCTGGCACCCTATGGCTTTTATTGGTTTGTGCTGGCCGCCGAAAACCAGATGCCCAGTTGGCATGTGGAACCGGCGCAGAGCATGCCGGACTTCACCACACTGGTCCTTAAAAAACGCATGGAAGAACTGCTGGAAGAACCGTGCCGTACCTCCCTTGAGCAAACGTCGCTGCCCGCCTGGCTGCCCAAACGGCGCTGGTTTGCCGGCAAAGACACCGCTATCGACAGTGTGCGCATTGCCTACGGCGTTCGCTTTGGCGACCCGCAGCACCCGGTGCTGCTCAGTGAGATCGACGTGACCAGCGGCGGGCAGGTCAGCCGTTATCAGCTGCCGTTCGGTTTCCTGGGGGAAGACCAGTTCACCAGCGCCTTGCCCCAGCAATTGGCCTTGGCCCGAGTGCGCCGTGCGCGGCAGGTGGGGTTGGTGACGGATGCGTTCAGCCTTGAGTCCTTCATTCGCGCAGTGATCCAGGGCCTGCAAGCCGGTACGGTATTGAGTGCCAGCGAAGGTGACCTGCGTTTCGAAGCCACGCCGCACCTGGCCAGGCTGCAACTGACGGATGAGTCGCAGGTACGCTACCTCTCGGCCGAACAGTCCAACAGCTCGGTGGTGGTGGGCGAAAGCCTGGTGCTCAAGCTGATCCGCAAAGTCGCCGGCGGAGTTCACCCAGAACTGGAAATGAGCGCGTACCTCACCGCCGCCGGCTACCCGAATATCTCGCCACTGCTGGGCTCGGTGATTCGCCGCGATGGGGCCGGGCAGGACAACCTGCTGATGATCGCCCAGGGCTATCTCAGCAACCAGGGCGATGCCTGGGCCTGGACGCAAAACAGCCTGGAGCGGGCGATTCGCGATGAGTTGGCCGAGGCCATGTCCGAGCAGGAACAGCACTACAACGCCTTGGGCGAGTTGAAAGATTTCGCCGGCCTGCTCGGCCAGCGCCTGGGCGAGATGCACCAGGTGTTGGGGGCGAAGACGACCGACAAAGACTTCAAGCCCGAAGCCACCAGCGTCAAAGACACCCAAGCCTGGGCCAAGGACGTCGGTGCGCAGATCGAGCGCGCCTTGCACTTGCTCAAGTTGCATCAAAATCAGTTGAACCCTGCGGATCAGACACTGGTCAGTGATTTGCTGGCGCAGAAAAAAGCCATCTCCAGCCATGTGCAGGCCTTGGCCAAAGCCACGGCCGGCGGATTGCGTATCCGGGTCCATGGTGACTTGCACCTGGGCCAGGTACTGGTGGTGAAGGGCGATGCCTACCTGATCGACTTTGAAGGCGAGCCCGCGCGCCCGCTGCACGAGCGACGGGGCAAGCACAGCCCGTATAAAGATGTGAGCGGCGTGCTGCGTTCCTTTGACTACGCGGCGGCCATGGCCCGGACTGGGCAAGGGGTGGATCACTCGCCCGAGGCCGACCAGGCACGCCAACGCGTGACCGAGCGATATCTGAAAGACGCACGCCAGGCATTTATCCAGGCTTATCAGGCAGCTACGTCTACACTGGCGCATGACTGGCAGGATGCCAAAGGCCAGGACGCAGCGCTGACGTTGTTCAGCCTGGAAAAGGCTGCGTACGAAGTGGCCTACGAAGCGGAAAACCGCCCGACCTGGCTACCCGTGCCCCTACAAGGGCTGCACGGCTTGCTCAGCGGGATTGCACCTATAAACAAAACTGCACGCGGTGGGGAGACGTCATGAGCTTTACACAGAAAGAACCGCTGCAACCGAAGTTGACGGCACTGCCGGCGTCCAAGGACGTCGAAGCGCTGGTACGCGCTGAACATCAC
Organism: Pseudomonas kairouanensis; assembly: GCF_004682055.1. Classification (GTDB taxonomy): domain Bacteria; phylum Pseudomonadota; class Gammaproteobacteria; order Pseudomonadales; family Pseudomonadaceae; genus Aquipseudomonas; species Aquipseudomonas kairouanensis. The sequence goes on along the minus strand of NZ_QUZU01000004.1, from coordinate 20,234 downwards.
GACCCCTTCTCGATTCTGGGGCCCCATGAGGATGAGCACGACGGCCAGTTCATTCGTGCGTTCCTGCCCGAGGCGTTGAGCGTCCAGGTGCTGGCACGCGACAGCGGCGAACCGATCGGCAACCTTGAGGCGAGCCAGGTGCCGGGGTTATTTGTCGGGCACTTCAACCATCGTCAGCCGTACTTGCTCAAGATTCAGTGGGCCGGTGGTGAGCAGGTCACTGAAGACCCCTACAGCTTCAGCCAATTGTTGCTGGGGGAAATGGACCTGTACCTGTTTGCCGAAGGTAACCACCGCGACCTCAGCAGTTGCCTGGGTGCCCAGGTGACCAGCGTTGACGGCGTGCCGGGTGTGCGCTTTGCCGTGTGGGCACCCAATGCCCGACGTGTGTCGGTGGTGGGCGACTTCAATATCTGGGACGGCCGCCGTCATCCGATGCGTCTGCGCCATCCGTCTGGCGTATGGGAGATCTTCATCCCACGCCTGCAACCGGGTGCGGCCTACAAGTACGAGATTCTTGGCGCGAATGGCATCCTGCCGCTTAAAGCCGACCCGGTGGCGCTCGCTACCCAGTTGCCACCGGACACGGCGTCCAAAGTCGCCGAGCCGCTGCAGGTGGACTGGCAGGACCATGAGTGGATGCAGTCTCGGCTCGAGAAGCAGAAGACCAGCGCGCCGCTATCGATTTATGAACTGCATGTGGGCTCCTGGCAGTGCGAGCTGGACGAGGCGGGCGAGGTGGCGCGCCAGTACAACTGGCGCGAGCTGGCTGAGCGTTTGATTCCCTACGTGCAGCAACTGGGTTTCACCCATATCGAGTTGATGCCGATCATGGAGCATCCATTCGGCGGCTCGTGGGGTTATCAGGCGTTGTCGCAATTTGCACCGACCGCGCGGTTCGGCTCGCCGCAAGACTTTGCCTACTTCGTCGACGCCCTGCATCGGGCCGACATCGGTGTGATTCTGGACTGGGTACCGGCGCATTTTCCCACCGATACCCATGGCCTGGCCCAGTTCGATGGCACCGCTTTGTACGAATACGCCAACCCGCTGGAAGGCTTCCATCAGGATTGGGACACGCTGATCTACAACCTGGGCCGTACCGAAGTACATGGCTTTATGCTGGCATCGGCCTTGCACTGGCTCAAACACTTCCATGTGGACGGCCTGCGTGTCGATGCAGTGGCGTCCATGTTGTACCGTGACTATTCACGCAAAGCCGGCGAATGGGTGCCCAACCGCCATGGCGGTCGCGAGAACCTGGAGGCCATTGATTTTCTGCGCCACCTCAACGACGTGGTGGCCCAGGAAGCGCCGGGCGCGCTGGTGATCGCCGAGGAATCCACCGCCTGGCCAGGCGTGAGCCAGCCTACCCAGCAGGGTGGCCTGGGTTTCAACTACAAGTGGAACATGGGCTGGATGCATGACTCGCTGCATTACATCCAGCAGGACCCGGTGTACCGCGCCCATCATCACAATGAACTGAGTTTTGGCCTGGTGTATGCCTGGTCCGAGCGTTTTATCCTGCCGATTTCCCATGATGAAGTGGTGCACGGCAAACATTCGCTGATCGACAAGATGCCCGGCGACCGCTGGCAGAAATTTGCCAACCTGCGGGCCTACCTCGCGTTCATGTGGATGCATCCGGGCAAGAAATTGCTGTTTATGGGCTGCGAATTCGGCCAATGGCGCGAGTGGAACCACGACCAGCAGTTGGACTGGTACCTGCTGCAATACGCCGAACACAAAGGTGTGCAGAAGCTGGTGGGCGACTTGAACCGCCTGTACCGCCAAGAGCCCGCCTTGCACGAGCAAGACGACGCTCCCCAGGGCTTCCAATGGTTGATCGGCGACGATGCGATCAACAGCGTCTACGCCTGGTTGCGCTGGAGCAAGGACGGCAAGCCGGTGCTGGTGGTGGCCAACTTCACCCCGGTGCCCCGTGCGGCCTATGCGGTGGGCGTGCCGTTTGCCGGGCGGTGGAGCGAAGTGCTCAACAGCGATGCGGATACCTATGCCGGGTCCAACTACGGCAACGGTGGAGAGGTATTCACCCAGGACGAACCGCGCCATGGGCAGCCGGTCTCGCTGTCCTTGAATCTGCCGCCTCTGGGCGTGTTGATTCTGCGGCCTGAAACGCTTTAAAGGCCCTACCGTGCTGGATTCTGTTGTCCACGCTACTGGCAGGGTGCCACAATGGCCCCTTTGTCGTGGCAGCAGAATCAGGCGGATTTCATGAATGGCCTTGGGCGTGGGCAGGACCAGGATTGTTTTATTGAGGAACAGGTGCGAACCGACCGTTTGCACCAGTTGTTTCGCCAGTCATTTGCCGCGATTTTCGGCAGCTACCTGGGCGCCGTCATGCTGTGCTGGCTGTGCTGGGAGCGGTTCGACCACGAGGTCATCCTGATCTGGCTGGGCACGCTGGCGGCTTCCACCTTGCTGCGACTCAAGATGTTCATGGAGTGGTTTCGCTGCCCCCATGCCGAGCGCACGCCTGAACGCTGGGAGCGTCGCTACTGGGTCACGCTGATGGTGTCGGCCGGGATCTGGGGGTTTGGGGCACTTGCGGTCATGCCTACCGATGACCGTCTGTCCCAGGCGCTGGTGATGCTGTTTACCGTGGGCATGTCGGTCAGCGCGGTGTCCTGCTATTCGGCCTATCGCTACATGACATTGGGCTCCATGAGCCTGGTGCTGCTGCCTTGCACGCTGTGGCTGCTGTTCCAGCCGTCGTCCATGCAAGTGGGCGTGGCCATTGCGGTGCTGGTGTTCTCGACCTTCGTGGTCAGTGCCTCGCGCAAACTGTCGGACGCCCTGGAAAAGACCTTTCGCCTGACCCGGCAAATGGAGCGCGCCCACAATATTTCCACACGCGCCGCCCAGACCGATGAACTCACCGGCCTGATGAACCGCCGTGCGTTTTTCGAGCATGCCCAGGTGCTTTACGCCCAATGTCGCCACGACCAGCAACCGCTGTGTGCGTTGATGATGGACATGGATCACTTCAAGGACATCAACGACACCTATGGCCATCAGGCCGGCGACCAGGTCTTGCGCCAGATTGGCGGGGTGATCAGCGCGTCGTTCCGTCAGGCTGATGTGTACGGCCGTCTGGGGGGCGAGGAATTTGCGGTGTTACTGCCCAACACCTCGTTGGAAACCGCACGCGATATCGCCGAGCAATTGGTCAAGGCGATCTCCGGCATGGCCGCCGAGCCGGTGCATGGCCTTACAGCGAGCTTGGGCGTGGCCTACACCCACGCCCAGGACCAGGACTTGCACGGGTTGATGAATACCGCCGACAAGGCGCTGTACCGCGCCAAGGCCCAGGGACGCAACCAGGTCGCCGTAGCGGAATAACGCAGTCCGACGGGAGCAAGCGCCCACGCCACCGCTTGTTTACCCTGGGAAAATCGGGCTCAGTCCCTGCGCATGGCCTTGGTCAGGGCCCGCGCTACCTGCTCGGCAGAATAGGGCTTGGCCAGGAATTCAAACCCTTCGTAGCCACTGTCGGCCAGTTCTTCGCTGTAGCCAGAGGTGAGCACCACCGGCAAGTCCGGGCGCCGCTCACGCAGGAGCCTGGCCATCGCGACACCGGTAATCCCCGGCATGACCACATCCGAGAAAATCCCATCGAACGCCAGCGCCTGCGGGCCGGCCAGTGCCAGGGCCTGTTCAGCGTCAGTGGCCCAGGTGGTCTGGTAGCCCAGGTCCTGCAGGATCTGATTGGCAAAACGGCCTACTTCAAGGTTGTCCTCCACGATGAGGATGTGGCGCAGGTCCGGGTTACGCAGGGGGCTGCGAGCCTCCTCGGACGGGCTGTGCTGCTCGGCCTGGGGCGCGACTTTGGGCAGGTACAGGGTAAACACCGTGCCTTGGCCCAAGGTGCTGGCCACATCGACGTTGCCGCCGGACTGCTTGGCAAACCCGAATACCTGGGACAGCCCGAGCCCCGTACCCTTGCCGACGGCCTTGGTGGTGAAGAACGGCTCGAAGATACGCTCGAAAGCATCCCCGGCAATGCCACTGCCCGTGTCGGCCAGGGAGACGGCCACAAACGGCTGGCGAGAGCCGGCATCCCCACGGATTTGCGGCAGGCCGGGCACATCGGCGACCCGCAGGGTCAGGGTGCCTTGGCCGTCCATCGCGTCGCGGGCATTGAGGGCGATGTTGATCAGTGCGGTTTCGAACTGGCTGGAGTCGACGTGCACATGGCTGGGCTGCTCAGGCAGTACGACCTGCACCTGGATCCGCGCACCGGTGACGGTTTCCAGCATTTCGCCGATGTTGCGCACCCGCTGGCCCACATCGAAAACCTGCGGGTTGAGGGGCTGGCGCCGCGCGAAGGCGAGCAATTGGCTGGTGAGCTTGCTGGCCCGCTCGACGGTGTCGGAGACCGCACCCATATAACGCTGGCGACGCTCCTCGGAGAGGCCGGGCTGGCGTAGAAAATCCACTGAAGAGCGAATGATGGTCAGCAGGTTATTGAAGTCGTGGGCCACGCCGCCGGTCAATTGGCCGATGGCTTCGAGTTTCTGGGATTGATGCAGCGCGGCTTCGGCTTGCGTGAGGGCCGTGGTGCGCTCGACGACGCGTTGTTCCAGGGTGGCGTTCAACTCGGTAAATGCGGCGAGGCCTTCGCGTACCGCCGCGTCGGCGCGCACCCGCTCGATGTGTGCCCAGGAACGCTCGGTGACCTCTCCCAGCAGCGCCAGGTCGTAGGGCGACCAGACACGGGCAAGCTTGTGGTGCACGGCCATCAAGGCGGTGAGACGGCCGTTTTTGATGAGCGGGAAGCACACCGTGGCCAACGCGCCTAGGGCTTGATAGCTGGCGGCTTCTTCCGGAGGGAATTCCACGCGGTTGTCCTGCACCACCAACGGCTCACCCGCCCGCAACTGCTGCACCGCCCGCACCCCGAACGACGCCAGGCTGTAGCGCCCCACGATGCTCGGCGAACCCTGCGCCGCCCAGTTACCGCGAATGGTAAAGCCGTCTTCATCGGCGTCCATATCGGCATAGGCGCAGTTCGACACTTGCAGGTGTTCGGCCAGCAGGCGCGTGGTGGTGGTCATGATGGCTTCGGCGTCGGTGGCATTGGCCACCGCACTGCCGACGGCGTCGAGCACCTCCAGGCGGCGGGAGAGGAACACAGTGGCAGTGGTTTCAGTGACGGTGTCGAGCATGCCCACCACCTGACCTTGAGGGTCGCGGATGGGGCTGTAGCAGAAGGTGAAATACGCCTGTTCCAGGCCCGCACCGCGCTCGATCAAGAGGGGGAAGTTTTCGATATAGGTGGCGTGCCCTTCGAACGCCGCATCGGCGATAGGGCCCACCTCAGCCCAGGCTTCCTGCCACACCTCACTGAACGGACGCCCCAGCGCATCGGGCTTGTCGCCCAGGATCGGAATGAAGGCGTCGTTGTAGAGCGTGATCAACTGTGGCCCCCAAACGATGGACTGGGGGAAGCTTGAAGCAAAGCACAGCGCCACGGTGGTTTTGAGTACGTCCGGCCATTGTTCCAACGGCCCCAGGGGCGTGCTGGCCCAATCATGCTGGCGTACCCGCTCAGCCATATCGCTGCTGCTTTGCAGCCAATTCATCATTGGGAGAACACCTTGTTTGCCACCGTCTCGTTAGCCACCGGGTGGGCGGGCTACCAAGCTACAGACCGGAATGGCCGCTGGCAGTTCAGCGGAATTATCCATGGGATGGCAATTTGATGCTCTATCCAAATGAATAGATCAAAAAAACCGACTACTGCGCGCCGAAAACCCCCGTCCAATAAATTCCTGCATCGCTTTTGGGGTCCATGGCATAGGCCGCGCCCAACTCGCGAAATTGCGGGTTCATCAGGTTGGCGCAATGGCCAGGGCTGGCGAGCCAGCCGTCGACAACCTTGCGTGGGGTATCCAGGCCTGCGGCAATGTTTTCGCCAATGTTTTTCGCGATGTACCCGGCCAGTTCGGCACGATCACCGGGGGTGCGGCCATCATGGTCGAGGTGGTCGAAGAAGTTGCCGTTGGCCATGTTGCGCGTGTGGCTGTTGGCGGCGCCAGCCAGGTCTTCGTTCCAGGACAGCGGTGTGGTTGCCGTAAATGCCTGGGTGCCGCACTGGCGCGATTGTTCGCGGGCGGCGTTGATCAGGGTGAGCAGTTGCTTGCCTTCGGTCTGCCAGTCACCCAGCCCGCTGGAGAGCAGGGGGCGGGCGAGCACGATGCGCCAGTCCTGGCCGCTGTTGCTCACGCCGATATCCACGAATTGCGGGTCCAGCACCACGCGGCAGAAGCTCTCGCGCACGGCCTTCATGGCGGCTTGCGCATCCTTGGGCCCCGACAGGCTGATGGCCTGCACATTGACCATCGGGTACGCAGCACGGGCCAGGGACTGTTGCAGGTCGCCGACGTTGGTGGCGGGCAGCACCAGCCGTGTATCGCTGGCCAACGGTGGCAGTTCCTGGGAACCCTGGTTACCGCAGCGCTGTACCTGGCTGCGGTATTCGTTGATCTGTTGTACCAACTGACTTTCTTCATTCGCCATCGCGCTGGCGCAGAACACCGTAGTGGCGGCCAGCGTCGTCAGGCTCATCATCAATGACAGCACGCGCATGGACGTTACCCTTGAGCTTGAAAGTGCCCATGATGCGCGATCTAACCCAGTCTTGCGCAACGCCTTTTTTGTTTTTTTACCTCAACGGGGCTTCTGTTGGCGGTTTAGGGCGCCGATTGGGCGATAGGCCATCGCGCTGGCAATGAGGATTAACGCCACCGCCACGGCAAAGGTTGTGTGCAGGCCAGTGGCCACAGATTGCGGCGAGGCGTGGCTGACATCTGGCGTGGCCCAGGCGAATACCGCGCCCAGGGCCGACGCGCCGCCAATCAGGCCCAGATTTCGCGATAGGTTCAACAACCCCGAGACGGTGCCTCGGTGTGTGGGCTCCACGTTGCTCATCACTGAGGTGTTGTTGGCGGCCTGGAACAGGCTGTAGCCGCTGGTCAGCACCGCCAGAGCGGCCAGGTAAGTCAACAGGCCTGTGGCGAATGTCAGCAGCAGTGCGCCACACAGCAACAACCCCAGCCCGCCCATGATTATGCGCTGGCTGCCGAGGCGGTCGGTGAGGCGGCCTGCCGGAATGCCGGTAACGGCCGCCACGCAGGGCCCGACCGCCATGGCCAGGCCCATCCAGGCCGCATCGAGCCCCAGGCCACGGGACAGATAGAACGGCCCCACCACAAAGGTCGCCATGATCACAGCGGCAATCATCGCACTCATCCCAAGGCCCACGCGCAAGGACGCATCCTTCAAGGCGGCGCGCAGGCCCAGGCCGGTGGCCGTCACCGTGCGCGCTTGATCTACCGGCAAGCATCGGTAGGCAAAGATTGCCGCCAGCAACCCCAGCGGCACACCCACCAGGAAGAGTGCGCGCCAGCCCCATACGGCCAGCAACACGCCACCCACACTGGGCCCCATGGCGGTGCCAATGGCGGACGTGGTGCCGAGCAAACCCATGACGCGGCCGGTGTGCGCCTTGCTGACCGTGTCGCCGACCATGGCCAGCGCCATGGCCATCATCGCTGCCGCGCCCAGGCCTTGCAGGATGCGCGCGCCGACCAGCCATTCAAGCGTGGGTGCGGCGCCACACAAGCCACAGGCCACGGCGAACAGCAGCACCCCCGCGAGCATTATTCGACGGCGTCCCCAGCGGTCACCCAAACGACCGGCATTTACAATCACCGCAGTGATGGCCAGAAGATACGCCAACACCACCCATTGCACGGCAGCGAAAGAGGCCGCGAAGGCCTGTGCCAGGCTGGGCAGGCCGACGTTGGCAATGCTGGTACCGAGGGACGCGAGCAACATGCACAGGCACAAGCTGGCGAGGGCACCGCGTGAAGAGGTGGGCATGGGCAATTCCTTGGGTGAAGGCGACTGTCACAAATCTACGGCGTCACCTAACATGGCGGAAGACGCACGCTATGCAGTTAATACCTGCACACAACGCCTGATGAGGAGCCGTAATGCCCGACCTCAATTTGTTGATCACCTTGGATGCGTTGCTCGCCGAAGGCAGCGTCGCCCGTGCTGCCCAGCGCCTGGGCCTGAGCCCCTCCGCCATGAGCCGGGCCCTGGCACGCCTGCGTGAGACCACTGGCGATCCGCTGCTGGTGCGCGCAGGTCGCGGGCTGGTACCCACCCCTAGGGCAATGGAGCTGCGCGAGCAGGTCGGTCGCCTGGTGCAAGACGCTCACGTCGTATTGCGGCCTGCTCATGCACTGGACATGGCCCGGGTTGAACGCACCTTCACCCTGCGCGCCAGCGAAGAGTTCGTTGAACACATCGGCCCAGCCTTACTGGCGCGTATTGCCCAGGATGCGCCCGGTGTGCGCCTGCGCTTTGTGAATAAAACCGATAAAGACAGCGCGCTATTACGCCACGCCAGGGTCGACCTGGACACCGGTGTTGTCGACGCCGACGCCAGCCCCGAGCTGCTGACCCAGGCGTTGTTCCGTGATCGGCTGGTCGGCGTGGTGCGCAGTGGTCACCCGCTCAGCACGGGCGAAATCGTTGCCGAGCGCTATGCCGCCGGGCAGCACGTCTATGTCTCGCGCCATGGCCGGGACAGTGGCCAGATTGACGATGCCCTACAGTCCCAAGGCCTCACCCGGCAGATCAGTACCATTGTCACCGGGTTCTTCAGTGCCATCGCGTTGGCCCGCCATACCGACCTGATCGCCAGCGTGCCCGAACGCTACATCGCCCACCAGCGCGAGGGACTGCACAGCTTCGAACTGCCGCTGTCGCTACCAGCCTTTACCGTGGCGATGCTCTGGCACCCCAGGCTCGACGCCGACCTGGCCCATCGCTGGCTACGTGGATGTTTGCGTGAGGTCTGCGCGCCGCAACAGGTACAATCGCCGCTGCCTTGACGCGAAACCCCAGGAATTTGCATGTTCAGCCTTACCCGCTACACCACACCGTGCCCCGAACCCATCAATGCGCAGATCCTGCAGCTGGTGGTGGACAACCTCACCGACATCAGCAGCATCGCGTTGCCGCCGAGCAACCTGCTGTACAACATCTACCAGTACGCCATTGGCTTTGAAGTGCACCTGTACCTTGAAGCGCTCAATGGCCAGAAGGGGGTTGCCGTGGAGCTGGTGGTGGCCACGCAGGCCGAAAAGGTCATCGGTTTTGTGCTGTACCTGCCGGTAAAGGATGACCCCCAAGCCTGTGGCGTTGCGTTCATGGCGGTCCACGCCGGCCATCGGCGCCAGGGCGTGGCGCGGGGGATGCTGCAGGACGTACTGGCGCGCTTTCCCCACGCTGAACTGGCATGTGCGGTAGAGAAAGTGCCGGCCTTTGAATCCATGGGCTTGCAGGTGCGCGGTGCGCGGGGCACTCAGGTGCTGATGAATACACGGGACTACGGGACCGACGGGTTGATGGGCGTGCTGGATGTGGCGCCTATCTACAGCTCGCTGGAAGTGCGGCAGATTCATACGTACCTGCTGCAAAAACATGGCAAGCGCGCCATGGTGGACGCGGAGAAACAGCGGGATCGGCACTTGGACCATCTGGCGCGCAAGGTTCAGCTGTTTCTACAAAACCGCAGCTGAAATACGGCCGCGGTTGACCATCGCCAGGATCGTCGCCAGTAACTCCTGCTGCGCCTCTTCACGGCTGATCTCACCGCTGGCCGCTGCATGGGACAACGCTTCAGCAGCCCCCAGCATCGCCCGCAATCCTGCCTGGGATACGCGACCAAACGGCGACAACGCCTCACGGCATTTATCCAGGAAGATCGCCTCGTACCGGCGCTTGAGGGTCTCAAGCTCCGGTGAGCTGCTGAGCGCGGCGATCACCCCCGGGATTTCCCGGCCTTGCAACAACACGCAGTCCACGTAGGACGACGCAATCACCCACGCCCGGTCTTCCAGGGTGGCATCGCTGGCTTCGATGGCATCGGTAAACACCTGGTTCTGACGCCCGTCGAAGTCTTCATAGAGTGCGGCCAACAACCCTGGGCGGGTGACGAAATGGTCGTAGACCACCGGTTTTGTGACACCGGCCAATTCCGCCAAGCGCCCTAGGGTCAGCGCCTCAGTGCCTTCTTCGCGTACCAGTTGCCAGGCCACGTCCAGCAATTGCCGTAGGCGATCTTCACGGGACAGGCGTCGGCGTGGGGCAGGGGACTCAGTGCTTGACATGCTTATATACCAAAAGTAACTTACCAAAGGTAACTTAAGCCCAGCCTAAACCGAAAGGGAGTCAATGTCATGCACGCTTTGATCGTTGTTGCTCATCACGACCCGCAATCCCTTACCCACGGCGTTGCCGCACACGTCGGCGCTGGCCTGGTTGCGTCGGGCCACACCTTTGAAATCGCCGACCTTGCCGCCGAAGGGTTCGACCCGCGTTATACCGCTGCCGATCATCGGGTGCACCGCACGCATGCAGCGCCACCAGCTGACGTGTTGGCCGAACAAGCCCGTATCGACCGCGCCGATGCCCTGGTGCTGGCGTTTCCGATCTACTGGTGGTCTATGCCGGGCCTGCTCAAGGGCTGGATCGACCGCGTGTTCATCAACGGCTGGGCCATCGATTACGGCCCCGACACGCCGGTGGTGAAGAAGCTTGGGCACTTGCAGGTGCACCTGCTGGCACTTGGCGCGGCCGATGACAGCGCGTTTGATCGTCATGGCTACGCCAAGGCCATGCGCACGCAAATCGACTACGGCATTTTTGATTACTGCGGCGCGCAGGTGGTGACGTCTGAATTGTTGCTGGACTCGGAAAGTGGCACAGCACAAGCGCACTTGAAGACGGCCAGGCGCATAGGCCAAGGCGTGTTTCAGGCCGAAACGGTGATTTAGCCTTCGCGAAACAGATCGTGGGCATCCAGCAAGCGGTAGGCAATTTCCGGGTGTTTCTCCATGCCCCGGCGAATGGCGGCCGGGATGGACTGCCGGGTCTTGCGGCACAGGCCGGGCAGGTCGTCGATGAGGATCTGGATCCCGCGCATGCTCTTGACCTCGGTGTGGCCCGGCGCGATATGCACGCGGATGCCCAATTGCTGGTACATCAGCTGTTGCATGCGCTCCAGGTCTTGCAGGCTCTTGAGGTTTTCGAGGCGGTCGAGCAGCTTTTTTTCTTCCTGGCGCGTGAGCTGCAGGATGCGCTGGTCGGCACCGGGCGTCTGTAGCAATTGTTCGCGGTCACAGACGCAGGCGCCGGGTGGGCAGGGTTGGCGGATTATCATTGACCCTCCCTGCTTGGCTTTACGGTAGGAGCGAGCTTGCTCGCGAAGATCGCAAGGGCGCTGCGGTTCGTCAGGATGCACGCGTTATCGTGGACGTTGTTCGCGAGCAAGCTCGCTCCTACAGGGTTAATAGGTGAGTTGAACCCCAAGACTGCCCAGGGCCTTCCAGTACTCAGGATAGGTCTTGGCCACGCAGTCCGGGTCTTGAATGCGGATGCCCGCCACTTTCAAGCCCGCCAGGGCAAAGCACATGGCGATGCGGTGGTCGGCGTGGGTGTCGATCAGCGCCTGGCACGAAGTGCCGGCCAGGGCAGGGTCGCTGGCCACCAGCAGGTCGTCGCCTTCGATGGTGGCCAGGCCTGGGCGGATCTCGTTGAGGCCGTCATGCAGGGCCTGTACGCGATCACACTCCTTGACCCGCAGGTTGGCCAGCTCGGTGAAGCGCACCGGAGTGTTGTTGAAGGCTGCCAGTACCGCCAGGGTGGGGATGGCGTCCTGCATTTGCGAGCCGACGACAACGGCCTGCATATTCGGGAATTGGGCGATCACGGCCTGGGCCTTGGCGTCCGGCTGGGTGAAGTCCTGAGCGGCCACGCCGATATCGATGCGGCCACCGGTCAGTACTTCAGCTGCCCATAGGTAGGTGGCAGCGGAAGCATCAGGTTCGATCAGGTAATCATGGGCGGTATAGCCGGTCGCGGCCACGCGCCAGGTGGTGTCGTCGACGGCCTCGACCTGGGCGCCGAATGCGCGCATGCAGTCCAGGGTCAGGTCCACATAGCCACGGGCGCCGATGTCCTTGCCGGTCAGCGCCACTTCAATCGGCGCCTCGCCGCAGGCTGCCAGCATCAGCAGGGCCGAGACGTATTGGCTGGACAAGCCGCCGTCGATCTCGAAGCACTTGGCCTGGACCTTGCCCACGCCATGCACGGTGACCGGTGGGCAGCCGGTGGGGCTGTCGACCTGGATGCCGTTCTGGCCCAGGGTGGCCAGCAGCGGGCCAATCGGGCGCTTCTGCATATAGTCGTCGCCGGTCAGCACCACGGTGCCTTCAACGGTGGCCACAGCGGCGGTCAAAAAGCGCATCGCGGTCCCGGCATTGCCCAGGAACAGCGGCTGGGCAGGCAATTGCAGCTTGCCGTGGCCGGTGACCACAAAGGTGGTGTCGTCTGGCTCATCGATGGTCACGCCCATCTGGCGCAGGGCCACCGACATATGCCGGGTGTCATCGCTCTTGAGTGCACCGCTCAGGCGGCTGGTGCCCTTGGCCAGCGCGGCCAGCAACAGGGCGCGGTTGGTAATGGATTTGGAACCGGGGGGCGCGACCTTGCCATTGAGGGGGAAATTGGGCGGTGTAACGGTCACGGTTTTCTGCGAACTCAAGGTACAAGGCTCCTGATTCAAGGCAAGGCGGTAGGGAGTGGCCGACGGGCGGACCCGAATAATCGGCCAAAGCAGCGGTGCTTGTCGAGGCTTAGCGCTGGCTCAACCAGTAATCATGCAGCGCCCGTGCCGCAGGCTCGATCTGGCTGACGCGTTGCTGGTGCGCCTGTACGTCCAGGTCGGCCGGCAATTCGAAGTTGTCCTGCTCGGCGCACCAGGAGATCTTTTCCAGCTCGCCTGCCTGTGCGGCGGGCAGTGCGGGCCAGTTGCCAATGGCTGCGCCACGGATGTAGCCAAAGCACCATTCCTCGGCCAGGGTCACGTTCTGGCCCTGGTGCTCGGTTTCGTCGAAGCGCGCCTTGAACGCATTGGCATCGGTCGCCAACTGCCCGGCCAGGGTATTGATGTGGCGCACGCACAGTTCCAGGAAGCTCTGGGCCTCGTCCATGTTGTCCCATTCGGGGTTCAGGCCGCCCCAGATCGCCGGGAACCACTCGGCCACATCCACCTGGACCGGGCTAGACACCAGCGCCGTGAAGTAGCCGTCGAGCTCGGCCAGGTTCAGCACCGAATGGTCATCGCCATACTTTTGCAGGGTGTCTTCGATAAATTCGAATTCGGCCGGGGTGAGGGGTTGGGTGTGCATGGGCATATCCTTCAAACGTCGAACGCCACGCAGGGCGTGGCTTAAAGGGCGAAGGATGGCGTGTGTGCCGGGTTTTATCCAGCCTTTTCCCAGCGTTGGCACAGCTTGCTCACGCACACCGAGCCCACCACGGCGAGGATGATCGGCACCAGGAAGTCATGCTCGATGCGGGTGAATTCGGCCACCAGCACAATCGCGGTCAGCGGCATGCTCATGCTGGACGCGAGAAAGGCTGCTGCGCCGATAATGGCAAACGCGCCCAATGGCACGCCTGGCCACATCAGGCTCCAGGCGCCACCGAGGATGATCGCCAGCAGCGCGCCGTTGGCCAGCCCCGGCGTCAACAGCCCACCTTCGGCCCCGGCGCGCAGGCTGCTGGTGGTGATCAGCACCTTGGCCAGCAATAACAGCGCGGCCAGGCCCATCGTCAGTTCATTGTCGAAACCCAGTTGCGCCGGGCCTTTGCCATTGCCGAGGATCTGCGGCAGCCACATGGCCAGGGCGCCGATAAGTGTAAAGTTGATCAGCGCCAATACCGGCAGGCGCCAGCCGCGAGCCGCATGGGCCCGCGCCTGGCCGGTAAGCCGGGTAAACCCATACGCTGCCAACCCGAACAGCGGGCCGCACACCACCGCCCAGACGATCAGCGTTGGGCTCAGCACAAAGTGGGGGATTACGTATTGCGACTCCGCTCCCAGCCCGATCCACGCCACCGATGCGCCAATCGCCGAGGTTGCCAGCGCAATCACCGCCGCCGGCCAGCTGAACGCGCCGACCAGCACTTCCAGCACAAACACCGCGCCACCCAGTGGCACGTTGTACACCGCAGCCAAGCCCGCTCCGGCGCCACAGGCTACGATCAGGCGATGCATCTGCGGCGCAAGCTGGGCACGTTGGGATAACCAAGTGGCTGCCAATGCTCCGACTTCCCGTGGCGCGACTTCACGCCCAAGGGGCGAGCCCAGGGCCACGGTGATGATCTGCAGCACGGCGTGGGCGAGGGTGGTCTTGGGCGGCATGGTCGGCATCTTGTCCGACACCGCTTGCTTGACGCTCACCAATGGGCGGCCGTAGCGATAAATCGCCCACCAGCCCAAGCCCGCGACCAGTCCACAGATCACCAATACGCTCAGGCGGCGCTGGGGCGACGCTGCCGTCACACCCCATAAAAAGGTTTCATGGCTGACCAGGCTATCGAGGCTGTAGCCGTAGGCCAAATGCTGGATGCCATGCAGCAGCAACGCCAGCAGCATCCCGCCAAGGCCCGCGCCAATACCGGTCAGCACGACCACCAGGGCCAGGATCAAGGATGAGCGAAACGGGGTGGGCATAGGCAACTCCAGGCAATGGCCCTGATTGTATAGCCGAAAAATCGCGCTTCCCGGCGCAAATGTAATGGCGCTGCATGAACCTTGCGTTCACAACATTCCATTACCTTTGCCAGTCCCGTTTTTGGCCGATGCGCCGTGGCGCACCCTTGTTATAGTTCGGGCCTTATCAGTCGCCAGTCAGGGATCACTGCCATGTCCGAATACCAAGCTTTCGTCGTCGAACTCATTGGCAACGTTGCCCATGTGCAGATCAACCGGCCGGAAAAGATCAACGCGATGAATGCCGCGTTCTGGACCGAGATCATCGATATTTTCCAATGGGTCGAAGACACCGATAACGTGCGCGCCGTGGTGCTCAGTGGTGCCGGCAAACATTTTTCGTCCGGTATCGACCTGATGATGCTGGCGTCGGTGGCCAATGATTTTGGCAAGGACGTCGGCCGCAACGCGCGCCTGCTGCGGCGCAAGATCCTGGAACTGCAAGCCTCGTTCAATGCCGTGGATAACTGCCGCAAGCCGGTACTGGCGGCAATCCAGGGCTACTGCATCGGCGGCGCCATCGACCTGATCAGCGCTTGCGACATGCGTTATGCGGCCGAGGGCGCGCAATTCTCCATCAAGGAAATCGACATCGGCATGGCCGCCGACGTCGGCACCCTGCAACGCCTGCCGCGCATCATCGGCGATGGCATGCTGCGTGAGCTGGCCTACACCGGCCGTCAGTTCGGTGCCGAAGAGGCCCGCAGCATTGGCCTGGTCAACCGTGTCTATGCCGATCAGGAGAGCCTGTTGGCCGGTGTGCTGGAAATTGCCCATGAAATCGCCGCCAAGTCGCCGATTGCGGTCACCGGTACCAAGGCCATGATCAGCTACATGCGTGACCACACAGTCAAGGATGGCCTGGAATACGTTGCCACCTGGAACTCGGCTATGTTGCAATCCAACGACCTGCGCGTGGCCATCGCGGCCCATATGAGTAAGCAGAAACCCGAATTCGTGGATTGACTGACATGACCCCAGGCTGGATTACCACAACGCTTTTGGACAACGACACCCCCGGCGGCTGGGCAGTTGCCCGCAGCCGCGACGGCTTTTTGCATGACCCCAACGGCCCGCTGTTTCCTCGCGAATGGCTCAAGCGCCAGGACCTGTCGGTGTTTGCCGAGCACGGCATCGGCCACCTCGATGGCGAGCCGGTGTACCTGCTGGAGTTGAACGCGCCCGCCGAAGTGCCGGGTTGCAGCTGGCAGGGGCTGCGGGCCTTCATGTTGCAAGGTGATCACACCCTGTACAAAGTACTGGGCTACGCCGCACAGATCGGCACCTGGGCGCGGGAGCACCGGTTTTGCGGCAGTTGCGGCCAGGCCATGGTGCAAGTGCCACGGGAGCGGGCGATGTATTGCCAGGCGTGCGACCTGCGCAGCTACCCACGCATTTCACCGAGCATGATTGTGCTGGTGACCCGTGGCGACGAGATCCTGCTGGCGCGCTCGCCACGGTTTGTGACGGGGGTCTACAGCACGCTGGCGGGGTTTGCCGAGCCGGGTGAGTCGGCCGAAGACTGCTTGATCCGCGAAGTGCGCGAAGAAGTGCAGGTGGAGGTCAAGAACATCCAGTACATGGGCAGCCAATGCTGGCCGTTCCCCCATTCGATGATGCTGGGCTTCCATGCTGAATACGCCGGTGGCGGTATCGTGCCCCAGGCCGACGAGATCGAAGACGCGCAGTGGTTCAACATCCACAACCTGCCGCCGTTGCCGGCGTCACGTTCGATTGCGCGTTACCTCATCGACCTGTACCTGGCCCGTCGCTTAGGCCACGCTGAACCAGTGTTGCCAGGCTAGGCGCACGGTCAGGCCCAGCACCACGGTGATAAACACCGGGCGAATGAATTTGGCGCCGCCGCTGATCGCGCTGCGGGCGCCAAAGAACGCGCCAAACATCACGCAGATGCCCATGGTCAGGCCGACGATCCAGTCCACTGTGCCGTTGAAGATAAACACCGACAGCGCCGCCGCGTTGCTGACGAAGTTCATGCTGCGCGCCACGCCGCTGGCCTTCACCAGGTCGACGGGGTACATGAGCAGGGTGCTGACGGTCCAGAAGGCACCGGTACCGGGGCCTGCGACACCGTCGTAGAAGCCCAGGCCAAAGCCCTGGGTGGACTGCCATTTCTTCTTGATCGGTGCATCCGCCTCCAGCGGTGCCTTGGGCGTACCGCCGAACAACAGGTACAGGCCGCAACCGAACACGATCACCGGGAGCATCTTGTTCAGGGTTTCGGCGGGCAGGTAGTGGGCCACCACGGCGCCGGTCAGCGCGCCGATAAAGGTGCCGACGATGGCATGCACCCATTGGCGCGGGTGGAACAGCTTGCGGCGGTAGAAAGTAAAGCTGGCGGTGGCGGAGCCGAAGGTGGAGCTGAGCTTGTTGGTGCCCAGCACCAGGTGTGGCGGCATGCCGGCGGTAAGCAGGGCGGGAGTGGTGAGCAGGCCGCCGCCGCCGGCGATGGCGTCGATGAAGCCGGCAATAAAGGCGACAAATGCCAGAATGGCGAGGGTGGTGAGGTCAACGCTGAGTTCGAAGGGCATGGGCAGGGCTTATGGTTGGCAGGGCGCTAAGCGAAAGGCGCCATCTTACTGCCAGAAGTAAGGAGATCCAAATGTGGGAGCGGGCTTGCTCGCGAAAGCGGTGTGTCAGTCACAACATCTGTAACTGATCCACCGCTTTCGCGAGCAAGCCCGCTCCCACATTTTTAACCGCGATCAGCCGTGACGCTTGTCCAGCCACTCCAGCGCCGTGCGCCAGATGCAAATCCCCAGGAAATACGCCGACATCACCGACCACAACCCAAATGTCCACGGGTTAGTGTTCGGGTAATCCACCACCATCAAGAAGCTGCACAGCAGCCAAATGGTGGTCACCGCGATATTGATCGGCATAAAGCGCTTGACCCGGAACGGGTGCAAAAACTTCATCGGTGTCACCGTCAGCAGCGCCAGGCCGATCACCGTCAGCAAGGTGACCCAGGCCTCTGGCTGGATGATGTACACGCACAGCGCCACCACATTCCATGCCGCCGGGAAGCCGACAAAGTAGTTGTCCTTGCTCTTCATGTTCACGTTGCAGAAGCAGAACAGCGACGACACCAAGATCACCGATACGGTGAACAGGTGGGTAAATTCAGGCAGGTCGATATAGCGGTAGATAAACAGCGCCGGAATAAACACATAGGTGAGGTAGTCGATCACCAGGTCCAGCACCGAGCCATCAAAGCTGGGCAATACCGTGCTCACGTTGACCCGTCGCGCCAGGGAACCGTCGACGCCATCGACCACCAAGGCCAGCCCCAGCCATAGCAGGCAGGCTTTTGGTGAGTTTTCCAGCAGCGCCAGGGTGGCCAGGAAGGCCAGCACCACGCCAGTGGCAGTGAAGCCGTGGGCGCCCCAGGCTTTGAGTCTGGCTACATGCAGGGTCGATATCACGGGCGGTTCTCCAAAAGGTGAAACGGGGCAGCCGACAACGTGACGCCGTCGAGTCTGGCCGGGGAATGCAGGTATCGACCGGGAAGGGGGTAAGAAGGTTCACCACCCCGGCGTATCACTTAGCGTAGCAAGCGTGGGACGTTTCAGCATCAGCCCTGGCGGAACACCAGGGCCTTCAAGCCACTTTGGGCATCGATATCAGGAAATTCCGGCGGGTTGGCCAGGCGCTCGACGAAGCGCAGGCCCGGTGCTTCGCGGGTCACGCCGTCGATCAGGAAGTCTTCGCCAAAGGCCGGGTCATTCATGCAGGCCAGCACAGTGCCTTGCGCGGTGAGTAAATCCGGCAGGCGGCGCAGCACGCGCTGGTAGTCTTTGGTCAGCAGAAAACTGCCTTTCTGGAACGACGGCGGGTCGATGATCACCAGGTCATAGGGGCCGCTATTTGTGACCTTGGCCCAGGACTTGAACAGATCATGGCCGAGAAAGGTGACCTTACCCAGGTCATGACCATTGAGCCGATGGTTGTCACGGCCACGGCTCAGGGCGCCACGGGCCATGTCGAGGTTCACCACATGGTCGGCACCACCTTCGATGGCGGCCACGGAAAACCCGCAGGTGTAGGCAAACAGGTTGAGTACACGCTGGCCTTGAGCCTGTTCGCGTACCCAATTGCGGCCGTAGCGCATGTCGAGGAATAGCCCGCTGTTCTGCTTTTTACCCAGGTCGATCAGGTAGCGCAGGCCGCCTTCGGTGATGGTCAGCTCATCGATAGGGTTGCCCGCCAGCCATTCGGTGGTGCTTTGCGGCAGGTAGCGGTGTTGCAGGGCGACGGTGTGGGCGCTGAACTGGGTTTGCAGCAGGTGTTTCAGGGCGTCCAGCTGTGCAGGCTCCGGTTCCTTGAACAAAGACACCAGCAGCACGCCTTGCAGCCAGTCCACCGTCAATTGCTCAAGGCCAGGCCAGCAGCGGCCACGGCCGTGAAACAGGCGGCGGGTTTCGCTGGGTGGAGTGGCCAGGGCGGTGAGCAGGTGGGTGTGCAGGGTGGCGAGTGCTTCTGGGTTCATCGTTGAGCGTCGGTCATTGAGCGGGCGGCATTTTAAACACAATTGTGTGGTTAAAAGGCAGCGATCAATGGCGGGCCAAACGCGTCACGAATAAAACCAGGTGCGATGTAGCGCTCGTAATGCGCCTGCGACAGCAGGAAAAACTCCCGGTCGATGGCATCCCGCAAGTCGGCCAAGTGGCGTTCGCGAAACTCCGGCAGCAACGCCAGCCCGTAGGCGTCCAGCTTGGAAATCACCCGCGCACCTCGGGCGATCAACTGGTATGCCCAGCAATACGGCGATTGGTGCGGCATAAAGCGGATCTTGCGGTTTTCCAGTTGCTGGCGCAGCAGGTGCGCGTCAAACATCTCCAACTTACTGGCCATCACTT
The DNA here is from genome assembly GCF_004682055.1 of Pseudomonas kairouanensis. Taxonomy (GTDB): domain Bacteria; phylum Pseudomonadota; class Gammaproteobacteria; order Pseudomonadales; family Pseudomonadaceae; genus Aquipseudomonas; species Aquipseudomonas kairouanensis. Next base: position 692 of record NZ_QUZU01000004.1, on the reverse strand, counting down.
GCACCAGCAATTGCTCCAGGCGCAGCCACACCGCGTGTTTTTCCTCGGCGTTGTAGCCATTCCACTGGATCACTTCATGGTGATAACGCTTGCAACCGCGGCAGACCAGGTCGCCGTAGACGGTGGAGCACAGGCCGACGCAAGGGGTCTTGATGGTTTGGTTAGGCATTAGAGGCAAGCTTGCAGAATATATGGAACAGCGCAGGCCCAATGTGGGAGCGGGCTTGCTCGCGAATGCGGTGTGTCAGCAAGTACATCAGGCACTGCTCCACCGCCTTCGCGAGCAAGCCCGCTCCCACACAAGACCGCTCCCACACTGGATTTGTGACGTTGATCAGTCCCAGCTCAGCGCACCACCCGTCTGGTACTCGATCACACGGGTCTCAAAGAAGTTCTTTTCTTTCTTCAAGTCCATGATCTCGCTCATCCACGGGAACGGGTTGGTCGTGCCTGGGTACTCTTCCTTCAAGCCAATCTGCGACAGACGACGGTTGGCGATGAACTTGAGGTAGTCCTCCATCATTGCCGCGTTCATGCCCAGCACGCCGCGCGGCATGGTATCGCGTGCGTATTCGATCTCCAGCTGAGTCCCTTGCAGGATCATCTGGGTCGCTTCTTCCTTCATCTCGGCATCCCACAGGTGCGGGTTTTCGATTTTGATCTGGTTGATCACGTCGATACCGAAGTTCAAG